>NZ_QOVX01000002.1:0-1145482 GCF_008365395.1 Neorhizobium sp. P12A | reverse complement strand
CCTGCGACAACAACACGCCAGATCCATTCTGGATGAGCTGAAGGTCTGGATCGAGGCTACGCTTTCGACGCTGCCACAGAAGCAGAAGCTGGCTGAAGCGATGCGATATGCTCTCTCGCGGTGGGCAGCGTTGAGCGTTTATATCGACGATGGCCGTGTTGAGATCGACAACAATATAGCCGAGCGGGCCATGAGACCGCTTGGAATCGGAAGAAAAAACTGGCTATTTGCTGGGTCAGACAAGGGCGGTGAGCGCATCGCCAATATCCTGACCATCATTGAGACTACCAAACTCCATGGCCACAATCCGGAGATCTATCTGAAGGACGTCTTGGCCCGGATCCAAGATCACCCCAAAGATCGAATTGCGGAAATGCTGCCCTGGAACTGGAAGCCAGCAAACGCTCGATACGAGGCCGCCTGATGGCACGCTTGAGGTTCATCTACACACTCAGGCAAGTCGCCAGCAAGATCGGTGAGAATCTCGAACTGATCGAGGAAGTGACGGCCAACTCGGACAACATCTCCGAGGCGAACTCGTTTACGTCAGCGATGGCAGTGAAGATGGCACGAAGAGTCTAACCGAGAATGGCATCGAAGAACTGCAGAGCCTACTTGCCGACATCAGGACGTGGGACAGTGGTATCCGAGAGTTCCTGGTTGACGCGCAATGCGATCCCAAAATGATCGACCGCGTCATGGCCGATGAGATGAAGCGCGTCCTATAACTTCCATCCCTCGACACTCGAAAATGTCTTCACCGGACGCTCACACTGAACTTAATCTTTGCAAAGAAACGTTGCCGATCTAGCTTCTACATCTGTCACAACGAACCGATCTTTTCCTGAAAGCCGAAATGGGCGGCGTTCTATTGATGAAAATGTCCCTGAAACCAGTCAGTTAGCTCCGGGTGCGGCGCGCCACCTATAAAGATTATCGAGTGCGCAACGGTTCGCCGATCCAGATTCAGGATGATGTGCGCCCCCACAGAATAGGCGTAAAGTCCGTTCTCACGCGTCATTTGAGAGAGCTTCCAAAGGTCGAGTGCAATGTTTGCGTTGTCGCTCAATTTCAGTTCGACCACCAGAAGGTTGTGTTGCGTACCTAGCTCATGGACAATTATATCTGGAATAATTGGCTTTCGACCAGGCTCACCATTGGGTAGCACATCGAGGTATTTGGGATCGTCGCCCCGTCTTTCGTGATCGGTATCGATGTCCCAACCTCTGTAGTGTGGTGCCATGAAGCGAGCTAATCGTCCCATAACAGCTCTTTCACGTGTATCGAATCGTCCGATCCTCCTGTCGCTGAGCAATTCTCTAATTCCAAGGATCAGTCCCCCGAGAATCTCACGCTGCTCTTCCATAGATTGTCCACCCGCTAGTTAGCGTCTCGTCATGCCGCCCTCTCCTGTCGAGCCCGAATATCCGCAAGCCACTTTTCGAGCATCTCGATCTCCATCTGGATAACGGCCGGCGGTGGCAGACGGGGATTGATCTCGCCGGGCTGGCTGTGGAGCAGCATGGAGCATCTGCCATAGGCGTCGCGCATTGTTGTGCAATCGTTGTCAGAGAGAACGGTGAGCTTTATGAGGCCGGCAGTATCAACCTTGCGCGACAATCGGCGGATTACAGGCCCGACCACTTCCTCGACTGCACGCTCCCAAGCCGCGCGCAACTGGTCTTGGAAAGAGGTTACCTCGCGCAGCCATTTCCCTTGATCGCCGCGCTCATGGTGAATCTTTACGTTGGCGAGGTGCGCTTTTATGCCGTCCAGCACCTTGCCAAGCGGCATTACGCTCGCGGGTGGGTCCTTATGACAAAAGCCGGAGTTTTCGCCGCCACGGCTGATCAGACGATAGGTAACGGGCGTCGCCTCGTGATCCTTGGTCGCGCGACACGCTTCGTCGAGTAACAGGAGGAATGCCATGTCGTGGGTGAAGACGATAACTTGGCGAGTCTGACCAGCTTCGGCCAGACGGGCGGCGACTCGGTCACGGTGTAGGTGGTCGAGCGAGGAGACGGGATCATCGAATACGATCGCCGATTGTGCGTCGATCGTGGAAAGTTCCGCAAGGAACGCGGCGAGAGCGACACAGCGATGCTCTCCTTCGCTCAACACTTTGCCGACCGGCTCGCTCGGCTTGTTGATCAATCGGACTTGGAAGAACGGCACACCGGCAGTCGTTTTTGCCTGCTGGAGCTCAATGGCAAGGCCGGCGACGCCAAGCTTCTCCACCTCTATAGCAAAACGTCCACGCAGACGATTCGTGACAAGGGCCTGTGCGATCCGGGTACTCTGGATTGTGATCTTGTTAGTTGTCGTATCCTTGCTCGAATTCTCAAGAGCCTCAGTGGCCTTGAGACGAGTTATCTGGGCGAGGACGTCAACCTGCACGACGCGGAGCCATTTGCGATCAATAAGTTCGTTCCGTTCGGCAACCAGCGCCTTTCTCTGGGGCGAATTTACCTCCGATCGCAACGCTTCCATGCGAGCCTCAATGTCGATAAGGGTTGCCCGCAGAGGATCAATAGACACCTCAATGGCCGGTGGTAGGGCTGGTGGAATTTCCAAACCGTGGGTCCGCCTGATGGCGCGCAGCCGCCAGGCAAGGACAACAATCTCGCGACGAACCGATGTAGCGAGCTGTTGCTTTCCCAGATCATCCCGGATCAGAGTGACGATGACCGGAACATCACTCATCATGATGGTCTTCGAGGCGGCATCATCCAAGGCTTCGGTATAGGCTACCTCGGCGTCTTTCTCCCGCCGCTTGCTTTCGTCTTGAACAAAGGATTCGAAGCTGCTGAGGCGCTTTGAGGCCTCTTCGCTGAGCGGCTGCTGACAGAGAACGCAATTTGCGTCGGCGCCGACGACGGGAAAGCTTTTCTCGGGATAGGCTGACGCGCGGGAGTAATCACGGGCTGCTTCCCAGAGCGACTTCCACACGTCCGAGCCGATGTCGGGTAGCGGCTCGTCGGCGAAAAGGCTTGCGGATGCAGCGGCAGCCGCGCTCCGCGCAATACGAAGGCGCATATGGGCCTTGCGTAGATTGATTCTTGATTCCTCGGTCGCGATCGCCGCCACTCCCACGAGCTGGTTAATGACGGCTTTGAGCCGGGCCTCATGCGCCTGCAGTTGGCGGACCGTGCGTATCGGATCGTTTCCAAGATCGGTGACAAGAGTTTGAAGACGAGCCTCTTCCTCGGCCGTTAGGTCGGCTAGTGTCTCGACGGTTTCCGCCTTGGTCTTGCTTGAGAGTGTCGCGATAAGCTTGCCGACCTCGGTCTCCGGATTGCATTCTGGTTTAGAAAGAACGGCCGGCGTCTGCTCCTGCAAGGCTCTGATCTCGGCGGCCAGCTTGGATTTTACATCTTGGCAGGCCTGGGCGAGGCCAGCAAGGATGCGTAATGGCAAGGGCGTGTAGGCGAGATCATTCGTGTTTTCGACATGGACGCTGGCGGTGCGTGAATCGAAAACGCTGACCGCCGAGAGCATCGGATCTGCGGGATTTCCTTGCATCCACGAGGCGCTTCGTTTCTGGCCGCCGATATAAAATTCTACGTTCGCAGAGGGCGGACCGGATGTGTTGGCATAGACATTAGGTAGGATCGCGTCGCGCTTGGGCGAGCGCGCGCGGCAGAGCTGTTTCAGGACGCGGGCATAGCCAGACTTGCCCGCGCCATTGTCACCATAGACGACCGTCACCCCCGTCTTTCCAAAGGAAAGGCGTTCGCCTGGCGCTAGCGCGTTGACGTTGGATAGGCCGTAGAGCGCACCCAGTGTGACGACGGCATGACTCGCGGCGGGATCTCGAACGTGGGCCGCGCTTAGCGGCAGGCTTTTCTCAACGCCTTTACAGATGGCAACAAGCGATGCCAGGTCGGCCCCGTCGAGTTTGGTCTGGCCACACAGACGCCGCAGGGCATCCCGTTGCCACCCAGGGATGCCTTCCGACCATCTGAGAATGTCGGCAAGAGCTGCTGCTTCGTTTGACAGATCGCCTTCCTGTGCGTCCATGTTTCCGCTCCGTACCGCCCGCTACAAGCCGTATTTCCCAAACTCTGTCATCCAGCGGGCCTGAGGTCGAAATCTGACCCCCGAGGCCCTTGGCCTTTAAAGAGAGTTATTCTCACCTCCCTCTTCATGACAAACAAACGACTATCATGGGTTGCGTTTATCGCCAACACTTTCGTCCGCTGAGGGCCGACAGCCTCCGTGACAAAAATGTGGAGCAGTTAAATTTTGGCGCTTTCACGCATAGGTTAATGACTGAACAGGAGCCGAGCCTCTCGATCTGTGGGCATAGAAAACGAGGACGAGCGAGAGCCGAACGGACAGCGAAAACAAAGTTCCCCGGAGGCCTAAGCCGCCGTATATGGAGAGGCGCTAGGATCGCCAGTTTCCCTGCGCATTATAAGAAAGCAACATTAGATGGTTAAGCGACACCGTCGGCGGAAGAATAGCCTACGCCAGACACGAAATTCACTTTCGTTGGGAGTTTATCAAAATTCGTCCTCAGTAGGGTGAGACGAGCGGGTTGCACTCAATCGTTGCCCTCTGCAGCGCCGGCCATTCCACCGGCGCCACAACAGAGACGGCAGGTACTAGGGTAACGGAAGGCGCAACCGGAGCTGTCCAATCCCCGAGCAGGTCGGGCGGCGTACAGTCACCTTCATGCACCGCAAGGGGCGCCGGCTCTCCCCCGGCAGGAGCGAAAGGGTCGATCTCTATCCCGGGGCGGCCGCTGCGGGGAGAGGCGGGGTAACGTCAGTAAATTGCACGGCCTCGACATCAGCGCGCATCGCGGCCCTTGCTAGACGATCAGCGAGGCCAGACAAGCCGCGAACCTCAATCACGTCGCGGAAAGCATTAACGGACACGTGGCGACCGATCAGTTCCAGCCGCTTGAGACGATCGGAAAACCGGAGCTTGATGACGCGGCCAGTGATCATCCTGCCGCCCCCGCTACTATCGCCATAACGCTCTTCAATATCGCAGCCCGAGACAAGACCCTTGCGGAAAACCATCGGCCATTCGTCCACAGGCAGGAGCTGGTTGTCATCACCGAACAGATCGGCGATATCCGCTTCCATGTCATCAGCGAGGCGTTCGAGCACCCAATCAGAGGTTATTTGGGTCCGCTCAGTGCGGGCTGCAATAGCGTCGGAAATGGCGCTACGAACGCCGGGATTAATCAGCAGTTCGGCGCCAATATCGGCAGCGCTCTTTTCCGAGTAGCCGGCACGGATCGCGGCTTGGGTCGCGTTTAGGTCAATAAGGTATTCCACGGAGAACCGGGATTGCTTAGCTGTTAGCTCGTTCGTCATTTCGCGTCTTCCAGTTCTTACCGCCGTCCATTGCGGTGTCCGTGCCCGTTGATCGCCCAGCGCGTTCCCTCAAGGTTCTCTTGAAGCGAGCGCCGGACCATGAGACCGTTTTAGGAAGCAATGGTTGTCGACTAAAACGCGCTTGTGCGCGCTGTTGTGCACGATTATCCCAGGCGGAGAGTTTTATCGGGGCGCGGGCGACAGATGCGCGCTCGCCTTCAAATATTGCCGGGCGAGCACGCACCGGAGCCGAACCCCGAAACCACCGCCACCACCACCCCACCCCTAAGGTGAGGGGTGGGGGTGGCGGTAGTGACGAGCCGTGATTTTCCGCCACTTCCTCCACCTACTTCCGCCACCGAAAATTATGCGGCGGTAAGCGGCAGCTAATGTTCAGAAAGCCTTATTCCTTTGGCTCCGGAGCCCACTTTCCGACATTGACCGTGGGCCGCAGTTTGTGGCGGTTATCGCGGGTTTGCTCAACCTTGAGCCACCCCTCTTTAACCCACCGGTCAATCAGGGCGTCAACGCGCCTCTTGCCGACCGCATCCAAGGCAATGCCGACGATTTCCCCGACCTTGTAGCCGGCCCAATCAGAAGCTTGCGGGCTGTGGCGCATGACCTGATTATGGAGCGCCTTTTGGACCGCCAGAAGGTCAGAGTCGCTCACTGTTTCGGCAGCCTCTTGCGGCGCAGTCCATGGCGCAGCAACACCGATCCAGTCGCCCGGCCGGTCTTCCGTCTGATTGCCGAGCGGTTCGCCCATTAGCTTATACCACCGCGCTCCTGATGGCGGGCACAAGTTAGATTTCGCGTTGTCGTCACGAATCAATGAGCGCCGTTCGTTTTCCTCAATCCCTAGCTTGCCGGCCGCCTCTTTGGTCATGACATTGAGCACGCGAGCGGCGCGCACCGCTCCGGCAATGGCCGAGCCACCGCGCGCGCTGTCTATATCCGCATCAATGCCGTTCAGCTTGCGGGAATGGTGGACCAGCTCGATAGCACAGTTCGTTTTATCAGCCACCATGGCGAAGGCTTTAACGGCCGCGTCCATGGCCCCATTGTCGTTCTCCGGCAGAGAGTGAACGGACACGAAAGGATCAATGATAAGGACATCAATGCAGGCGTCATTGATCGCGTCTATCAGGGCGTCAACAACGGGCGTCGCAATCCGTTGGTTATCGTCGCTGATCTTGATTGGCATATCGCGACCGCTCGCCACGAACAGCCTGCCACGGATGGGGCCGCGCGGGTCGATCTTATGGTGCAGCATGGTCGCAGTGACGCGGCGCTGTAGTTCGTCTTGCGGGTCTTCGCCGTTCCAAATCATAGTTCGTAGATGCCGTTCGTTGATCTTGCGGCCCATGAATGGGAGACCCGAGGCCATCGCTATCGCGTCGCCGATCGTCACTGTCGATTTTCCGACGCCGCCGGGCGCAATCGTGGTTGAGACGAACTTCCGAATTAGGTGGTCTTGATATACCCAATCGCGTGGCGGGATATTCGCAGGGTCGATCCACACGAATTCTTGAGCGCGGAAATTGAACTTCGGCGCGACCCCGGCAAAGGCTGGAGACGTAGAACCGGCCCCCAGCCCTGCCGCAACTTTATCGCTGTAGTCGGGAGCCTGCTTTCGATGCTCTTCCGCGCCTTGTGAGAGCAAGCTTTCCCAGTAACTATCACTCATGCCATCCGCCTAAATTTACGTTGTTTTCTAATGATGCTGTTAGATCACAGCGCCTGTTCGGGTCTAAGGCACCCCGCTTTGCCGAGTGGCGCTGTGCTCAATAGGTCACGGCGCCGCCAAGTCGGCGACCAGCTTGCGGACGTCGGCACGGAGAACCGCGTTGAATTGCCGATTTTGAACGGGCACTACTGGAGGATCGACCCCGCCGTGGCGGATGGGGCGATCCGCCACAAGCTTCCAGCGCCCCCGACTCACTGCTTGGCGGATCACCCCCCCTCACAATCTGCCGGGGGATGCGACGGCCAGACCGACGCACCCACTTACTCAAAAGAGAGTGCACCCGCGCACCCGTAGAGCCGACGACACGGCCCACGGTACGGTTTAGCTCCTCTCACGGGATCCTGGTGTTGATGACCGGCCGAAGCGCTGCTGCTATGTCGATAACCGCCGCCACGTCGCGCGTGTTTGCCTCGTGGCCCTTGCACTTGAGCCACCGCGCCGCCCCGTCGATATCGGAGGCATCCAATGGTCGAGGCTCGAAGCCCGTTGCGGCTCCGCGCTTTGGCCGAAGGCGTAACGTTTCGCCAGCTTCCACGTCGAACCCGAACAGCCCGGCATTCAGGAGCGAACGGGCGAGTTGGTCGCCCCACGGGTGCGCAAACTCCGGATCGTTGAAGCGCCCATGGCCTGAAGGCGGCAGCACGCCGGCACGCTCCAATGTCGCCCGTCTCAGTAGCTCGCCAGCCAGGCCCAGCCGTTTGACAATGCGCTCGATCAGGACCCGAGACGTGCAGCTTTCATGCGGTCGGGTGAGATCATGATAGATGAAGATTTTATCGCCCGCACGCCGGCCGCTGTTGACCATCTGCAGCACACGGACATAGCCGCTCGTCTCGATCTCGCAGATAGGGCGATACTCGCGGTCGAAGACGATGGCCCGGCCATCATCCTCATAGCCAAAGCAGTAAGGCAGGACGCGCCATCCGTTGCACCTCATTTCGACATCGCGCCACTGCGCTTGCCGATTGCCGGCGGATTTCCCCGGCAAGGCCAGGCGGAGCATTTCGTCAACCTGCCCTTCGGTCCAGCGTGCCCGATGGCCCAGTTCGACCATCTTCAAGCCACGCGGCCACGGCTTTCCGCTCACGTAATCATAGAAGCTGTAACGCATCGTCTTTGCCTGTTTTGAGGGTGAGGGAAAGGTGCTCATGCGGCCACCTGCATTCGGCTCAAATAGGCGTCGATATCAACGCGGCGATAAACTGGACGACCGATCATCGCGACCCGCTGCAATTCGCCCAGTGCGTGGAGTTTGTCGCTTGTGGTGCGGCTAATCCCCAAGATGGCACACGCCTCCAGAATCGTCAGGATTGCCTTGCCATCCAGGTCTGCCGGCTTGATATCTTTCTTTCCTGTCATGTCACAAGTTCTCGTGTTGCTGCCCCCGTGTTCGTTTCTTGTACTGCTGGATAATCGCGAATGTCCATGGCTTGCGATTTTCGCAACAATAGCAACTCATTGAAATTATTCATCAATTTCAAACGTTCACGCTGTCAATTCTCCAAATGTGCGAAATTTTTTGATGCAATTTCAATAGTTTGAATCTCGAATACAATTAAATTTACGCATACTTTAGGTGGGCGGCGGGACAGAGATGCACATACAAGACTCCATCCACCGTCAACGTTCCAAGAACAAGGAGAGAAGGCAGCGAAAGCGCGCGCAGGACTTACTCTTCTTCGGCAATCCAGCGCTCGATTGCCGCTGCTGACCACAGCACGCGCCGACCGATTTTGATAGGAGCCGGAAAGCGGCCGGCCGCACGCCAGCGGCGCAGGGTCGCGGCGTGAACGGGTACGACGGCAAGGACGGCAGCAAGGTCAAGCAGTTTGGTCGCCATGATAAGTCCTCTCATTTGAGTAAGTTGAGGACACAATAACTGGCGATGGTTTAGGACAAGAACGCGCGAGAGAGCGCATGAGCGAAAGGCCACAGCGATTGCCATGGCCCGGAACAATCCCCGATAGGATGGAAGGACTGGGCTTTATCCGGCGTTTCGGGCCGCCCTAGCCTCAGAGAGCGAAACGACGTTCTCCTCAGCGTTCAGATAATCGCACCATTCTTGCATTAGAACACGCCGCTTTTCGATGGCGGTATTTTGGCGATATGTGCGTTCAACTGCATTGCCAACAGTGTGAGCCAGCGCGGCCTCCGCAATCTCTCTCGGATGGTTCGTCATGTCTCCGGCGAAATCGCGGAAGCTGGAGCGGAAGCCGTGCGCAGTTGCCTTACCTTTCCCCGCGATCAGATGGACAATGAAAAGTAGTGCAGAAGGCGTCAGCGGCGGAGCCGCGCCACGCGGCTGGCCGGTTCGCCTGCAACCTTGGAAGACGTAGGCCGCCGGATCAGTGCCACGGAACGTCGCAATCTTGTTCAGGATCGCGATTGCGCCCGAGGACAATGGAACGACATGTTCAGTGTTTGCCTTCATGCGCCCTGCCGGGATCGTCCATATGCTGGCCGCAAGGTCGATTTCCTTCCATTTGGCCCCGATGACTTCACCCACGCGGGATGCGCAAAGAATGGTGAACTCCAGAGCAAGCGAGCCGTCGCCCCGCTTCGTGCGCAGTTCCGCAATGAACGCCGCGCAGTCGCTATATTTCACCCTTGGGTGATGGTTCTTCGCCTTGGCGTCTTTCGAGCTTTTCAATAAATGCTCGAGATTGTCCTTCCACACGGCTGGGTTCTCGCCTGTCCGGAGCTTTTTCGCTTTGGCATAGCCCAGCACGGTTTCAATGCGCCCACGGACGCGGTTTGCGGTCTCGTGTGTCGTGTTCCAGATCGGCTTGAGGACGCGCTCAACATCGTCTGTCGTGACCTTATCCACCGGGATTTTCCGAAGCGCCCTCGCCGGGCCGTTCTCGCCCATCGTTTGCTTCCACTGCGAGAGGTGCTTTGACTTATCGCCGCCCTTGAATTTGCCCGTCCGTTCGTAATCGGCAATAAGCTCGTCAGCGACTGTGCCGAACGTCTTCGCGGCGACGGGTTTCCGCGCGGCTTTAGGATTGTCGCCGGCCTTAATTTGATCGCGGATTTTCTCGGCGGCCGCGCGCGCTTGCGCCAAGGTGACGTGATCGAGCTTGACGCCCTTCTCGGCATCAACCGGCAGGAATGAGCCAAGCCCTAGTTCCGTCTGTTTGCCCGTCGCCTTGTCCGTATACATGAACACCCATGCCCGTTTCTTGCCGTCGCCAGCTACCCGAAGGTAGAGCCCAGCCCCGTCGCTATACCGCTTGTAAGCGTCCGTGCATTTACCGAGCTGTGAAGCGGTAAGTTTGTTTGCTGCCTTTGCCATTCCGTTTCATTCCTTGAAGCAATCCTAGTCAAATCCCCAGTCATCCTAGCGGGACGTGGCGTGATGTGACAAGAGCCCGCGGGATAAATATGAAATAAATTAATAAAAAACAGAGGTTTAATCTGCGCTTAGATGAAATCTCTGGACGCCGCGGGAAGACCTTTGTCGGAAGCCGCAGCAGGCAGAGGCCGACATGCAGGACACGGCGCCATGGAAAAGGCTTTGGCGCACGAGCGTCCACGGTGTCGAGGGCCTCGCCGGCTGCGGCTAGCGGGGGTCCGGGGCTGCGTCGGCTCCCTCTCCCAGGAATGTCGCTGCCAGCAGGTCGCGGACGAGTGCGGCATAGGCCGCGATCCCGCCCTCAATGCCTGATGCCGCGACATCCTCATCGGAAAACAGATTGCCGCCACCGCGAAGGCCGGCGCCGATGATGCGGACCATATCGGCAGCCTTCAGCCGTCCGGCAGAAAAGCGCGTGGCGAGGCCGGTCAGGTCGTCGACGGCAAAGGCCGTCTCCAGCTCCGCCAGCGCGCCCAGCGTCAGGCAGAGAATGCGCCGCTCGCCGTCGATGACAGCCTCGATCTCGCCGCGGTGGCGATTGGCGCGGGCAGATGGTCTCGGTCGCAGCATCAGATCGCACCAAAGGTGATGACGCCCGCCGATTCCAGCGCGATGTCGAAGGTGACCTCGCCATTGTGCTCGCCGGAATATTCGAGCGCCGTCGCCTGGAATGGCCCACTCACAGCGCCGAAATCCGGAATGACGATCTGCCAGGAGAGGATCGAGCCATTGAAGAAGGCATTGCGGATCAGCTCGTCCGACGCCTGATCCTTGAACAGGCCGGAGCCGGAGAGCGAGGCGCGCTGCACCCCTGCCCCATCAAGAAGCTCGCGCCAACGGCCGGCGCTTTCGGCATCGGTGATATCGACGGTCTCCGCGTTGAAGGAGAGCTTCTTCGTCCTCAGCCCGGCCACCGTCTCATAACCGCTGCCATTATAGATTTTCAGGAGCAGGTCCTTGCCCTTCTGCGCCGCCATTGCGTGGTCCTTTCAAAGAAAAGCGCCCCGGCTGGAGCGCTGTACCCGATTTGTTCGATTTGGCCTTTCGCGTTGCAGTTGAAGCTGCTATCGCTCCGGGGCTTTTCATTCATTCCATTTCAGAATCCATGCAGACATCATTTTCGCTCCGCACCTCGCAGACGATCGCCGTGCTCGCTGTCGGCCAGCTCATCGGCTGGGGCACCACTTTCGACATGCTCGGCGTCATGGGCCGCATCGTCGCGCCAAAGCTGACGCTTCCGAACGAAGTGATCTTCGCCGGCCTGACGGTCATGATGGTGATCAGCGCGATTGCCGGCCCGGCAACGGGGCGCTGGCTCGGCCGTTACGGCGCGGCAAAGGTGCTCGCTGCCGCATCTGTCACCTTCGCGACCGGCCTGCTGCTGCTCGCGGTAACGACGAATCTTCTGGTCTATGCCTTCGCCTGGGTCGTGATCGGCTTCGGCGGCGCGCTCGGGCTCTCGGCGCCCTGCTATACGGCGGTCGTCGAGCGGGAAGGCGCGAACGGCAAGCGGGTGATCGCCATCCTCATGCTGTTCACCGGTCTCTCGGCCACCATCTTCTGGCCGGTCCTCACGCTGCTCAACGATGCCTTCGGCTGGCGCATCACCTTTCTCATCTGCGCGGCTTTGCACATTTTCGTCTGCCTGCCCCTGCATCTCTTCGGCCTGCCGAAACCGGTTGCCAGCCACACGCAGGGAGCGGCGGCCGAAACGCCGCCGGTGGAGCTGACACCCGCTGATCGGCGCAAGGCATTTCTGCTGATCGCCGCGGCTACCACGCTCTGCAGCTTCATCAGCTTCGGCATTGCGCCGTCGCTGCTCGAAATGTTTCGCCAGTCCGGCGCAACGCCGGCCTTTGCGCTGCAGCTGGGGTCAGCACGCGGCGTGATCGGCATTTCGGCCCGGGCGCTCGACATGCTGCTCGGCAAGCGTGGCAATCCGATCCTCACCTCGGCCATGGGCGTCGGCCTGATGCTGCTCAGCTTCCTGATGCTCCTGCTGGTCCCGCCATCGACATCGCTGCTCATCACTTTCGTCTTGATCTATGGCTTCGGCTCCGGCGTGCTCGCGGTCGCCCGCGCGCTGCTGCCGCTCGCGCTTTTTTCGGCGAAGGAATACGGTCTTCAGTCGGCCCGCCTGTCCACGCCGCAGAACCTCGCCAACGCGATTTCACCCGTCATCTTCACCGCCATGCTCGACTACGCCGGCGCCGGTGCGACGATTCTTGCCTGCGCGGGCCTCGCCGCTATCGCAATGGTTTTCGTGATTGCCCTGATGGGGCTTGTGCGCAACGCGGTTCCGAGCACGCAAGCGGCGTAAGCGCTAGCCCTCCGTCACCGCCCGAAACCGCATCTCGGCGCAGAAGAGCCGCGTCTTCGGCTCGCGCCGGGCTTTCGTCGAGACATGCTGCAGGTTGATCAGTCTCTGCGTTGCGAGCGGCAAGGCCGCATCCTGCAGAAGCGCTATGGTCATGCCGGCGATCGCTTGCGCCTGGCGTTGGCCCTGCATGTCGGACCATGCCTGCAGGGTCAGCAGATGTTCCTCGCCCGGCTCGGTCGCGGTCGAATAGTCGTTTGTCGTCACCTCGGCGATGACGAGGGCCGGCAGGTGCCTGCCCGAAACCAGCCTGTCGCTGATGCCGTCAGGGCCGATCAACGCCGTCAGGTCGGCATTGGCCACGAGCGTGGTGAAAATGGCCTGGAGCAATTCGTTGGCGGCGCTCATTCCTTGTTCCTTTGCGAGCGTGGTGTTGCGGGCGCTGCAATGGCCATTCTCCGAAGGGCGGCTGCGAGATCCGGGATCGTGATTGTCGCAAGGACGCTCATCCGCTCTTCTCCTCGCAATGGCAGATCAGGTATCGCCTCGTTTCATCAGGATCCTGCGTGGCGCCGATCCAGAAGATGCGCGCGCCCTTGCGCAGTCGCATGCCGGCCGCAACGTCGCTGCGCCAGCGCAGCCAGATGCGATGGGTGAGCGTGAAGGTCTCGCCGGCGGCCTCTTCTTCTACGGTGTAGTTCACCGGTTCGATCAGAGCCCAGGTTGCGGCCCTTTCCTCGAAGGTGATGGTTGCGCCGCCCTGGCCATCAGGCGTTTCGACGGGAGCCTCCAGCTCCAGCCGGGCATTCATTCGGCCGGGATCGAAGAAGGTCGAGCGCATGGTCAGAGACCTCGCAGCAGGAAGGGCGCGATCAGCCGGTCGTATCCCGGCGGGATCAGCGCCGGCTGGTCGTCTGTCGCGACCACGCCGCGGCAGGAGAACATCTGCGCGACATGGGTAAGCATCGCCCGCTTCAGCGTGTCCGGAACATCGGTCGCCGATGCGCCGAAGCCGGCGGTGAAATCGACTTCGATGCCGTTGACGGCGCGGCCGGGCCTCACGCGCTGCGTCAGCATCAGCCGCGCCGGGCGTCCCTGCCCATCCAGTACATGGCCTTCGAGCGAGACGGAGGAAGCGGCGCCGTCTCCATCGTAAATCGTCACGGATTCAATGGATTGCACCGGACCCCTGGCAATCTGAATCACGCCGTCTTCAGAAACTGAATCAAGATAGAGCCGCCAGCCCTGCGTCATCAGACATAGGCCAGTGGTGCGCTCCAGATGCTCGCGGGCGACGCGGATCAGCGCGGTGACGAGATGGTCTTCGTCCGGCGTATCGAGGCGCAGATGCGCCTTGGTCTCGGCAAGGGTCAGCACCTCCGCCGATGGCGGGGTGATCAGGGCGTAGGTCATGGAGGTGTCCTGCTTTCTACCTCCCCCTTGAGGGGGGAGGTCGCAGCGAAGCTGCGGGTGGGGAGTGATGGGTGGGGATCACCCCACCCGGACCTTCGGTCCTCCGGGCGAGCCACTGGTCTCGCCCGTCCTTCGGATTCCCCTCAAGGGGAGGGTAAGTCCTCAGCTCGCCGCAAACTTGATGAGCTTGATTGCCTCAAAATCCTGCACGCCGCCGCCGACACGCTTGGTCGTGTAGAAGAGCACATAGGGCTTGGCGGAATAGGGATCGCGCAGGATGCGCACCCCGGTGCGGTCGACGACGAGATAGCCCGACCGGAAGTCACCGAAGGCGATGGCGAAGGCATTGGCTGCGATATCAGGCATGTCCTCGGCCTCGGCGACCGGGAAGCCCATCAGCGAGGCGGGCTGGCCGGCTGACGCAGGCGGCTGCCAGAGATAGTGGCCGTCCGCATCCTTGAACTTGCGAATTGCCGCCTGGGTGCCGCGGTTCATGACGAAGGTGCCGTTCTGGCGATGGCCGGCCTTCAGCGAATAGACCGCATCGACTAGCGCATCGGACGGGCCTGTGGCGCTGAAGGCGCCGGCAGCGCCCGTCGGGACATAGCCGATATTGCCCCAGCTCCAGGCAGCTTCATCGACCGTGGGATAGGAGAGGAAACCCTTCGGCTTGCTGACGCCATCGCCGGATACGAAGGCAGCGCCCTCCTGCTCGGCAAAGACGATGTCGATCTCGCTCGAGATCCAGGCGTCGATGTTGACCGCCGCATCGTCGAGCAATGCCTGGGTGGCCGCCGGCATGGCATAGAGTTCCATGGTCGGGAAGGTCAGTTCGGCGAGCTGCGGCGTCGATGTCTGCGGGCGGGCAGCCGTCTCCGCCACCCAGCCGGCGGCGAGACCCGCCGTCGTGAACGGCTTTTTCAGCACCGAGCCGGAGACCTGGCGTACCGTCGCCATCGAACGGAGCGGCGAGACGACGGAAAGGCGGCGGCCGATTTCGCTGTCGGTCTCGTCAGGCACGAGATAGCCGCCATCGCCATCCGAGCCGACCGAGAGTGCCTTTGCCTCAAGCTCGCGCAGGCCTGTCTCGTCGCCGCGGCGGATATAGGTCTCGAAGGCGGCCTTGTGTTCGGCGGCATCAGTGGAGCCTGCCCATGAACGACCGAGCGGCGGGCGGGCCTTCTTCAGCGCCAGCTGGTCCAGCACCTTCTTCTGCTCGTCCATGGCGCGGTTGATGCGGTCGACCTTGTCGCGGGTGACGACATCGGATGTCAGCTTCTGCTCGATCTCGCCGAGGCGGCGGTCGTTTGTCTCCTTGAAGGCCTCGAAAGCCTCCATGAAGTCGTCGAAGGCGGCCGTCATGGTGTCAGGCACGGCCTTGATTTCCAGCTCGGCGCGCGCGGGAGCCTCGTTGGCGATATGCTCATTCATTAAGATCATCCTTATTTGAATAGTTCGGGGTCTGAAGTTTCAGGGTCTGAAGGTTTCGGTCATCAACATCCGGGCCGCACGCCGCATCTGGCGGACAAGCTCGGTTTCACGATCGCGGAACCACCGCGCATTCTTGACGTTCTGAACGCGGGCCGAGGGCAGCATGGGGAAGGTCACGACAGAGATCTCCCAGAGGTCGGCCTCCAGGATGCGGCGCACGCCGGACTTGGAATCGGTCTTGGCGCGTACGGTGCGAAAGCCGATCGAGAGACCGTCGAGTGCCGCGTTCTTCAGCAGCTGGTGCACCTCCCTCGCCCGCGCCACGCCATCGGCGAGCACACCCTCGACATAGAGGCCGCGGCTGTCCTCGCGGATCGTCTTCCAGGCGCCGATCGGCTCTGAGGGATCATGCTGGAAGAGCATGCGTACGCCCTCCGGCCCGCGCTCGGAAAGCGACTTGCGAAAGGCGCCACGCTCGACCGTGTCCTTGCCGAGATCGACCTCGCCGAAGATGCTGGCATAGCCGGAAAAACTGCCGTCCTGTCTCAGCGCGCGCAGCTCCAGGCTGGCGAACTTGCGAGTGTCGGCGCCGATTTCAGCACGCGTGCGGAAATGCGCCTCGGCGATGCTCAAGGTCATGGCAGGCTCCTGATTGTCTGATGGGATGTGCGGGGGTTGCCCGGAATTCTTGATGGGATGAGTGTCGTTGTTCCAAAACCGCTGCGCAGTTCTGGGCAGCAAGCATCAGCGGCCGAAGCGGCCGGCGACGCGATGGAGGATTCCAAGCCCCCACCAGGCGCAGAGGCTGGCGGCGGCGGAACCCGACAGCATGGTCTCAAAGGCCGACAGCGTATCGGAAAGCGCCAGCCGTTCGGCGATCCACACGCCGGCCGGACCGCCGAAGATGATCCCGCAGGCGAGGCCGGTGAAAAAGCGGCTCGCCGCTTCCCGCCTGTTTTTCGGCAGGAGATAAATCAGCGACACGGCGGCACCCGCCGACGCACCGACCGCCCTGGCCGTCCAGAGCCCGGCATCGTTGGAAAAGTCAGCCATTTTTAAGCTTTCCTGAATAGAATGATTTCATCGATGCGCGACACGGCGCATCCGAGGCCGGCGGCGATGCAACCGGCCAAGGATCGCCTGACCTCGGCCCGGCGCTACTGTTTTCATGAGTCTTGTGAATCGGTTGGAGCGAAGCCTTCGGAAATTGAGTCCGGGACTTCAGGGATTGAGTGAGCGTGCTCCCGACTTGTCCCCACTATCCAAGCATCGAGACTACGCCAGTGGCGATGTCGTAGCGCGCGGCGACGACCTTCAGTTTCCCCTGCTTGGTGGCATCAGTGATCACGGTCGAGGTTCGGCTGAGCAGCGTCGCCTGCATCTTCGCGTTCGCATCGATGGCAGCATCGAGATCGTTGCCTGCAGCATTCACGGCCGGCCAGATCGGCGCGTAGAGGGCGCCGATCTGGCCGGGAACGGCCTTGCCCTCGATGGTCGCCTTGACGGCGCCGCAATTGCTGTGTCCAAGGACCATCAGCAGATTAACGCCGAGGACTGCAATGCCATATTCGAGGCTGGCGGTGATTTCGGGCGTGGCGACATTCCCTGCGACGCGCACCACAAACAGGTGCCCGATGCTCTGGTCGAACACAAATTCGACCGGCACCCGTGAATCGGCGCAGGACAGCACTGCCGCGAAAGGCTCCTGCTTTTCCGCCGTCTTGGCCTTCAGAATGGCAAGGTCCTCATTCAGGGACTGAAGTCGCCCCTCGGTGAAGCGCTTGTTTCCATCCATCATCGTCTGGAGCGCTTCGTCGGGCGTCATCGTGCTCTGCGCTGATGCCGGCCTTGCGGATAGAGCAACCCCACCGGCCATGACTGCCGCGGTCCCGAGCGTGGTGCAGAGGAAGCGGCGACGCGAGAATGCCGCGTCTCCGCCGCGGGTCTCCGCTGAACAGGCAACGCAGCTGCAAGTCTCGCCAAAATGTTGTGCAATAGTGCTCATCTTCCCCTCCCAAGGCTGATCGTGTCGAAGAGCTGCTCCGTATGGCAACGCGAGTGCCGCTCTTTCGCAAGTAGCCAAAATGGATGAGTAGTGAAGCCTCCCTTTCAAAATTGCGGGTTGAGCGACCTTCGACGGCCACCAAGTGCAGCAGTTTGTGGCACCCTCAATAACCCACTGCCTGGCGCTTTTCCTCATCCGTCAGGAAGTCGGCATTGCCGACCCGCGTCCAGAGCTCGCTGCGCTCGGCGGCAAGCCCGGCGATCTGGTCGAGGTCGGGGGTGAGCTTCAGCACCTCGCCATAAGCACCTGAGAACCAGGCGGAAAGTGCCGCTGCCGTGCGGGTGAGCAGCGGCAGGACGGTCAGGCGGTAGAAGGCGCGGTTGGCCTCCTGGTAGTTGGCATAGGTGTTGTCGCCGGGAATGCCGAGCAGCATGGGCGGCACGCCGAAGGCGAGCGCTATGTCACGCGCCGCGCCATTGCGCGCCTCGACGAAATCCATGTCCTTCGGCGAAAGCCCCATCGATTTCCAGTCGAGCCCGCCCTCGAGCAACAGAGGCCTTCCGGCGCGCATCGGGCCGGAATAGCCGTCGTCGAGCTCCTGCTTCAGCCGCTGATATTGATCAGGCGAAAGATTGCCGCCTTCCTTCGGCTGGTAGACCAGCGCACCCGACGGCCGGGCGGAATTGTCGAGCAGCGCCTTGTTCCAGGTGGCAGCAGAATTGTGCAGGTCGAGCGCCACCTGGGCTGCGGCGAGCGGCGGGAAGCCGAGATGGTCGTCGAGCGGATGGAAGAGCTTCAGGTGCAGCAGCGCCAGCCCTTCCGCCTCCGCCGGAAACCGCCGGACGAGCCCGCCGGCGCGATATTCATAGGCTTCCGGCCAGCCGTCCCGGCCCTCGATGACGCCGATGCGATCCGGCCGCAGCAGATGCAGTTCGCGCAGCTCGGAGCCGACCGTGAGCGGCTCGACATAGGCATTGCCTGATAGCAGCAGGTGGCCATAGAGCGCCTCGAAGAAATCCGGGCCGCCCATGCGGGCGTTCGGCTGGCGCATCAGGGACAGCAGCGGATGATCCGGGAGTTCACGGTCGCCGACATAGAGCAGCCACACGACCGAAGCAGCGGCCTCCGCGATCAGCCGCACCGAGCGATGGGCAACCGGATTGCGCATGAAGCCCTCGCGGGCAAGGGCCGAATAGGAGCGGCCAGTCCACTGCGCCCTGCCCTCGCCGGCGAGGGCGACCAGGCCGCCCCACGCCTTGGTTTCGTGCATGGCTTTGCGGCCCGCCGTGGTGCGCCACGGCAGAGAAAAACGGATTTTCATGTTGGGCTCCTTTGGCGTTTCTCTTGAAGGGCGTGCTCTGCCTCGACTTAGGTTTTTGCCGGCGACCTTCATTTCGCCTGTGACTACGAGGACGATGGAAACGGGTTGCAGCCGCTGATATGTCTTTTCGGACTTGGGAAGCAGAGGAGATCGTAATGCCAAAATTCACTGTCAGCATCGAATTGGAGATCGTTGCCGACGACGAAGCCCATGCCGCCGCGCTTGGTTACAGGGCTCTGAGCGACAACCCTCCTCCGCTCGCTTACACCGTGACCAATGCCAATGGACAGAGCAAAGGCATAGTGGTGGACAGAGAAGCCGCCGAAATGTTCAGAGAGACCGACGACACGTTCAAAATTGCCGATAGCCTATTTTCGGTCTTCAAATCAAAGCGATAGTAGCAGTCGCGCCTTCAATCAAAGACGTCACGCGACCCCGCCCCTCGTTCCGATTGTGGCAGATCAACTCCGAGCGAAGCCCGAGGACGGCATGGGAGTATTCGAACCCGGCTGTGGGCCAAACCGATTTGATCCCGGCGTCGAACGAGAGCAGAGGAAGACCAGAATTGTGATCGTCCCAACGATCGGGACAATCATAAAAAAGTACCATGCGCCAGTGCGATCGGTATCGTGAAGGCGACGAACGAAAACTGCGAGCGACGGAAGACAATGTATCAGCCCAACGAGAGTGCCGATGATCATGAAGCGCGGCCTGCCGGCCCAGAGAACGGTGTCCAGGCCCCATGACCCCATGTTGAGGAGCGTCGAAACAAGCATGAACATCCAGAATTCAGATCTGGTGGCTCGACCGCTGAAGGTCGCGTATTTCGACATCGCCGCAATATAGGAATGCATCAAATCTTCCCCTGCTTCGGGTGTTAACCCATTAACTTCTGATGCAACCTATTGCAGATTTTTGTGAAAGTCGTTAGCAACTCTCGCGAAAGCCGAATATTTCCCTACAATGGTGATGCGACCTCGGCGAGTGGTTATAGTGTAGCGGAAGATTGTCGACCCAAAAGTGCTGCCTTCTCGGCCACATAGCCGGATCTCAGTGCAGCTCATTCAAAATATTGCGGCAGCTTTTCATCAATTCCAGGATATTTTCCTCGGTTAAAAGATGAGTTCGAGCGACTTCGTCAGCCACGTACGCGAATAATATTTTCTTTTGGAAACCTGCTTCGCAAACGACGCTTATCGTCGCGTATTCTTTCTCTTTTTTGTCTATCAGATATTCTTTTCTTAAAAACTCGTACCCATAGAATGGGAAAACACTTCTGACCAAGCGTTTTAGCATCTTCGGCTCGTTCCATAATGGATGTAGAGTTCGATGATGACCTTCAATTCAAAATTTTACTACCATGAATTGGGAAACGGCAGGAGTTTAACCTCTAGATCCGCGTCCTTACCGCCTTGTCCGTATCATAATCAGCCGCATAGCGCATTTCGCGGATGGGGCGGACGCGGGAGGTGGAGAGCTGGTAGTTCGGATGGGCCTTGTAGGCGGCAAGTGCTTCCTCGTCGTCGAACTCGCCATAGACGACGAGATCGATCTCGGTGCCGAACTGGTCGGTCTTGACGTTGGTGCCGATCTCCAGCAGCCGCGCATGGGGGATTTCCGTCAGGATCGACAGGCCGGCGCGCACCTCGTCGAGATTGGCGCTCGATGCGGTGAAGAAGACGATATGGCGGATCATGGCGACGCTCCCGGAATGCAGATGTCGCTGCGCGATATCACGCCGGTCCGGGCAGTTCAACGATCGAGCTACAGGTCACACCGTATAGCTGATCGCGGCATAGTAGGCTTTCGCGTCCACGGCGACCCGGTCGCCGGGCTCGCCGGGATTAACGATGGCGCGGGCGCCGACCCAATTCGCGGTCGTTCCCTTGAAGTAGTCGGACAGCTTCTTGCCGGTGAATTTTCCGTTGATCATGCCGTCGAACAGGATGTCGACCGCCTTTGCAGGTTTGAGCGCATCGGTCGGCGTCGCGATACCGAATTTGGCATAATTCGCCTTGCCGGTGATCTGCACCAGGCCGCGACCGCGATAGCGCCAGCCATCACCGCTCTCCTCGTTGCCGTTTCCGATCTTGTTTGCATAGGCCCGGTTGGCGATCCTCTCCGGCTGGTGGGCATAGTCTTCGGCCTGCGCCACAGTGAACTTCGCCGGAAAGACCTGGCGCAGCCGCTGCGCACTGTAATTCATGTTCTCTTCGATCGGCTGCATGCCGGCACCGGCCTCGCGGTGAGCGGTCCCCATGATATAAGCGAGCCAGCGGTCGTCACTCGCCGAATATTTGGCCTCCCATTCGTCAAGAATGGCCTCATGGCCATCCACCTGCTGTTGGTTGAGGCCGTTCGGATAAAGCCTGTCATGCAGATGGTCGAAGAAGAAATCCCGGTTGATCTTGCTCACGCTTCATCCATCGCAGCTGTCAAAGGCAAAACGCAAAAGTCGCAGGCTCCGCGGAAATTCGCGCCCCGTTTTCGCATTGCCCTTGATCGGTTTCATCCCCTTGGGCACGCCTTCCGGCGCCGCCAATTCGATTGTATATTTTTAAGATACAACCCGAAAGCAACCCAGGTGTTACATGGCTGAACACACCGAATGGGCGTTTACTAATCCAAAAGATTATTTTCTTTCAATCGTTTAAAATAAATTCAATCGTTTAAAGTTTAGTAGACCCTGATTTACAATTCAGTTTCCATGTGGAACCTTCGTGCTCGTTCGACGTTTCGTCGCCGTCCAATCAAGAGAGGATCACATGCAAAAACAGACTGCTCCGCAGCCCACCATTCCCCAGCATGTCGTCGAGCGCATGGAAGACGAATGGCGCCAGATGCGGCCTGTCCGCGAGACACCTCCTGCCAAGCCGGCACCGCAGCAACCGGCCGAATAATCGCCGGATCACCCGGATCAAATGCCCCGTACGCGGGGCTCTCCATTTCCCTCCAGCATCAGTGCCGTCAGCGCCCAGACCAGGGCATCCAGCCGGTCGGGCGACCGGCCTAAGGACAATCCGTCCGGGCCGAAATCGCACATCTGGTCTTCCAGAGCCGTAAACCGCGCCGCATGGGCCACCCGGCCTTGCTCATAAAGGGCTGCGACCGGCTCGGCCCGCAGGAATTTTCCGCGTGTGGCCCTGACAGTCGAGACCGGCAGCACCGTGTCGACGCTTCTCAGCATTGCCGTCACCATGTCGCCGCCCTGGTTGATCTCGGCGACGACCCGGTCGGCATCGAAGCGGCGATAGGCGCGCACCACGGCCGCCGCCCAGGCGGCTGGGCTTGCGTCCTCCACTGAGCAATCCGCCAAGACAACCGCCCGGCCGGAAGCTTCCAGTCCAGCGACGACAATACCGCAGCACGATTGCGCGCCGGCAGCCGCCGGCGGGTCGACCGCGACGACGATGCGTCTGAGCGCGCCGGCAAAGCGGATCGTGACCGCCTCGATGGCCTCGCGCTTCCACAGCGCATCCCCGCGATGCTCGATCAGCTCGCCGTCCAGTTCCTGCCGGCCGAGCCGGGTGCCGCCATAGCGGGCGGAGAGCGCATCGATGAAGCCGGGCGCCAGGTTATCAGTATTCGACAGCGTGCTCATGCGGGTCAGCCGCGTTCCGCCATCGGCCATCAACCCTTTCAGCAGCGGCACCGGCCTTGGCGTCGTCGTCACCAGTTGGCGCGGCGCCGTCCCCAGTCGCAGGCCGAATTGCAGCATGTCCCAGGTCTCCTGCCCGTGCTTCCATTTGGCAAGTTCGTCGCACCAGGCGAAATGAAACTGCGGCCCGCGCAGGCTCTCGGGATCTTCCGACGAAAAGAGCTGCGCCACCGCGCCGTTCGGCCAGACGAGCCGGCGGCGCGAGATTTCGAATTCCGGTCTCTTTGGCCCGGCGATTCGGCAGATGCCCGAGACGCCGTCGATCATCACCTCGCGGGCGTCACCGAGCGTTTCGGCGACAAGCGCGATGCGCAGATCCGATCGTTCCCCGGCGCTGGCGATCGCCTGCACCCATTCGGCGCCGGCCCTCGTCTTGCCGGAACCGCGACCGCCGAGGATGAGCCAGGTGCGCCAGTCACCCTTGGGAGGCTGCTGATCCAAACGGCCGGCAATGCTCCATTCCCTCGGCGAATGATCGACATGGGCCATAGCGGCGACCGTATCGGCGATCTCGGCATCCAGCGACGATCCGTTTTGCTGCGAACCATCGGACGAAAGATGGGTCCCCGCCATCGGCTCGTTACTCTCACCTATGGTGCTGTCGATCGCGGCCGGCGGGGAGCGGTTCACGCTCCATGTCCGCTGCCAGCTTCCGGCCGGAATTCAGTCCTGCATTCGCCTGCCGGCGCAGGCTGTCGATTGTGTTCATTCGCGCTTCATAGGCATCAAGACATTTTCGCAGCCGCCGAAGCAGCTCATCGGTCGAACGGTGTTTGAGCGGCGGGCGTTCGGATGGCAGGCGGGCCGGTGTCGGCAATTGCATCGTCCGGTCCGGATTGCCCTTCAGCGCCATCCCCTGCCCGGGCACCAGGAGTGTGCTCGTGCTGCTCAAGAATTTTAGCCACGCGCTCCTGGACCCGCTTCTCGATGAGTTCCATGAGAAGCCGTTTCTTTTCCTCATATCCCAAGCTGTCGGCATTGCGTTCCGCCTCCATCTCGCGGTCGCGGGCAAGCTGGCGCTGCAGCGCATCGACCTTTTCCAGCGTGCGCACGATCAGCGACATGGCATCCGTCGCCGCCTTGATATCGGCGCGGGCAAGCTTTGCCGCCGCCTCGTCAGCATCGGGTCCGCAGAGCAGCTCGGCCGTGGCCCTGAGCTTGCGGAAATGGTCGAACTGCTCGCGCATCTCGCGCGTCATATCGTTGAGAAGCAGCCGCAGGTCTTCCTGCGGCACATCCGCTGATTTCGTTTCCAGAAGGATATCAGCTGCCTGCCGACGACATTCCTCCTCGCTCCAGCCGACCTCACCAGCTTCGAGCCACCCGTCATAGGCCGGTTTCTCCGGCCATGCGCCAAACAGCGCCGGGTCGAAATTGTCGATGCCCTGCATGAAACCCTCCGGACGCGGAAAGACGCCGCCAGCCCGAAAGCTGCGGAGACCACGGTCTACGATGTTCTGAAACTCAGCGGATGTACGACCCTACGGATCAGCTTCCCGAAACCAGGAAGCGATGCCCGCAGCCGCAACTTTCCGACTATGCCTGAACCCTATCAAACCACCGTCACGCCGTCAAGGATTATTTTCCTATGTCTGTGATTTTTCTTTGACCGAAGTTTTTGGGGGCGATCCTGGGCGGGGATTTTGGGCGGGGATTTTAGGCTCCGGCGGGCGACGCATCGGTCGCTTCCGCCGGAGCCGGGTTCGTCAAACCTGCTTGTCGATCTTCCGGAACTGCCTTGCACCCTTCTTGTAATCCGGGCGCGGGGCACTGGATTTGATATCAGTCAAGGCGACGTCGAAGCATTCGTCGAACAGGAACAGGCGCCATTCCGAAACCGGCGGTAGGCTGCTCTCGCCATCCACCTGCCATGCGTTCATGGCGGGCTTGAAGGCCGTGGTCGTTCCGACCGTGTGGACCTCCACCACGCGCGGCAGGCCCTCGTAGGTCAGCGAGAGGCAGAGCCCCTTTTCGATAGCCGAGATCGCCAACGCCTTGTTCTGGGTGGCCTGCGCAAGGTTCTTGGGCTTGTAGTTCTTGATTTTGTGGGCGACTTCGCCGGCCCGGAAAGATGATTGGTTGGCCACGTTCTGCTCTCCTTCATAAATTGCAGGGCGCAGTTTATACGATTCTGACGGGGACGCATGGGGATAAAAGGCGAGACTATTTTCCTATCCGCCATTCGTTTTGATTAGACCCGCACCACCCGATCGCGCGATTGTGAGGTCTCCTTGCCCAGCGTATCGTGCCCGCGGTTTTTTCGCAACCATCGGGGGAATTCGAGATGCGATCCACTCATTTCATGGCAGCCACGCTGCTTGCGTCCTGCTGTCTTTCCGCCGCCTCCCTGCAGGCGGCCGAAAGCACTGTTGCACGGGGCAAATATCTCGTGCAGGTCGGCGGCTGCGGCGATTGTCATACGCCCGGCTATTTCCTCGGCAAGGCCGACGAGAGCCGCTATCTCGGCGGTTCCGATGTCGGCTTCAAGATACCGCCCGGAACCTTCGTCGGCGCGAACCTGACGCCCGACAAGGAGACCGGGCTTGGCAGCTGGTCGGTCGAGCAGATCGTCACCGCCATGACCAAGGGCCAGCGGCCGGACGGGCGGATGCTGTCCGAGGTCATGCCGTGGCGCGACTTTGCGCATCTCACAGCCGCCGACGCCAAATCCATCGCCATGTACCTGAAATCGCTGCCGCCCGTGAGCCATAAGGTTCCAGGCCCGCTGGGACCGAACGAGAAGCCGGACTTTCCAGTGCTGACGGTGGTGGCGCCCTAACGCTGGAACATCCGCGCGCCCAGATCGTATCCGGCAGCGTTGGATAGTGCCAAGGTCAGAACCAAGACGGGCAACGCGGTCAGACTGATGACCGCCGTTGTCCGATCGTCATTTGAAATTCTACTCAAGCATTCGCTTGTGTCATTCAGGCGGTATGATAGGTTTCAGATGCAATGAGGCGTTGCGATTAACGTCATTCAGAGTGAATTCCCGAGATTTTTTACACCCTTTAGAGGAGATATCCATGTCTAAGATGATGATTCTCGGCGTAAAAGGCGAAGACAAGCTCTGGCTGGTCGACTTCGAGGCGGGTAGCGTAACCGCCATGGATGGAACGCGGGAAGACTATATGGCCCGCCGTGACGCGGAAGGCGCCACCTCGGACGTAGACGTCGCGGTTGCGGTTGAACCTGCTGAATCCGCATTTTCGGGCCGTATGTACAAGACGCCGGAAAATGCCGAGTTTACCCTCGTATTCGACACTGAAGAGGCGGCATTTTCCGGGCAATATTACAAAACTCCAGCTTCCGGCAGCTCTGCTGTAGACGTCGCGGTTGCCGTCGAAACCGTCGAATCCCCATTTTCGGGCCGTCTTTACAAGACGCCGGAAAATGCCGAATTTAGCCTCGTATTCGATACTGAAGAGACGGCATTTTCCGGGCAGTATTACAAAACTCCAGCTTCCGGCAGCTCTGCCACGGAACGCTCGTCTCACTGACGCGCCGGCCCGACTCGGGCCCGCAAGGGCCTGAGTCTCCTGGACCACAGAGTTTACGGCGCAACATTGACCACCTATTCCGATCGTATCTGTTCGCCTGATGAGACGATGGCGCGTGTCGTGCCGCTCCTCAGCCGATATGGAATAAGTCGCCTGGCTCGGCTGACGGATCTGGACAAGATCGGCATTCCGGTCTGGAACGCGATCGCCCCGAACTCCCGCTCGATCGTGATCAATCAGGGCAAGGGAATAGAGGACATCGACGCAAAGGTCTCAGCGGCGATGGAAGCCCTGGAACGCGCGGTTGCCGGTGATCCGAAGCTTGAGTTGCGCAACGCCAGTCAACGCGAACTGTTATCCGAAGGTTTTGGTGCCGAGACACTCGATACGCTGATTTTGGCTGGCCAACGCGAAGTCCATCCGGAAGAAAGTTTGTCGTGGACGATCGGTTTCGACATCCTGCAAAAGCGCCCCACCTGGGTGCCTGTCAACGCGGTCCAGCTCGACGACAGAAGCGTCAACAGGTTCTGGCAGTCGTCGGACGGTCTGGCCTCGGGAAATACCCTGTCGGAGGCGACGTTCCACGGGCTGTTGGAGCGCATTGAGCGAGATGCCGAGATTCTGTCGCAATTTATCCCGGCCGAGGAACGCAGGCTGAATTGCGTAGACCCGAAGTCTTTTCGGGATCCGGTCGTCGACAGCCTCACGGCCAGGGTTCGCGCAGCCGGATTCAGGCTCCAGATGTTCAACATCACCAGCAATGTCGGCGTACCCTGCATCGAGGCTTTTATCGCCCCGGCGGTGCCGGCCGGCGGCATCATGCGCTACATCGAGATGACGCAGGGTGCCGGAGCCCACCCCAACGGCGTGCGCGCCGCAATCCGAGCTATCACCGAGGCCGCGCAATCGAGGCTGACCTATATCAGCGGGGCCCGTGACGACATCCTTCCGGAAACATTTGTCCGGCCGCTTCCCGATCATCTTTTTAAACTTCTTTCCATCGGGCCAACGGAAGTTCCCCCCAAGTTTGAGACTATTGCCGGAACGACGGTCGATGAGATGCTGTCGTCCATCGTTGATCGGCTGGTCGCGGTGGGGATCAAGTCTGTCATCGTCATAGACCTCAATCCGGGCGAGCAAGCTTTCAGCGTCGCGAAAGTCATCGTGCCCGGGCTGGAAAATCCCGACGGGCGACGGAAACGAAGGCTTGGACCGCGGGCCCTCAAGCGGATCATGGGGGCGAGGTGAAAATGCGTAGCCCCCGGTGCTGACGGTGGTCGCGCTTTGACGCAAAAAACATCCATCAGTCCCGCCCGGCTCCCAGATCAGATCCGGCGGTGACGGGCGGTCCCATCAAGAGGTTGATGAGCACCAGCAGAGCGATGGCGCCGAACATGCCGACGAGGCGGTCGATCGCCGGCAGCAGGCTCGACGGCGGTCCTGATCCCTGCACCAGCGTCAGTATCAGCGCGACGGCAGCCTGAATGCCGAGGCCGGAAATGCCGCGGCGTCCGCTCTGCACCTGCATGGCCACGAAGGTGCCGGCCATGATCGCCATCAGCCATGGGACGAGAAGCTGCGTCAACGGCAGGGCCAGCAGCATAAGGCCGATTGCGCCGCCGATCGCGCAGCCGGCGGCGCGCTGAAGCATGCGCTGGTCGATCGCCCGCTGGTCGGCGTCGGCAAGGCCGGTCAGGACGGGAACCGCCATGACCGCGCCGATCGATATGGCCATCTGGCTGAGATTGGGCAGCTCCAGCTGTCGCCAGATCACCGGCACGAGAGCAATCGTCGTGCCGGTGCGCGTCGCATGGGACAGGACGTGCCAGTTGGGACCGAAAAGGCTGCCCCAGCCGGGTGCCGCAGGCGGCGGCGTTCCCTCCGGCGGGGCGAGCAGCCACGTCATCGACAGGGCAACCACCGGACTTTCGAGGCGACGGGCGGCACAGCGGTCGGATCGTTCTCAGGGGTCCCAGCGGTCATTCTGCCACTTTGCCGCGAATTCGATCTTCTGCCAAGACCGCCTGCCGGCGGCACAAGGCGGCTCGCCTATACATTTGATTATACTAATATTATAATCCCGGCATGACCAGGGAGGAGCTCATAGCCTTCGCGCTCAATCTGCCGGAGGCAACCGAAAGCGCGCATTTCGAGAGGCGGGCTTTTCGTGTGCGCGGGCGGATTTTCATGACCTTGCCCGGCGGTGATTATTGCGTGGTGCGGCTGAAGCCCGACCAGCAGAAGATGGCGCTCGCGATTGCCCCTGACGTGACTGTTGTCGTTCCCGGCGGCTGGGGCGAGCGTGGGGCGACGCGGCTCTATCACGCGGCCGCCGACGACCGCACTGTGCATGACCTTGTCCAGCAGGCGTGGAAGAATGCGGCGCCCAAATCACTGATTTCGAAGGAAGAATAGGTGACAAGAGCCTTTCCGAACTAGGCCTTGGAGCCATCCCGCTCGGTGATTTCGGCAGGGTCGCTCTCCGCCTTTGCCTCCTCGGCCTCTTCCATCTTGTCTCCGACCGTCAGCGGCCAGTCGACCACGTAATCCTCGTAGTCCTCGATATCGATGCCCTCTTCGCTGATCGTGCGGCCGCGCGCGGAAATACCGGCCTGATGGACGGTTTCTGGATCGCCTGAAATCAGCGGATGCCACCAGTAGAGGTCGCGGCCCTCATTGACCAGCCGGTAGCCGCAAGTGGGCGGAAGCCAGGCGATGTCGGGGACGTTTTCCTTGGTCAGCTGCACGCAATCGGGCACGAAATCCCAGCGATTGGGATAGCTGGAGCAACGACAGCTCTCGCCATCGAGCAGCTTGCAGCGGATAGAGGTGAAATAGACGTCGCCGGTATCCCATTCCTCCAGCTTGTTCAGACAGCAGAGGCCACAGCCATCGCAGAGGCTTTCCCACTCCTCGGCGTTCATCTCGGCCAGCGTCTTGCGCTTCCAGAAAGGCAGTTCGTCCATCATTCCTCGGTTCTTGGCCTCAGTTCTTGGGCCTTTGTTCTCAAGTCTCAGTCTTTGGGGCGCTAGCGCAGACGTGACCATAAAGCACAGCCCGCCGCATCTCTCTTGTTCTTTTCCCCAAATCAACCAATTATTCAATCAGGCGCGATTATGAGTGAATCCTGACCTTCTTAGGTCGGGTTCGGCAAATCAGGCCAATTCGGGCGGGAATTCGGGACGTGCAGGATCCAACCAATCCAGAAGAACAGCCGGAAGGCCGCAAGCCAAGGAAGCGGCACCTTCTGCTGCGCATCGATTCCTGGATCGATTCCACGGTCTGGAACGCCGGCTTCCGCGCCGCCGAAATCTGGGAAGACATCACCATCTTTTCCCGCCGTTTCCGCGCCCGCGGCTGGAAGCGCATCGTCTTCGAGCTTGCCGGCGAGGCCATGACGCTCGGCGTGGCAGGGACAGTCGTCATGCTGGCGCTTGCCATGCCTGCCTTTGAGGCTACACAGGGAGATTGGCGCAATCGCGGCAATTTCGCCGTTACCTTTCTCGATCGCTACGGCAACGTCATCGGCCATCGCGGCATCATCCATGAAGATTCCGTGCCGGTCGATCAATTGCCCGATTATTTCGTCAAGGCGGTCCTGGCGACCGAGGACCGGCGCTTCTTCGACCATTTCGGCATCGACGTCTTCGGCCTCTTCCGCGCATTGACCGTCAATGCCCAGGCGGGCGGCGTCGTCCAGGGCGGCTCGACGCTGACGCAGCAGCTCGCCAAGAACGTGTTCCTGACCAACGAGCGCTCGATCGAACGCAAGATCAAGGAAGCCTTCCTTGCCATCTGGCTGGAGGCCAATCTCTCCAAGAAGGAAATCCTCAGCCTCTATCTCGACCGCACCTATATGGGCGGCGGCACCTTTGGCGCTGCTGCGGCGGCACAATATTACTTCGGCAAGAGCATAACCGACGTCAATCTTGCGGAAGCGGCCATGCTTGCCGGGCTCTTCAAGGCGCCGACCAAATATGCGCCAAGCGTCAACCTGCCGGCGGCCCGCGCCCGCGCCAACGACGTGCTCTCCAACCTCGTGCAGTCAGGCTTCATGACCGAGGGCCAGGTGATTGCCGCAAGGCGCAATCCGGCCTCCGTCGTCGACCGCGCGCAGTCCGAATCGCCAGACTTTTTCCTCGACTGGGCCTTCGACGAGGTGCAGCGACTTTCCTCCCGCTTCCCCGAACGCACGCTGATCGTACATACCACCGTGGACATGAGCCTGCAGAAGGCTGCCGAGGACGCTGTCGAATCGAGCCTGATGCAATATGGCGAGCAATATCACGCCAAGCAGGCGGCGAGCGTGCTGATCGAGAACGGCGGCGCCGTGCGCGCCATGGTCGGCGGGCGGGATTACGGCGAGAGTCAGTTCAACCGCGCCACCAAGGCGCTACGCCAGCCGGGCTCGTCGTTCAAGATCTACACCTATTCGGTGGCGATGGAGAACGGCATGACGCCGGCGACCACCATCATCGACGCGCCGATCTCCTGGGGCAACTGGAGCCCGCATAATTTCGAAAACCGCTACGAGGGCAAGGTGACGCTGTTGCAGGCGATCACCCAGTCGATCAATACGATCCCCGTGCGGCTCGCCAAGGAGCATTTCGGCATCCAGCCCATCCGCGAGATGGCCAAGCGCTTCGGCGTCGAAACACCGATCCGCAACGACAAGACGATACCGATCGGCACGTCGGAAGTCACCGTGCTCGACCAGGCGACGGCCTATTCCGTCTTCCCGGCCGACGGCATGCAATCGCGACGCCACGGCATTCAGCAGATCACTGGCTATGACGGCAAGGTTCTCTACGATTTCGACCGCGACGAGCCGCCGCCGCAGCGCGTGCTGTCGGAAAAGGCGCTGTCCTACATGAACACGATGCTGATCAACGTGCCGCAAAACGGCACGGGCCGAAAGGCGCAGCTCGATCATGGCATCCTGATCGGCGGCAAGACCGGCACGACGTCTGCCTATCGCGACGCCTGGTTCATCGGCTTTTCCGGCAACTACACCTGCGCCGTCTGGTTCGGCAACGACGACTATACCTCGACCAACAACATGACGGGCGGCATGCTGCCGGCCATGACCTTCAAGAAGATCATGGACTATGCCCATCAGGGCATCGTGCTGAAGCCTATCCCAGGCATCGAGAACCCGTTCCCGCCGCAGAAGTCGCAGACGGTTGCCGCCAAGAAGCCGGCGCCGCCCAGCGACCAGCCGGTCCAGCCGCCGCCCTTGCGCCCCCGCACGCTCTCGGCGGATTCGACCAAGATCCTGCATGACCTGGGCCAGAAATTGCGGGAAGCAACGCCGCTCAATCCACAGAAAGTGGCGACCGCCGGCTGACGATGAGCCGCGTTCAACGGGGCAAATGAACGACATCCCTTTATCGATTTAGCGAGCCGGTAGATCACGGGCGGCGGCCGCAATGGTCAGCCCAGAGCAAGGCGTGGCCGTTACGATAAGCTTTATTTATAGTTTATGCCCCGCCCCCCTATCCCCCTAGTTGAAAGCCGCTTTTTATGGGCCTGCAGCTTGATCATACCGCATCCCACCCATCAGCGCTCGTTGCCATCCTGGAACAGGTTTCCAGCTTCATGGACGCCGGTGACGACAATGCCGCAATCGCCGCACTTCTGTCCGTGCAGGAGCCTGTCCGTCTGGATCCTTCCGCATGCCGTACGCTTGCCAATCTGCTTCTACGCGCCGGCAGGCCGCAGGATGCCATCTTCTGGTTCGATGCCGTACTTAGCATGAGCCCCGGTGACGCCGAGGCAATTGCCGGCCTCGGCACGGCCTGCCAGGCTGTCGGCGATCTGACACGGGCGCTGCAATGCTGCGAAGCGATCCTCGTATTCCGCTGGAAGGATGCCGATGCCTGGTACGATCATGGCGACGTGCTCGCTCGAATCGGCCGGCTGCCTGAATCGCTTGTAAGCCTCGACCGCGCGATCGAACTTAAGGCCGACCACGTCCCGGCGCTGACGAAGCGCAGCCGGGTCCTCTCGGTGCAGGGCAAGGTCTCAGAGGCGGTATTCTCGGCCTTGCGCTGCTGCGACCTGATGCCGAACGATCCGGCGCCCTGGCTCTTGGTCGGCGATATACTCAAGGAGGGTGACGACCTCGGGCGGGCGATATCGGCCTATGAGAAAGCGCTGACGATCGCCCCCAGGGATGTTGTCTGCCTTTGCAAGAAGGCACAGGCGCTGAAGGATGCCCGGCAGAAGAAGCTTGCCGTGACCTATGCCCGCACCGCGCTTCGCATCGAGCCGAACCACAGAGAGGCGCTGCTCCTGTGCGGCGGTCTGGAGCATGACCTCGGCAACGAGGAAGCAGCGCGCGCCTGCTTTCTGAAGGTCGCGACTTCAGGGGCAGCCCGCAACTATACGGCCGAGCGCCGGCCTGCCAGTTTCAAGGCGCTGATGCTCTTTTCGCCACTATCCGGCAATACGCCCTATGAAGACCTGATCAGCGACAGTTCCTTCGACACCGATGTCATCCTCATCCTGCCCGATCATCATTACGACCCGCAGACAATAAGCGCGGGCACCGACGTCGTCGTCAATCTGGTGTCGGAGGCGGATCTCGGACGCGATATCATTGCGTCGCTGGTGGACTTCGCCGATTCCCTCGAAAAGCCCGTGGTCAATCATCCCCGGCTGATCCTCCAGACGGATCGCGCGACCATCGCGGAGAGCCTTGCCGCCATATCGGGCGCGATCATGCCGGCAACCGTCCAGGTCGAAGCCGCCGTCCTCCGGCAAATCCTGCGCAGCGGCGCGGTCACGAGCATCCAGACGATCGTCCGCCATGCCGGCACCCATGGCGGCGACAAGATGGAACTGGTTTCGACGCCGGAAGAGTTGCTTGCCTTTGCCGAGGAAGCCGGAGAGCAACCGCTCTACCTTACCGATTTCGTCGACTACAGGTCCGCCGACGGCTACTTCCGCAAATATCGCTTCGTCTTCGTCGGCGAAGAGATTTTTGCCTATCACCTGGCAATCGGCGATGTCTGGAAAGTGCATCACATGTCGACGCGCATGGCCGATGTCGCATGGATGCGCGACGAGGAAAAAGCCTTTCTGGAGCAGCCGGGCCGCGTCTTCGGGGCGGAAGCCATGGCAACACTCGATGCCATCAGGCGCAAGGTGGGGCTCGATTATTTCGGCATCGACTGTTCGCTGGATGCCGAGGGCCGGGTCGTGGTGTTCGAAGTCAATGCTTCGATGCTGATCCATCTCCACAACAAGGATTTTGAGTACAAGACGCCGCATGTGATGAAGATCAAGCATGCTTTCGAGCGCCTGCTGCAACGCCGGGCCAACGAGGGAAAAGCGCCCGCACCGGATTTGCCGCAACCTGCTGCCAAGGCGGGATAGAGCCACGCCCTGCCCCGCGTTTGAGCTAATCGAGCTCTTCTCGCAGGAATTATCGGCGAGGCCTTCGGGCGTCGCCGAGCAAGAGCCGCCGACAGACATCACAAAATCCATCATCGGGTTCACGCGGAACCTCGGTCTTCTTCGTCCAGACGATTCGCGCGCTACGCGGCATCATTCGTCCGGCAAGCAGCCAATAGATGAAGCCACTTGCGCAGCCGATTATGATGGAGGCCACGCCAACGTGGCCGGCCAAGAGTGAACTCGAAGGCGGCGGCGGCGGGCCGTAGCTTTCGAGCAGCAGACCAAGAAACCCGCCGGATAAAACGTAATAGAGCCTATTTCGTAAGCTCATCACTTCACCCACGACAATGATCAGGCCTGCAGGAAAGAAAAGCAGGTAGACGACGAACGGAAATGCAACCGCAGCAAACTCGATGACGGCAGCGAAATCGCCAGATGTCCCATAATGTTGCGGCGCCGTGTCCTTGATCACCATGAAGGCGGCCATGAGGACGCAGGCAACGAGCACGGCGACGAGATAGCCGCCCAGAGCGACTGCGAAGCGAACGGAAACATAGGCCACAGATCTCCAGCCAAGATCTGCAGCCTGCATCAACCCGCCGTGTACCATGCCGAGCCTCTCAAAGCTGCGCATCAGAGATATGGGTTCCCACCTTCATCCGCTTTGACTGTATCACAGGTCATCTGCGCGATCCAAAAACATATCATTCCTGGGTTGCAAACTGGGAGCGACCGGCAACGGGATTGAACGTTTTTGGGGTGTTCCAGATTGTCATTGAATATTAGGGAAGCTGCCGGTGATAAGCTCTCGTTAACCATCCAGCGGGTATAAAAAAGGATCAATTCGACCGATTGCGAGCACCCCCGTTTTTGTAGCCGAGTAGCCATGTCCATCATCCATGCCTTCAGCGCGAATAGCGGCCGTCTTATCGAGCTGACATTCGGCCCCGGATCTCCCAGCCGGCGGCAACATTCGACGGGTAAAGGGCAGGCGAAACTGGCGAAATCCCGTATCCTCGTGCTCGTCTGCGCCCTGGCGATTGCCTATGTCGCCATCTTTACAAAACTTACCTATCTGGCAATGACGCCGGAGGACCTCACATCGTCCATTCCGCCAAGCCAGGCGCCCGCATTCCGTCCAGACATCGTCGATCGGAACGGCGAACTGATGGCGACCGATATTCGCACCGTATCGATGTTTGCGGAACCGAACCGTGTTGTTGACGTCGATGAAACGGTCGAGAAGCTCGCTGGCGTCTTCCCGGATCTAGACAGAAAATCCCTTTACCAGAAGCTCTCGGACAAGCGGTCGCGCTTTGCCTGGCTGCGTCGGCAGCTGACGCCGAAACAGCAGAACGCAGTCCTTGCGCTCGGCCTGCCGGCGATCGGGTTCCGCCCGGAAGTTAAACGTTTCTATCCCGGTGGTCGCACCGCCGCGCATATCCTCGGCTATGTCGACATCGACAATCACGGCGTGGCGGGGATGGAGAAATATCTCGACATGCAGGGTCTCTCGGATCTGGCCGCAACAGGCATGACGCCGAGCGACGCCGCGCTGCAGCCTGTGCGACTGTCGGTCGACCTGCGCGTCCAGAACATCGTCCATGACGTTGTCGCGGCGGCACCTGCGACCTATCAGGCCCAATCGGCCGGCGCCGTCATCCTCGACATCCATACCGGCGAAGTGCTGGCCATGGCCTCGGCCCCCGATTTCGATCCCAACGATCCGCAGACGGATGTCAAGGGTTGGCTGAACCGCATGTCGAACGGTACCGACGAGATGGGCTCCGTCTTCAAGACCTTCTCGATGGCGATGGCCTTCGATACCGGCACGGTCAAGCTCACCGACACGTTCGACGCCAGCACGCCGCTGCATTACGGCGGCTTCACCATCCACGACGACCGCGACGTGCCGCGCCGGGTGCTGTCGATCCCGGAAATCTTCCGCTACTCCTCCAACGTCGGCACGGCCAAGATGATGGAGAAGGTCGGCATGGAGAACCAGCGCGCCTATCTCAATCGCTTCGGCCTGCTATCCAGGATGGACACCGAGCTGCCCGAGGTGGCGAAGCCGAGCCAGCCGAAGGTCTGGAAGATGATCAACTCGCTGACCGCCGCCTTCGGTCACGGCGTCGCCACGACGCCGATGCAGACGGCGGTTGCGGGTGCTGCCCTCATCGACGACGGCAAGCTGATCGAGCCCACCTTCCTGCCGCGTACCCAGGAAGAGGCTGAAAAGACCGCAAAGATCGTCGTCAAGCAAAGCACCAGCGACGTCATCAAATATCTCTTCAAACTCAACGGCGAACAGGGCTCGGGGAGAATGGCCGATGTTGCCGGGTTCCATGTCGGCGGCAAGACCGGCACGGCCAACAAGGTCATCAACGGCGTCTACTCGCACAAGCTGAGCTTCAACTCCTTCCTCGCAGCCTTCCCCATAGATCACCCGAAATATGTGGTTCTGTCCTTCATCGACCAGCCGCTAACGGGCGTGCACAACCTGAACCTCGCCGCAGAGACGGCCGCACCGATGGTTCATGACATCATCAGCCAGGCGGCACCGCTGCTGGGCATCGAACCGAACTTCGGTAATGTTCTGGCTTCGTATTGAGAGCTTGAGGAAGCCGCGTCTTGGCAAGCGGCCAGACGACACACGGCCGCGCTCTAAATATGCATGATTGGGTAGCCCGTTGCCATCAGTGGCGGGTCACGGCTGAAGCGGTCGTCAATGGAGTAAGAACCAAAGCTTAACAAGGACCGGTATCGTCACGCCGGCGATCGCGACTATGCCTGCCTGCCGTAGCAGCCTGCGCCCTAGTTTTATCTGCCTTTCCCGCTTTTCGGCGAGCGAAGCCGGCTTTTCAGGCGCGGATCGGAGTCGTGTCCGTTTGGCATTCAGCCAACAGGTATCGAAGATGGCCCCCATTGCGACAATGGCGACCAACCACTGAAATATCGCAACGCTGAGCCCACCGCGGACATAGAAATACAGGCTGAAAAGTGCCACGGCTGAGACACTTAGGATCAGCGTCCTTACGAGATCGCCGCCCTTGATTTCACTTAGCATATCCAAAACCTCAGCAGACTAACGCGTAGTGACCACGTTGCAGGTTGCTGAACAGCGTTCAACTTTGCAATCAAAAATTGCTGCACAAAACATCTATGCCTAATGATGGTAAATAGCCGCTTATGCCGCCATTCTCGCGTTAACATCGCCAGGGATGGCTGGTGGCATTTGCTGCCTGACATAGCAATATGACCTCCGATGTAATTGAGACACCTCCTGGCGGGGCATAGTTTCCAGGCATCTCAAGACGAGATCGGCACTAACCGTGCCGGAGAGATGCCTCACGAAACATCGGAGAATGAATAATGACCGAGAAGACGTTTACCATGCGCGAAGCCCCGGAATGGCTGCTTTCCTTCTGGAGGGAAATCGACGACAAGACTTTCGGCGAAGGCTTCGATTGCTTTGCTGAAAATGCGACTGCCAATCTCGGCATCGCCGAATGGAGAGGCCGCGAGACGATCCGCGAGAGCCTGCGTGCTTTTATCGACACGGGCTTTACCGCCCATCACGACGTGACCGAGTATTGGGATGGCGGATCGCTGAAGGTGTTCCGCGGCTTTGTGACAATGACGCCGGACGACCGAAGTCACCCTGTCGTCAAGCCCGTCATGACCCACTTTTTCTACATGGACGAAGCAGACCCCACTAAAGTGCGCCACTGGTTTGGCTCCGTCGGTCCGGTTCAGTTCTGATCTTTTCGGTTCGAGCGTTTCCGTTCGGTACCGTGCGGATATGGAAACCAACATGCCTCGCAGGCCCTTTCCTCCTCGAAGGGACTGCGAGGCATAAGCACAGGGAGGCCTGCATGAACGGCAACGGGAGAGGCATGGCGATATCGAGAGAGCTCGGACCATTGCTGCGTCACTGGCGGGAAGTGCGCGGCAAGAGCCAACTCGACCTTTCCATGGATACCGGCGTGTCGCAGCGTCACATCAGCTTTGTGGAAAGCGGCCGCAGCGTTCCCAGTCGCCAGCGGCTGATGACGGTTGCCGAAGCACTGGAGGTGCCGTTTCGCGAACGCAACACGCTGCTGCTGGCGGCCGGCTACGCGCCGCTCTATTCGGATGACTCCTGGGATGCACCCGACATGCAGCCCGTGGTGGAGGCCTTGCGTCGAATGCTCAGACAGCACGAGCCCTTTCCCGCCGTTGTCATGGACCGCTACTGGAACGTTGTCATGTCCAACGACGCAGCGCCCCGCTTCTTCAATTGCTTCGTCGACATGGCAGAGCGCAAGCTGCCGCGCAACCTGCTGCACCTGATGTTCGACCCCAAAGGCATGCGCCCCTTCATTCAGGGCTGGGCCGAGACCTCAAAGAGCCTTCTCGCCCGTGTGCATCGAGAATCGATCGGCCGGGTGATCGATGACAAGACGAGGGAACTGTTGAAGACCTTGCTTGCCTATCCCGATGTCGATGTCGACTGGAAGGCGCTTGACGCTCCCGCCAGCACGCCGATCGTTCCGCTGAATTTCGTTAGGGATGGCACGACGTTGAGCTTCTTTTCGCTGATCACGACAGTCGGCACGCCGATGACGATCGCGGCTCAGGAATTGAGGGTCGAATCCCTATTTCCGACCGATGCGGAAACGGAAAAGCTCTATGCCGAGATGATGAAGGACGCACCAATGCCGGTCCTGCCGACGGATCACTGAACGAGCCTCGACCTACTCATTCCGTGCAATTGCCGGACGCCGAAACCGACCAATATGGCTGCCTGCAGAGGTATCGACGCTCCGGATGATGCGTTGCGGCCCACGACGTCCACAGGGAGGTACTTATGGACGATACGGCGATTTTGACGGTTCCTGTTTTCAGCACTCTATGCAACGAGGCTTTCCGGCTCCGGCGCGAGGTATTCATCGTCGAGCAGAATGTGCCCGAGGAAGAGGAATTCGATGTCGGGGATTTCACGGCCTTTCACGTGGTGTCCATCGGTTCCGGCGAAGTCCGCGGGACGCTGCGGGTGATCCATGCCGAGGAGCATGTGAAGATCGGCAGGGTCGCCGTCGGCATCAGATGGCGCGGATGCGGCATTGCCAGCGCCATGATCGGCTACGCGATGGAAACCCACCGCGCGGCACGCGGCAACCGCTTCTACCTGACCGCCCAGAGCGACAAGTTGCGCTTTACCAGCGCTTCGGCTTCACCGCATTCGGCGATGAATTTTTCGATGGGGGAATGCCGCATCTTGAGATGAAGAACTACTGATCGTGTTTCCTCGCGCGCACTTGATTGTCTCCCACTATCTTTGACATACAGGCCGACGGTGTCCGGCGAGGAGAAGCCTGTGGTCAAGCGACAAGAAGCAATCATAGGCCATTATGAACGGTCGTGGGGGACGCGTCCGCAGAAGGTAGATTTCTCCGAGGGACCGATCCATCAGCTCCCGCCCGATTTCGCGGTGTTAAAGTTCGGCCCCAGCGCTGATCGAGACATGTGGACCTATTCAACTGCATGCATGTCGCAAGAAGGAGATAAGAAGGCGCTCGAACTTCATGTTCATAGTCCCTACGAAACTGACGACGTGGCTGAACTGCTCGTGGCGACGGCGCATTATCACAGGACCGGAGCGATCCTGGATCTAGGTCATTCCGTTAATTTCGGCCGCCCTTGGTTGAACCATGCGCGCGCTGATCATGGCCTTATCTTGTTGCCCTATTTGGACGGGCCAAGCCTCGAAATCTTCAATTTGGAAGGCGGCCCAATTCATTTCTATTGGCTTCTGCCGATTACGCGAGAAGAAATCACATTTAAGAAAATACATGGACTGGAAGCATTGGAGACCGAATTCGACAAAGTTGGTCTCAAATATTTAAGCCCCGACCGCGGCAGCGTGGTTTGAGCGTTTCTGGTAGAACGCGAGCTTATTGCGATACAATAGATTGGAATTGCCGAAGATGAGAGTATTTCCTCAGATCACCTTTTTCGTCGCTTCTATTTTGGCCTCTGTATCTTACGCACATGAGCTAGGGCCAATACCAGAAAATGCGGGATTGGGCATAGCAGCGGTAAGCATGAATGTCGCGATGGTCTGCGATCTACAATTCAAGCGTCCGGAAATGGTTCGTGATGCAAAGGCCCTTTTCTTAAAGTTCGCGAAGAAGGAATTTAAGCAGCCAGAAGTTGCGACCGAGAGGGCTTTCGCTTATCTGCGACGTCAGGTGACGAGGGAGCGATTGGCTGAATATCACAAACAAACCCCGAAAAGTTGTGATGAGTTTTCAAGAATGTTCCGTCGGGAGCTTTCCCGCTGACCAGCGGATCGGCTTTGGCGGCCAGAAGCCGTCATCAGTGATGTTTTTCCAGCGCTACAATGGTTTCGCCCTGTCTGCCAGACCATTCCGACGCGGCCAGAAAGAAACCATTGGGGTAATCGTCAAGATGGTGTTTCCCATCCTCGAAAAGGTTGGGCTTAATAGCCTTCCAGTAATCGAAACGGTCTGATTCGGGCACCCAACGGAGCCTCTTTCCGACGTCTGCCTCAACGAACTGTACAGGCCCAGCTTTCAGCAGCGTCCTGATGTCTTCGGTCGTCAGGTCTCGAACCTTCCGACCAAAGTCGCCCTTGTCGTCCCAAAGGACTTCCAACGGCATCGTTAAAGCCCACCCGTATAAATCGCGGTGCAAACGTCCGTCCACCATTCAACTCCCATCGATAGCGGCGGCCCTCCCAAGGAAAGCAGTCGGCCCATGGCGATCATTGCGCAGCCTCACCGACGCGTCCAGTGTACGGCGACAAGGCGAAATGCAAGCGCGACGGCGCAGAGACCCCACGGCGCCATGACTAGGTAAGATGTGGCGGTCGCACCGACACATTCGCTTTCGTCAATTTGACAGCTTTGAGCGACACCAAGCCACAGGTACATTGCTGCAACCGACACCGAGAGAGCGGCGAATATTAGGGATGCCCAAGTCCACACACCTCGGCGCATGAATGACGCGGAAATGATAATTGCCAAACACGGAAGTGTCGTAAGCCCCAATAAGGAAGTCATGTCTGGCCCCGGCTTTCCCATGACGTGCCGGCGGCAAATGTAGCTGCTTCGCAGACGATCGCAATGGTCGCTCATGGGGCCGTGAGCAGACTCAGGTCAGGCTGGCAATCGACCATTTCCCCTGACCGTAAGGACCGGGCGGTCGACGTCCTCATTGTTGAATACGACGTCCGCGCTGGTCGCAGGCGCACAAATGGTCTCATAGAGCCTGTAAGCAGGTTGATATCTAGCTGCATAAAGCTGGCGGGCTGCTTCGATGCCGCCCAGAAGCTGTGTGTCCCGCCCCACTCCACGTTGCGCGGAGGTTGCCTCTGTGGTTTCGACGAAAATCACCAAATCCCAATTTTCAACCAACTCCGGGCGCTGCAGGAACGTACCGTCTACGATCAGTATAGCGTCGGAGGAAGCAATCCTTGCGGCCTGCTTAATGGCCTGATCGTTCAGGAGGTCGAAGGATGCCGTACGATACTCGTGGTTGCCGCCTGCTCCGAGTGGCGAAAGGAGCAAAGCGTTGATCGCGTCGAGGTCACGCGCGTCGTAGTAATATCCTTCCGGTGAGTGCCTTCCCCTTGCATAGCGCTCCGCCTTCGGCCTGTGGAAGCCGTCAATTGAGGTTCGAATAACGTCTCGGCCTACTGCAATAAGCTGTTCGGCAAGCTCATCCGCGAGCGTTGTCTTTCCCGAGGCCGTTCGCCCATCAACGGCAACTCGAATTGGCCGAGCCAATTCGATCGATGAGATTGAGGTTGCGAGCGACTTCAAAACAGTGTTGCGGGCCGAAGGGGACAAGGCAAACTCCTTATGTAAAGCCGACCGGGTATCTATGTGATGCCATTGACAGTTTTACGTCACGTTGTTCGTTCGCGGCGCCGGGCGGCCATGTGCGCTGATGGCACTTGCCGTCGAATTCCTGAGATTCGCCTTTCTCCGGTGGAGCGCGCACAACCCTGCCTTTCCCCTCATTGCAGAATCAGGGATAAGCTATTGGTTCCAATAGTCACGAGGAAACCAAGGTGTTCCGGGTTCCCCTTCTGGTCGCGCTTTCGCTCGTCATAGCTTTCGGCGGCGGCATCATGTTCACGCTCTATGCGCTGGACGCGACCGCCGGCTTTGGTGCGATCAGGCTGGGCGCCTGGGAGGCTTTTCCGAGCCTGCATACGGCTGAAGCAGATCCTTACGCCAAATCCCATCGCGCCCGTGCGGGAAGATTGCTTTACGGCACCGCGGAAGGCCTCGTCTTTACCGCGCTCGATGACGATAGCGGCGGCCGGCTGACGGCTGGCTGCCGTTACCGGATCAGCGGCCAGACACCCCCTGCCCGCCTCTGGACGCTGTTTACAGCCGGCGAAGACAGCGAGCCGCTGCCGCCAATCGAAGGCCGGCCTTCGGCGCTCAATTCCTGGACGGTGCTACGCAATCCGGATTCGAGCTTCGACATCACGGTGTCGCAGGACGCCCATGCCGGAAACTGGCTGGCGCTGCCCGCATCCGGCGATTTCCGGCTGGTGCTGACGCTGCTCGATTCCCCCGCCGCCGGCAATTCGGGACTGATCGACCTTTCCATGCCGAAACTCGAAAAGATCGGTTGCGGCCATGTTTAGGATCGTCTCTGCCGTTCTGACGGGGATTTTCGGTGCGGCCCTGCTCCACCTCGTCATCATCCTGTCGCTGCCGCATTTTTCCGATCGCGACGCCTATACGCGTGTCGAGGATGAAGGGGACGAGAACCACTTCTACATGCTTGATGACAAGGATGACGATGCCGGGCTTTCCAACGGCGATCCTTATATCAAGACGGCGGTCTGCGCCTTCGATCTCGGGGACCAGCCAATCCGCCTGACGGCGGCCGGCAAGGTGCCGTTCTGGTCGCTTTCGATTTACGACAGGGCTTCGAACGAGGTCTTCAGCATGAGCGACCGGACGTCGGTCGGTGGTCTGCTGGACGTTCTGGTCGCCTCGCCGATCCAGCTGACAACACTGCGCAAGGCGCTGCCGCCGTCGCTTTCCCAGGCGATCCTTGTGGAGATGCCTCATCCTGAGGGCTACGCGGTGCTGCGGACGATGGCGCCGCAGTCAAGCTTTGACGAAGCCGCGCGCGGCTTCCTTGCGGAAGCGGGCTGCGACGTCTTTGACGGCAGTTAGGCGACACGGGAGGGGTCGACCGTCGCGCCGTCTGCGAAGTCTATTTGTTCTTTGCCCGCTTCGGACCCGTTCCCGGCCGATTCGAGGTTACGTCCAGGCGCTCGTAGCGCACGCCGGTGAAAAGAAGAATCTTCGCCTCGACCGGCTCCTTTTGCACGCGCCGCGGCATGCGCGACTGGCGTTCCAAAAGGGAAATGACCTTTGCCATGCTCGTCTCCAATTGCAGCTCGAGACGGATGAACTCGCGATTTATTTCATCCTGCCCGCTTGCGGCGGGCTGACGCTCCTCTTGAGAAACCGGGCTTTGCCCATCTCCAGAGGCATTTGCGTCCTTTCTCACGGCATTTTCATGCTTACTGGATACCGTGGCATGACCGCTGTGCTTCAGCGATCATGAGAATCAGCATACGATCAAATACTGCAAATCGCACTGTTCCAACCCGAATTGAGACACACCATAGTTAACAGAACGCTAATGTGAATGACGCGATCCCGTGATCGCAGCATCCCGGATAAAATAACGCAGCGTGTTGCGATTTGGTTTCATCGGTTTGGGCAAAAAAATTACGAGGGTCGAACCATAAAGTAATATAAAATCATATTCTTAAATAAAACCAATGGCTCACCAGCCGCTGGGAACAACAATTCCAACTGTTGCAAAAAAGTGTCACGCAAATATAATTTGCCAATCACTAATTTAAGCGTATGGTGCGCAAATCGGTCGGCAGGGACCGGTTCAAGAGATCATAGGTGCTCTTGCCTTTTATGCGGAGGACACGTGATGACTTTATTTATGGGTTCGCCCTTTTCCTTTGAAGATGTTGAAGTTATGCGCGGCGCGCTTGATAGCTGGTGCGTGGAAAAAAGGATCGACGTGAAAAGCGCGGACGCACAGTTTGCGGCCTCTGCAGCGATCGACCTCTTCCAATCGGGCCACAACACCGCCGAGAAGTTGCTGGACGCATTGCGGGAACACAGGGCTCTGTAGGGCTTCATCTCTTCTGCCAGTGGATCATCCGAAGCGCCTCACGGGGCGCTTTTTTGATGCGCGGGCGCGCGCCGGGCCAAGTTCCCCGAAAATGCGCTAAGCCACCAAATTTTCTTATTTTCGATGTTCACAAAACCGTCATCTTGGCGCAAGCTACGCGCGTAACTTTGATTAGGATTTTAATAAAGTCTTCACGAGCTGTTAACCTTGCGAGCCTTACTCTTTCCCCATAACCAGATCTGGATGACCGTCTACGCGTCGGTTCCGTCCGTATTGGCTCGCCCGGAGAGAGAGATGCGGGCAAGGCGATACGGTTTCGGGATAGCGCCCCCGCCGATGCGTCCTTCGGTCCGGTTCCCGTCCTTGTTGTTCTGCGTATCTGTATGGGTGTTTGCGTGCGCGACCGGTTTCGAGACCTTGAAGGACCGCTGGCTGTCCGGAAGAAGGACGTTGTCCTGATGGCGACCGTCACCAGCTTCGAAAGCCTTTCGCATCCGTCGAAATCCGAACTCCGCCAATTCGCCGAGTTGTTCACGCCGCTCTTCCAGGCCTCGTCTGAGGAAGCTAAGCGTCAGGCGGTGGCAGCGCTGTCGCAATGCGCGCATGTGCCGCCGGCCGTCGCGCTCTTCATCGGCTGCCAGCCGATCGGCATTGCCGCTCCCTTTCTTGCCAGCTCCCAGATCATTGACGACGATACGCTGATCACGATCGCCCGCACCCAGGGTGCTGCCCATGCCAAGGCGATCGTTCGGCGGGAATCCCTGTCGCCGAAGGTGATCGACGCGCTTGTCGGCCTGCGGCAGGCCGAACCCCGCCGCGACCCGTTGGCCGTGGACACGATCGAACCTCTTGCGGCGCCCCCGCGGACCGTGGAAAGCCAGGTGCCGGCAATCGAGGCCGCTGAACCCGGCCGCCTTGAGCGCGAAGAGGCTTTGCGCCGCGAGATCAAGCAAATCGCCAACCATCTCGCCCATGAGCCCGACGACCGTCTGGGGCTGCGCACCCTCTCGCAGGTGCAGGAAGCGCTACTGGTACGCTTTGCCCGCGAACGTGAAGCGACCCATTTCGCCACGACCCTTGCCGACGCGCTTTCCGCAAGCCGCTGGCTTGCGGAGCGCATCATGCTGGATCTCTCCGGCCAGCAGCTTGCGGTAACGCTGACCAGTCTAGGCATGAATTTCCCCGACGCGGTCTTCGTGCTTGAGCACTTCTATCCGCATCTGGCCGAAATCAAGGGCAGCGTCAGCCGTGCATGGCATGTGCTCGAAGATGTCGATCCCTATGAGAGCGACGAGCGCGTCGAAGCCTGGCGCCGGGCCGACAGCTACACCTACCTGCCGCCGGAAGAACCTGCCGCGCCGGCAGCGTATGCCAGCGAGCCGCGCTTCATGCGCCAGGTGCCGCCGGCCCGCGACATGCGCACCCTTTCCAAGGCATTCGGCCGGTCGCGCTAGGCCGTGCTGTCCGGCCGCCGGATGGCGGCCTTATTTGATGAACGGCATATTCACCTAATGTTCAGATCGCGATGGCCATATTCAATATGGTTTTTTTAGCTGATTCGAACGCTCCTGGTGGTGGTTGGATCCAGCACTTCGGAGTTGGCAATGATCAAAAAAGCAATGCTCTCGGTTCTCGTTCTCGCGACACTTGCGGGAAGCACGCTGGCGACCGTCAGTCAGGCGCAGGCGCAGCAATATGACAATCAGCAATGGCGTCACCATAACGACCGGTACGACCCGCCACCGCCGGACCGTCATCACCACCATCATAACAACAATGGCGCTGTCATTGCCGGCGGTATCGCGGCAGGCGTGATCGGCGGCATCCTGGGTGGTGCGATTGCTAATGGCAATGCCGGTTATGCTCCCCCTCCTCCGCCTCCGCCGGAGTGCTGGTTCGAAAGACGGGCCGTCCAAAACGAATATGACGACGGCTGGCACTACGAGCGTATGCGCGTCTGCAACTGATATCGCAGACAAACCGATATCTTAAGAGTCCGGGCGGGCCGATTCCGCCCTGACAGCCCCCTGGGGTAAGCCGGGGTCTCAGGCGCCGTTTGCGAACGGTACGATATCGGCGATATCGTCAGCCTCAAGTTCAACGATCCATAAATCGGAATCGAACCGCGCCTCGCGGTCGAGCATCTCGCGAACCGCCTCGGCGCTTGTGCGCGCAAGACGGATTTCGAACAGGCGATCGCCGCTCTCATCCGCCTCGAAGAAGCTTTGCGGCGCTGGCCCGTAGAGCGTTTCCAGGCCATCGCGGAAGCGCTGACGGATGAAGATCGCGCCTGCCTCCTCTGCCCCCTTGCGCTCGATGGCGGCGAAATCGCCCCGACCGAACACACGGCGAAGCAGAGCGGATACGAAGATATCGGTGCGCAATCTCATGGCAGAGCTATAGCGGCGCTGCCTCGAAGTGACAATCGACTTCGATTCAACCAATCGCCTCATGCCTGGTTCGTCCCGGACTCACGTCCTGGCAGCGTTCTGTGCGTTCTGTGCGGCCTCGAAGACTTCGCGTGGGGACGTCGTACCCGCAACGTGCTCTGTACCCTCGGCTCCGAGGTCCATCCATCCTGCGTTCACGGCCTCAAACATTTCTTCGGCAGGCCCGGTGTGGCCCTTGGGGATACCGAATTGCTCGAACGCTTCCGCCCACCTTGCACGCGGGATGGCAAAGGCTTTCACGTCGAGCTTCAGGACTTCGCCCAGTTGCCCAGCGACCTGATCGGCACTGACCATTGAACCAAGCTCGATGATGCGCCGCCCTGTCCACGCCGGTCTGGTCAAAAGGGTTGCGACCTCCGCGCCGATATCTTTCGTGGCGACCATGGTCGATTTCCGGTCAGTCGGATTGTAGTAGACTGGCAGCGTTCCGCCTTGGGCAACGTGCAAGCCGTAGAGGAAGTTTTCGAAGAATCCGCCTGCACGCACGAAGGCGACGGGAGACGTCAGGTCGCGAAACCCTTGCTCCAGAAGCGACAGGGCTGTGATCATTCCGAGCCCGCTGGTTCTGTTCGCACCCATCGACGAGAGCGCTACCACTCGCGGCGGCGCTGCATTGGTGAGTGCTGCAACATAGTTCGCAATCATGCCCCGCGCTTCCTTGTAGTCAGGTGACGGCGCCCATACAGAAGGCAACATCACGAACGCACCTTCGGCGCCTTTGAGCGCCTGCTCGATGGCCGCCGCGTCATTCCAATCGCCGTCCACCAGTTCCACGCCCCGGTCAGCCCAGCTTGACGCCTTTTCGCGATTACGGACGAGTGCACGCACTTTCTGGCCCTGCGCCAACAGATGTTCCGCCGTTGCGCCACCCACTTTTCCGGTAATTCCCATGACTAAAAACATGCGTATTCTCCTGATTTCCTGGGACAAAGCGTTGCCCCCTGTTGTTTCAATGGATGAGCGGCAGAACGGCCCGGATACGGGGATCGCGAAGGTAGAGGCCGCCCCATGTCATCGCGCCCAGAAGCAGGGAAATAAGTTCCGGCGGCGATCCCAGTTCACCGACGCGGACATGGGCGCAGATCGCGCCTCCTAGAAAGCCGGTCACCAGGATCGCGCCGAGGACGGCGGTGGCCGGAATCGCGTAAAGGATGGCGCAGACGAGTATGATCGGACCCACGATGCGGGTCAGATCCATCGCGAATCCGGTTTCCTGCAGCATGCTCGCGATCTGTGCCGGCGCGAAAAGCTGAATAGTGCCGTCTGCTATCAAGGCGACGACGACAAACGCACTCACTATCCGCCCGGCCCACGGGGCGTGATCCCTGGTCATAGCGTCAGGCACATGATGGTGGTTCATAGTTTCGGACATTGTCATTCTCCGATGGGGATTTTGATATGCGAAACTTACTGTGTCTCCCAGATGTGATAAACACCAAGGAAAGGAACTCACCGTTCTCTCAGAGGAGAACAATACCGAGGCAAGGAAATGCAGAACCTCGAACCCATACTTATATTCGTAACGATAGCGGAAATGGGGAGCTTCACCCGCGCAGCCGATAGCCTGGGCATTCAAAAGGGACGGGCGTCAACGGCGGTCCGGAAGCTGGAAGAAGATGTCGGGGTCAGACTCCTGCATCGGACGACGCGCAGCGTGCAGTTGACGGAGGACGGACGGGCATTTCATGTCCGCGCCCGCGCTCTGCTTGCCGAAGTCGATGACCTGCACTCGATGTTCGCAGGCGATCGCGTGGCGCTCCGCGGCCGTCTAAGGGTGGATTTTCCGACCGAGGTGGCGCGGATGACGATCGTGCCGGCCTTGCCGGATTTCATGGTGGCTCACCCGGAGTTGGAGCTGGAAGTGTCGAGTAGCGATCGGCAAGTCGATCTGGTTCAAGAGGGATTCGACTGTGTACTGCGGCTTGGACCCATAAGGGACGAGACGCTGATTGCCCGTCCACTGGGCCTGTTGCGCATGGCCAACGCTGCCAGTCCGGCCTATCTGGCCCGCCACGGCGTTCCTCGATCGCTGGAAGATCTTAAGCGTCAGGAACATCGGACAATTCATTTTTCAACGATGCTGGGCGCAAGACCCTATGGATGGGAATATCCGGACGGCGACGGCTACGCGACGCTTCAGCTTCCAGGGACGCTACACGTCAACAGCGCGCAAACCTATGAAGCCGCGGCCCTTGCTGGCCTCGGCCTGATCCAGGCGCCACTCTTGGGGATCGGTCGATACCTGGAGAGTGGAGCGCTTGTGGAGATCATCCCCGATTTGCGTCGCCGGGCGCTCCCCGTGTCCCTCGTCGTAGCACATCGGAGCAATCTGTCGCGCCGAGTCCGCGCATTCATGAAATGGATCGAAGGTGTGCTCACGCCGTATCTGGAATAGCGTGACGAACATTTTCCTCTGGCTCTCCAAATCAACATTGTGGGGGTATGTCTGGCCGTTATCGGACGGCGCACGATTTCGACTAGCCGGCCGCCGGCGGCCCCGTGGGGCGGTATCGCCGATCAGAGCGCACCGATATCCTGTAGCTTCTTCAGCACGGCGACATCGGGTTCGCCGGTTTCGGGCAAGCGATAGTGCTTCTGGAAATGCCTGATCGCCGCCTTGGTTTGATCGCCGGCCACGCCGTCGATGCTGACATTGCTGTAGGCGATATTGCTCAGGCCCTTCTGGATCTGCATCACCAGCTTGGCCGTGTTCGTGGGATCGGACGAATTGATCGGATCGGTGGGCGGCTTCTTCGGCGAAGAAGCGGTCTTGACGTTCTTTTCCGCGCTCATGATCGCGGCTGCGACCGGATCGACAGCGACAGCCTTGGAATGGAGGTCCACCGGCGGGCGTTCGGCCGGGACGGTAGCCGTCGGCTTGGCGCTTGCGGTGTCGGCCGCAATCCCGCCAGTCTTGTCGCCGACCTGCAAGGCGGCCAGCAGTTCGGGGCTTGCTTCGCCTGTCTGGGCGAGGCCCGCGGTTTCCTGGAAGAAGATAATCGCAGCTGATGTGCGCGGCCCCATCACGCCATCGGCATTGCCGTTGTAGAGGCCGCGGCGACCCAGCGCTGCCTGCACATCGGCGACAAGCTTGGCTGCAGGCGTCGTGGCGGCAGCCGTCTGTCCGGCCGGCCCAGAGGCTGCAGCCGGGGAAGTCGCCGCATCCTCATCAGGACGCTCGATGCGGAACGTGGTGACGTCGGCGGGGTTCTGCTTCTGCATGCTGAAGAAGGGTCGGCGGCCGAGCGAATTCGGCGAGGACGGGTCGCGCGTGCGGAAGAAGGGCGACGGATGCGTGCCCGGCTGATACCAGAGGGCATTGGCAGCGACGAAACCGAAGATGACGGCAAAGGCCATGGCGCCGCCAGCGATCGACGGATAGCGGCCGATCATGCCGCCGAGCGCGCCTGCGCCGCGCATGCCGAGGACCCCGAGCATGCCCGCACCGCGCAAGCCGAGCGTCCCGACCGCGACTGCCCCCTGGGAGGCCAGTCCCGGCTGACGCCGCTTGCCCTTTCCCTTAGGCGATTTTCGCTTCCGCGTGGCCATCTACGTCTTCCTTCATGCCGCCATATGTCGTGCGGTCTTCTGAAAACTCCATTGCATTTCTGAGGCGTGGGGGGAAATCCACAGTCTTGTCCTGGTATCCCTGCTGACGCTCCGCGCCCACGGCGCCCGATCCGTCCAGTGGGATGAGAATGGTGATCGCCGTCCCTTCGCCGGGGGCACTCGAAATGGTGAAGCTGCCACCGTGCAGCGCCACAAGGCCCTTGACCAGCGACAGGCCGAGACCCGTGCCCTCGTAACGGCGGGTATATTCGTTCTGGATCTGCACGAAAGGCTGGCCGAGATTGGCGAGCTTGTCGGCCGGGATGCCGATGCCGGTATCGCTGACGGTCAGCTTCAGCATGTCGCCTGATGCCGCCGCATCGACGCTGACGACGCCGCCGGCCTCCGTGAACTTAATAGCATTGCCGACGAGGTTGATGAGAACCTGCTGGAGGGCGCGCTGGTCGGCCACGACCTCGCCAAGGCCGCGCTGGACGCGGCTGGTCAAGGTGAGGCCCTTTTCCTTCGCCTGCAGGCCGAGCATGGCCTCGCATGCCCGTATGGAAGCGCCGATCGAGAAGGGCTCGACCAGCAGTTCGTAGCGGCCCGCCTCGATCTTGCTCATGTCGAGCATGGTGTTGACGACGGAGAGCAGATGCGCGCCTGATTGACGGATCAGCCCGACATATTCGCGCTGGCGGTCGTTTTCGAGCTTGCCGAAATATTCTCCGATCAGAATGTCGGAAAAGCCGAGGATGGCGTTCAGCGGCGTGCGCAGTTCGTGGCTGACGGCAGCCAGGAAGCGGGATTTCGCATCATTGGCCGATTCGGCTTCCGATGCCTTGCGGGCGGCCTCTTCGCGCAGGTACTGCTCATGGCTGACATCGCGCGATTGCGTGACAATGCTGCGCAACGCGCCGTCAGCATCGCGTCTGGCTGTCATGTCCACACGAATATGGACGAATTGATCCCTGTCGGCGCCAACGGTGTAGCGCTCCAGGCGCAGGTCGATCGTCAGGGCGTCGCGGCCCTGCCGCAGTTCATCGATCGCCTGGAGGAAGACGATACGGTCGGAAACATGCACCTGCTCGATGAAGCCGCGACCGCGCGGGCTGCGCATCCAGGCAAGGAATTCGGCGCGGTCGCGGCCACCTGTTTCGGTGACATTGGCCTGCGGATCGAAAATGAGCACGAGGCCGGCGGCGGCTTCGAGCATCAGCTCTTCCTGCTGTTCAGCGACGGCAGGCGCGATACCCGGCAGCGGCTTCTGGCGCGAAAGCGCGATTCCGCCGACGGATGAAAAGAGGAAGGCGGCGCAGACGGTGGCAACGCCGGCGGGCAGTGCCACGGCAGGGCTCGTGATGAGGGAGAGGCCGGCGGGAACGACGAGCATCGCCGCCGACGACATGAGGGCAAGCCGGCGCAGGATCGCGAGTTCCCGCTCGCGCACCTCGCCGTTACCACTCGTGCGTGCGAGCCAGCTTCCGCCTGCCCTATCCACGAGGGCAACCGCCCTGCCAACAATGTCACTCAATACGCGCAAACTAGACTCGCACAAACGCCATTTAACGGGCCGACAATAGGCCTTCGCGGCTTAAAGAAAGGATAAGGTGAGCGGGCGCCAGGGCCGCGAAAAAGGCCGAAAATCCCATTTTGAGGCAAGGACAAGCGGCTTTGTCTCTTGTGGTTAATGGGGGGTAAGCGACGGATTTATCTTGCATTTCGGCTTTGCGTTAACCTTTGTGGCAGTCGCGCTCCGCAATAGTCCCGGCTTTTCAGGCAAGGCCCTGCCCACATGCTTAACAGCAGTCGCTACAATTTGACGAAAATGCGTCTCAAATGCCGATAATTCGAATTTGAGCCAAATTTGCCGAAAATACGTCCCAGTTTTGAAAAACGATGTCAGCATCTACCGCGTAGGGTTCAATCAACGCCGGACAAACCGGTTCGATTCGGCACCAAGACCGAACGATAAGACAGGATGGGCAACACGATGTGGTTTCTGATCAAGACGGCCTTCTGGTTCTCGCTGGTACTGGTGCTCCTGCCGGTCTTCAGCTCGCAGAGCACGTCCAGGCTTGAGAGCGATCCCAAGGTGCAGGTTTCCGATGCGGTCTCGGCTGCAACCGGCGCGTTTCAATATGTGAGTGCCCTCTGCTACGAACGCCCCGACGTCTGCGTGAAGGGTGGGGAGACCCTGACCGCACTTGGCTACCGGGCCCGCGAAGGCGCCCGCGTTGCCTATGAATTCCTCGATCAGCAGCTCGGCAATGGCCAGTCCGGCAATAATAAGGTCGGCGAAAAGCTCGCCGCCGCCGCCGCGTCGCTGAAGATCGACCCCGCAACCATCAGCAAGATCGAGCAGGCAGCGGCATCGCAGCCGATGCCGGCAAAGATTGCCCCCAGCGAAACCGCCGATGCTGTCGTGACCGGCACGGTCTCGCATTCCTTCATTCCGGTGCCGCTGCCGAAGCCCGCCATCTGACATTTCTTGAATTACCTCTTGGATCTCCGCCTGATGCGGCATCCGCAAAGCTTCATCGGGCCGGCGCAAGTGCCGACCGACCCGATGCGTGACGTGCCTGCCTGTTGACTTTTTCAGCTTGTTGCTGCGCCGTGAGGGAGCCATCCCCCACGGCGTTCTTTTTTGCATCGGGTTCAAATTCCTTCGGATATGACCTATATGCGGAGCGTAGACAGACAGGACCGGCATGATGGCGACGCTTGAGCAGATCATTGAAGACTTTTCCTTCCTCGACGATTGGGAAGACCGCTATCGCTATGTGATCGAGCTCGGCAAGGCGCTGCCGCCCCTGCCCGAAGAGAAGCAGACGCTGGAAAACAAGGTGATGGGCTGCGCCAGCCAGGTCTGGCTTGTGACCCATACATTGGGCAATCCCGATGATCCTGTCATGACTTTCGAGGGTGATTCCGACGCCCATATCGTCCGCGGCCTCGTCGCCATCGTCCTTGCCACCTATTCCGGCAAGCACGCCTCCGAAATCGCCAAGCTCGACGCGATCGAGGTCTTCGGCAAGATCGGGCTGGTCGAGAACCTCTCCACCCAACGCGCCAACGGCCTGCGCTCGATGATCAAGCGCATTCGCGAAGAGGCGATGCTCAGGGCTGCCGCATAGGCCTTCATTGCTATGTGCGCCGGAAACGGCGCGCTCGTTTCTTGCAAGCTTGCTGTGCTGATCCTATTCTGTTGACGGACCCGGACGCGAGTAGCATCCGTTTCGTCGGCAACGCGTCCGTATAAATATAAAGATCCGGCAATAACCTCGCGTGGGCTCATGTGGAGATCAAAATGGCGGACACGCGCGAGATCGATTCCATCAGAACCCTGCTGAGTTCCAAGCCCCGGCCGGTCGGCTGGGCCGAACGGCGACAGCGCCTTGACGAGGTCGGCGCGATCTGGCCCGTCGCCGACGATATCAAGCTTGAACGTGTGGATCTGGGCGGGGTTTCCGCTGAATGGTCGATCGCGCCCGGCAGTGACGCATCCCGCGTCCTGATGTTCTTTCACGGCGGCGGTTATTGTTCGGGCTCGATCATCAGCCATCGGCGCCTGGTGACGGAGGCCGGGCGGGCGGCGGGAGTTCGAACTTTGGCTGTCGGCTACCGCCTGGCACCCGAGAACCCGTTTCCCGCAGCGCTCGACGATGCGACGGCTGCCTGGCGCTTCCTGCGCGAGAGCGGCATTGCGGGCGAAAGCATTGCCGTGGGCGGAGACAGCGCCGGCGGCGGACTTACCGTCGCGCTGATCAGCCGGCTGCGCGATGCGGGGGAAGCGTTTCCCGCTTGCGGCTGGCTGATATCGCCCTGGACCGATCTGACGATGTCGGGCGGGACTCTGACCACGAAGGACGCGGTCGATCCGCTCATTCATAAAGCCTATCTCCACGAGCTTGCCGACGCCTACCTGCCGGCTTCGATCGATCCTAGGGACCCGCGCGTTTCGCCGCTCTACGGCGAGTTGAAGGGTCTGCCGCCGCTCCTCATCCAGGTGGGCTCGGCCGAAACGCTGCTTGCGGACGCGACACGGTTCACAGCCGCTGCCGGCGAGGCCGATGCGCCGGTCACGCTGGAAATCTGGCCTCAAATGATCCACGCCTGGCCGCTCTGGAACGCCAGGCTGGAAGCCGGACGCCAGGCCTTGGCATCCGCCGGACGATTCCTGAGCGCCCATATTGGACGGACGGACGATCGACCATCGTCTGAGGCGACAGGTTGAGAAAGAAATAGCAGATCCGCGTTTATCGCACAGGATCGAACCGGCTGACCTCGAGGCCGTTGCCGACAGGCAGGAGGACGCTCGAAATGCCCGGCTTCGCGCGAACGGCGACGCCATACTGCTTCACATAGTCATCTCCGGGCCAGATCATGTTGTCGGCGACGATGATCGCGCCCGGATTGAGCTTAGGATAGAAACCCTCCAGGCATGGCAGATAGAGATCTTTCCAGAGATCCACGAGCACGAAGTCGATGCCATGCGACAACTCGGCGATCATCTTGACAGCATCGCCCACCCTGAAGTCGATGTGCTTCGCCAAGCCCGCCCTCACTGCCATATCGCGGGCGTAGGCAGATTTATAGTCGTGCAGTTCCATGGTGATCAGCCGGCCTGAAGAGGCGCGCGCCGCCTCCGCCAGCCAGATGCCGGAATAGCCGAAGGAGGTGCCGAGCTCGAGAATGGTCGGCTTACCCAGGCTTTTTGCAAGGATATTGATGAACTGACCGGTCTCGGGACCAACAGCGCGCATGCGCCTGTCCTGTCCGCCATCGCGACCGCCGGGAGGGACTTCGGTTGAGCGGCTCTCCTCTTCCACGATCATCTCGTGATAAACGTCGAGCACGGCCTTGATCTGATCGTCCATGGCTTCCTCTTGAGATCTCTGGCGACATCTGGCCCGAGCCGGAGCGACGGGGCGAACTGTCTCTCTGGGAGCTATATAGGCACCTTTCGCCGACGGCATCCCTCCAAAGCAAGGAAATGCCGTCTGCTAAAGCTCAGGCCGATAGTCATCCGTACCCCAATGCTGCATCTGATGCGTCCGCCGCGGCGGCGGGGCATAGTGCCGGGACAGGGCCATCAGCGCGGTGCGGAGCATCAGCTTTGCCGAGCGGGCTGGCCATTGGCGCTCGCGTTCCACCGTCTCCAGTCCCTTCATGAAGCAGCAGACATCAAGGGCGACGCCTGACAGTTCCGGCCCCATGGCTTCGATCGCACGGTTGACGGCAAGCCGCGAGGCAACAGCGCTGTCGGCGAGATCCGCCATGCCGCCGCGTCCGCGCTTGCCATGCGATGAGAGACGCGGCTCCCAGGAGGCCGTGACTCTCGGCTGAAGCTGGGCGCGGGTAAAATCACTTGCCAGATGCTCGCCTGCCGCAATCGCCTCCGCCGGCAGAAAAGGCGATCCGTCGCGATCCCTGAGGCGGGAGAGCGGGCCGAGCGGCGATTCGGACAGATTGACCCGCACCTTCTGCCGCCCGCCGTCGATGTCGATCGTCCCGCTTTCGATCTCGCCATGCTGGGCAAGGAAAGCCTCCTCCTTGTCAGCGGCTGCGCGCCGCAGGAAGGCGCGTGCATCCTTCGTGAGCTTCAACTGGGTTCCCCTGCGGGAGATGAGGCCGAGAGCTGCGGCGCGCTCGACGACCTGGGGCCGAAACACCTGGCTGCGGCCCTCGGCGGTTTCGATATCGACATTCCCGTCATTCCGCATGCCGACGACGGCATCGCTGCTGCCCAGCAGTTTCAGCAGGCGTAGCAGTTCTTTCCTTTCGCTTGCCACTGCTGCCTCATTCATGCGCTGCACTCCCCGAAGTGCTGAAAACGGACGTTACGATGCGCTCCACAGCGGCGACGAAATCGTCGAAGGCAGGATCGTCGCGACGGTCTTCCACCACATGGCAGGCATGGCCGACCGTGGTGCGATCCCGGCCGAAGGCAAGGCCGATCTCGTGAAGCGGGATCTGCAGGGCGACGTGGCAGACATACATGGCGATCTGGCGCACATGGCAGAGCGTGCGGCGGCGATCGCGCCGCAATTGCACGCGCGCGCCGACAAGGGCGACCATCTCGCTTGTCATGTGGCCGACGATTCGGCAGATGCTGCGCACCGGGAGGGAAGAAGGACGCGGGATCACCGCGGCCTCATCACTCAAGAGCGCCTCGTCGCTCGGGGTCGCAAGGGACGAAAGGACGGGCGGCGCCTTGGGCGACCCGGCCTTGCCGACCGGGTTTTTATTGAGGGTCATATCAACTACTCCTACGAAATAGGAATTAATTCATACACCCTAGAGCACGAATGGGGACGAGCGGAACAAGCCAACCACAACTTAACATTGTTTTCTTTGGTATTTTCCGCATATCATGGAAAATATATGGGACTATTTTCCTCTTTCAGTTCCCTTGAGGCCGGCACCGACAAACAAAAAACCGGGCACGAAGGCCCGGTTTTAAGACATTCTGAATGCGATGCGCTAATCAGCGGCCGCCGCGCTTGCGACGCTGGCCGAGGCCCATCTCCTTGGCGAGGCGCGAACGGGCTTCCGCATAGGCGGGCGCGACCATCGGATAGTCGGCCGGCAGATCCCATTTCTCACGGTATTCCTCGGGCGAGAGGGTGTGGTGTGTCATAAGGTGACGCTTCAAGGACTTGAAGCTGCCGCCGCATTCCAGGCAGGTGATCTGGTCGTCCTGAACGGATTTGCGAACCGAGACGGCAGGCTTCTGCTTTTCAATCACGGTGACTGCAGGGGCCGGCGTGGACGTATTGCTCAATGCGGAATGCACGTCGGAAATCAGATTCGGAAGGTCGCTTACCGGAACCACATGGTTGCTGACATAGGCGGCGACGATGTCCGCGGTCAGTTCAACGAGTAAATCCGGCCCGTTGCCAAGAGCCACATCTGTCATAGTTTTCTCCTGTTCATATGCTTGCCCAGGCAGACCTTCCCTTCAAAAGGTCTGCCTAAATTCGTAGCGTTTTCCAGCAAAGAGAAGAGAAATTCACAGCCATTCTGGAACCCAGATGAAATCCACCCCTAGACTTCAAGCAGTGAAACCTACTTCCATACCGTCCGATGAGAGAATCAGCAGAAGCGGCATTGCGCCGCTCTCCTGCTCCGGAACAAAGCCTCAGACCTTGCTATTGTTTCAAGAAACATCCAAGCATCTGGTACTTAATGCCGGCCTGTAATAACTCAACATCAGAACTCTACTTGAATCTGAATTAGCATTCTTTCTGCAAATGTCCAATTATTATTTCTACCAGTTCTTGGCAAAATTTCTCACATATTAAGATCTCATAATTAAGATCGCAAATTTGCATTCCCTTTACAGACAATGAAATCGTTGCGAATGCTCAGTTTCGCAAAGCATAAGTTTTATTTTTCGTTCAGATCATCGCGCACGGATTGTGACGACAAAGAATAGCCTGCCTTATAGGCAGATCTGGCTAAAAGATGGGCTGAAAGCGGCGCGGTCAAGATAAAAAATAGAATACCTGTCATGGCCCGAACGAAGATCGGCAAGCCTTCAGCCGCGATCCCCACCGCGAGCAGCAGCAATCCCGAACCGACCGTGCCGGCCTTCGAGGCTGCGTGCATGCGGCTGTAGGTATCAGGCAGACGAACGATGCCGATCGCGGCGATCAGGCAAAAGAGCGAGCCGGCGAGCAGCAGCGCAGACACTATGAATGCCAGAACGATCTCCATCATGCCTTTCCCTTGCTACCTTGGCCTCTGCCGCCTTGGCCCCTGCGATTCGCGACCTTGCGCATATTCCTGGCTTTTCCCTGTCCTTTTCCGACCTTCTGCGTAACCGTTTTTTCTCCGTGACCCCTGCCCGATTGCGGCGCCTGTGCCAGAATGAAGCGTGCAAAAGCGACGGTTGCAAGAAAGCCCACCAGTCCGAGCGCGATGGCGATATCGATATAGAGCGCAAACCCCGTCTTGACGGCGATGACAGCGATGAAGCCGATGGCGACGGCGACAAGCATATCGAGGCCGAGGACGCGATCGGGCAATGTCGGCCCGGCAACCACGCGAAAGATCGTGACCAGAAAGGCGAGCCCGAGGATTGCCAGCGAGAGCGTTGCCGCAATGGAGATTATGCCTGAAGGCGTCATTGGAATGCCTCCCGTATCTTCCGCTCGAATCCGTCTGCGATCGACCGTCTCAGCCCGTCCGGATCGGAGCAGTCGAGCGCATGCACATAAAGCGTCCTTCGATCCTCCGATACGTCGACCGACAGCGTGCCCGGCGTTAGCGTGATGAGGTTTGCGAGCAGCGTGATCTCGAAATCGCTGTCGACGGTCAGCGGAAAGGCGAAGATGCCGGGCTTCACCACCATGTTCGGCCGCGTGACCGTCATCGCCACGGCCCAGGCCGATTTCAGAAGCTCGCGCAGGAAAAGAATGGCGAGCGACAGGATGCGCCATATGCGTCGCAAGCCCAGTCGGCCGCCATAGGGAACTCCGACAATCGCGAGTACCGCCGCCGAAAGGACGAAGCCAAGCAGGAGATTGGGAACGGAGGCGCTGCCTGTCATGGCGGCCCAGACGATTGCCAGCAAAAGGCTGAGGGTCAACGAAATCATTGCCCTCCTCCCGGAAAGACGGAAGCCAGATAGGCGGCGGGATCGGTCAGGTTCCTCGCAGCACCTTCGGTCAGGTGCAGAAGCGGCTCGGGAAACAGACCGACGGCGATAATAAGCGCGGTCAACGCTCCGAGCGCACCCATCTCCTGCCAGGCCGGCGATTGCGCGGCCGCGCCTGTGTGCGTCTGCCCGGTTGCGACGGGGATCTGGCGCGGACGCCAATAGGCGAGCAGGAAAAGCCGGCCGAATGCAATCGTATTGAGGAACCCGGTGAGGAGAATGATCCCCGCCAGCCAGCCCGAGCCGGCATCGAGTGCCGCCTTGACGAGGATCACCTTCGGCCAGAAACCGGAAAAGGGCGGCAGGCCGGACGCGGCAAGGAAGAGAACCAGCGAAAGCCCGGCGAACCAACCGCTTCTCCGCCAGAGACCGCCGAGCTCGATTACCGAATAGCTGCCGCCGAGCCTTGCTGCCTCACCGGCCACGAGATAGAGCGCCGTCATCAGGATGATGGAATGCAGCGCATAGACGATCGCCCCGTCGATGCCATCCGCCCCTCCGAGCGCGATGCCGGCCAGCATGTTGCCGATGCCCGAGATCACGACATAGCCGAAGAGCCGGCGCATGTCGGTTTCGGACAGCGCGCCGAGCGCGCCTACGATCATGGTCAAGCCTGCAACCATGCCGACCAGCGAAGCGAGTTCGGCCCGCTCGACGGGAAACAGCATGACCAGAACCCGGATCATCGAATAGATGCCGACCTTGGTCAGCAGCCCGGCAAAGAGCGCCGAAACCACGATTCGCGGTGTATGGTATGACGCCGGTAGCCAGAAATTCACCGGAAAGGCCGCCGCCTTCATGCCGAAGGCGATGAAGAAGAGCGCGGCGAGCGTCATCAGCGGCGCTGTGCCGCCGAACTGTCTTGCCTTGGCGGCGATATCCGCCATGTTGAGCGTGCCGAAGATCGCATAGAGATAGCCGACTGCGATCAGGAAGATGGTCGTCGCGATCAGGTTCAGCACCGCATATTTCAGCGCGCCATCGATCTGTTCGCGTTCGGAGCCGAGGATCAGCAGGCCGAAGGACGAGATCAGCAGCACCTCGAACCAGACATAGAGATTGAAAATATCGCCGGTCAGGAAGGCGCCGCTGACGCCGGCAAGCAACAGCATCAGGAACGGATAGAAGCCGTAGCGACGGCCCACGTCCTCGATATCGCCGAGTGCTGCGACGGCTGCCGCAAGCCCTACGATAGCCGCCGCCAGCGCCATCAGCGCGCCGAAGAGATCGACCGTGAACGCGATCCCGAAGGGCGGCAACCAGCGGCCCATGACCATCGTCACAGGACCTTCGTTCGCCACCCGATAAAGCAGGCCCGCATCGATCAACACAAGCAGGACAAGGCCTGAAATCGCGATCCAGCCGTGGAGGCTCGTGCGGTCTCTCAGAATGAGGAGAAGGGCGCCGAGGCCGACGCAGAGCACGACGGGGAGGACGACCAGCCAGTTGCCTGGTGGCACCGGCGCGGTGATCATGGCGGCGGAGAGATCGATGCTGGCGGGAGTGGCCATGTCAGGCGGCCTCCTGCAATGTGTTGGTGCATCTGATCAGTCCTTCGCGGGAGCTACCCCCCTCTGCCCTGCCGGGCATCTCCCCTACAAGGGGGGAGATTGATATGCCGCACTGTCTCGCCCACTCCTCACCGCCCAGCCTAGCTGCTCTGTCCAATGCATATGGAGCAAGACCGGTAGCATCCGTGATCTCCCCCCTTGTGGGGGAGATGCCCGGCAGGGCAGAGGGGGGTGTGTTGCGCATTCCCATCCTCAATACCCCATCGGCGGCAGGGGCCGTTCCCGCGGTTCGGCAGTGCGCATCTGGTCGGTGTTGTCGGTCTTCAGCGTCTGATAGGCGCGATAGGTCAGCACCAGCAGGAAGGCGAGCAGCGAGAAGGATATGACGATCGCGGTCAGGATAAGGGCCTGCGGCAGGGGATTGGCCGCATCTGATGGCAGCGTGTCCATGCCTGCCGGAATGATCGGCGGCACTTCGCGCGTCACGCGGCCTGCTGTGAAGAGCAGCAGGTTGACCGCGTTGCCGAGAATGGCGATGCCGAGCATCAGGCGGATCGTCACCTTCGACAGCATAAGATAGAGAGCGGCTGCGAAGAACAGTCCGACGAGGATGGCGAGAACCGGCTCCATCATTCAGCCTCCTGTTCTTCCAGCGCAAGCGCGATCGAGGTGATGGCGCCGAGAACGACGAGATAGACGCCGGTATCGAACAGCAGGACGCTCGAAAGCGGCACTTCGACGCCGAACAGGTGTGGATAGATGCCGAGGCCCGTCATGAAGGGCACTCCTGACATCGCCGACAGCAACCCGGCGACGGTCGCCGCCAGCAGGCCGAAACCGGCAATGGTAAGCGGATGAAAGAACAGAATGCAGCGCACGGCGGTAACCCCATGTGCGATCGCGTAGATGGCGAAGGCGGAGGCTGCGATCAGCCCGCCGATGAAGCCGCCGCCCGGCTCATTATGCCCGCGCAGCAACACGAAGACGGAAAAAAGCAGCATCAAGGCAGTCAAAAACGGTGCGACGGTGCGGAAGATGGGCGTGTTCATCAGCGCTTCACTCCGATGTCGGCCGGATGATCCGGCGCGTCATCCACCAGCTTGCGCTCGGTGCCGGCCTGCAACCGGACCAGCGCCAGAATGGCAAGGCCTGATATCGTCACCACGGCGATCTCGCCGAAAGTGTCGGTGCCGCGGAAGTCGACGAGGATGACGTTGACCACGTTGGCGCCGTGCGCGATCAGCTTGGAATAGTGGTTGAAGAAATCCGTCAGCCTGGCGTCGAGGGGAGCCTCGGTCGTTCGCATCAGGAACAGGGCGAAGCCGAGACCGCAGGCGATAGCAATCGTGGCATCGACAACCATCCGCGCCGGCGGCCGGCGATCGGTGACGGACAGTTTCAGCCGTGTCATGACCAGCGCCAGGATCACCACCGAAAGCGTTTCCACCATGAACTGGGTAAAGGCGAGATCAGGCGCCCCGAAGAGCAGGAAGATCAGGGCGACAGCAAAGCCCTGGATGCCGAGCGAGACAATCGCCGTCAGCCGATCCCTTGCGGCAACGACTGCGGCAAGGCCGATGACCGATATCAGGAAGATCGCCGCCTCGTGCCACTGGATATCGACCGGCCAGGAGGGCATCGACGGCAGTTCGCCATATTGGAAGGCGGGGATGAGCAGGGTCGCGCCGAGGCAGACGAACGTGACCGTGGTGTAGGTCCTGAGCCGCCCCGGCTGCAAAAATCGCGTGACCGCATAGGCAAACGTCACCAGGCCGCCGATGAAACTATCGAAGCCGTGGTTCGGCCCTGGACCCAGCGCGCGCATCACGATCGACATTGCGAAGCGGGCACGATCGAGCTGCCAATAGACGACGATGCCGATCACGACTGTCAGCAGCGAGAGCGCGAGCGGCAGGCCGAGATGTGGTTCGAGCGAAATCGAGATCGTCGTCTCCCGCCCCTTCACCGCTGTCGCCATCGGCGACGAGACATAGGCATGGGAGAGGTTCGAGAAGAGCGCGAAGGCAAGGCCCAGCAACGCCAGCACAACCGGCCCGAGCCATAGCAGCGGCGGCGCCTCGTGCGGCTTGTTCGGCGTTTTGCTCAATGTGCCGAGGAAAGGTTTCAGCGCCACGGCAAAGGCGACGGCAAACATCAGCGCATTGCCGATAACGGCAACTACAGTGAAGGTGATCGAGCGGAGATCGCCATGGGCGAGCGCCGTATAGATCTCCTCCTTGGCAAGGAAGCCGAAGAAAGGCGGCAGGCCGCCCATGGATATGGCAGCGCCAAGCGCCGTCACGAAAGTCAGCGGCATGGCGGCGCGCAGACCGCGCAGCCTGGTGATATCGCGCGTTCCTGTCTCATGATCGATGATGCCTGCGACCATGAAGAGCGCACCCTTGAAGAGCGAATGAGCAACGAGATAAAGCACTGCCGCTTCGACGGCATAGGGCGAGCCGAAGCCGGTCAGCATGACCAGCAGGCCGAGCGAGGAGACGGTCGTATAGGCGAGCTTCAGCTTGAGGTCCGTCTGGCGGATGGCAAGCAGCGTGCCGACCAGCAGCGTTGCGCCACCGAAAACGGGCAAGATGATTTCCCAGGCCTCTGTTCCACCCATGACCGGGTTCAGCCGCATCAGGAGATAGACGCCGGCCTTCACCATGGTCGCGGAATGGAGATAGGCCGAAACAGGTGTCGGCGCTTCCATGGCGTTCGGCAACCAGAAGTGAAAAGGAAACTGCGCCGATTTCGTAAAGGCGCCGCCGAGTACAAGGATCAACACCACCAGATAAAGCGGGCTGGCGCGTAGCCGATCGTCCGATGTCAGCAGCTGCGACAACTCCGTGGATCCCGTCAGGTTCCAGATCAGCAGCAGCCCGGCAAGTAGCGCGAGACCGCCTCCGCCCGTCACGACCAGCGCCTGCAGCGCTGCGCGGCGAGAGGCCTCGCGCCTGTGATCGAAGCCGATGAGCAGGAAGGAGGTGATCGAGGTCAGCTCCCAGAAGACGAACAGCATCAGCAGGCCGTTCGATACGACAAGGCCGAGCATCGATCCCATGAAGAGAAAGATGAAGGAGAAGAAGCGGCCCTGATCGGCATGACCTTTCAGATAGCCGCCGGCATAAAGCACGATCAGCGCGCCGATGCCCGTTATCAGCAGCGCAAAGGTCAGGGACAGGCCGTCCAGCAGCCAGGAGAAACGCAGGTCGAGGCTGGGCACCCAGTCAAACCCGGCGACGACGGATCCTCCACCGGCAATTGCGGGCAGGAAGGTCGCGAAATGGAGGAAAGCGAGTGCCGGGACAAGCGCCAGCAACCAGGCGGCGTTGTGGCCGAGCGCACGCGTCAGCGCCGGCGCAACCACAGCGCCGAGAAAGGGCAAACACAAGGCTAGGAACGTAAGGCCCGCAAACCCGGCCATATTTCCTCCTGGAGCACGGAATCAGGCAAATCAAACGTTCTTCCGGGATAGGGAAAGGGTGACGCTCGCTCAAGGGCCGAGGTCAATAAAGCGGGGTATAACCCCGGAAATCGACCATAGACCCCCTGCTACCCAGGGGTGAACCTCACACCGGCATCAGGATTCGCAACGCTTCGCCACATTGTTTGACCAAAAGCCGGGCACACTCCTTTCGCCGGTAGGGAAAAAGGGGCCCATGTCATGACCGTCACAACGATCTATCCCAAGGTCGAGAAGACCGATTCGGAGTGGAAACAGCAACTCACGCCCGAGCAATACCGCATCACGCGCCAGCACGGAACGGAACGCGCCTTCACGGGTCCCCACTGGGACTCCTTCGAGAAAGGCCTTTACCGATGCGTCTGCTGCAACGCGCCACTCTTCAGGTCCGACACAAAATTCGACTCGGGTTGCGGCTGGCCAAGCTATTTCGAGCCGGTCTCATCAGGCGCTGTCACCGAACACAACGACACCTCGTATGGAATGGTCCGCACCGAGATCCGCTGCGGCACCTGCGACGCCCATCTCGGCCACGTCTTTCCGGACGGCCCGCCGCCGACGGGGTTGCGCTACTGCATTAACGGGCACGCGATGGTGTTCGAAGCAGAGGCAGCAAACATGGATGAGCCAAGCCGGGATTGCGCCTAAATTATTGGAACCGGGGCAAAGAGATGATCGAATAAAACAGCTCCTTTGGCTGTTCACTTCCGGTCGCGCGCATCGTGCGCCGACTGCAAGAAGGGATCGACCTCACATGTTGCTGAAAGCCATCTCCTCCATCGCTTTGCTCGCCCTAGTCTGCCTTGGCGTTTCCGCCTGCACGACTGCAGGGGGCGGCTCCAAGCCCGCGCAAACCGCAGGGTCGACGGGCGGCGGCGGATACTAAGATCTGATTGCCGCTTCCTTGCGGATATAGATCATCGATGCGATCCGGCGTCAGAAAGACGGCTTCCCGGCGGATGGCGGATCGCCTTGCCTTATCCTGCCTAAGACTGCCTCGGGGACAGCATCGAATGCTGTCTCATGCCATCGACAATCTCCTCCGCCGCGAGCCGGCCCATCAACGGCGCGAGTATGACGCCAGGATGGCCCACGGCTACATAAGCGCCCTCGACGTCGGGCAGGAAGCCCAGTCTCGGCAGGCCATCGGAAAATATCGGGCGTTGGCCAACGACCGCTTCGACGAGATGCATGTCATCCGGCGCTGCGAAGCGTTTCCTGATCTTCGTAAGCGCCCGCTGCCCAACTGCAGCGGGCGAGTTTTCCTCCGCATCGTCTCGATAGGCTGCGGCAACGAAAAGCGAATGATCGTGCCATTGCCTGACCTCGAGGCCGGGACCGCAAAGGATGCGGTTGATGAACGGCGCTGAAGCGGAATAGCGCAGTAAGACTGCCGGCGAGCTTTCGACGCCGATATCAGCGCCAAGTGCCGAAGCGAGTCTGCCTGTCGCGACGCCGGCAGCCAGCACCACGATATCAGCCGACTGGGAGCCACTTGTCGTCCGGACGCCCGTCACCTTGCTGCCTGAAGTCTCGATGGCGATTATCGTCTCGCCGAAATGCGCCGTTGCTCCAGCGGCCTGCGCGTCTTTTACGAATGCGTCCGTCAATGCCGCCGGGGACAGGGCGAGATCGCCGGGTGAATAGGCGGCGCATGGCGGAACGTCGCGCAGATGCGGCTCCAGTTTCGCGATCGTCACGGCATCCACCAGCTCGACGCCTGCCCCTTCCGCCTGATGCTCGCGGATCAGTTCCTCGGTTTCTTCCGCAGTCTCCAGCCAAACCAGCGAGCCGGGCCTGATATCGCAGACGGCATCGGGAAGGACCGTGGCCAAACGCCGGTATTCTTCGACGCCGTCGCGCCGGAGACGATAGTCCTCCGGACGGGTTGCGGGAGAGCCGTTGATGAAATTGATCCAGCCGAATGCACGGCTTGTTACGCCGGATGCCGGTCGCGGGCCTTCATCGAACAGATGCACGGATGCGCCGCGACGGGCGAGATGCCAGGCGATGGCAGCGCCGACGACACCCGCGCCGATGACGGCAATGCGTAAGCCTTGTTTCGTCATCGTCATACCCCGTTGGTCGCCGGCCACTTACAACCAGCGCGGGATAACGATCGCATATGACATATGAATGACGGACCTGCGGCCTATCGGGCTTTATCGATGCGCAGTTCCATGCAGGTCAGGTCCAGCCAGCGGCCGAACTTGATGCCCACTTCGGAAAAGGTGCCGGCGATGCGGAAGCCGAGCTTTTCGTGCAGGCGGATGGAGGCGGTGTTTTCCGCTTCGATGCCGGCGATCATGACGTGGATTTCGGCAGCGGCTGCCCGAACGATCAGTTCGCGCATCAGCCCCTCGCCGATGCCCAGACCACGGCAATCCTTCTCGACATAGACGGAATGTTCGACGGTGTGGCGATAGCCGTCGAAGGCGCGCCAGTCGCCGTAGGAGGCATAGCCGGCGACCTTGCCGTTGCGTTCGGCGACGATGACGGGAAAGCCCCTGCCCTTGCGCGCCTTGAACCACTCGCGGCGGTTTTCGACGTCGACCAGCGTCTCGTTCCAGATCGCGGTCGTGTGCTCCACGGCGTGATTATAGATGTCGCGGATCTCCGGTAGATCGGCTTCGGTGGCATCGCGCAGCAGCACGGTCTGGTCCATGGATCGGTCCGTCATCTTAAATTGGAATATTCGGCACATACGCCGCGAAATCAGCGAAGTAAATCAGCTATTTCCGCATGGCTCGCAATCAAACTGTAATCTTTTTGAGCTAAGTTTGTAACGTTCCCTAAATCGGCACGAGATTCTTGCTCAGAAATGCGCTAGTTTCGTGCCGATACCCCTCTTCGCCTCCCGGTAATTGCAATGCTTCCGCGCATTCTGGCCATCCTGCTGCTTTCTGCCGCTCCGGCTTTTTCGGCCGATTGGTGGCCCTATGACAATGTGCGCTACGGCTACACGATCGAGCTGCCGCCGGAATTTGGTCTTTCGATCTATCCCGACAGTGGTGACGGGCTGACGCTGACGCCGGCCGACCAGTCTGCCAGGCTTAGGGTCTTCGGTACAACCGTGCTCAACGGCGACCTGGCATCGGAAGCAAAGATCCGCATGGCGGTCGCCAAGGTCGACGGCTGGCAGATCTCCTATTCGAAGCTGAGTTCGCACGGCGCAAGCTTCTCCGGCATCCGCCAGGACCGTATCGTCTACGTCCGCGGCGTGGCGCTCTGCAACGGCGGCGCTGCCTTCTTCCAGATCGATTATGCGAAGGCGGACATGCACCGTTTCGACGCCGTGGTCATGCGGCTGGTGCGCAGCCTTCAGCCGATCACGAAATGCACCAACAGCACGCAGGCTTTCAAACATTTGCCTGCGACAGGCTGAAACAAGTCAGCACTGCAGAGTAATGGACCGCGGCTGCGGCAACGACGAAGCCGTGCCAGATGGCGTTCTGGAAGCGCAGCTTTTCCCAGACATGGAAGATGACGCCGAGCGAATAGATGACCCCGCCGATCAGGATCAGCGCCATAGAGGTCGTGGGTATGCGCGAGGCGACAGGTTCCGCAACCAGGATGCCGCTCCAGCCCATGGCGAGATAGAGCAGAATCGCCAGCCGATCGTAACGGCCGGGAAAGCAGCATTTCAGGCAGATGCCGGCCGCCGCGAAGAGCCAGATCGCAATCAGCATGGCGCGTAGCAGCGGGTCGTCGGCGCCGCGTTCCAGAAACGGCGTATAGGTGGCGGCAATCAGCACGAAGATCGCCGAATGATCGAAGCGCCGCAAGATCCATTTCGTGCGCGAAACCGGCCAGATATTATAGGAAAAGGACATGGCCAGCGTGAGGACCAGGCCAAGGCCATAGATCCAGGCAGCCGCGATCTCGCCATAGGAACTCCAGACCGTTGCATAGAAAATGAGGACGGTGGCGCCGATGACAGCGAATATGACACCCACGCCATTGACGATGGCGTCAGCGATCAGCTCATACCTGTCGTAAGCCCAGCGGATTCCGTTGAACTCGGTCATGCGCGCCATTCCCTTCGATCCTTTTGGATCGTTGCATCTCTTGAACGGCAAGGCAACGGGACGCGGCGCCGGACGCGGTAAAACTTCGTGAACGGCTGTCTCAGTGCCGATCGATCAGGACCGAGCACCGGGCGTGGCGAACGATCCGGTCGGCATTCGCTCCGAGAAAGTAGTTGGAAATATCGGGAACATGCGACCCGAGCACGATCAGATCGGCATCGCGTTCGCCGGCCACCGTCAGGATCGCTGAAGCGCATTTTCCGGCGCGGACCTCCACGACGGCGCGGATACCGGTCTTTGCGCAGAGCTCCTCGAGCTTCTTTTCCGCGGTCATGATGGCCCTGTCGACATAGTCCTGGGCCAGATCGGCAACGAGATAGCCCGGCACGTCTTCGATGACGCTCATGACAATGACTTCGCCGTCTTCGTCCGCCAGTGCGTCAGCCCGACAGAGAATCCGCTTTGCCCTGTCCATCTTGGCGATATCCACCGCAGCGATGATCCTTTTATACATCTGAAATCCCCATGCCTTTCACCGAAAACGTCTTTGCGATTAGACACCGAAGACGGCGATAATTCCATAATAAGAATCGAATCTACCCCGGATGTTGTCAACGAATAGTGGACGCTTCATCATCAAAAAGCAGGCTTCTGTGAACAATCAAAATCCGGCATAAAGATTCCAAGTACAGCGGGCCAATGGAACTTGAGGGGATAGAACCGGCGCCTATTTACAGGCCTGCCACAGGCGACATGCTTGTCGCCCGCGCCGGTCCCTCCCCCTTCACAACGGCGGCCCCACAACAGCGGACAGAAACGATGACCGAACACGAAACCTCCTATGCACTGACGCGGCCCGCCTATGTCGGCCAATCGCATCTTGTGATGACGGACCTTGCTCTGGTCTCCGGCTTCTACCAATCGATGCTGGGGTTGAAGGTCCTCGAAAAGACGCCGAGCGGCGAAGTGCTTGGCGTCTGCGGCCAGCCTCTTCTGACGCTGACGACGGATGCGAATGTCCGCGCTGCGCCAAGGAATGCCGCCGGTCTCTTCCACACCGCTTTCCTGCTGCCCGATCGCGTCGAGCTTGCCCGCTGGCTGCGTCATGCAGCGCACAACAATGTCGCGCTCGAAGGGGCTTCGGACCACCTCGTCAGCGAGGCGATCTATCTTTCCGATCCCGAGGGCAACGGCATCGAAATCTATGCCGACCGGCCGCATGAAAAGTGGAAGTTCCATCAGGACGGCATGGTGGAGATGGCAACGCTCAGGCTTGACCTGCAGGCACTCTACAACAGCGCGCCCGACGACAGGTGGGACGGCATGCCTGACGGGTCGGCCATCGGCCACATCCACCTTCAGGTCGGCAACATTCCGGAGGCAGACGCCTTCTATCGCGACGTGCTGGGGCTCAAGCTGATGGCGCGCTATCCCGGCGCCAGCTTCTTTGCGACCGGCAGCTACCATCACCACGTCGCCGCCAATATCTGGAACAGCCGCGGCGCCGGCGTTCGCACCGAGCATATGACCGGCCTCTCCGACTACACGCTGCGCTTCAACGACAAGACCGCGCTCGACAAGGCGGTTGCGAAGCTCGACGAACTCGAAATCAAGAGCGAGAAGCGTGACAGCGGCGTCTCGCTCAGGGATCCCTGGGGTATCGGCCTGACGCTGACGGCGTAAGACCGATCGGAGCGGCCACACACCGGCCCTTTTCATCCTGCCCTAACGTCAACCGACTTCCGCGGCTAGACGTCATCATCTGGTTGTAATAAACTTCTAATACTCATTTCCTCACGCAACTTCCAATAGATTTCCCAGCTGATCTCGATCGCATCGTTCCTGCATATTGACTGAGGGTCCGCGTGCGGACCGAGGGGGCAGAATGACTGTGGAGGACTCCCAGCGTGTGCGTTTGGTCGCACAGCAGGTTGCAGATGCAAGCTCGCCTGACGTGCAGGCCGATATCGAGGCGCTGAAGCAAAGCCGCGAGCAGCCTGCCTGGGTTCAGGAAGCCGGCAGCGCCATGACAACGCGCTATGGCGGGCTGCGTGCGTTGATGAACCCTCCACCACCGGTCTACGAAGAGGTCGAGGCCAGAGCGGCTGGCGACATCGGGAGCCCACCGCCCGGAGGTGGTGGAGTCCAAACGGCAGCCCCGCCGCCGCCTCCGGGCAATGACGAGACCATCGTCTTTGCGGTTGGGACGCCGGTTTTCCTTGTTCGAAACAACGTGGTCGATATCGATAGCGCCCGGCAAGAGGCCGTTGCCTGGCGACGGCTTCTCACCGCGAATGCTGCGGTCATCAACAGGACAATGGTGTCGATCGGGCGGGTCGATGTGAGCAATGCCGACCGGGACTATGCCGGCACGGCCTGGGTGATCGATGACGGTCTGGTCGTGACCAACCGCCATGTCGCAAATCTCTTTGCCGAGGCAAGTGGCACCGGCTTCAAATTCAGGATCGGTTTCGACGCGCGCCACGAGATCGGCGTGGATGTCGATTTCCTCGAAGAATTCGGCAACGCTGCCTCCGACGAGGTCAAGATCGACCGCATCGTATGGGTGGCGCCCGAGAACGGGCCTGACGTTGCCTTCCTGAAGCTCGAGCCAATGTCTTCACCGGTCGGTCGGCTGAAGCTCGAGCTTTCCGACGAACTTCCGCAGGCGAAGCTGCCGGTCGCCGCGGTCGGTTATCCCGCGAGCGATTCCCGTTTTTCCGACCAGACGCTTGCCAACAAGGTTTTCGGCGGGGTCTTCAACAAGAAGCGGCTTGCCGTCGGCAATCTTCTCGGCGTTGGGGATGACCTGCTCACCCATTCCTGTGCGACCTTCGGCGGCAATTCCGGCTCGCCTTTGCTCGACATCGGAACGGGCAAGGTGACCGGACTTCATTACCGAGGCGTCGAATTCATCGAGAATGACGCCATACCAGCCGCAGTGCTGCGGCGCTGCCTGCAGCGGGCGCGCGGACTGCTCGCACCGTCGACGGAGGAACTGAAAATGAGCGAACAAGGCAGCGGTAGCAGCGGTGGCGGTGGTGGTGGCGGAGGCAAGGTGACCTTCACGGTGCCGCTGAAGATCACGATCGAGTTGGACACGGCAACACTGCAATCGGCTATTGCCGCGGCCCCGGCCGGCGGCCCGCCCATTGCGACGATGTCGGCCATCACAGGCAGCGCCCCGACGCCGCCCGCCGATGCGATCGTGTCGCCGACGAAGGAACAGGTTCAGTCCGCGGTGCGAACGGCGCACACGCTGCTTGCCAATCGCGAAGACGTGGTCGCCATCAAGCCCGGTTACCGCTTCGAGAACGGCGAGATCACCGACCAGCGTGCCGTGGTGATTGCTGTCAAACGCAAGATCGAACCGGGCGCGCTGGAATCGCGCGGCGTCACCCAGCTTCCGAAATATATCGACGGCGTACGCACCGACGTTGCCGTCGCCTCGGCAGCCGACATGCTTGGGATCGACCTTGGCGATGAGGCATTCACGCCGAGCTGGCATACCAGCTACAAGCCACGGCCGGATCTGCCGCTGACGCGCCGCAAGACCAATACGAAATTCGTCATCCATTCCGGACCGGATGCAAGCTGGCCGCAGCTCGGCGCGTTCCTGTCACAGACCCGCAAGTCCCTTGTCGTCGCAATGTATGATTTCGGCGCGACCAACGTCGCCGACGGCGTGCTGGATGCCGTGAAGAACAAGACCGAGACCATGTCCCTGGTGCTACAGATGGGCGGCAAGGTGCACACGGGCGATCTGACCGATTACGAGGCGGTCGCCAAGATCCGGCAGGCCAAGGGCGACAAGTTCGATTTCGCCCCGGCGAGCGTCGGAAAGACCGGCATTTTCGATTCCGCCTACCATATCAAGGTAGCAGTGCGCGATCATACCGCCATGTGGCTTTCGAGCGGCAACTGGCAAAGCTCGAACCAGCCGAACATATCGCCGCTGACCAAGCCCGCCGATGCCGCCTCGGCGCTTCGGCTCTACAATCGCGAATGGCATGCCATCCTGGAAGACGAGGCACTGAGCAAGCTCTACGAGGAGCATATCCTGCGCGACCTCGATGACGCCAAGGCAACGCCCGAAGCGGAGGTCGCCGCCGAGCCGATGGTCTTCCTGCCCGCGGACTTTGCCGGCGAGGCATTGGAGGCAGTGCAGAAGCCGCGCTATTTCGAGCCGCTTACCGGCGAACGCGAAATCGACGCCCAGCCGGTTCTGACGCCCGACAACTATATCGACACGGTCGTCCCCTTCATCCAGTCGGCCAAGACCCGGATATTCTTCCAGAACCAGAGCTTCAACACCAAGACCGTGGGCGACGGGTATCGGCGACTGCTCGACGCATTGCTCGAAAAACAGAAGGCGGGTCTCGACGTGCGCGTCATCTTCCGCAGCTTCGGCTCGGAAGACCGCGATACGATCAGCAATGCAAAGGACTACGGCTTCGACAGCAAGACGATCAGAATACAGAAGAACTGCCACACGAAGGGCATCATCATCGACAGCGAGGCGGTGCTCGTTGGAAGCCATAACTGGACGACCGCCGGAACCGGCTTCAACCGCGATGCCAGCCTGATCTTCTACGATGCCGAGATCGCCAAGTTCTACGAGGAAATCTTCCTCTACGACTGGGGCAGGATCGGGCCTGCCAAGATCAACGACAACCTGCCACCGCCCATTCCTGTTACATCGGACAATGAAATGGCGCCGCCGCCCGGATATGTCGCGGTGCCGCTTTCGGCAGCACTTGGACGTTAGAGCTCAGTCGATATCGGTCGCTGGAACAGAACCGACCCAAGCGCGTTTATGTCGCAACGCAATGGGGCTTCGGGGAAACAAACCAGGATGGGTATCGCCAGTGGCATCCGCAAGCAGGCGGCAAAGACGGCGGCCGAGCGCCAGATGCATCTCAGCAGCTGGGCAAGGACGCTAAGAGCTGCCACCGAGGAAATGGCGAACGAGGCGCCGGTCCGTCGCGTAGAGAAGGACGGACTTGATGTCGTTTCCGCCTGGTCGATCATCGGCATCTTTCTCGTCCTTGCGGTCGCCGGCCTTTACCTGATGTCGACCATCCTGATCCCGATCACGCTTGCCGTCGTCGTCGGCATGATCCTCGGCCTAGTGGCAGAGAAACTGAGCAAGCTCGGTGTGCCGCGCATCCTGAATGCACTGTTGCTGTCGACATCAGTCGCACTTCTCATATTCCTGGCGGTCAATACCATCGTCGGACCGCTTGGGTCGCTCGCCAAGCAGGGACCGGACATGGTCCAGAAGTCGATCGATCGTGTATTGCCCTTCCTCGAAGGGATTAAATGGTTGCACATCACGCCGCAGACTTTCGAAAGCGGACCGATGTCGATCAACGCGCTTCTGGAAAATACCGGCAATATCCTGCATGTCGTCGCCGGCAACCTGACGCCGGCGCTTGTCCAGGGACTGGTATTCTTCGCAGCGCTGCTTCTGTTTCTCGTCGGCCGCGTCAATCTGCGCAAGACCATCATCATGGCCTTCTCGGCGCGCGAACACCGTCTGGCCGCCATCCGCATCATCAACGCGGTTGAACAGGTGCTCGGCTTCTATTTCGCCACCGCTGCGCTGATCTATGCCTGCCTCGGCGTCGTCATGACGATCATTGCCTATTTCGGCGGGCTGAGCGTGCCGGCCCTCTGGGGCATCTTTGCTTTCGTCTCCAGTTTCGTGCCGTTTCTCGGGATCGCGGTCATGACAACCTCGGTTGCGATCGCCGGTATTCTGACCCACGACACGCTCATCATCGGGCTGATACCGGCAGCGGTGTTCTTCTGCTTTCATCTAGCTATGGAAAACCTGATTTTTCCTGCCGTCATGGGTCGACAATTGGAGCTCAATCCCTTTCTTGTTTTTCTAGCTATCCTATTTTGGACATGGATGTGGGGAGCCGTTGGGGCTATGCTGGCGCTGCCGCTGTCACTGATCGTGATGGCTGTCGTCAGCGAGCTCTTCGTCGAGGAAAAGGCTCAGCCGCAACTGCCGAAATAGATGGTTTCAATATATGCGACGACCGGGGAGTCATCACATATCATGTCGTCCGAGATGCCGCTTCCGCAGTCTGCTCAAGGCCAGTTGGTCAATGGCCGTTCCCTCTGGGGACGGGCGGCGGCCAGGCCGATCTATGCGCCGCTTCGCCAAAGCCTCTCCTTCGACGTGGCAATCGTTGGCGGCGGGATCACCGGCGCGCTTGCTGCTGAACATCTGACGGCACGCGGCCTTTCAGTCTGTGTCATCGATCGGGAAACGCCGGGGCTCGGCAGCACGGCGGCAAGCACGGCCATGCTGCAATGGGAGACCGACACGCAGCTCTCCGAACTCTCGCTCTTCTACGGCTTCGAGAAGGCGGCGGCGATCTATCGTCGCAGCGCGGTTGCCGTGTCCGGCCTCGCCAAACTGATCGATCGCCTCAACATCATCTGCAAATATCGTCCGCGCTCATCCCTCTATCTCACCAGCAGCCCCGGAGGCGCCCGGGAATTGCTGCAGGAGCTGGAACTGCGGCATCGGGCAGGATTGCCGGGCGAATATCTCTCGCACCCCTATCTGATGACCGAATTCGAGATCGAGCGGGATGGCGGCATCTTCTCGCCCGGCTCGGCCGAGGTCGATCCGCTGCTGCTCACCTGGGGATTGCTGGAAGTCGCCCTGAAGCGCGGCGCGCGGCTTGTGAGCGCTTCGGCGACCAAGCTTCATAGCGAGGGCCAACGGGTCACCGTCGAGATGGACGGGCCTTACTCCATCGAGGCCGGACACGTGGTGCTGGCAACGGGCTACAGCATGCCCGGTATCGACATGCCGAAACTGCATCGGTCTACCTCGAGTTGGGCGATGGCGACAGTGCCCCAGGATCGGTCGCGGCTCTGGCGCGAGCGGGCGCTGATCTGGGAGGACAGCCATCCCTATCTCTATGCCCGCACGACGGCCGACAATCGCATCGTGATCGGCGGCGAAGATGACGAGACCATCGATCCGCAGGCCCGCGAGGCCAAGGTGCCGGAAAAGATCGCGACCCTCAGGGAAAAATTGAAGCTGCTCTGGACGCAGGCGGATACGCGCGTCGACTATGCCTGGTCCGGCACGTTCGGCACGACCGCGGATGGATTGCCGCTGATCGGGCCGGTTCCCGCTATGCCCCGCGTGCTCGCTGCCTATGGCTACGGCGGCAACGGCATCACCTTCTCCTTCATGGCGGCGCTGATGATCGGCGCCATGGTCACCGATACCCGTCGCGACTGGTTCGACGATTTCGCGCTCGACCGGCCGGAACCGGGATTGGGGATGCGGCACTATGCCGGTGGGGGCGACCCGCTCATGGCCACCGTACCGCATTGAACGCGCTGGAAAGCGCAGCTTGCCTTCAGGTATTAGCCCTCAGCGAGAATTGGGAAAGCGCATCACTGCGTCGTGTCGTCGTCGCCGCTCTCGGCGATATCCTGCAGGCGAACGAACTGCACACCCTTCGCCTTCAACGCCAGAATGCTTGCAGCCACGCCCTCGCCCGAAGCATGGGTCGGCTGGTTGATGTGCGAAATGATGACGTCGCCGTCCTTGGCGGAGGCATATTGCTTCTCGACCATTTTCGGGATCAGCGAGGCGCCGGCATCGCCATTCACGGAATAGCCGGCGATGCGGTATCCCATGGCGCGGATCTGCGCGATCGAGGACAGGCTGTATTTGGCGGTGGCGCCGCGAAACCAGTGCGGCTGCGGAATGCCGTGCGCGACCATGGCGTCCGCCCCACCCTTTACCTCCTGGGCAACCGCTTCCGGCGAACCGGCGGCAGGGATGCCGTAGACGAGGGTCGGGTGATCCACGGCCGGGATATGGTTCTGGCCGTGATCCTCCAGCTCGAACTGCTCGGGATGGGCAAGGAAGATGGCAAGCGTTTCCGGATTGGTCTTCAGCCAGCGGGCGGTGACGAAGATCGTTGCCGGAATGTGTTGCTCGAGCAGCGTATTGAGGATACGCGGATCGGTCTTGCCCATGCAGGCATCGAAGGTCAGCGCGATGCGCGGCGCGCCCTTGCCCGATCGTGTCACATGCAGATGTGGTTCCACCAGCTTGATCGCCGAGGCATTCTGGACTGGCTTGCTAGGCAGGGTCGGCAAGGGCTCGACCGTTGCAGCTGACGCGGCCGAGGCTGCGGAAAGCAGTAGCACTGACAATGCGATCTGACGGATCATGGAGGCGGCCACCATTCGATATAACAAGCAGGTCCGGCGCAAATCTTGCTCGGCGACATACCGCCGCTTGCGTCCGGCAACGCCATCCGCCCGCAAGCCGTCGGAAATAAGGCAGTTCCACAGATATTGCACGAGGGTCGCGGAACTTTCCGGTAATTTTGAACCGCGGCGTTTTCGGCATCTTCCATTGCCGGTCAGGTGGCGCCGCCATTTTGAGATGCCTCCCAGCGCTCTTTGAAATCCAGCGTTATAGCCCCGCCGCCGGGCCGTTTGCCCGGAGACGAGACGTTTCGTTCGGAAAGATAAGGAAGAAGCCCGCCGACGCGGTTCACGATAAAGGGCGGGATACTTCCTTGACGCCTTTACACAGTCATAGCGGCATCAACGCGCTCCAGAGCGAGGGGCCGAGATACCCTATTCCAGCTCTATGACTTCAGCGCTTCAAGCGCTTCCGGCAGAGTGGATCCGGGGTTGTCCTTGCAGTAGTCGGCAACCTTTTCTGCGTTGGCGTGTGCCTTGTCGCCGTCAATCATCGCGTTGCCTGCTTTGCCGTGAACGTAGCCGTTCACCCACATCGCGACACCGATTTTCTTTGCCGCGGGCATTGCGCCGACCTCCTTGCAGGTCAGCTTCGACATGTCCACTTCCGCGGCCATTGCCGGGCCAATCAAGCCGATACCTGCGAGTGCGAGTGAGATTGAAAGCAAGCGTCTCATGGTCGTCCTCCCAAAGTTCGCCCCTCAGGGCAAGTGGTTGTACCAACAATTGCATTCCTTGCTTTGGAGAATTGCAAGAACGACACGACCGCAACCGTATCGGTCAAAAATCGCTCTAAAGCAAACTAAGAGAATACCACAATTCCATTGAATCAGTATGTACAAATATCAAAATTATGGAATTAATTCGATTAACGTGAGGCAATTCTCACAATAATACAGTTATAATTGCATTTTCTACATATAAATTATTCTATTTTTGATGGAGATTTACAACTTTCCGGAGGATCTGCTTCTTGCGCAAACCTCGGACTCGCAAGGCTTGGGCGGTTTGAAGCCGCTATCGGCGGAAACGGGAAAGCTGCTCGGCACGCCAACCAATTACCAGTCTTCGGCGTGACTTAATCTCGGACTTTCCGCCGTGACAAGCTCGACGCGCTGACCGGCGATGTCGATGACGGCACGATCACGCCGGCCCCTCGAATAGATACGCGAAGTTCATCTCCTGTGGGAAAGCGCCGGTTTTCAACCGCTGACATCTGGTCGTCTTGCAGCCGTCGCAATAGTCCGCAGGTGCCCCGCCGTCTGAAGGGGCAGACGCCCGGCTTTTGTCCATAGCGTCCGGGTGGTCAATTGCAATGATAAGACCTGGAGATGTTGAAATGAAAAAGCTCATCGCGTCCGCGCTGCTGGCAGCGGGACTCCTTGGCGGCCTGGTGGGATCGGCGAATGCCACTTGCGGCTCGGTGTCGATCGCCGAGATGAACTGGGCATCCGCGGGCGTCGCGGCGAATGTGGACAAGATCATCCTCGAAAACGGCTATGGCTGCTCGGTCGATCTCGTCACCGGCGACACGCTGCCGACCTTCACCTCCATGGACGAAAAGGGCCAGCCCGACGTAGCACCTGAGCTCTGGATCAATGCGGTCCGCACGCCGCTCGACAAGGCCGTCTCCGAAGGCCGGCTCGTCATTGCCGCCCCCCTGCTCTCCGACGGAGGCCAGGACGGCTGGTGGATCCCGAAATTCATCGCCGACGCGCATCCCGACATCAAGACGGTTCAGGACGCGCTGAAGCATCCCGAACTCTTCCCCGCGCCGGACGATCGGTCCAAGGCTGCGATCTACGATTGCCCGCCCGGCTGGCAATGCCAGTCGTCGCTCGAAAATCTCTACCGGGCGCTCGACATGGAGAAGAAGGGCTTCAAGCTCGTCGACACCGGCTCGGCCGCTGGCCTCGACGGCACGATCGCCAACGCTTTCGAGCACAAGACCGGCTGGCTCGGCTATTACTGGTCGCCGACCGCCATCCTCGGCAAATACGAGATGGTGCGCCTCTCCTTCGGCGTTCCGCATGACAAGGCGGAATGGGACGCCTGCACCTCGGTGACCAATTGCGCCAATCCGAAGGTCAATTCCTATCCGGTCTCCGAGGTCTACACCGTCGTCACCAAGTCCTTCGCAGACAAGGCGGGCGTTGCGATTGATTATCTCAAGACCCGCAAATGGACCAACGACACCGTCAACAGCATCCTCGCTTGGCAGACCGACAACCAGGGAACCAACGAAGACACGGCCCGCCAGTTTCTAAAGACGCGGGAAGACGTCTGGACGAAATGGGTGAGCCCGGATGTGGCCGCCAAGGTGAAGGCTGCGCTTTGAGGCGGGGCTGATTGGGCGACTTTGAATGAGGGCCCGGCGGATGCGTTTCGCCGGGATAGCCGCAAGCAGTTGTCCGCCGCCTATGCCACCGTCAGCGACAGGAGATGGCTGATTTCATCACCCGCGCTCCTTTGCATCCTTAACGTGCTTGCAATAGTCTCCATGCCATGATCGGTTGGGTCAATGACGACTCAATGCGAAAGTGATGCAAGATGAGCGGCGAAGTGGAACTGAACGAAGCGGGAAATGTAAAAATTTCCCCTTTGTTGGACTATGAGACGCATTTGATCCCCGGGGTCGCGGTCATCCTGCGCATAGGCTATGCGGAGGACATGGAAGGAATGCAGGCGCATACCACTGAGCACCTGCAACTTACGCTGACACCGGGGCAATGCCGATCGCTTGCGGAAACCTTGCTCAGGGCGAAATCGCAGGTCGAGGCGCAATCGAGCATCGCAGCGCAGGCTGGGGCCGCTAACCCTTATCAAAATTAGCCGCCAGGGCACGTAACGCGTCCCGGTGCGGGACAAGGGGGCTCAAACAGGGGAGACCGCTGCCAGATCTCATCTAATGTCCGGCAACGGCCCCAGGCCCATGCATCTCCCAAATGGGCTACGGAATATATTATATTCCTAATAATACCATATTCCCATGTGGATGATCACTTTTCCACGATATTCACAGAGCTGATCGTCGAGCTCGGCCAGCGCCGGAAGCAGGCCTTCTTCCTTCTTCAGTGCCGTTGCGCTGATTGGCGAGGGGTCGCATCTGGTTACAAGCGTCCCCATACAGCCAACAAATGCTGGCCACGGCGGTTGTCTTGATAGCGGGCGATACATATCTTTCCGCTTAACCAATCGGAGACATCCATGAGCCGTGATCCCTACGAGCTTCTTGGCGTGAAAAAGGACGCTTCGCAAAAGGAAATCCAGAGCGCGTACCGGAAGCTTGCCAAGAAGCTGCATCCAGACCTCAACCCCGGCGACAGCAAGGCCGAGGAAAAATTCAAGCAGGTGTCGGCCGCCTATGGCATCGTGGGCGACGAAGAGAAGCGTGGCCGCTTCGACCGTGGCGAGATCGATATCGACGGCGTCGAGCAGGCGCCGCGCAACTATTATCGAGACTATGCCAATGCCGAGGGTCCGAACGGTCCCTATCACAATAGCGGCGGCTTTGCCGATTTCGGCGATGCGGACGATCTCTTCTCCAGCTTCTTCACACGCCGCAGCCGAGGACAGACGGGAATGCCGGGACAGGACCGTCACTATTCCATGGAAGTCGATTTCCTGGATGCCATCAACGGCACCACGACTGAGATTACGCTGCCAACCGGTCCGGCGCTTGACGTCCGCATCCCGCCGGGCACGCGCGACGGCCAGACCCTGCGCCTGCGCGGCAAGGGCGAGCCCGGCATCGGCACAGGGCAAGCCGGCGATGCGCTGATCGAGGTCCATGTTCGCCCGCATCGCTTCTTCACCCGCGATGGCGACGACATCCGTTTCGAATTGCCGATCTCGCTCAGCGAAGCGGTGCTCGGCGGCAAGATCCGCGTGCCGACCCCGGGCGGCGCCGTTGCCGTTACGCTTGCGCCCAATTCGAATACCGGCAAGACCTTGCGTCTCAAGGGCAAGGGCGTGCCGAAGCGCAATGGCGAAGCCGGAGACGCCTATGCGACGTTGAAGGTCGTGCTCCCCGAAGGAGCCGATGCCGCTCTCACCGCCTTCGTGGAGGGTTGGGAGGCAGGCAAGACATATGATCCGAGAAAGAACATGGGAGCATGACCATGGACGAGCTTGAATTCCGTGTCTGCCTGAAGATCGACGTGACCGTGCTGGACGTCTGGGTCGAACAGGGCTGGGTCGTTCCACGGTCGTCGGAAAAGGGGCGGCAATTTCGCGACGCCGATGTCGCGCGCGGCCGCCTGATCCTCGATCTCATCGATACGATGGGGGTCAACGAGGCAGGCGTGGATGTCGCCATGGATCTGCTCGACCAGGTCCACAGCCTGCGCGGCACGCTGCGCGAACTGGTCGAGGCGCTGAACGCGGAAGATGAAGCGGTAAGGCGGCGCATCGTTGCCAAAATAGAAACTATCGCCGAATAGAGATCGCGGCGAAGACCCGTCCGCTGACGGATTTGGGTGCCGCATACCATGCTGCCGGACCTAAAGCGCGTCGCGATCTCTAGGATTCGCTTGCCGCACTTTAGGTCCTTGTTGCTGCATGTCGTTGTCGCAAAACCGCTTCACACCTTTGCGCGAGATGCTTTGGTATCGGTGCGGCAACGAAGTATTGCATTTGAACCACGCGATTAACCTTTTGGTTATTTTTAGCGCGGCACGACTATTCTTTCCGAAATTGTTGTGCGAACCTGTGGCCGGATGTTCTTTCAGAATTACTGAATTATATCTAGCCGACAAACGAAGACTACATCGTATTGCTTAAAACGAGAGCGTCATTGGCGTTTTCAAGCAAATTTTGGCTGGCCATCTCACCTGTCGATATCGGCAGGGTCGATATCGACAGGTGAGATGGCCTTTGTCCGCACTATTTTTTGGATCATGGTGGTATGGCGAAAGAAATTAGAACGTTTACGGGCATCAGAGGTCTGGCCGCTTCCCTCATTGCCCTTTACCACTTTGTCACCTTCAAGACGATCGCGCCTTCCAGTCCACTGACGTTCAGCGGCGCCTATATGTCGGTCGACGCCTTCTTCATCCTGAGCGGTTTCGTGCTGGCGTTCAGCTATGCGAAGACATTTCAGCATCGCTTCCAGTGGCGGGATTACCTTCAGTTCATGTATCGGCGGTTCTGCCGAATATATCCTGCCTATTTCGCCCTGATGCTGCTCTACATCGCAAAGCTGATCGTCAACGTCAGCGGCGACGGCGCACTCGGCCACTTCACGCCTGTCGACTTCATATCGAACTTTTTCATGCTGGGGACTTGGGCGATCAATGCCCGACCCATCATCGGTCCCTCATGGTCGGTCTGCGTTGAAGTCTTCTGCTATATCGTGTTCCCGTTCTTGGTCCTTGCCGTCCTGCGCAACATCACATCGGCGATCGTAAGCCTTGTTGTCGCCTACGCCGGTATTTTGCTCATAGCCTCCTTGAATATCGGCGTCGAAGGACGACTCGACGTGGTTTTCGGCGATACGTACTATCCGACATTGCGTGCATTGTGCGGCTTTGTCATCGGTATGAGTTTCTTCAAGGTTGCGCCGCTGGTAACGCAGCACAAACGCAAGTGGGATATTGCGGTTGCGGCCTCGCTCTTGCTGATCGGCATCTCGATCTATGGCGGCCTCGGTGACGAGATAACCTATATTGGCATCGCCGTTCTCGTCTTTTCCTCGTCCTTCGAAGGACCCATTGCCAAATCGATATTCGACAATCCGGTTTCGTATTTCCTCGGCAAGATTTCCTATTCGCTCTACCTCGTTCATGCGCTGCTGGTCACGCTTTTTCCGAAGATCCTTGTGGCAGCGGAAACGAAGCTTCCTCATGCGATCGGCTTCTACTTGGTCATCGCAATATATTTCGCGATAGCTGTCGTATTTGCTACGGTGAGCTACATGCTCTTCGAGGTCAGGGCGCAGAACGGCCTACGCCGACTATGGCGCCCGCGTCAGGAAGCGGTCGCCGCCGCCTGATTTGCGACGACTTGCGAAAATTCGGCTACGACTAAAGATAGATGCCGCCGGTAGGCGCAATCCGCTACCATCGGGCAATGGATATCATCGAGGCATTCCAGCGTCTTAGTCTTGCGCTTGCAATCGGCGTCCTCGTGGGCATCGAACGCGGCTGGCAGGAGCGCGAGGAAGCGGCGGGGAAGCGAACCGCGGGCATCCGAACCTTCGGCCTTACCGGTTTTCTCGGCGGGCTCGCCGGGTTTCTGCAGCCATTCGTCGGTCCCATGCTGCCGGCTGCCCTGCTCGTCGTGTTCGGCATCGCCTTCGTGGTCTTCAAGAGATTTGAAGCAGAGCAGAGCCAGGATTACAGCGTCACCAGCGTGGTGGCCGCGCTCGTCGTTTTCGCGCTGGGAACCGTGGCTGTTGTTTCGAACATGTCGGTCGCGGCGGCCGGCGGCGTCGCCGCGACGGCGCTGCTCGCCGCGCGCCACAGCCTGCACGGATTCCTTAGAAATCTTACCTGGCTCGAACTCAGGGCCGCACTCGTGCTTTTGGCGATGACGCTGGTGGCGCTGCCGCTCTTGCCCGACAGGACGGTCGACCCCTGGAATTCCATCAATCCGTTCCAGCTCTGGCTGCTGACGATCATGATCGCCGCCATTTCCTATGCCGGCTATCTCGCGATACGCATCGTCGGACCGAAATACGGGATCCTGTTCAGCGGTGCTGCCGGCGGCTTCATCTCGTCGACCGCCGTCACCCTGTCCTTCGCCCGCATGTCCGCCGCAAGCGCACAAGCCGCAACCAACCTTGCGGCGGGAGCCTCGATCGCGGGGGCGCTATCGATCGGGCGCGTGCTTGTCATCAGCGGCATCATGGCTCCCGTTCTCGTGCCGCTGCTGGCCGTGGCGCTCGCTCCCGTCATTCTCGTCCTTCTCGTGGCGAGTTTCTGGCTGGCGAGGCGGTCGGCGTCCGAAAAGGGTGCCGCTGATGTCCATCTGGACAATCCCTTCGAACTCATGACGGTGCTTCGGTTCGGGGCGTTCCTTGGCATCATCATGTGCCTGTCGCGCGTGATGATCGAGCGCGTCGGCACATCGACGATCTACGGCGTCGCCCTGCTTTCGGGGGTCGCCGATGTCGATGCCATCACCTTGTCGACGGCGCAGATGGTTGGCTCGGTGCTCACCAAGGAAATCGCTGCGACCGCGATCCTCTTGGCTGCAGCCGTCAATCTGATCGTGAAGATGGTGCTCGCCATTGTTTTCGGCGATCGCGGTTACTCAATACCGTTCAGCATCGCAACGATCATCGGCATCGTTGCCGGCGCCGCCGGTTATGCTGGTGCGACCATGATCAGCTGATGAAACCGGCTCGCCTAGGGACAGGCAGCGGCGTCAATCGTAGAGGTAATATTTCGTCCAGGTATCGCGCGGCACCTTCTGGCCGATCTGAAAATCCAGCGAGCGCACGTTGATGTGATGGGGGCCTGTCACGCAATCGTAGGTGAGATGATACCAGTCGCCCTTGCTGCGGAAGACGGCGCCCGGTGCCTTGATCGAGTTCTCGCCCATGTCGGGGTCGCTGAAGGTGTAGGCGATCACCTTGTCGGGCTTATAGCCGTCTTCAGCTGCGATCTTGCGCATCGCCTCCGTGTCGCAGCTCTGTTCCATGCGCTCGGAAGGATCGAGCTTCTGCAGCTGCTGCTTGATCTTCGGATCGACCGCAAAAGAAGAGGTCGCGAGGCAGACGGCCGGCAGCAGAACGGCGACGAATTTCAGCATGAATCACTAGTCCCTTGCTTATTTCCAAGCCCGAATCAGGCGCAAAACAAGGCAAAAACCCGCCTAAACGCTTGAACAGACTTGTCCCAAGGCTACGGCACTTTGTTAAAGAATGTGGTGACATCAAGGCAACGTGGAGCCACGTTGCCGCATTCCGCTGAATCAGGAAACCATACAGAGGCTTGCTTGCGCGAGGATGGAGGAGGCCAGTTGGCGCTTGATCCGGCGCGTGCCGGTCTCTATCTCTCTTCCACCAGCAGCCTTCACAAGCTTAGAGCAGAAAGCGATCGCCGTGCCGATATTCAAGGATCTTCCCGCCGCCCCCGAAGCCCCGAAGCGGCCGGCCAGCGACACACGCCACGGCATTACCCGCACCGATGATTACGCCTGGCTGCGCGCCGACAATTGGCAGGCCATGTTCAAGGATCCCTCGATCCTCGACGCCGATATCCGCAAGCATCTGGAAGCGGAAAACATCTACATGAACGCTGCCATGGCCGACACCAAGGACCTGCAGAAGACGCTCTTTGCCGAGATGAAGGGCCGCATCAAGGAAGATGATTCCTCCGTTCCCGTGAAGGACGGCCCTTTCGCCTATGGCACGCTCTATGTGACCGGCGGCGAGCAGCCGCATTATTTCCGCACGCCCCGCGATGGCGGCGAGAAGATAGTCCTGCTTGACGGCGACAAGGAAAATGCCGGCAAGTCCTACTTCCGTCTCTCCGGCATCGACCATTCCACCGACCACAGCCACGGCATCTGGGGCTATGACGACAAGGGGTCGGAATATTTCACGCTGAAGATCCGCAACCTCGAAACCGGCGAAGACCTGCCTGATATCGTCGAGAATACCGGTGGCGGGGGCGTCTGGGCGCCCGATGGCAAAAGCTTCCTTTATTCGGCGCTGGACGAGAACCACCGGCCGTCGAAGGTCTTTCATCACGTCGTCGGCACGCCGCAATCTCAGGACAGGCTGGTCTACGAGGAAGACGACGCGGGCTTCTTCATGGGCGTCGGCGGCTCGCTGCTCGACGACTATGTGTTCATCGACATTCACGACCACGAGACATCTGAATACCGCATCCTCTCCACCAAGGACCTGACGGCGGAGCCGAAGGTTGTTGCAGCGCGTGAGACCGGCATCGAATACGAGATGACCGAGGGCGGCGACGTCTTCTACATCCTCACCAATGATGGCGGCGCCAAGGATTTCAAGATCATGGAGGCGCCTGTCGCCACGCCAGAGAAGGAACATTGGCGCGAGGTGGTGGCGCACAAGCCCGGCACGCTGATCCTGTCGCACATGGCCTATGCCCGCCATCTTCTCTGGCTGGAGCGCAAGGACGGCCTGCCGCAGATCATCATCCGCGATCGCCGCAGCGGCGAGGAACATGCCATCGCCTTCGAAGAGGAGGCCTATTCGCTCGGCCTGCAGGGTGCTGCCGAATACGACACCGATGTCATCCGCTTCTCCTACTCGTCGATGACGACGCCGTCGCAGTTATACGACTACAACATGGTGACGCGCGAACGCACACTCCTGAAGACGCAGGAAGTGCCGTCAGGCCACAATCCTGACGACTATGTCACCCGTCGCGTCTTTGCGCCGGCCTGGGACGGCGAACAGGTGCCTGTAACCCTGCTCTATCGCAAGGATACGCCGCTCGACGGTTCTGCGCCCTGCCTGCTCTATGGCTACGGCGCCTATGGCATCACCATTCCCGCCGGCTTCAATACCAATTGCCTCTCACTCGCCGATCGCGGCTTCGTCTATGCCATCGCCCATATCCGCGGCGGCAAGGACAAGGGCTTTGCCTGGTACGAAGACGGCAAGATGGGCAAGAAGACCAACACCTTCAAGGACTTCATCGCGGCCGCCGACTATCTGAATCAAGAGAAGTTCACGTCTTACGCCGGCATCATTGCGGAAGGCGGCTCGGCCGGCGGCATGCTGATGGGCGCGGTCGCCAACATGGCACCGGAAAAGTTCGCCGGCCTCATCGCTGCCGTTCCCTTCGTCGACGTTTTGAACACCATGCTCGACGACACGCTGCCGCTCACCCCGCCCGAATGGCCGGAATGGGGCAACCCGATCGAGAGCAAGGAAGAATACGACCAGATCGCCAGCTATTCGCCCTACGACAATGTCGAGGCAAATCCCTATCCGCCGATCCTGGCGCTCGGCGGCCTGACCGACCCCCGCGTCACCTACTGGGAACCGGCAAAATGGGTCGCCAAGCTGCGCGACAAGACGACGGGCGACGGACCGATCCTGCTCAAGACCAACATGGACGCCGGCCACGGCGGCGCCTCCGGACGCTTCCAGCGGCTGGAAGAGATCGCGTTCGAATATGCGTTTGCGATCAAGGTCGCGGGCAAGATGTGACCGGGAGATATCCGTGACGGCACAGGATGGTAATACCCTAAGGTTTTATGCCACGGAGGCTGTCGCCTACGCATCGAGGGGCGCAAAGCCGAACTACCGCCATCTCGATAGATTCATGTCCGTGTTACCTGCCGGAGGCTCCGTTCTCGAACTCGGATGCGGCGCGGGGCAGGACAGCGAGGTGATGATATCTCAAGGCTTCGATGTAAGCCCCACGGATGGAACGCCTGAGATGGCAGAGGCCGCCGAAAAGCGCCTGGGAAGGCCGGTGGCGCACCTCCTGTTCAATGATCTCGACGCGGTCGAGGCATTCGACGGGATATGGGCAAATGCGTGCCTCCTCCATGTGCCACGGGTCGATTTGCCGGGAATTATCTTGCGCATTCATATCGCCCTGAAGACGGGCGGCGCTTTCTTCGCCAGCTTCAAGGCAGGGGACGCGGAAGGGCGCGACCAGTTCGGCAGGTACTACAATTACCCCTCGGAGAACTGGTTGCGAGAGCTCTATTCGACTGTCGCCTGGGAAGACATTTCGCTCGTGGCGGATCGTGGGGGTGGCTATGATGGCAAGCCAACCGACTGGCTCTACGTGATGGCGATCAAAGGCAAATAGAGCGGAGAAGCCTGGAAAGGAAACGAATGCCCGCCTATGTCGCACTGCTCAGAGCCGTCAACGTTGGCGGTACCGGCGCCCTGCCGATGGCCGAATTGAAAGCGATCTGCGAGGGGCTCGGGTTTACCGATGTCACCACCTACATCCAGAGCGGCAATGTAGTCTTCCGTTCCGATGAGCCGAAGGCAAGCGTCCAGAAGCGGCTTGAGACAGCGCTTGCCGAGAGAATGGGGGCGTCGCCGGGCGTGATGCTGCGCAGCCGGAAAGAACTCGATGCTGCAGCCGGGGGATCGCCCTTTCCGCATGCCAAGCCGAGTTTCCTGCTCGTCTATTTCCTGCCCGAACCGCCGCCTAAGGATGCGCTGGACAAGCTTGTCGCCCCGGATGGCGAAGAGGTGAGCATCGCCGGTCGGGAGATCTATGTGCATTATCCAAACGGGTCGGGCCGGTCGAAGCTGAAGCTTCCCGCGCTCAAGGTCGGCACCTCACGAAATCTCAACACCACGATCAAGCTTGCCGAAATGGCAGCCGCGCTCGAGGATGGTGAGGGATGATCGCCCGTTTAATATCCGGGAAGCGCTAGGCGCTTCTCAACTGTTGATGCGAAGCCTTGCGGAGGCCGGTAAAATCAACCGGGCATACTTCCCCTCGGGCCGCGCTGCCGTTGTAAAGCCTTCTCAGCAATTCGATATCGCTCGCCATGGCATCGCGCTTGGCAAACCAATCGTTCAAGGCTTCAGCCATGATTTCGTCGGTATCGATATAGGTGCTCGATGCGACCGCCCGGCGGAGGGCGCCTGCCTGTGCTTTGGAGAGTTCGACTGTCAGCTTCTCGTTCATTGGCATGTAAACCTCCCGTGGAAGCGTGCGGCGCGCAATATACCACCGGCTCAACGGTCAGACAACGCGCTGTCACAAAGCGTGATGGAACCCCTACATAGGGTGGAAAAGCAGTTTGACCAGTGTGCGAAATACCAGAACCTGATCTGCAAGCGCCCTGGGCTCCTTCAGCGCCTTTGAAATGACGATTCCGCCTTCGACGACGGTCGAGACCATGTCGGCGAGCTGGTCGACATCAAGGGGCTCGCGCGGCGTATGGACTGCCGTGATTTCCTCAAACATGCCACGGAAGCGCCGGCGCCACATCAGTGCCGCCTCGCGATTGATCGCCTGGATTTCCCGGTCGAAGGCGCGCTCGTAATAGCACATGGTCGCGACGAGGCAGCCGGGGTGGCCATTCGGTAGGTCGGCAAGGAGTTCCGAAAGAAGCTTCAGGCCCAGCAAGAAAGATTGCAGCGGATCATCCACGAGTTCGCGGGCGCGGCCGAAGATGTCGTCGTAGATCTTCTCATCGGCCTCGATGTAGCGATAGAGCAATGCTTTGGCGAGTTCGTTCTTGTCACGGAAATGGTAGAAGAAGCCACTCTTGGTGATACCGGTTTCGGCGATCAGTTCGTCGATCGAGGTTCCGCCGAAGCCCTTGGCAAGGACGGCAGCCTCCGCAACTTCCAGGATCCTGACACGCGTTTCTTCACCCTTACGCATTAGCGACTCCTGTACCGGCGGTGCGGTTCCCTAGACCGACTAACCCAAAGTCATCCTCTCCATTTCTCGAAACCTGGCCCTTAAGCCCTTGAATCGGCATAACGATCAAGTTTTCTCGCTTAAGTGTACCGCAAGCCTTCTATTTTAGCATGCGATAATACGCCATCCTCCTGACTATGCCCCACATTGCGAAGGTCAAACGACAAGCGAAAGCTGGAGATCAACATGGCTAAGTATAGGAACAGCCTGCCGCAAATCAGCGATGGATTATTCCTGAGCGACGGGGGCATGGAAACAAGCCTCATCTTCCAGGATGGCGTGGAATTGCCGCATTTTGCATCCGTCATTCTTCTGGAACGGCCGGAGGGACGCGAGCAGCTGAAGCAGTACTATCGGCGTTATCTGGCGATTGCCCGCCAGCACGGGACGGGCTTCATCCTCGATACCGCCACATGGCGCGCCAATGCGGACTGGGGCGAAAAGCTCGGCTATGACGCTCAGGCGCTGAAGGCGCTGAACGAGAGCGCAGTCGATTTGCTGATTGATCTGCGCCGTGAATATGAGCGGCCTCAGGTGCCGATCGTCATCAACGGCTCGATGGGACCGCGCGGCGACGGCTACAAGGCCAGCGACATGGGTGCCGCCGAGGCAGAGGACTATCACAGCGCGCAGATCGCCACTTTCGCCGGCACGGAAGCCGATATGGTGACGGCACTCACTTTAACCAACATTGACGAGGCAATCGGTATTGCAACCGCGGCTAAGAAATACCACATGCCTTGTGTGATCTCCTTCACCGTGGAGACAAACGGTCATCTTGTAACCGGACGTACGCTCCGCGACGCGATCGAGAGCGTCGATGCCGCCACGAATGCGGCACCGGCCTATTACATGATCAACTGCGCCCATCCGAGCCATTTCGAGGGCGTACTCGATCATGACAGCCGCTGGATCAAGCGCATAGCAGGGCTCAGGGCCAATGCCTCGAAAATGAGCCACACCGAACTGGACGAGAGCGATACGCTGGATGCAGGCGATCCTGCAGACCTTGGACGCCGGTACAGCCATCTCGTCAGCCGCATGCCGCATATGCGCGTTCTTGGCGGCTGCTGCGGCACAGATGAGCGGCACATCGCGGCCATCTGCGAGGCCTGCCTGCCGCAGCGAGCGGCAAGCGCCTGATACAAACTAAAAAAAGGAATGGGACGATGACGAAGGTACAACCACAGTCGAACGAGCAGCATGGTCTGCTGCCCATAATCAATACCCTCTTTACGAGGTTACGCTCGCGGCCGACCAAAGGGTTCCCCCACTTCGACACTCTGGATTCGCACACGGAAGAGGATATCGGCTTTCACCGCGACGGACGGCTGCATGAAAAGGATGAGTGGCGGTTCTGACACCTGCCGGAAGCGCTCTCAGGCTTTCAACAGGGTCTCGTAATCCCTGCCGCCGGAGAAGACGTTGGTGATCCAGACGGTTTCAGCCTCGATCGTATAGAGGATCACCACACTCTTTTCGAAGACGGTCATGCGGATACCAGGGCCAAGGTCTTCGCGCGCGACGCCACCGAGAGGGGCGTCGCCGATCCTTGTGCATCGAGCCTGGATGCGATCAAGATAGCTTTCTGTCGTATTTATGTTCTGGCTCTGATCGAGAATATAAGCCGCAATGTCGAGAAGATCTTCGGAAGCCCTAGGGCGATATTCCACCGGATATCGCTTCATAAATCAGCGATGCTTCTCAAAGAAATCGGAAAGCTTGGCCTTCACTTCCTCGCCGGCCAAATTTGGCCTCGGATCATCCAACGAAGCTTTGACGCGCGCCCGAATGGAAGCGATGCGTTCCCGGTGTTCCTCTTCCTGCCGCATCCAGACGCGCATCGCCTCGCGCAGCACTTCGCTGGTGGAGGCGTAGTCCCCCGCTTCCACCCTCGTCTTGATCAGATTCACCATTTCCGTCGGCAACGTGATGCTCAGCTTCTCGTTCATGTCTCTCTCCTATCGGCGGGAGGATAAAGTAGGATTATATCCTACCATCAACAACTGCCTTGCGCCACCTGCCGCGCGACCCTACCTTACCATCATGAGCCTCTCCCTAGACGACAGCACCGCGCTCCAGGCGCCCTTTTCGTTCGACAACAGCTACGTCCGGCTGCCCGCGCATTTCTTTGCGCGGCAGATTCCCTCGACGGCGACAGCGCCGCAGCTGATCAAGCTGAACGAAGCGCTCGCGGAGGAGCTTGGGCTTGATGTCGAAGCCCTGCGCCGCGACGGCGCGCAGATATTTTCCGGCAATCTCGTGCCATCAGGCGCGGAGCCCCTGGCGATGGCCTATGCCGGCCATCAGTTCGGTCAGTTCGTGCCGCAGCTTGGCGATGGGCGGGCGATCCTGCTCGGAGAAGTCGTCGACTGCAATGGCAAGCGCCGCGATATCCAGCTGAAGGGTGCCGGACAGACGCCGTTTTCACGCCGTGGGGATGGCCGCGCCGCACTCGGGCCGGTGTTGCGCGAATATATCGTCAGCGAGGCCATGCATGCGCTCGGCCTTCCGACGACAAGGGCGCTGGCCGCTGTCACCACAGGCCAGCCCGTCTATCGCGAGGAGGTCCTACCCGGCGCCGTTTTCACCCGCGTGGCCGCGAGCCATATCCGCGTCGGCACCTTCCAGTTCTTCGCCGCGCGGGGGGATACCGATGGCGTTAAGGCGCTTGCCGACTATGTCATCGACCGCCACTACCCTCGGGCCAAGGAAAGCATTCGCCCCTATCTCGCCCTGTTCAAGATGGTAGCAGAGCGGCAGGCGTCGCTGATCGCGCGTTGGCTGCATGTCGGCTTCATCCATGGCGTGATGAATACGGACAATATGACCATTTCAGGGGAAACGATCGATTTCGGTCCCTGCGCCTTCATGGACACCTACGATCCGGCAAAGGTCTTCTCTTCGATCGACCGAAACGGACGCTATGCCTATTCCAACCAGCCGGCGATCGGGCAATGGAACCTTGCGCGGCTGGGCGAGACCCTGCTGCCGCTCTTCGATGCGGACCAGGACAAGGCCGTGGATCTGGCGAATGCGATCATCAAGGGCTATGGCGAACGCTTCCAGATCCATTGGCTGGAGGGCATGCGCCGCAAGATCGGCCTTGCGATTGCCGAAGACGGCGATCTCGACCTCATCCAGGCGCTGCTCGCATTGATGCACGAGCAGGAAGCGGACTTCACCCTCACCTTCCGCCGCCTTTCGGCCTCGGCCGAAACCGATGCGAACGAAGCGGCCTTTACAGCCAGTTTCAAGATGCCCGAGGCGGTCAGTCCGTGGCTGACCCGCTGGCACGAGCGTCTCTCTCGCGACCCGCAATCGCCGGCGGAACGGGCGAAAGCCATGCGGCAGGTCAACCCTGCCTTCATTCCGCGCAACCATCGGATCGAACAGGCAATCGAAGCGGCGGTCGAAGACGGTGATTTCTCGCTGTTCGAGGCGCTTCTCGTTGTCCTTGCCAAGCCCTACGAGGATCAGCCTGATTTTGCGCCCTATGCCGAACCGCCGCAGCCCTCCGAACGGGTGCTGCAGACATTCTGCGGCACCTGAGGATCGCTTTCGGAAGGATTGAACGCGCCCGTTGACAGGCCTCCGCGAGGTCCCGGATCAACGGGCTTCGTGCCCGTAAATCCGCTGAAATTCCTCGGTTTTCTATAACCACCACAGCCTGTTTCCGGCCATTGAAAGCCCCATTCTTCGCGCTATCTGCGTTTTTGTCGGATGGCGAACTACTTTTTCCACAACCTTCCGTCGTGTCCTTGCCTGCCTTCGATCAGCGGGAGACTGCGTTCATGGCGATCGTCCTCACCTCCATCCTCTTCATCCTCATTGGACTGGCGCTTAGCGGCGGAGGTGGCTGGCTCATCGCTCTCGATGGCAGCCCGTTTTATCTCTTCGCCGGGCTGATGTTCCTGATCACGGCCGTGCTGCTGATGATGCGGCAGGCCATCGCGCTGTGGGTCTATGCGTTTCTTGTCCTTGCGGCCCTGATTTGGGCGATATGGGAGGTTGGCTTCGACTGGTGGCAACTCGGTCCGCGCGGGGGCCTCATCATCCTCCTGGGGCTGTGGCTGCTGACGCCGTGGATCCGCAGGCCGCTCGGCTTTCGAAGCTCGACCGGGTACTATCCCGCCAATCCGTGGCCGCTGGCCGTTCCTGTCATTCTCGGCATCATTGCAGCGGGTTATTCGATGACGACGGATCGGCACGATCTCGAGGGGTCCCTGCCCGGTGTCGTCACGGCGAGCGCTGCACCTACTGACAGCGTTCCGCCCGGCGAGTGGCACCAGTATGGCCGCACGCCGCTCGGCCAGCGCTACTCGCCGCTCGACCAGATCACGCCCTCCAACGTCGCCAGCCTGAAAGTGGCCTGGCAATATGAGACGGGCGACAAGCGGCGGCCGGACGACGTGGGCGAGACGACCTATCAGGTCACGCCTCTGAAAATCGGAGACACGCTCTACCTCTGCACGCCGCACAATTGGGCAGTCGCCATCGATGCGGCGACCGGCAAGGAGAAATGGAAATACGATTCCAGTTCCGGCATGAACCCCAACCGCCAGCACCAGACCTGCCGGGGCGTCACCTACTATCACGAACCATCGGCGGCACCGGGAACGCCCTGCGCCGATCGCGTCTACCTGCCGACCTCGGATGCCCGGCTGATTGCGCTTGATGCCGCCAATGGCCGGGTCTGTGCCAGCTTTGCCAACAAGGGCACGCTCGATCTCACCCAGAACATGAAGTTCAATCCGGCCGGCTATTATTATTCGACATCGCCGCCCGTCGCCGTCGCCGGCAAGATCATCGTCGGCGGCGCGGTCAACGACAATTATTCGACGCAGGAGCAGTCCGGCGTCATCCGGGCTTTCGATATCAACACCGGTGCACTGCTCTGGAACTGGGATTCGGGCAATCCCGACCAGACGGCGCCGCTGCCGCCCGGACAGACCTACACCACCAACTCGCCGAACAGCTGGTCGGTCTCCAGCGTCGACGAGGCGCTTGGGATGATCTATGTGCCTCTCGGCAACCAGCCGCCCGACCAGCTCGGCATGAACCGCAGCGCCAATGTCGAGAAATACTCGTCCTCCGTCGTCGCGCTCGACATCAATACCGGATAGGCCAAGTGGGTGCGCCAGATGGTTCATCACGACCTTTGGGACATGGACGTGCCGGCTGAACCCACCCTGCTCGACATCACGAAGCCCGATGGCAGCACTGTGCCTGCCCTTGTCGCCGCCACCAAGCAGGGCGATATCTACGTTCTCGACCGACGTAACGGCCAGCCGATCATTCCGGTCAGGGAGGTGCCCGCACCCAGCGGAACCATACCGGAAGACCATTCGTCTCCGACCCAACCCTTATCCTCGCTGAGCTTCATGCCCGATCCCTTGAAGGAGAAGGACATGTGGGGCATCACCCTGTTCGACCAGCTCGCCTGCCGCATCCGCTTTCATCAACTCCATTACGAAGGCCGCTACACGCCGCCGTCGCTGCAGGGCTCGATCATCTATCCCGGCAATTTCGGGACCTTCAACTGGGGCGGCATTGCCGTCGATCCGGAGCGGCAGATCATGTTCGGCATGCCGACCTATCTCGCCTTCACCTCGCAGCTCGTTCCCGCCAGCCAGATTCCGCCGAAGGGACAGGACGAAAAAGCCAGCGAAGAAGGGCTGAACCGCAATGAAGGGGCGCCCTACGGCGTGTTCATGGGGCCGTTCCTCTCGCCGATCGGCGTTCCCTGCCAGGCTCCGCCATGGGGCTATGTCGCGGGTGCCGACCTTCGCACCGGCCGGATCGCCTATATGCACAAGAACGGCACCGTGCACGACATGACGCCGCTGCCCCTGCCCTTCAAGGTCGGCGTGCCCGGCATAGGCGGACCAATCGTCACCAAGGGCGGCGTCGCCTTCCTTGCTGCATCCGTCGACAATTATCTGCGCGGCTATGACGTGACAACGGGCCAGCAGCTCTGGGAGGGCCGCCTTCCGGCCGGCGGCCAGGCCACGCCGATGACCTATGCGGTCGGCGACAAGCAATATGTGGTGATCGTCGCCGGCGGCCACGGCTCGCTCGGCACGAAGCCCGGAGACTACGTCATTTCCTATACGCTGCCCTGAGCATCCCAATCGGCGATCCACGTCAGAGCGCAAGGCCCGGACAGGCTTGGCGAGTCATTTTCGCGTCAGCCCAAGGGAGATACTCCGATGAAAGTTCACAGCAGCCTGCAGAGCTCTTACACCAGCATATTCCAGTCGCAGCCTAGCAGCGACTCGGATGACGATACCCCGTTTTCTCTTCCGGACGACACCAGCGACCAGCAGCAGCAGCAGTCGAACGCGCCTTCCGTCGCGTCGAGCGGCGTGCCTTCGTCGCTGTCGTCCTTCTGGATCAACCAGGCCGACGATCCGGCATCGACCGACCAACCTGGCACGGACGGTCCGTCAAGCCAGTCTATCGCAGACGAATTCGGCGACCTGGCCAACATGACGCCGGCCCAGAAGATCCGCGCGCAGTATCTCGAAGAACACAATATGACGGAAGACCAGTTCAACGCGCTGCCTTCCGATCAGCAGAAGGCGATCAACGACGCGATCGCCCAGGAAATCAAGCAGAAGCTCGGTGACGACAGCAAGAACGACAGCACCGATACAAGCGACAGCGCCGCATCGGCCCTCGCACTCGTCTGAGACCAACTACGGCATCGCATGAACAAGATAAGGCGGAGATTCGCATCTCCGCCTTATCTATTTGATCTGCAATATTTTTACGGTCAGAAAGTCAGCTCGCCATACCTGACACAAGCTTGCCAACTGCGGCGAAGACGTCGTTCAGATCCTTCATCGGCGCAGTCGCTTCAGCGATGTAGACGGCGACGATGAAGGGGCCGCGATCCGGTGGCCAGATCACGGCGATGTCGCCGAGCGCGCCATTGTTGCCGGTGCCGGTCTTGTCGCCGATCTTCCAGTCCTTCGGGACGCCGGCCCTGAGGCGCGCATCCCCGACCTTGTCGGCGACCATCCAGTCGATGAGATGGTTGCGGGAGGCTTCGCTCAGCGTATCGCCAAGCGTCAGCAATCCGATCGTGTCGAGCATGGAATCCGGCGTGGTCGTGTCCTGCAGATCGCCCTTCTTCGCCTCGTTTAGGTCTGGCTCGCGACGATCCAGCCGGGTCTCGTCATCGCCCGTCGCCCGCAGCCATGCCGTCAGTGCGGAAGGTCCGCCGAAACTGTCGAGCAGCAGGTTGCCTGCCGTATTGTCGCTCATGGTGATTGCGGCTTCGCAGAGCTCCGCGACCGTCATGCCGTCAGTGCCGGCATGCTTTTCGGTGACCGGGGAATAGGAGACGAGCGCATCCTTGCCGAACATGACGCGGCGATCGAGCTTTTCCTCGCCCTTGTCGGCTCGCGCCAGCACGAAGCCGGCGGCCAGCGCCTTGTAGGTGCTGCACATGAAGAACCGCTCGTTCTCGCGGTAGCCGAGGGAAATATTGGTTTCCGTATCCAGCACCGCGACGCCGAGCCTGCCGCCGGTCTTCTTTTCCAGCTCGGCGAGTTGCTTGTCGGCGTCGTCTCCCTCGCCCTCAGTCTTCTGCTGATCCTGCGTGTTTTCATCGGCAGGCGGGGTCGCAGTATCCGCCGGCTTCGTCGGCTGGGCCTGCTCCGCGACGGCTAGGGACGGCGTCAGCGTCAAGGCGGGAAGCAGCAAAGCCGAGCCGGCCAGAAGGCGGCGGCGGGTGATCGACTCAAGCATTGTGAAGTTCTCCGGCAGAATCAGCGGGATAATGCGCTACACGGAGATTATGGCAAGCCTCTGTTGCAGCCATTTTTACGCGGCCGCCGTGACCTCGATCGTCACATGCGAGAGCTCGTGCAGCCGGCCGAGCTTTTCCTTGTAGAAGGCCGGCTCCTTCGGCTCTGGTGTCAGGACGGCGACGATCGCTGCGTGATGACCGGGGCCGACCTGCCAGACATGCAGGTCGGTTATCCGGTCCCTGCCGGTTTCGATCGCACCGCGGATCTCGTCCGGCAGGTCCTCATTGCTCGGTACTACATCGAGCAGCACACCACCTGCCGACCGCATCAGGCTGAACGACCATTGCGCGATGATCAGCGCACCGACAATGCCCATGACCGGATCGAGGAAGCTCCAACCGAAGCGGCTGCCGAGCAGGAGGGCAGCGATTGCGAGAACCGAGGTCAGTGCGTCGGCGATGACATGGACATAGGCCGAGCGCAGATTGTTGTCGCTGCCGCCATGGTCGCCGTGATGATGGTGTCCATCATCGTGATGGTGATCATGACCGTGATCGTGGTGCTGGCCGTGATGATGGCCATGGTGATGATGGTGATCTTCGCCGCGCAGCAGCCAGGCGCTGGCGATATTGACGGCAAGGCCAACCGCCGCAATCAGGATCGCCTCCTCGTAGTTGATCGCGACAGGGTGCTGAAGGCGCAACAGGCTTTCCCAGCCCATCAGCAGCGCGACCAGCGCCAGGATGATCGCGCTTGCAAAGCCGGCGAGATCGCCGAGCTTGCCGGTGCCGAAGGTGAAGCGCGGATTGCGCGCCTGCCGGCGGGCATAGAGATAGGCGACGGCGGAAATCAGAAGCGCGCTCGCATGCGTCGACATGTGCCAGCCGTCGGCGACCAGCGCCATGGAGCCATAGACCGTTCCGGCGCCGATCTCGACCACCATCATGGCTGTCGTCAGCGCAATGACGAGCCAGATGCGGCGCTCATTGCGCTGGTGATCGTCGCCGAGAAAGACGTGATCGTGGCTCAGGGCTTCATGTCTCACAGCATCGGAGGAAACGCTCATCGCTTCCAGCTCCTTTTTGAATACGCAACGACTCGAATGCGCGACTATTTGAACGCGATTGGGATCAGCGCAGATAGGTCTTCAAGACATCCGATATTTCATCGACGGCCTGCCTTCGGGCCTCGTCGGTTTCCGCCTGCAGAACATGCTCTTCGAGATGATCTTCCAGAATTTCGCCGGTCAGCCCCGTCAATGCGCCACGGATCGAAGCCAGCAACTGCAAGACCTCGCCGCAGGGCCGCTCGCTCTCCAATGCACGTTCGACCGCCTCCATCTGGCCTTTCAGCCGGCGGACGCGGGACAACAGCTTGGTCTTCTCACGAATGGTATGCGACATGGCGATCTCGATCTATAATATAGGGGGGTATAGTATATTTTTCATCTGATGGAAAGACCCGGCCTGCCCCCGTCACGGCTTGACAAAGCTTCGGTTTGGGATCATGAAGTCTGCCATGATCAAGCACGCGCCCCACAATCGCTCGTATTTTTGGCTGTACCTGTAAAGGGCGGCCGACAGATCATCATGTCAACAAGCCGCCGTCAGGCGGCTTTGTTGTATGCGACAGCGTCCTGACGGCAAAACTAATAAGGACGCAGACCGCAATGCTCGACGATAGCGAAATCTCACTTCTCCGCCCGCCTGTTGTTACCATCCGCGCCGCCAAATCGCGCGACCTTCCCGAGCTCAACGAGATGATCCGGATGCTTGCCGCCCATCACGGCGATGCGGCCGCGATCACGCCCGACCAGCTCGAGCGCGACCTCTTCGGCCCCGTTCCGTGGATCACGGCCCTGGTCGCGGAATCGGATGACGGCCTTCTCGGCTACGCCATTCTCGTGCCGCTCTACAGGGCACAGGACGGCCAGCGCGGCATGGATCTCCACCACCTCTTCGTGCGCGACGGCCACCGCAGCCACGGCATCGGCCAGCATCTCGTCGACCGCGCCCGCGAAACCGCCCGCAAGGCCGGCTGCGGTTACCTCTCCGTCAGCGCCGCCACGGGCAATGTTCTCGCCCACCGCTTCTACGAACAGATGGACTTCAAGCCGCGCCCTGTTACGGGCATGCGCTATTTGCAGGCCCTGGCCTAAGGGCCCGGCGACGGACATGACGGCAGGAGGAAGGCGCCGCCTTCCTTCTTCGTGGTTGGAGCCATTTGAGCGTTCCACCGAATTTGACAGGCCTTGGCTTTCGCCGGCAAGCGGCCGGTAAATCCCCCACTTTCTACAGCCTTTTCTCTCGTTCGATCAGGACGAAACCGGACATCCGACAAAAGACCCTTGACGATAAGAGTATATGCTCCTACATTCACGTCATTAAGAGCATATGCTCTCAATTACAACGGAGACACGATCATGAGCGAAGCTGAGATACTCGTAAGCGGTGCAACGGGACGGACCGGAGGCGCTGCCGTCGACGAACTGCTGAAGCTGGGCAAAAGCGTGCGCGCCTATGTGCGCTCGGACGACGAGCGGGCGGCGGCGCTGAGGTCTCGCGGGGTCGACATCGCGGTCGGCGATTTCACCGATATCGATCAGATCAGGGCGGCCATGGAAGGCATCCAGTCGGCGTATTTTCTTTACCCGATCGCACCAGGGATCATTGGCGCGGCCGCCTATTTCGCGCAGGCTGCAAAGGAAGCCGGTGTTGGCGCCATCGTCAACATGTCGCAGATTTCGGCACGCCGCGAGTCGGCAAGCCACGCAGCGCAGGACCATTGGATCTCCGAACGGGTTTTCGACTGGTCCGGCGTTCCGACCACCCACCTTCGCCCGACGTTTTTTGCCGATTGGCTCGCCTATCCTCATTTCGCAGGGGATATCTGGGCGGCGAAGACGATCTCCTTCCCCTTCGAGAACGGGCGGCACGCGCCTATCGCCTCCGACGATCAGGGCCGAGTGATCGCTCATATCCTGGCTAATCCGAAGGGCCATGAAGGCAAGATCTATCCGCTCCATGGTCCGGTTGAGATGAACTACACCGAAATCGCCGCCATCGTCAGCGACGTGCTTGGCACGAAGATCGAGTATGCGCCGTCTTCGATAGAGGCGTTCAAAAACAAGATGGAAAATCTCTTCAAGTTCCCGCCGTTCCTTGTGCAGCATCTTGTCGAAGTCGCCCAGAATTATCGCGACGGCATCTTTGCGGGCACCAATGATGTGGTCGAGCGGATCACCGGAACGCCGGCACTTTCGGTCCGGCAGTTCGTTTCCAACAATCGCGCCGCCTTCGTTTAATCGGCGCCAAGACAAGTCGGAGACTTCATAATGTCACATGCTCAAGAAGAACGTCATCCCTTTCTGGATGACCTGACTGCGGACGCGGAACTCGTAAGCTCCGTCTTGCGCGGTCCCGTCATCGGACGCGACCAGATCAGGCTTGCGGTCAACGCCGTTGGAAGCTTTTACGCCTCGCAGACGCCAACATACCTCCAGACCGTCGGCTCCCGCCTCTTTCTCGAATATGAGGCCGTTTTGACCAGCGGGGAGAAGCTGACCGCGGTGGCGGTCGTCGATCATGCGTCTGATGGCTCGGTACCGCGGGTCAGCGTGCGCATGAGCCCGCTGACCGCTGTTCTGTCGCTCGCCACCCATTTGCGTGAAGCGCTTTCGAGCCAAGTGCCGGAAGAGCTTTTTCTCTGAACCCAACCAAACGCCGGGCCAGCAACCGAACACCGCGTACGCTGACCTGGGCTTCCTGAAAGGAAATTCGTTATGGACGTCGCCAACAACACAGTCTTTATCACCGGTGCCAATCGCGGCCTGGGCCTGGCCTTTGCACGCGAGGCACTCCGCCGCGGCGCATCGAAGGTCTACGCAGGCATGCGCAATACGAACGGCTTCAACGAGCCGGGCATTGTTCCGGTCAGGATCGATGTGACGGACAAGGCATCGATCGCTGCAGCCGCGGAACTGGCGGCCGACACCGCGCTGCTGGTCAACAATGCCGGGATCGCCGCCCTGATCGACAGCCCCTTGGCAGATGATGTCGAAGAGCAGTCGCAGCGTCTCTTCGATACCAACTATTACGGCGTGGTGCGCGTCTCGAAGGCCTTCGAGCCGATCCTGTCGGCTAAGCCCCAAGCCGCCATCGTCAACGTGCTGTCCGATATCGTCTGGCTTCCGCGGCCTATTCTGACCCCTTATGCGGCTTCCAAGGCGGCGGCGTGGAGCTATACGAACCAGCTGCGCTTCCACCTTCGCGACCGCGGAATCCAGGTCCTTGGCCTGCATGTCGGCTTTTTGGATACCGACCTGACCAACGGCATCGACGTGCCGAAGAGCAGCCCGGACGACGTGGTGCGCCAGACCTACGACGCGCTCGCCGCCGGCAAGAGCGAGGTCATGGCAGATCGTGGCACGACCTTGCTGAAAAGCACGCTTGCGGACGAAGTGCCCGGCTACATCACCCCGCCGGAAGGGGTATTTTAACTCCGGCAATGGCAGGAGCTACTGGCGCGCGAAGCTTGCCGGGCTTCGCGCCGCGGCACGGCTCCGGTAAAGAACGGACATCGAAAGGAACGCAGAATGTTGTCGGCCAACCAACCGCTTGGGATCGACCAGTGCACCTGCTCCGCCATGAGAAAGGCGAGCCGGCAGATCACGCGGCTTTACGACGGCCATCTTGCGCCGATCGGCCTGCGCATCACGCAGTTTCTCATCCTGGCGGCTCTCGGTGAGGCCGAGGGCGCCACGGTCAACGTTCTCGCCGAGCGGCTCGACGTCGAGCGGACGGCGATGGGCAAGATGGTCGGCTTCCTGGAACGCGACGGGTACGTGACCGTCACGCCGTCTCCCACGGACGGCAGGGTCCGCATCGTCGAACTCACCGAGGAGGGCCATCTTCTGCATAAGAGAGCGGAGCCTCTCTGGGAGAAGGCCCAGCAAGAATTCGAGCAGATGAACGGCGCTGCCAATGTTGCCAGTCTGCGGGAAGGATTGAGAGAGATGGCGGTAGGCGAGCCCGCGAAGGTCTCATCGGAGGACTGAGGCTTTGATCGAGCGGCTGGGCAGCCTGGAATTCTCTCCGAAAAGGGCGTTCCTTCTTCGTGGTTGAGGCCGCCTGGGCATCTCATCGAATTTGGTTGCTGTAGTTTTGTGCCGGAAGCGGTCGCAGCAATGCTGCGATGAAACCAAAGGAGAGGATGGCAAGCCCACCCAGGACCGCGACCAGGCCAAGTGAAAGCGCAATACCGATCTTCGCCATCGCGAAGGCCAGCACGAACGGCGCCAGGGCGGAAAGAATCAATCGCGCCGCCATCGTCTTGCCCTGAAGCTTGCCATAGCCATCGCTGCCGAAAAGGTGAAGCGGAAGCGTACCGCTGACGATACTCAACAAGCCGTTGCCCATGCCGAAGATCACGGCGAAGAGCATCGCACCCGCTACGGATGGGGCCGAAAGCAAAAGCACCAATACACCGCCGGGGATCAGCATCGCCGCGATCACCGCCAAATGAACTGCGGGCAGGTTCTTGCCGAAGACCATGTTGATCAGCCGGCTGGCGACTTGCGAAGGACCAAATAACGTACCGACCAAGGCGGCGGTTGCACCGAGCCCAAGCCCGGACAGCAACGGTACCAGATGCACCAGCACAGCCGAGCTGACCAGCGACATGAGCGAGAAGCCCGTGACCATCACGGCAAAGCCGATCCGGCGTTGCGAAGGTGGCAAAATACCTTCCAGACGTGGAGAGACGGTCGATACCACTGCTCGGAACGTGGTCGGTCCAAGCGACAGCCATGCATGGGTCGGCAAGCAGATAAACAGGTTGAGGGCGGCAAACACCAAATAGACGCTCTGCCAACTCAGATATGCATGAAGGGCTGTGGTGACCGGCCAAAATATCGTCGAGGCGAAACCGGCAATCAGCGTCAGATAGGTAATGCTGCGGGAAGCGACATGTGGTCGAATTTGCACAAGCAGCGCAAAGGCCGCCCCGTACTGAACGAGGTTGGCGGCGACTTCGACGGCAATAAGTGCGACCACATAGACCGCTCTGTTGGGAGCAAAGGCGCAGACCGTCAGAGCGAGAGCCGCAACCAGCGAACCTATCGTCATCGCCCTGCCTGCGCCGATCCTGTCGAACAACACACCCAGCCACGGCGCCGTGAGGCCGCCAACCAGAAGCGCTGCCGAGAGCGCGCCGAAGACCCATTCGCGCGACCAGGCAAACTGCCTCGCCATATCAGGCGCAAGAATGCTGAAACTGTAGTAGAGGGTGCCGTAGCCGATGATCTGTGTGAGGCCGAGCGCGAGCACGGCAGGAAGCGGCACCCGTTCAGACAAGACGCTTGCCCTGGCTATCCAGAACCTGCTCGCCATCTTCCTTGGCGAACGGCCCTTTATGCGTGTCGGGCAGGATATCCAACACCGCTTCCGAAGGCCGGGCAAGCCGGGTGCCGATCGGGGTGATGACGAAGGGGCGGTTGATCAGGATCGGATCCTTCAGCATGGCATCCAGCAATTGGTCGTCGGTGAGTGCCGGGTTGTCGAGGCCGAGTTCTGCATAGGGCGTGCCCTTCTCGCGGATCGCCCCGCGCACGGTCAGGCCCGCATCCGCAATCATCTTGGCGAGTTCATCCCGGCTCGGCGGGTTTTTCAGATATTCGATGATGGCGGGTTCGATACCGGCATTGCGGATCATTGCCAGCGTGTTGCGCGAGGTGCCGCATTCCGGGTTGTGATAGATCGTGACATCCATGGTCATGGAGTGGGTTCCGTCTCGGTGAGAGTTTGAGGATTGCGGGCTTCCATCAACAGCCATCCCGTAAGCATCAGCGCAAGCAATGCACCGAGGACTTCCGCGACGATAAAGCCCGGCAGATCGACCGGGCGGATGCCGGCGAATGTGTGTGTCAGGGATCGAGCGATCGCGACAGCTGGATTGGCAAATGAGGTGGACGCTGTGAACCAGTAGGCTGCCGTTATGTAAAGGCCGACAAGCCACGCCACGGCATCGGAGCGAAACCGCAGACCGGCGAGGATGACGAAGACGAGGCCGAAGGTCGCCGTCACTTCCGCCAGCCATTGCGCGCCGCCGGTTCGAATGGTGGCCGAGGCCTGCAGCAAGGGAAGTGCGAACATGGCATGAGCAAGCATCGTGCCGACAATTCCGCCAAGGACTTGAGCGGCGATATAGATCGAAAGGGACGTGGCGGTCAGCTCCCGGCGGAGCGCGAAAACCAGCGATACGACCGGATTGAAATGAGCCCCGGAAATCGGTCCCAACACGGTGATCAGCACGACAAGGATCGAGCCTGTCGCCAGCGTGTTGGCGAGCAGGGCAAGCGCGGTATCGGTCGTCAATCTGTCCGCCATAATGCCCGAACCGACCACGGTGGCGACCAGAATGGCCGTGCCCAGGGCCTCGGAGACAAGGCGACGCGAGAGCGGAAAAAGAGTCATCACCTCTTTTCCCCAACGGTTCCGCAGCACGCTGCGACCTCCGCTGCCGGCGCGCAGATTTCGGGATGGCCTGCGCAACAGTCTTCCATCAGGAAGCGCACCAACCCTCCAAGCGCATCGTAACTGGCGGTGTAGATGATCGAGCGGGCTTCCCGCTGCTGGCTGATAAGACCTGCCCGATCGAGCTCTTTCAGATGAAAGGAAACGTTCGAAGGCGAAACTTCGAGCCTTTCTGCAATCGTCCCCGCTGCCATTCCGTCGGGGCCGGCAACGACAAGCATGCGGACGATCTGCAGGCGGGTCTCCTGAGAAAGCGCGCCGAACGAAGCGAGGGCTTGACGTTCATCCATAATTCAATAATCCTTGAAATGTTGAAACAAGGAGTACCTCAGATGAATGCGATCGACAAGACCCTATCTTCGGATATCAGCCTCGGCTTTCTTCTCGAAGCTTTGGCCGCCTCCCGCGACTTGCCCTTGGTGTTCCGGTACGATGGTCGGCCTGTGAAGCCGGGCTACCATGTCACCGAAGTCAAAGCAGGTCAGTTTTCGGCACTGGATTGCGGGGCCAACCCGGAAGCATGGGCGGAGGTTTTCGTGCAGCTCTGGGATATCGAGGAAGGAGACCGCACCCATATGCCGGCAGGCAAGTTTGCCGCCATCATTCGCAAGGTGTCAGAGCATGTGCAGCTTGACGGTTCGGCGAAACTCACCTTCGAGGTGAGCGATGGCGTGGAGCCGATGCAGCTCTATTGCGCAGCCACGCCCGTCCTCAGGGACCATGCGGTGCATATCGAGCTGGTTCCGCGGGCGGCGAGTTGCAAGCCACGTGACAGGTGGCTGGCCGAACAGCGCCAGTCGACATCCTGCTGCGGTTCATCCAATTCAGAAAAATGCTGCGACTAATACGTCCTATGGCTGCAAGGGGCCGGCTGCGACTGCCTCCGGTCACCGCAGCGACGGACTGCAGGTGCCTGCATGCCGCCAATCTGGAAATGGCAAACTGGTGCTATCGACGCTTATCCTGTACCCGCCAGCCTAGAAGACAGTCCTCTCGTCAAGCACATTCGACTCTGCTAATCTTAGCCAATAAGCGCGCTATGGGGGAACGGTCATGCGCCTGGGGTTAGCAATCAGCATGGTCGTGTTGATGCCTTTGACGGCCTTTGCCAAGTCTCCATCCGATGTCGCCGACCTTGTAGGTGCGCGTGCCGCCGGGGCCGAGAGCGAGATGCAGGCGCGGGGCTATGTCGATGCCGGCGGCAACAACACGTGGTGGAATGCCGACAGAAAGCAGTGCGTAAAGGTTCGCGTCTCTCAGGGACGTTATGCGGCCATATCGCAGCTCAAGGCTTCTTCATGCGGCCAGAAAACCACGAGCGCTCAAAAGTGCCCTCCCGACCTGTCGCAAGCAGATCTTTATAAGTATCCCGGCTGTAGCCTGTAGTGAGTGTGCGAAAAGCCATCAATGACAGATGGCAATTCCCCGCCCCGCGAAGAAGCGCTCGAAATCGGCGAGCGGGAGCTCGGCATTCTCCCTTGCTGCTGCATCATGGCCGGAGGGGTTGTGGAAGCGGATCGTTTCGGGCGTCGCTGATGTCACCAGCACCAGGTGGCCGCCCTTTGACGGCGGCTCCCTTTCCGGCCAGCGGATAAAGTGATGGACGGAAGCGATGAAGAATTCGGCCTGGGCCAGGATATCGGGAATGTCGCCCGACGAGATGCCGGTGACGACCTTGGCGTTGAGTGCGAAGCGGTCCTTCACGAACTGGACGAAGGGCGCGTAGATCAGCCCCTTGATGCCGCCTTCGGGCTGGACGACGTAGCCGCCATATTCCTTGCATTGAAGCGCGAGCGGAACGATCGGCAAAGCCTCGCCGGTGCGCGCCGCAAGGATCATCTTCAGGCAGGCCATGCCGCAGGCATTGCCAGCCCAGAGCGCATATTCCTCGACATCGGAAGCACCGGAAGATGCCCAGAGCGGGTCCTTCAGCAATGCCGCCTTCGCCCCCTCCTCGACGACGGCCATCGTCATGTCAGGCGTTTCCCATTGACTAAAATAAGGAACCTTCCGCGCCGTCGTCCCATCCATGGCCTTGCCCCTCTACAACCCACATCCAGCGGCGTGCTAATTTCAACCCAAATGCGCTAGAATAAAGGCGGCGCCTATCCTGGCGGCAGTCTGCATAGGGAAATGGTGATGGAACGACGCTTTACCTTCGATGCATCAGCCAAGCTCTATGACGACATCCGTCCGCAATATCCGGAAGCCCTCTTCGACGATATCGTCGACTGGACCGGCCTTGGCCCCGACGACGCCATCCTGGAGATCGGCTGCGGCAGCGGACAGGCGACTGAGGGCTTTGCCAGCCGCGGATTTTCGGTCGTGGCCCTCGATCCCGGTGCGGCGCTGCTTCAGATAGCGCGGCAGAAACTCGGCCACTTTCCCAAGGTCGAATTCATCGAAACGACCTTCGAGGCGTTTTCGCCAGGTTCGACCGCCTTTGGCCTCGTGGTCGCAGCGCAATCATTGCACTGGGTCGCGCCCGAAATTCGTTTCGCTAAGGCGGCTAAAATGCTTGCGCCGGGAGGATCGCTGGCGGTCATGGCGAATGTGCCCATGCCAATCCGGTCTCCCCTGAGGCAGGCATTCGAGCAAATCTATGCCGCGCATGCCCCATCGCTGACAGGGCCGCCACCGGAAAACTGGTATTTGCCCGATGGACCGATCGCTGCCTTGTGGGAAGCGTCGGAATATATCGATCCGCCGGTGCATCGGTCCTATCCTTGGAGCCGGATGCACACCGGTTCCAGCTACATCGACCTTCTCGGAACGCTCTCCAGCCACACTCTGCTTGCGCCTTCTTCGCGCAATCAGCTTTTCGGCGCCATCGCCGACGCTATCGAAAACCATGGCGGCGAATTCGAGATGCGCTATGAAGCGCATCTCTACATGGGGCGCCGACGCGGCGGCATGGCTGCTTACTGAAGCGTCCGGATCTGGATCTGTGCCGGATCCTGCATCGTGGCGCCCGGCTTGTTCGTGAGGTCCTTGCCGGAAAGTGTGCCGTCGAGACCCGTTGCTACGACCGACACACGGAAGGCGCCGTCCAGCTCACGATCGAAGATCGCGCCGACGACGATCTCGGCATCCTCGTCGACTTCGTCGCGGATGCGGGTCGCGGCTTCGTCGACTTCGAAGAGCGTCATATCCATGCCGCCTGATATCGAGACGAGCACGCCCCTGGCGCCCTTCAGCGACATGTCGTCGAGCAGCGGGTTGGCAATTGCCGCTTCCGCCGCCTTGATCGCCCGGCCCTGCCCGGCCGCTTCGCCGGTTCCCATCATCGCCCGGCCCATGCCGCGCATGACCGATTTCACGTCGGCGAAATCGAGGTTGATCAGGCCTTCCTTGACGATCAGGTCGGTGATGCAGCCGACGCCGGCATAGAGCACGCGGTCGGCGATGGAGAAGGCGTCGGCAAAGGTGGTCTTTGCGTCGGCAATGCGGAAGAGATTCTGGTTCGGAATGACGATGACGGTGTCGGCCGCCTGGCGCAGCCGCTCGATGCCTTCATTGGCGGCGTCCATGCGGCGCTTGCCCTCGAAGGTGAACGGCTTGGTGACGACGGCGACCGTCAGGATGCCTGCGTCGCGCGCGGCCTTGGCGATGATCGGGGCAGCGCCCGTTCCCGTGCCGCCGCCCATGCCTGCCGTGACGAAGCACATATGCGTGCCGCGCAGATGATCCATGATCTCGTCGATGGATTCAACCGCTGCGGCCTGGCCGACTTCGGGAAGCGAGCCGGCGCCGAGGCCTTGCGTCACCTGGGCGCCGAGCTGGATCAGCTTCTGCGCCTTGGACATGGTCAGCGCCTGCGCATCCGTATTGGCGACGATGAAATCGGCACCCTTCAGCCTCTCGGCAATCATGTTGTTGATCGCGTTGCCGCCACCGCCGCCGACGCCGATGACAGTGATCTTCGGTCTCATCTCCGAGACTTCAGGCTTTGCGATATCTGTCATGTCTTGTCTCCTTGCGCGCGCCTTCAGGCTCGATGTCGTCAATTTCAGCTGTTCGCCGGCAAGCATGCCGACGCGAATCAGAGTTGTCACAGTTTAGCGTCTTATAAAGGCAAAGAGCGGGCATTGTCGCAAAATGCTGACGCAATGATGGGAGCTCGCAGTGTCGCCCGAGGTCGCAAAAATAATCCGCTTGATTTCTGTGGACGATAAGCGGGTTATGCTGTTCCAGCAACAGGAGTAACGGGAATGGCCAAAGGTCAAGTTAGAAGCAATAAAGAAGCCCGGAAACCGAAGAAAGACAAAGCAGGCGAGAAACCATCCTCGGCCCCGGGCATGCAGGTAAAAAACAGCGAAAGCACGATCAAGAAGAAGTAAGCTCGGTCTTGCTATGTGGAAGCGGCTTCAGCTCGTGGTGGCGGCGGGATGGTTGCGGCCGCCATCCCCGCACCATGCCGCGGCTCAATGCTCGATCGGCCAGGGCCAGCTGCTCCCGTAGATGACGAATGTCCTCGAGCAGGGTTGCAATCGCAGCCTTGGGGTCTTCGTCGTGCCAGGCCAGCACCGCCTCGACCTCCCAATCCACATCAATTGCCTTTCCGGGTTGCATCAACTGTCGAGCCTCAGGGACAGCTGCACGCCATTCTTGGCGTAAGGTATCGGCCGGCTGAGCTCGATACGCTTCTGCCACTCGGCGCGGCGCTGCAAATCACGCTCCCGCTGCGCCCTCAGCGCCGCCACCAGGGCCATGCTCCGCTCGATCACTTCCTTCGACTTGTTCATGGACGCCTCCATTTGTTCACTTTATGTTCTCATTCAATTAGCAAGGAGTCAAGGAAGATTCGAGAATGCCACTGATGGGACGCGGGGCGACCGGTCTGCGCTCGAAATAGGCGAAGTGCCGTCGTCTTCGTCTGTGCAGGCCGGCGGAAATGTGGCATAAGGGTGGCATGGCAATCAATGTCTTGGCAGTCCATCGCGACACTGTCGGGACGGAACAGGCGGCGGGCAATTCGCTTGCAGCGGCCTATTCCGTGGGCATTCTCTGCTGGCTGCTATCGGCCGGCGTCTATATTGCCGCGAAATGGGTCTCTTCCGAGATGCCGCCCTGGACGCTCTGTTTCTGGCGCGTGCTGATCGCCTGGGCGATCCTGATGCCGATCGTGCGCCACCATTTCGGCGACATGGTCGCGCTGGTGCGGGCTCGCCCCATCGAACTGCTCATCGTCGGCGGCATGGGACTGGCGATCTGCCAGGGCATGATCTTTGTCGGCCTGCAACATGCCGATGCGACCACCGCCGGCATCATCATCGCGCTGATCCCGATCATCACCCTCGTCCTTGCCCGATTTCTTCTGGCCGAGCCGATGGGACGCTGGCAGGTGATCGGTTCGATCCTGGCCTTTCTCGGGATCGTGGTCATCATCATAAAAGGCAGCCCGGCTGCGCTGATGCGCCTCGACCTTAACCCCGGTGAACTCTGGATCGTCGCCGGCGCCTTCTGCTTCAGCCTCTATACCGTCCTGCTCCGTCGGGCAAAATTCGACATAAACCGCCTGGCGCTGCTGGTGCTGCTGCTCGGTGCGGCTGTGGTGACGGCATTACCCTTCTACCTCTTCGAGCTTTTCTCCGACGAACGGTCGACGCTCAACGGCAGCGGGCTGATCGCGCTTGCCTATGTCGCCATTCCCGGCGGCGCGATCATGTATTATCTCTTCAATCGCAGCATCGAGGCGCTGGGCGCCGGCCGGGCCGGCATGCTCCTCTATATCCAGACGATCTTCATTGCGATACTCGCCTATCTGATCCTCGGCGAACAGCTGCACCGCTATCATCTCGAAGGTGCCGTGCTCATCATCGCCGGCCTGCTTCTCGTCATCCTGCTGAAGCCGAAGACCAAGGCGGAGGCGGCCAAGGCCTGAGGGCGAGTGCGGTGGCCGGGCTCCTCCGACTCAGGAAATGCTCCCTGCCACTTTCCCGATACCATTCATGGACATTCCGGCCGCTGTCCGCCTCGGGTTGACGCACTGGTTCGATATGCTTGAAATGGCCGGTGCCACGAAGCGAAACCTGGGCGAGAGAGATGATCACTGACATCGAGGACTTCTTCACGAAGGGATGCGGACGCTGCGAGCGCTTTGCAACGCCGGACTGTTCGACGCGGCAATGGATCGACGGTCTCAACGAACTTCGCCGGATTTGCCTCGCGGCAGGCCTCATCGAGACGGTGAAATGGGCGCATCCGTGCTACATGCACAGCGGCCGCAATATCGTCGTCCTCGGCGCCTTTCGCGGCGATTTCCGTGCGAGTTTCGTCAACGCCGCCCTGCTGAAGGACCCTGAGGGCGTGCTCGAAAAACAGGGGCCGAACACCCGGCATCCCGACATGATCCGCTTTGTCGATAATGCACAGGTGGCTGACATGGAGCCCGTCATCCTCGCTTACCTGAAGGAAGCGATGGGATATGCGGAGGCTGGCATCAAGCCGCCAAAGGAGACAAGCGAAATCGAATTGCCCGACGAGCTGGTCGAGGCCCTGGATTCCGATCCCGAACTTGCAGAGGCCTTTCACGATCTGACGCCCGGGCGGCAGAAAAGCTATGTGATCAATCTCAACGGGGTGAAGAAGTCAGAAACGCGCACGTCACGCATTGCGAAATTCCGCGATCATATTCTCGCGGGAAAGGGTGCAACGGAGCGGTGAAGCGGGTTCAGGAGCGGCTGGGAGCGGCGCAAAGCCAACGCTCTCGATGAGAGCCTACGCCAGAAATTCGGTTGAAAGCAGGCCCATCATAAGGTCGTCATGCCATTTGCCGTCTACAAAGGCGGTTTCCCGCTCCCGTCCCTCCACCACGAAACCGCATTTCTGATAGGCTCGGATTGCGCGTTCATTATAGGCAAGCACCCTTATTCCGATGCGATGGAGTTCCAGCTCGGTGAAGGCATGCCGCAAAAGCAGCCGGATCGCCTCGCTCCCCAGTCCCTTTCCAAGGAACGCCGGGTGATAAATGGCAATCGCCATTGATGCCCGCCGATCCTGGAAATTAAGGCTGTGAAGTTTGATTTCTCCGATCAGGCGCTCTTCGACATCGATCATCCAGGCGTAAGGATTTTTCGCCTGGCCTTGCGCCCATTCTTCCGCCGCATCTCTCGTCACTGGTTTTACATCCGACCCGCTCACTCCGAACATTTTCGCAATGTCGACATCCGTTCCCAACGAAAACCGAGCCTTGGCATCATCAGGCGAAGCGGGCCTTAATCGCACCCCAGCACCTTCCAGACAAACCATGGATATCATCCAATATCAAAGCCGATCAGTTGCACCAATTTATGCGAAACTCGTTATGGGGCAATGACCACTTGGCGCGCAGATTTAAGCCGCTCGCGTCAACGACGTTCACTCTCCAAGATTTCGCTGAAAAAATGCAACCACTTCGGCATTGAACGTCCTGTGGAAAGCCGCCCGGTCAAAGCCGGGCGCGTCGATGCACGCTTGCGAAGACGTATCGATCTTTGGGCACATCGTCAGAAACGACATATGGACGGCCTTGGGCACAATCCTGAAGTCAGGCTTTTTCGGGAGTACATGGATAAGCGTCGCAACATCTTCCGGTGATGCCCCGCCGCCGCCGCCAAGCTCCGATCCCCAGACTTGAAGCGGAACTGTGACATCCTTCACACTGTCTGTCGTCTGAAAGACAATACTGAGAGGCTCCGCGACCACCATCGCCCTGATGCGGTGATCATGCGTCAACGTCTGGAGTATCGGCGATGGCCGCGGAGGGCGGGCTTGACTGGTCTGCGGACAACCGACTGCTTTCGGATCGGCGCAACGTGACGGCAATTTGCTGAAATCCGGATTTGCGCCGGCAAGAACAAGACCCGTGTAGCCGCCCTGAGAGAAGCCATAGAAACCGATCCTTTGCGGGTCGATCCTGGCGGAATCCCGGAAGTCGGTGAGCATGAAATCAATGGTTCGCTTGATATCGGCGGGTCGCGCGATCAGCACGCTCAAACCATTCGCCCGGCTCATGTCGGCGTAATTTGCGTAGGGATGATTGATAGCGACCACGACGAAGCCGGAATCGGCCAAGGCCTCGGCCGTGTCGTGATGGCCAAGGTACCAACCGCCATAGCCATGCGAGATGATCACGAGCGGCAGGCTTTCTCCGGCAATCGGGCAATCCGGGACTGCCGGAATTGTGAGCGCTCTGATTTGCACGTGTTCCGGCGCTTTGGCACACGGCGACCACATTACAGCATCGATTGGCGGACCATCCTGTCCGCCGGGGATATGAAGATATTTCATGCCTGCCGCCTGCGCAGGCGATAGAGCGAGATAAAAAAGCGACCGCGAGAGCCAAGCATATGCGTGTCATGGCGATTGTTCCGACGTGAGAGACATTCTCCGGCAACTCGGCCTTTTGCCGCGCGGCCCGGGTTGAAAATGAAAAATTCAGCACCCCTGCTTCACTACCTTGCAATAACAGGTAGCGTGCTATAAACAGTCTGTAAATACGGGAAATGACATGGCCGACTCTATTCAAGTTCAACTGAGAAAAGGCGCACTCGATCTGTGCGTGCTGGCCGTGCTGTCACGGGGAGAGAGCTATGGCTATGAGATCGCCAGCACCTTGGTCGCGGCTGTCGGCATGGGCGAAGGGACGATCTATCCCCTGATGCGCCGCATGCAGAATGATGGCCTTGTGGCCACCCGCCTTGTCGAATCCAGCAGCGGGCCGCCGCGAAAATATTATCGGCTCACGCCGCTCGGCCAGACCGTTTTCGAGGCGCACCGCAGCGACTGGCGCTCCTTTGCGACCGCTGTCGATAAACTTCTTGAGGATTTATCATGACCAAGGATGTCTTTCTGAACGCGCTGCGGCGTGGGCTTGGCGGTCTTCCAACCGAAGAGATCGAAGAAATCATGTCTGACTATTCGGACCATTTCGCCGAGTCCGCGATGCGGGGACGCAGTGAGGCGGAGGTGGTCTCCGCGCTCGGCGATCCCGCTAGGATCGCGCGGGAACTGCGGGCGGATATCGGACTGAAACGTCTCGAAACACATTGGAGCCTGTCGAACCTCATCGCTGCGGCCATCGCACTGGCGGCGCTGGCGATCGTCGATATCCTCTTCCTGCTGCCGCTGCTGATGCTCGCGATACTGCTGGCGGCTGGGCTTGCAGTTGGACTCGTGGCGATTGGCGCGGCGGGATTGAAGCTCATCGTCACGGCTTTGCTCTCCTCCTCAGGCGACACAATGACCGCTCTGCTGTCGCGCCTCTGCATCGGTGCTGGACTTGTGAGCGGCTTCGTCGGAGGCGGCGCTTTACTTCTGATGGGGTTGGCAACCGGTATCCGCGCACTTGGCCACTATGCACGATTGCATTTCCGGCTGGTCGAACCGGATCGGCACGGTAACTGACATTTTTAGCAGGTCTTCGAAGGAACGAGACATGGGACGGACAATGGCATTCATCGCAACGGCGGGACTGTGCAGTGCCGCCGCCTTTCTAACGCTCGGAACCATTCTTTCCGGGTCCGGCTGGGCCAGCGCAGCATATTTATGGAGCGGAAGCTCGACGTGCGGACCTGCAAGCGGCACCCAGCAGCAGGTCGCGCTGCCTTTTGTTGCGGGAGACAGGCTGGTGATCGCCCTGCCCGGCTCCATCCACTATCAGCCAGCCGAAAAGGCAGAGGCCGTCATCAGTGGAGATTCAGTGCTGCTCAGTCACCTGCGCATTGAATCCGGCCGGCTTGGCCTCGATTGCACGCCAGGCTGGTCCGCACCGCAGCTCGACGTCAAGCTGTCGGGACCAGCGATTACCAGATGGGACTTGCTCGGCAATGGCGATCTGACCCTGTCGCAGATCAATCAGCCGGAGCTGCAGGTGAACATCAAGGGCAGCGGGAATTCCACTGCGAGCGGAATTGCAGACGCAGTCAATCTCAGCATTTCCGGCTCGGGCGACGCCCGGTTCGAAGGCCTGACCGCAAAGTCGGCAACTGTGAAAATCCGTGGGAGCGGCGATGCAAAGGTAACCGCACAAGCAGATGCGGATGTTTCGATTTCCGGCAGCGGCAATGTCGAGTTATCGGGGCATCCGGCGATGCGGCGAGCGGAGATCAAGGGTAACGGTCGCATTGTGCAGGTACCGTGAACCACAAGGGCGGCAATCCGGCTCGGCGGGTCAACGGCCGCGCACCCTGAACCAGGTTCCAAACCTTGTGAAAGCCTGGGCAACTTAATTCTATCTGTGCGAGGTGCGATAGCCTCAATGATCGCAAATGGGCGCAATCCAGCCATCGCCCCAACTCATCAAAGAATGGACTCTTTTCTAAGACTTTCGGCATTTCCGTGCTAAGTGCGCAGCTTGAAACAAAGACGGAGATTTTCGCAAGCATGATTGAACTGACCCCATCGCAGATCGCTGGACTGAAACTCGCCCAGCAAGGGGACCTATATCCGCAGTCGCCGAAGAAATGGACCCACGAGAACGCGACTGTGACCTTCGCGAAAACCGACCGGTGGAAAGAACGCCCGCAAAAGATAAAATCTGTCAGCGACGCCACATTAAGCCAACTGACGGAGACTGGTCTTCTAGACCGGCGCCACCTGGATGACGACGCTGCAAAGGACGTCTACGGTATAACGATGGCCGGGAAGATCTGGCTGTTGCAGAACAAGTAGAATTTCTGAGCTATCTATAACTGCAAATGAGCGCGATGCAGCCGCCGGAGCTTCCGGCATGGATACGGCGCGTCGATCCGCCCAAATTGCTTAGACTGCTCGAACTTCGGCAAGCCGCCTGACTGCGTACTCGTCCCGCCAGCAGACGGCGGCTTCCCATGCGGCCGACGCCTGCGCAGCGATGTGATGTGCGGCGTCGTCGAGGTCGGCGGCATTGCCGGGTAGCACGAGGTCAAGATCGGGGACGTCAACGTGTGACTCATCCCAGTCGATCAGGGCGACTCGATCGGCGGTCATGCGAACGTTGCCCGAGTTGCTCGGATTACCGTGAACAACACATGTCTGACGCCCGACCAGCCGCGCCCACGCTGCTCGACATCGAATGACGCCCTCGGGCGGCATCGCTGCAAGATCGATCCTCGTTCCGGTTTCTGCATGCAGGAGGTCGGTTGAGGATTGCCAGCCTGGGCGCTGCGGCCAGCCCCGCGTCAACCGATGCAGCTCGCGGAGTGTGTCGGCGACGCGGCGCCAGTCGGCTTCCGTCTCTGGCGGTCCGCCCTCCATGTATTTCATCACCACTAGGCCGTCCACGAACAGCCGGCCATCAGTCGTCGGGATCGGTACTGGGACGTGCATGCCTTTACGGTCGAGATGTTGGAGTAGCTCGGTTTCCCACGCGAGATCAGCGTCGGTCCTGGAGCCGAGACGACCGACTGCGATCTGCCCGTCGACGCGAACGCTCCACACGTCGTTGGCGACGCCACCCGCGAGTGGTCCGATGCGAACCGCGTCTTTACCCCATTGCCCGAGCGCTTCCCACCCCATCGGCGATATCCTTGGTGGCCATGATGAAATTGGCGGAAGACATAGAGGAAGTTTACGACTCCAGGATGTCCGCTGTTGACGCCTAAGCCGCCCTCGCCTTCATGCCTTGGCCGAGATCGCGCTCAGTTCCTCGAGATCCAAGTCCCGTTCCAGTTCGTGCAACGTCTCGTCATCGATATCGCCGGCGCGGTGTAGTCGCAGAAGTTCGCGGCGCCCGGTCGCGACCGCTTCGAGAACGACGTCGAAATGGGCGTGGAGAACGGGCGAATATTGCTCCGTGCGCGCGGCGTAATCGACGATCGCCACGGCCCTACGCTGATAGCGCTCCAGCAATTGGGGATGGATGAGCTTTCCCTCGCCGTCATAGGCAAGATTTTGGACGGTCGCGAATTGCGCCTGGGCCATGGCGGCTTCGGCCTGGCTCATCGTGAGGCGCGCCTTTTCCGTATCCTGATCGCTCAGCCTTGCCCAGGTGATCACGCGCCCCAGCGTCATCCCCTGGACGAGCACCGTTCCGACAATGACCGCAAACGACGTTACCAGGATGAAGTCGCGGCCGGGAAAGCCTTCGGGAACGCTTAGCGCCAGGGCCAGTGTGACCACGCCGCGAACGCCTGCCCAGCTTATGACGGTTACGCCGCGGGCGCCGAGCGGCTTGTATCGGCGAAGCCCCAGACCATTGCAAAGTTTGATCACGAGGTCGGATCCGAAGACCCAGGCGAAGCGCGCGAGGGTAAGCGCAATCAGGATCGCCAGTATCGGCAATCCCATCGTGGCGGCCACGACATCAAAGCCGCCTCCACGCTCGACGACGCCGCGCAGCGACAGGCCGATCAAGATGAAGACCGCGGCTTCCATCAGAAAAACGATCACGTCCCAGAACGACGTGCCGCGCATGCGCGTCGAGGCAGTGAAGACCGTGTGCTGGTGCCAGCTCATGATCAGGCCGGTCGTGACAGTCGCGATGACGGCGGAAACATGGAGCTGCTCGCCGAGCAGATAAGCGGTCCAGCACAACAGGGTCGAGGCGGCGATCATCAGATATTCGTCGCCGAGACGACGGACGAACAGGACCCAGACCGTCCCGACCACGATGCCGACAAGGGCGCCGCCCACCGCCAAGACCAGAAAGCTTCCTGCCGCATCCGCGGCGCTGAAAGCACCGGTGACAGCGGCGGCGACGGCAAAACGGAAGAGCACCAGGCCGCTGGCATCGTTGAGCAGGCTTTCCCCTTCGAGCAGGATCTGCAGGCGCCGGGGCAATTTTACCCGTTCCAGGACGGCGCGGGCGGAAACTGCGTCGGGCGGCGAAACGATCGCGCCGAGTGCTGCACACGCAGCCCAGGGCAGCGACGGAAACAGGAAATGAGTCACCACTGCGACGGCAGCGCAAGTGAAGAACACCGCGCCGATGGCAAGGGAGGCAATGCCGATCATATGGCGGCGCAATGGTCGCAGCGCGATGGACCAGGCTCCGTCCATGAGCAGGGGCGGCAGGAACATGACGAGGACCAGATCGGGGTCGACTGCAATGGTGGGCAGACCCGGCAGGAAGGCAAGCAACCCGCCGCCTGCGAGCAGCGCCACGGCTGGCGGCAGACCCAATCTATGGGCGGCATAATGCAGGGCGATGATCGCCACAAACATCCCGATAACCAGCTCGAACAAGTGTGTTGGGTCCATGCGCCTCTGCCCTGATACGAGGTCTGTTATACTCGGCTTTATTACATGTTGTGATCGGCCTTATTACAAAGTGCGTTTGATCGAAAAGCAATTGCCCAACGATGCTATTGGGCCAAAGCCAGCGGAAAATGCCGCCTCGAGCCGGCGTCACTCGAGTTACCAACCGAATAGTCGGTCTTGATTATCCGTTGTCGTGGCGGTTGAGCACGACCGCAAATGGCGCAAACTTGGCGAGGCGGCACTACGCCTTCAGCGATCATTGGCCGGATAGCTCTGCCAGCACTAGTGCGTCTGCGTCGGCCACGCTGACATTGCCGTTTCCGCGAGATCATCCAACTCGGCTTTCGTTGCCCCGTCATGGGCCTGGATGCCGATGCCCTGAACGATGGCGACATAGAAGCGCGTGAGGCTGGCAATCTTTGCTGAAGCAGGCAGTTCACCCCTATCCCTGGCTGCAGTCAGACAGGCACCGATAACGTCGAGCCAATCGCGCCTTGCTTTCCTGATGGCGCCGACGACAAGGCTCGGCATGTCCTCGTCCACCAAAGCCAGCGTCGTCCAGCAGCCGACCGGATGCGATGCGCTGTCCGTCATGATGGCGACGAGGGCTTCAAACATGTTCCTCAGCCCCACGCGGGCCGGATCGCCTTTGTCGAGATGCGCCCAAAGCAGGTCCTGGGTTGCCTTCATGTAAAGTCCGACGGATTCCACGAAGAGTTTCTCCTTGTTGCCGAAAGCGGCATAGAGGCTCTTCACGTCGATCCCCATGGCTTCGCAAAGTTCCGGCATCGACGTCGCGTGATAGCCGTTTGCCCAGAACACCATCATGGCGTCCTGCAGCGCCTTATCGCGATCGAATTGTCTTGGGCGACCTCTCGGCATCCAGCCCTCCTGCGTGTTCTCAAAAATATTCAGTGATCGATGAATAAATCAGTTGACGACCAAAATCAATGTCGCTACGAATTATTCATCGTTCACTGAATAATTAGGAACGAACCTGACAATTCACGCGCCGGCGTCGCCCGGCCCACCTGAGAAGAAGATCACCATGTCTAAAATCGTTCTCATCACCGGCACTTCGAGCGGCTTCGGCAAGGACACCGCGCTCACACTCAAGGCCGCTGGCCATCGCGTCTTCGGCACGATGCGCGGCATCAATGGCAAACATGCAGAAGTCGCCCGCGAGTTGCAGGCGAAGGGCATCGAACTGATCGAGCTTGACGTCACCGACGACGCAAGCGTCGATGCCGCGTTCAAGAGCCTCTTCGAACGGACGGACGGCAAGCTCGACGTGCTGGTCAACAATGCGGGCCGGATGGTTCAGGGCGTTTCGGAGGCTGTCACCACCGAGCAGACCCGCCAGATGTTCGACGTCAACGTCCTGGGTATTCAGCGCGTGCTCCGCGCGGCTCTTCCGCAACTTCGCAAGAACGGCTCGGGCCTCGTCATCAACATCGGCTCGATCCTCGGCCGCGTGACCATTCCTTTCCTCGGCCTCTATGGCGCGACCAAATTTGCGGTCGAAGCGATGACGGAGAGCTATCGCTATGAACTCTCGCAACTCGGCATCGATGTCGTGCTGGTTCAGCCGAGCGCATATCCGACCAGTCTCTATGAAGAGATCGGCGCCAGCGATGTGAGTCGCGAGCATGAATATGGCGCGGTCGCCGACGTGTCGAAGGCATTCAACACTTATATTTCCGGCCTGCTTTCCGGCCCGGACGCCCCCAACTCGCATGATGTTGCCGAAGAAATTGCCAGGCTGACAGTGACGCCTGCCGGTCAGCGTCCGGCGCGCGTCGTGGTCGGCAATGGATTTGGCGCCGATGCCGTCAATACCGCCGTTGCCCCGATCCAGAGCGGCATGATCAACGCCATCGGCATGGCAGCCCTCGAAACATTGAAAGTGGCATGAACCCAGGTCCCGGAAGGACGGCGGCGTGAGCACCCGTCCTTCCGTGCCGACGCCTGATGTATTTGTCCAATGGAGAAAAGCGTGATGGATAAGCGCTTGCTGATATTAGCCCTAGGAATGTTCGCTCTGGGAACGGACAGTTTCGTGATGGCCGGCATATTGCCGGAGATCTCTCAGAGCTTTGACGTGCCGATCGGGGTCGCCGGGCAGGTCACGACGGTCTATGCCGTTACCTATGCGCTCTTGGCGCCGACGGTTGCCGCGATTGCAGCGCATGTTCCGCGCAAGACGCTGCTGCTGCTCAGCCTTGCGACCTTCGTGGTGGCGAACCTTGCGACCGCGATCGCCCCGACCTTCGGTATTGCCCTGGCAACACGCGTTCTCGCAGGCCTCGGAGCCGCGATGTTCGCGCCGACGGCGACCGGCGCTGCCGCAACCATGGTCGCACCGGAAAAACGCGGCTTTGCGCTCGCCGTCGTGATCACCGGCCTGACGGCCTCGACCGCGCTCGGAACGCCCATCGGCGCGATGATCGGCGGATTCGGCGATTGGCGGCTGACCATGGTGTTCGTCTCGGCCCTCGCTGCCGCTTCAGGGATCGGCATCTGGGCGCTTCTGCCCCATCTTCCCTTGCCGCCGAAGATCACTCTTGCACAGCGCGTGGCGCCGATCCGGGATTCACGGGTGGCTCTGACGCTGCTGACCGGTCTCGTCTACCAGACAGGGCATTTCATCAGCTACACTTACTTCACCGTCGTCTTCGACGACGTGCTCAATCACAATTCCCTGCTGATCGGCGCAATGCTGGTGCTCTGGGGAACGAGCGGCATGGTGGCCAACCTGATCGCCGGTCGCCTCTCCGATACGATTGGTAACCGCAAGGTCATCTTCGGAGGCCTGATCGCCCTGACACTGACGATGGCCCTGCTGCCGCTCGCCAGCGTCAATATCTGGACGAGTGCGATTGCGGTTGCCGTCTGGGGCGCTGTTGCCTGGGGTCTTCTGGCGCCGCAACAGCATCGGCTTGTCGACGCCGCCGCGCATTCTGCCCCTGTCGTCCTCGGCCTGAATACATCGGGCACCTATCTCGGCGTTACCGCTGCGGGGGTCGTCGGCGCGCTGGCAATTCCGGCCGTCGGCGCCCACAACCTCGGCTACATCGGCGCTATCTTCGTCATCGTCGCACTTGTCCTGGCAGAGCTTGCGACGCTTCGCATCGATGCGGCCAATCGCAGGCACCCCGATGAATCCGCAGCATCAGCCTGATGATGCGGCGACGCACCACGACTTCACGGAATTGACAGCAGGCAACGGCAGCGTCGTCGCCTGCAAACCACGAGAAGGAAAATCTCATGACCCAGAATGAAAAGGCTCGCCAGTTTTCAGCCTTGCACGTCAAAGGCAATCCACTGCAACTCTTCAACGCCTGGGATGCGGGCAGCGCAAAAGCCATTGCTGCTGCCGGGGCGCCGGCGATCGCGACCAGCAGTTGGGCGGTTGCGGCAGCCCTTGGATATCGCGACGGCGAGGATCTTCCGCTTCCTCTTGCCCTGGAGACGATCGGTCGAGTTGCTGCCGCGGTCGAGATTCCGGTTTCTGCGGATTTCGAAGGCGGCTATAGCGATGACGACGCCACGCTGGCCGAGAATGTCGCCCGGCTTCTGGACACCGGCATTGTCGGCATCAATTTCGAAGATCGCATCGTCAAGGGTTCGGGACTCTATAGCAGAGAACGCCAGGCCGAGCGCATTGCAGCCATTCGCAAGGCGGCGGACCGAAGAGGCGTCGACCTGTTCATCAACGCGCGAACCGATCTATTTTTCGAGCATTTCAAGGATGCAGAAAATTTCGTCGACGAAGCGGTCGACCGGGCAAGAGCCTATGCTGAAGCCGGCGCATCGAGCCTCTTTGTCCCCGGCCTCGTTGACGACAGGCTGATCGAACGGGTCGTGAAGGGATCGGTTCTGCCGGTCAACGTCATGGTCATGGACGGTGTATCGACCCCTGACCGCCTGGCCGCTCTTGGCGTTGCACGGATCAGTTTCGGCAATATTCCGTATGTGGAAGCGATGGGGGCTCTTGGGGCCGCTGCCAAGCAGGTCTATTCGAGCTGACGACAAACAATGGGAAGGCGATCAGCAGTCCGGACCGCCTCCCATATGGATCTTCAGCGGAGGCGATGACTGCTTCCGGGGCCGAAAGCGGACAACAGCTTTCGCATTTCACTTTTTTGGGCTTCCAAGCCAGTCTTGCCAAAATTCGCGCTGTCGTTCGACAGATGACGGTATAACGTCCGCTGCCTCGGCAAAAATCTCAACAAGCTCTTCTGCGCGATGATCCTTCTTCAACTTGTACGCCTTTAAGCCCCTTCCCATGTCACGGGCCATACCGGAAGGGTAGACGTTCAAGCTGGCTCCATAGCAGAATGGGATCAGGCCATCCGTCGCCATCATATTTCGCACAACGCAAAGTGCTTCGAAAAAGTCGGAGGCCGTCGCTTCTAATCGGCGGTCGCGGTATTCGCATTGGAGGCGACAATTTGGATACTCATCGATAAGGTTGAAAAGAGCGACGTCATCCTCTCCGCCGCCAATCAGATGTAATTCGACCTGCTTCATTGCATTCTTCTTCTCTCGTATTTGAACCAAGTCGTATTCAGGCCCCAAGCAGCCAAAGCCGGCCGCGTTCCCAGCCAGTCCTCAAGCGAGTTGAGCCCGGAACGCTGCGCACCTTTCCTTGTAGTCCGGCGCCGAAAAGAAATCGCTGCCGACGACGAATGTGTCGGCTCCGGCATCGGCAATTGTACGGATGTTTCCCACCTTGACGCCGCCATCGACCTGAATTCGTGCCGCCCTGCCCGCATTGTCGATAAGCCGCCTTGCCCTCTCAATCTTCGGCAACGCGGCCGGAATGAGTGACTGTCCCCCGAAGCCAGGGTTGATGGTCATCACCAGCAACATATCGATATCGTCCATCACATATTCGATGGCTTCGACTGGCGTCGAAATGTTCACCGCGAGACCCACTTCGCATCCGAACGCTCGTATTCTGGCAAGCGCTCGCTGGACGTGGCTTGTTGCTTCGAAGTGAATGGTGATGCTGTTTGCTCCCGCCTCGGCACAATCTTCGACGAGCCGGTCAACGTCGTTCGCCATGATATGCACGTCCACGAAGCCGGAGAAACCGTCGCTTCTTAGCGATTTCAGGAGAGGCGCACCAAAAGAGAGATTGGGAACAAAAGCGTTATCCATCACATCGAAATGAATAAAATCACCTCCGGCTTCGAGGGCCGCATGGCATTCTTCAGACAATCTTGCAAGGTTGCAGGCGAGTATCGAGGGAGCGATACGGGCGGGCATTTTCATAGCATCAATCCAACGCAGCGAATCCAATAGGTTAACAATACGAATTCCGAGAAGAGGCGCAACAACCGTAGATTTTCCCGGATGACCGCCAGCGTCATTGATTAAGCGGGATGGCAAGAGTAAATTTTGACAAGCAGCAGATGCCGGAGGGGCGACGTGAGCTGCTTCGCCAGGGCAAGTCCCGAAAACGACACCGGACCGATGATCGACAAGACCGGAGCCGCCCCCGATCTGATCCAACCTGACTGATCTGAACGGGCGAGCCGTCGTGGCTCTGCGCAATGGAGGGCGTCAGCATGGATTTTCCCGTACCTGATAACGAGAGTGAACGCTTCGCCGCGGTGCGTGTCTATGAGGTATACGGCACCGGTCCCGAACCGGCATTCGACGATCTCACCGACCTTGCCGCCCTGATTGCCGGTGTCCCGATCGCGATAGTCAATATCGTCGGCGACACGAAGATATGGCTCAAGTCCCGTCACGGCGTTCCACCCGGCATCGAGGAACTGCCTCGCGGCGGCGTCTGCTGCGCTCACGCGATCTGCCGCAGCGACATGCTGGTGGTTCCTGACACCCACGCCGACGACCGCTTCAAGGCGCTGCCTTTCATCGCGACCGAACCTTTCGTCAGCTTCTATGCAGGCATGCCGTTGATCGATTCAGGCGGTCGTGCGCTCGGAACACTCTGCATCATGGACCTTGCACCACGCGAGCTTGGCTTCGAGGCTGCCGAAGGCATCCGACGCCTCGCGCGGCAGACCATCGCCCAGCTCGAACTGCGCCTGAAGCTCGCCGAGGTCTTGCGATCGCAGCAGGCGCTGGCCGCCGAAAAGCAGCGCTCGGACAGCCTGCTCCTCAACATCCTGCCGCCCAAGATAGCTGCTGAACTGACGGAAAATGGCCGTGTCGAACCCCGTCACCACCCGTCCACGACGATCCTCTTCACGGATTTCGTCGGCTTCACCACGTCTGCCGCCGAACTCTCACCCCGAGAGTTGCTTGATGACCTCGACATGTATTTTTCCGAATTCGACAACATCGTCGCGCGGCATGGACTGGAAAAGCTCAAGACCATAGGAGACTCCTACATGTGCGCCGGCGGCCTGATGCTCGGTCGCAAGGACCACGCGGTGCGTAGCTGCCTTGCCGCTCTCGAAATGCGGCGCCTCGTCGTGAACTCGAACCAGCGCTGGACTGCGACCGGGCAACGACCCTGGCACCTTCGCATCGGCCTCAACACGGGCAGCGTCATGTCCGGCATCGTCGGCCGGAAGAAATTCAGCTACGACATCTGGGGCGACACGGTGAATATCGCGGCACGCATGGAGAGCACTGACGAAGCAGACCAGGTGAACATCTCCGAAAGCACCTACCAGCACGTAAAATCGTATTTCGACTGCACGCCGCGAGGCGCCCTCGATGTGAAAAACAAGGGCAAAATGACAATGTATTTCCTCGACCGGCTGAAACCTGAATATGCGAAGGATGCAGAGGGTGTGGAGGCAAACGAGCATCTGAGGAGAACGCTCGCTGGCAGCTCGGTCGCCTGGTCCCTGCACTGAGAAACCGCATTTCAGTGCGGCATGCGACGGGAAGCTCGGCACGCAGCCTAGTCTCTCCCCACTGGATATGCCGGTGGCCCGGCTCTATATACTCCGGAGTGGGTGGGGAGATTGATTTCATGAGCGTTCTAAAATTTGTCGCAGCGATAGGTCTCACAGGCCTTTCGCTTGCGAGTTGTGTTGACAGTGCAAGCTACGGCGACGGCGGATATGCATATGGCAGCGGTGTGTATATCGGCGGATATGACGGCTATTACAGTGGATACGACAGGTATTATGGTGGGTATGACAATCCATACCGCTACAGGCGCTACGACCGCTACCCCGGTCGAGACTGGGATAACCGGAACGACTATCGGCGGGGGAATGACTACCGCCAAGGGAACAACAACTGGCGGGGGAACAACGACGGGCGGGGACAGGGCGGCAACTCCGGCGCAGGACGCCCAAGCGGCCCGCGTCCTGATCGCCCATCCAATCCGGGTCCGGCAAGAAATTACCCGATCGGGCCCTATAGCCCCAACTCCTGTGGCGGAGCCCTCGATTGCACCGGGTTGTCAACGCGCGGGTCCAATCGCTAACTGACTGGGGTGCGTTTTCGTCGATCGCAAAGCGCATCCGCATATCCACGAAACAATGATCCGGCTTGGCTCAATGATGCGATAGATTCGCACGTGGGACTTCCGATGCCGGCCTCCAACGAGGCAAGAGTCCAAGGCCTGCCGCCGGGTAGCACAACCAGGTTGACCTCATACAAGGCATCCGGGAATTAACATTCCTCTAATATTCGTATAGGCTCGAAATTCAGGGCACTGTTTTGTCCTGATTCGTCACGGGCGATTGGTCGGGTCAATCGTTAGTGGCTGTGCTTAGTCGGTGAGCCGCATCGTATGCAGGCGTCTGTCTGCTTGCCGATGCGGCGTGCGAGAGAATGGGGGTTCTTCGCCGTGATCATTTCCTATCGGCATAGCTTTACCTTCCTGCATTGTCCAAAGACTGCGGGAAGTTCGATAAATGTTGCTCTGGCGCCATTTCTTGGTCCGCGGGACATTCTCCTGGGTGCCCAGCGGGAACGGGAAAAGGCGGCAATCAAACTCAACCTTCGAGCTCGATGGGATGCCTTTCGATGTAGACCGGACAGGATCGGGTCAATCGTTGCCGCAAATGCCCGCCGGCAACGTAGCGTTCTGTCATTCCAGGACAGGCTCTATGAGCCTCATTTCGGACAAGTCACCGATCATCCATTCGCCGAGGAGGTGCGGCGTTTCGATGAAGCGGCCTGGAATCGCAATCTCAAATTTTCCTTCGTGCGAAATCCCTATGCGCGTATGGCTTCCTTCTATTTCTACCTCACCGGCCGGGCGGGTTACCCGGACATGTCCTTCTCGCAATTCGTTCCACGGCTCATCGCCGGCGAAGGCCGTCTAAGCAAGTGGCAACGGCTGGTGAGCACGTGGCCCATCTACACGATCAATGACCGGGTCGCCGTTGATTTCATCGGAAAGTTCGAGCAACTGCCGAAGGACTTCGCGGAACTGTGCGGGCTGCTCGATCTGCCCGTGCAAGAGCTTCCGCATGCCAAGGCGGCCACTCAATACGACTATCGCGAATTATATGACGAGCCAACACGTGCGCTGGTCGAACGCGCCTGCGAGAAGGAGATAGATCACTTCGGTTATCGCTTCCAAACCTCGGAGACAGCCACGCACAAAACTCTGCCAACTTTGTCGATTGAAACCTCCGAAAGGAAAATCATGCGTAAAATCCTGATCATGGGCTTACCTGGTTCCGGCAAGACGACACTCGCAAAGGCGCTGGTTCCCCGGTTGAGCGCGGTTCATCTGAATGCCGACGAGATAAGGGCAAACATCAATAAGGATCTTTCCTTCTCGGTGCCGGACCGCGTCGAACATGCCCGTCGGATGGGCTGGCTCGCAGACAAGATTGCCGCCTCAGGATCTTACGTCATCGCCGACTTCGTTTGCCCGACGCCGGAAACACGCGAGGCCTTCGGAGATGCGGCTGTAATCTGGGTCGACAGGATCAGGGAAGGCCGATTTGCCGACACCAACAAGCTGTTCGTCGCGCCTAACCACAGTGACATACGCGTCACCGCCGACGGCAGTCCGGAATACTGGGCCGAGCAGATATGCGGAATGCTGAGGCCGGTTTTCGACCCGAAACGCCCAACGGCATTGTTCGTCGGGCGCTACCAGCCCTTCCATGACGGGCACAAGGCATTGATCGAGGAAGGGATTCGGCGTGTGGGCCAGGCCTGCATAGCGGTTCGTGATACCAGCCAGCTGGATGAAAAGAACCCCTATGGCTTCGAACATGTCCGAAGCCGGATCGAGGAAGGCCTGCGCCATTATCTTGGCCGGTTCACAGTGGTCCAGATCCCGAACATTACCGGAATCTATTACGGGCGGGACGTCGGATATGTCGTGGAACGGATCGACTTGAACGACGAATTGCACGCGATTTCGGCAACCAAGATACGGAAATCGGTCTTGCTGAACGGCGATCCAAAAGGAATTCCCGTTTCGCCCAATGCCTAGGGGCCTTTTGGTCACCCCCACCCCAGCTTAGGGTGGGGGTGGGTTAGGCCCCTTTCGATCGAGGTGCGACGCGAACCTCTTCGATCAGATCCGTGCAGATCCTTGGGCGTTTCCGACAATCGAGAAAGGGTCCGCTATCGACAGGTCGTCAGCAAGTTGGCTGGAGTCGCCAACTTCACTCTGCACTCTATCCAATGGCAGGCTCAGGACGGAAAGCTGTTTGACGTCATCGCGTAAGAAAAATTTCATAACGACGAAGAAGACGCAATAGATCGCTTGCACCAATCGATTGTGTGGACTCGCTCATTGAGCTATGTTTTATTCGCGTAATGGTAGGGTAATAGCCTTCGTCAGCTAAAGTCGATGTAATTACTCTTCGGGGCGCTCGGGTGGTACTTGATGCCAAGCGGTGGTGACGTCACGTCTGTCTTTTACGCGTCGGAAAGATTTAATACGGCTCTAGTTCTAAAAACGTGCGCGATCATACTGGGTAAATAAAATAACGCGAGGGGATGAAATGAACTCTTATATTGCCGCAATGAAGAAATATGCGACTTTTACCGGTCGCGCAACTCGCACAGAATATTGGCTTTTCATACTGATGTACTTTACCATCGGCGTAGCGGCCATAGTCGTCGATTTTGCTCTTTTGGGGGGCGGCCAAACGCGGGTTAATATACTATCTTCAGTAGTCTCTTTGGTACATTTCATACCGTCCATCGCTGTCGCGGTGCGGCGTCTGCACGACACCAATAGAAGTGGCTGGTGGTATTTTATCATTTTGATACCGCTTATCGGCGCGATCACAATGATTGTCTTTCTGTGCACAAAGTCGATGCCCGGCCCAAACCGCTTTGGTCCGCCAAACGATGACAATGCTTCTGGGGTCTCTCCGTCGGAGGCAGCGGTCTATTGAAATCCCTAGTCTTGGCAAACCGACCATAGATAGCCATTGCGTCACTGTTGTGCCGATGTACGCGCGATTTTCCTTCTCCTGCCGCAGCTCTCAAGTGCAGCAAAGCAATCTGATGTCTTTCGTCTTTGGCTCCTTCGGCAGCTACAAGGGGTTTCGATCGGAAATGACGGCCCTGGGTCTGGTTTCCGCTATCGGACACAGACAGTCATGCAAGTGCGATCGGACTCAGGCCGCGAATTTCTATCGCGTCTCCACTATTCGCACCCTGGTCGACATTGCTGACCGATGATCAATAACCTCTCCTCAGGATCCATTCCGCGCGATGACTAGGTCTGCACCATTCGATAGAGGGAATACCCTAGGAAATATCGAAAGCGCGAAAGGAGCGGCAATAGCAGCACCGCCCGCAGACCATCACGGCGACGAGACATCCATGTCCACGGTACCGCATTTCACAGGGGCTAACGCACTGCCAGTTGAAAGCTCTCAGAATGGTGCCAGCGAATTCGAACCCGGGCAGCGCGTCGATACAGGCTCCCATGCAGACGAAGCAGGGCCAGTGCATCAACAGCGCGGTGCTCAAGGTCCCGACTTCAAATTCGAAACAGGTGCGCAATGGCTGACCTACGCTCTTATCACCGCGATGGGCCTTGTCTTTGTGATGGAGCTTGCCCTCGGGCAGACCGAGAACGATCGCTCCACGCTTACTGTTAGAACGCTGCTTGCATTGGGGGGGCGGAACAGTTCGGCCGTTGTTAACTCTGGCGAATGGTGGCGTATGTTCACCGCGCCGATGCTGCATGGGAGCGTCATTCATTTTGTTTTGAATGCAACTGTCTTGTGGATCGGCGGGAATCTTTTCGAACGAAATATCGGACGTGCCTGGTTCGCTGCAATCTTCTTTTTCAGCTGCGTTGGCGGCTCCATTGGAGGGCTTTTGTTCGGTGCGGAGGCCTCGGTCACGGTAGGCGCATCGGGAGGAGTCGTTGGTGTTTTTGCTGCCGTTTTAATCCTGATGTTCCACTATCCGCGGCATCCGGCAGTTCGAGCGCTGCAATTGGTAACGGTAGTGTTGATCGCCCCGTCATTGCTTCCATTCCTCGATCAACATCTTCCGGAATTTCCCGTTGAGTATGCAGGCCACTACGGAGGTGCTGTAGCTGGAGCACTACTCGCCTGTCTCGTCCTTTTGATTTGGCCGCAAGACAAGCCCCATCCGCGTTACCCTGCTGCTGCGATTGCGCTGGTTGGCCTTTATGTTGCAGTCTGTCTATACGCCGTTGTTCCGGTCGCCGAGAACTGGGATGCAAACATGGGCGACGGCTTCCAGAGGTATTTTGCTGGTGATTTCAAGAGAGCGGCTAAAATCTTTGAGGCGCACGCCAAGCAGGGCGGAGAGACCGAACCATACTACAGACTGTGGAAGTTTATCGCCCAGGCCAGGGAGCGTGATGCAAATGCGATCGACGAACTCTCCGCGGCGGCATTTAGACAGGACGCCCGGCAATGGCCATACCCGGTTTTCCAATTTTATCTGCATAGGATCGGTAGCAACGAGATGTTTGCGAAAGCCGGCGATGACAACCAACGATGTGAGGCGTTTTTCTATTTAGGCGAGGGTAGGCTTCTCAGCCAGGATATAACCGACGCAGTTCCGCTTCTGCAGAGAGCCCGGGCCATGTGCCCCAAGACATATATGGAATACGAAGGCGCAGTGGGTGAACTCAAAACGCTAGGAGCTGGTTGATACAGATCAACCCGATTTTGTTCGACATGTGTTTGTTTTTGTCGCGGCAGTTTCCGTCGGAGTTCTAGTCGGTCTCGCCTTGTGGCAGCGCCGCCGGTTTGAACCCCAAATGGATTACTCTCACCACTCACCCCCAACCGGTGCCATTCTTGGTTAAGGGGTGTGGCTTAGATCATGATCGCCATGGCCGAATGGGACCCCGTTTGAATGACGTTCCGCGGGCGCAGAGTGCCCCTTTGACTGCCGCATTGCAGCCCAAACGCCACAATCCGCTCAACGCGACGGCACGGCCTTGAGATAGGCGGCAATCGCCTCGATGTCTGACTTCGGCAGTTTCGCGATATTCTGCTGTACCTCTGCCATCTGCCCGCCGGCGGAATCGAAGTCCGGGGTGAAGCCCGTTTCCAGATAGTTGGCGATATCGGCCTCGCTCCAGTTGCCGATCGCTTTCGAACCCGGGGTGATATCGGGAATGGTGCCCTTGCCTTCCGGATTCGGCGCGCCGGCCAGCCACTTGTCCTTCAGGAAGCCGCCGAGCGCGTCGCGGGGCGTATGGCACTCGCCGCAATGGCCGGGGCCTTCGACCAGATATTGGCCGCGCTTCAGCTTGTCGTCGGCATTGGCGAGGGTCACGCGGGGCGCATCGTTGAAATAGAGGAATTTCCAGCCGCCCAATGCCAGGCGGATATTGAAGGGAAAGGGCAGCTCGTGTGGCGGCGCGACATTGCTGCTTTTCGGCAGGGTCTTCAGGAAGCCGAAGAGGTCGTTGATGTCCTTGTCGCTCATGCGGGCATACGAGCCGTAGGGAAAGGCGGGATAGAGATGCTCGCCGTGCTTTCCGACGCCGCGCTTCATGGCATTGCCGAAATCGGCCAGCGTCCAGCCGCCGATGCCGGCCTGTTCATCCGGCGAGATATTGGGGACGTGGAACGTGCCGAAAGGGCTCTTCAGCGCCAGACCGCCCGACAGGACCAGCTTGGCATCTCCCTGCGCACCCGCCGCCGCATGACAGCTGGTGCAGCCGCCGGCCCAGAAGACCATCTCACCATTCTTGACGTCGGGCGCTCCGAGATTTGCCCAATGGCTTTCCGGCAGCGGCGACGGCGCCGTGATGAAATAAAAAGCGGCAAAGCCGATGATGGCAATGCCGACCAGACAGAGCAGCCATCTCACAAATCTTGCGACCATGCTCTCATCATCCCCGATGCGCCAGAAGCGTCAGATAGTAGAAACCGCATCGGCGGCAAGGCCGACGCGGTTTCCGCAATTCAAGACTGGGAAGGACCTACCGCTTAGTTCTTGGTGATGCGATAGGCCTGATGACAGGCGCCGCAATCAGCACCGAGCGTCTTCAGGGCCTCGCCCACGCCAGCCTGATCGGCAGGAAGGGTGGCCAGCGCCGTTTCGGCATCGGTCGAAAGCTTGGCAGCCTTGGCCTTGAAGTCGTCGATATTGTCCCAGAGCTTCGGATTGACTTCGGGATCGGTCTTGTCGCTGTTGGGGCCGAACTGGTCGGGGAAAGCCTTGGCCGTCTCGGCGATCGTCGTCAAGGCAGCCTTTACGGCATCGGCGTCGTAGGGCTTGGTGCCCTTGGCAACGGCACCCAAAGTGCCTGCAGCTCCGCCGATCTTCTTCATCATTGCAATACGGGAATCATGCGTGCCATCCGCCGCAACGACGGAACCAAAGGCCACACCGGCAAACACCGTTGCGGCCACAATCGCCTTCCAATTCATAATCCCACTCCTGTAAATCGCCGCGGATGCGGCTGGCGCCTATTCGCGGGAGCATATTGGACGAACTTCATGGCGGCAATGAAGTCACAAAATGGTGAGAACGCAATAAAATCAGTATCATATTTCCTTCAACAAAGCCTGCCGGGCCCTTGATGGGCTCCAGCGAAGAAATCTTCGCGCTCTTCAAACGCCGCTTGAAGAGGCTCACGATCCGATTCACCGCAGCCAGTCCATCCCGTTGATTTCCTTGGGGTCAGACCGCTCGCCAGCCATGCCAGAGGCCAAAGAGCGATACGAGGACCAGCAACAGGCCGGCTGCTCGACCGACAATGACAGTCGCCTTCGGATTGGAGATCAGAAAGGAGCGGCTTCGCCCGGCGGTGACAGCCAGCGCGCCATAGATGGCAAACTGCGTGCAGACCGTCATCAGCCCCATGATCAGCCCCTGGACCCAGATCGGGCCATAGGCGGGCTTCAGGAATTGCGGATAGACCGCAAGCATGAAGAGATAGGCTTTCGGGTTCATGAGGCAGGTTATCGCGCCGCGGCGGAACGCACGCCATGAAGTGCGGCTGCCATCCGGTCCGCCGCCGTCGACGGTGATCGAACTGCGGATCAGGCTGATTCCGATCCAGGCCATATAGAGCGCGCCGACAACAAGCAATGGATTGAAGAGCCAGGGAAGGAAGCTTGCAAGCAGGCCGATGCCGAGCGCGCCGTAGAGCGCATGCACCGCCCCACCCGCCATGATGCCCGCCGTTGCCGCCATGCCGGCGCTGCGGCCGCCGGTCAGCGAACTTGCCAATACGAAGAGCATGTCCATGCCCGGCACGATGATGATGCCGAAGAGAAGAATAAAATAGAGCCAGAGGTTTTCGCTGTAAGCCATGTCAGTTGCCCATCATCAAAAACGGCCGATCCATTAGGGATGCCATTGATTTTCAATTCGATAAGCGCTCCTATAAACCAGCCCAACTGACAGGGTATTGTCAGTAGCGTGGAAGTGGGGGCTCACATGCGCAAGGCGTCGCGGCTGTTCGAGATCATCCAGATCCTGCGTCTGGCGAAGAGGCCCGTCACCGCAGCTATCATCGCCGAACAGCTGGAAGTGACGGTGCGGTCGGTCTATCGCGATATCGTCGCGCTGCAGGCCATGCGCGTGCCGATCGAGGGCGGCCGGGGCATCGGCTATATCCTTAGGCCTGGCTTCGACCTGCCGCCGCTGATGTTCTCGATCGAGGAGATGGAGGCGATCGTGCTGTCGCTGGCGCTGCTTGAGCGAACCGGCGACGGCGAGCTGAAGCAGGCGGCCGCGCGCATCGGCCAGAAGATCGCCGGCGCTGTACCGCCGCCATTGCGGCAGGCAATGGATGCGAAGGCGCTCTATGCCTGGGGTTCGATAGCGCCCTCGCCCACCGCGGATCTTGCCTCCGTGCGGCGTGCCATCCGCGACGAGCAGAAGCTCGATATTGCCTATCGCGACGAACTCGGCCGGGAGACTCAACGCGTCATCCGACCGATCGCACTGATCTATTATTCCCAGACCGCCAATGTCGTCGCCTGGTGCGAGTTGCGCGAGGCGATCCGCAATTTCCGCAGCGACCGGATCGAGGTCTGCGAGGCCACCGGGCAGTTCTTCAAGGGTGACGGCGAGCGGTTGCGGGCGCTCTGGGTCAGCGGATGGGAGATCAATGCGGGGCGACAGGCGGGGTAGAACATTTCCGCATAATCGTCTTCCGGTCCGAAGCGGACCTCCCATTTCACTGAGTGGGAAATGTAGTTTTTCTCGCGACGAACAAGTGGTATATTTTAGATCTTTCTTATGTAATCGCATTGGTTCATCTGCAGCAGGAGGGGTCCGCCATGACCATTGGCCGGAGCATGCTTGTTGGTGCGGCGTTCTTCGCGATTGGCTGTACGTCAGCCTGGCCTCAACAGGTGACGGGTACGCTTGGCGAGCCTGGGGCGACCACCACGATCACCGGAAAACAACTTCCGCCGCCTGATGCGAGCTTTGGCGGCGTGATCAACCAGCGGGCAGATCAATCGCGCCAATGGTGGCCACCGCGCGTCGTGCCGCCAAAAGGCGCGCCCAACGTCCTGCTGATCATGACGGATGACCAGGGTTTTGGCGCACCTAGCACCTTTGGCGGCGTCATTCCTACTCCGGCGATGGATCGCATCGCAAAGGAAGGTCTTCGGTTCACCAATTTCCACTCGACTTCGCTCTGTTCACCGACACGGGCAGCCTTGATCACCGGACGCAACCATCACTCGGTCGGCTTCGGGGTGGTGGGTGAGATCGCGACCGGCTTTCCCGGCTACGATTCAATTATTCCGGTCGAAAAGGGCACAATCGGCACCATCCTGAAAGAAAATGGTTATGCCACGTCGTGGTTCGGCAAGAACCACAACACGCCCTCCTATCAATCCAGCCAGGCGGGGCCTTTCAACCAGTGGCCGACCGGTATGGGCTTCGATTATTTCTACGGTTTCGTCGGCGGCGACGCCAGCCAGTGGCAGCCGAACCTCTTCCGCAACACGACGCCGATCTATCCCTTCGAGGGCAAGCCGGCCTGGAATCTAGAGACCGCCATGGCGGACGAGGCGATCGGATACATCAAGCAGCTCAAGGAGCTTGCTCCCGGCAAACCTTGGTTTGTCTACTATGTACCGGGTGCGACACACGCGCCACACCATCCGACAACGGAATGGATCAAGAAGATCAGCGACATGCACCTGTTCGACGACGGCTGGAACAAGGTGCGTGAAACGATATTCGCCAACCAGAAACGGCTCGGCATCATGCCTGAGAACGCCAAGCTGACGGCTTGGCCGGAAGGGCTGCCGCAATGGAATTCCCTGAACCTGGAGGAGAAGAAGCTTTTCACCCGGCAGGCGGATGTCTATGGAGCCTATCTCGCCTATGCCGATCACGAAATCGGGCGCGTCATCCAGGCGGTGGAAGACCTCGGCGAACGCGACAATACGCTGATCATCTACATCGGCGGCGACAACGGCGCCAGCGCCGAGGGCATGGTCAACGGCACTCCGAACGAGTTCACGACCTTCAACGGCATTCCGGTGCCGGTCAAGGATCAGTTTCTCTGGTATCCGTTCTGGGGGTCGGAGCGAACCTTCCCACACTACGCCGCCGCCTGGGCCTGGGCCATGGACACGCCATTCAAGTGGGTAAAGCAGGTGCCCTCGCATTTCGGCGGCACCGCGCAGGGCGTCGTCATGTCGTGGCCGGGTCGCATCACAGACCAGGGCGGCATTCGCCGCCAGTTCCACCATGTCATCGACATCGTCCCAACCATCCTCGAGGCTGCAGGCATCCCAGCGCCAGATACGATCAATGGCATCCAGCAGAGCCCGATCGAGGGCGTGAGCATGGTCTACACCTGGAACAAAGCCAACGAGACCGCGCCAACCCGGCATGAAACGCAGTATTTCGAGATGCTCGGCAACCGCGCCATCTACCACGACGGCTGGGTGGCTGCGACGACGCCTGCAACACTGCCATGGGAGCTGAGCACCGCGACGCCACCTGACGTGATCACCGGCTACCATTGGGAGCTCTACAACGTCGGTGAGGACCCGACCCAGGCAACCGACCTCGCGACCCAGATGCCCGACAAGCTGAAGGAGTTGCAAGACCTCTTCTATTCCGAGGCGAAGAAGTACAATGTTCTGCCGCTCGACAACTCGACGCTTGCCCGTTGGAACACGCCGCGCCCGAACCTCACGGCCGGGCGAACGGAGTTTACTTATTCCGGAGAGCTGAGCGGCGTGCCGGCGAGTGCCGCGCCCAGCATCATGAACAAGTCCTACACCATCACCGCCGACGTCGATATTCCCGAGGGCGGTGCGGAAGGCATGATCGTCACCGAAGGAGGACGCTTCGGCGGCTATGGCCTCTTTCTCAGCAAAGGCGATTTCGGTGTCGGAAGAGGCAAGGTGGTGTTTCTCTATAACCTCCTGGACCTCAAACGCACCACATGGGAGGGGCCGGAACTGGAATCCGGCAGACATAAGATTGTCTTCGACTTCAAGTCCGACGGGCCGGAACTGGGCAAGGGCGGCACGGGAGTGCTGTCGGTGGACGGCACGGAAGTGGCCAAGAACTCCATAGAGCACGGTATCCCCGTTACCTTCCCGGAGGACGAGACCTTCGACATCGGTCTCGACACGAGAACGGGGGTGGCGCTTATCGAGTATCGTTATGATCCGCCGTTCAGATTTACCGGCAAGATCGACAAGCTGACCTTCGAACTGAAACCGGGGACGATTGCAGTGCCCTGATGGCCTGATCAATTAGCAGAAATGGCAGGCGTAAGCGACGAGAGGCAACGCACAATGATGATCAGGGTGCTTGATTTCGCCGCTGTCGGCGAAATCGTTACAGGTGTTGCCTTGTTGATCGCGCCGTCCTGGGTGGGGCAAGTACTGCTCGGGGAGCCGCTCGTTGGTGTTGCCATCGCACCGGCTCGGGTGGCCGGGATTGCGCTATGTGCCCTTGGCGTCGGCTGCTTGCTGAACTCACCTCTTCTGGGCATGTCGGCATACAGCGCCGCTGTGGCACTGTATCTGGGCTACGTCGGTTCGATTGGTGGGCTCGCAGGCATGCTTTTGTGGCCGGCGGTGGCGATCCATGCTGTCCTTTCGATCTTGCTTTTTCGAATCTGGACCAAAACATAATTCGCGGGCATCCGGCCGGCATTCAGCGAGAAAACTCCAGCGAACCTCCGCAGGCGAGGGCCGCGCAAGGGATGATGGAGATGGAGGACCCTTATCTGCTCCGGGCCAATGCCCGATCCGCAGGAAGCCTGATGAAATCGCCCGTCGGCGCGACCTCGATTGCGATCGCGGTCGACCGCAAACACGATATGGGGCAAAATCACCTGCGATTGCCGCCCACTCCACTATCGAAGATGCGTCATCATGATCTCTATCCCCCTGCCCTTCGTCGTATCGCTGTTCCTGATCACCATCCTCGTGCAGATGATCCGGCGCGCCGAGGGACAGCTGCGCGAAAGCCGGTTCTTCCTGCTGCTGATCGGGGCGTATGCGCTGCAATCGGTGCTGATCGGCATCCGCTGGGGTTATGACACCAGGGCGATCATGCCTGTGCAGGCGGTGCTTGCGACCGTCATCCCGCCGCTCGCCTGGCTGAGCTTCCGCAGCCTCGCCGCTGAAGGAAGCGGCTATTCGCGGCTGCTGATCTCGGCCCAGTTTCTGCCGGCCTGCCTCGTTGCGCTTCTTTTCATAATCTGGCCCGATCCGGTCGGGCCCGTGATCACGCTCGTCTTCCTTGGCTATGGAGCGGCTCTCGTCTGGATGGCGCGCCTCGGTCCTGACAGTCTCGTCGCTTCGCGACTCGACGGCGCCGTGCGTTCTTACCGCTCGCTACAGGTCACCGCCTTTGCAATCCTCGGGTCGGCGGTGACGGATGTCGTCATCAGCTATGATTTCGCATCGACTGGCGGCCGGTATTCAGCGTTGATCATCGCCGCTGTCAATATGATATCCCTGCTCGTCCTCGGTGCCGCGGCATCGGTCACCAGCGCCAATACCGCCTCCGACCCGTCGGAGACTGCGGATGAACCGGCCGAGGCCGCGCCGATCGCAACGGACGAAGATTCACGGATCGCGGCCAATGTCGACAGCCTCATGCAGAGCCGCGAACTCTATCGGAATGTCGACCTGAATCTTGCCAAGGTCGCCCGGCGACTTCACCTGCCTGCCCGGCAAGTCTCCAATGCCATCAACCGCATCCATGGCATGAGCGTTTCGCAATATGTCAATAATTTCAGGGTGAAGGCTGCCTGCCTGCTACTGGAAAGCACGGACGATCCCGTCACGCGCATCGTCTTCGATGCCGGCTTTCAGACCAAATCGAATTTCAACCGGGAATTCCTGCGGGTGACCGGCCAGAGCCCGACGGCCTGGCGGCAGATGCACCGTCAGCCGCCGAGCAATGTGGCGCGGCTGGAGCGCAAGGCCGCCTCCTGATTGATGCCCCCGCCGCTGACCTACAGCGGCAGTGTCCGATCCCCTTCCCGACCGAAACCCTCAATCTCGAGCCTGTCGGAATAGACGGAGACGATGGCGTAAGCGTTCAGGTCAGGCGTATCGACCATGCCTTTGAAATTGACGAAATAGGTGCCGTCCCTAGCGCCGAAATTGCCATGGTGATTGTGGCCGCTGAAATAGGCGATGACGTTGTCGTAGCCGGCAAGAAGGTCGAGAATCTGTTCGCTGTCGAAGGCATTGTGGTCGTTGACGGGGAAGACGGGATAGTGGTTCAGGATGAAGACCTTGTCTCCAGCAGCCTTGGCCCTCTCCAGCGTCTCGCGCAGCCAGAGGAATTGCGCGCTGCCGATCGCACCGTTCCAGCGCTTGCCATTGCTCGCGCCTGCAGCGTCCAGCGCCTTCATCCATTGCTTGGCCTCCTGCCTGTTCGGATAGCCCTCCGGCCAAGCGTGCATGCTGACATCGTTGCCGTCGAGCGCGATGAAGCGATAGCCATCCTTCGCAAAATCATAATATGCGGCCGGCATGCCGACCCGTGACACGACGGACGAGAGCCGCTCGGGCGCGACCGCGAAATCGTGATTGCCGAGCAGGAAATGGCGCTGGTGACGCAAGGTCTCGTAGACGGGGAACACTGCGTCGAAGCTCTCCCAGATGCCGTCGATGATATCGCCAAGGGTGAGGACGAAGGCCAGATCGTGGCGATTGAATTCGGCGATCGCTTCCTGAAGCTTGCCCAGGCTGTTTGCGGGATAGCGGTTCAGCGCAAGATTTGGCTCGATGGGCGCATATTGCGGGTCGGCGATGACGCCGAAGCGGAAGAGAGGTTCTGTAAAGGACATAGGCTTCTTCGGGTCGGGTGGCGTGCCAATACCATATCAAACAAAACACCCGGCGTATGGAGGCGCCGGGTGCGATAATTGACGGCAGGTTTGCCGATTACTTGGTAGCGGCTTCGTAGCGCTCCAGGACGTAGTCCCAGTTGATCAGGCTGTCGACGAAGGCTTCGAGGTACTTCGGACGGGCGTTGCGGTAGTCGATGTAGTAGGAGTGTTCCCATACGTCGACGCCGAGGATCGGGGTCGCGCCGTGAACGAGCGGGTTTTCGCCGTTCGGGGTCTTGGAGATTTCGAGCTTGCCGTTCTTGACGGAAACCCAGGCCCAGCCGGAGCCGAACTGCGTTGCGCCGGCAGCGGCGAAATCGGCCTTGAACTTGTCATAGCCGCCGAGGTCGGAGGTGAAGGCTGCTTCGAGCTTGCCCGGCAGCTTGTTGCCGCCGCCGCCCTTCTTCATCCACTTCCAGAAATGGATGTGGTTGTAGTGCTGGGCAGCATTGTTGAACAGGCCGGCATTGGTGCCGAAGGACTTCTTGACGACTTCTTCCAGCGGAAGGTCGGCCATCCCTGCTTCTGCAGCGAGCTTGTTGCCGTTGTCGACATAGGCCTTGTGGTGCTTGTCGTGGTGAAACTCGAGGGTTTCCTTCGACATGAAGGGCGTAAGTGCTTCGTAATCGTATGGAAGTTCAGGCAATTCGAAAGCCATGGTCATATCTCCTCTTGGCAATAGATTGCGTCCTTTGGCAGGTGAGCGGGAACATAGGAGCGGAGTGTGAACGTGGCAACACTCGAACTGCCAAAAATCGGTACGCCCACGGAAAATTTGCCTTTATTTTCCGAAGGACTATCTGGCACCGACGACGTCCAAATCCTCAATTCACGCACCGGTTTGTTGTTCCCAACAAGTAAACCGGCGCCGGAGATCGGAGTTTCGAAAACATGACGGGCAAGACAGCCGCGACCATTGCAGCCTTTACGGCAACAGCATTCCTGGCGGGCAGCGCGCTTGCCTCTTCGGACGAGGCCTGGAAGCAGTTTTCCGCCGATGTCGAGGCGAAATGCAAGGCGGCAGTCGTCGACCAACTGCCGCACCCGCGCATCGTCGTCGACCCGACCGGCAGCGAACATTATGGCCTTGCGCTTCTGACTGGCATTCCCAAGGGCGGTAAGACGCCGGCGAGTTTCCTTTGCGTCTACGACAAGCAGGCGAAGACCGCTGAAATCGGCAGCGAGATCGGCGCCGACAAGATGAAGGTGCAGCTTCCGGGCAAGGCGAAGGCCGGCAACGCGAAACCCGGCAAGACGCCCTGATTGCCCGCAACAGGAGACCGCATCAGCTTGCGGACGGAGGAAAACCCATGCGCCACATCGCCCTGATCCACAGGAGCTTTATCCGCTGGATGCTCGCCGCCGCTTCGATCCTTGCCGCGACATCGGTCCTGCCGGTCGCCCCGGCACATGCGGCCGCGCCGAGCTTCGATTGCAAGAAGGCGGAAGGCCAGGTGCAGGAACTCGTCTGCGGCGATGCCCAGCTTTCAGCCCTCGACCGCGAGGTGACGCGGCTTTTCGCGCTGGCGCAGGACGGCAAGCCGAAGGCTTCCGACCGGAAGGCGCTGGCGGCAAGCCAGCAGAACTGGATGAAGGCGCGGGAAAATTGCGCAAGCGCGACCGAAATGCATGATTGCGTGGTCGCCGGCTACCTGAAGCACATCATGGAGCTCAGGGGCATCTATCCGGTCGCGCGCTCGGCCGACAAGAAAGGCATTAGCCTCGGACCCGATACCGTCACCTGCGAGGGCCTGCCCGCACCGATGACAGTCGTGTTTGCCAATACGCAGACGCCGCTTGCCTATCTGAGCTGGGCCGACCGGGCGCTGGTGACCAAGCTCGGCCCCACCGGCTCCGGCGCTCGTTACATTGCAACATCCGGAGACAGCGAAACGGTGTTCTGGATCAAGGGCCGCGGTGCGATGTTCACGCTGCCCGATGGCAAGACGCATCAGTGTAGGATTGCCGAGCCGAAGTAAGCGCCAGCATAGGGCCGATCGGTAGGGTAAAACTGCCGCCACGTCGACTCATCTGGTCAGCACGGTCATAGCCCGAAGTTCCGCGGTTCCAGGATCGCGATCAAGCACGACCTCGATTACGATCTAGGTCGAGTTTCACGATGTTTTCCCTCAGATCGACTGCTGTCGTCACATTGCTGAGGGAAACGATGAAGCTGTTGAAAATCTCGATCGCGCTTTCGATCATCGCTCTTTCGGCGTTGATGGTGCAGCCAGCCTCCGGCGCCAGCGATAATGTCGGCGTGCGCCAGATCTCGGCCCGCTCCGAAGAGCGCGGGACCAATCTCGACGTCACCGTCTGGTACCCGGCGCAATCAGGGGGAACGTCGGTCACGCTTGGTGAAAGCCCGTTCGTTACCGGCACTTCTGCCATGCGCGATTCGCCGATTTCAGAGGGAAGATTTCCCCTCATATTGCTCTCCCATGGCGCCGGCCTCGCGGGATATGCGCAAGCGGTAAGCTGGATTGCGACGCCACTGGCGAAAGCGGGATTCGTCGTCGCGGCCCCAAACCATCCTGGAAATGGCGGCCCTGGCCGATCGGCAGCGGAAACGATGAAGCTTTGGCTGAGGCCCCGGGATATCACCGAGACTCTGAATGCTGTCGAAAAGGACGCTTTCTTCAGAGAGCACATCGACAATGACGAGACCGGCATCCTGGGGCTTTCCGCCGGCGGCAACACCGTGTTGTCGATTGCCGGCGCCCGCATGGATCCTAAACGCCTGGCCGCCTATTGCGATACGGACGCGCTCAATGCCTCCCTTTGTGAATGGGTCAGGCAAAGCGGTGTGGATCTTCACACCATGGATTTGCGGCCCGCCAGTCGTGACAACGAAGACAAGCGCATTCGCTTTGCGATGGCGATCGACCCTGCTCCTGTCGATATCTTTGATTTCAAGACATTTTCGCAGATCTCAATTCCCGTCGAGATCGTAAACCTGGCGCAACCGGGGAAAATCCCCGTGACTGCCGATGCCTCCGAAATCGCCAAAGCCATTCCAAACGCCAGCTATTCCACGATCGGAGATGCCAGCCATTTCAGCATGTTTGCCGAGTGTAAGCCCGGCGCGTCGGACATGGCCGAGGCTGAAAAAGTCGGTGATCCGATTTGCTCGGATGGCGGCGGTCGCACAAGAGGCGAAATTCATGCGCAGCTGATCGATATGACTATCGACGCCTTCACCCACGCGCTCAAGACAAGCCGCTAGCAACACGGAAGCGGCTTGAAACAACCAAACTATAAATTCCGCCCGAAATAGACCGTCACTTCAGCGACCTTATCGCCTTCGAAGCGGATGGTTTCGATGTTGCGGAAGCTGCCGCCGCCAATCCTGTCGGCGCGGTAGCCGACGATAACGTCGTCGCCATCGGGCACGAGATGCTCGAAATGAAAGCCGCTGAACACCCTTTCCTTCGGCCAGCAGCGCTCGAAATAGGTTGCCCGGTCGATATGGTCGTCGCGCGGGCTCGAGAAGGTGAAGCCATCGGTCAGCATCGGGCGGACGAGATCCGGGCGCTGGTCGATATAGGCGGCGTAGAGATTGCGGACGGTTTCCAGTCTCGCATCGCTTGTGGATGTCATGATGCATTCCTCGTGTTTTTGTCTCAACGCACCGCGGCGTCGAGACGATCCAATCTGATTGCAAAATGCAATCGGTTTATAGCGGAAATGATGGCAGAAGGCAACCGATGAAGCCTTGCGGCGGCTTGGCAGGGGTTCCCGCATCGTCCAGATTGGGCTGAATTGAGCATGCCGAAAGGACCGCCTCCATGCCCGAGGCCCGACAGATACTGGACCGACTGAGCCGCCTTGCCGCGAGGGACAATCGCCCCCTGATACCGATCGCAGACATCAAGGGTGCTGCGTCGCTTTTCACCTTCGTGACGCATCAGCGCGAGCGCATTGCCGGCTGTGCCTTTTCGCGCGCCTCGATCGTCGTCATCGTGGAAGGCGCCAAGGAGGTGGTCAGCATGGGCCGTCATCTGCGGTTCGCGGCCGGAACGGTTCTGGTGCTGCCGGGCGGCTGGAGGGGCGATGTGGTCAACGATCCCGATCCCAACAGTGGCGCCTATCGCGCCATCTTCATCGATTTCCCGGATGATATCGTGCGCCGGGCGGCCAGGGCCTTGCCTGTCGTCAAAGCCGAGCCGCATTTCTCGCTGCCGCTCGATCCCGTGCTTGCCGCGGCGATCCATCATGCCGGGGAAGGCATCGCCTCCGGCGACCTGCCTGATGCATTGATGGATCATCGCATCATGGAGGTACTGATCGTGCTCGGCATGCGCGGCGCGCTGCCCGTCAAGCCGGAGACGACGGCCGACCGGGTGCGCGCACTGATCCGCTGGCAGCCGGATCGTGCCTGGACGGCGGAGCTGATCGCAAGCGAGCTCGGCACCAGCAATGCCACCCTGCGCCGCCGCCTCGCCGACGAGGGCACCGGCTTGCGCGAGGTGATTGCAACGGAGCGGATAGCGGCGGCGCAGACGATGCTTGCCGAAGACGGCCTCTCGCTCAACGAAACGGCGCTCGCCACGGGATACCGCTCGACGCGCCTCCTGGCAGACCGGCTTCGGGCTGCCCGAACCGAATTGCATCAACCTCTGACCTCTTGAGCGTTTTCAGACATATTTTGAGCGTTTCGACGCATGAACAGCATAAAGGGTCTGCTAGACCGGCATTTATCCGCTTCACACGAAAGGGCAAGACCATGCAGAGCACGACCCGCCTTCTCCGCGTCATCACCATCGCCGCTGCAGCGACGACTGTCGCGCTCTCCGCTTCGGCCGCCGATCTGAGGGTCCATTTCGACAAGACGGAGCCGGGCGACATATTGCCGGCTCAGAACGCCGCCTGCGTGCCGACGCGGCAAGGCAAGTCTGCGCCGGGGCGGAATGTGAGCCCGGCAATCCTCTGGTCGAAGGGGCCGGCCGGTACCAAGTCCTATGCGCTTGCGCTGGTCGACCCGACGGTGCCGACGGACCGTTCCAACTTCAACAAGGAAGGTGTGACTATCGACCGGGATGTTCCCCGCTCCGAGTTCGTGCATTGGGTGCTGGTTGACATTCCAGCCTCGCAACTCCACTTGCCTGCCGGAGCCGATGGCGAAGGCCTGAGCAAATCAGGGCTGCCGCTGAAGCGCACGCTGCATGGGCTTCGCGGCCAGAACGGGGCCGGCGACGGCACGCTGAAGAACGGCCAGCATGGCGGCTACATGGGTCCCTGCCCGCCCTGGAATGACGGGCGCATCCACGAATATCAGCTCACCGTCTACGCTCTCGACGTTTCGGCACTCAAGCTTCCACCCGTCTTCAACCGGGCCGAACTTCTTGCCGCTGCGAAGGGGCATATCCTGGCGCAGGGGACCGCGACGGTGAATTACACGATCAATGAAAGAGCAAGGAAATGACCGAGACCAGATGGGAAGCAGGCGCCACCACGGAGCCTGAAACCGCGCATTGGATGAGAAACATGGTGATCTGCCTCGTCGGCTCCTTCACCACCATCATCGCCATGACGCTGCTGCTTCCCTTTCTGCCGCTTTATGTCGAAGAACTCGGCGTGACAGACAAGGCCGCCATCGTGCAATGGTCAGGCATCGCCTATGGCGCGACCTTCTTTGCAGCGGCCATCGTCGCGCCGATCTGGGGCCGGCTTGGCGATATATACGGCCGCAAGCTGATGCTGATCCGCGCCAGCCTCGGCATGACGATCGCCATCTCTCTGATGGGCATGGCGGGCAATGTCTGGCAGCTGGTCGGCCTTCGCCTGTTTACCGGGCTTGCCGGCGGCTATGCCTCGGGCTCGATGGTGCTCGTCGCCAGCCAGACGCCGAAGCATCGCTCCGCCTGGGCGCTCGGCATGGTGTCCTCGGGCATCATGGCCGGCAACTTGGTTGGCCCGCTGATCGGCGGCGCGCTGCCGCCCATCATCGGCATTCGCACCACGTTCCTGGCGGCCGGCGCCGTGATCTTCCTGACCTTCCTTGCCACGACCTTCCTGATCAAGGAAGACAAGTCGCCCGCCCGCAAAAAGGCGGCGAAGGCAGCCGGTGGCTGGAAATCGATTCCGGACAAGCGGCCTGTCATCGCCATGCTGGCGACCGGCATGCTCTTGATGCTCGCCAACATGTCGATCGAGCCGATCATCACGGTTTATGTCGCGCAGATCGTTCCCAACCAGGCGCAGGTAACGATGATCGCCGGCGTCGTCATGTCGGCCGCCGCGCTCGGCAGCATTCTCTCGGCATCGAGGCTTGGCAAGCTCGCCGACCGCATCGGCCACTGGCCGGTCATATCGGGGGCGCTGTTGTTTGCAGGGCTGCTGTTGATCCCGCAGGCTTTTGTGACCGCGTCCTGGCAGCTGATCGTCCTGCGCTTCCTGATGGGGATTGCGCTCGGTGGGCTCCTGCCCTGCATCACGGCGGTCATTCGCCACAACGTGCCCGATGCAGCGATCGGCAGTATCCTCGGCTTGTCGATCTCGTCGCAATATGTCGGCCAGGTCGCGGGTCCGGTCCTCGGCGGCTTCGTCGGCGGCCACATCGGCATGCGCGCCGTCTTCCTGGGCACCTGCGTGCTGCTGGTTGTGGGGGCGGCCTACAGCTGGCTGGTGAAGCCGAAAGAACAGGAATAGACTTTTCTGCCGGGAGTATCGGGTTCTTACCCCTGCTCCCGGCCGCAGATCATGTCCACGCCTGACCGGGCAATCGCCTCCAATGTCTCGCGGCTGTCGCCAGCGCGGGCACGGACGGCAAGGGAATGCATGACAGCGGATGCGAGCTTTGCCAGTGCTTGCGGATCTGCGCTTTGCGGAAGTTCGCCGCGCTCGACCGCGAGCTGCATCCGATTTTCGATCTCATCGTCGAAATCGTTGAGACTGCGGCCCAGCACTTCACGAATGCGGACATGCTGAATGGCTTCCGCTGCGGCCGTGCCGATCAGGAAGCAGCCGCGGGCCGCGGTCTCGCCATGAAGATAGATTGCCAACGCGCCGGCATAGACTCGCGCGATGTTTTCCCGGAGCGGCAGGGATGGATCGAGGGCGTCTGCAAGGACATCCATGCTGTCTTCGCGATATCCCTCCAGAGTATCCAGATAAAGCTCTTCCTTGTCGCCGAAGGCCCCATAGAGGCTTGGCCGGTTGAGGTTGGTTGCGGCGCTGAGGTTGTCCAGCGAAGCCGCGGTAAAGCCCCGATCCCAGAAAACCTCGCGGGCCTTCCCGATTGCAGCCTTTGCGTCGAAGCCTCTCGGCCGGCCGCGTTTCTTCTCATCCTTCATTTTTGTACCGATCCGCATAAAATATCTTGACCCCTCGAATTTTATGCGAAACAGTACAAATGTCCAATGAATATTGACGCGACACTTTCGGATCGCGCTGCCGGAGAGGAAACGATGAAGCTTTATATGCACGCCGCCGCATGCTCCCTGTCCCCGCATATCATCTGCCGTGAGTTGGGTATCGATATCGAACTGATCGACGTCGACCGGCAGACGTTCAGGACGAGCACGGGCGAGGATTATCTCGCCATCAATGGCAACGGCTATGTGCCGGCGCTGGTGCTCGACGACGGCAAGGTGCTGACGGAAGGTCCGGCGATTGTCCAATTCCTGGCGGAAAGCGCGCCGGAAGGCTCATCCCTTCTACCGCCGGCCGGCACTTTCGCACGCAGCCAGGTTCAGTCCTACCTGAATTTCATCACCGCCGAGTTGCACAAGCCGATGGCCCTGCTCTTCAATGCGACCTATGCCGGCGCCCATGAAGGCATCCACGCGTTGGTCTCGAAGAGGCTGCGGTGGGTGAACGACCAGATCAAAGGCCCCTATCTCACGGGCGACGATTTCACGGTTGCGGACGCCTATATGTTCGTCTGCCTCAACTGGTCGCCCTGGATCAAGTTCGACCTCACCCGCTGGCCGGCCATTCATGCCTTCATGGCCCGCGTCGGCGCAAGACCTAGAGTGAGGCAGGCGCTTCAGGCGGAAGATCTCGAAGCCTTCGATGCGGATGGCATTTTCTTCGCCCCACAATCCTATATCGCCTCTGCCGGAAAATCGGGGACGCCGGTCAGGCCGTGACCGGTCGATCGAGCGGCCGGCAAGGGATATCTGCCTGTCTTGATGCGGTCGCCCGACTTCCGCATCAAGAAGTGGTACGCGCTCAGTCTGCGGAGTTGTTCCGCCCGTAGGCCCAATCCACGTAGAGGTCCAGCGCCTTGCGTGTAACCGGGCCGTGCTGGAATTCGCGGTCGTCGAGCCTGATGACGCTGACGACCTTGGAGTAATTGCCGCTCGTGAATATCTCGTCGGCGTCCATGAAGTCCTCAACCGTGAGCGCCGCTTCACGCACGTCGAAACCGGCCTGGCGCAAAAGGCCCATGACGCGGGCGCGGGTGATGCCGGCGAGGAAGGTGCGGTTGGCGACAGGGGTGTAGACGACGCCGTCCTTGACCATGAAGATGTTCGAGGATGCCGTCTCGACGACATTGCCATTCAAGTCGCGCATCAGCGCATTGTCGAAGCCGCGGCTCTTTGCTTCCCGGATGGCGCGGCCGCTATTGGGATAGAGCGCGCCTGCCTTGGCGTCTGTTGTCGCCGACTCAGGCGACGGACGTCGATAGGGAGAAACGGTCAGCGAAAAGCCGTCACGTCCGCCCATCGGCGCTTCGAAGAGGCAGAGCGCAAAGCGGGTCGATTCGCCGTCGACCATGACGACGCTGCCGGCCGAGCCGTGTTCGCCCCAATACATCGGCTTGATATAGACCGGTGTCTTGCCGTCGAATTTCTTGACGCCTTCCCAGGCGAGCGCCTCGATCTCTTCGGCCGTCTTCAGCGGCGTCAGGCCCATGGCCACAGCCGAGCGATTGACGCGCTGGCAGTGCAGGTCGAGGTCGGGCGCGATGCCGTCGAACCAGCGGGCGCCGTCGAACACGGTTGAGCCGAGCCACATGGCATGCGAGGTCGGCCCGATCAGCGGCGGGTTGCCGGAAATCCACTCGCCGTCGACGTAGGTCCAGGTGGGGGTTCGGGGCGATGTATCGACAGACATGATGAAATTCCTTTTGCAACTATCGGGAAGTGAAAGCCCGGCCTGCCAAGCGGTCAAGCGCAAACTGCCCGACAAAAACCATTCGCAAGAAAGCGCCTTGTGCTACCCTCTGTCACGCAATTTTCATGCGCGGAAACAACAGCTTGACGAATGGGTCCATCAGGAAAAATGATAGGCTACGTCAAAGGCTAGAAAGCGGGAGATTCCCATGAAAGCGATGTATTACGAGGCCTTCGAGGCTGCCCCCGAAATTCGCACCCTGCCGGACCCGACACCCATGGAAGATGGCGTGGTGATATCCGTCGGCGCGACGGGTCTCTGCCGCAGCGACTGGCATGGCTGGATGGGCCATGACCCCGATATCCGCCTGCCGCATGTGCCCGGCCACGAGCTTGCCGGCAAAGTAGTGGCAACAGGCAGGGGCGTCATGCGCTTCAAGGTCGGCGACCGCGTTACCGTGCCTTTCGTCTCCGGCTGCGGACATTGCTCCGAATGCCATTCCGGCAATCAGCAGGTCTGTCCGAACCAGTTCCAGCCGGGCTTTACCCATTGGGGCTCGTTCGCCGAATATGTCGCGATCGATTATGCCGATACCAATCTCGTGCACCTGCCTGACAGCATCGACGATGCGACGGCGGCGAGCCTCGGCTGCCGATTTGCCACCTCCTTCCGCGCCGTTGCCGACCAGGCGCGCACGAAGGGCGGCGAATGGATCGCCGTGCATGGCAGCGGCGGCGTCGGGTTATCAGCGATCATGATTGCCAGCGCCCTCGGCGCCAATCCCATCGCCATCGACATTTCCGAGGAGAAACTGACCTTTGCCCGCGAGTGCGGAGCAGTGGCGACGATCAATGCGTCCGATGTGGCTGATGTGGCAGAGGCGGTGCGGGAGATCACCAAGGGCGGCGCGCATGTCTCGATCGACGCGCTCGGCCATCCCGTTACCTGCTGCAACTCGATCCGGAATCTCCGCCGCCGTGGCCGGCATGTGCAGGTCGGGCTGATGCTGGGCGAACATGCGATGCCGCAGATCCCGATGGGCCAGGTGATCGGGCATGAGCTGGAGATCTATGGCAGCCACGGCATGCAGGCCTGGCGCTATGACGCCATGCTGGACATGCTGGCGGCAGGCAAGATCGCGCCGCAAAAGCTGATCGGCCGCAGGATCAGCCTGGAGGAGGCAGTGCCGGCATTGATGACACTCGACAAGGCGGAGGGAACCGGGATCAGCGTGATAACGCAATTCTGAGCGGGCGCTCCCTGCCCTTTGCTCAAAAGACGAGCGGATCAACCGCTGGCGGGACAATCTCGTAGGGATTTCGCCAGCGCGGCCGCCGGCCATTGCGCCATTGATCGACTGAACGGCAAGTCTGTTATGCGCATAGCGCAATACTCATCGGCCGGACATTCCCTATATGCAACCGGCTCGTGACGCAGAAAACGTTACGTTTCGGGCGCCTGTGGCATTCCGGTCAAGGCGGATCGCTATCTCATGCCGGCCGAATCTGCCAGCCGATTCGCGGGCCGCTCCGATTTTTCAGCGATTGCCAAACCATGAACGAAGGTTTAACAGCGCCGGCTCGAAAAATAAGAAAGAGACATCCATGTCCGAAAAGATCGACATTCAACTTCAGAAGGCCCCGGCGCGGACCTTCTTCATTTTGGGCGACCGGATTGAGCGTCGCGCGCGCCTGGAAGGCAACTGGCTGAATATCTTCGACATCACCGTGCCGGCCGGCCACGGCACGCCGGCGCACAGCCAGGCAAGCCCTGAAGTCTTTCGCGTCCTCGAAGGCCAGCTCAAGGTCTGGCTGATGACGGATGCGGGCGAGGAAGAATTCGAACTCGGCGTCGGCGACATCATCACCATCCCGGCTCGCGTGACGCATGCCTATTCCAATCCCGGTTCCGAGCCGACGGTCTTCTCCGCGCTTGTCGACAAGGACGTCGCCGATTTCATCCAGTCGGCCGGCACCAGCAATCCGCCCGAGGCGGACCTGACGCAGGAGGCCGTTGCCCAGATCGTGGCTGACGCCAGCGCGCACGGGATCGTCTATCTCGCAGCCTAACCATCGATGCCGGCGCCCCCTTGGCGGTTCGCCGGCAGCGCCCTCAATCCGGAATGGTCAGCGGACCGCAATCGTCGTCCGCGATGAAGGTCGCCAGGATCTGCGCTGGCTCCGTCTTGCTGGCATTTTCCGCGAAGAGATGGATGGCGCCCGGCGGTTCGAACCAGGATTGACCGACCGCATAGGTCCCCACCGGTTCCCCTTCGAGCTGCGACCGCAGCGTTCCCTTGATGAGGAATGCCGCCACCGAGCCCGGATGCCGGTGGCGAGGCGTATAGCCATTCGGCGGGAAGTCGACGAGGGCCAGAGTCAGCGACTTGCCGGGCACGTTCGGCAATTTCTGGCAGGAGATCGGCGTCGCCGGTCGTCCGGCCGCCCCGGATGACTCGCTTGCCATCATGTGCGCCATATCGTGCATCGAGTGGTGATCCACGACATCGGGCGCGATGGCGATGCGCGTTGCGGCAAAGCCCAATGCCGCGACAGCAATGGCCGCAAGGATTGCGGGGCGCAGCGGGTTCCCACGCTTTCGTTGCGGCTGCGGCAAATGCAGATCCGGAAATGTCATATCCTTGATCCCTGATGAGAGTGTCTTGAGGTTATTTCGCCAGCCGGAAGGCCGGGCTCCAACCAAGCGTCCTCACGGCCTTCGCCGATGTCAGCTCACCGCTTGGCTCGGCGATGTTGAAAATGCCGTGCTCGCCACGCTCGACCGCGAGCAAGGCCGCATGGGCGGCGGCGTCGACATGCACGGTGATCGATCCGTTTGCGGCATCGCCCCCCGTGCCCGGTCCGTAGATGCGGCCGTAACGCAAAACGATGCCTGTCAACGGCGGTGACTGAAGGGTTTTTGTTTCCAGCGCGACAACGCCATTCACGCTCGTCCGTCGCGGCTCGAGCGCATCGAGATCCAGCGGCGCCTGCTCGTCATGGGGTTCGCTGCCGGGCGCATAGATCCATGCAATGCTCTGGGCGATCATGCGGCGGGCGCCCGATGCCAGGGCCGCCCTGACGAGATTGTCCGTTCCTTGCCCGCGGATGCGGGCATTGCGTGCGGCAAATTCCGTCGCCTTGGTCGGATCGACGGAGGCCGGCAAATCCGTCAGCTGATGGATCACCACATCCGGCTTGGCGTTGACGACGATCCGCGCCAAAGCGTCAGCATCGAAGACATCGACGATGACGGGCTCGACGCCGAGCGCCCGCAGATTCTTGGTCTTCTCCGGCGAGCGCGTGGTTCCGATGACCGAATAGCCTGCTTCGACGAGAAGAGGCACCAGCCGCCTGCCGATCGCACCGGCGGCACCGGCAAGAAAAATTCGCTTGGACATGACAGTTCCTTCCGACATTCGATTTCGGTCGGAGTTTGCAGGCGGAATCGTATAGACAAAAGCACCAAGAACGCTTCGAAATCCTGTACCGTTGATCGCCATGACCGATCTCGCCATCAAACTCGACCGCACCGCAAAGTCTTCGCTCGCAGAGCAGCTTCGCCTTTCCATCGAAGCCGCAATCCTTGACGGGCGGCTGAAGCCGGGCATGCGCCTGCCCTCCTGGCAGGACCTCGCCACACAGCTCGGCGTGGCGCGTGGTACGGTGCGCGTCGCCTACGAGCGCCTCCTGGATGCGCAACTGATCGTTACTTCAGGGCCTGGCGGAACGCGGGTCACGGAATATCTGCCCTTGAGGCCGCCGGAGCGAAAAGCCGAGGAACGCCCAAGCTTGCCGATCATGTTTTCGGACTATTCGACGCCGCCGCGGATATTCCAGATGGGCGTGCCGGCACAGGACGCCTTTCCCTTCAAGACATGGTCGCGCACGCTGTCCCGCGCAGCAAGGCAGGTCGCTGCCCTGCCCGTCAGCTATCCTGATCCGCGTGGCGAACGGGCATTGCGGCAGCAGATCGCAGGCTACCTCGCCGTCGCCCGGTCCATGACCTGCGGCGAGGAGCAGATTTTCATCACCGGCGGCTATAATGGCGCGCTTGGCCTCGTCATCCGTGCCCTGCAGCTGGAAGGCAGGCCTGGATGGATGGAGGAACCCGGCTATCCGATCGCCCGCGCAGCCCTGCGCATCGCCGGAATTACGCCTGTTGCCGTTCCAGTCGATGCCGACGGGCTGGATGTCTCGCGAGGATTGGAGATCGCACCGGCGGCGGCCTTCGCGCTGGTCACGCCGGGCCAGCAGGCGCCGCTTGGAATGACCATGTCATTGCCGCGCCGGCGGGCTCTGCTGCAATGGGCCGAAGAGGCGAAGGCCTGGATCATAGAGGACGACTATCTCAGCGAATTGCAGCTGAAAGGCCGCGCGGCGCCGGCGCTCGCATCCATCGACCATGGCGGCAGGGTCATTCATATCGGCACCTTCAGCAAGACGATCAGCCCGGCGCTCCGGCTCGGCTTCATCGTGGTTCCACCGGCGTTGACGTCGCGGTTTGCCGAGGCGGCGGCCTATCTGGCTCCGGCGCCGTTTCCCGGCATCCAGCATGTGGTGGCCGAATTCCTGCGTGACGGTCACTACATCCGCCACCTGAGAAAGATGAAGCGTCTCTATGCGCAGCGGCGCGATCTTCTCAAGCAATGGCTGGAGCCCGGCCAGTCAGTCGAGGCGATGGCGGGGCTTGCGCTCGTGCTGCGGCTTCCCGATGGAACGCCCGATGTCGAGATCGCCAAGCGCCTGCTTGCTTTCGGGCTTGCGCCCGGTCCCCTCTCCCCGTGGTATGCAGGCGAGGAGTCCTCTGCCGGCCTGCTGCTCGGCATCACCAATCTCGTGCCGGAGCGGATGGAGGCAAGCTGGTCGGTGCTGCAGACGGTCATCCGGGAGTTTTCCTGATGCAACCATGCATTCCGCGAAGGGATTTTCGCCGCCCCCCTTGCACATGACGGCTTTCATCGCCAAATTGCGCGCCATGCCCGATAGCGAGCCATCCAGTTCCCGATCCCGCACGCCCGACCGGTTTACGCCGGACGATGCGGATGGCGATGGCTGTAGCAGATCGTTGCTGCGGGCCTTTTTGAGCCTATCGGATTTCTTATCGATCATAGATCGCGACATTTCTTTCAGCGTGCCTGCCTTGCGGTCGCGCCGCCTTGTCCTTGCAGCAAACCCCATATTCCGAACAGAGGAGAGAATTGGCAGGTCCGCCCCGGCCGATGCCAAGCTTTATTGATTGATGGTCTTCGACTGGATTTCCGACCCGTCCGCCTGGGTTGGGCTTGCGACCTTGATCGTGCTCGAGATCGTTCTCGGCATCGACAACCTCGTCTTCATCGCCATTCTGGCCGACAAGCTGCCACCGGCCCAGCGCGACAGGGCCCGCCTGACGGGCCTCTCACTCGCGCTTCTCATCCGCCTCGGGCTGCTCGCCTCGATCGCCTGGGTGGTGACGCTGACGCGGCCGCTCTTTGCTATCATGGGCTTCGGCTTTTCCGGCCGTGACATCATCCTGATCGTCGGTGGCCTCTTCCTGTTGTTCAAGGGCACCATGGAGCTGCACGAGCGACTGGAAGGCCATGACGAGAACGGCGAGAAGAAGATCGTCAATGCCGTGTTCTGGCAGGTGATCGTCCAGATCGTCGTGCTGGACGCGATCTTCTCGCTCGACAGCGTCATCACCGCCGTCGGCATGGTGCAGCAGCTGGAAGTGATGATGATCGCCGTCATCATCGCCGTCGGTATCATGCTGCTTTTGTCGCGCCCACTGATGGCCTTCGTGTCGAAACATCCGACCGTCGTCATTCTCTGCCTCGGATTCCTGATGATGATCGGTTTCTCGCTGATCATCGAAGGCTTCGGCTTCCATATTCCGAAGGGTTATCTCTACGCCGCGATCGGCTTCTCGGTCATCATCGAGGCGCTGAACCAGTTGGCGCGCCACAACAAGGAACGGCTGATCACGCCGAGCAATATCCGCGACCGCACGGCGGACGCGGTGCTCGGCCTTCTCGGTGGCAAGCGTCCGCAAGGTACGCTCGGCCAGACGGCGGAACTGATCGCCGAACATGCCGAGGAGAAGCAGGTCTTTTCCACAGAGGAAAAGGACATGATCCAGGGTGTGCTCACGCTTGCGGACCGCTCCGTCCGCTCGATCATGACGCCGCGCCCTGACATCGACTGGCTCGACCTCGACAAGCCCGAGGCCGAATTGCAGCACCATATCGTCGAGGTCGGCCATTCGCGCTTTCCGGTGGCACGCGGCAGCCTGGACAATTTCATCGGTGTGGCCAGCGCCCGCGACCTGATGCGCGACATATTGAAGGACGGCAAGGTCGATCCGAAGCGCTCCATCCGCCAGCCGCTCGTCGTCCATGAAAGCATCAGCGCACTGAAGCTGATGGAGCAGCTGCGCCATTCCGGCCAGGCGGTCGCTGTCATTCTCGACGAATATGGCGAGATCGAAGGCATGGTGACGACGACGGACCTGCTGGAGGCGATCGCCGGTGAATTCCCCGACGAAGACGAGGAAAAGCTGACGATCGAGAGGGGCGAAGACGGCTCGCTGACGGTCGACGGCTGGATTGACATCCGCCACGCATCAAGGCTGGTGGAAGCCGATCTCGTCGACGACACCGATCGATACTCGACGCTTGCCGGCTTCATTCTCTGGCAGCTCGGACACCTGCCGCACGAAGGAGAATCCGTCATCGACGGCAATCTGCTCTTCCAGGTGGTCGCACTGAAGGGTCGCAGCATTGACAAGGTGCGGATCCGCCGGGTCGAAGGCGCAATTTGACGCGGCCCTTGTTAGTGCGAGCCGTGTCATAGAAGCGTCATTCGGCGCGCCTATGAGCGCCGCAATTGCTTTGATTGACAGGCAGGAGATCTCCCATGGCATGGTCCGCAAATCAGTATGTGAAATTCGAGGATGAACGCACGCGCCCGGCGCGCGATCTTCTCGCGCAGGTGCCGCTCGACAGCGTCACCCACGCGATCGACCTTGGCTGCGGGCCTGGCAATTCGACCGAACTCATCGTCGAACGTTTCGGCAAGGCCGGCGTCTCGGGCCTCGACAGCGACCTGAACATGCTGGAAGCGGCCCGCAAGCGCATGCCTGACACACCCTTCGTCGAGGCCGATCTTGCCACATGGCAGCCGAGCGAACCGGCCGACCTACTCTTCGCCAATGCCGTCTTCCAGTGGCTGCCGAACCATCTCGATATCTTCGACCGGCTGATGGACGGCCTGAAGTCCGGCGGCGTACTCGCCATCCAGATGCCGGACAATCTGATGGAACAGAGCCATTTGATGATGGAGGAGACGGCGCATGCCGGCCCCTGGCGCGAGGCCTTCGAAAAGAAAAGCGTCCGTCGCAAGCCCCTGCCCTCGCCTTCGGCCTACTATGACCGCCTGATCGGCAAATCCTCGCGGCTGGATATCTGGCACACCGCCTATAACCACCCGATGGAGAATGCGGCGGCTATCGTCGAATGGGTCAAGGGCACCGGCCTGCGCCCCTATCTCGACCACGCCGGCGAAGAGCACCGCGAGGCCTTCACCGCCGACTACCTGGAACGGATCACCAAAGCCTATCCGCCGCTTGCCGACGGCAAGGTGCTGCTGCGCTTCCCGCGGCTCTTCATGGTGACGGTCAAGAAGTAGGGCGGCGAAAGCAGGGGCGAAGGCGCCGGATTGCCGGTGGCCGAGAAATCGATATAGTTATACGTGTTTCTTTCGGAGGCATTCATGCCGAAAACCGGTTCCCTGAAACTCGACATCGATCCAGATCTGCACGCTCAATTCGATGCCGCGGCAAAGACGGCACACCGGGACGTGCAAGATCTCATCCTGGAATTCATGCAGGATTATGTCGCGCAGCAAAAAGAGGAGGAAGGCTACGACGCCTTCCTCCGTGCCAAGGTCGAAAAAGCGCGCATTTCAGCCGCCGCCGGCCACCTCATTTCGGGCGACGAGGTTGAACGGGACGCGGCAGCTTGGCGCTCGCGTTCCTGATGCTTCATGGCTGAGCTTTTCTGGACTGCGGATGCTGCCAAAGATCGCAAACGGATAAGAGCGTATATTGCCACAGAAAATCTCGATGCGGCCAAGGAACTCGACCTCAGATTTTCGGAGATCACGGAAAGACTTCGGCGGTTTCCGTTTTTAGGGCGCTTGGGCCGCGTTCCCGGAACGCGCGAGTTGGTCCCGCACAAACATTACAAGATAGTCTATCAGCTGAGCGGCGATATCGTGATCATCCTCACGATCCTTCACACCGCGCAGCAATGGCCTCCGTTGCAGGATTGAGAAGAGATAGGGCGAATTCGTCTCTCCCGCTATCTGAATGAAACCTGCAAACCGGTCCCTACGAAAGGCCGGTCGTCCGGGCCGTTCTGTCCGTGGCCCCTGCTCCAGTGCAAGGGCCAGACAAGACTCTCCAACCCCGTCGACGAGGCGGCCTCGAAGGAGGACCATGCGCTTTCTCCGTGCATCCGATAGAGGACGCCGCCCGGCCCCATCCCCGGATGGAGCAGTACATCCACATCGAATTCCCGATCGGCAGCAAGATCAGGGCCGAACCAGTAATGCGGGCTGCGCCCCGGCGTCCGCCCCAGTATCAGGGTCAGGGTCTGGCGCTCGCCGCGAAGGCCGAGCCATAGGGGTGCGATGGCACCGGGTGTGAAAGCCGAAAAGATAGTCTGGGCCGGCGCATGAGGCTGCCCGGAGGTTCTGCCGGTCAGCCGGAATTCGACAAAATCGTCCGTACCTCTTGGACCGGAGAATGAGGCGGAGCTTATGTCTGCGAGGAGTTCGCGCCACTCGCTATCGGCCTTGAGCAAGGGCGGCCATTGCAAGCGCTCGCGCACCGCGCCTTCCGTATCCAGGACCTGATAGCGCAGGCCTTCCTCATCCAGCGCCGCTTGGATGCAGTGCAGATATTCGGCGCCTTCGGGCATGCGATGCGCGGTCCCGGCGCCGGCCGTGCATATCTGCAGGACGCCCCGTTTCACCTGAACGTCGAATGCCAGGATATGGCTGCAGACATAGGCGAGCACATCGGCCTTGACGAGAATATCCCAGAAACGCTCCGAATATTCGTGCCCGATCTCCCGCTGATAGGTTCCCGAAAATCCGTTGACCGGAAAGACCGGATGGTGGCCAAGCACGATCTTATGCCGGGCATCGGCATGGCTTTCCAAGGTGGCCTGCAGCCACTCCATCTCGACATGACCCTCGCCGCCCAGCTCGGTCGCCAGTGTATGAACGAAGACGAGCAGCAGGTCGTCCCGGCGCACCCAATAGGCCAGACCCTTCTGTCCCTGCGGTCCGTTTTCCGGGAGCGACAGGATTTCGCGAAAGATCTCTTCGCTCATCCGGTCGTATGTCGTGTGATTGCCGGTCGTGTGCCAGAGCGGCGTTTTGGCGCGATCGAGCCAGCCCATTTCAACATCCAGCCAATGACGCCACTGCGCGCGCAGGTCATCGGCATCTGCCGTCAATCCAATCACCTCGTCGCCGGGAAACAGGATGAATTCCGGTGGCGGATCGAGCCTTTGCACGACTGTATTGACCGAGGCGAATGTCTGCTCGTGAAGAGCGCCGGGCACGCCGGAACAGGAATCACCGTAAAGGACGAATTGATGACCGCCTTTTGCCGGCAGCAGAGACGGAATGGATCTGGACATGTCGATCTCGGGATGGATGCGTCAAAAGTCAAAAAGCCCCGCGTTTGACCGCGGGGCTTTTCGTTGAATAAGCCTTGGCTCAGAGGAACTGGCTGAGGCCCGGCACCGAGTTGACCACTTCGTCGACAACCTGGTCGCCGGCGTGCTGGCGGGCGACCGCGATGGTTTCCTTGGCGAGGTTGGAGATGTCGCCCATGCCGAGGCCGTGGGTCATCAGTTCCTGGCCGAGCGCCATCAGGCCACCGCCGCCGCCGAGAGCGCCCATGATGCCGCCGAGAATGCTGCCGTCGCCGGTTTCAGCGCCGTTGTACTGGGCGACGAGATCGGAAGCACCCGGAATAGATTCGATCATCTTGGTGACCGGACCATCCGGCGCTTCGCGCTGCAGGAAACCGAGCATCATGCCGATGCCTTTTTCCGCGATATCGGGGGAAATGCCGGCTTTCGTTGCGATTTGATCTACGATTTCGTTCATGATGGCCTCCTGCCACTGCTCTTTGACGTTCACGTCAACGTAATTGAACCTATCGGGCCGCTCAAGCCCGGCATTAAGATCAGCCTTCGCTTTCGACAGCGAATGGTTGTTCCTCGCCAAGTCCCTGCTTATAACGACATGAATAGAATGGCATGACTAGCATGACATGAAAATAAAACTCAACGCGACGGGTGGGCGCGCGCAGCGAAACGAGGAGCCGGGACAGATGCCGCAGCAGCAGGATGGACAGATTTTCGTCGGCGCCAGCCGCAAGCCGGACGACAGTATCAACAAGGACGAATATCTGACGCTGAAATACGGCAACCGCCACGGGCTCGTGACCGGCGCGACCGGTACCGGCAAGACGGTGACGCTGCAGGTACTCGCCGAAGGTTTCTCCAAGGCCGGCGTGCCTGTTTTCTGCGCCGACATCAAGGGCGATCTGTCGGGTATCGCTGCCAAGGGCGAAGCCAAGGATTTCCTGGTGAAGCGGGCCGAGGAGATCGGCCTCTCGCCTTACACATTCGAGCAGTTTCCCGTCATTTTCTGGGATATCTACGGCGAAAAGGGCCATCGCGTCCGCACCACCATCGCCGAAATGGGGCCGCTGCTGCTGGCGCGGCTGATGGATGCATCGGAGGCGCAGGAAGGCGTGCTTAACATCGCCTTCAAGATCGCCGACCAGGGTGGCCTCGCGCTGCTCGATCTCAAGGATCTGCAGGCGCTGCTGAACTACATGAGCGAGAATGCCTCGGAACTTTCGGGCCAGTTCGGCCTGATCTCGCAATCCTCCGTCGGATCGATCCAGCGTGCGCTTCTGGTGCTCGAACAACAGGGTGCCGAGCATTTCTTCGGCGAACCGGCGCTTGCGATCACCGATATCATGCGCGTCAGCCAGCAGGGCTACGGCCAAATCTCCGTGCTTGCCGCCGACAAGCTGATGATGAACCCGCGCCTCTACGCGACCTTCCTCCTGTGGCTGCTGTCGGAACTCTTCGAGGAACTGCCCGAGGTCGGTGATCCCGACAAGCCGAAGCTGGTCTTCTTCTTCGACGAGGCGCATCTGCTCTTCAACGACGCGCCGAAGGTGCTGACCGAGCGTGTGGAACAGGTCGTGCGCCTTATCCGCTCCAAGGGCGTCGGCGTCTATTTCGTCACGCAGAACCCGCTCGACGTACCGGAAACGGTGCTGGCACAGCTCGGCAACCGGGTTCAGCATGCCTTGCGCGCCTATTCTCCTCGGGAACAGAAGGCTGTGAAGACGGCGGCCGATACGTTCCGTCCCAATCCGGATTTCAGCACGGCTGACGTCATCACCACGCTCGGAACCGGCGAGGCGCTGGTCTCCATGCTGGAAGCCAAGGGCGCTCCCTCGATCGTGGAACGCACGCTGATCCGCCCACCCTCCGGCCGCGTCGGGCCGGTAACGGATGCGGAACGGCAGGCCATCATGAGCGCAAGCCCTGTTGCCGGCGTCTATGACACAGATGTCGACCGGGAATCCGCCTATGAGATCTTGACGGCCCGTGCCCGCAAGGCGGCCGAGCAGGATGCCGCCAAGCAGGCGGAAGAGCAGCAATCCGGCAATGCCGGCAGCCGCTGGACCCTTCCGGGCTTCGGCAATGACGATCAGGCCGCCTCGAAAAACCAGCCTCGTGGTCGCTCCGGCTACCAGCGCGAAACGATCGTGGAAGCGGCGATGAAGAGCGTCGCGCGGACCGTGGCGACGCAGGTGGGACGGGCTTTGGTGCGCGGGATTTTGGGGAGCTTGAAGCGGTAGGGTTAAACCCTACCCTTGGGCCGGGTCTGAGCCTCATACCGGCAGTGCTGCAGGTGACTTCACTTTTGAAATTAACACCTGACCGTTGTATCTACTTTAGCGGCTCGGCGGCATGACTGCGATCATAATCCATGATTTGAAGGGCTTTAGGGAACGAAAATTCGCCGTGCCCCTGTCGATATTGACTAAGAGTTTGGATGAACTTTCCGGAAGCTTTCGATATCCATATGTCGATGGAAGCTTGCCAACCGTTCCTTTGCCAATCCGCCCCATAACGCAGCGCTGGCTCACCGTTGATATCTTCGACCCCTTGGAAGCGGCACGCCGTAAAGATCGGACGATCAGTGCGGTTATCGATCGTCGTTCGAATCGGGGTTCGTTTGTATCTCTGCCAAAGCTCGTCCCCGATCTATACAAAGTAATACTGATCGACTTCGTGCATTTGCAGGTACAGCCTGCGACCGTCATTGGGCGTTACTTCGTAAATATTCGAGGTAAATCGGCCGGAGTTGTGCATTTTTTCATATGCGCGATTCACGCCATAGCATGATTTATCTTCCCTTATGACTTCGAGAGAGCGCATTGTGCGCTCGTTCGCTGCGCCCCATGCAGGAATGACTGTGAACAAAACCGACCCGATAAAATAGAAAACGGCTAAATATCTGCGCATCACCGCTCCGGCGCATAAAGCGCGAACATCGCACCCTGCGGATCGAGACACTGCAAGCTCCAGCCGCCGCTTGGAACTTCGGTCGGGCCGTTGAGGATCATGCCGCCACCTATCCTGACGCGCTCCTTGGCGGTGTCGATCGAAGCCACGTTGAAATAGAAGATCCAGGAGGAGACGGGCATGTTGTCGGGTCTGGTCATCACGCCGCCCAGATCCTCGCCATCCAGCCCGAAGACTTTGTAATCATCGCTCTCATCCGGGTCGGATGTGCCGCTCTCTTCCCAGCCGAAGGCCCGCGAATAGAAATCGAAGGCCGCCTCGCCGTCGTCGGCATAGAGTTCGTGCCAGCCGGTGAAGCCCGGCTTTCCCATGGCGGCGGCCGGTTGTGGCAGGTCCGGCATGCCCTTGAAGAGCGCGAAGGCCGCGCCCTGGGGATCGCCGACAATGGCGAAGCGGCCGATGCCGGGAATATCGGCGGCGGCGCGATGCACGACGCCGCCATCGGTGACGATATCGGCGGCAACAGTATCGACGTCGTCAACCGCGATATAACCGAGCCAGAGCGGCGGGATGCCCATGCTGCGCGCGCTCTGGGACAGGGCCATCGAGCCGCTGACGGGACGCCCGTCGACGGTGAACATGGTGTAATGCACGCCCGCCACGCCGGCATCCTGCGCACCCCAGCCGATAATGTCGCGATAAAAGACCTCCGCGGCGTCCATGTCGGTCGTCATCAGCTCGTACCAGACAAACTTGCCATGCGTATGCGCCATTACCACTCTCCCCAGTGAGCGCCCGTCAGGAGAATGGTAGGGGGCAATCCGCCTACAGACAAGCCCGCAAAACCCAATCGTTTCAGGGCTATTGAGCTTTTTCTTATATCCGATGAAAGCCGCTAAGCTGACGATCAGCCCATTCGGCGATAGCGGACCATCATGAACTGGCGCCACGATCCCTCCGGCGTCATCACATGAGAGGAAAAGGTCCTGTTGTCATCGTCCTCGAAGGAAAGATGTTCGCGGTAGCGCGCCGTCTGCCCCTCGTTTTCGAAATCGGGGCCTGACGTGTCGAGCAGCAGCGTGCGGCCATCGGCGTCCAGCGCACCCTCATAGACCCACATGTGGTTCATCATGCTGCCGATCCAGCTGCCGACATATTTTCCCTTTGCCGGATCATAGCCAAGCGTCAGCACGCTGGATGCATCCGCGCCGTCAGGCATCTTGCCGTGGCCTTCCGCCAGGAACCAGACGCCATGCAGTGAGCGCACGTTTTCCAGCCATCCGTGCTCGTCCGTGCCGACATCGCTGCCTTCGGCGAGCATTTTCCAATTGCCCACGAGTTTCTGCAGAAACGCATGTTCCTTGGTGAGTTCCGCTTTCATCGCAATTCCTCCTTGGCGATGTTTCCGTGCTGAACCCAGGCAATGTTATGATGCGACCTTTAGGGCCAGGCGGGTCGCGGAACCTGTCATTGCCTGTCTTTCGATATTATCGGCCTCCTCGTCGAAGGCCGCATCATCCGAAGCCATGACAGAGCTCCGATAGCGCTTGGGAGCGATTCCGACCGCCCGCTTGAACGCATTGCTGAAAGCGCTCTCCGAGGCATAGCCAAGGGACAGCGCCAAAGCGGACACCGGCATCTTTCCTTCGCGTAGCGCACGTCTGGCAAGATGCATGCGCCAGCCAAGCAGGTAACCGAGAGGGGCGACGCCCGCAGCCTGCCTGAACCGCAGGGCGAATGTCGTCCGGGACATGCCGGCGGCTTTCGCCAGTTCGCCAAGCGTCCAGGCCCGACCGGGGTCATTGTGCATGAAGCGCAGGGCCGGCGCAATGCGGCTATCGGCGATCGCACGAAGCCAGCCCGCCTCCATCGCTTCGCCCGCCTCGACATAGGCGCGCAGGGCCTGAACGAACATCAGCTGCGCCAACTGGTTGCTAGCCAATCCCGCGCCGGGGCGCTCGGTGGCCATCTCGCGCATCAGCTGGTCGAGCAGCCAGCGCAGAACCGTTGCCTCATCGGCCGAGGCGCGGATGTGGATGACGGGAGGCAGCACGTCGCGCAGCAGGTCGCCTCCATCAGATTCCAGCGCGATGTGGCCGCCGAGATAGAAGAAATCGTCGCCTTCGCCATGGCGCGCCGTACCGCCGCGTCGGTCGGAAAAGACGGTGACGGCATCGACGGGCTCAACCGAGAGATCGCTCGCCAGCACGAAAGGATGCATGCCGTTCAAGAGGACGACGTCTCCAGCGCCCAGACTGATGGGCTCCATTCCATCGAGAACGAGCGAGCAGCGCCCCTTCGCAACAGCGCTGATCTTGATCCTGTCGGGCTTCGGGAAGCGCAGTGACCAGGCTCCGCCTGAGACAAAGCCGCCGGACAGGATGCAGCGTGCATTCAGGAGGGTGAGCGTATCGGAGAGAGGATCTGTGGCCATTCCGTACGATGACGCAATTAATCGGGACTTACAAGCATTCGAAATCCCGTCGCCTGACGCTACCCTGTTTCCAGACAGATAAGGAGTGACATCATGTCTACACCACAAGCGCCCGTCGGCTCGGGCTTCGGGGCCGCTTCGACGGCCGAAAACGTCATCCACGGTCAGGATCTTTCCGGAAAAGTGGCCATCGTTACCGGCGGTTATTCCGGCATCGGGCTGGAAGCCGCCCGCGTGTTTGCGGCTGCCGGCGCAAGGGTCATCATTCCCGCGCGCGACCAGGAAAAGGCGCAAAAGGCGATTGCCCCGTTCCCCGGACTGTCGCTGGAGACGCTGGACCTTATGGACCCCGCATCGATAGACGGGTTTGCGGATCGATTTCTCGCCACCGGCCAGCCCCTGCATCTTCTCGTGAACAACGCGGCCGTCATGGCAAACCCGCTCACCCGCGATGCGCGCGGCTATGAATCCCACTTCTCCACCAATCATCTCGGCCATTTCCAGCTGACCGCGCGGCTCTGGCCGGCTTTGTTGAAAGCGCAGGGCGCCCGGGTTGTGGCCGTCTCTTCGCGTGGGCATGTCTTTGCGGGCGTCGACTTCGAAGATCCGAACTTCGAGCATCGGGCCTACGATCCGCGCCTTGCCTATGGCCAATCGAAGACGGCCAATGCGCTTTTCGCGGTCGCGCTCGATGCACGAGGCAAGGATCATGGCATCAGCGCCTTCTCCCTGCATCCCGGCGGTATCGTCACGACAGGTCTCATCCGTCATCTGTCGTCTGACCAGATCGGCGCCTCCGGCTATGTCGATGCGCAGGGCAAGCCGATCATCGATCCCGAGCGGAACATGAAGACCGTCGAACAGGGTGCTGCAACGACCGTCTGGTGCGCCACCAGCCGGCAACTCGATGGTCTTGGCGGGGTCTATTGCGAAAACTGCGATATTTCGAAAGCCGTGCCGGCGGATTCGACCGAACTGCTCGGCGTGCGACCCTGGGCAATGGACCCGGCTTTTGCCGAGCGGCTATGGGCCCTCAGCGAGCGGCTGACGGGTGTCTCCATCGCGTAGGCACCCAGCCTGAAGGCCCGATCCTGGGTCATTCTAGAAAACTGCCATGCATTTGCCTTAATGGGCCTTCGCAAAGGCGTGGCAGTTTTTCAGCAAGCTCCAGGATTTCGGCGGGCGGCATTGTTCATGAAGTGTCTCTATTCACGACGTCATTTCAATCGGGCTCTTCTTTCATCGGCGATTGCTTCGGTGAGCGGGACAGCTGGCTTCCTTTCGTTCGCCGAACATGCCGGGGCTGCGGAAACCGACAACCGGGGGAAAGTCGTGCGCGGCCTCGGCCAGGGCATGCATGCGACGACGCAGACCTATAATACCAGCGCCGCATGGTCGTCGCTGGTCAGGACCGGCCATCGCAGCAAGACCCGGGCCTTCAGCCGCTCGAAAATCGTGATCCCAACCTTCATTCTGGAAAACAAGCTTCTTTCGGTCACCAGCCTGAGAGCAGAGGGCGATATAGGCACACTGAAGGTCGCCTCGACATCGGGCCTCGTCGAGGGGCAGCAGATCGAGATTTTCGGTGCCTCGCCGGCGGAATATAACGGAACGGCCCTTACCATCCATATCGTCGACGCCACCACGATCACCTACTTGATGCGAAAGGCCCCCGCATCTTCGCCTGCAACGGGGAAGATATCGGCGCAAACTCGCGAATTCATGGAAGTGGACCTCCCGCACGCCTACCGGTTTCAGGTTGCCCTCGAGGTCAGCTATGTCGATGCGTTGGCAGGCCTGACGACGCGTCGTCTTCCCTATCTCTTTTCGGGCGAAAGGACGGCGCTTTACAACGGTCCGGGAAGCAATCCGTCCGGTAGCATCGTTTCGGACTGGCTGGACCATCCCGAAATTCCGGCCGATGCCAAATTCGGCCTCTGGACCGTGACGGAGAACCAGCTCGGGCCAGCATCGCCTGCCGGGACGCTGCCGGTATCCTGGAATACCTGCAGCTTTATCAATCGCCATGAAGGGATTGTCGAAAACAGCCGCGGTCCCGATACCAACATTTCGTTCATCGACGTCGATGCGGCTGTATCACGAACGTCCGTGAACCCGTTCAATTCCGGCCAGGGTGGCGGCACGCAGGGCTTCTGGCCATGCCAGATGCTGATTGAATACGACCCGGGCGACAAGGCCGTCGCCATCTGGGGCGACAGCATCGGCGATGGCGTCGGAGAAGGCTCGATCGGCTCCGGAAGCCATGGCGACGCCATGGGGTCTAATCGCCGCAACAGGGGATATGTCGAGCGGGCAGTGGACGAAACGCTCGGCCTCAATATAGCGGCCAACCTGTCAAAGGGCGGCGACGGATACAAATACCTGTCGCTGACAGGAAACATCGGCAAGCGTCTCAATCTCCTGGCGCTTGCCAACCCTACCCACATTTGGTGGCAGATGGTCCATAACGACGTCTACCTCGACGATGCGCAGTTCCGCAGCGATGCCGCCAAGGTCTTTCAGCAAGTCAGGCCCATCCTTCCCGACGTGGTCCATGTGCATTCGCTATGCACGCCGGATGCGAGTTCCAGCCTGCCGGTCTCCTCGCTCACCGCTGACGGAACGACCGTCACGGTGCGGATATCAGACACATCCGTGCTGATCGACGGGCAGAACGTCACGATGTCAGGCGTTTCTCCGAGGGATTATGCCGGCACGTTTCCGATCCGCATCATCGATCCCACCACGTTCACCTATTCGCTTGCCGAGATTCCATCCGCACCGCCTGCAGGGACTCGTATCGTCTGCAACGGTCAATTCACCACGGAGACACAGCAAACGGCCGGTCTTGCATTCGGGGACGCGACGTCGAGCCGCGGGCGGAAGAACGAAATCATCCGCACCAGGACTGCACCCTTCGACATCATGTCCCGGATATTCGATCCAAACCCGACGGCAGAGGGCGGCTATTCCGGCGCGTCAGCCTCCGAGACCAGTCGGTGGAAGGCGGACGGCACGCCGTGGCGCTACACATTCGACGGCACGCACCCCAACAGCCACGGCTACAGCTCCATCGCGGCATCCGTCCCAGACGACTTTATTCAATAGTTCGCGGCGACTGACAGCGACCTGATGATCAGGCTGCCGCCAGGATCAGTCGCTTAGCGCTTCGGGGCGACGAGGCAGAAGAAGGCACCCTGCGGGTCCATGGCCTGGATGATCCAGCTGTCGCCGGGAACCTCTGTCGGGCCGTTCAGGACCTTGCCGCCGCCGGCTTTGACGCGCTCGATCGCTGCGTCAATGCCCGAAACAACGAAGTAGTACCCCCAGGCCGACATCGGCATTTCGGCCGGTTTCGTCATCATGCCGCCGGTCTGCTGACCTTGGTGAGCAAAGATACGATAGACGCCCATCGGGCCCATATCGAAATCGCTGTCCTTCGTCCAGCCGAATACCTTGGAATAGAAGGCCAGGGCTTGCTCGCTGTTGCTGGTATAGAGTTCGTGCCAGCCGATGCGGCCCGGAGTGCCCATGGGTATTTCCGGCGGTGGATTATCCATCGGCGCCGGTGTCATGATGCAGATAACCGCGCCCTGAGGATCAGCGACGACGGCGAAACGGCCGACGCCCGGAATATCTTCGGGCGGACGGCGGATCGCACCGCCATTGGCCGCAAAATCCTTTGCCGATTGATCAACGTCATCAACGGCAACATAGCCGGTCCAGTTCGGCGGGATGCCCTGCCCTTCCATCTCGGCGGGAAAATCCATCATGCCGGCCGCGCCGGTGCCATCAGCCTCGAAGATGGTATAGCGCGGCATGCCTTCCACCTGCATGTCGCTCGTCTTCCAGCCGACCACCGAGGTATAGAATTTCTCGGCTGCAGCCGTATCGGAGGTCATCAATTCGCACCAAATGAATTTCCCATGAGCATCGGACATCATGTCCTCCCTTGTAAACGCGTTGGCCTTGTGACGAGCTAGGTGGAAACCGGCGTCAAGTCGTATCCGCCGGCCAGTTATCAGAGAAAGCGCACTCCCCCTGCGCGCTCAGCTTAACATTGTCTTCGAGCATTCGCATGACGCTAGCTTAGTGATGACCGGCGGCGTCCCTCGGCGCGTCATATTCATCATGACGACGGACGAAATTCATCGTTGAATCCTCATTCCGACCCTTGGGCGCGAAATCGAGGATCATCAGCGTACCGATCAGTTCCTCACCGCCGCGGGCGTAGCTGGAATAGGTGTGGAATACATTCCCCGCCTCATTCTTATAGAAGGCACTGAGCCCGGGAAGCTCGTCATTTCCTTCTGCCGCGTCGATGGCCTCGAAATTGTAGAAGATCGATTTGCCGGCCAGATCATCCTTGGTGAAGGAGACATGATAGTCGAAATTGAAGTTGTTGGCGAATGAAGAAACCCAGGGGAATTTCCACGCCATGCGCTTCCTGTAGGCCTCGATCTTTTCAAGCGGCGCCCTCGAGACGGCAACCAGCGTAACGTCGTGATGGTTGAGGTGCGGCAAGGAGCCGTCGAGATGGTCGGCAAGGAAAGAGCAGCCGACACAGCCTGCCTGCCATTCCGGCCCGAGCATGAAGTGATAGATCATCAGCTGGCTGCGGCCATCGAAGAGTTCGGAAAGCGACTTCTTTCCCGCGGGCGTATCGAAGACATAGTCCTTGTCAACCTTCACCCAGGGCAAGCCTAAGCGTTCGGCGTTAAGGCGGTCGCGCATATGCGTGGCTTCCTTCTCCTTGGCCAGCAATGCACGGCGAGCTTCCAGCCATTCTTCGCGTGAGACGATCTCATTCATCTTCTGCGCCCTCCTCCGGCGTCTTCGGATCTCCATATTTCCTTGACTAATTGTATTGATATCAATATTAATTGAGCATGTCAAACCCGATCGAGATTCCCTTTTCCACGACGCTGCTGGTGCGCGACACCTGCCTCTGCCTGCATGTGCAGCGAGCGGCCCGCGCGCTCGCCCGACGCTTCGATACCGCGCTGAAGCCCGTCGGGCTGACAAACGGCCAGTTCTCCCTGATGATGTCGCTGAACAGGCCGGAGCCGCCGCCGATGGGGCCGGTTGCAGCGTTGCTTGCCATGGATCAGACGACATTGACGGCAGCGCTGAAGCCGCTGGAGCGTCGGGGCTGGGTATCGATCATGCCCAATCCGAAAGACCGACGCGGCCGGCTGCTCAGCCTGACGGCCGAGGGCAAGGCCGTGCTGGCAGCGGCGGTACCGATCTGGGAAAAGACGCATGAAGAGGTCGAGGCAAAGCTGCCGGATGGCGGCGCGAACATGCTGCGCCTCGATCTTATGGCATTGGCGTGAGGCAGTAGCCTGCGTGGAAAACACGCTATCTGCCACAATTTTTGCGCGCCTCTGGACTTCTAAAATTATTTGGGTTGTTCTTACCATATAACAACCTGAAGTCTGCTATGCAGACGCCATGATCTCTCGCGTCACGCTCCTATTTTGTCTGGCCGGTTGCCTGTTAGGTGCTGCCCTACTGACTAGGTCAGAGGGATCTTCTAATCGCCATTCAGATGCCGATATCGCCCTGCTCGCCTCGGATGCCCATGTCGTGATCGGCGATGTGCCCCTGATCGTACCATTCACAGCTTTGCCCGGTTTCGTGGAGCAACGACCAACTTTTTCATTGAATAAAAGCAGGGATCGTCAAGCGGGTAAAGAACGACTTGAGGCATTCCGACAAGCAGCAAGCGACGTGAACACAGCGCCAGCAATGGACAATTTGGAAATCAGAATCCGGACATATGGTTGGGATGACGCCGATGCGTCAATGCTGCGCGTCTGCTCCCGTCTGACGCGCCAATGGTCACGATCCATCTGCGATGATCCGTGGCATCCACTTCAGCAAACCCTACCGAATGGCAGTAGTACATTCTATCTCGCCGATGATCGAAAGCCGGACCTGTTTAAAGGATATTCTACAGTTGGAAGGGAAGACATGTCCGACCAGCTTCGCCAAATGCGCCTTGTCAAGGGAGCGGCATCGGTCGTGTGTGACAAGCAACCCAACTCTTCGAACAAGAGGTTCTGTACTGCGGCTGCCAATATCGAAGGGCATTTGATCGCGGTATGGTCTGTTTGGGACAGCGTCGGGGAAACGGCCGATCAGCAGGCCGAGCGTGAAGGGGCCGCAATCCGAGCATTTGTTCTCAACGGGCTTGGCGCGACCGAAAACTTTCCGGCCTTGCTGTCTGCTGTTTGCGGGCTGACGCAGCCTAACGCCCCCGAGGGTGTGCGTCCAAACCCTTGCTCGTAGTTGCTGCCACTATCCCGCAGATCAAATGCGCGGATCGCCTGAAAAATCGGCACGCGAAAAACCAATCCTGACGCGGGGAAAATCGCAGATCGCCTGAACGCCTACGGATGAGAGGCGGATACGCCATGTCTGACGCTCCACCGGTTCGCGCGCCGCGAAGGCCCGCGCCGTCAGGAGTGCGATATTCTTGCCATGCTCCGGGTCGCGAACGGACTGATAGAATATCGCGTCCATACCGGCCTCGCGTGCGGCATCGGCAAGCGCCTGACAGGCCTGATAATCGGTGAGGTCGGTCCATGCGTTTCGGTCGCGATCAAGCGGCGGCAGAGTCAGGTCGATCGCTGCCTTAGAAGAAATGGATGCGGCGAAGGCGGTGTATTCCGCGGCATTGGACGGAAGCGGGGTATCGGGGGAATCTGCGAAGAAAAGCAGCCGGTAGAAGGCCATTTCGGCGAGCGCCGTCTCGACCTTTTCGGAGGCATAGAAGACGCCGAGTGTGCGCCCTGCCCTGCGAAAACGCGATCCATGCGGATAGATCGCCCCATAGCGGAAGGGTGTCGCAAGGAGATAATCGAGACCTTCGCATTCCGGCGGCAGCGTCGGCTTGCTTTCGTCCAGCAGGTCTTCGAGGAGTTCCTGCTCCGCCAGCGTATCGACGAGTTTCAGCGTCGAGACCTGGTGCTGTGCCTCGACCAGCCGCCAATAGTGGCCGGAGATCTGATGGGCCTCAGACGAGAGCGCGGCGGGCGTCCAGATAGGCAAGGACATCGGTCAATCCGGCGATGGTGGTGATCTTGTCGGCGGGTGCTGCTCCGAAGGCGCGGTTTGCGTTGCGTAGCCATTGCCGCGCCACGGTCTCGTCGCCCCCGACGATCGCATCGAGCGACCGGAAGAGCCGGACGAACAGGACCGCAAGTTCGAAAGACTTGCTGCCACGCTCCAGGAAATAATCCTGCCGCTTCATCCGCGATATGCTCGCTTCCGACACGCCAAGCACGGCAGCCAACGAACGGGCCCTCAGCCCCAATCGTTCCGCAGCATTGGTGACAGCCTTGGTGATGACGGCCGCTTCCGGCGCCTGCCGGGCGGGGTCAGACACTATAATTGCCATGGCCACATCCTTTCTATGGAAAGAATATAGCAAATATTTTTCACAAGAAAAGATAAGACGCAGGATAATCGCTACTGCGTCGCTATCGACCGCCTATACTGCAGTTCGACCTTCAATCCTTCCGGACCGTAGACGAAGATCTGGCCGATATCGGTATCGGGAATCTCGCTAAATTCGTAGGGAAAGCCGGTGGATTTGACGCGCTCGACAATCCTCTCGAAGTCGTAAGGTCCGAACGCGCAATGATTGACCATGCCCTGGGGATAGCTGTCATCCCGATCGACCACATCCAGATGAATTGAGGGCTGGCCTTCAAGGTAAAGCCAATGACCGGGATTTTGAAACGGCGGCCTGTAGCCTCGCCTCGCCTGGACGACAGTTTCGAGAAAACCAATCATCGTCGTCGCATCACGGGTATGGATATTAACGTGATCCAGTTGCGGCATGGTCCCCTCCAGCTGCGGAAACGCTAAATATTAGCATCTACAAAATAAAAGGGATAGCCGTACTCCTTTTAGCCGGCACTACTTCAGATGCGGCTATCACAATAGCCGATGCCCTCCTTCTTTTTCGGAAGGAGGGCATCGCATCCAGGAGATGTCGTGCAGAGCGTTAGGCGACGGTGACCGGAACTTCGGTCGAGGTGCGCATGGCGTGGCTGTAGGGGCAGACGATGTGAGCGGCAGCGGCGAGCTTTTCAGCCTGAGCCTTGTCCATGCCCGGAATGTTGACCGTCAGCGCCACTTCGATGCCGAAGCCGGTGCCATCTTCGCGTGGGCCGATGCCGACAGTTGCGGAAACCTTGGTATCTTCAGGAACCTTTACGCCTTCCTTGCCGGCTACGAATTTCAACGCGCCGAGGAAGCAGGCCGAATAACCGGCAGCGAAAAGCTGCTCGGGATTGGTGCCGGTTGCGCCATCGCCGCCGAGTTCCTTCGGAACGGTCAGCGTCACATCGAGAACACCGTTTTCAGATACGGCATGGCCTGCGCGGCCACCGGTTGCGGAAGCTTTGGTTGTGTAGAGGATAGGCATGTCAGGCTCCTTTTCGGTTGGGATGATTTTATTTATCGCAATAAATAATGTTGCGCAACATAATTTTGTCGTTTGCTTTTAAAAAATGAAACTGGAACAATCGCCACCGGGAACGACAGACAAAAATGACAGAAAAACAAGGGAACAGATGATATCGGAGGATGACAAGCGCCTGGAGCGGCAGCTCTGCTTTGCCGTCTATGCGACCGCGCACGCTTTTACGCGTGCCTACAAACCGCTTCTCGACAAGATAGGGCTGACCTATCCGCAATATCTCGTCATGCTGGTTTTATGGGAAAAAGGCTGCCTACCGGTGAAGACAATCGGCGAACAGCTCGATCTCGATTCCGGCACCCTCTCGCCGCTCCTGAAGCGGCTGGAACAGAGCGGACTGATTACACGTCTGCGTGATCCGAAGGACGAGCGGCAGGTCATCGTCTCGCTGACCAAGACGGGCGCCGCAACGCGGACCGAGGTCGACAGCATCATGATGGCGATGGGCAATGCCGTCGGCTACAGCATGGAAGACATGGCAAGCCTGCGCGACCGCTTGCATCTGCTGCGCGCGAACCTAGCATCCGTCGAATAGGGACGTCTAAGTCTTCGCGCGGCTATATCTGCGATTTACTGCAGAACGACGATGGGAGCCTTTTCCGGCACACGATCGTAAAGGTCGATGACGTCCTGATTGAGCAGGCGCACGCAACCGGACGATACGGCCTTGCCGATCGAGCGCCAATCAGGATTGCCGTGCAGGCGATAGAGCGTGTCCTGATTGTTCTGGAAGATATAGAGCGCGCGGGCACCCAGCGGGTTGGTGAGCCCAGGCTCCATGCCGCCATTCTTGATCGAATATTTTACCAGTTCCGGCTGGCGAGCAACCATCTCATCCGGCGGGTTCCAGCGCGGCCATTTTTTACGCCACTGGATCACGCCCTCGCCCTGCCAGGCAAAACCCTCGCGGCCGACGCCAATGCCGTAGCGCATGGCAGTCTGGCCACCCGGATCGATCACATAGAGATGACGGGACGGCGTATCGACGACGACGGTTCCCGCCGCATGGCCGGTCGAATTGGCGACGCGCTGGCGATAGAACTGGGGATCGATCTGCTGATAGGGCACGGGCGGAATGAGGAAGCCGTTGTCTTCCTCAGCCGCATAGATAACCGCCGGATCCGGCTGATCGCCGAGACCGGAACCGCCGAACAAACTGCCGCCAAAGCCGGAATTATCGTAGGGCCCAAAGCCGGGACGGTAGACAATGGACTGTGCCGCCGGATCGCTATTGGATGTCGATGCGCAGCCTGCAAGCGTTGAGACAGCGCCAAAACCGGCAAGGGCCAGGAAATTTCGTCGGGAGAGGGAGGACGGCAAGCTCATGATCGCATCGTTCCAGAGTGAGCACACAGGCATAAATTCGAACAGCAAGCCGAATCAGCTTCCCATTGAAGAACGCCGGGACTTAATCGGAACTTAATGACCAATGTCATCCGCGACTATTACGCATATGCAACATCACGAAAATTTGTGATGTCAACCCTATTCGACCAGGATTTCGCTTCGAACCGGTACACGATTGTAGAGATCGATCACATCCTGGTTGAGCATGCGCACGCAGCCGGACGACGTCGCCTTGCCGATCGACTGCCAGTCCGGGGTGCCGTGGACGCGGTAAAGCGTATCCTTGCCATTCTTGTAGATATACAGGGCGCGCGCGCCGAGCGGATTGGTAGGCCCGGGGTTCATCCCGCCTCTTTCGGCGGAAATCGGTTTGATCTCCGGCTCGCGGGCGACCATGTCGTCAGTCGGCGTCCAGCGCGGCCATTTCTGCTTCCACTGCACGACGCCCCTGCCCGACCATGCGTAGCCCTCGCGACCGAGGCCGACGCCATAGCGCATCGCCTTGCCGCCGGGCTCGACGAGGTAGAGGAAATAATCCCTGGTATCGACGACGATCGTGCCGGGCTTTTCGTTCGTCTGATAACTGACTTCCTGCCGCAGGAATTTCGGATCGATACGCGTATAGGGGATGGCCGGCAGCGAAAAATCGTCTTCGTTCATCTGCGCATACATCGCCTGATGCACAGGATTGGAGACCGGCAGACCATAAGTCTGATGGAACTGCGTGCGATAGAGATCGCGCACCTGCGGCACAGGCTGCACCGGCAGGCGACGGACCTTCTGCGGATCGATGCCCTCAGGACTATAGAAGACCGGCGCAGTCTCCATGGCGAAACGATCAGGATCGGTCGCGCCCGTGTCGGGAATGATGCTGCAGCCGGCAAGGATTCCCATGCAGGACAGGCCGGAAGCAAGCAGAAGGCGGCGAAGAAGAGACATGGAATCAGCCATCATCGAGAACGTTGAATACTCTACGGTCTTCCCAATCATGCCAATTCCGGCTGGCGCGAAGCTGGCGTCCAGTATGCCGGAATGCGCAAACTGTAGATATAATCTCCGGCGCGACCAAAGTTTTGTTTTCCCGCCGCCGCACGCGGGCTAAAAGACTTGGATACGGGAGGATAGCATGAAGGCTGAGGAAATCGATGCAAACGCTTTTGGCCCGGTGAGCCGGCAAGACTGGCTTAAAGTGGTCGAGCGGGCGCTGAAGGGCGCGGATTTCGCCCAGACGCTGGTTTCTGCGAGCGACGACGGCATCGCTATCGAGCCGCTTTATCAGCGCCGCCAGAATGCCACGCCCCAGCATCGCCGGCGTCCGCTCTCGCCGTGGGTCGTCTCCCAGCGCATGGACGACCCTGATCTGCAGCGCGCTTTTGTGCAGCTCGACAATGATCTCGCCAATGGCGCAACCGGCGTCAGCCTTGTCTTTCCCGCCTGTGCGGCATCCTATGGGTTGGGCCTTGATGGCGACCTGGAGATCGACGGCCTGACAGCCCGGCTCGCGACGGCACTTTCGGGCCGCTCGCTCGCCCTGCGGCTCGAGGGCGCCTCGCCGATGACAGCACTGTCGCTGGCCGACGCTCTTTCCGCCAACACGGTCGAGATGCATTTCGGCCTCGGCGTTACCGCCATGGAACCGGCTGCAGCGACGGTTGAACTCTTCCGCCGCATCCGGGCAAACGGCACGTCTTCAACCGTTCTCAAAGCCGATGGCCGGTCCGTGCACAATGCCGGCGGCACGGAGGCCCAGGAACTGGCCGTCATGGCTGCCGCGCTGATCTATCATCTGCGGCGGATGGAGACGTCAGGTATCGGTGCGGACGAGGTGCTTTCCGCGGTCGGCCTTTGTCTTGCGGCCGATCAGGATCAGTTCATGACGATAGCCAAGGCACGCGCGGCGCGGCTGATCTTCGCGCGTATCGCGGAGGCCTGTGGCGTCAGCACCGCTCCTTCCGCGTACCTCTTCATGGAAACAAGCTACCGCATGCTCACCCGGCTCGACCCGGAGACCAATCTCCTGCGCAATACCATCGCCGTGTTTGCAGCAGGTGTCGGCGGGGCCGACGAGATATCTGTCCTGCCGCATACGCTTGTCCGCGGCATCCCCGATCCGCTGGCCCGCCGGCTCGCCCGCAATACGCAGACCATCCTGATTGCCGAAAGCCATCTCGACCACGTCAGCGATCCGGCAGCCGGCGCCGGCGGGATAGAGGCGCTGACGGAGGCGCTTGCCGAAAAGGCATGGGAAATTTTCACCGGTATCGAGCGCGATGGCGGCCTTGGTGCCGTCATGGCCAGCGGGCGACTGGCATCGAGGATTGCCGAAACACGGGCAAACCGTCCGGCGAGACAGATCGTGGGCACGAACCTCTTTCCCGCCAAGACCGAGCGGCCGGTTTCAGTGCTGGGGCCGCTTCGGGCTATCGAGGCCGGGATGGGGTTGAGGCCGGTGCGGCTGGATGAAGAGGGGAGCAACTAACATGATGTCGAGTGAACACCCCCCTCTGCCCTACCGGGTATCTCCCCCACAAGGGGGGAGATCGGGCTTGGCTGGCCGCCTGCTCTTCTTGAGAAATCAAATTGATGTCGAACTGCAGCCGCAGATAACGAATCTCCCCCCTTGTGGGGGAGATGTCACGGCAGTGACAGAGGGGGGTGTCGCCTCTTGCTCCCTCCGAGGGAGGTTTGCATGACCCACATCCCCGATTTCTCCACCGTCCCGTGGACCCGCCCGCAAACCGCCGCCGGAACCGTCACCAGCGCGCCGTGGGAGACGCCCGAGGGCATCGCGGTCAACCGCAGCTACGGCGAGGCCGACCTGCAAGACCTGAATTTCCTCGACACCTATCCCGGCATAGCCCCCTTCATCCGCGGGCCCTACCCGACCATGTATGTCCAGCAGCCCTGGACGATCCGGCAATATGCGGGCTTCTCGACAGCGGAGGAGTCCAACGCCTTTTATCGGCGCAACCTCGCGGCCGGGCAGAAGGGCCTGTCGGTCGCCTTCGATCTCGCCACCCATCGCGGTTATGACAGCGACCATCCGCGCGTGTCCGGCGATGTCGGCATGGCGGGAGTGGCAATCGACAGCATTCTCGACATGCGCCAGTTGTTCGACGGCATTCCGCTCGACCAGATGAGCGTGTCCATGACGATGAACGGTGCCGTCCTGCCGATCATGGCGCTCTATATCGTTGCCGCCGAGGAACAGGGCGTTTCCGAGGAAAAGCTGTCGGGGACCATCCAGAACGACATCCTCAAGGAGTTCATGGTCCGCAACACCTATATCTATCCGCCGCAGCCCTCGATGCGGATCATCTCTGATATCTTCAGCTATACCAGCACGCGGATGCCGAAATTCAATTCGATCTCGATTTCCGGCTACCACATGCAGGAGGCCGGCGCGACGGCGGATCTCGAGCTTGCCTATACGATCGCCGACGGCATCGAATATGCCCGCGCCGGTGTCGCGGCAGGGCTCGATATCGACAGCTTTGCGCCCCGCCTCTCCTTCTTCTGGGCGGTCGGCATGAACTTCTTCATGGAAGTGGCGAAGATGCGTGCCGCGCGCCTGCTCTGGGCCTCGTTGATCGCGAAGAACTTTTCGCCGAAGGACCAGAAATCGCTGGCGCTGCGCACTCATAGCCAGACCTCCGGCTGGTCCCTGACGGCGCAGGATCCCGTCAACAACATCGTGCGCACCATGGTCGAGGCGATGGCCGCGACGCAGGGGCACACGCAATCACTTCACACCAATTCCTTCGACGAAGCGCTGGCGCTACCGACCGATCATTCGGCGCGGATCGCCCGCAACACGCAGATCATGCTGCAGAAAGAGTCGGGCACGACACGGATCATCGATCCCTGGGGCGGCTCGGCCTATGTCGAGCGGCTGACCCATGATCTCGTTGCCCGGGCGCTGAGCCATATCGAAGAGGTCGAGGCCTTGGGCGGCATGGCAAAGGCGATCGAGAAGGGCATTCCGAAGCTCAGGATCGAGGAAGCGGCCGCAAGGACGCAGGCGCGCATCGACAGCGGCCACCAAACCGTCGTCGGCGTCAATTTCTCAAGGCCGGAGCAGGATATCGAGGTCGACGTGCTGAAGGTCGACAATTCGGAGGTGCGCGCCCGCCAGCTTTCCAAGCTGCAGCAATTGAAGGGCACGCGCGATACTTCGGCGGTCGAAGCGGCACTCGATGCGCTCACCGATGCGGCCCGCAACGGCACAGGCAATTTGCTCGATTTTGCGATCAAGGCAGCCCGTGCCCGCGCAACGGTCGGGGAGATTTCGCTGGCACTGGAAAAAGCTTTCGGCCGGCATGTGGCGGAAATCCGCACCATTTCCGGCGTCTATCACAAGGAGGTCGGCGACAGCGATCCTGCGTTCAACAAAGCGGTGGCAAAGGTCGAGGATTTCCGCAAGCGGAAGGGCGAGAAGCCGCGCATCCTTATCGCAAAGATGGGCCAGGACGGGCATGATCGCGGGCAGAAGGTGATCGCGACAGCTTTTGCCGATCTCGGCTTCGATGTCGTCGTCGGGGCAATGTTCCAGACGCCTGAGGAAGTGGCCGATCTCGCGGTCCGCGAAAGCGTCGATGTCATCGGCGCCTCCTCGCTTGCGGCGGGACACCTGACGCTAGTGCCGGAACTCAAGGAAGCGCTGTCGCGCCGCGGCGGACGCAACATCCTGATTGCCGTCGGCGGCGTCATCCCGCCGCAGGATTTTGCGGCACTCGAAGCAGCAGGCGCCGACGCGATCTTTCCGCCCGGAACCGTGATCGCCGAAGCGGCCAGTGCGCTGGTGGACAGGCTGTCGAAATAGGCGTCTTCAGGAAGCCCGACGCTGAAGCGTCAGGCCGCGATGCTCTTGAAGAACTGAATGCTCTGATCGATCTCGCCAGGCAAGGCGGACGTGTGGCCACCCGTCACCATCGCGACATCCATCTTCACGCCGCCGGCATGGGCACGCTTGGCAAGCAAGCCGAGCCGGGTGACAAAGTGCTCTTCCTCGCTCCCATGCGAAACCCGCATCGGGCATTTGAAGCTGTGGGCATAGCAGACCGGCGAGCGCATCTGGAATTCGCGCGGGTTCTTGTCGTCGAAGCGGATATCCTGCGGATAACGCGCAAAGAAGGCGAAGGAATCAGGATTGCCGGACATGGGGGCGGCGGCCCGGAAGCGCCGGGTCGACATGGCCGTAAGCATGGCCAGCGTGCCGCCGACGCTGTGGCCTGCAAGGAACAGGCGGTGCGGATCTACGCCAGGCAGATGTCGCAAACGCTCCGACGCCGCCAGCACGTCGTCGACCTCGTCGTAGAAGCCGGAGAAATTGCCCTTCTGGCCGTTTTCGCCGCGCATTGACGGGATCATCACGACATAGCCAGCCTCGATATAGGGCTTTACCAGAAGCCAATGCCCCTGGCCGATGGCATTGCCACCATGCAGGAAGAGCACGGCGGGCTTCGGCTTTGCGGTGCGCTGGTATTCCGATACCCAGGCGACGAGCTCGAGTTCACCGCCGTAGCCGCTGCGATAGAAAATCTGGTCTGCCCCTGTAGGAGCCACCAAGGGTTCGTACTTGTCGGGCGCCGGCCCCTTGTTCAGCAAGTGGGTACGGAAACGACGACGCTCGCGGGCGTAGTCACCGGACAATTGAATGGGATCGTCGGAAGATGCCGGTGGCGGGGCGGCCTTGGTCGACACGCCTGGGGCTGGAGCCGGCGTCGTCGCGGCGGCTGCAGGCTTTGCGGCCGGATCAACGGTCGTGGCAGTCTGCTGAGCCGCGTCGGTTGCGCTTGCCAGTCTTGGCAGGAGGAAGGATGCAGCAATGCCCGTCAAAACGGCGCGGCGGCTTGGGCGAAAGGCTTTTTCTTCAGACAATGTTATGCTCCGTCCACGTATGCCCCGCCAAGCTGAATTTGCACGGGAAGAATAACGCCGCCAACTCACATTCTGGTGAATGTCGGCGCGTAGAATCAGCAACTTCTAATCATCGACGGCAGGAGCTTTCGCGTCAATCATCGCCACCAAAGTTTCCAGCCGATCGGCTTCGTAGGGTGGCTTGTCGGGCCTTAGCCGGGCAATGCGGGGAAAGCGCATGGCAACGCCGGATTTGTGACGGGTGGAACGATTGATGCCTTCGAAAGCGACTTCCAGGACGAAGCCGAAATCGCGCTCGGCGCGCACCGCGCGCACCGGACCAAAGCGCTCGACGGTGTTGTTGCGCACGAACTTGTCGAGGACTTCCAGCTCGGCATCGGTGAAGCCGAAATAGGCCTTGCCGACGGGGACCAGCTGTTCGCCTTCCGGGGTCAGGGCCCAGACGCCGAAAGTGAAATCAGAATAATAGCTGGAGCGTTTGCCGTGGCCGCGCTGCGCATACATCATGACGGCATCGACATTGTAGGGATTGCGTTTCCACTTGAACCACGGGCCCTTGAGCCGCCCCGACTGATAGACGCTGTCGCGGCGCTTGATCATCACGCCTTCGATGACGGGATCGGGCGGCGAAGAACGCAGCTGGTCCAGCTCCTCCCAGGAAGAGAAATCAACCAGAGACGACAGGTCGAAGCGGTCATGCGGGGCTGCCTCGATGATGTCGGACAGCCGCTCTCGGCGGTCCAAAAATCCCCTGCCCCGCACGTCTTCCTCGCCATCGAAGAGCAAATCATAGGCGCGGATGAAGGCCGGGTATTCGTCGAGCATCTTCGACGTCACGGTCTTGCGGTTCAGGCGCTGCTGCAGATCGGAGAAGGTGCGCGTCGGGCTGTTGGAACGGGTCGTGCCGCCGATCAGCAACTCGCCGTCGACCACGCCCTCGAAGCTGATGGCGTCGACGATGTCAGGGAAGGCACCCGATATGTCATCGCCGGAACGGGAATAGAGCTTGCGCGTCTCTCCAGCGCGGGAGAGCTGCACGCGAATGCCGTCCCATTTCCATTCGGCGGCGAAATCCTTGGGGTCGAGATTGTCGAGATCGCCCGGCTCAACGGGATTGGCCAGCATGACGGAATGGAAGATCGCCGGCGTTGCCAGCACCGGCCTATCGCCCTTGCCCTCCAGCCACTGGAACAGGCTTTCGTAAGGCGGTTGCAATCCGTGCCACAGCGTCTCGATCTCGCCGACCTCCCTGTTCGAAAGATCCGCCAGCGCCTGCTTGGCGAGACGGGCCGACACGCCGATGCGCAGGGCGCCGGTCGCGAGCTTGATGAAGGCGAAGCGACCGGAACTGTCCAGCTGGTCGAGAAGATCACGGACGTAGCCACGCACCTCGGTGCGACCGAGTGCATTCATCCGCCGCACCACTTCGCCCAGCCTTGGCTGCGTCGCGGCCGAGCGGTCGATGTCCTTCTCCTCGTCCCAGACCAGGGAGATCGTTTCGGCAAGATCGCCGACATAGTCGTAGGAGTAGCGAAACAGGACCTCGTCCATTCGCTCCAGCACCAGCTCGCGCAGCATGGCCGGCTTGACGTTTCTCACCTCGAGCGTGCCGGCGATGGCCGCCAGGCCGTAACCGCGGTCGGGATCCGGCGTCTCGCGAAAATAGTCCGTCAGCAGCTTGAGCTTGCCGTTGCGGCTCGGCGTGAGCACGAGGCGGTCGAGGAGGGCTGCGAAGGGTTTCATCGTTCCCTCGCTCCTACGGTGCGCTTGGCATACCCCCCTCTGTCACTTCGTGACATCTCCCCCACAAAGGGGGAGATTGGGGATCGCCAGCGCCGCCACAGCCGATCTCCCACCTTGTGGGGGAGATGCCCGGCAGGGCAGAGGGGGGTATCGGCAAGCTCCAACGCCATCAATCCCCCTCGTCCTCATAGCCGATCAAATGCAACGGCTTGGCCGCAATCCCCTGCAGCTCGCACCACCGGACCAGTGCCTCCTCGCGGCCATGGGTAACCCAGACCTCGCCGGGTTTCAGTTCGGAAATGGTTTCCGTCAATTCCGGCCAGTCGCAATGATCGGAAATCACCAGCGGCAGTTCGACGCCGAGCTGCTTAGCGCGCTGGCGCACCATCATCCAGCCAGACGCAAAGGCCGGCAGCGGTTCGCTGAAACGTCTGGCCCAGCGATCGGAAAATGTCGATGGCGGTCCGACGACGATGGCGCCCTTGAATATCGATTGATCCCGGCTTTCCACCGTTGCCGGCAGCAATTCGCCGAGATCGATCCCCTGCCCGGCATAGTAATCGCAGAGCCGCTCCAAAGCGCCGTGAATATAGATCGGCTTGTCGTAGCCCGCGTCGCGCAACAACCGGATGACCCGCTGCGCCTTGCCGAGCGCATAGGCGCCGACCATGTGCGTACGCTCAGGAAACTGCTTCAGCGAGGCAAGCAGCTTGCGTGTTTCGGATAGCGGGTCGGGATGATGGAAGACCGGGAGGCCGAATGTCGCTTCGGTTATGAAGACGTCGCAGGGCACCGGTACATAGGCATCGCAGGTCGGATCCGGCCGGCGCTTGTAATCGCCCGACACGACGATGCGCAATCCGTCCTTCTCGATGGCGATCTGAGCTGAGCCGAGGACATGGCCTGCCGGGTGAAAGCTGACCCTGACGCCATTGATCGTCAGCACCTCTCCGAAACCGACCGGCTGTTCGGCGCCGGCAAAGTCTTCGCCATAGCGAATGCGCATGATGTCCAGCGTCTGGCGGGTAGCAAGCACGCGGCCATGGCCGGAGCGGGCGTGATCCGAATGGCCATGGGTGATCAGCGCCCGATCGACGGGGCGCACCGGATCGACATAGAAGCCGCCGAGCGGACAGAAAAGCCCCTCGGGGGCGGGATAAAGCAGCTGGTCGGGCCTCATGACAGGCAAGATAGCGGAATCTGCCTGATCTGCCAGTGCGTTGATGTGCAAACCAGCCCCGTTGGCGGCCGGATCGGCAGCCGGGCGGACTTAGATGCCGTCGCGCAGCATCCGTTCGATCTCGCCGGGTGCAACGGGCTTGGAAAACCGATAGCCCTGCGCTTCGTCACATCTGTTTTCGCGCAGGAACTCCAGCTGTTCCTCGGTCTCCACGCCTTCGGCAACGACAGCCAGCTTGAGCTTGCGCGCAAGCGAAATGACGGCGGAGGCTATGGCGACCGTCGTCTCATCGCGCGGCAAGGCCTCGACAAAGGCGCGGTCCATCTTCAGACGATGGAAGGGGAAGGTCTTCAGCGCCGCAAGGCTCGAATAGCCGGTCCCGAAATCATCGATCGAGAGGCGAACGCCGAGTGTGCCGAGCGAGCGCATGACCGTCAGGGCGCGCGGCACATCCTGCATCAGCGTGCTCTCGGTCAGCTCCAGCTCCAGCCAGCAGGGATCTAGACCGCTTGTCTCCAGAGCTTCGACGACGTGTTCGGCGAGAGCCGGATCGCTGAACTGCTTGGCGGAAACATTGACGGCGATCGTGACAGGCGGCAGGCCCATGTCCTGCCAAGCCTTATTCTGACGGCACGCCTCGTTCAGCACGTGGAGGCCCAGAGGAATGATGAGGCCCGTCTCCTCGGCAAGCGGGATGAAATGGCCGGGCGGCAGCACGCCGCGGTCAGGATGGCGCCAGCGTACCAAGGCTTCCAAACCGACGATCTTGCCGGTTTCGAGATCGACCTGCGGCTGATACTCGATAAAGAGCTGGTCGGAACCGATGGCGTGGCGAAGCTCGTCCTCCTCGCTGATCGGCATCGTATCGGCGCCGTTCGGCCGATTGTAGTAGTATTGCAGCGTATTCCGGCCAAGTTGCTTGGCCTGATACATGGCGGCATCGGCATTTGCGAGCAATTCTTCCGGCGTCTGGCCATCGAAGGGAAATGCTGCGACGCCGATGCTGCTGGTGACGGTCACATCCGCATCGGCAATCTTGATCGGACGGGCGATGACTTTCTGCAATTCGCGCAGACGACGCATGATGCCGGCATCGTGGCGCGCCTGATGGACGAGCACGACGAGAAATTCGTCGCCGCCCAGGCGCACGATGATATCGGAGGCGCGCAGACAGTTGACCATGCGCGCCGACAGCTCCTTCAGGACTTCGTCGCCGGCGCCATGGCCGAGGCCATCGTTGATGTCCTTGAAATTGTCGAGATCGATATAGGCGACCGTCACCTTGCGGCTGTTGCGGCGCGCCTGGAACAGGATTCTCGCCATCTGATCCTTCAGGAAAGCCCGGTTGGGCAATCCGGTCAGGTCGTCGTGATGCGCCATGAAATAGATGCGCTCTTCCGCGCGCTTGCGCTCGATGGCAATGCCGGCGATGTGCGTCGCCATATCGACCAGCTCCATTTCCCGCGTCGTCGGCGTTCGGACTTCGGAAGAGTAGAGAGCAAAGGTTCCGAGCACATTGCCCTGCGGCGTCATGATCGGGGTGGACCAGCAGGAGCGGAGGCCGAATTTCTGCACGACGCCGCGAAAATCCTCCCAGAGCGGATCGGTCTCGATGTCGCTGACGATGACCGGCTTGCCGCGCCAAGCAGCCGTGCCGCAGGAGCCGACCGAAGGACCGATGGCGACCCCATCGATCAGGCGGCTATAGGCGGCCGGCAGGTTCGGCGACGCACCGTGGAAAAGATGCAGACCTTCCGGGTCTAGCAGCAGGATCGATCCGTTGATACCGGTAAGCCCGGTCTCGACGAGCAGGACGAGCGCTTCGAGGATCATTTCCAGCGGCTCGCACTTGGCAATCATTTCCAGCAGCTGCGCCTGGCCGCGGCGCAGATTCTCCCGACGCTTCTGCTCGGTGATGTCGCGGGAAATGCCGATCAGGCCGATGACTTCGTTCTGGTCGTTGCGCAGGGGAATCTTGGATGTCAGCCGATAGGCCGGGGGGCTGCCATCGACTGATGGGACGCATTCCTCCATTTCCAGCCGCCGCTCGCCCGACTCCAGGATTTCCTGTTCGATGCGGAAGAATTCCTTGGCGACGTCGTGCGGCAGGAGATCGAAATCGGTCTTGCCGGCGAGCGCGCTGGCATTGTCGAAACCGAGCGTCTTTGCCGTAATCGCATTGGCAAAAACGAAGCGGCCCTGGCGGTCCTTGACGTAAAGAAAATCGGGCAGCTCGTGAACGAGGGCCTTCAGGCGCAGATCCTCGATGCCATAGGCAACGTGATGCGCATTGGCTGCCATCAGGGATTGGGTTGCCGCGAGGAGCCGCCGGGTTTCGATCTGTAGCGGGGCTACTTCCTGCGACTGTCGAGCCCTCATCCCGTTCATGACGCTCGTTCTCCCTAATTCGTCATTCCGTGAAACGCTAACCCCTGAAAACTCGTCGATGATATCGCAGGTTTCCTTCGGTCCCCTTAAGCGGAAGGGTGAACAGAGCGACAAGAAATTCCGCAAAAAGGCACCGGTCGATCATCGCAGGACGTATCAAATCGGGACAGATATCGATGGCACGGTTTGTGCTTTGGTAGGCGCAGTAAACACGGAGTTAACGATGCCTTCCCGCCGCGACTTCCTAGCCTGCCTTGCCGGATCGACTGTCGCCGCAGCATTAGAGCAGCGCGCCTTTGCCGCGCCGCTTTCGGCGCTTTCCTCGGCAGATATGCGCGGCGCGATCGATGCCGTCGCCTACAAGACGCTGCCCCCCGCGGTCGGCAACAAGAGCCAGAAACTGCAGGCGATGATCGATGATGCAGCCCGCAAGGGTCAGCCGGTTTTTCTGCCGGCCGGAAGCTACAACGTCTCAAACCTGACCTTGCCTAACAATTGCCGGATCACCGGCGTCGGCGGCGCATCGCGTCTCGTCTATAGCGGCGAAGGCCATCTAATGGCGGCGCAGGATGCAAAACGCATCGAACTTTCCAATCTCGTCTTCGATGGCGGCAATCGCTGGCTGGCTGACTATACCGACGGCCTGCTGCAGTTTACCGGCGTCGACGAGTTGGTGATCGACAATTGTGAGATCTCGGGCAGCAGCAAGCACGGGCTGCAGATGGAACGCTGCGGCGGCCGCATCAAGCGCAGCCGGATATCGGGGGCTGCAGATGCGGGCATCTACTCCGTGCAGTCGGCCGACCTCGCGATTGCGGGCAACAGCGTCTTCGATTGCGGCAATGGCGGCATTTTGGTGCATCGCTGGGAAAAGGGAGAGGACGGGACCGTCATCTCCGGCAACCGCATCGCCAGGATCGGCGCGAGGGATGGCGGCACCGGGCAGAACGGCAACGGAATCAACGTCTTCCGCGGCGCCGGCGTCACGGTCACAGACAATCACATTTCCGACTGCGCCTTCACCGCCATTCGTGCCAACTCGGCCTCGAACGTGCAGATCAGCAACAATCAGTGCCTGCGCTCCGGCGAGACGGCAATCTTCTGCGAATTCGAGTTCGTAGGCGCCATCGTCAACGGCAACCTCATCGACGGTGCAGCGAACGGCATTTCAATTGCCAATTTCGACAAGGGCGGCAGGCTTGCAAGCGTTACCGGAAATGTGGTGCGCAATCTGTCGCTGACGGGACCCTACAGGCAGGATAACGGCTTCGGCATCGGGATCGCGGCTGAGGCAGATACCCTGGTCGCCTCGAATGTCGTCGAGAATGCGCCGCTCTGGGGCCTGAAGCTCGGCTGGGGGCCGTATCTGCGTAATGTCGTTGCGACAGGCAACATTGTCCGCCACTCCGGCGTCGGCTGCGCGGTCTCCGTCGCTGATGGCGCCGGCGGTGCCGTCATCTCCGACAATCTCTTCGAGGATGCCGCAAAGGGCGCCGTCGTCGCCTTCCTCTGGGACAAGGCTGCTTCGGGCGATCTGGTTGCCGGAAGCTCCACCTATCCGCACCTGACGATCGAGCGGAACCGGCTCGGCTGACCATCAAAAGCATTCATGGCTGATATCAGGTGATGCCTCTTCCGTTTTGACATCTGTCGGATTAGCGTCCGGCCGGACAACAACAGGGGACCAGTCATGCTCACGATCTACGGCGTCTATCGCTCGCGCGCCTCGCGCAATTACTGGATGGCGGAAGAACTCGGCATCGAATTCAAGTCGGTGCCGGTGCTGCAGGCGACGCGCATGGACAATCCGCTGGCAGCAGATGCGCCGCTCAACACGCTCTCGCCGGACTTTCTGGCCGTCAACCCGATGGGCATGATCCCGAGCATCAAGGATGGCGATCTCGTGCTCAATGAGTCTCTCGCCATCAACCTCTATCTGGCGCGCAAATATGGTGGCCCGCTTTCGGGACAGACGGTCGAGGAAGAGGGCTTGATTGCCACCTGGACCATGTGGGCCGCGACCGAAGTCGAGCCGCATTCGGTCGCCATCGTACGCATCTATGATCGTGAGCAGGAAAACTCCGATCAGGGCAAGGCCGGCATCGTGGTTGCCAGCCGTTCCCTGAAGAAACCGCTCGATGTGCTGGAAAAGCGCCTGACGGGGCAGGACTATATTGCCGCCGATCGCTTCACCGTCGTCGATCTCAACGTTGCGGAAGTGCTCCGCTACGCCCAGACCGAAGACGCGCTTTTCGACAGCCGTCCGCATCTCAAGGCCTGGATCGAACGCTGCCAGTCGCGCGCGGCCTATAAGGCCATGCAGGCGACACGGTCAAAGGAACCGATCAGCGTCTGACGAAATCAGGCGAAGGGCCGCATGCTTTCGGCCATCTCGTCACGAATCCATGCCTTGAAGTCCGTGACCTTCCTGGGCTCGCGTACGCCTTCGGCCGTTACGAAATAATGGCCGAAGCCGGTCTTGACGCGGATGCCGAAGGGATCGACGAGACATTTCTGTTCCAGCGCATAGGCCGCCAGCGTCTGCCATGCGAGCAGAACGCCCTGCCCCGCAATCGCCGCATCGAGGCAGAGCGAAGCGTCGTTGAAGACATGGCGCGCCTCCATCGTCTCGCCGGACAATCCCACCTCCCGCAACCAGACATCCCAGGAAAACATTGCACGTCCGTCTATGACGGCGGGAATGCGCAGCAGGTCAGCCGGCTCCTTCAGGCCGCGGGCGATCTGTGGCGAGACCACGGGAAAGACCTCCTGCAACAGCAACAGTTCCGATTTGACCCCAGGCCAATTGCCCTCGCCGACGCGGATGCCGATATCGACATCTGACGTCGCAGGATTGACGAGCCGCATGGTGGCGTCGATGCGCAGCCGGATTTCGGGATGACGCTCGGCAAAACGATGCAGCCGGTAAACCAGCCAGCGGGCGGCCAGAACCGGCGCGACTGAAATGGTCAGGATCGTGTCGTCACGATGTTGGGCTGCCATGACGGCTTCGGACAGTGCTTGAAACCCCTCGCCCAGCCGCGCCAGGATGCCGACGCCGGCATCGGTCGCAACCATGCCCTTCGGCGTTCGCTCGAAAATCTGCCGCCCGAGCTGCGCCTCGGCCTTGATGACCTGCTGGCTGATGGCGCCGATCGTGACGCCGAGTTCGTCGGCGGCCGATTGCAGCGACCCGAGGCGCCCCACCGCCTCCAGCGCCCGCAGCCCGTTCAAATGGACGATGTTGAGGTTCTTCATATAGGATATCTATACCGACCTCTTGCCATTCTCAATTGAATTCCAGTCATTGCGGGCCGATACTGATTACATCGATCAAATTAAGTCTAATGATCCTGCCGCATTCGGCGCCATCGGCGTTTTTGAGCGGCGGAAGAGCGAGGAGGCATTGCCATGTCCGTGCTCAAGCTTTTCTTGACCCATATCCTGCCGGCCAAGTGGCTGGAGGAAGACACCGTTTCCACGTCGCACGACCCGTTGCTGCATCCTGACATCAGGGTCATGACGCTGGCGGAGCTGGCCGATCTGCCGCTGATGCCGGAGAATCTGGGGCGGACGATACCGCAACCGGTGGCCTGCCTGCCGGAGCGCCTTCGCTGTGCTTAACGCTCGCCATCGCCGGCTGTCCGGACTATTCTGCCGATGTTATCACTGGCGACGGCGGTCCCGGATGAGCGAGACGGAAGAGATTTTCAAGCGCTTGCAGGCACTTGCCGCGGAGGCTGATCTGCCCGAGGTCGAACTCGGCACCAGCTATGGCACGCCTTCGCTGAAAGTGGGCGGCAAGTCGTTCGTGTCGGTCAAGAATGCCGAGACGATCGTGCTGTCCATCCCGATCGAGGACAAGGAACGCCTCATCGAGATGGCGCCCGATATCTATTATCAGACCGACCACTATGTCGGCTGGCCGTCGCTGCCGCTCAGGGCCCACGCCATCGACGACGAAGAGCTCAAGCGCCGGCTGATCGACGCCTGGCGCTTTCGAGCCCCGAAGAAGCTGCGTGCGTCCTTCGATGGCAACTGAGCGTGTGACATTAGTCGATCAGGCTCTTTCGATTTCCCTCGCCCGCTGAACGGCAGGACGCTCCAGCATGCGGGCGCGGTGTTCGCCCAGTTTCGGCAGGCGGTCGAGGTCGACTCCGTCGCCCTTTGCCCATCCGAACATGGTGAAGAGATAAGCGTCGGCGACGCTGTAATCCTTGCCCATCACCCAGGGGCCGCGGAGCATCGATGTCTCGATGAGCCCCAGGCTCTCGCCCATGGTCTGCGGCACCTTGGCCTTCATGGTTTCCCTTGCAGCCTCGTCATCCGTCCAGCGATAGCCGCGGCGGCCATGGGCGTGGTTCACATGCACGGTGGCGCAGAGATAGTTGTTGAACGACTGCATCAAGGCAAATTCGAAGAGATCGTCGAGAGGTGCAAGGCGTGCCGATTTCGCGATCTGTGCGACATAGGCAAGAATGGCCGGCGTCTCTGATATCGCGCCCTTTTCGGCGATCAGCACGGGAACTCGGCCCTTCGGATTGAGGCGCAGATATTCCGGCGATTGCTGCTCCGCCTTGCTGAAATCGACCCGCTTGGCTTCGAAGGCAAGGCCGGATTCTTCCAGCGCAATCAAGCTCGCCAGTGAGCAAGCTCCCGGCGAATAATACAAAGTCAACATGCCCGCTCCATCCCGTTTCAAAGGGAGCCTTATAGCGGATTCGCAGCGTAGCGGGAACATTGATCCCGTAATGGGCATCGGGCTGGAACGAGCGGCATGCCGCCCGTTCCGTCGCAGACAATCATGTGCAGCCCGGCACATCCTCCAGCCGATGCCAGACGGGAATGCCGCGCTCACGGGCGATCCGCACATCATTATCGGCGCCCTTGGACTCGCCCGGAAGCCGCAATACGCCTTCGCAGAGCTCGAGCAGCCGATGGGCGGTCGGGTGAAAGACTTCCTCGTAAAGCGCGTCGCCGACGGCCTTGCCGCCCGCGGCATTCCACACCGGCAGGGCCACCCATTCGCCAATCATCGGCACGTGGCCGGCCCTGAACAGCGCATAGGACGGCTCCTCCAGGCGCTTCAGGTTCATCGCCATCTTTTCCGGGTCGTCTCCGGTCCCTGAGCGATAGGGTCCAGCAATCAAAATCAGCATGTTATCTCTCCTTTGCCCCGCCTCATGCAGGAAACTGCCCGAATATGCGGGAAATTTCTTGATTGTCGAGTCAATTCAGGCATAATCACGATAATTCATTCATTTTCGTGCGGGAGCGTGCATGCTGACCAGTCAACGCCAGACCATTATCCTCGACCTGCTCCGCCGCGATGGGCAGGTTGTTGCGAAGAGCGTCGCCGAGGAATTCAACCTTTCCGAGGACACGATCCGGCGGGATTTGCGGGAGATGTCGGCACAGGGCCTGCTGAAGCGGGTGCATGGCGGGGCGCTGCCGCTATCGCCGGACCTGCCGGATTTTTCGACGCGCAGGACAGTCTCGTCGGAAGAAAAGCGGTCGCTGGGTGTCTATGCCGCCGGGATGATCCGCGCCGGGCAGACGATCTTTCTCGATGGCGGGACGACGACGGCCGAGATTGTCCGGCATCTGCCGCGCGATTTCGCCTTTACCATCGTCACCCACAGCCCGACGATATCAGGCGAACTGGAACATCACCCGACCGCTGAAGTGATCCTGATTGGCGGCAGGCTCTACAAGCATTCGATGGTGGCGACCGGCGCATCGGCGATCGTGGCGATCTCGCTCGTCAGACCGGATATCTTCTTTCTCGGCGTGACCGCCGTTCATCCCGCGCACGGTCTTTCGACAGGCGATTTCGAGGAAGCCACGATCAAGCGGCACATCGCCCAATGTTCGGTGGAAACCTATGTCATGGTGACGGAGGAGAAGCTGGACACCGTCTCGCCCTGCCACGTCGTGTCCCTGTCAGCCATCTCGGGATTGATCGTCGCAGCAGGCGTGCCCGAGGATCGCCTCAAACCCTACCGGAGCGCCGGCGCGGCGATCCTGAAGACATGAGAATCTGCAGCGAAAGCCAGGCGACCTCCACCCTTTGCTGCGGCAGGAGACTTCCCAGCAGAGCGCAGGCGAAGATCATGAGGCTCGCATAGATCGGCGTCGTGTCGCCGATTCCAAGCTCGGCCAGATAGTTCAATTGCGGCTGCAGGTTAGCGATAGCAGCGCCGAGGGACGGCATCTGCATTTTGCCAGCAAGGAGAAGCGGCAGGTTGGGCTGGTTTGCAAATGACCAGAGCGTGGCATGGGCAGCCGTGAGAGCAGCGGCATAGCGGGGCAGTCTCCAGGAACCCAGCGGTTGACGCTCGTCATCCTCGAAGGGAACCAGCAGATAAGCAGCAAACAGAACGAGGAAGAGCAGCGGCAGCGGTAGGACGCCGAAAATGGCATCCAGCTGCACGTGCCCCTCCCAGATGCTGACGAATATCGTTGGAAAGTCCGTGGACGCTGCAAACCAGGCAATGGCTGCAATGCTCCAGAGGAGGCTCAGGCGCAGGAAGAGAATGCGCGCAAGCATGCAGAACAGGACTATGCCGCCGCAGAGCCAAAAGCCGGCGGGTTTAACCGCACCGCCCATGAGGGAGATCAGCGGACCGCAGGAGCCGGCATTCCTTTCGCAGCCGGAGAACTGGATGATCGTCCAGCCGACATAATCGAAATAGATCGCGCAAAAGACGAATGTCCCGATTGCGATCAGCATCCACCAGAGATAACGGCCTGCGAACATGTCATGCCCTCATGGCAGGGAACACGAAATCATTTCGGACCGATTGTATGCAAAGGCCGCAGCGCTGCATGCGGCTTTCGCAGAATTGGTTTAATTCATATTAGAGTATACGTATATTAACAAAACGTGTTTCGCTTCGAGACACAGTCAGGCAGTTACCGCCGACGTGACGTTGATGTCGCCGACATGGATGCCGTTCCAGTTGTGCAGGGCCTTGTTGGCCATCGCCATCAGGCCGGCATGGACCTCGCCATCCCTTTCGAAGAAGCGCGCCAGCGTCGCAGTGACCATCGCCTCGGATGCACGGCCATTGCCGTCATCGCATTTGAGGGCGAGCGCAATCCCCTGCTCCGGGATCGCCGCACAGAAGACGCCCTCGGCGCCTGTTTTGGCGAAGATGCGGCCGGGCGCAAGGCTCATCAGCTTGGTGCAGGCGCGACCGGTGCCAGCCACATAGAAGGGCTCGGCCATGCAGGCATCGAACAGGCGGCGGGCGGCCTTGGCGCGCAACGGCTCTAGGCCCGCGCCGGTCGCCATCCGGGCAAAACCGTGGGCGAGCTTCTTCAGCGGAACAGCGTAATTCGGGATCGAGCAGCCGTCGGTGCCGCAACTGTCGTGGCCGAGTGCCGCACCCGTCAGGCTCTGCATCGTGTCGCGGATCTGCTGCTGTAGCGGGTGATCGTAGCCGACATAGCCCTTGGGATCGATGCCCTGGTGACAGCAGGCGCAGACGAAGCCGGAATGCTTGCCCGAGCAGTTGTTGTGAAGCGCCGTCGGCTTGTCGATGGTGCGCGCCTGGTGGATGATCGTCTTCTGGTCGGACGACCAATGCGCGCCGCATTCCAGCGCGGACACATCGCGGCCGGCGCGCGACAACATGGAGGCGGCGAGCGCCACATGCTCGTCCTCGCCGCTATGTGAGGAGCAGGCAAGCGCCAGTTCCTTGTTGCCGAAGCCGTAGGCGTCGGCCGCGCCGCTTTCGACCAGCGGCAATGCCTGCATCGCCTTGCAGGCCGAGCGCGGGAAGACCGCCTGCTCGATATCGCCCTGCGAAAAGACCGTGCGACCATCGCCATCGACCACGACGATGGAGCCGCGATGGCGGCTTTCGACGAGATTGCCACGGGTGACTTCGACGCAGACGGGATTGGTCATGGGACGGGGATTCCTGATTTGTGGGGTCCGCCAGTGATAACGACTGCACGACGGATTGCCAATCGTCATATCAAGTGAAGAATCCGATCGTATCTTTTATTGCGCAACGGCCGCATGGGTCTAAAAGGACGACATCAGGAATCACGTCCCCCATGTTTTCAGCCCTTCTCCGCATCATTCGCGATCCCTATCTGCGCATCCCGACGCTGACGCTCTTTGTGGCCGGCTTCACCTATGCCTCGACCCTGCCCTATCAGTCGATGATCGGCATCGGCGAATTCGGCCTGAGTGACGGGCTCTATTCGATGCTGATCTTTGCGGCGGCGGCGATCAATGTCGCAGCCAGCGTCCTTCTCGGAATATTGTCGGACAGGCTGGGGGACCGGCGACCCCTGGTGCTGGCGCTGACCATCGCCGGCATCTTCGGCTACGGCCTTATCTATGAGGTCAGAAGCGTGCCGGTCTTCATCCTCTGCGTGCTGTTCCTGATCCCGGTTAGCAATTCCACCTTCTCGATCCTGTTCGGCAGTATTCGCGCGACGACCAACGAGATCGCGCCGCGCGAGGCGGTCTCGATCACCTCGACGGTGCGCGCGATTTATTCCGGGTCCTGGGCGCTGATGCCCGGGCTCGTCGGGCTTTATCTCGCCCATTCGCAAAGCATGATGCCGGCCTATGCGGTTGCAGCGGCGGCAAGTCTTGCCTGTTTCTGCCTCTATTTCTTCTTCGTGCCGCGCAGTGTCGGCAAGGTGGGCGGAGCGACCTTCGGCGAGGAAGGGTTTTTTGCCTCCCTCATGCGACTGCTGGATCCGGCGCTGATGATCCGGCTCGGCGCCATGGCGTTGATCACCGGCACGCAGCGGCTAAGCACCACCCTCTCGCCGCTCATCACCACGCAGATGGTGCATGGCACCGTGACCGATGTCGGCTTCCTCTCAGGGGCAGTCGCCTTCCTCGAAATGCCATTCATGCTGTTCTGGGGCGCGATGCTACGCCGCTTTCACAATGTCCATGTGCTGGTCGCAGGCGCCCTGCTTTACTCCACGCATCTGACGCTCGTCAGCTTCGCAACCGAGACGTGGCAGCTCTATGCACTCGTCGGCATCAATTCTTGCGGGGCCGCGGCCATCCTCTGCGTGCCGATCTCCTACCTGCAGGACCTGATCGCCGACCGGCCGGGGCTCGGCAGCTCGCTGATTGCCGTCAACATGTTCCTGAGTGGCGGCGTCGCCGCGATCCTCTTCGCCATCGGCACGGCAATCGGCGACTATTCGGAAACGGCCCGCGTCGGCGTCGCGAGCGGCCTTATCGCTGTTGTCCTGATGCTTATGCTGGACGGGAAGCGCTCCAAGGCGGCCACCGCCTAGGCGGGATTGACGACATAGGCGCAACGGCGCGCGCCATGCAGAATATGTTCCGTCCGCTCCACCCTGGCACCGAGAACGGTGCGGAAGGTCTCCAGCTCGGATCGGCAGAAACCGGCGCAAACCGACGCGGCAGCGCAGATCGGGCAATGGTTTTCGACCAGGATCAACGAGCCATCCTCATCCTCCCAGCTGTCGGCCATATAGCCTTCCCGCGTGCGGATCGCCGCGAGCCTGCCAACGCGGGATTTGAGGTCGCCTTCGCTGCCGATTTCGACCAGATAGCGTTTTTCCGTCTCGATCTCGCGTGCCGAAATGACGGTATCCAGCGCGCCGGATCCCAACTGCTCCACGAGCAAGGTCAGAAGGTTTGCGGTCAGCTCCGCGTGACCGTCGGGAAATTGCCGGTTTCCCGCCTCGGTCAGATGCCAGAGCTGGCGGGGGCGTCCGCGACCTGACGCGGTCCCGGTGACCGCCTCGACCAACCCGTCCTCGGCCATCTTCATCAGCTGCTGCCGCGCCGCCTCGGAGGTTATGCCGAATGCCTCGCCGATGGAGGCGGCGAGCTGCGGCCCCTCGTTCTTGAGCAGGAGAAGAATTCGGTTGGCTGATGTCTGATGCATTTATTTTTCCAAGTTTCTTCTTGCTTTAATAATCGCTCCGTGCAATTTTTCCAAGCAATAACTTTGAAAATAATAATTCTTCGCCAGGGAACATCAAGGATCGCCCCATGTCCGGTCTCGATGAGGCAGCACCCGTTGCCTCCACATCCGTCTTTCGTCTCTTTTCACCGGAGCTTCTGCCCGCCACACTCATTCTTGCGGGCGGCGTCACCCTCTATGCGGTCGAGAGCTATATTACCGCCACCATCGCGCCATCGATCGTGCGCGACATCGGCGGATTGGAGCTGCTTTCCTGGGTGACCAGCCTCTTTGTCGCGGCTGCCGTTCTCGGCTCGATCTTCGTTGCAGCCCGACCGCGCGGGATAGGCCTGCGAAATGTCTATGTCATCGCGGCAGTCGTTTTCGGTGCCGGCAGCCTGATTTGCGCGCTGGCCCCATCGATGCCGATCGTGCTGGTCGGCCGAACCATACAGGGCTTCAGCACGGGTGCGCTGGCGGCGCTCGCCTATGCCTTCATCCGCTTCGTCTATCCGGAGCCGCTGTGGCCAAAGGCTTCAGCACTTTACGCCGCGATCTGGGGCATATCGACGGTCATCGGCCCGACACTCGGCGGCTTCTTTTCGACGGGAAGCAACTGGCGCTATGCGTTCGTCGTGCTGGTTCCGCTCGGTGGCTTGATGGCGATATTCGCTCCACGCCTGCTGCCCCGAGTGGAGGATGACCGGATGAAGCAGCGAGCGCCGCTTGCGCAGATCGCATTCCTGCTGGCGGCCGTCCTGCTTGTCGGCTTTGCCGGCACGGCAGAGAGGATGGACGTCAAATCTGCGCTGATCGCGGCATCCGTGATTGCGATCATTGCCATGTTCACCATCGAGAAGCGAAGCCGTAGCCGACTTCTGCCTGCAGCTGCGATGATGCTTAGACAACCGATCTCGCGCGTCTATCTCACCATGTTCGCCCTGACCCTCATCCTGGTGAGCGATATCTACATTCCCTATTTCCTGCAGATGTTGCACGGGGTTACGCCGCTGATTTCGGGCTATCTCGTCGCTCTTGTCGCGCTCGGCTGGACCGCTTCGGCTTTCCTCGGCGGGTCCCTGACGGGGCGTCGGGCCAACGCAGCCATTGTGGCGGGCTGTGTGGTGGAGGCGCTGGCGACCGTCTCGATGGCGTTGTTCCTTGCCAGGGAGAACACGGCAAGCGACGTGGTGGTGCTTGCGCCTGTCACCATCGGCCTGTTCCTGATGGGTTTCGGCGTCGGCCTCGGATGGGCGCATCTGGTGGCAAAGGTGCTCCGACTGGTGAAACGCGACGAGCAGGACAAGGCATCCGCCGCAATTTCGATGCTCAGTGCACTCGCCAGCGCCTTTGGCGCATCCCTTTCGGGCGTCATAGTCAACAGCAGCGGCCTCATCGATCCCGGCGGCATTGCCGGAAACCTTTCGGCCGCCCACTGGCTCTATATTCTGATGGCGCTGCCAGGCGTCATTTCGATTGCCGCATCGCTTTCGCTCATGCGAGCTTCAGCATGATCTTGCCGATGTGATTGCTGGTTTCCAAGAGGCGATGGGCCTCGACGACATCTTCGAACGCGAAGGTCTTGTAGATGACGGGTGCCACCTTGCCGGTATCGAGCAGCGGCCAGACCTGGGAAAGAAGATCGTCACGGATGGCGCGCTTTTCCTCCGCCGTGCGGGGACGCATGGTCGAACCCGTGACGGTCAGGCGCTTGACCATGATCGGCTGCAAGCTTGCCTTCTCGACGACGGCGCCGCCAAGGAAGGCGATGATCGAGAGGCAGCCATCCTTGGCGAGGGACGCGAGGTTCTTCTCGAAATAGGCCGCACCGATCATGTCGAGAACGATGTCGACGCCATGGCCGGTCTCTGTCTTGATGACTTCGGCGAAGTCTTCTTCTTGGTAGTTGATGGCGCGCTTGGCGCCGAGCTTTTCGCAGGCCTCGCATTTCTCCTTCGAGCCGGCGGTCGTATAGACCGTGGCCCCGAAGGCGCGGGCGAGCTGGATGGCGGTCGTGCCGATACCGCTGGAACCGCCATGGATGAGGACGCTTTCGCCTTCAGTGAGACCGGCCATCTGGAAGAGATTGGCCCAGACGGTGAAGAAGGTTTCCGGCACTGCGGCCGCCTTGACGGCATCGTAGCCGTTCGGAAATCGCAGCGTCTGACCGACCGGGAGAACGCAATATTCGGCATATGCGCCACCGTTCGTTAGCCCGCAGACCTTGTTGCCAATGGAGAATTCGCTGACGCCGGGGCCAACATCGACCACTTCGCCTGCTATCTCGAGGCCGAGGATCGGGCTTGCATCCTTCGGCGGCGGGTAGATGCCCTGCCGCTGGGCGACATCGGGACGATTGACGCCTGCGGCTTCGACGCGGACGAGAATCTCCCCCGGCTTCAGCTCCGGCAGCGGCTTGCGAGCGATCGTCATCACTTCGGGCGCGCCGAAGGAGGGCAGATCGACAAAACGCATTTCAGTTGGCAAGGTCATCTTCAGATCTCCCCGTCCCACCTCAAGGATGGACACACGCTCCCTGGACCTTGCCGGGGAGACAATGCGACATGAGGACATGGACATAGTTCAGAGTTTCGGGCTTGGAAAGGACCGGTGCATGAAGGGCGTCAATTGGTCTCGCCCAAAGGGTGGAAAGCGATGCCGGTTTCGCTTTCCTTGGCCTTCTTCTTCAGGCCGGCGATGGCGGTGCTGACGCGATTGATATCATCGATGACGAGGCCCTGCGGCAATTCGAGGACACCGATCGAGCAGCGCATCAGCGGGAAGAAGGTTTCGACACCGTTGCGGTCGTGGCCGTGAAGCCGGCCGGCGGCGCGATCTTCGTCCGAATAGAGCGTCAGGACATCTTCCCGGAAATCCTTCAGCAGACGAGCGAGCACGTCACTCAATTCCTCGATGTTTCCGCCCTCGACCCCGATGAAGAAGTCGTCTCCGCCGACATGGCCGAGGAAATGCCTGTCGGCAAAGAAATAGCGGCGCATCAGGGCAGCAAAGCGCGAGATCGCGTGGTCACCGAGATGGAAGCCATAGGCATCGTTGAACGGCTTGAAGTTGTCGAAATCGCAGTAGCAGAAATAGCGGACTTCGTCGCCGTCGCGACCGGAATGCTGCATGAACTCCCGGATGGCGCGATTGCCCGGCAGGCCTGTCAGCGGGTTCTGATCCTGCGCCATCTTGAGCTGCTTTTCGTTGATCACCTTGATGAGCGAGGCGGCCGAAACGATGCCGGCATAGCGCATGCCTTCGGTGATGATCAGGCAGCTGCTGCCTTCCATGTTGGCGAAAATCGCCATCAGCTTTTCGGCATCGGAATCAAGACCGACGATCGGCGCCATTTCGACGAAATGCGAAATCGTGCGCTCATAGACCTTGTTCTTCAGGAGATCGCGGCCGAAGGGCTGATAGATATATTCCTTGAGATGGTACTCGTGGATGATGCCGCGCGGTTCGCCATTGGCGTTGAGCACCGGGAAAAACGCCTGGCGCGGGTTGCGGCGGAAAATCTCGAACACGCTGTCTATGCTGTCGGTTTCATAGATGGCCGGCAGCATTTCGATCTGCTTGCGGATCAGGATTTCGTCCAGCGACTGGTTGTTGCGCTTGATTTCCCCGAGATCCTGCAGATGCGGGAAAGCAGGCTTCAGTTCGTTGACCAATGTCGTCGGTCGCGCGATGAACCAACCCTGCACGAGATCGACGCCGAACTCGCGGCAGGCCAGAAATTCCGCTTCGGTCTCGATGCCTTCCGCAATGACGCGCGTGCCGAGGACATGGGCGATATTGACCATGTTCTTCAGGAGATGGCGCTTACGGGAGCTGCGGTCGATATCCGCGACAAAATGCCGGTCGATCTTCAGGTAATCTACAGCGTGGTCGCAGAGCAGCTTTACCTCGCCGTGACCCACGCCGAAATCGTCGATCGCCAGCTTGAAGCCGATCTTGCGCATTCTCTCGATCAGCGCCGAGAATTCCGGTACGCTCGTATTGTCGAACCGCTCGGAAAGCTCGAAGCAGACGGATGAAGGAGGAATGCCCGCCTTCCGCAGATGCTGAACCAGGCTGTCGATCAGGGCATCGCCTTGCGGGATCAACCGGACATCGAGATTGAGAAAGAGGGTCGCTGTCGCACAATCGGGCAATGTTGCGAATTTCGCGAGCGCCCGGCTCGCCACCATCTGTTCGAGGGCGAGGAGCTGACCTGTGCGTTCTGCCTCATCGAGAATTTCGATCGGGGTTTCAAAACCGATCCGGTCCTGACCGCGCATCAGCGATTCATAGCCGAAGACAGTGCCCGTACCGGCTTCGACGATCGGCTGGAACGCGTTTTCGACGACGAGCTTGGCCAGAGTGACAATTTGATCGCTAGCGTATTTGCGCAGCGAGGCCGGCTCGACGGTGGCAGTGATAGACACGCCAATCTCCAAATGTTTTTTACTTTATCGTTTTCCTTCGGACCATTGCCGACAACGGTCAATGAAACCTTTCGGCTCTGTGAAACTTTTGTGAATTCCCGCTCAACCTACACGCGACGGGCGACCCAGCTAAATGTTACGGCAACCCAGCATATTTCGAGCTGAGTTTCAGACGTGTCTGCGCTTCTCGGCCTCGTAATCGGCAAACATGTCGGCGACACAACGGCTGCCTCTTCGGGCGGAATTATCCCCTGCGTTTACTGCCTGCGGAGCCTCCGTCAGCTCCCCGCGCCGACGCGCCGCGTCCCAGAGGCGCAACGCCTCGCGAACCACTTCACTGCCGGACGCGTAAAGGCCGGAATCGACGGCCGCGCGAATGCCGGCAGCCTGTTGCGGAGAGATGGAAACGGTTACCATCGGCATGATATTCCTCCCTTTTCTGTTCTTGGTTCAGAACCCTTGCTGGGAGACACACAACCGTCGTGTCATGAGTCGGGCGATTTTTCGCCAATGCATCGATCGATGCGCAGCGCTGCATCAGCGCCAGCCGTTCAGAACGGCGAGGCCCGAAAGATACTGCCGCTCACGTTTGTTGTCAAAAAGTAAGCCTGTGTGAGCACTTCACTTCTTTGCGTCCCGCCCCGGAAAACAGGTCCGTTTGGCAATTTCCGAGCGAAATTGCGATCGGACGGCGCGATGTTTTTTATTGATTGATGGATCAATCAAAAATAGAATGCGCATACTCGAGGACAAGAGATGCCGAAGATCGGAATGGAACCTGTGCGCCGTAAGGCGCTTGTGGACGCCGCGCTGCGCGTGATCGGCGATCATGGCTCGCTCAGCGTAACCATGTCCGAAATCGCCCGGCAGGCCGGGGTTTCCGCTGCGCTGGCGCATCACTATTTCGGCAGCAAGGAACAGCTGCTGATCGAAACCATCCGCTCCCTTCTACGCCGATTGCGCGACGATGCTGTGATGGCGCTGAAGGCTGCAGACACGCCGCGAGAGAAGATTTCCGCCATTATCCGCGTCAGTTTCCAGGCCGATCAGTTCGCGCCCGAGACGATCGCCGCATGGCTTGCCTTCTATGCCGAGGCGCAGCGGTCGGAAGAGACGCGGCGCTTCCTCGTCATCTATGCCCGGCGCCTCCGCTCCAACCTGCTGGCTAGCCTCAAAGCGCTCTGCCCCCTAGATGCCGCAGAACCCATTGCGGAAGGCGCAGCGGCGATGATCGACGGGCTCTATATCCGCCAGAGTCTGAAATCGGCGCCGATCAGCATCGAAGCCTCAATCGGGCTGACGGAAGACTACGTGACCGCGCTTCTTGCCCGCCCTTATTCTTCTCCCCCGAGGGAGAAGGGACCACTGCCTCAAGCCATCCAAGGACAAGTGACATGAATGCCCAGCCGAAAGCCTCCCACTTCATCGACGGGGAATATGTCGAGGATACTGCAGGCACAGTCATCGAAAGCATCTATCCCGCGACCGGGGAGATCATTGCCCGCTTGCATGCAGCAACGCCTGATATCGTCGAAAAGGCGATCGCGTCAGCCAAGCGCGCCCAGCCGGAATGGGCGGCAATGAGCCCGACGGCGCGCGGACGCATCCTGAAGCGCGCGGCTGACATCATGCGCGAGCGCAACCGCGAACTTTCCGAGCTTGAGACGCTGGATACCGGCAAGCCGATCCAGGAAACGATCGTTGCCGACCCGACCTCGGGCGCTGACAGTTTCGAATTCTTCGGCGGCATCGCGGCAGCGGGTCTCAACGGCTCCTACATCCCGCTCGGTGGCGATTTCGCCTATACCAAGCGCGTGCCGCTCGGTGTCTGCGTCGGCATCGGCGCCTGGAATTATCCGCAGCAGATCGCCTGCTGGAAGGGCGCACCGGCGCTGATCGCGGGCAATGCCATGGTCTTCAAGCCTTCGGAAAACACGCCGCTCGGCGCCTTGAAGATCGCCGAAATCCTGATCGAGGCCGGCCTGCCCAAGGGGCTCTACAATGTCATCCAGGGCGACCGCGATACCGGGCCGCTGCTCGTCAACCACCCTGACGTCGCCAAGGTGTCGCTGACCGGCTCGGTGCCAACAGGCCGGCGGGTCGCTGCCGCTGCTGCGGGCCAGCTCAAGCACGTCACCATGGAACTCGGCGGCAAGTCGCCGCTGATCGTCTTTGACGATGCCGATGTCGACAGCGCCATCGGCGGCGCGATGCTCGGCAATTTCTACTCGACCGGCCAGGTCTGCTCGAACGGCACCCGCGTCTTCGTGCATGGCAGGATCAAGGGCGAATTCCTCAAGCGATTGAAGGCTCGCACCGATGCGATGGTCATCGGCGACCCCATGGACGAGGCGACGCAGATCGGCCCTATGGTCTCCTGGGCGCAGCGCGAGAAGGTGATCTCCTATATCGAGAAGGGCAAGGCCGAAGGCGCAACGCTGATTTCGGGCGGCGGTATCCCGAACAACGTCTCCGGCGAGGGCTATTATGTGCAGCCGACCGTCTTCGCGGATGTCACCGACGACATGACGATCGCGCGGGAAGAAATCTTCGGGCCTGTCATGTGCGTGCTCGATTTCGAAGACGAGGCCGAGGTCATCGCTCGCGCCAACGCCACCGAATTCGGCCTCTCCGGCGGTGTCTTCACCGCGGATCTCACCCGCGCCCATCGCGTCGTCGACCAGCTCGAAGCCGGCACGCTCTGGATCAACACCTACAATCTCTGCCCGGTCGAAATCCCCTTCGGCGGCTCCAAGCAATCCGGCTTCGGCCGCGAGAATTCGCTTGCCGCGCTGGAGCATTATTCCGAGCTGAAGACGGTCTATGTCGGCATGGGGCCGGTGGTGGCGCCGTATTGAGATGAGGATGATTGGGCGATTACCGCTTCGGCAGCTTACCCTGTCGCTTCAGCACTTCGCGAAGCGGTACATCGGGCGCCTTTGTCTTCGCCGGTCTCAACGCTTTCTGGTCGGCAAGCGAGAGCCGGCGGTCGCTCTCAATCGCGTCTTCGTCGCCCATAGCGTTCACGGCTACCTTGGCAGCATGCCGGCCACGCCGGTTGGACTGAGCCTTGAACAAGGGAATGTTCTTTCGAGATGACTTACTGTTTTCGCCATAGTCGTTGCGACCATCCCGATCCAGAGACAATAGTTTGTCTCGGGGCGGCGATCGACTTTCGCGGGTTTTCTGGTCGCTCATTTTTTTGCAGCCGTTCCTCGGACTACCAGATCATCAAGATCGACATAAAGGGCCGCCGACGATGAATTTGACGAGTTAGAAAATAGCTATTCGCAATACAACTATCATTAGCTGCATCCCGCAAATTGGCCAGAGAAAAAACCATGCAAGCAGACTTCATCATCATCGGTTCCGGTTCGGCCGGCTCGGCCATGGCCTATCGTCTGTCAGAGGATCCGGGCAATACGGTTATCGTCATCGAGGCGGGCGGGTCCGATTTCGGACCGTTCATCCAGATGCCGGCAGCGCTTGCCTGGCCGATGAGCATGAAGCGCTACAACTGGGGCTATCTCTCCGAGCCGGAGCCAAATCTCAACAACCGGCGCATCACCGCGCCGCGCGGCAAGGTGATCGGCGGGTCGTCGTCAATCAACGGCATGGTCTATGTGCGTGGCCATTCGGGAGACTTCAACCGCTGGGAAGAGCTCGGCGCGCGCGGCTGGGGCTATGCTGACGTGCTGCCCTACTTCAAGCGGATGGAACATAGCCATGGCGGCGAGGAAGGCTGGCGCGGGACCGACGGGCCATTGCATGTCCAGCGCGGCGTCTTCACGAACCCGCTGTTCCACGCCTTCGTCGAGGCCGGCAAGCAGGCCGGGTTCGAGACGACGGAAGACTACAACGGCTCCAAGCAGGAGGGCTTCGGCCTGATGGAGCAGACGATCTATGGCGGCAAGCGCTGGTCTGCGGCAAGCGCCTATCTGAAGCCTGCCCTCAAGCGCTCCAATATCGGTCTCGTCAACGGATTTGCTCGCAGGATCATCATCGAAGACGGCCGCGCGACGGGCGTAGAGATCGAGCGCGGAGGCAAGATCGAGATCATCAAGGCGCATCGCGAAGTCATCGTCTCGGCCTCCTCCTTCAACTCGCCGAAACTGCTGATGCTGTCGGGCATCGGGCCGGGCGCACATCTGAAGGACATGGGGATCGAGGTGAAGCTCGACCGCCCCGGTGTCGGTGCCAATCTCCAGGACCATATGGAATTCTATTTCCAGCAGGTCTCCACCAAGCCGGTCTCGCTCTATTCCTGGCTGCCCTGGTTCTGGCAGGGCGTTGCGGGCGCACAGTGGATGTTCACAAAATCCGGCCTCGGCACGTCGAACCAGTTCGAGGCCTGCGCTTTCCTGCGCTCGGCGCCGGGCCTCAAGCAGCCGGATATCCAGTACCACTTCCTACCCGTCGCCATCAGTTACGACGGCAAGGCGGCGGCAAAGAGCCACGGCTTCCAGGTGCATGTCGGCTACAACCTGTCGAAATCGCGCGGCAACGTCACCCTGCGCTCCTCTGACCCGAAGGCCGATCCGGTGATCCGGTTCAACTATATGAGCCATCCGGAAGACTGGGAGAAATTCCGCCGCTGTGTGCGGCTAACCCGCGAAATCTTCAGCCAGCAGGCCTTCGACGACTATCGTGGCCCGGAGATCCAGCCCGGCGTGCGCATCCAGACGGATGCCGAGATCGACACATTCCTGCGCGAGCACCTGGAAAGCGCCTACCATCCCTGCGGCACCTGCAGGATGGGCGCCAAGGACGACCCGATGGCCGTTGTTGATCCGGAAACTCGCGTAATCGGCGTCGACGGCCTGCGCGTTGCGGACAGTTCGATCTTCCCGCATGTCACCTACGGCAACCTCAACGGCCCTTCCATCATGACCGGCGAGAAGGCGGCGGATCATATTCTGGGGCGGAAGATGGCAAGGTCCAACCAGGAACCCTGGGTCAATCCGCGCTGGGAAGTGAGCGATCGGTAGTCACAAGCTGCCCATCTCACAACCCGCAGCAAGGAAGCCGTGCAAATCGGATAATATAAGGTTGTATAAAATTTGTTATACAATCTTGTATTGCATTTCCAAGAGAGATTCCGTACGTTTTTCATAGTGATTCAAGGGCTTCTCACTATGAAAAAACTTCGCTCAACCATGAGTTTGACAGACTTCGTTTCGGCGCTGGAAGAGTGGAAGACTGTCTGGCGTCGAAAAGGGGGGAAACGTAACGTTGCCCATCGACGCCATGCCCGCAATCTGATCAGAAAACATACCCAGCTTTACAAGAAAGCAACGGGTCATGTCGATTTGCCTCGGCTTGACCGCAGCTTCGGGGATGAACACGCGTGGCTCGAAACCCCGCCGGAGCGCACGATGCTCTTGATCGCGCCGCCCAGTTCGAACGATGACAGCGATGATGGTTTCTCGGACTCACAGATGCGACGGCGCGTACGCCGTCTCGTCAAAGAGAACCTTAGCGCCGGTTCGTCAACCGTGCTCGATCTCGTCAATGCCGAAAACGCGAAGAATAAGCGATTGCCCTCCGTCGCCGTAGCCGCGAATCGCAAATCTGGCATGCGTGGCCTTTATCTGGAAGCATTAGGGGCTGCCATCCTGCCCGAACTTTCTCTGGCCGATGTAGAAGCATTGGAAGCTTCAGGTGCAGTCGTACTTGAAAATACATTGATCTCGCTGACCGATCCGGTGGAGGAAATCTCGTCCGACAGCAAAAACGGCTGGCATCTTCCGGTCATCAACGTCACGGCAGCGCGGGAGAAAAATCTGAGCGGCTCTGGCGCGATCATCGGCATACTCGACACAGGCATCGACGCGTCGCATCCCGAATTCAAGGGCAAGAAAATCGATTTCCGCGCCTTCGAACCCAATGGTTCCCCATCGCGCTTCGTTTCACAACCGCTCGATTTCCATTCACACGGCACGCACGTCTCGGCCATCTGTGCCGGCGCGACTGTCGGAGTCGCTCCCGATGCGGAGATCGCGGTCGCCGCAGTTCTGACTAAGCGCGATGCGCAGGGACGAATGTGCGGCTACACCAACCAAATCGTCGCCGGCATCAACTGGTTGGCTCGTCAGGCTGGCAGCAGGGGCTCTGGCGTCGACATCATCAATGCCTCGCTCGGAGGCAGCAATATCGAGCGGAAGTATTATTCGGTCTACAACGTCTATCGATCCCGCGGTCTGCTAACCATCGCCGCGATCGGCAATAACGGCCATATGGGGATCGGCCATCACGGTTCGCCCGGGAAGTTCAACTGCGTGATCGGCGTCGGCGCCTCTGACATGAACCACCACGTCGCACCCTTCAGCGCTTGGGGACCTAGCTACGGCAACACGACGATTAGCGCCTTCAAGCCTGATCTCGTCGCACCCGGCGTCAATATTCACAGCGCCCTGCCGAATGCGCTTTACGGACCGATGAGCGGCACGTCCCAAGCCTGTCCACAGGTCTCCGGCGCTGCGGCGCTGCTCATCCAGCAGGATCCCTCTTTGCGCCGAAACGCCGACAGGCTCGCAAACAGATTGTTGGCTTTAACTTGCGTTTTACCATCCAGCCCGCATAATGCCGATGTGCGCCGCTTCGGCTACGGGCGGCTGGATCTTGCCAGTATTTAGCGTAAATGCTAAATTAGATCCTTTGAAAGGACTTTGAAAATGCTCAGTCCAGAGGTCAGGCAGGTTGTTGAGGAGTCGAGACCGACGGAGGACGTCGCGTTCCTCGTCTCGATCGAGTCGGATGACGCACTCGCACGCGCCGCCCGCATTTCGGATATGGTCGTGCGTAACGATTTCCTCGACGGCGAATTTCACCAGATGAAGCAGCCATTTGTCGCGAGTCTGGCCAAATATGAAGATGACGGAATGCGCATCATCGACGAACTCGATGGAACGCCGCAGCTTATAGTCGCCGCTCCTGCGAAGATTTGGCGCAGGATGATCCGCGAAGACATCGCGATGCTTTCCGATCCACGGCTTGAGCTCTGCCTGAACGAGGCGGATTGGCATCTGGAGGCTTGAGGCGCAGAGGGCTTGGCGCTCTGTCAGCCCCAAACATCATCTGCGCTTTTTCGCAACTGAGAGGAACGGCTTTTAATTCCTTTGGGAAATGGAGTAGAGCAAAGTGCGAGCATCAGCCGGCTCGCGCTTTGACCCGTCACATACCTTCGAATATCCGCCATGCCTCCTTCCTATCGTAAGTCCAAGCTCCTTCGTCGTTCCCGTGTCTTCCGGGGCTCGTTCAATCTCTGGAAACCGCGGCTCGTATTCTGGACGGGAGCGCTGGCGATCGGGGTGATCAGCGTCGGCTTTGCCAAGCTTGCGGATATGGCGCAGAAGGCATTTTCTGGTGTCACGACCTCGGGCGAATGGGGTTTTCTGCTGCCTGTCATCATCACGCCGCTCGGCTTCATGCTGTCGGCATGGCTGGCGATGACGGTGTTTCCGAACTCGCAAGGGAGCGGCATTCCGCAGGCGATCGCGGCGCGGCATCTGCATGATGAAGGTGACCGGACGCGGCTTCTGTCGCTGCGCCTCGCCTTCGGCAAGATCGTCCTGACCATATTGGGTCTGCTTTGCGGCGCCTCGATCGGGCGTGAAGGGCCGACCGTCCAGGTGGGCGCATCCTTCATGCTGGCAGTCGCCCGTTTCGGAGGCATGGCGCAGGCACGTGGACTGATCCTGGCAGGTTCGGCAGCCGGCATTGCGGCCGCGTTCAACACGCCTCTCGCCGGCATCGTCTTTGCCATCGAGGAGATGAGCAGAACCTATGAATCGCGCGCCAACGGGCTGGTTCTGACGGCCGTCATCCTCTCCGGCCTCGCAGCGCTTGGCCTCTCCGGCAGCTACAATTACTTCGGCACGGCGTCGGCAGCACCGGTGCATCTCGCCGATTGGGGTCTCGTCCTTGTTTGCGGGGTTGGCGGCGGCATGCTGGGCGCGACCTTCAGCGGCTTTGCGCTACATTTCGGCATGCGAATACGTCGCTGGGCGCAACCACAGCCGCTGAAGCGCATGCTTCTGCTCGCCGGCGCCTGTGGCCTCGTGGTGGCAATGGTCGGCGTCGTTTCCGGCGGCAATACGTTCGGAACAGGTTATGAGCAGGCGCGCGGCGCCGTCGAGGGGCACGCCCTGCCCCTGCTCTTCTTCCCGGAAAAGCTGCTCGCCAGCTTCCTGTCGATGATATCGGGCATCCCCGGCGGCATATTTGCGCCCTCACTAGCCGTCGGCGCCGGCTTCGGCAGCACGGTCGGCTACTTCTTCGGGACCAGCATCGCCCTTGCGGCGATTCTCGGCATGGCCGGCTATTTCGCAGGCGTGGTCCAGGCGCCGATGACCGCCTTCGTCATCATCCTCGAAATGACCGGCGACCATCAGGCAGTCATCCCGATCATGGCGGTTTCGATGATCGGCTATGTCACCTCGCGCATCCTGTCGCGCGAGCCGCTCTATCACGGCCTGTCGCGCAACTTCATCGCCGCAGCGATTCGGGCGCGGCGTGCGATGGAAAAGGGGCCGGCTGAGGGGAGCGCGGCGCACTGACTGTCGCCCTTGATATCGGCATCTAAACAGGCTCGCCGGCCGGATCAGGCAAGAAGCCTGGTGACCTGAGCGCTTTCGGGCTCGGAAACGGCATCCGCGATCGTGGTCGAAAACAGGACCCTGCGCGTTGCCTCAGCGACCTTGGCGAATACGTGGCGGATCTCGCAGTTCTGCTCGCCGTCGCAATCGTCGCACTGCCGGTAGGCCGTTATCGACAGGCAAGGCAATGGTGCGATCGGCCCGTCCATGATCCGCAGGACCTCGCCGAAGGTGATCTCGTCAGGCGCTTTCAAAAGCAGATAACCACCCTGCTTGCCGCGCCGGCTGGCGACGATGCCCTGATGTTTCAGGTCAAGGAGGATCTGCTCGAGAAACTTCTTCGGTATGTTCTGCTGAACGGCGATCTCGGAAATCATCTTCGGCTCGCCTCGTTCTGCCTGAGCCAAAGCCGAAAGCGCCCGCAGCGCATATTTTGCCTTCTGGGTGATCATATCGAACCGTCTACACACACGCACGATGCGACCTGGGCACCGTTCCGGAAATTTGCCTGTTCTCTATCGCACGTCCAGCATGAACGGAGTTTGAACGGGTATGAAAAGTCTTTGGAAGATAAGAGCTTTATTGCTGTTTCTCACCTTCGGATGATTGCGCTCAAGTGTACGCCAAAAATTGCGATTTCGCATCTTTCCGGTCATCACTTCGGATTTCCATTTGACAAGCAGCGTGTAACACTACTATTTCTATAGACATTGAAGCAAGACGCATTCATCGCGATGGATGAGCGCTTGCCCTTCAAGCCCCAAACGCCCCGGATAATCGATTCCGGCGGCGGCTTTTCTGTTTGGGCGCCGGTTGAGTAGAGATATTTGCTCCTCAGCCCGCTCTTTAGAAATCGCTTTTTCTGTCCGCAACCGCTCGCAGCTGCAATACTCCGGGCCAATATCAGGACAGGACTATCCATGACTGCCATCAATCCAATTGAAGATGCCTCCTCGCTGAACGACCGGCTAGCAGCCCTCGACCTGGCCGGTAGGCTGTCGCTCGTCGCCAGCCTTGGCGTCCGCGCCGTCTTCACGACCTCGCTCGGGATCGAGGATCAGGTGATCACAGCCGAGATCGGCAACCATCGCCTCCCGATCGATATCGCCACGCTCCAGACCGGCCGTCTTTTTCCCGAGACGCTGGCCCTGATCGACGAAACGGAAAATCAGTACGACATCCGTATCCAGCGCTATGAGCCCGAGAAGGCCGATATCGACGCCTATGCCGCTAAGTATGGCCTCAACGGCTTTTACGAAAGTGTCGAAGCCAGGCATGCCTGTTGTGGCGTGCGCAAGCTGATGCCGCTTGCGCGGGCGCTCTCTGGGGCGACCATATGGATCACCGGCCTGCGCCGCGGCCAGTCCTCTAACCGTGCGGACACACCCTTTGCGGAATATGACGCTGAACGTCATCTCCTGAAGATCAATCCGCTTGCCGATTGGGACATCGACGCGATCAAGGCTTACGTCGCCGACAACAGTGTTCCGATCAACCCGCTGCATGCCCGTGGCTACCCCTCGATCGGCTGCGAGCCCTGCACCCGCGCCATCAAGCCGGGCGAGTCAGAGAGAGCCGGCCGCTGGTGGTGGGAGCAGGACGAAAAGCGCGAATGCGGCCTGCATGTTACCGAGGAAGCAGCCGCGGTGGCTGCGCAATAGCCGAATAATCGGTTTCCAGATCAACAGGCGGCCATCATCGCTCCCTGGAAGCCAGCACTGACATTCCTTGCGGGTAGCCGCGTAAACGATCGAAAGTCTGGAGTAGTACATGCCCGATACCCGTCCGGATACGGAGCTCAGCAATCCGCAGAGTGCCAAGCCGCCGCTTGATCCCCATCTGAAAGCGCTGGAAAATGAAGCGATCCATATTTTCCGTGAGGTCGCCGCGGAATTCGAGCGACCGGTCATGCTCTATTCGATCGGCAAGGACAGTTCGGTGCTGCTGCATCTGGCGCGCAAGGCCTTCTATCCCGGTCGCGTCCCTTTCCCACTGCTGCATGTGAACACCGGCTGGAAGTTCCGCGAGATGATCGCGTTTCGCGATGAAACCGCAAAGAAGTATGATCTCGACCTGATCGAGCACATCAATCCGCGTGGTGCTGCAGAAAACATTACGCCCTTTACGCATGGTTCGGCAGCCTTCACCGACATCATGAAGACGCAGAGCCTGCGCCAGGCGCTCGATGCCGGCCAGTTCGACGCGGCTTTCGGCGGCGCACGGCGCGACGAGGAAGCAAGCCGCGCCAAGGAGCGCATCTATTCGTTCCGCACGCCGGATCATCGCTGGGACCCGCGCAACCAGCGCCCCGAGCTTTGGGACATCTACAACGGCATGATCCGCAAGGGCGAAAGCGTTCGCGCCTTCCCGCTGTCCAACTGGACCGAGGTCGACATCTGGCGCTACATCCAGGCCGAGGACATTCCGCTTGTGCCGCTCTACTACGCCAAGAAGCGGCCGTACGTGGAACGCGACGGGATGATGATCCTGGCGGAAGATCCGCGGCTTGAATTGCTGCCCGGCGAGGTCAAGCAGGAAGGCATGATCCGCTTCCGCACGCTCGGCGACTTCCCGCTGACGGGCGCCATTCCCTCCCAGGCAACGACCCTCGAAGAGGTGATTGCCGAACTTGAAATTGCAACCGTGTCCGAACGCCAGGGACGCGCCATCGACCGCGACCAGTCCGGCTCCATGGAAAAGAAGAAGCGCGAAGGATATTTCTAAGATGACCGCAGCAACATCAGTCAACGCCGTCGCCCTTCCCGTCGGAGAGCCTGCGGCCGCTGCCGAGCCGGCGAAGGCTCTGCGCGACTCCCGGCCGTTGCGCCTCATCACCTGCGGCAGCGTCGATGACGGAAAGTCGACCCTTATCGGTCGCCTGCTCTGGGACACCAAGGCTGTCAAGGAAGACCAGGCCGCGACGCTCAAGCGCGACTCGACAGGCAAGCAGAACGATCTTGGCCTGCCCGACTTCGCGCTGCTGCTCGACGGCCTGCAGGCGGAGCGCGAACAGGGCATCACCATCGATGTGGCCTATCGCTATTTCTCAACCGACAAGCGTTCCTTTATCGTCGCCGACACGCCCGGTCATGAGCAATATACCCGCAACATGGCGACCGGCGCCTCGACCGCCGATCTCGCCATCCTGCTCGTCGATGCCCGTGCCGGCATTCTGGAGCAGACGCGCCGCCATGCGACGATCGCATCTCTGCTCGGCATCAAGCAGTTCGTGCTTGCGGTCAACAAGATCGACCTGACGAACTACGATCGCGCCGGCTTCGAGAAGATCACCCACGAATTCCGCGAATTCGCACTCTCGCTCGGCGTCAAGCAGATCACCGCGATCCCGATGTCGGCGCTGAAGGGCGAGAACGTCGTCTATTCCGGCCAGGCGGCCATGCCCTGGTATACCGGCCCGACGCTGGTCGAGACGCTGGAACTGGCAACGACACGCTCCTCGCAGACCGTCGGTTTTCGCCTCTCCGTCCAGCGCGTATCGCGCCCGGGCGAAAGCTTCCGCGGCTATCAGGGCACGGTTGCCGGTGGCTCCGTCAAGCCCGGCGACAGCGTCATGATCCTGCCCTCGGGCATGGTCGCCAACGTCTCCAAGATCGTCACGTTCGATCTGGTGCGCAATGCAGCCGTTGCCGGCGACGCGATCACGCTCGTGCTTGACCGCCAGGTGGACGTGTCGCGCGGCGACATGATCGTTTCGATCGACAGCCAGCCGCAGACCGGCCTGTCCTTTGATGCACAGATCGTGGCATTGCAGCCTGAAGGTATCGAGGGCGGCAAGCGCTACTGGCTGAAGAGCGGCAGCCGCCGCCAGCGCGTGCAGGTCCAGCCCCTCGCCCAGCTTGAGTTGAAGACCGGCGCCTGGGCGCCGTCGCAGCGGCTCTACATGAACGCGATCGGCAAGGTTCGCCTTTCCTTCGATGAAGCCGCGATCTTCGACCCCTACGAGCAGAACCGTTCGACGGGCGCCTTCATCCTGATCGATCCGGACACCAACAACACGGTTGCGGGCGGCATGATCACGGCCAAGCGCTCGGAACTCGGCGGCCTGCATAGCGGCGAAGCCCGCGTCATTCTCTCGCTGCCGGCCGATCTCGCCGACCAGATCATGGCCAGCGAACTCTTCGCGAGCCGCCGCCACGAAGCCGAGGTGCGCCGCATGACGGCAGCGGAAGCTGCCGACCTGTGGTCGAACGCGGCAAGCGATATCTGAAAACTGCCAGATACAAGACGTGAGAAAGGGGCCAAACTGGCCCCTTTCTCATAGGCAATCATAAGGCTCACCCAGCGCCCTATTGGTTGATTTCGGGTTCGACGAGCCGTGCCAGGTTTTTCAGCGACTCCTGCCAGCCGAGATAGCAGGCCTCGGCAGGAATGAGATCGGGGACGCCGGCCTGCGTGATGTTCACCTCGGTGCCAACAGAGACCTTCTTCAGGATGACGGTGACTTCCATTTCGCCGGGCAGATTCGGGTCGTCGAACACATCCGTGTAGCGCAGGCGCTCGCCTGGGACGAGTTCCTTGTATTCGCCGCCGAATGCGTGACTTCCGCCCGTCGTAAAGTTGCGGAAGGACATCCTGAACTTGCCGCCGACGGCTGCTTCCAGATTATGCACGGTGCAGACAAAGCCGTTCGGGGGAAGCCACTTCGCAAGCGCGTCCGCCTCGATGAATGCGCGATAGACCTTCTCCGGGCTTGTTGCCAGAACCCGATGCAAACGTATGGTACTCGGCATGGTCATGATCCTTCTGAGTTGTTGGAGTAGACGCACTTAGGACGAAAGCGATTCAGACAATCCGACATCGGGTCCATCTATTTGTCGCACACGGTACCTTTTCAACGAGATGGCTGTCTATCGGTGAGGGCTATGACACAACTTTGGGGGCCACAGATGACGCCCTGCCTCCGACATATGGGCGGAGCCAAATAAAAGAGGGCCAGCCCAAGGCCGACCCTTTTCCTTTTCCGGAGCTTGAACGGCTTATCGTGTCGCCGGAACTGCGTCTTCCTGCTCCTCGTCCGTGCGGCCCGAGAAATAATTGGCGATCAGTGCGCCTGAGATATTGTGCCAGACGCTGAAAATGGCGCTCGGAACGGCAGCGATGGGCGAGAAATAGGCCGTGGCAAGGGCTGCACCCAGGCCGCTGTTCTGCATTCCGACCTCGATCGCCAATGCCTTGCGCTTGGTCAGGTTCAGGCCGAAGAGCTTGGCTGCGAAATAGCCGAACAAATAGCCGAAGCCATTGTGCAGAACGACGATCGCAAAGATCAGCAGGCCCGATTGAGCGATCGCGCCCTTGCTGGCGCCGACGACGGCGGCGACGATCAGCACGATGCCGACGACGCTGACGATCGGCAGCAGCGGCATGGCGCCCTTGACCACGCCGGGAATGAGCTTCTGGAAGATGAAGCCGAGCGCGAGCGGCAGCAGGATGACCTGGACGATGCTGATGAACATCGACATCGGATCGACCGGAAGATACTGGCTCGCAAACATCCAGACGAGGAATGGGGTAACGATCGGAGCTGCAAGCGTCGTGACGCTGGTGCAGGCCACGCTCAATGCGACGTCACCCTTGGCGAGATAGGTCATGACGTTGCTCGACGTTCCGCCCGGGCAGCAGCCGACCAGAATGACGCCGGCTGCGACTTCAGGCGGCATTGGAATGATCCTAGTCAGGATGACGGCAATCGTCGGCATGATGAGGAAGTGGGCGAAGACGCCGATCGCGACCTCGAACGGGCGCTTCACCAACTCGCGAAAGTCATCGACCGACAGCGTCAGGCCCATGCCGAACATGATGATGCCGAGCAGCCATACGATATAAGGCGCGACCTGCTTGAACGTGGCTGGAAAAAAGAAACCGAGAACGGCAAACAGAATAACCCAGATCGCGAATGTCTTGCCGACAAACGCGGAGAAAGATGCGACAGCCTTCACTGGACTCCCCTCAAACGTTAACGAAGCCGCTCTACGCCTCGGAAAACGGGGATTCAAGCGTTAACATGAGGGTATCGTCATTTTTCGCCGGATAAGGAAGTTGCGGCCAATCCACGCGTCGTTCCGCGTTCCATGACGGTGAAGCTAAGCTCGATCTTGCCCTCGGCGACCTCGTCATCCTGCATCGCATTCACCAGCATATCGGCGGCACGGTGGCCGATCTCATAGCGCGGGACATGCACCGTCGTCAGTCCCGGATGGATCGATGACGCGAAATCCAGATCGTTGAAACCGCAGATGCCGATGTCTTCGGGCACCCGGATCCCACGGCGCTGGCATTCGAAGAGCACGCCGAGCGCAAGATCATCATTATGGCAAAGGACGCCGTCGATATCGGGGGCCTGGGCGAACAGGCGCTCGAAAAGGCTGCAGCCGAGGCCGACGCTGGTCGCGCTTGGTTCATTGATGATCAGCGAAGGGTCGAAAAGACCGACCTCCCGCATCACCTCCTCGTAACCCACCTGACGCTGGCGGGCCCGCACATCCATGCGGCCGCCGAGAAGCGCGATGCGGCGATAGTTCCTGTCAAGCATGAAGCGGACGGCGCTCTCTGCCGCCACGCGATGCCTGATCCCGACGGCAAGGGAGTTCGGCTGTTGGCTGAGATCGACGATATGCACGATCGGACAGGGCGCGCGATTGGCAAGCAGTTCGATCTCCTCATAGCGTTCCACGCCTATCAGGATAAGCCCGGCAGGTTTCTGGGCGAGGAATGCCCGGATGCTGTTCACTTCTTCTTCGGGTTCGTAGCGCGTATTGGCATATTGAATGCGAAGATCGGTCGGCCGCAACCGCTCCTCGATCCCTAGCATGACGCTGCTGAAAAGCTGCTGGTTGAGCGCGGGGAGAAGGACGCCAACGACACCATTGTTGCAGCTGGCAAGAGCTCGCGCTGCCAGATCGGGTATATAACCCATCTGTTCGATCGCCTCGAGAATGGTTTGCCGCAGTTCCGGGGAGACTTTGTTCGGGTTGCGTAATGCACGCGATACGGTGATAGCGCTTACACCGACCTTATTCGCCACATCGCGGAGCTTTACGCGCTCCTTGCGATTTCTTCTCTGTTTCGGCCCCACGCCCATGCTCTTTCCCGGCGCCCCATGGAGACGCCGCCGACGCTCCGACTTCTACTGGACCGCATGACCATTCGAATCGGGCGCACCCCTACTTGCACATTTTAGAAATGACTTGAGCCCGGACTAAAGTCCAAACATGTAACCCACACAAACCTGCTTCACGCACTTGTCTACGTTCAACGCGAAAAATAGATCACAGAATGGACGAAAAATTGCGTGGGCGAGACAATTTTCCAGCTTTCGCGCGCCTTTGCTCGTCAAAGTCAGCTTCGCTGAATGTTTCGCGGACAAACAAAATGTGTTGGCACTGGGGCGTGAGTTAGGTTTCTCCCAGGGCTTTGACACTGGCGTTTCACATACTGCCTGCTATACAATCCACCTATGATGTCGGAACGAGTCCTTAAGATTGCAGCCTGGGGTTATGTCATCGCGCTGGTCGCGCTGACACTGGCGCATCTCAATCTTCAGGCCGAGATCGGTAATCCTTTCAACGTGTACAGGATCGTCGCGCTTTGCGTGGCCGGTATGTTGGCGCGGATTGCCTATCCATTCGCACCATCGGGCGCGTGCCTGATGATGATCGCCGGCGTCTTCGGCCTCGGGGTGGCGCACCTCTTTGCCAACGGCACTTATGGATATCCGCTGGATATCATCGCAAACATGGCTGCCGGCCTGTGGGGTGTCCTGCTGGGTGCGGGAATTAACCGGATGCGGTTGTCCTCGGATGGCAAGCGAAGCCTGTTGCAATAGTCAACCGTGTCGCGCCGCATCGATCGAAGCCGAGATCAGATAGAAAAAGCAGTATCCCGCGTCGCGTTACGGGAGGGCACTATGCAAGTTCGTGAATGGCATATCGGTCTTGCGGTCGTCGTTGCGGCCGTGGCTTTCTACGTCGCACTCATGGTGCCGATGAGCGGCCAGGCGCCGCAGCGCGGCATGCAGCCGCCACAACATTCAGCACAGAAATAGCTAAGATGACGAAAGGCCGGCTGACCGGCCTTTCTGCCAAACTCTTTCATTTCCATTTTACTGCGGACAATTGGAGGACGCGGCAGGATTGTTTGCCTGGTCCTGCTTCATGGCGGTCGTGTTCTTGTTGGTGACCATGCCGTTGCAATCCTGGGACTTGCCTCCGCCACTGGGCGAACCATTGCCACTGTTCATGCCATTCGATGTGCTGCCTGTCGTACTCGAATCTGTCCCACTGGTCCCATTGGCTCCATTTCCGTTGTCGCCGCTGGTGCTGGAACCGGACTGGCCGGTGCCCTGCCCGGAACCACCGGCGCCTGAACCACTGGTGCCCGAGCTCTGGGCCATCGCAGCGGTTGCCATGCCGACGGATAGCGCGGATACAGCAAGAATTTTCAAAAACATAGGGTTTCTCCTATCATTGTCCTGGGGGCTTACGACAGGCTAACTTCCGCCTCCGCGGGATGTTCCTAATTTTCCTGAATCGAAGAGAAGCCCTGACGGGATGCCGAGGTGCCCGCAGCGCCGACTCTCAAGGCCGCCTCATCGCCTTGAAACGGCTGCGGCTGTTCTACAAAAACTGTCATGTTCCTATCATGTTATCGCCCTAGACAACCCAAGGCTCCATTTTTGACCATGGATTTTGACGGAGGATATTATTATGAAACACGTACGTTCGACTTCATTGTCGCTGCTGCCCGCAGCGCTTGCCTTCCTGCTCGCCACGACCGCCGTTTCGTTTGCCGACAGTTCCGTCACGATCGATGGCACCACATTCGTCAACAAGGGCCGCGTCGGCATCGGTCGTATTCCGGCCAACCAGCGCGACAAGTTCGGCGAGACCTTCGGCTCCGGTTCCGGCATGTCGGTCGATGCCAAGAGCTGGACGCGCGACGGCGACACCTACAAGGGCTCTCTCTGGCTGCTGCCGGATCGCGGCTATAACGCCGTCGGCACGACCGATTATCGCCCCCGCATCAACACGATCGACATCCAGCTGACGCCGGTCGCGCCGGGCACCACGCCCAGCGCCGACAAGCAGCAGTCGAGCGTTCAGGCCAAGCTTGCCGATACCCTGATGCTGGTGGACGACAAGGGTGCGGATACGACCGGCCTCGATCCGATGGATGGCGTTCGTCCGGCCGCCGGCGGCATGCCCGATCTGCCGCAGGCCCCGAACGGCAAGATTTCGCTCGACAATGAAGCAATCGTCCGCCTGCCTGACGGTGGCATGTTCATCAGCGACGAATACGGCCCCTATATCTACCGCTTCTCTGCCGACGGTCATCTGGTTTCGGCCACGCAGCCGCCGGCAGCGCTGCTGCCGATGCGCAAGGGCAAGCTGAGCTTCGCCTCCAACAACCCCGGCCCCGGCGAAACGGCGCCCACCCCGAAGGATCCGGATACCGGCCGCCAGAACAACCAGGGTCTGGAAGGCATGTCGATGACACCTGACGGCAAGTTCCTGATCGCGGTCCTTCAGTCGGCAACGCGCCAGGACGGCGGCGATTCCGGTTCCACCCGCCAGAACACCCGTGCGCTCGTCTACGATGCCGCCGATCTTAACCACCTCAAGCTGGTTCACGAATATGTCGTGCCGCTTCCGGTCTTTACCGATGCCAAGGGCAAGAAGGCCGTCGCCGCCCAGAGCGAAGTGCTGGCGCTTTCGCCGACCTCCTTCCTCATGCTCGCTCGCGACAGCGGCAATGGCTACGGCCAGCCGGGCGACAAGTCGCTCTATCGCAGCATCGATATCGTCGACGTATCCGCCGCAACGGACATCGCCGGCACCGATTTCGACGGCGTAAAGCCGGTTGCGCCGAAGGGCGTCGTCGACCCCTCCGTCAAGCCGGCGACGCTGACGCAGTTCATCGACATCAACGACAGCGCCGATCTCGCACGCTTCGGCCTGCACAACGGCGCACCGAACGACCGCAACAACCTGTCGGAAAAGTGGGAAGCCATGGGCATCGCCAAGGTTATCGATCCGAACCTGCCGAACGATTACTTCCTGTTCGTCGCCAATGACAACGACTTCCTGACCCAGGATGGCTTCCAGGTCGGCACGGCCTACAAGGGCGACGGCGGTGCTGATGTCGACACGATGTTCCAGGTCTTCCAGGTCACCCTGCCGGGCTTTTCGGCCAAGTGAGGGATAGGATATCGGCGGATGGCACGAGCCTCCGCCGATAGCGAACAACAAAAAGGGCGCTCGACCCGAATGGGGAGCGCCCTTTTTTATCCCGGACGGCGAACGCTAGCCTGACTTCGAAAAGTCGGCTCGGCAGGCTGTCGATACGGGCAATGACCGGGAAGTAGCGATAGTGCCTGACATATTCAAGAGCCTAGCTCATTTTTTCGGGCGAAAGCCGAAAGCGTCAGGGCTGGTGTGCAAAAAAGCGTCTTGGGTAGGTAGTCTTAGGCAGGTAGTCTTGGGCGGTTGGCCGCAGGCTGCCGACGGAAGAGCCCGTCGGCAGTAGGCTTGCTGCGCTTAGCGGCAGACTTTTTCCTTGCTGATGACCCAGTGGCCATGAACGCGGTGCTTGACAGTCTTCACGACGCAATGGTGGTGCATCGGTGCAGCCTCAGAAGGCGTGGAGATAGCTGCGAAGGAGGCAAGAGCGACTGCCGAAGCAATGATCAGGTTCTTCATTGTGGGGTCCTTTTAAAATAGACACTGCGCTCGCTATGGCGCCTGACGTAAATGGGCCGTCATGGTTAACGTAAAGTGAAAGCGGAAACACGTTATCGTGATATCATATGACAATAACTATCCGGGCAGGCTACCGGGTCGGTAGCGGCGGAACGATTATCGTCTGCTGATCCCCGCGGGCGCAATCGAGATCTTTTTCATCGATTTTTCGAATCGAAATCTCGAAGCTTCCAACAAGATTCCCATCGTCCGTCACGTTGGACAGGGTGATATTCAGCTCCGCAGTCTGCTCTCGCAAGGCTTTCGCCACGAGTTCATAGGCCGCAATGGCCGTCTTTTCGGGAAGGATCTCGACGGGGACGATCTTGGATAAAGGCATAGCAATCTCGATCAAGATTATGCCCCCCGGCAGACCACCCTTATAACAGCACCAACTTCCCTTGGGAATGGTACGCACGTCACATAGATGCAACAAATAGTATTCGCACGGAAAATTGATCGCGCGCCTGCCGCGGAAAAACCGATGGGCAGAAATGAAAAAAGCCCGCATAAGCGGGCTTTTCGGCTGGTCGGAGTGGAGTGATTCGAACACTCGACCCCCACGTCCCGAACGTGGTGCGCTACCAGACTGCGCTACACTCCGTGACCAGCGGCGCCTCTATAGACCGGGCATTTTCTATGTGCAAGCACCAAAATCGAAAAGACGTTTGATTCTGGTCAAAAAAATCAGTGTGAAAATCGGTGGCACTGTGCGCCGTCGAAACCGCTAAAGTGCGCTAGTCGCAACACCCTAAGCAAATTCTTCGTGATCGTTCGTATTGCAATTTTCTTTTGCCGGCTTTGGCGCTAAAGCGCTTTGTGGGACAGGCGGAAGCAGTGCGGGACAGCGCGCTTCCTATGGTCGAATGCGCGAAAAAAAGCTCAAGGACGACACGATGAATATCCGCATGACTTCCGCGGCAGGGCTGATGCTGGCCCTCGCCGGATGCACCACCATTCCTTCGATCCCGGCGATGAAGGCCGATCCGATTGCCGAGCGCTGGGTCGGCAAGTCGGCCGGTGGCTTCTTCGCCGCCTATGGCCCGCCGATCTCCGACCATGACGAAGGCGACGGCCGCGTCTACAACTGGCGTGGCGGCTACAAGAACGTGAAGGTTACCGCACGCCCTGCCGCCGACGGCAAGAAGGCTACCGGCGCCCGCACGCTCTATCTCAGCTGCAAGGCCGACATTCAGACCGATTCGAACTACGTCATCCGCTCCATCCACATCCTCGGCGACGTGCCCGGCGTCAACGGCCCATCCTACTGCGCCGAACTGCTGGCACCGACGGAACCCGCCAAGAGCTGATTTCCGCGCAAATCGGGGATGCGATTTTTACGGGCGGCCTGAGAGGGCCGCCTGTTTTTTTGAGGATGAAGGGCCGTGCACCTTATGAAGCGAGCGAGAACGACGCGAGTGCAAGTTGCAGTCGTGAGCGGGCCTTGCCCTTGCTTCAGGAGCTGATAGCTTTGGGCATGCATCAAAATATTGAAATTCCGGAGCCCTTCTTCATTATCGAAACTGACGGTTGGTCGGTCAACCACAGGATCAACTCTTTCCTTCCCGGCTACCTGATGGTCAGTTCCAAGACGTTTACCAACGATCTGAGCGAGCTGTCGAAGGAAGCATTGTTGTCGCTCGGTCCGCTGCTCGCCCGGGCGCAGGACGTGTTGAAGCGCAATCTACAGGCCGAGCGGGTTTACATCGGCCGCTACGGACACACGCCCGGCTACCCGATCCACTTTCATGTCATCCCGATATATCAATGGGTCGAAGACCTGTTCTGGAATGACGACCGATATCGGTTGCTCCAAACCTTCACTAATGGACCGGGAGAGTCAGCGACCGATGGAGCGGAGATGACCTTGTTCGTCTGGAGGGAGTTTTGTGAACGGCCGGACCCGCCTCCGATCAAGGGACCGTCCATTGCAGACGTCATCAGCCTTCTGCGACTCGTTATGCCTCTACAGAGTGGCGAGCAGGCTGCTTCGTAATGGCGAAAGTTCAGAGATATATGACGACGGAGAAAACGTGGCTGGGGCGCCAGGATTCGAACCTGGGAATGCCGGTACCAAAAACCGGTGCCTTACCGCTTGGCGACGCCCCATCGCTTGAACAGGCAGCTGTTGCCGTCAAATCGACGCCTGATTAGCAAAGGTCGCATCGGCTCACAATCCTTAAGTTTTGAAGCGACCCATATTTCTGTAGGAGCATCGGCCCACTATAGTAGGTTTCCACCGATCCCATGGAGACATGATGAGCCAGTATAGCGCCCGCCCGCCTGCAATTGCGACCACGCTCGTCGACGACGCCGTCGTCAGGATCATTCGCTGGGATTTCGAGCCGGGGGCGGATACCGGGCGTCATGTGCATGGGCTCGGCTATGTCGTCGTGCCGATGACCGATTGCAGTTTTCTGATCGAGGATACGGAAGGCAGCCGCAGGATCGATATTGCCAAGGGTGCCGCCTATCGGCGCGATGCGGGCATCGAGCACAATGTGGTCAATGCCGGTACTGAGCCCATGTCCTTCATCGAAATCGAATACAAATAGGAACTACGCTTCATTCATGGATCATTCTGAATTCGACCTCACCTTCGAGCCTGCCTATGGACGCGCCGTACCTGTCGCGCCCGGCGTCGAGCGGATGACGGTCAACAATCCCAGCGCCTTCACCTTTCACGGGACCAACAGCTATATCGTCGGCTCGACCTCCGTTGCCGTCATCGATCCCGGCCCGCCCGACGAGGCGCATTTCCAGGCTTTGATGGCGGCCCTTGCCGGTCGCGAAGTGACGCATATTTTCGTCAGCCATACGCACCAGGACCATTCACCCCTCTCCCGCCGGCTCAAGGAAGCGACGGGGGCTCTGATCGTCGGCGAAGGACCGCATCGCCCGGCGCGGCCGCTGCATGCCGGCGAGGTCAATCCATTTGCCGAAAGTTCGGACAGGGCATTCGTCCCGGATATTGCTCTTGCCGATGGTAAAAGCGTCTCCGGAGACGGTTGGACGATGACGGTATTGCTGACACCGGGGCACACGGCAAACCATGCCTGCTTTGCGCTCGGCGACACCGGCATCGTGTTTTCCGCAGACCATGTCATGGCCTGGTCGACGACGATCGTCGCGCCGCCGGATGGTGCGATGGCCGATTACATGGCGTCGCTGGACAAGATGCTTCTTCGCGACGACCGCATCTTCTTTCCCGGCCATGGCGGGCCTGTCAAAGACCCCTCCTCCTTCCTGCGAGGCCTGAGGACCCACCGGCGCATGCGCGAACGCGCGATCCTGGAGCGCATCAGGGCCGGCGACCGGACGATCCCCGACATGGTGAAGATCATCTATCGCGAGACCGACCCGCGGCTTCACGGAGCCGCGGCACTCTCCGTGCTTGCCCATATCGAGGATCTGGTGGAGAAAGGCCTGGTGGAAACCGACGGACCGCCGGCCCTGATGGGCATCTACCGGCCGACGTGACGAAGATCCGTGACAAGCATTTAAGTTGAAAAAGGCTCCAGGCCGAGAAGATCGCAAGCAATGCGCCGAAAATACTATAGCTATCGCGACGATCCTGACGTGCCGGACTTTGCGGATGAGAGACCCGTGATCGTTTTCGATGGGCACTGCGTCTTCTGCTCCGGCTGGGTGAAGTTCGTGCTGAAGCATGACCGCAGGCGGCGGTACCGTTTCGTCGCCGCGCAGACGCCGCTTGGCGATGCGCTCTACCGTCACTATGGGCTCGACACGCGTGACTATGAGACCAACCTGCTGATCGAAGGCGGGCGCGCCTATTTCAAGTCGGAGGGGACGATCCGCATGGCGGCCGGGCTCGGAATGCCGTGGTCGCTGGTGCGTGTCCTCAACATCATTCCGCGCGCCATTCTCGATCCCGTCTATGAATTCGTGGCGCGCAATCGCTTCAGGATCGCAGGCCGCAGGGAGAGCTGCTATGTCCCGACGGCGGAGGAGCGCAGTCGCTTCCTTCCGTCCGGTGCCGGCGATCAGTCTCCCGCTATGCCCAAGAGCTCGGCATCCAGCGCCTTCAGATAGGCCTCGGCGATCGCGGCGCTGAAGCCGAGATCGTGCGGTCCGTAGCGGGACGCAACCCGGATATCGACCAGCGTCGTCTCCGCCTCTTCGTGCAGCCGGATCAGTACGTCGAAACGCAGGCCGAGGATGCGCGTCCGTGTCTCGCCCTGCAGCGTCACATCGGTGTTGCGGCGGATCAGCGACGCGACCTCGTCTTCCTCGTCCGGGCGCGGTGTCGGCACGGGGACCAAGTCGGGTGCATCCGTCACCGCAGCGTCGTTGCCGCCTCGCGGCAGGGGGATCGGAGGCGGCGCGTCCGGCTCAATGTCGGCTGCTCCCTCGACCTTGGTGATGGTAATGCGGCTATCCTTGGCGACCTGGCGCACGGCTTCGAGAACGCGGTCGGCCGCGCCCTCATAGCGCCGACCTGTCAGCGCCGGATAGGCGGTGGATTGAGCGGCCCGATCCTCCGGCGTGAGGTCCGTCTTGCGCGTCATCCAGATCTGATCCGCATGCGGTGGCTTCAGCCATTGCGGTGCATTCCCGACATCGGTCGAGACATCATAGAGCTCCGGCAAGGCGACATAACGTTCCGCTCCGACCACGAGGAGTGCGAGCGGCAGCGCCGCATAGACAAGCGCCTTGAAGGCGGAAACGCCGCCTTCCGCACCGATCTGCCAAAGCTGCACGAGACCGACCACCGCCAGGAAGACAGCAATTGCCGCCACCCCGGCCGAAATCAGCAACAGTAGAACGAGATTTGGCGTCGCCAGCGGCCCGAACCGATGCCCGAGCAGAACAAGCACGCAGAGGACCAGCGCGAAAGCGGCGATCAGGCGCGACGCGTGCGCGGCATGCGAAACGGGACGGTCGAAACGGATGGTCATCAAGGGCTCGTCGGCGCGTCGGATGGCTCCATGTTTAGAGCACGAATCAGGCAAAGCAAAAGGGTTGTCTGATATTCGAGACAACCAATCCACCAAGAAGATCGGGGCCGTGCGGGACAGCATACCGGGCAGCCCGAATCATCAGCACTTGCTTAAATGCCAAAAAAAGGCCATTCTCACGGCGTTTTACTTGGCCTCGTCAATGACTTGAGGAGATTGAAGTGATGCTTTCACAGGATGTAGCTGCGAAGTCGCAATCCACTCCGCCGGGTGTCATGGCGGATGCTGCCGACCCGCAGCTCCCGCTTGAACTTGTGGAACTTGAGCTTTCGCTGGAAGGATTCGGCGGCGGCGAAGCAGGTTTCCGCGAAGCGGTCCGCGAGGCAGCAACAGCCGCGGATGGTGAGTTTCTGTTCGATCTTCCGGCTGCTGGGCTGATTTCCGATTGCCGCCAGCTTGCCGTCATCCGTATTCCCGGCGAGGGAGGCAGCATGCGCATCGTGCTCGCCGTGCTCGATGGAGACGGAGCGGAGATCCGGCTGCAGGAGCCGGACGATGAAACCGAACATCTGGTCCGTTTCGCTGATGCCTTTGTGGATGTGCTGCAGCTGATGCCTGAACAGACAGACGATACACCGCCGATGGCCGATTCAGTCATTACGCATCCCGAAACTGTCAGTTGACCGGTTTCGCAGATTGTCCATGTCTTTGATAGCGCGTGTGATATAGCACTTCGCGTTGAAGAAGGTCAGTTTGCGATGCATATCTCCAGAATTCTTTGCCTCATAGCGCTTGCGGCGGTCGTTTCGGCCTGCCAGACGCTTACGCCCGAGCAGCAGCGCGCGGCAGACGAGGCCAAATGCAGCGGCTACGGGTTCAAGCTGGGCACGCCGCCTTTTGCCAATTGCCTGATGAACCTCGATCTCGACCGCCGCGCCGACCAGCGCGCCTTCATGTACGGCGACAACGATCCCTTCTGGGGCGGCCCGACCGTCATCGTCGGGGGCGGCTACGGTCGCCACTGGCATCGCTGGTAATATCGCGCATTTCCTTCAAGCTGATCAGCTTTTCGCCTTGATCGCTGCCTGGGCGGCGGCAAGGCGGGCGATCGGTACGCGAAACGGCGAGCAGGAGACGTAGTCGAGACCAATGTCTTCGCAGAAATGGATCGAGGCCGGATCGCCGCCATGTTCGCCGCAAATGCCGAGCTTCATGTCGTTGCGGGTGCGGCGGCCGCGCTCGGCGGCTATGCGGATCAGTTCCCCCACGCCGTCGAAGTCGAGCGAGATGAAGGGATCATGCTCAATGATGCCCTTGCGCTGATAGGTCGGTATGAAGGCGGCGGCATCGTCGCGCGACATGCCGAAGGTGGTCTGAGTCAAGTCGTTGGTGCCGAAGGAGAAGAACTCGGCGGCCTCTGCGATGATGTGGGCGCGAAGGGCAGCGCGTGGCAGTTCGATCATCGTGCCGACGAGATAGTCGATCCTCATCTGTGCCTCGGCCATGACAGCGCCAGCCACCTCGTCTATGCGCGCCTTGACGTAATCCAGCTCCGAGCGCAGGCCGACCAGCGGAACCATGATCTCGGGCACGACTGCAGCACCCGTTTCCCTTGCCGCTGCAACTGCCGCCTCGAAGATGGCACGGGCCTGCATCTCGACGATCTCGGGATAGGAGATCGCCAGTCGGCAGCCGCGATGACCGAGCATGGGGTTGAATTCGTGCAGGGCATCGACGCGTTGGCGCAGCTTGCCGGGCTCCATGGCCATGGCTGCAGCAACCTCTGCGATCTCCTCATCCGTCTTCGGCAGGAACTCATGCAAGGGCGGGTCGAGCAGACGGATCGTCACCGGCAATCCGTGCATGATCGAGAACAGGCTGGTGAAATCCTGTCGCTGCATCGGCAACAGCTTTGCCAGGGCAGCCCGCCTGCCCTCCTCGCCCTCGGCAAGGATCATTTCGCGCATCACATGAATGCGATCGCCTTCGAAGAACATATGCTCGGTGCGGCACAGGCCGATGCCCTCGGCCCCAAAGGAACGGGCAGCGCGTGCATCCGCCGGCGTGTCGGCATTGGTGCGCACCGTCATGCGTCGCGAGCGATCGGCCCAGGCCATGATGCGGCCGAAATCGCCCGACAGCTCCGGCTGGATCATTGGAACCTCGCCACGAAGAGCCTGGCCGGAGGAACCGTCTATGGTGATGATATCGCCCTTCTTCAATGTCACGCCGATGCCGATCAGCTTCTCGTTGCGCATATCGATGCGCATCGTGCCGGCGCCGACGACGCATGGGATGCCCATGCCGCGGGCGACGACTGCCGCATGGCTGGTCATGCCGCCGCGCGTGGTCAGGATGCCTTCTGCCGCATGCATGCCGTGGATGTCTTCTGGGCTCGTCTCGATGCGAACGAGGATGACCTTGCGGCCTTCCGCTTCCGCTTCCACGGCCTCTTCGGCAGTGAAGACGATCTCGCCGGTCGCAGCGCCCGGCGAAGCCGGCAGGCCGGAGCCGATGACATGTCGGCGCACGCGCGGATCGATCGTTGGGTGAAGCAGCTGGTCGAGCGTTACCGGATCGATGCGCGAGACGGCCTCTTCCTCACTGATAACACCCTCGTCGACGAGATCGACGGCGATCTTCATCGCCGCCTTGGTAGTGCGCTTGCCGGACCGCGTCTGCAGCATCCAGAGCTTACCGCGCTCGATCGTGAATTCGAGATCCTGCATGTCGCGATAGTGGCCCTCAAGCTCCGTGCAGATACGGCGAAATTGCGCGAAAGCTTCCGGCATCAGCTTTTCCATCGACGGCCGCTCCTGGCCGGAGGAAATGCGGCCGGCTTCGGTAATGCTTTGCGGCGTGCGAATGCCGGCGACGACATCCTCGCCCTGCGCATTGACGAGGAATTCGCCGTAGAGTTCTTTCTCACCGGTCGAGGGATTGCGAGTGAAGGCAACACCCGTTGCGGAAGAATTGCCGAGATTGCCGAAGACCATGGCCTGGATATTGACCGCGGTGCCCCAGGCTTCGGGGATATTCTGAAGTTCGCGGTAGGTGATGGCGCGGGGGTTCATCCAGCTGGCGAAAACCGCATGAATCGCGCCCCAGAGCTGAACATGCGGGTCCTGCGGGAAATCTTCGCCAAGCTCCTCCCGGATCATCGACTTGAAGAGGCCGACCACATGTTGCCACTCGACGGCCGAGAGGTCGGTATCGTATTCGTGGCCGAGACGCGCCTTCTCGTCTTCGAGAATTTCTTCGAAGTTCTCGTTGTCCAGGCCCATGACGACATCGGCATACATCTGGATGAAGCGGCGATAGCTATCCCAGGCAAAGCGGGCATCACCGGCATCATGGCCCAAGGCCTGGACGGTATCGTCGTTGAGGCCGAGATTGAGCACGGTGTCCATCATGCCGGGCATGGAAGCCTGGGCACCGGAGCGAACCGAAACGAGCAACGGCCGCACCGTATCGCCAAAGCGGCGACCGGTAATCGCCTCGACATGCGCCAGCCCCTGCATGACGTCGGCCTTCAGCGCCTCGGGCATGCTGCTTCCGTTTTTATGGTACAGGCCGCAAGCTTGGCTGACGATCGTCAGGCCCGGAGGTACGGGGAGCCCGAGATGGCACATTTCAGCAAGATTGGCACCCTTGCCGCCAAGCTTCGCGAAGTCGCTTGCGCGCCCTTCCGCTTGACCATCACCGAATGTGTAAACCCACTTGGTCATTTTCCCCCGTCCAGCTCCAAGCCGAACTTAGTTCATTGAGGAGTAAATGAAAATCGACAAATGAGGCAAAATGTTGCGCCGCACAAAATCAATATGTGGAAGGGGGAGGAAGATCAATGGCGAGGGCGATTTTGCGGCTGGCGGCGCGGCTGAGCAGTGACAATTGGATACGCGATGTGGGAACCCCTCATCGCCTCGCGCCGCACCACTCATCGCTCCTGCAGATCGCGAGCAAGCGTTTCGACGAGAAAATCGATGAAGATGCGGACCTTGGCCGTCAGGCCGCGCCGGGAGGGATAGACGGCGCTGATGGCGGTCGTTTCCATCTCGTGGTCCCGCAGAACAGATGTCAGCGCACCGGATGCCAGTTCCGGCATGACGAGCCATGCCGGCAAGTTTGCGATGCCGAGATGCGACAGGACGGCGGCCCTGATCTGCTCGCCGTCATTGGTGAGGAAGCTGCCGTCGGGACGATGCAGCATCTTGGCGCCGTCCCCTCCCCGGTATGACCACGGCCGGATTTCTTCGCGGCCGGTAAAGACAATGCAGGCATGGCTGGTGAGATCCGCAGGCGCGGCCGGCACACCATGGCGTTCCAGGTAGGCAGGCGTGGCAACTGTCACGAAAGGGCTGGTCGCCAGCCTTCTCGCTGTCAGGGTCGAGTCGGCGAGATCGCCATGGCGAATGGCGAGATCGACACCTTCCCCGATCATGTTGACGTAGCGGTCGGAGGCAAACATCTCGACGCGGATGCCCGGGAAGCGTTCGAAGAAGGCTAGCAGGTGCGGCACGACATAGAGCCGCCCGAAAACCGGCGCCACGGCAATGCGCACCAGGCCCGACGGCGCGGCCTGGGTGTCTCTGGCGAGCGCTTCCAATGCCGCATAGTAATCCACCAGCCGAAGGGCGGATTCGTAGAAGCGCTGACCCGTCTCGGTCATACGCAGGCTGCGGGATGTCCGCAGCAGCAGTTGTGCGCCGAGTTGCGCCTCCAGCGCGACGATCTGCTTGCTGACGACAGACTGCCCCGTCCCGGCCTCCCTGGCGGCAGCCGAGAAACTGCCGCGCTCGATGACGCGGATGAAAAGTCTGATGGCGTCGAGCCGGTCCATATCAGCCTCATGAAGTCCATAATGGAATAGATGGTAGTCCAATTCCCTGTCTGCAAGCCGAATTCGGAATGGATCAAAACTCTTTCCAGAGGAACGGACACCTTGCCTCAGAAGGAGAAGAGACATGACGCAGACATACAAATTGAACATGAGCGAAACCCGCCACCCGATATCCGCTGCGGATCGGCAAGCTGAAATCGCCGTTCTTGCGGCGATGGGGGTTCACTTCACGAATATGACGGGCACGATGCGGGACGCCTATGACGCGATGACGGAGACGACGCCAATCGCCGAAGGCGTAACCCTTGAAGAGGTCGACGAGCCGCAGTTGAAGGGATGGTGGGTCCGTCCCCAGCAGGCGCCCAGCGACCGCGCCATCCTCTTCATCCACGGCGGCGCCTACGTGTTGGGGTCAGCGAGAGCTTATCGCGGGCTTGCAAGCCAACTGGCCATAAGAACTGGCGTCGCGAGCTTCGTGCTCGATTATCCGCTCGCACCGGAGCATCCGTTTCCGGCAGCCTTCGACGCAGCGGTCGCGGCGCGGCGCTGGCTGGGTGAGCGCGGTTTCGGGCAGATCGCGCTCACGGGCGACTCGGCGGGCGGAGCGCTGGCGTTCGGCGCAATGGCCACGGAGGACATCCGATCCGAGGTCGCCTCGGTCGTCGTCTTCTCCCCGTGGATCGATCTCGCGTTGACAGGCGCCTCCTTCAACGATCCCGCGACCTACGACCCGATCTTCCTGCCGCCACAGATCCTGACCAAGGCTGCGGAAACCTATCTGGCAGGCGCCGCGCCGAAGGATGGTCGCGCGTCGCCGCTGTATGACATTCCGAAGGCTCTGCCGCCGCTGGCCATCCAGGTCGGAACCGACGAGCTGCTGCTGGACGACGCCCGACGCTATGCAGCCGCCGCGGCTGCGCAGGGCGGCAAGGTGCAGCTGGATATTTACGAGGGGCTGCACCACGTTTTCCAAAGATCGGTCATGGAGCTTCAAGGCGCGCGCCATGCCTTGGACGCCGCCGCGGTATTCATGAAATGCCACTGGAGATAAGCCGATCTACTGATTGTCAGACTTTGCTGAAATCATCGGCCTCAAAAAAACTTTGCGGGACCGCTCGGCGATCCCGCAAAGCCATTCCGTCCGGCCAGGAAAAACCGGACGGGGGGTTGGAGGATCCCACGCGCGGACATTTTGCCCCTCGGCTCCCAATCGTTGCGCCCAAAGGCCGCTCAGATCTCTCACCGAAGATACCGGTTCCGATCTCCCTCGGAACTCTTCCCGTATAAAGTCAGCCTAGTGCACAAAGTTCCACGCTGGCATCCCCCAATTGGAGCATGCGGCGCAAAAAGCGGCAGGCAAATGTGATTTTAATGGCAAAATTTACTTAAAGTAGAATGACTTACGCCGTCTCGCGCAACTGTTCCGCGGTCTGAAGATCGACCGATACGAGCTGGGAAACGCCCTGCTCCGCCATGGTCACGCCGAAGAGCCGATCCATGCGGGCCATGGTGATCGGATTGTGGGTGATGACGACGAAACGTGTTTCCGTGGAGGCGGCCATTTCGTCCATCAAATTGCAATAGCGCTCGACATTATGATCGTCGAGCGGCGCATCCACTTCGTCCAGCACGCAGATCGGTGCCGGATTGGTCAGGAAGACGGCAAAGATCAGCGCCATGGCCGTCAGTGCCTGCTCGCCGCCTGATAGCAGCGTCATGGTCTGCGGCTTCTTGCCCGGCGGACGCGCGAGGATTTCGAGACCGGCTTCCAGCGGATCGTCGGACTCGATCAATTGCAGTTCAGCCGTGCCACCACCGAACAGATGGGTGAACAGCCGCTGGAACTGCGCATTGACGACATCGAAAGCGGCGACGAGGCGCTCGCGGCCCTCGCGATTCAGGCTCTGGATCGCGCCGCGGAGCTTGCGAATGGCATCGATCACGTCGTCCCGCTCCTTGATCAGGGCGTTCAGCCGATCGGTCAGTTCCTTGCTCTCTTCTTCGGCGCGCAGGTTGACGGCACCCAGGCGCTCGCGTTCCATCTTCAGCCGTTCCAGCTCGCGCTCGACTTCCCTCAGATCAGGCATGGCTTGCGTGGCCGAAACACCGGCGAGACGCAAAGCCTCGTGCGGCGCGACATTGAGCGCCTCGCGGATACGCATCTCGCCTTCCTGCCGCTTTTCGCGCGCTGAAACCAGACGTTCTTCGGCACGGCCGCGCTTCTCGCGGCTTTCGGCAAGCTCAGATAGCGCCACCGTTGCGTGGCGATCGGCTTCGCGCTGGACGATTTCCGCTTCCGCCAGGCGATCGGCAGCAAAGCGACGGGCTTCCTCCGCCTTTTGCAATTCGGTCAACAGGGAGCGGCGCTTGTCGTCGAACTCATCGGGGGCGAGTTCCAGCTCCATCGCTTCTTCGCGCGCCTCTTCCTCGCGGTCTCGCAGCGTCTGGATATGGTTTTCGGCGCTGGCGGCCCGTTGGCGCCATGTGTCGCGCTCCTGATGGATCGCCATGATGCGGCGCTGGCGGGCTTCGTTTTCCCGGTTCAGGCCCTCGTGACGAGCCCTCACCTCGGCCAAGGCGCCGCGATCGGTCGCAACCTCCATCTGCTGCTCGCGCAGGCGCAGGTCGATGGCGCTGAGATCAGGCGCGTCCTCAAGCTCGATGCGGGCATTCTCGTCCTGAAGGGCCACTTCTTCCAGTTGTGCCTGCAACTGGCTGATGGCTTCGGCGACGACATCGCGCCGGCGCCTGAGATCGCCCGAGGCACGCTCGGCCGCAGCCAGCGCGTCCCTTGCCTCAGCCAGGTGGCGGGCAGAAAGCCTGCTCGTCTCGCGAGCGTCCGCGAGACGGCGTTCCTCCGCCCGAATTGCTTCTCCGGCAGCGGCAAGGCGCTCCTCAGCTTCGAGCAGGGCGTCACGAGCAAGCTCGACCTCTGCTTCCAGTTCCGCGAGGCGGTTCTTCTGGGCAAGTCTGAGGGCTGCCGCGCTCGGCGCATCGGCGCCCGTCACGTGGCCGTCCCAGCGAAACACGGCGCCGTCCTTGGTCACCAGGCGCTGTCCTGGCTTGAGCGCGGTCATGAGCTTCAACGCAGCATCCGGCGTAGCGACAAGGCCAATCTGGCGCAGCCGGCGCGTCAGCGCGGCCGGGGCGCGGACATGCGAAATCAAGGGTTCGACGCCCTCGGGCAGAGCCGGATCACCACCGCCGCCGCCATTGTCGGACCAGTGGACCGGCGACGCAGCATCAAGCGGGGATTCCAGATCGTCGCCGAGGGCCGCACCCAGCGCCGTCTCGAAACCGCGATCGACGCGCAATTCTTCCGCAACCGGCGAGAACTCACCGGCAGCAGCGCCGGCGGCAAGCATCTTCGAAATCGTGCGGGCTTCCGTCTCCAGCGCATTCAGGCCGGACCGAGCCTGCTCGACCGGAGCGCGGGACAAGGCTTCGGTTTCGCGGGCGGCGGCAAGTGCTGCCTCAACCGTCTGCGCGGCCGCTTCGGCATCGGCAACAGCGGTCTCGGCCGCCTCCACCATCGCCTGCTTCTCGTCAGGATCCGGCAGGACCTTCATTCTGTCGTCGACGGATGCAAGTTCGCTGTTTGCCTCATCGACCTGACGCTCGAGCCGCATCTTGCGGTCGGCAAGGTCACGGATGGCGCGTTCCAGCTGGTTGCGGCCTGCGGCAGCCTCGGCGCGCTCTGCCGTCAGTGCTGTGAAAAGCCGCTCGCTATCGGCAAGTTTTTCTGCAGCACCTTCGAAGGCCTCGCGGGTTTCCTCGGCGAGCCTGCCAGAATCTGCCAGAATATCGGTGATCTCAGCCTCTTCGGCATCGAGCTTGGCAAGGATTGCCGCATTGTCCTCGACAAGGCGTTCCTCGCGACGGATGTCTTCGCCAAGCTGTGCCAGGCGACGGGTCAGTTCGTCACGACGGCGCAGGATACGGTTGGCATCTTCCTCAAGCTGCGACCGGGCGATCTGCAGGCGCTGCAATGCAGCTGCCGCCTTCGCCTCGCCCTCGCGCAATTCCGGGAGCTTCAAGCTGGCGATCGCCTGGCCCTTAGCGGCCTCCATCTGGATCTGCGCCTTTTCGGCGACGACAACGGTCGCCTGATTGAGGGCGCTATCCGCCTCGGCCTCGGCTTCCTTGGCCTGCACCCAGCGGATATGCAGGAGCATCGCCTCGCGGGCCCGGATATCAGCCGAAAGCATCTTGAAGCGATTGGCCTGACGGGCCTGGCGCTTCAGGCTTTCTATCTGGCTTTCCAGCTGTGATGTGACATCGTCGAGGCGTTCGAGATTGCCCTCGGCGGCGCGCAGGCGCAGCTCGGCCTCATGGCGGCGGGAATGCAGGCCCGAAATGCCTGCCGCTTCTTCCAGCAATTGCCGGCGGGCCTGTGGTTTCGCCTGGATCAGTTCCCCAATGCGCCCCTGTCCCACCATCGAGGGGGAGCGGGCGCCGGTCGAGGCATCGGCGAAGAGCAGTTGCACGTCCTTGGCGCGGGCTTCCTTGCCGTTGATGCGGTAGACCGAGCCCTGTTCGCGCTCGATGCGACGCGTGACCTGGATCTCATCGCTGTCATTGAAGGCAGCAGGCGCCGTGCGATCGGCATTGTCGAGATAGAGCGCCACTTCCGCCGTGTTGCGGGCCGGCCGCTGGCCGGAGCCGGAGAAGATGACGTCATCCATGCCCGAGGCGCGCATGTTCTTGTAGGAATTCTCGCCCATCACCCAGCGCAGGGCCTCGACGAGATTGGACTTGCCGCAACCGTTCGGGCCGACGACGCCGGTCAATCCACGCTCGATAACGAATTCCGACGGCTCGACGAAGGATTTGAAGCCAACGACACGGAGCTTATTGAACTTCATGCAAGCCCTTTCCGGCCGGATGAAGAGCAATCATCCGCGCATGAAAAACGGGCGCACGGCTCCCGCCGTCGCCCGTCTTCGTCAGAAGGCTCGGATTACTTGGACGCTTCGTCGATAAGCTTCGACATTGCGACAATCGACATATCCCCTGCGTAACGCTTCCCGTTGATCAGGAAGGTCGGCGTGGCGTTGACGCCATAGCTCTTGGCGCCGCGCTCGCGTACGGCGTTGACTTCATCCAGAAGCTTCTGGTTCGTCAAGGTCTTCGTGAAACTATCCTCAGTAAACCCGGCGAGCTTCGACATCTGCAGGAGCGCTGCGCGGCCGTCATCGGCAGCGGCCCAGGCAACCTGCTGCTTAAACAGCATGTCGACCATTGCGTAATACTGCTCGGGCGACGAAAGCTGGTCGGGAGCCTGCGGGTTGGTGCGGGCCAGCATGAAGGCGGCCGCAGCGCGCGGATCGAAGGGGAATTCGCGGATGATATAACGCACCTTGCCGGTGTCGATATATTTGCTCTTGAGTTCCGGGAAGGTGGTGACGGCGAAATGCGCGCAGTGCGGGCAGGTCATCGACATGTATTCGACGATCTTGACCGGCGCGTCTTCCTTGCCGAGCGCCATTTCCGGCAGCGGGCCGGGCTTGAGCACGTCGGCCATGTCTACGGTGCCGTCGGAATCAGGCGGGGTGTCTTCCGGGTTGTTGGTGGCGCCGGTGGTGGTCGTGTCCGTGCCGTTGACGCTCGTTGCATTTGCAGCGGACGCCGTTCCCCCGAAGGCTGCAAGGCCTCCAGCGAAAGCTGCCAGGGCAGCGCCGCCCAGCAGGTGGCGTTTGGTCAAGAGCAAGTCAGACATCGGCATTTGTTCACCTGTCGAAAGAGGTCGTTGAATAGTGTCATGCGATATAACGGCATCCTGCCGCTCACAAGCCACGGTTGGCCAACTTTCTTCAAAGAATTGTGACCTGTCAAAGACATTGGGATTAAATTATTGTCAGAATGGGCGCTGACGACCATTCTTAGCTGTTGCCGAGGCCGCCAAACGACGCATCTTGGCCAGCATAGAAGAGCCGTAGAATCTTTACCGCATCTTGTTCGATTCGATAGGCGACGGTTACGCGTCTCTCAAATACAGATATTCTGATATCTTTTCCCAGCGTTTCGCGTATCGGGCCACGGAGCGCCATGGTCTCCAGGCGTTCGCAATGGGCGCGTAGACGCCGAACGAAGGATATGGCCCGAACAGGACTGTCTACTGCAATAAACTCGTAGATGCGCACGAGATCGTTTTCCGCCAGCCGCGCGAAGACGACCCTATATTTCAAGAGCGATCGCCTTTTATTCGCTCACTGTGCAAGGCTTCGATACGATTGAAGACCTCATCAAGGCTGCTCGGCGGCGTATCGTCGTCCAAAGCCTCCTGAATTCTGGTACGCATGAAGATATCCAAAGCGCGTTCCTCGCGATCGAGCGCTCTGAGCGCAGCGCGGATCACCTCACTCGCAGAGGCATAGGCGCCGGATTCGACGCGTTCATCTACTGCCTGCTGTTGAGCGCCGAGGGTCACCGAAATCGGTTTGCTGCTTCTCATTAACGACTCCTGCAAAGAATTACACGGGAAAGTATGACAATGTCATATCGGATGCAAGCCCGCTTTACCGCCCCCGCTTGCCGAGCACCGCCGTGCCCAGCCGCTCGATCGCCTGCCGCAGCTTGTCGCCCTCGATGCCGTCCATCATCGCTTCGAGCTTCCGGGCGGCTTCGCCCTTCAGTGGGAGCGGCTTGCGCGAGCGCTTGGCAGCCAGCGAGACCGGCTTCTGGACGATTCGGATCTGGTTGACGGCGGCGAAGCCGAAGAAGCTGTTGATGCGCTGGATGAGTTCCCCTTGCGCATGGGTGAGGAACAGGGCGCGGGCACCCTCGCAGGCGATCGTCAGCACGCCGGGCTGATAGCGGTTTTCCTCGCCGAAGTCGCCGCGGCGGGCCCAGGCGATCTTTTCCGGCCGGGTGCAATCGGCGAAATCCTCGCCTACGATCTCATCCCAGGAACCGAGCAGCGCCGTGTTGATGCCGGCGCGGCGGGCAAGCACCGGGTCGATCAGGGCATTCGCCACTTCCGAGATCTGCTTCTCACCTTTGCGGGGGTAACTCATATTCGGGGATAACCCATGGACATCGCGCGCTTAAGCCCTGTTTCGCGTCCCGAGACCTTGATCGCCCGACGCAGCTTAGCCAAGTATACGGCACTTCTCCCCGATGCCGCAAATGATGAGCAAGACCAGTTCCGAAATCCCCACAGCCGCCGCCCTGCTTATCTGGTACGACCGGCATCACCGCGACCTGCCCTGGCGCGTCTCGCCGCCGATGGCAGCGCGAGGCGTGAAGGCAGAGCCCTATCAAGTCTGGCTGTCTGAAGTGATGCTGCAGCAGACGACGGTGCCTGCGGTCAAATCCTATTTCGCCAAATTTCTCGAACGCTGGCCAACCGTTACGGATCTTGCCGCGGCGCCGACCGACGACGTCATGGCGGCCTGGGCGGGGCTTGGATATTACGCCCGGGCGCGGAACCTGAAGAAGTGTGCCGAAGCGGTCGCGAATGATCATGCGGGCATATTCCCGGATACGGAAGAAGGTCTGAAGGCACTTCCCGGTATCGGCGACTATACCGCAGCGGCCGTCGCAGCGATTGCCTTCGACCAGCAGGCTGCGGTCATGGATGGCAATGTCGAGCGCGTGATTTCGCGGCTCTATGCCATCGCGACGCCGCTACCTGCCGCCAAGCCGCTGATGCGGCAGAAGGTGGCGCTGCTAACGCCGGCGACACGTCCCGGCGACTTTGCGCAGGCGATGATGGATCTCGGGGCAACGATCTGCACGCCCAAGCGACCCGCCTGTTCGCTCTGTCCCTTCCGTGATGCTTGCGAGGCGCTGCGGCTGCATGATCCCGAACATTTCCCGGTCAAGGCCGCCAAGAAGGACAAGCCGGTCCGCCAAGGTGCGGCCTTTATCGCGGTTACTTCGGAAGGTGAAATCCTGCTGCGTCGTCGTGGGGAAAGCGGCCTTCTCGGCGGCATGACGGAAGTGCCGACCACGGGTTGGACGGCGCGGATCGACGGCGCCACCGGCACGGACGCGGCGCCCTTTGCCGCCGATTGGCAGGCTTGCGGCACGGTCACCCATGTCTTTACCCATTTCGAACTTCGGCTGACGATCTATCGCAGCGTGCTTGCTGCAAAGCCTGCAGCCGATGACGGATGGTGGGAACCGGTTACAAATCTTGACAGCCAAGCCTTGCCAACAGTCATGAAAAAAGCGATCGCACAGGCTATTCCACGCGCATTCAAGAGCCGGGACTGAACATCTAGGGGCAATTCATGACGACGCAGATCAAGCATATCGTTTTCGATATCGGCAAGGTTCTCATTCATTACGATCCCAACCTTCCCTTCAGCCGCGTCATCCCCGACGAAGACGAACGCGCCTGGTTCTTCGCGAATGTCTGCACCCATGACTGGAACGTCGAGCAGGATCGCGGACGCACCTGGGCCGAGGCGGAAGCATTGCTGATCGCCGAGCATCCCGAACGCGAGGAGCAGATTCGCTCCTTCCGCAAGCATTGGCACGAGATGGTGCCGCACCACTACGAAGACATTGTTGCAATCATGGAAGGCCTGATATCAGAGGGTCGCGATGTGACGATGCTCACCAACTTCGCATCAGATACGTTTCGCGAGGCGCAGGAGCGTTTTCCGTTCCTGACCAAGCCACGCGGCGTGACGGTTTCGGGTGATGTCGGCCTGATCAAGCCTGACGTCGCGATCTATGAGGCGCACGCGAAAAGCTTCGATCTGGAGCCTTCGGCAACAATCTTCATCGACGATTCGCTGCCCAACGTCGAAGGCGCCAAGGCTGCCGGATGGCATGCGGTTCACTTCACCGGCGCCGACAAGCTGCGCAGCGATCTCGCTTCCTACGGCATCAAGGTGTGAGCCGATGACCTTCGATCCCGCAGAACGCATCGTCATCTTCCACGAAGCCATCAACGGCATGGATATCGAGAAGATGCGGCCCTTTTTCGCCGAGAACGCCGTGTGGATCTCTGCCGGCGTCGGCAGCCTGGTCGGCCGGGATGCGATCCTCGCCGGTATCAGGCAGTATTTCAGCGATTATCCGGATCAGACCGCGATTAACCATCGCGTCGAAACGCTGACGCCCCTGTCCGGACGTGCAGTCTGGTCGGTGCGCGCCACGCACGCAAAGACCGGCAAGTCGCTCGTCCGCGAAGGGGAGGAGACGATCACTTTCAACGAAGACGGCGAAGTCGTGAGCGTCGATGTCACGGATTATCAGGCATTCTGACGACGATGAGGCGGCGTGGATATCCTACCCGCCTCATGCCCATTGCATTGCGGCCAGATAGGCAGCCAGTACGAGGAAGATGAACAGATCGGAGATCATCGCGATGTTCTCGATCTTGTTTCTGTCGCCTTTCAGCAGATGCTTGAAACCTGCCAAACCATAAAACAGGCCGCCGACAACAGCAGCTGGGACAACCCAGCCGCGTTCAAAAATCGACAGGATGCCGAGCAGGCCGATGGACAGGTTCGCGAAGCCGAGTTCCTGCACGATGACGAGGGCGGCCGGATCCTTGATCTCAAAAATCTTCTGCGCGGTGAATGCAGGATTGATCGTCTGGCGGCAGCCCGCGAGAATCAGCCGGATTCCGACAGCCCAAAAGACCAACCATTTGCCGGCAAGCACGATTAGACTGCCGCCATGGATAACCATTTCCGCGGCAATCGACCCGATGGGAAGAATGACCATCAATAGAACAATCATTCCGAGATACATGATGACCTCCCCCGTCAGCACCCGCTGCGATTGTATATTCTAATCGATCGAGCGAAATCGTACAGGCATCACTTCGGGCACGTCTCCTTCACCCGTTTTCGGGCATGAAAATCGGCCCTTCCGGTAAAAGCCAGATCGTTCATTGGCTTAGGAACCATCTCCTCCCTGGCAAGTTAGTGGACAGCTGCCCGCATCCATGGCGGACAGGCTCAGAAACAATTCAAGGTCAGCCTTGCTGACGGGAGGTAAAAATGGGTCGCGGCATATTGCTCTGGCTTCTCGGTGTTCCGATTCCGCTGATTATCATCATCATGCTGTTCACGCATTGAGGAGGCGGACATGTCGGTGCCTGTCTCTTCCCTAAATGATCCGACCATGGAGTCTTCGTCTTCCGCCGTCAGCTGGGGTCCCATCATCGCCGGCGCGCTGGTTGCGGCTGTGATCTCGCTGCTTTTGATGCTGGTCGGCTCCGGCATCGGGCTGACCATGATCTCTCCCTTTGCGCATGAAAGCAGTTCGGCGATAACGGTTACCGCATCGGCCGCGGCCTGGCTGATCGTCGTGCAGTGGTTCTCGGCCGGCGTCGGTGGCTACCTGACGGGGCGGCTGCGGACCAAGTGGACGAGCGTCCATACATATGAGGTGTTCTTCCGCGACACGGCTCACGGATTTCTGTCCTGGGCGCTGGCGACCTTGCTGGTCGTGGGCTTCCTCGGCTCCGCAATCTCGTCGCTGATCGGCGCCGGAACCCAGGCGACCGCATCGGCCATCGGCGCTGCGGGTTCCGCCGGTACGATTGCTGCTTCTGCGGCTGCATCCAATAACAGCGGCAGTGGAAGCAGTAATTTCTCGACGGCCTATTTTACCGATGCCCTCTTGCGTCCAGCAAACGCGAAAGCCGCCGCCCCGGCAAACGAGAGCAACGAAGCCGTCAGCGCTGAGGTGACGCGGATCCTGGTCAACGGTGCGGCTCAGGGCGAAATCTCGGCCGATGACCGCACCTATCTGCAGCAAGTGGTCGCCTCTCGCGCCGGACTGTCCGATGCCGATGCAAAAGCGCGCGTCGACGCCGTCCTCAAGCGCGTCGACGATGCCAAGGCGGCCGCTCAAAAGGCTGCTGATACCGCTCGCAAGGCTGCTGCGGCAACTGCACTTGTCGGCGCTCTTGCGCTCTTTGTCGGCGCCTTCATTGCCAGCGTCGCAGCCGCACTCGGCGGCCGGCAAAGGGACGAAGACGAGGAGCGCTACAGGCTGAAAAGGTAGACGGCACCAAACGACAGACCATCTCGCAGCATGCAAAACGCCCAGGATTCGTCATCCTGGGCGTCATCATTTCTCTTTCCGGGACTGGAGGTACAAAACCGGAAGAGAATGGGCGATTGATCGGGATCGAGAGATAAGAGCATTTCCGGCTTAAAACGGGGCCACCGGAAATGCTCTTATCTTTTACGCAGTTCCGGACGGAAAGCCGCTTCACACTTTCCTGGAACTGCCTATTCCATCTTTCCCAGATCATTGCGGATGATGGACCGCAGTTCGTCGATCGGGCGCAGGGTTTTCCCGTCGTCGAAATGCCAGAACGTCCATCCATTGCAGGCATCAAGGCCCTGGACTTTTGCGCCAAGGCGATGAATGGAGCCGGCTTCGCCGCCGGAGGCGACCGTGCCGTCGGCGCGAACGATGACGCTGTAGCGCTTCTTCGCATCCGTCAGCACCTGGCCGGGCTTGATCATGCCGTTTTCGACCAGCACGTTGAAGGCGACGCGCGCCTCCTGCTTCTTGCCGGTCATGACCGTCAATTCGGCCTTGCCGAGCGGCTCGACGGCGGCGATGCGGGCCGAGGCCGCATCGATATAGTCCTGTTCGCGCTCGATGCCGACGAAATGGCGGCCGAGGCGCTTGGCGACGGCCCCCGTCGTGCCCGATCCGAAGAAGGGATCAAGAACGATGTCGCCGGGCTTGGTCGATGCCATGATGACGCGCGCGAGCAACGCTTCCGGCTTCTGTGTCGGGTGCGCTTTCTTGCCATCTTCGCCCTTCAGGCGCTCACTGCCGCTGCAGATCGGGAACAGCCAATCGGAGCGCATCTGCACATCGTCATTGGCGGCCTTCAACGCATCGTAGTTGAAGGTGTAACCCTTGGCCTTGGCGTTCGGGCTTGCCCAGATCATCGTTTCATGGGCGTTCTGGAAGCGACGACCCTTGAAATTCGGCATCGGATTGGTCTTGCGCCAGACGATGTCGTTGAGGATCCAGAAATTCAGGTCCTGCAGCGTGGCGCCGACGCGGAAGATATTGTGATAGGAACCGATCACCCAGATCGTGCCCGTCGGCTTCAAAACGCGGCGGCAGGCAAGCAGCCACGCACGCGTGAAGGCATCATAGACCTCGAAGGAAGCGAACTGGTCCCACTCGTCATCGACGGCATCGACAAGCGACTGGTCCGGCCGGTGCAGCGTGCCGCCGAGCTGAAGATTATACGGTGGGTCGGCAAAGATGACGTCGACGGAATGAGTTGGCAAGGCTTCAAGGGCCGCAACGCAATCGCCCTTGATGATCGTGTCGACCCAAGAAGCCGGATTGACTGACTTCTTGAGCTCGGCAAGCGGGAAAACTGACGCCATATGATACTCGCTCTTACACTTTACGCATTACGCTTTACTGGAGCGTTATGGTTACCCAAGTTGGTTACCAAAGGCTAAAGCATGGAACGATTTGGGAAATTTTTCTTCCGAACTTCCTAATTCGCTAGTTGTGAATTTCCTTGCTGTCCGCCGGCGCTTCCAGCCTTTCGTTCATTCCGTAGTCGCGAACCACGTGGCCTATACGCAGGCGATAATCGGCGAAAATGCCGTTGCGACCGGCTTTCTGCGCCGCGCGGTGCTCCTCGAGATTGCGCCATTTGCGGATTGCTTCCTCGTCGCGCCAGAAAGACAGCGACAGGATCTTGCCGCGAAGCGTGAGGCTTTCGAAACGCTCGATCGAGATGAATCCGTCGATGGTTTCGAGCTGAGGGCGAAGCTCGCCGGCGAGGTCGAGATAGTGGTGGCGTTCGCCGAGACAGGGAACGACTTCGAAGATGACGGCAATCATGGTTTTCTCCTTTGAGGTCGGAGCCGGTTTTCGCATGTTGCGCGGCGAGCATGCTTCGGTTACGATCGAAGTATGAAGGAAGGACCCAACATAGCCCAGATCGGGGCGCTGATCGGCGACCCTGCACGGGCGAATATGCTGTCCGCACTGATGGCCGGCAAGGCATTGACGGCGACCGAGCTTGCGGAAGCCGGCGGGATCACCCTGCAGACGGCGAGCGGGCATCTTTCCAAGCTGGAGGCCGGCGGTCTCATCAGCCAGCGCAAACAGGGACGCCATCGCTATTTCGCGCTGGCGGACGAGGCTGTCGGCAAGTTGCTGGAGGGAATCATGGGTTTTGCCGCCAGCCGCGGACACCTGCGCCATCAGCCCGGACCGAAGGAGCCGGCGCTTCGAAAGGCGCGTATCTGCTACGATCACCTCGCCGGCGATTATGGAGTGCGCATGCTCGACAGCCTGATTTCTGCCGGCGCCATCTCGACATCTGGCGAAAAACTCGAACTGACCGGGGATGGCGAAGCGCATCTCAAATCGATCGGCATCGACGTGACCGGGCTGAAATCAAGCCGCCGGCCGCTTTGCCGCTCGTGTCTCGACTGGAGCGAGCGGAGGGCGCATCTGGCCGGCAGCCTCGGCAAGGCGCTGCTTTCGAATTTCTTCGAGAGAGGCTGGGCAAGGCGGTCGCAGAACAGTCGCTCCATCCTCTTCACCTCCGAGGGCGAGCGGCAGTTTCTTCTGCTATTTCCGCTGGAAGCCTGAGTCGGCCCATAAGGATTTCGGATGATTAACCGACGATCGCAAAAGCGTCGCGCGTCGTGCCCATCGGCGTGCGCACGGGAGAGCGGCCGATCCATTGCACATGCTTCTGAAGAATTGCAGCGGCCTCTTCCGTCCGGCCCTGCCGAAGGGCCGAGATGATGGCGCGGTGGTCTTGATCGGTCCGCTTTTCCCAGCCGGATTGCCAGGCCGAGAACAGAAACCTCGCGCTCGCCGCATGCAGGTCGTCGATCGAGGCGAGCAGGCGCTTCATCCCGCAGGGCGCGAGGATCAGTCGATGGAAGCGACGATTGGCCGCCTCCCAGGCATGGACATCGGCAGCAGCATCGCCTTCGCGCGTCGCTTCCTCCGCCTCTTCCAGAATGGCTGGCGTTATATGCTGGGCGGCATGGCGCAAGGCCAGCACTTCGAGGGCGGCGCGCATCTCTGCCACCTCCCTCACCTCCTTGAGATCGAAGGAGGCGACCCGCACCCCGCGACGCGGCAAGCTGATCGCCAGCCCCTGAGCCTCCAGCCGGCGGAAAGCCTCGCGAACCGGCACATGGCTGGTCGAAAATTCCTCGGCGATATGGTCCTGCCTGAGGCGGGTATCGGGCGCGAGCTCGCCCCGGATGATGCGCTCGGCAAGCACCCGGCTGATACGGCCCGCAATCGTGTCTTCGGCATCCTTGCCCATATGCGTTCCTTAGAGCCTTTCCGGGTTTTATTGAAGCATTCTGTTGGCTCAAACGGAGTCGGATGGTCGCCCGGCCGGCGGGCGTCGTGGCCAAAGCATACGGCCAAGCTGGCCGGGCGATCAGGCGGCCCGTTTCAGCCAACCCGAAGGGCCGGGCATCTTTGAGCCAGGATCAGAGGCGATCGGCTCGGACGTACCAGGGGGTATGCCCTTCGCCAATCGCCTCTGCCCTGTCACAAACCTGCTCCGGCAGAATGCTTCAATAAAACCCGGAAAGGCTCTAAATAGCGTCACGGAACTTGTCGAGCGTACAAAACCATTTCAATCAGCGCAGTTCTGCTATGCCTTGTCGGCGGTTGAGCTTTGAACAGCCTTCGTGTAAAGCCGCACGATCTTCCCAAAAGGTATGGCGTGACATGAGCACCGGCTTCGACCTCATCATATTCGACTGTGACGGCGTTCTGGTCGATTCGGAAATCATTGCAGCGGACGTGGAATCCAAGCTTCTGACCGAGGCGGGCTATCCGATCGGCGCCGAGGAAATGGGCGAGCGTTTCGCTGGCATGACCTGGCGCAACATCCTCCTGCAGATCGAGCGCGAGGCAAGCATTCCGCTGTCTGCGACGCTTCTCGACAAGTCCGAGAAGATCCTCGACGTCAGGCTCGCAAACGAGGTCAAGGCCATTCCGGGCATACCCCTCGCCTTGTCGCGCCTCGACATGCCGCGCTGCATCTGTTCGAATTCCAGTTCCGAGCGCCTCGACATGATGCTTGGCAAGGTCGGCCTCAAGCAGCTCTTTGCGCCGCATATCTATTCCGCCAAGGATCTTGGTCCGGATCGCGCCAAGCCGAAGCCGGATATCTTCCTTTATGGCGCCGAGCAGTTCGACATGCCGCCCTCGCAAGTCATCGTGGTCGAGGATTCCGTACACGGCGTCCATGCTGCACGCGCAGCCGGCATGCGGGTGATCGGCTTTACCGGCGCATCGCACACCTATCCATCGCACGCAGACCGGCTGACGGATGCCGGCGCCGAAACAGTGATTGCGCGCATGGCTGACCTTCCCGGCGTCGTAGCGGCGCTCGCGGAATGGGACGGGGTTTTCTAATTTCCAGATCTTTGGGTTGAGGACACCGGTAGGATATCGAATCAGGCCGGAGCCCCGCCCCCTCAATTCCTCGTCATTCTCGGCCATCTCGGCCCGGCGGATCTATCTCCGCCGGTTAAATTTCGATGAGCCTTTACAGATGACAGCAGTCGCGAGGACTGCCTTACTTCTTTTTCGTGTGACCCTTCGTCGGCTTTGTCGCCTTCGGCGTCTCGTCCGCGAAGCCGACATAGACGGTGACGAAACCGCCCGAGCCGCCGGTCACGGAAATCCTGTCATCGGTGAACAGGAATTGTGCCGTCGACTGCCCGGGAGGAATCTGGGCCTGGAAGTTGACCGGCTCGTCATAGAGCGACGTCGTGCCATCGAGGACGGACACATGAATTGGCAGCGTCACCGTGCCGGCGCTACCCATCGGCCCGGCAACGAGCCGGCCCTGGACAGCAACCGAAATTTTCAGGTTCGCGCCGTCAGTCGAGCAGGAGCGCGTTCCCTGGGCAAGCGAGGCCTGGTACATCAGCTGGTTCGGATCATCCTTCGCGCCCTTGGCATAGGAGTGATAGACGGATGCCTCGTCGCGGATCACGATCTGGGGGCACTTGCCTGCTATGACAGGGGGAAGGCTGCCCGCCGGTGCGGCAGCCGCGGTCGCGCTGCTGGCCTGAGGTGCCACCGTCACATCCGTTGCGGGCTGCTTGTCGCCGCCAAAACCGAGAGAGTTGCAACCGGCCAAAATTGCCAGAAGTGATGCCGAGAAGAGAACGCGAGATACCCTGCCAAACACGATTATTTCACCCTCTGCCTGTAATTCATATTATCCGCCCTCGGCTTTGCCACCGGGCCTTTCATGACACTTGGCGATGGTCTATACCAGCGGCCTAGCGAAAAATCGATTGGGTAAGCACCGTTTTGGTTCACTTTTCGACGCCGACATATTGGCACAAACCGCCGCCCTTGACGGTCATGTCTCGCCGAATTGCGCGGCTGCGAAAACCGGGCCGGTCTATTTGACGCAAAGAGACGTGTCGCTACGCCCTTCTCCGCTTTAAAATTCAGCCGCATAGCGCGCCGAAATTCCAATCCGAAAATCGAGGTAAAGACCGTGGACTACATCTCAACACGGGGAGAGGCCCCTGCCCTTGGCTTCTGCGACGCCCTTCTGGCCGGGCTTGCGCGCGATGGCGGGCTTTATGTACCGCGGGAATGGCCGCATCTCTCCAAGAAAGAGATCAGAGGTTTCAGGGGCAAGACCTATCAGGAGATCGCCTTTGCGGTCCTGTCGCCGTTCACCAATGGCGAGATCCCGGCCAAGACGTTTCGCGGCATGATCGACGAGGCTTACGCGACTTTCCGCCATCCGGCCATCACGCCTTTGGTGCAGACCGGGCCGAACAGCTTCGTCATGGAACTGTTCCACGGCACGACGCTGGCCTTCAAGGACGTCGCGATGCAATTGCTGGCGCGGCTGATGGACTATGCGCTTGCCGAACGCAACGAGCGGGCAACGATCGTCGGCGCAACTTCGGGCGATACCGGCGGCGCTGCCATCGACGCCTTCGCCGGACGCGAGCGGACCGATATCTTCATCCTCTTCCCGCACGGCAAGGTCTCGCCGGTGCAGCAGCGTCAGATGACGACCTCGACGGCATCGAATGTCCATGCGCTGGCGCTGAACGGCAATTTCGACGACTGCCAGAATCTCGTCAAAGCGATGTTCAACGACGCGAAGTTCCGTGACGGCGTGAGGCTTTCCGGCGTGAATTCGATCAACTGGGCGCGCATCATGGCGCAGGTGGTCTATTATTTCGTCACGGCTGTCGCGCTCGGCGGGCCGGACCGGAAGATCTCGTTTACGGTCCCGACCGGCAATTTCGGCGACATCTTCGCGGGCTATGTGGCCAAGCGCATGGGCCTGCCGATCGACAAGCTGATCATTGCGACCAACGACAACGACATTCTCGCCCGCACCTTGAAGACCGGGCGTTACGAGATGCGCGAAGTCAAGGCGACGACCTCGCCCTCAATGGACATCCAGATCTCCTCGAACTTCGAGCGGCTGCTGTTCGAGGCCCATGACCGCGATGCCTCGAAGGTGCGTGCCGCCATGGAGAGCCTGAAGCAATCGAACGGCTTCGAGATCGGCAAGGATGCATTGAAATTCATCAAGCGCGACTTCCGCGCCGGCCGCGCGACCGAGAAGCAGGTAGCGGAAACCATCCGCAAGACGCTCGCCGATACCGGCTATCTGATCGATCCACATACGGCGACCGGCGTCTTCGTGGCAGCGAAACATGAAAAGCCGAACAGCCCGATGGTCACACTTTCGACCGCACATCCTGCAAAATTCCCCGCCGCAGTAAAATCGGCAAGCGGTATTGACCCGGCGCTTCCGACGTGGCTTGCTGGACTGATGGACAGGGAGGAGCGTTTCGATATCCTCGATCCCGAGCTTAAAGTCGTTGAAACCTTTATCGGCAAGCATGCGCGGGCCCAGGGACGGTAAACGCAGAAAGACGAGCGATGACAGTTGAGTGCACCCGGCTGAAATCCGGGCTGACGGTAGTAACCCAGATGATGCCGCATCTCGAAAGCGTGGCCTTGGGTGTCTGGATCAAATCCGGTTCGCGTAATGAAACCGAGGCAGAGCACGGCGTCGCGCATCTGCTTGAGCACATGGCATTCAAGGGCACGGGACGCCGCACTGCGCGGCAGATCGCCGAGGAAATCGAGAATGTCGGCGGCGAAGTCAACGCCGCGACCTCGACCGAAACGACCTCCTACTATGCACGCGTGCTCAAGGAAGACGTGCCGCTTGCCGTCGACATCCTGGCCGACATCCTGACGGAATCGGCCTTCGACGAAGACGAATTGCAGCGCGAAAAGCAGGTCATCCTGCAGGAAATCAACGCGGCCAACGATACGCCTGACGACGTCGTTTTCGACAAGTTCTCCGAAGTCGCCTATCGCGATCAGACGCTCGGCCGCGCCATTCTCGGCACGCCGGAAACCGTCCTCAGCTTCACGCCAGCGCAAATTCGCGGCTATCTCGGCCGCAACTATACGACGGACCGCATGTTCATCGTTGCGGCCGGCGCCGTCGATCATGAAAAGTTCGTTCGCCAGGTCGAGGAGCGTTTTTCCAGCCTGCCGACCGCGCCGGCAACGGCGCCGATCATCGAGCCCGCACGCTATATCGGCGGCAGCGTGCGCGAGACGCGCGACCTGATGGATGCGCAGATCTTGCTCGGCTTCGAGGGGCGCGCCTATCACGCCCGCGACTTCTACTGTTCGCAGATCCTGGCAAACATCTTGGGCGGCGGCATGTCCTCGCGGCTGTTCCAGGAAGTGCGTGAATTTCGCGGCCTCTGCTACTCGGTCTATGCCTTCCACTGGGGCTTTTCCGATACCGGCATCTTCGGCATTCACGCGGCGACCGGCGGCGAGAACCTGCCGGAACTCCTGCCCGTCATCGTGGAGGAACTGCGCAAGTCCTCCCACACGATCGAGCAGCAGGAAATCGAGCGAGCCCGCGCCCAGATCCGCGCCCAGCTTCTCATGGGCCAGGAAAGCCCCGCTGCCCGCGCCGGCCAGATCGCCCGGCAGATGATGCTCTACGGTCGCCCGATCCCCAACCCGGAAATGATGGAACGTCTTGAAGGGATCACGATCGAGCGATTGACGGATCTTGCCGGACGGTTGTTCTTCGATACAGTACCGACGCTTTCCGCTATCGGGCCGCTCGAACAGCTCGCCCCGATGGAAGACATCAGTGCTTCGCTCGCGCAGACATCGCAAGCATCGAGAGCAGCCAGCGGCTGACGATCCCGTCAGTCCAGACATCAAAAGCCCGGAGTAGACTAACGGATGTCAAAATCGGTTTTTCGGTTTCTGTCACGACATCCCGACACTGTTCAGCTTGAAGGCGACGACCATCTTCTCCGCCTGCCGCGCTATTCGGACTTCAACCAATGGCACCGGCTGAGGGCCGAAAGCCGAAGGTTCCTGGAGCCGTGGGAGCCGACCTGGCGTCACGACGAGCTGACCGAGGGCGCCTATCGGGCCCGCGTCATTCGAGGCAAGCAGGAATATAATTCGGGCCAGGCCATCCCGCTTTTCATCTTTTCCAAGGAGGACATGACGCTTCTTGGCGGCCTGACGATCGGCTACATCAGGCGGGGTGCGGCGCAGAGCTGCATGATCGGATATTGGATGGGCGAACGGCATTCCGGCAAAGGCCATATGTTCGCCGCACTTCAGTTGGTTATACCCTACATCTTTTCAGGTCTTGAGTTGCACCGTATAGAGGCAGCCTGTATTCCGGATAATGAACGTAGCATGAGGCTCTTGGAAAAGGCCGGTTTCCAAAGGGAAGGTTACTTGCGCGGATATTTGAAAATCAACGGGCAATGGCGCGATCATGTGATGTTCTCCCGGTTGGAATCGGATTCCCACCTCACCAGAAAATCCCTAAGCCTATGATCACCGCTCAGTTCTCGAACCCAGCCGCAGCCCGACGATTGCTCGCTGTGATCTTTTCGGCTGCCATGCTGGCGCTGTTCGTCATCTTTACCAGTGCTGCGCATGCGGCCGAGCCGGTCAAGATTTCGCGCGACGACACCGCGCTCGACCTCACCGCAACGACGGAAATCTACGCGAACCAGGGCGAAGCCTTCCAGGTTTCGACGGCAGCCGGCGCCGACGGCATTCGCCGCCGCATCGAGGTGCGCTCCACGTCGCCCAACCACCAGGGCGACTGGGCGGTGTTTGCGCTTGCCAACGTTTCGGAAGAGCAGCTCGAGCGCGTCATCGTCGCTCCACATTTCCGGCTGGTGAATTCGAAGCTCTTCTGGCCGGATCTCGGCTCGCAGCGCATCATCTCCATTACGCCGAGCGAAGGCTTTGCGCTCGATCGGCAGCCGAGCGACGAGGCTGATGTCTTCCGTATCACGCTCAATCCGGGCGCTGTCGTCACCTTCGTTGCCGAGCTGTCCTCGCCGAACCTGCCGCAGCTCTATCTTTGGGAGCCGAACGCCTACAAGGATACGGTCAACGCCTTTACGCTCTATCGCGGCATTGTTCTCGGCATTGCAGGTCTGCTCGCCGTCTTCCTGACCATTCTCTTCGTCGTCAAGGGAACGTCGATGCTGCCGGCGACAGCAGCACTTGCCTGGGCGGTGCTCGGCTATATCTGCGTCGACTTCGGCTTCCTCGGCAAACTCATCAGCGTGACCTCAAGCGACCAGCGAATATGGCGTGCCTGTGCGGAGGTGGCGCTCGCGTCGAGTTTGGTGATTTTCCTGTTCACCTATCTCAATCTCAATCGATGGCATGCGCATCTCGGCTATGTCACGCTCGCCTGGGTCCTGGGCCTTGCCCTGGTGTTCGGCGTCGCTATCTACGATCCCTCGATCGCGGCCGGCATTGCGCGCGTATCGCTGGCCCTGACGGCAACCGCTGGCATCCTTCTGATCATCTATCTCGGCTTCAACCGCTACGATCGCGCCATCCTGCTCGTGCCAGCGTGGGTGCTCATCATCGTCTGGCTGTTCGGAGCGTGGCTGACGATAACAGGCAAGCTCGACAACGATATCGTCCAGCCGGCTCTTGGCGGCGGTCTCGTGCTGATCGTCCTCTTGATCGGCTTCACCGTCATGCAGCATGCCTTTGCCGGCGGCGCATTCCAGCAAGGCCTGTTTTCCGATCTCGAACGCCAGTCGCTGGCGCTGACCGGCTCGGGCGATACGGTCTGGGACTGGGATGTGGCGCGCGATCGCGTCGTAACGATCCCCGATATTTCCCAGAAGCTGGGGCTTTCCCACGGCAGCATGCATGGAGCGGCGCGCAATTGGCTGCCGCGGCTGCATCCTGACGACCGCGATCGCTTCCGGGCGACGCTCGACGTCCTGCTTGAGCATCGTCGCGGCCGGCTGAACCACGAGTTCCGCATTCGCGCCGAGGATGGGCATTTCCACTGGCTGTCGATCCGCGCACGTCCGGTGCTCGGGTCCAACGGCGAAATCATCCGCTGCGTCGGCACGATCGTTGACGTCACCGAGCAGAAGAATTCGATCGAGCGGCTGCTGCATGACGCGCTGCACGACAACCTGACCGGCTTGCCGAACAGGCAGGTCTTCATCGACCGCCTGCAATCCGTACTGACGCTTGCGCCCGGCGGCGACATGGTTCGCCCGACCGTGATGGTGATCGACATCGACCGCTACAAGATGGTCAACGATGCGCTCGGCGTTGCCGCCGGCGACAATATCCTGATCGCCCTGACACGGCGCCTGCGACGCCTGCTGAAACCACAGGACACGCTCGCACGTCTTTCCGGCGACCAGTTCGGACTGATCCTGATCTCGGAACGCGACCCGACCAAAGTGGCGGATTTTGCCGATGCGGTCAGCAAGGCGATCATGGTGCCGATCAATTTCGCCAACCGCGAAATCATCCTGACGGCCTCGATCGGCTTGACCTCCTGGGTCGACCAGCAGGAAACGGCGCCGGGTCTGCTCAGCGATGCCGAGCTTGCCATGTATCGCGCCAAGCGCGCTGGCGGAAACCGTGTCGAGCCTTTCCGTCCTGCCTTCCGCAATTTCGGCACCGACCGCCTGCAGATCGAGACCGATCTACGCCGCGCCATCGAGCGCAAGGAATTGTCGCTGGTCTATCAGCCGATCGTGCGGCTGGAGGATGCGGAGATCGCCGGTTTCGAGGCGCTGATGCGCTGGGAACACCCCAAGCGCGGCAATATCCCGCCATCCGAATTCATCCCGATCGCCGAGGCCTCCGACATCATCGGCCCGCTCGGCATGTTCGCGATGGAGCAGTCAACGAACGACCTGATGTCCTGGCAGCGCCAGACCGGCGAATTGCCGCTCTTCGTTTCCGTAAATCTGTCAAGCGCGCAGCTTCTCAACAACGAGCTCTACGAAGATGTGCGGGCATTGCTTGCGAAGACACATTGCGAGCCGAGCCGGATCAAGCTGGAGCTGACGGAATCCATGGTGATGGAGAATCCGGAGCAAGCCCGTCTCGTGCTGAACAAGCTACGTGATGCCGGCCTTGGCCTGGCGCTTGATGATTTCGGTACCGGCTATTCGTCCCTTTCCTATCTCACTCGCTTCCCATTCGACACGATCAAGCTCGACAAGAGCCTAGTGCGCGACGAGAGCGACAAGAAGGCGGTGCTGCTGCGCTCCGTCATTTCGATGGCGCGCGAAATGGACATGAAGGTCGTCGCCGAGGGTATCGAGTCGGAAGAGGATGCGCTGGAGCTTGCCAAGATGGGCTGCAGTTACGGCCAGAGCTTCATCTTCGGACCGCCCATGGGCACCGATTCCGTGCTGCGGCTGCTGAAAGAACGTTTTCCCCTGACAAAGCGGGCGTAAGCACTCTGCCCTTCCAGTTCGATCGATCGATCGATCGACGCTACGCAGCATCCTGGATCAGCCGGTGCATATATTCGAGTTTCGCCACGACCGGCGGCGACAGGACGAAAGGATAAGAATCCCTTTGTCCCATGCTGCGCTGGATCGAGTTGATCGCAACGCTTAGCGGAATCCAGGCGCTGACCAGCTGCTCGGCGCTCCTTGCCCGATAGGGGTTAAAGTCGACTTCGGCGGCCATCTCCTCGTGGCCGCGGGGGTCGATCGCAATACCGAAGCTGCGCGCGGTTTCCAGCGTATCGACGATATGAAGATAATGCGCGAAACACTCGGCAAAATCCTCCCATGGATGCGTGCTCGCATAGGCGGAAATGAAGCTCTCCTGCCAGTTCGGCAACGGGCCATTATCGTAGTGTCGCTGCAGCGCCGCAGCGTAGTCCTCGCGCTCGTCGCCAAAGACGGACCGAAAGGCCTCGAAGCCATTGCGATCGCGAACCAGCTTGTTCCACATGAAGTGCCCCGTCTCGTGGCGAAAATGGCCAAGCAGAGTGCGATAGGGCTCGTTCATCGAAGTGCGGGCAAGCTCGCGCGTCACGTCGTCAGCCTCTGCGGCGCGGATAGCGATCAGGCCCTCTTCGTGACCGGTCATTGCGGGTTTGATATTGCCGTCGACCTCCACCTGGTCTTCAAGGAAATCGAAGACGAGGCCGCCTTCTCGATCCTCCTGGCGATCGGGGTGCGGCAGGTTGAGACGAAGCAGCGAATAGAACAGATGCCGTTGCGCCTGGCTGATACGCTGCCAATGCTCGACACCCTCCTGCGTGCCGGTATTCGGCACCAGGCGATTGTGGCGGCAGGCGATGCAGAATGCATTCTCGTCGGCGGCATCGACGAGCCAGTTGCAGATATCGAGAGTGGCGTTGGAGCAAAACCGCACGGACCGTTGCGGCTCCGAAAAGAGGTGCCAATTCGGATCGGGGGCCGGCTCCAGGGCATACATGATCAAGCGTTCGGGCGCGAAACCGAGCCGGTAGCCGCAGCGGACGCATTGACGGTTGTCGAAGTGAACGACCTGTCCACAATGATCGCAGGTGTAGAGCCGCATTTCCGATACCCCGTCCGAAATGAACTGCCCAAATCCCAAAAGAGCCCGCCGCGGGAACGCGGCAGGCTCTTGCAGAGTTGACCACACGATCACATACGATCGACGGCACCCTTCACCTTGTCCTTGGCCTTGCCAACGGCGACCTGAGCCTTGCCTTTGCCTTCCTGGACAGCGCCCTTGGCGCGCATTTCCTTGTCATCGGTGGCCTTGCCGACAGCCTGCTTGGCCTTGCCGGCCATTTCGTTGACCTTGCCGGAGATCTTATCGCTCGTGCTACCCATATCGGGTCTCCTCTGTTTGGCGAACCTTTGTTCGCACTTGCAGTGAGGAAACGTAGCCGTATCGATTTCGTTCCGCAGCGCAGCCGATTAGGCGTGTCCCGCTTCTGTGGAAAGCATGGCAGGGGTCACACCCATCAGAGCAAGAGCCCGCTCATATTTATCATCAAGGCTGCGGTCGAAGATCAGCTCCTCGTTGGCAGCGCAATTGAGCCAGCCGTTGCTGGCGATTTCGGCTTCCAACTGGCCGGAACCCCAGCCGGCATAGCCAAGCAGCATCGTAGCGCGCTTCGGCCCGCCGCCCTTGGAGATGGCCCGAACGATATCGAGCGTCGCCGTCAGGCTGATGTCATCGCTGACCGGGATGCTGCTGTCGCTGAGATAATCATCGGAATGCAGCACGAAGCCACGGCCGCTCTCGACCGGCCCGCCTGTCTGGATCGGAAAATCACGCGCATCCTGGGGCAAGAGAATGGCATCGTCCCGCTTGATCATCTCGAGATGGAGGAGAACGTCGGTGAAGGTGAGGTTCTGGCTGCGGTTAATGACGAAGCCCATGGCACCGGCATCGGAGTGCGCGCAGATATAGATGACTGTGCGGGCAAAATTGCTGTCGGCCATACCGGGCATGGCAATCAAAAACTGACCGTCGAGAAAGCCTCGCTCACGCCTATTCTTCAGAGTCGATAGGGACATCGTTCCTCCTGCCTGCGGCGCGTATGGCACCCGCAAGAGGGAAGATGGGGCAATGTCACAAATCAATCAACTGAAAATGATCAAATCTTTTTAGCGCGGTTATAGCGGCCTCTTCCCCTATCGGGTAAATCCCTGTTCCATGACATTAAACTCATGCCTGTTTCAGAAAATGATCGCTGTAACCGCGGCAGTTTTCGCCTTGTCTGTCCAAATTGCGGACGCCGCCAGCAGTGATTGGCAGCTTAACGAAGGCGGGAGAATGCGTCTTATAGCGCTGTCGCCCGACGACCAGGGGCGTATCAGGGCAGCGCTGCAGATCGAGCCGAAACCCGGCTGGGTCACCTATTGGCGCGAGCCTGGCGACAGCGGAATCCCGCCGCAAATCACACTTGCAGCAGACAGCGGCACGACGCTCGATAAAATCAGCTATCCGGTGCCGAAACCGATTGCAATCGGCCCCATCCAGGAGATCGGCTACGACGAGCCCGTGACGCTGCCGCTCGACTTGAAGGTTGCGGGCGATGCCAAGCCGGCCAAGCTGGACCTGACGGCATTCATCGGCCTCTGCAAGGATATCTGCATCCCTTTCCAGGCATCGTTTTCGCTGCCGCTTTCGTCGGCGGCGCAATCCGAACCTGAAGAGGTGGCGGTGCTGGATGCGACCGCAGCGACATTGCCGAAACCGCCCTCCCCGGATTTCTCCGTCGAGAGCCATTCGCTTTCGGCGGACGGTAAGAAATTGTCCTTGAAGATGACGTTGCCGGAGGCGGCGGGCGATGCGCCGCAGATCTATGTGACCGGCCCGAGCGGATATGTATTCTTCAAGCGGATGAACGACAAGCGCGACGGCCGCGACTTCCAGACCGATATCATGATCGGCCGGCTTCCGAAGACTTATGACATTAAGGGCAAGCGCTGGGACATCCTTGCAATCGACGGCGATCGCGCCATCGAAACGACGCTTGCTTTCGACTGACCGGAATTTATAGTTTTACTTCAACCGGTGGCGCCCGCGCCATCCAACTTCAAGACACGAGGAGAGACCCCATGACCATCGCTGTCGGCGATAAACTGCCTGCTGCCACTTTCAAGGAAAAGACGGCAGACGGTCCGGTCGAGATCACGACCGAACAACTCTTCAACGGCAAGCGCGTCGTTCTCTTTGCCGTACCCGGCGCGTTCACGCCGACCTGCTCGCTGAACCATCTGCCGGGCTATCTCGAAAATCGCGACGCCATCCTTGCCAAGGGCGTGGACGATATTGCTGTCGTTGCCGTCAACGACTGGCACGTCATGGGCGCCTGGGCGCAGTCCTCCGGCGGCATGGGCAAGATCCATTTCCTCGCCGATTGGGATGCGTCCTTCGCAAAGGCCCTTGGTCTCGATGGCGATCTCTCCGGCGGCGGCCTTGGTGTCCGCTCCAGGCGCTATTCGATGCTCGTCGAGGATGGCGTGGTCAAGAGCCTCAACATCGAGGAAACCCCAGGCCAGGCCACGGTTTCCGGCGCTGCCGCGATGATCGAGCAGCTCTGAGCGGCTGTCTTGATTATGGAATGATGGAGGGCGTCCGATGGGCGCCCTTTTGTTTTCGAGCTTCTCAGGTAGTGCGGGACAATTTGTCAGCCGCCTCTTTTTTGCCGTAATCTTCCAGCTACAAACGTAACGTTATTACATTTCCATTACACGAAGCAGCCATGCCCTTGTTGAATGATCCATACCTCTCGTCCCTGATCGGACGCTCCGCCTTGGCGCGCCTCGTCGGCGTAGCCGTTGTCCTTGTTCTATTATGGCTCGCCATCACTTGGGCGGTGGTGCTTCCATGAGCAGGCCGGCGATACACTTAGACAACGTTACCGTCGCCTATGAGCGGCATCCGGCGGTGCATCATGTTTCCGGCGCATTCCAGGCCGGTAGCCTGACGGCGATTGCCGGGCCTAATGGGGCGGGAAAGTCGACGCTTCTCAAGGCGATCGTCGGGGAGCTGAAGCCAGCCAGCGGCACGATCGATTGCGGAGCCCTGCAACGCAGCGATTTTGGCTACCTGCCGCAGGCGGCAGAAATAAATCGACGGTTCCCCATCTCGGTGGCCGATACCATCATGCTGGGTGCCTGGAAGAATTCCGGTGCTTTCGGCGGTTTTTCTCGCGATGATATGGAGCGGGCGAAGGAGACCCTGGCTGCAGTTGGACTGGGCGGATTCGAGCGGCGGCACATCGGTTCGCTTTCGGCCGGGCAGTTCCAGCGCGTGCTCTTTGCCCGCCTGTTGCTGCAGGACGCCCGTGTCATCCTGCTCGACGAACCCTTTACAGCCATAGACCAGCGCACCACCCGCGACCTGCTCGACATCGTTCTGCGCTGGCACGGCGACGGCCGGACCGTGATTGCCGTCCTGCATGATTTCGAGCAGGTTCGCGCGCATTTTCCCGAGACGTTGCTGCTTGCCCGCGAACTGGTCGGCTGGGGCCGGACGCAGGATGTCATGAGCCCTGCCAATCTCGTCGCCGCGCGGGCCATGGCGGAAAGCTGGGATGAGAGTGCGGAAGCCTGCCTGCCAGAGCAACCGCGGGCAAAGTGGGAACCGGCTGAATGACGGCTTACGACATCTTCCTGGCGCCCTTTGCCGACTACGGCTTCATGCGCCGCGCTCTGATCGCGTGCCTCTGCCTGGGGCTGGGCTCCGGCCCGATCGGCGTCTTCCTGATGCTCCGGCGCATGAGCCTGATGGGTGACGCCATGAGCCACGCGGTGCTTCCGGGTGCGGCGATCGGTTATCTCGTTGCCGGCTCGCTATCGCTGACGGCGATGGGGATCGGTGGTTTGGTGGCTGGGCTTTCGGTCGCCCTGCTGTCCGGGCTCGTCAGCCGCACGACCGTTCTCCAGGAAGATGCCAGCTTTGCGAGTTTCTATCTGACGTCGCTGGCGCTCGGGGTCCTGATCGTCTCGCTGCGCGGATCGAACATCGATCTCCTACATGTGCTGTTCGGCACGATCCTGGCGATCGATGCGCCGGCTCTCTACCAGATCGGCGCGATCACGACCGTGACGTTGGTGGTGCTTGCCATTATCTATCGGCCGCTTGTGATGGAGTGCTTCGATCCCGGCTTTCTGCGGGCGGTCGGCGGACGCGGGCCGCTCTACCACTTTCTCTTCCTGTTGATGGTCGTCCTCAATCTCGTTGCCAGTTTCCAGGCGCTTGGCACGCTGATGGCGGTCGGGTTGATGATGCTGCCTGCGGCGATTGCGCAGCTCTGGTCGCGCAGCCTGCCGCAGATGATGGTGATTGCCACTATCAGCGCCGTAGCCTCGGGCTATATCGGTCTCATTGCCTCCTACCAGCTGGAATTCGCCTCCGGCCCGACGATCATCATTACGGCGAGCCTGATCTACGGCTTTTCCATTCTCTTCGGTCCCTCGGGCATAGCCCGGCGGCTCGCTCCTCGCCCGCATCTCAAGGGCTAGGCCTTCCCCTGATCCACATCCATGAAGGAGATTTTCATGAAGTATAGCAGACTGCTCCTCTCCGCCGCATTGCCGGCACTTGTCGCGGCCGGCATCGCCGCCCCGGCTTCGGCCGAAACGCTGCCCGTCGTCGCCTCCTTCACCGTACTTGCCGATGTCGTCAAGCAGGTCGGCGGCGACCATGTAAAGGTATCGAGCCTTGTCGGCCCCAACGGCGACCCCCATGAATTCGAGCCGTCGCCGGCCGATGCCAAGAAGCTCAATGCTGCCAAGATCACCTTCGTCAGCGGCGAAGGCCTGGAAGGATGGATGGACCGGCTGATCACGGCATCCGGCTATAAGGGAACTCCGGTCGTCGCATCCGAGGGCATCAACACCCGCACCATGGTCGACGACGGCAAGACGATCACCGATCCGCATGTGTGGAACAGCCCCGTCAACGTAAAAATCTGGGTGGCCAATATCGAAAAAGCGCTCGAAGCCGCAGATCCGGCCGATGCCGCCGACTTCAAGGCGAATGCCACGAAGTATACCCAGACGCTGACCGAGCTGGATGCCTATGCACACAAGAAATTCGACGGTGTATCGGCCGATCGCCGCAAGATCCTGACCAGCCACGACGCCTTCGGCTATTTCGGCCGCGAATACAATGTCAGCTTCCTCTCGCCGCTCGGCTTCTCGACGGAATCGGAAGCCTCTGCGGCGGATGTCGCCAAGCTCATCGAGCAGATCAAGACGGAGCACGTGAAGACCTACTTCTTCGAAAACTCGAACGATCCGAGGCTGGTCAAGCAGGTGGCCAAGGCAACCGGTGCAGCGCCGGGCGGCGTGCTCTATGTCGAGGCTCTATCGAAGGCGAACGGGCCGGCTCCGACATATGAAAAAATGTTCCGTTATAACGTTGATCAGCTTGCGGCCGCGATAGCGAAATCCAGCTGAGTTGGCTAAGGCATGCTGTGGGACCCCACAGCATGCCTCCCCAATCGCTCAGATATTGAGATCAAAGACCATGATGCCTGCTAATCCGCCGTCCGTGGAAGTAATGATACGTTCGCCGACGATTGCGTGCTCGGGGTGACCGAGATAGGTGTCGCGCGCCTCCGGCCCGTCAAAGGTGACGACAAAGCCGTCGACGAAGCCGCTATGCAGGCCCTCGGGCGAGACATTCGGGCCATATTTCACGTCAAGAATGCCGGGAATGAACTGCTTCAGCGCGACGACCGCTTCGAAGAGAGATTGCTTTTCATCGGGTGTCATGGCCGCCTTCAGCCGCAGGAAAACGCAATGCAGGATCACTCGAAATCTCCCTATGGTGTTTTTCGGCAGCATAGAGGGAAAGCGGCCCGGAGCAAGTCATGCTCCGGGCCACATTTCCAGTGATTATGCGCCTGCGCTTATTTGGCCGGGCGAAGCTGGAGTTGCGTTACACCGGCTGCGACATTCAGCCCCTTCGTCGCTTCGCCGCTAAGCGGCTGAAGACCGAAATTCTTGGCGGTACCGCCGATCAGCGCATTGGCCCCCAAACCAACACCGACGGATGCACCGGCTGTGGCCCCGACATAGCTACCCGCAAGCGCGCCCTCGCCCGCACGATTGGCCGAGAGATTGTAGACGACCCAGCGAAGATAGGATTTCTGGGTTACGCCGATATCGACACCGAATTTGCCGATACTGCCGACATATCGCTCACGCGGGCCGGAACTCTTGATGAAATCACATTGAACGGCCTTGCTGGATCCGATGATCATGCCGACGCCACCGGCGACCTCGCAGGATAGCGTACCCATTCGGCTCTTCTGCCCCGTTGCAGCTGGCTCGGCCGGCTTGGCCTTGGTGTGATGGGTGGTTGCAGCGCTGGCTACCGACGCAAATGCCATCAACGAGGCAGCTACAATTAAAACGAGCGATTTCATGGTCCTTCTCCCTTTCCATACATCGACGTTTTCGGAACGGACTTGTGTTCAAATGGTTCCCGAAGAGCGGCAAAACAGCGTCCGAATGCGGCCGCCACAACTTATGCGTCCGATGAAAAAGTGACTTTCGCGGAAAGGATACGTTCTTTTACACATTAGATATTGCATAATTCGAAAACGGCCCTACATAGATACCTGTCGAGTATTGCTTGCGACCTTTGTCAACGCGAAACAGCGTTAAGTCAGATTTCCTCTCAACATCGATTAAAAACGGCGAGGTTTCGCCTTGTATTAACAACGATTGAAAGGAGATCGTTATGAATTCAGGTACTGTAAAGTGGTTCAATGGAACCAAGGGTTTCGGCTTCATTCAGCCTGACGACGGTTCCACCGACGTTTTCGTTCATATTTCCGCTGTTGAGCGGTCCGGTATGCGCGAGCTGACCGAAGGCCAGAAGATTCGCTACGATATTGTACGTGACCGCAAGTCCGGCAAGAATTCTGCCGATAATCTCCAGGCCGCATAATTGTCATTCGCCTTGGCTGACCACGGATGTACTGGCAGCATATGGGCTGAGTGACGGGAAGAGGTCGGGGTTGTGCCCGGCCTTTTTTGTCTGACGCGCCAGGCTGACCGTTTTGTCCGCCTGGTTGCCGATCTCGCATTCGAAATTCACAAGAACGGCGAAAGCCAGTTAGTCGCGACGCCAGGCGTCGCCAGATGGAGGATATAGTTTTGCAGGTTCTCGTCAGAGACAACAACGTCGATCAGGCACTCCGGGTTCTGAAGAAGAAGCTGCAGCGCGAAGGCGTATTTCGCGAAATGAAGGCGCGCAGCGCTTATGAAAAGCCCTCGGAAAAGAGAGCGCGCGAAAAGGCTGAAGCCATCCGCCGCCAGCGCAAGCTCGCCCGCAAGCAGATGCAGCGCGAAGGCCTGCTCCCTGCGCCAAAGAAAGTGCTCCGCGCGCGGTAATTTTTCCGGCGCCAAGGCGTGCGTCGTCCACCATGGACCACTGCTGGAAAGGAGAGCGCGATGACCGCTACAAAGGAAAAATTCTTCAATGCCGCCAAGCTTTCGGCGCAAGACAAGGCCGCTGCCACCGATCATACGGCGCGGGCTATCATTGCCGCTGAGCTTTCGGAGCGTGAACGCAAGACAGAAAGACTGAAGGCACTACGCTTGCAACAAGCCGCCAGCGCGCCAGCAGATAGTGACGCATCTCCCAAGAAGCGTGGACGTTCGTCCAAATCCTCTCCAAAATCGTAAAAAACAAGCGCCAGAGCCGTCGTTAACGGACGGCGATGTCGCTTGCCTTTCCGAACTCGCTCGATGAACGATCCGCGAAGCCGCTTATCGTTTCTTGAAGGGCGCCATCCCCATGCGCGCCAATTCGTCGGCGCGCTCGTTTTCAGGATGGCCGGCATGCCCCTTCACCCAGTGAAGCGTGACCTTGTGCCGGTTGCGCGCCTCTTCCAGCGCCTGCCAGAGTTCGGCGTTCTTCACGGGCTTCTTGTCGGCAGTCTTCCAGCCGTTCTTCTTCCAGCCATGGATCCATTTGGAGATGCCATCCATGACATATTTCGAGTCCGTGTAGAGATCGACCTCGCAGGGCGTCTTCAGGGCGCTCAATGACGAGATTGCGGCCAGCAACTCCATGCGATTGTTTGTCGTCTCGGCCTCGCCGCCGGACATTTCCTTTTCGACGTCGCCGTACCGAAGCACCGCCCCCCAGCCGCCGGGACCGGGATTGCCGGAGCAAGCGCCATCCGTGAAGATATCAACGTGCTTCATCAGAGCGCCAGCCCATATTCGGCGCTGGAGGCGACCTGACGGTGGAAGCGCAGCTTGCGCAGATATTCGAGCGGGTCCTTCTTGGTCACCATCGCGCCAACAGGCGTCGTCAGCCAGTCGTAGAGGCGCGTCAGGAAGAAGCGCAACGCCGAACCGCGCGACAGGATCGGCAGCGCCGCGATCTCGTCATCGCTCAGCGGGCGAACGCTGCGGTAACCCTCGAGCAGCGCCGTGCCCTTGGTGATGTTGTAGGCGCCATCCTTTTCGAAGCACCAGGCATTGAGGCAGATCGAAACGTCATAGACGAGCATGTCGTTGCAGGCGAAATAGAAGTCGATCAGCCCGGAAAGCTCATCACCGAGAAAGAAGACATTATCGGGGAAAAGGTCGGCGTGGATGACACCTGTCGGCAAACCCTTCGGCCAGTTCGATGCCAGCACGTCAAGCTCGCCGCGAATCTCGTCCTGCAGTCCAGGTTCGACCTCGTCGGCACGAGCCTCGGATTTTTCCCACAATGCCTGCCATCCGTGCAGCGACAACGCGTTCGGACGCTTGATCGAGAACCCCTCGCCCGCAACATGCATCTGCGCTAAGGCCTTGCCCACCTCGCGGCAGTGCTTCGCCTCCGGCTTTCGCAGCCACATGCCTTCGAGGAAGGAGATCAGCGCTGCCGGTCGGCCCGAGAGTTCACCCAGCAAAGCACCATCGCGGCGCGGCAGCGGCAGCGGGCACGATAGGCCGTTGCCTGCCAGATGCTGCATCAGGCCGAGGAAAAAGGGTAAATCGCTTTTCTCCACCCGCTTTTCATAAAGCGTCAGGATCAGCGGATTCTTCGTCGTGTGCAGCAGGAAGTTCGAATTCTCGACGCCCTCGGCGATCCCCTTGTAGGAGGTGAGTTCACCGGCATCATATTCAGTCAGAAAGCGCTTGAGGTCGTCTTCAGTGATGTCGGTATAAACGGCCAAGGTGAGGTCTCACTAGTAATGTTTTACAATCAAATTCACGCCCGGCCCTACGCCTGGGCTTCGGGCGTTCGCCGCTGCAATCGATTCACTGGATCGATTGCTCCCTCTTCGCGGGACCGCGGCTCACCCATTAACAAAGGCCATGTCGGCAGCCGTCAGTTCGATATTGCGCAGTTCCCGGTTCACCAGGAAATTCTCCGTCTCCTTGACGGTTTCTGCGAGTTCGACCTGCGCATCGTAACGCATGCGGAAAGCCTCGATGATCTCGTTGACGATGACCTCAGGCGCGGAAGCACCCGCTGACAGGCCGACCGTAGAGATATCGCCCATCGCATCCCAGTCGATTTCCGACGCGCGCTGCACCAGGATGGATTTTTTTGCGCCGGCACGGAGCGCCACTTCGACGAGACGCTTAGAATTGGACGAATTGGGAGCGCCGACCACGATGAAGAGATCACAGCCGGGTGCTGCCTGTTTCACCACTTCCTGGCGGTTGGTCGTGGCATAGCAGATGGAATCGGCAGCCGGGGCCGTCAGATTGGGGAAACGCTCCTGCAGGCGCGCGATCACGCCGGCGGTGTCGTCAACCGACAGCGTGGTCTGGGTGACATAGCCGAGATTGTCGGGATCGACCGGCGTGTAGGCATCGACATCCTCCACAGTCTCGACCAGCGAAACCGAACCCTCGGGAAGCTGACCCATAGTGCCGATCACTTCAGGATGGCCGGCATGGCCGATGAGGACGACGTGGCGGCCGAGGCGATTGTGGCGCATCGCCTGCTTGTGAACCTTCGAGACCAGCGGACAGGTGGCGTCGAGATAGAAGAGATTGCGGCTATCGGCATCGGCGGGCACGGATTTCGGCACGCCATGTGCGGAGAAAACGACCGGCTGAGCCCTGTGCTCCACCGGGATCTCGTCCAGTTCCTCGACGAAGACCGCGCCCTTGGCTTCCAGGCCCTCGACGACATAGCGATTGTGGACGATCTCGTGGCGGACATAGACCGGCGCGCCATAGGACTTCAGCGCGAGGACAACGATCTGGATAGCGCGATCCACGCCGGCGCAGAAGCCGCGCGGGCCGCAGAGGCGAATGGTCAAAGGAGGTTTGGACACTGCTATGTTCATGTCTTTTCCGCAATAGATCCTGTCATGCCTGCTCTAGAGCATTCTAAAGAGGAAATGAAGCAATTCTATTGCGCGGGCGCCTCGGGATGGCGTTTGCGATACCAGGAAATTCCGGTAATCGCGACCAGCGCTGCGGCAAGCCCATACCATGTAAAGGCATATTGCAGGTGATCGTTCGGCAGATCGATGATTGTCACGCCGCCGATCGGCAAGCCGGACGGATTGGGCGTCTTGTCGGCATCGACGAAGAAGGGGATGACCTTGGATTTGTCGAAGCCATCGCTCGAGGCCATGACGTCGAGATCCTTCCAGTAGAAAATGTTCTTGGCGAGATCATTGTCCGGCACGATGTAGGATGGCTTGCCGGGCAGCTTGGCCCGCGCCAGGCCGGCTACCGTCTGCTGGCCGGTCAACTGGCCGTCGACGCGCATCTCCGGCTCCTTGGCATCGTAGGGCACGAAACCGCGGTTGACGAAGAGATAGCGCCCGTCGTCGAGTTGCAGTGGGGTATAGATGTAGAAACCCGAGGCGCCGTCATAGGTGGCGAAGAAGTGGCGCTCCTTGTTGTTGAGGTAGCGGCCGGTCGCCGTAACGTTCCGATATTCGATGTCGCCGCCGCTTGCCGCCATTGCCTCGATGATCGAGAGCGGCACGGGCGCAGCAACGCGGCGTTCCGCGATATCGGCGAGAAGTCCTTCCTTCCAATGCAGGCGCTGTACCTGCCAGGTGCCCAGCGAAAGAAGGATCGCGAGGGCGACGAAAAGGATGATCGGCTTGGCGATCCGCCATCCGAGACTTTCTCGACGCGCGGGCATGACGGCTTCAGTCACGTTGGATCTGTCCCTGGCTGGCGTTGTTGCGGAACTGGAGCGCGATCAGGGTGCCCTTGCACCAGCGCAATGACAGAAGCGAAAGAATGATCGTCAGCGGTCCAAAGAGCAGGATATGCACCCAGATCGGCGGGCCGTAATTGACCTGCAGCCACAGCACCGACCCGATGACGATGAAGCCGACAATCAGGATGACGAAGACGGCCGGGCCGTCGCCGGCATCTGCGAAGGAATAGTCTAGCCCGCAGGCGGCGCAGCGCGGCTTCAGCGACAAAAGGCCGTCGAAGAGCTTGCCCTCGCCGCAGCGCGGGCAGCAGCCTTTGAGCCCGACCTTAACGGGATCCACCGGCGGGAAATGAGCGCTATCCTCTTCCATCGATCTCCTCAATTACTCCTCAACTCTCACATAGAGTATTCCCACAGCGAAGGGAATCGGGAATGCCTGTGCGCTTTCGTCCCAGTGATTCGCATGAAATGAAGAAAAGAGACCATGAATTCAGACAACCATGCCGGCCAGATCATCATTCTGAACGGCGCGCCGAGATCCGGTAAGTCCACCATTGCAAGGACCATTCAGGAGAGATTCGAAGGTCCGTGGATGAATCTCGGCGTCGATACCTATGTCCGGCATGTCACGCCGGAGCGATACAGACCTGGGATCGGCCTGCGTCCGGGCGGCGAACGGCCCGATCTGGAGGAGCTTGTGCCCCTCTTCTACGCCGCGCTCTATGAGTCCATCGCAATCCACAGCGGCTTCGGCCTGAACGTCGTTGCCGATTTCGGCCACCACGACACCTATTCTCAGCCGCTCGGTATCCTCATCGACTGCGCGCGCCGGCTCGCGGATCTCCCTGTGCTTTTCGTCGGCGTGCATTGTCCGGTCGAGACCATCATGGAGCGGCGGCGCGCACCGGCGGCGGAACGCATCGGTGAGTATCTGACGGTATCTGCGACAGAGCCACCGCCGGCCGCTGTCCTGCGCTGGCAGGAACAGGTGCACATTCCCGGCATCTACGATCTCGAGATCGACACTTCGGTGCTCACGCCCGCTGAATGCGTCCAGATGATCCGGGAGAAGCTCGACAGCGGCATCGAGCGCCCATCCGCCTTCGAGAGAATTGCCGAAGGCAAATAGAGCATTGGTCCTGGCACTTGTGGCACCTGCCTCCGGAGGCTGAGAGCATCTCGTTCCCGGAACGCATCCCAATCACTAAAAAGGCGGGCGCCATGGCGCCCGCCTTTTCAATTCCGGCAATAGGCTTCAGATCAGCCCGCAGCGACAGGCGCGCCCCAGCCGCCCCAGATGTAGATGCAGAAGAACAGGAACAGCCAGACGACGTCGACGAAGTGCCAATACCAGGCGGCGGCTTCGAAGCCGAAATGCTGTTTGGGCGTGAAGTCCCCCTTGATGGCGCGGACGAGGCAGACCAGCAGGAAGATCGTACCGATCAAGACGTGGAAACCGTGGAAGCCGGTCGCCATGAAGAAGGTCGCGCCATAGATCGAGTTTTTGAACGCGAAGGGCGCGTGGATGTACTCAAAGGCCTGAACGCTGGAGAAGAGCGCGCCAAGCAGCACTGTCAGAACCAGTCCCTGGATCAGGCCGCGGCGGTCGTTGTGCAGCAGGGCATGATGTGCCCAGGTGACGGTCGTGCCGGAGAGAAGCAGGATGATGGTGTTGTAGATCGGCAGGTGCCAGGGGTCGAGAACCTCGATGCCCTTCGGCGGCCAAGTGCCGCCTGTGAAGGCCGTGCGCGAGGCCTGGATCGCCTCGTTCGGGAACAGGCTGGCGTCGAAATAGGCCCAGAACCAGGCAACGAAGAACATCACTTCGGAAGCGATGAACATGATCATGCCGTAGCGCAGGTGCAGCGAGACGACACGCGTATGGGCGCCCTCGTGCGCCTCCTTGATCGTGTCGGCCCACCAGCCGAACATCACGTAGAAAATACCCGCCAGGCCGATGAAAAACAGCCAGGGATTGGCCATTTCGAGGCCCAGAAGCTTGATCGAGCCGCCGTTCAGGTAGCGCATGTAGCACACGCCGCCGAAGGTCAGCACAAAAGCAAAGAGTGATGCCAGGACTGGCCACGGGCTAGGATCGATAATGTGATAGTCGTGATTTTTCTGATGCGCTTCGGCCATGTCAGCAATTCCCCGAATAACTTTTCCCATATTGCTTCCGGCTCAGCCGAAAAGCTCAACTCATCAAAGTTTCTTTTCCACGTCCTTCGCCGCGCCCTCGCTTGAAGCCACCGGCTTCGTTTCCTCGCGCGGATAGAAGGTGTAGGAAAGCGTCAGCGTTCCGATATCCTTGGTTTCTTCTGCCTTGGTGATGTCCGGATCGACGTAGAAGAGCACAGGCATCTCGCGCTTCTCCCCGGGCGCAAGGTCTGTCTCGCTGAAGCAGAAGCACTGCACCTTGTTGAAATAGGCGCCTGCCGAAAACGGCGTTATGTTGAACATCGCCTGGCCGTGCGTCGGCTGATCGGACTTGTTCTCGACCATGAACTTGACTTCGACCGTCTCGCCGATCTTCGGATCGATCTCGCGCTGCATCGGCTTGAAATCCCAGGGAAGACCCGGCGCGACATTCGCGTCGAAGGTGACCTGGATGCGCTTGTTGAGGATGACGTTGGATGCCTGCTCGACCCGCTGCGTCGTGCCGTTGAAACCGGTCACCTGGCAGAACATGCGATAAAGCGGAACGGCGGCATAGCTCATCGCGCCCATGCCGACAATGAAGCTGAGGCACATCCCGACAATCAGGCCGTTATTTCGGCCCGCTGTTCCTGTCCTGTCTGATGCCCCCTCCGCCATTCGTGTCCTCCTCACTAATGTCCGGTGCCAATCTTTATGATGGTCATGACGTAGAAGATGATGACCAACCCCGCCAGCACCAGCCCGAGAGCGACATTGCGCCCCCGCCGCGATTTCTTCTGCGCTTCCGTGAGCTTAATCAGTTCCATCAGAACCATCCTCCGGTTCCCGAAATGCCGAAGGCTACCAGCCGGTCAATCATGAGCGCCGAAAAGATGGCGAAGAGATAGAAGATCGAAAAACCGAAGAGCTTCTTGGCCGGGATCATCTTCACGTCGCCGTCCGGCATTCGCCAGACGGCGATGGAACAGTATATGAAGACGGCGCCAAGGGCCGCGGCAACGACGCCATAGCCCAGGCTTGCGAAGCCCATCGCTGTCGGCACGACTGCCACAATCGCCGTCAGCACAGCATAGACAACGATCTGGTTCTTGGTCGTTGGAATGCCCGACACGTTCGGCAGCATCGGCACGCCGACGGCCTCGTAGTCACGCATCTTGAACAAGGCCAGCGCCCAGAAATGCGCCGGCGTCCAGAGAAAAATGATCAGGAAGAGAACGATGCTCTCGACCGGAACCGTGCCGGTCACACAGGCCCAGCCGATAACGGGCGGAAAGGCACCGGCGGCACCGCCGATGACGATATTTTGCGGCGTCGAGCGCTTCAGCCACATCGTGTAGACGACAGCGTAGAAGAAGATGGTGAAGGCGAGAAGGAAGGCGGACAGCCAGTTGACCGCAAGCCCGAGGATCACCACCGAGAAACAGGACAGGACGAGGCCGAAAGCCAGAGCTTCGGAAGGCCTGATGCGGCCGGCGGGGATGGGGCGGCGCGCGGTGCGGGTCATGACCGCGTCGATATCGGCGTCGTACCACATGTTGAGCGCGCCGGACGCGCCCGCGCCGACGGCGATGCACAGGATGGAAATGAAGGCGATGATGGGATTGATATGGCCCGGAGCAAGCACCAGTCCGGCAAAGGCAGTGAAGACCACCAGCGACATGACGCGAGGCTTCAAAAGCTCGAAATAATCGCGCGCTCCTGCTTCCGACAGGCCGATCTCGGCCTGTTGCGCAAGTGGCTCGTGATTGTCGATGACTGCCATTATCCCGTCCAGTTTCTCTTGATGCGCGGGCGCCGCAGTTTCAACGGCGCCCGGAATTCCGTTACTTGATACGCGGGAGCTGTTCCCACTGGTGATATGGCGGCGGAGACGACAGCTGCCATTCCAGCGTCGTTGCCCCCTCGCCCCAAGGATTGTCGCCGGCGACGCGCTTCTTCGAGAAGGCATCATAGATGCCATAGAGGAAGATCAGCACGGCGACGCCCGATATATACGAACCGACCGAGGAAACATAGTTCCATCCGGCGAAAGCATCGGGATAGTCGATGTAGCGGCGCGGCATGCCGGCAAGACCGAGGAAATGCTGCGGGAAGAAGACCATGTTGACGCCGATGAACATGACCCAGAAGTGCAGGTTGCCAATCGTCTCATTGTACATGTAGCCCGTCATCTTCGGGAACCAGTAGTACCAGGCGGCAAAGATCGCGAAGACGGCGCCCAGCGACAGCACGTAATGGAAGTGCGCGATGACGTAATAGGTGTCATGCAGCGAGCGGTCGAGGCCGGCATTGGCGAGCTGCACGCCGGTGACGCCACCGACGGTGAACAGGAAGATGAAGCCGATCGCCCAGATCATCGGCGTGCGGAACGAGATCGAGCCGCCCCACATTGTCGCGATCCAGGAGAAGATCTTCACGCCCGTCGGCACCGCGATAACCATGGTCGCAAAGACGAAGTAGCGCTGCGTATCGAGCGACAGGCCGACCGTATACATATGGTGAGCCCAGACGACGAAGCCGACGGCGCCGATCGCGACCATGGCGTAGGCCATGCCGAGATAGCCGAAGACCGGCTTCTTCGAGAAGGTCGAGACGATGTGGCTGATCATGCCGAAGCCGGGCAGGATCAGGATGTAGACTTCCGGATGGCCGAAGAACCAGAACAGATGCTGGTAGAGCAGCGGGTCACCGCCGCCTTCCGGCGCGAAGAACGTCGTGCCGAAGTTGCGGTCCGTCAGCAGCATTGTGATGGCGCCTGCCAGAACCGGCAGCGACAACAGCAACAGGAAGGCGGTGATCAACACGGCCCAGGCAAAAAGCGGCATCTTATGCAGCGTCATGCCCGGCGCGCGCATGTTCAGGATCGTGGTGATGAAGTTGATCGCGCCGAGGATCGACGATGCACCGGCGATGTGGATCGCGAAGATCGCAAGGTCGACGGCCGGCCCCGGATGACCGACAGAACTCGACAGCGGCGGATAGAGCGTCCATGCCGTACCCGCGCCATAAGCACCTGCCGGACCTTCCACGAACATCGAGAGGATCAGCAGCAGGAAGGCCGGTACGATCAGCCAGAAGGAAATGTTGTTCAAGCGCGGGAAGGCCATGTCAGGTGCGCCGATCATGATCGGCACCATCCAGTTGGCGAAACCGCCGATCATGGCCGGCATGACCATGAAGAAGATCATGATCAGGCCGTGGGCCGTCGTGAAGACGTTGTACATCTGCTTGCCACCATCGAGCGCGGCGTCAGCGGAGTAGCCGTAGACCATCTGTGCGAGGCCCGGGAAGATCTGGATGCCCGGCTCCTGCAATTCCATGCGCATCAGGATCGACAGCGAACCGCCGACGAGACCGGCGAAGATCGCGAAGATCAGATAAAGAGTGCCGATATCCTTGTGGTTGGTCGAAAAGAACCAACGGTCGATAAAGCTCGGCTTGTGGGAGTGCGAATGATGATCGTCGTGCGCATGGGCGTCGCGATGATCGTGCGAATGGTCGTCGTGAGCGGCAGATCCAGCCATTTTAAGTCCCCTCCCGGATTACTGCGTGACGTTAGCGGCGACATCGGTCACCTTGGCCGGCACATCGACCTCAGCCATCAGCGCCTTGTTCGCCTTGCCGAGATCGGTGGCGGCAGCCGTCAGCCACTGTTTGTACTTGTCTTCGGCAACGACGCGGATCGCGATCGGCATGAAGGCGTGGTCCTTGCCGCAGAGCTGGGAACACTGGCCGTAGAAGATGCCTTCGCGCTCAGCTTTGAACCAGGTCTCGTTCAGGCGGCCCGGTACAGCGTCGATCTTGATGCCGAAGGACGGCATGGAGAACGAGTGGATGACATCCGTCGGTGCAGCGGTGACAAGCACGCGCACCGTCTTGCCGACCGGAATGACCATCTCGTTGTCGACAGCCAGAAGACGCGGATAGATCGACTTGTCATCCTTGCCGGCAGCAGCGCGGTCCGGCTCCTTCAGCATATAGGAATCGAAGGCCAGCGGATTGTCGCCGCTATTTTCATATTCGTAGTTCCACTGCCACTGGGTAGCCGTCGCCTTGACCGTTACGTCCGGATTCTGGGGGAAGGTCAATTGCTCGGTCAGAAGCTGAAAAGAGGGAACCGCCAGGAACAGCAGGATGAGCACCGGCCCAATCGTCCAGATCACCTCGATGACCGTATTGTGGCTGGTGCGCGAGGGAACCGGATTCTTGCTGGCGCGGAACCGGATCATCACCACAAAAAGGAGAGCAAGAACCAGCAGCGTGATCGGTACGACAAACCAAAGCGAGTAGGCATTGAACCAGCGAATCTGGCTCATGATCGGTGTCGCTGCCGGCTGCAAGTTGATTTGCCATGGAGATGGCTGATCGGCATAGCTGCCGGTTGCAAAAAGCAGACAGGCGGTCGCCGCCATAACTGCGTTGGCCCTCTTAATCACGATGTCTCTCCCTCAAGCGCCCGTTCTGGATCAGTCACAGGCGCAGAATCCCTACAATCCTCAACCGTTTCAAACCACAGTTTCAGGCGGTCCGCAACAACTCAGAGCAATCGGCTATGCGGCATTTTTGCGCAAACTAAAGTCCTCATCCCATTGCGCAAACAACACCAAGCCTTTTCATCATCATAGGCAAAACAATGCTTGGGTCCAATCATTACGGGAAACAAAGTCAGCCTTAGTCCTATTTCTGCCGCAGTCGAATTGGAATCCAGCGGCCAGGGCTTTTCATTGTCGGCTGCGACCTCGACAATGGCCCGACTGATTCGAATCTAGAGGTATCCATGGGTTTTCGTTCCCTCGCGCGGTTTTGGCTTCTAACCGCCAGCATCGCTGCCGCGGCCACAGTACCCGTTCTCGCCCAGCAATCTCAGCCGGCCCAGAAACCGCCGGCCGCCCAGCCCGCTCCCCCGGCGGCAGCGCCCCAAGGCAGCCCAAATGCGCCCTCCCCGGCCCAGCAGCCGCCCGGAACCGTAAAGTCGAGCCATGGCGCATGGTCTGTCATTTGCGACAAGCCTCCGGGCGCGATGACCGATCAATGCGCGCTGATGCAGAACGTCATCGCCGAGGATCAACCGGAAATCGGCCTTTCCGTGGTCGTGCTGAAAACCGCCGACCGCAAGTCGCGGATCCTTCGCGTGCTCGCCCCGCTCGGCGTCCTTCTCGATACGCGTCCGCCGGTCAGCGGCGGCCTCGGCCTGATCGTCGACGGCGAAAACCTCGGCAATACGCAATTTGCCCGCTGCTTTGCCGATGGATGCTACGCTGAAGTCGAAATCGATGATAATCTCATGAAGATGCTGCGTGTCGGATCCACAGCCGTCTTTTCGATCCGCGAGACCGGGGATAAGGATAGCATCGGTATTCCCGTGGAACTCAAGGGGTTCGCCGAAGGTTATGATGCCCTGCCCTGAGCATCGCCCGGCATTCGCCTTGGCAAGCGGCAGTCCTCATTCTAAGGGGCGTTCATGACGTTTGGTTCTTCTTCCGGTCTTTGGGTGGCCAGCCGCGTTGCAGCGGTACTTCTGCTATTTCCGGGTATTGCCTTTTCAGCCGAGAGCGCTGCGCCGCAGCCGTCAGCCCAGCAGCAGCAGCCGGCTCAACAGGATCAACTGCCCGGGGTTCGGGCCCAGCAACCGGATCAGCCGCAGGCAGCGCCTGAGGACGAGCAGGAGCAGCAGCCTCCGACGGCAGCCCAGCCGTCCCGAGCGACTCCATCGCAGCCGAAGCCACCTGGCACTGTTAAGTCGACCCATGGGGCATGGTCGATCGTGTGCGACAAGCCGAACGGCGCCTCGAACGACCAATGCGGACTGATCCAGGACGTCGTGGCGGAAGACCGCCCGGAAATCACCCTTTCCGTCATCGTGCTGAACTCCGCCGATCGTAAATCGAAGATTCTGCGGGTGCGCGCGCCTCTCAATATCCTCTTGCCCAATGGCCTTGGCCTCAACATCGACGGCAAGGATATCGGCCGGGTGAACTTCACGCGCTGCTTCTCGGATGGCTGCTATGCCGAGGCCATCCTCGAAGATGCGCTGGTGAAGACCTTGCGGACCGGAAAGACGGCGACCTTCATTCTCTTCCAGACGCCCGAGGAAGGCATCGGCATTCCGGTCGAGCTCAAGGGCTTCGCAGAAGGCTATGACGCGCTGCAGTGATCGAGAGGGCTTGCTCTTGCAACGCCACGGACCTACATCGGCACTGAACGGAGCACCTCACCATGAACACCGATCTCCTCACCCTTTTCGATGCCGACGAGACGAAGCTGCGCGGCATCGTTGCCGATGCGCTTGCCGATGCCGATGACGGCGAGCTTTTCGTCGAACATATCCAGGCGGAATCGCTGACCTTCGACAATGGGCGCATGAAGGGCGGCAGCTTCAACACCGAGCAGGGTTTCGGCCTTAGGGCAGTGGCTGGCGAAGCTGTTGGCTATGCGCATGCGGGCGATCTTTCCGAAGCGGCGCTGAGGCGGGCGGCGGATGCCGTCACCTCGGTTACGCGCGGCCATTCCGGCTCTTATGCGGCAGCCCCACAGCGCACGAACAAGGTTCTCTACAGCGACGAAAATCCGATCGGGGCGCCGACCTTCGAAGCCAAGGCCAAGCTTCTGAAGGAGATCGACACCTATCTGCGCGACAAGGACGAGAAGGTCCGCCAGGTCACGGCCTCTATCGCGGCAAGCTGGCAGGTGGTCGACATTCTGCGCGCCGACGGGCATCGCGTCCGCGATATACGGCCGATGACGCGCATCAACATATCGGTCATGGTCGGTCAGGGCGACCGGCAGGAATCCGGCTCCTATGGCGTCGGCGGTCGTGTCGGCTTTGCCGATTTCATCACCGAGGAAAGCTGGCAGCACGGCGCCGATGACGCCCTGCGCCAGGCGCTGGTCAACCTGGAAGCCATGGACGCGCCTGCCGGCACGATGGACGTCGTGCTCGGCTCGGGATGGCCTGGAGTCATGCTACACGAGGCCGTCGGCCACGGTCTGGAAGGCGATTTCAACCGCAAGAAGACGTCGGCCTTTGCCGGGCTGCTGGGCCAGATGGTTGCTGCGCCCGGCGTGACAGTCGTCGACGATGGCACGATCGAGAATCGCCGCGGCTCCATCACCGTCGATGACGAGGGCACGCCCTCGGCCTACAATGTGCTGATCGAGAACGGCAAGCTGGTCGGCTACATGCAGGATCGGCAGAACGCCCGGCTGATGGGCATGAAGGCGACCGGCAACGGCCGCCGGCAGGGCTATGCCCATGTGCCCATGCCGCGCATGACCAACACCTATATGCTCGGCGGCGACAAGACGCCGGAAGAGATCATTGCGTCAGTCAAGAAGGGCATCTATGCCGTCTCCTTCGGCGGCGGCCAGGTGGATATCACCTCTGGCAAGTTCGTCTTCGGCTGCACCGAGGCCTACATGATCGAGAACGGCAAGGTCGGCGCGCCGATCAAGGGCGCCATGCTGATCGGCAACGGTCCCGACGCGATGAAGCGCGTTTCCATGATCGGCAATGACATGAAGCTGGATACCGGTAGCGGCAATTGCGGCAAGGCCGGCCAGTGGGTGCCTGTCGGCGTCGGCCAGCCGCATCTGCGCATGGATCAGGTAACGGTCGGCGGCACCAAGGCCTGAGCGGACGATCATGACCGATATCGAGATCCGGCCGTTCCGTGCGGGCGATGAAGCTGGCGTTATCGCGCTGATCCTACCGATCCAGCGCGAGGAGTTCGGCGTCGCCATATCGGCGGCCGACCAGCCGGATCTCGCGGAGATCCCGTCCTTCTACCAGACAGGTAAGGGCCAGTTCTGGGTCGCTGTTCGCGATGGCGGTGTCGTCGGCACGATCGGCCTGAAGGATATCGGCAATGACCAGGCGGCGCTGCGCAAGATGTTCGTTGCCGCCGCCTATCGCGGACGCGAGCATGGCGTCGCCACGCGGCTGCTTGCCGGTCTCGTGGATCATGCCCGGGCGGTCGGCCTCGGCGACATTATCCTCGGCACGACGGCAAAATTTCTTGCCGCGCATCGTTTCTATGAAAAGAACGGGTTTGTGGAAATTTCGGCAGAGGACCTGCCGGCATCCTTTCCGCGCATGATGGTCGATACGAAATTCTATCGTCTCAGCCTGCGCGGTTGAGGACTGTCAGCCCTCGAGGCGGAAGCGCCATTTGCGTTCGATCGCGGCGTTGAGATCAAGGCCGTTGCGGTTGGCGAAGAGCAGAATGTGGCCGAGGACATCGGCCACCTCATCGGCGAGCGCAGTTGCGATGTCGGCATCGGACATGCCCTTGCGGCGCCCCCTACCCTTCGCCCTGTTCCAGATCTGGGTCAGTTCGCCCATCTCTTCCTGAAGCTTCAGGATGAACCAATCGTCATCCCGCTCGATCCCGTGCTCGGCAGCATATTGCCCCGAGGCCGTCTCGAATTTCTCCGCCAGTGTCTTCAGCATGATCGTTCCCTTTACGTTCCTGGCAGAGGTGAACGATTCTGCTCGATATGTCGAGCCTTTTGGAAATGGCGGTAGAGCCGGCCATTGCGCGCGCTCCCGCCCTTATCCTCCTCCGATCAGCCCTGGCTCGGCAGCAGCAGGCACTCGAAATCGTTCTTCTTCAGCGCGCTGCAGGCGGCATCGGCGGCATCGCGGCTTTCAAAGCCGGTGAACCGTGCCCGATAGAGCCTGCCGCGTCCTTTTCCAACCGCTTCGGTATAAGGGGAAGCCGTCTCCAGCGGGCCGCCGGTCTTCGACTGTGCCTTTTCAAGCAGGGCCTTTGCGGCCTTGGCGTCAGGCGTTGCGCCGATCTGCAGCTGCCAACGGCCTTCCTTCGGCTTTCCGGCGTTCTGGATTTCGTCGGCGACTTGGGGACGATCGAGCGGAAGCGTCACATCACTTGCGGATGCGGTGGAACGCGTGACATCGTCGGGGCGGGATGCGACCGAGGGTACTGGAACGTCGCCATCATCCGAGGCAGAAGCGACTTCAACCGCCTTGCTCTTTGCGCGGCTGCCGACGCTTGCGACCAGTCGTGCGCCTGACTTGGCGGATGCATCGTCCATATAACGGTTCAACAGCGAGGCCATCTTGTCGTCGCGGCTGCGAGCGGTCGGTCCGCCCATGACGACGCCGACGACGCGGCGATTGCCGTCCTTGACGGCGCTGACGAGATTGAAGCCCGACGCATTGGTATAGCCGGTCTTGATGCCATCCATGCCCTTGTAGCGGTACATCAGGTTGTTGTGACCGTTGATGCGGGTGCCATTGTAGACGAAGCTGCGCTGAGAGAAGAGGCGGTATTCCCTGGGGAAATCGTTGATCAGCGCAACGGCGAGCGTCGACATGTCGCGCGCGGTTGTGACCTGGCGATCATCTGGCAGGCCCGATGCGTTGACGAAGGTGGTGCGGCTCATGCCGAGCTGGCGGGCCTTCTGCGTCATCAGACGGGCGAAATTGCCTTCGCTACCGCCGATTTCCTCAGCCATGGCTGCAGCGGCATCATTGGCCGAGCGGGTGATCATGCCGTTGACGGCGTCGCGCACGGTGACAGTGCTGCCGGCCTTCAGAAAAAGTTTGGTCGGGTGCTTGTTGGCCGCGTTCTGCGATACCGGGACCCTGGTCGCCCAGCCGATCTTGCCGCGATGGATTGCATCGAAGGTCAGGTAGAGCGTCATCATCTTGGTAAGCGACGCCGGATGGTTCAGCGTGTCGGCATCGTCAGACGCGAGGACCTTGCCGGTCTTTGCGTCCATGACGAAATAGGCGCTACCGGCCACGGCAGCAATCGACGAACCCAGCAGCGCCGCCGCTGCCGACAGGATCATCATCATTCTCTTCATGTTTATCCCCAACCATAAAATGCAATGCAGCAACAGCGTCCTGTGCGCTTTCGCGACAGAAGCTGTTCATTTGTGCGATCTTGAGGCAACTGCCTGGATGAAAACGCAATTTTGCCATTAGTGGTAAATGAAGCATTAACAATGGCCTAGTAAGCTTGCTTATTCAGTAAGGTTTGATATCGGTCGAGATAAACGAGACTGCAGAGGGCAGGAACGCGACGTCCAATTCGCCGGATGGATCTCATGCAACTGGCTATCAAGAGCCGCCTGAAACAAGCGATCATTACAGGTGGGCTGGAGACCGCTTCCATCCTGCAATCCCTCGGCCTCATGCAGCGCGCGGGCGGCCTCGGCGTGATCTTCACATTGCATCATGTCCGGCCATACCAACCGAAATCATTCGAACCGAACCGGCATCTGGAAATCACGCCCGATTTTCTCGACGTGGCGATCCGGCAGTTGAAGGGCGAAGGCTATGAGTTTCTGCCGCTGGACGAGGTCCCCGAGCGCATGGCACGCGAGGGAACACAGCCGCGTTTCGCAGCCTTTACCCTCGACGATGGCAATCGCAACAATCTGGAATTCGCCCTGCCCGTCTTTGCGCGGCACGACGTTCCCTTCACGATCTTCGTAACGCAGGGTCTTTCGGAGCGCACGCACGGCATGTGGTGGGAAACGCTCGATGCCTTGCTCGGCCGGCTGGACCGCCTGACCTTCGATTTCGGGTCCGGCGACGAAAGCTTCGATCTGCGGCAGCCGGACATGCGGCAAAAGATATACGGCCGATTTGCCGACTACGTGCATGGTTCCGACGAGGCGCTGGCCGTCGCGGCAATCGATGAACTTGCTCGCAAGCACGGGCTGGAGCCGCTGAACATCTCACGCTCGCTCATCATGGATCGAGAAGAATTGGCACAGGTCGCCCGTCACCCTCTGGCCTCCCTCGGGGCACATACCGTCAGCCACAGGGCTGTCGGACGGCTGACGGAAGCGGAGGCGGCGGCAGAGATGGCGCTGTCGGCCAATTATGTCGCGATCATCACCGGCGAACAGCCAAAGGCGATTGCGTTTCCCTATGGCACGAACGCAGCCTCTTCGCCCCGGGAGGCACGGCTGGTCGGCGAACTCGGCTTTACGATCGGGTTATCGACGCGGCCGGGGGTCGTACGGTCCGGCATGCCCACGACGCTTTTGCCCCGCCTGTCGCTCAATGGCTTCTATCAGAAAGCCCGCTACGCATCGGCTCTTGCCTCGGGCATTCCGATGCGACTGATGGGGCAGAAGGGGTAGCGCGGCTTCGCTCCCCTCCCCTGACGCAGGTTTCCTTCAGGGATACATGCGCACCTTTTGCCAGGCGCCTTCGGGTACCTCGCGCCGGAATTCGACACGGTCATGCAGGCGGAAATTGCGGTCGTGCCAGAATTCGATCGAAAGCGGACGAATCCGGAAACCCGACCAGTAGTCTGGGCGCGGGATTTCGCCGATCGCAAAGCGCGCGGTGTATTCCGCTACCGACTTTTCAAGCGCAAACCGGCTTTCGAGTGGACGGGACTGCTTTGACGCCCAGGCGCCGATGCGGCTGCCACGGGCGCGCGACCTGAAGTAGTCATCTGCCTCCTGATTGGTCACAACTTCAACCAATCCGCGCAGACGAACCTGCCGCCGGAGAGACTTCCAGTGGAAGCACATGGCAGCTTTTTTATGGGAAAGCAGTTCTTGGCCTTTCTGACTTTCGAAATTTGTATAAAATACGAATCCTTGATGATCGAAACCTTTCAGGAGGACCATGCGGACGTTTGGCAATCCATCACTATCCACCGTTGCCAAAGCAACCGCATTCGGATCATTCGGCTCAGTTCCTTCTGCCTCCCGCAGCCATTCCGCAAATAGTGTGAAGGGTTCGCTCTGCTCGGTGAAGTCACCGCTTGTTAACTCGTTTTCCGACATATTAGTTCAAATGCCTCGGATTTGATCGTTTGCCCAGTTTTCATAAACTGGACAGGATTTAAGGTGGAAGTCATAGCAAAGTCGACGCTTCATACAAAGGGCAAGCTGGCAAAGAGTGGCGTCATGATCGTGGCGTCCGTCGCTCTTCTGTCGCTTACCGGCTGCATGACCGGCGGCATGGATTTCCTGAGCTCCGCCAAGGTCGATCGCTCCGTTTCGACCGGAACCGTGCCGCAGGCGGTGGTCACGACGGATACCGTTTCCGATGAAACGACCGTGCGCAATGCCGTCACCTCCGCCGATCTGACTAAGCTGAACGGTCAGCCCTTACCTTGGGCGAACGCTTCCACGGGCAGCGCCGGCGTAATCGACACGATCGTCGAAAAATCTGATTCCGGTGAGATCTGCCGCCAATTCCGCACGACCCGGCATGCCTATGACGGCATTGCCAATTTCTACGGCAAGACCTGCCTAGTCGGCGCCGGCAACTGGCAGCTTCTGAGCTTCCAGCAGGACGGCTGACGGCCGGCGACTACCCATTCCATTTAAGAGGCACTGTCGTGCCGGTGCAGCACTTCGAGCAGAGGCTCCACAAGGCTTCCAGCAGCAATCATGTCAGAAATTGCGTAGATATCCTCGCTCGGTGAGCGATCGACATCGAGCGGCGGAACAGCTTCCCTGATTTTCCGAAACAGCACCCCTGCCCCGTTCCCGAGCGCGACGGGTCCGCGCAAATCGATAGCGCGGGCGGCGACAATCAGTTCTATCGCCGTCAGATAACGCAGCTTCTCGACCAGCCGCGCAGTCTTGTCGACAACCGACATGGCGAGCGAAGCATAGTCCTCTACCCTGTCGGCGACCGGCGTGACGGCGAAGGGCATGGGCAATGCAAGATGGCCGATCTCCGCCGCCAGCACCGCAATCGTCTTCTGCAGCGCGGAAAAGCCGTTCGATCCCGGTTCGGCGGGCGCGAGGAACCGCGGCAGATCGGAAAAACCCGGCGACATGAGCTTCATCATCCGCTCCGCGGCCATCGCGGCCAGCCGGGCGAGCGCGAGAGACAGCGTATCGAAGGCGAGCACCATATGGGTCGGATCGAAATTGCCTGTCGGCAAGACGCGATCCTCGTTGGCGATGACAGAGGGATTGTCATCGCTGGAATTCAGCTCCAGCTCGACTGCAAGCCATGCCTGTTCAAGAGCATACCAACCCGCCCCCATCACCGAGGGTGCGCATCGCAGGCTCAGCGGATCCTGCAGACGCCGCGCCGCCCCCGGCTTCATCAGGTCGCCGCCATCGACGAGCGAGTGTATCGCCGCGGCCACGCGCGCCTGCCCTGGGCTGGGTCGCAGGCGGCTCGCCAACGGATCGAGAGGATCAATGTTCGCGCGGAAGCCTTCGAAGGAAAGTGCTGTCGCGCCGATATGCGCATCGAACACACGCCTGGCGTCCTGGAGCACGAGGCAGGCGAAGCCTACGGAGGCGGCATTGGAGGAAATGAGTGACAGCCCATCCTTGATGCCGAATGTCGGCCGGCTCAAGCCGGCAGCCGCCAGCGCCTCGGCACCAGAAACGGCAGTGCCATCAGGGAGAACCGCCCTTCCCTCGCCGATCATGACAAGGGCGATATGCGCGAGCTGCGGGAGATCCGCCTCGCCGATGGAGCCGGTCATCGGCACCCAGGGGTGGACCGAGCGGTTGAGCATGTCGCGGAGCGCCCCAACGGCTGCTGCAGAGGCGCCGGAATAGCCGAGACAGAAGCGGGCGACGCGCGCCGCCATCATGGCGCGAACCTCATCCGGTTCGACAAAATGGCCGACACCGACCGCGCGAGCGCGGGGAATGCGATACTGGCTGGGGCCGCTCGACGGAGCGATCTTGGTATCGACGGCGGCACCAAGGCCGGTGCTGACACCATAGATCGCCTGACCGCCTTCGGCATGACGAACCAGGCAATCATAGGCAGCCTCGATGCCAGCCAGCGCATCTTCGGCAATCGTCACCTCGGCTGCGTCGCGTGCGACCGCGCAGATCATTTCGACGGTCGTGCCGCCGGCCCCAAACGTAACACTCTTCCGACCGGCGTCCGCTTCCATGATGGCGCGCACTCCTTAAGCGAAGCGTAGGCGCTGGCCGATCTTCATCAGCCGCGCCTTGTCCACCATGGCGGCACCGAGGGCGACATCGGTCGTGCTGAGGCCGCGGTGCCAGAAGAGAATGGTCTCGTCGTCCCTCTCGCGGCCGGGCTTCATGCCGGCGACGATCTGGCCGATCTCGGCATGCAGGTTCTCCGCCGTCACCTTGCCTTCATCGACATGGCGGCGGAGTGCGCCATAGGGGCGGCCCGGCCCGCATTGACCCCAGTCGTCGACCACGACCTTGTCCATGATATCTGTCAGGTCGAACTCCAGCGCGCTCATCGTGCCATAGGGAACGACGAAAGCGCCCTTCTTGACCCAGGCGGTCCTGAAGAGCGGCGTCGGCTCGGGAAGGCGGCTCGCCTCGACCATGATGTCAGCGTCCTTGAGGCAATCCTCCCAGTTGTCGGTGACGATAATCTTCTTGCCCAGGTCCTTTTCCAGGCGGGCGGCAAAAGCGTTCTGGCTTTCAGGCCGGCGGGAGTGAACGCGGATTTCCTCGAAATCGAAGATGTGGTCGAGCAGGCGGACATTCCAATAGGACGTGCCGCGCGCGCCGATATGCCCGAGAATCTTGCTGTCCTTGCGCGCAAGATGCCGTGCGCCGATGGCCGTTACAGCGCCGGTGCGCATATCGGTGATCGCGGTCGCATCTATGATCGCCTTCGGCATGCCGGTGCGTGGATCGAAAAGATTGAGCACGGCCATTTCGGATGGCAGGCCCTGCTTGTAATTGTCGACGAAGTCGCCGACGACCTTTACGCCGGCATAGTCGAGCGACTTCACATAGCCGCGAAGAACGTTGAAATGGCCTTTGTCCGAACTTTCCGGAACGAGATGGACCCGCGGCTCGATGACCGTCTCTCCCCGCCCCTGTGCGTCGAGCGCTTTGCTGACCGCGTCGAGGATCTCGTCGTTGGTCAGTGCCAGGGCTTTCGCGTCGATGGCGTTGAGATAGTCGATCCAGATTTCCTGCATGGGATGCCGCGCTTCCTGCTCGTGCTTTTCGATATGCCTGATGTGGGTGGGGGTCAAAGCTGCGCCAACCCGCCGGGCGGCATCATGAAAGATTTGTCTATACTTATTGTCAAGTTGAAATCACCGTGATCGCGTCTTGTTGTAAGAGACCTGACGCATCAAGTATAGTTAACGATTTCTATCGAACCAAATCGAATATTTAGGGAATGACTAACCATTGCCGAAAAACAATTCGAGCCGCCTGCCCTCCCGTAAGAACTGATTAGCAACTGTCGGACAGGATCGCACTATAGATGCGTCCGTCTACTTTCCGGGGAAGGGAACGAGCGGCGCAACGGTTTGTTTATTTGGGGGCTGGGCGCTGGGTAGGAAAAGCGCCACGTCGAAAAATTGGCGGTTTGTACTATGCGTGATCCTTACAAGACACTTGGCGTAAAGCGGGATGCAGGGGCAGCCGAAATCAAGACGGCGTGGCGCAATCTCGCCAAGGCGGTTCATCCCGATCACAATCAGAGCGATCCGACCGCAACGGAACGGTTCGCCGAGATCGGCCGCGCCTACGAAACCCTAAAGGATCCCAAAAAGCGGAGCCGCTACGATCAGGTCATCCGCATGGCGGAGGCGACCAATCAAAGCCCCGAGCAGACGATCATGCAGCAGCGCAACGCTGCGCGCGAAGCAGCCGAGCGCGCCAAGGCAGCCCGCGCCAATGCAGAGCGGGTCATGGAAGAACTGGCGCGCGTGAATGCGCAGAAGGCCGCCAAGGCTGCGGCGGCAAATGCCGCTGCGCAGGCCGCCGCCAATGCGGCAGGCTCCCGCACCAACACCGGCAGTGCACAGCCATCTGCAGGCACACAACAATCCGGAGCGACACAGGCGGAATCGCCTGAGGATATGATTGAGCGCATCTTCGGATCGCATCCGCAGGCGTCGGCACCGAAGAGCGACGCAGACGAGAGCGGTGCAAAACATAGGGATGCAGCAGCAGGTACCGAGGAACAGGCCGGCGACAGCGAGACGGCCGAAGGCGAATATGCACTTTCAGGCGGTGGAATAGGCTCCATCATCTCACAGCCTTTCGGCATTCTGAGCTCCCTCGTGCGGCGCATCACCGGCACCGCATCGACGCCCGTTCAAGAGAAAGCACCTGAGATTGCGGCGGAAGCAACCGTCAGCATCGACGACATTCTGCAGGGAAACTGGATCAACGTTCCGTTGTCGGATGGCAAGGAGGTGCGTTTCCAGGCAGACGCCGGCATGAGCAACGGCCATGTGGTCCATCTCAAGGCGCAAGGTCTGAAGCTGCAGGGCATGCAGCGTGGCGACGTCGCAATCACTGTCCACATGGCAGAAGATGCGCGCTTCCGCGTCAACGGTTTCGATATCCACACAATTTTGCCTTTGACCATCGAGAACGCTGTCCTGGGCTGGCACACCCAGGTGGAAGGACCGCGTGGCGCGGTTGATGTGACCGTGCCGGCATGGTCCGGCTCCGATCACGTTATCCGCATTGCAGGCGGCGGATTGCCGGACGGAAATGGTGCCAAGGGCGATCTCGTGGTAGAACTGCGCCTGATGCTATGGGAAAAGCCGGATGACAAGGTCACCGATCTGATGCGCAGTATGAAGGACGGCTTGTTTTTGTGAAATTTCGGTGACAAGAGCACCCTTTATTACGATGCCTAACAGTTGATGATCTCCCTCATGCTTGAACCATGAAACGGCCTATGCCATAGGCAGGTTCGATCGAAAGTCCAAGGGAGCAGAATATGGCTCAAGCAACAGGCCTCATGGCAGGCAAACGTGGCGTCATTCTTGGCGTCGCTAACAACCGTTCCATCGCATGGGGTATTGCAAAGGCCATTCACGCGCAGGGTGGAGAAATCGCCTTCACGTATCAGGGCGACGCGCTGAAGAAGCGGGTTGAGCCGCTGGCTGCCGAAATCGGCGGCGTGCTTGCCGGCCACTGCGACGTCAGCGACGAAGCCAGTATCGACGCCGTCTTCGAAAATGTGGAAAAGCTCTGGGGCAAGATCGACTTCGTCGTTCACGCCATCGGCTTCTCCGACAAGGACGAGCTGACGGGACGCTATGTCGATACGTCCGCGGACAATTTCGCCAAGACGATGCAGATTTCGGTCTATTCCTTTACGTCGATTGCCCGTCGCGCCGAAAAGCTGATGACGGATGGCGGCTCCATGCTGACGCTGACCTACTACGGCGCAGAGAAGGTCATGCCGAACTACAACGTGATGGGCGTGGCAAAGGCGGCTCTCGAAGCCAGCGTGAAATATCTGGCGGTCGACCTCGGCCCGAAGAACATCCGCGTCAACGCGATATCGGCCGGCCCGATCAAGACGCTTGCCGCATCAGGCATCGGCGATTTCCGCTATATTCTGAAGTGGAACGAGTACAATGCGCCGCTGCGCCGCACGGTCACCATCGAAGAGGTGGGCGATGTCGGCCTCTACATGCTGTCCGACCTGTCCCGCTCGGTCACCGGCGAAGTCCACCATGCCGACAGCGGCTATCATGTGGTCGGCATGAAGGCGGTCGATGCACCTGATATTTCGGTCATCAAGGACTGATAACTCACAGGAACCAGTTCCGTGCTCATCTATGCGATCCGCCACGGACAGACGGACTGGAATGCGGAACGCCGGCTGCAAGGCCAGCGTGACATCGATATCAACGAACTCGGCCGCAAGCAGGCGCGTCAGAATGGCGCCCTGCTTGCGGAGCTCCTGGAGGACGAGACGGATCAATTCGATTTCGTCGCAAGTCCCCTCGCTCGCACGCGCGAAACGATGGCGCTCGTACGCAGTTCCATGGGCCTGCCGCCGCAGGATTACCGCACCGACGATCGGCTGGTCGAAGTCTCCTTCGGCGATTGGGAAGGTTCCACACTCAAGGAAATCAAAGCGACCCAGGCTGACCGGCTGGCGGAACGCAGGGCCGCGAAATGGGATTTCATCCCGCCCGGCGAAGATGCGGAAAGCTATGAGATCCTGTCCTGGCGGGTCGGTTCCTGGCTCTTGTCGGTCGACCGACCGACGGTCTGCGTCACGCATGGCGGCGTTATCCGCACGCTTTTCCGCCTGATTGCGGATATTTCCAGGGAAGATGCCGCGGAAGCCGAAATACCGCAGGACCGAATTCTGAAGATCGATACCGATTGGAAGATCATCGGCTGGATCGAATAGGCGCGGCCGCGCCTTAACTCACGCGGTTTTGCCGAAATTGCTGTGATGAACGATATCGAGATCGTTGATGACGCGCTTGCCGTCCACTTCCGTGTAGAAAACGATCACTTTCACGCCGGCTTCAAGACCGGTGAAATCGAAATCGTGCGGCGCGTGATAGCTTTTGCCGTCATCGAGGACGATACTGAGGTTCTTGGCATCGACCTTCTGGATCGTTGCCTCCACATCCGCACTTTCCGCATATCCCACAACCGGAGCAAGTATGCTTGCCGCGGCCAGCAGTGTCGCCACAAAGAAGCGCATTGGGAGGACCCTTTTAGATTCGATATCAATTTTTCATGGGTCAAAGATAGCTCCCCGAATATGGCGGAAATCGCCCGCAACAAAGGCTTTTGCTGCCCAATTGATGAACGACAATTCGATGACACCCAGAGTGGGCGTTAACGGCTCGCGAAATCGTAAATTAACCGGTTCCTCCTAAAGTTTCCGCTGAACAAGGGGAGTGCTTTGGTTTTCCGATTAGGCAATAATATTCAATTTAAAAGCGTATTGGAAAACACCTGGGCTTCACTGCTGGTTTCAGCCCTGGTGGCATTCGTGGTCGTCGTGGTCGGCATTACGCTCGATCGGGCAAATACCGCTTCCTATCTCCGCGAATTGCAGATCCGCACGGAAAACGAGACGAACCTCATCCGCGCCCGCGTGGCGGCCCAGATCAACATCGATGTGACGGTCGTGCGGGATCTCTCCAGCATGATCTCGCTGAGCGCGAATACCAACAGCGAAGAAATGGAGCGCCGGATCAACTGGCTGCTCATCCAGAACCCCCGTTTCATCAATATCACGATCGCGCCCGGCTTTGTCGTCAGCAAGGTCTTCCCGCTTCAGTCCGCCGGGAACCGCATTGGCAGGGATGTCCGTGACGGGACGATGCTCGATCAATCCGGCGTCCGCAATGCCGGATATCCGCAGGCCCGTTTTTATGGTCCGGTCAATGCCGGCAATGGCAGGAATGCCTTCGCGATCTTTTATCCAATCTTCGTCATGGAGGACGGACAGCGCAAGGCTTGGGGGGCAGTCGAAGTCACGGTCGATCGGGATATGTTCTACGAAGATACCGGCCTGATACCATCGCGCAGCAGCGAGAATCAGGAACGCTATCCAAATCTCGACCATCTTTCGCTTGCAGTGCGCGATCTGGGCACATCGGCAGGAGACAATACTCTCCCCTTCTTCGGCAGCGTCGATGTGCTTACCCATCAGCCACTGCACCGCAGGGTCAGCTTCGCAGGCGGGGAATGGGAGGTTTCCGCAGTGCCGAAGGCGGGGTGGAATCAATCTCCGCCGAACCAGCTTCCGCTTCGTTTGATCATTATCGCCGGCGGCGCCGTCATCATCCTTCCGATTTTTTTCGCAACCCTGCTGCTCGGCGAGCGCAGCCGCAATGTGAGCGAGCTTGAGGCGCGCGAGGCGCGGCTGCTCGAGCTTTCGCAACGGCTGAACCTGGCGCTTGATTCATCCAATATCGGCATCTGGGAACTGCAGGAGAATGGCCACAACGTCTATTGGGACGTGCGCGCGGCTAGCCTTCACGGCCATCCGCCCTGCGAGGGGAACCATCCTCTCGAAAGCTGGCTTGAGGCGATCGTCGTCGCAGACCGTCCAATCGCCGAGAGACACTTCTTCAACTGCAGCGTGGCCGGCACCTCCTGCACGGTCCAATACCGCGTCAGGCTCGAGGACGGCAGTATCCGGCATTTGCGGTCGGTCGGCTCCTTCTATAACGACGCGGCAGGAAAGCGCCGGACGGTCGGTATCGTCGCCGATGTGACCGCAGATGCCGAGGCAGCCGAATTGCTGCGCAATGCCAAGGACCACAGCGACATCAAGAATGCCGAACTGGAACTGGCGCTGGACGAACTTTCCCGACGCGAGATGGAGCTTGCCGAGCTTTCGACGCGTCTCGATCTGGCTCTCAATTGCTATCAGTGCGGCATCTGGGAGGCGGTTCCCGGCGGCCCCGGCGCCCTGTGGGACGAGCGCATGCATGAGCTCTACGGACTGGAACCAGTGCACGGTTTCATGACCGAGGAGCGCTGGCTTTCCTGCATCCTCCCCGAAGATCGCGACCTTGCGCTGGAAAGCTCACGGCATTTCAAACAGCTGGGCGACATCCACACGCTTATCTGCCGCGTCAAGGCTGACGATGGCAGCATCCGCTACATCCGCTCGACCGGCAAGGTGCACCAGACTGCGACGGGACAGCTGAAACTCCTCGGTATCGCCTTCGACGCCACCGAGGACGCGCTGCTGACGGCTCAGCTCAAGGCCGCAAACGAGGAAGCGGTTGCCAAGAATATCGAGCTGGAGCTTGCCAAGAACCGGATCGAGCACAATGCGCTTCACGACCCGCTGACGGCACTCGCCAACCGCCGCAAACTTGATCTGGCACTGGAGAAACTGACGGCCGACAGCCGCTCGCAAAGGCAGAAATTCTCCATCCTTCATATCGACCTCGATCGCTTCAAGGAAATCAACGACACGCTCGGCCATGCGGCCGGCGACGCGATGCTTGTCCACGTTTCGAAAGTGCTGGCAAGGAGCGTGCGCCACAACGATATCGTCGCCCGTATCGGCGGCGACGAATTCGTCATCGTTATCATCGGCAGTAACGATCCCGCAGAGATGTCGGCACTGGCTACGCGCATCATCGAGGAAGTCCGTCAGCCCATGGACTTCGAGGGCTTTGCGTGCCGTTGCGGGGTGTCGATCGGCATCGCACAGGCCGGTGGCGTGAATATTGACGCACGGAAGATCCTGATCCGCGCAGATATCGCGCTCTATCGCGCCAAGAGCATGGGGCGCAACCGCCACGAATTCTTCAGCCAGAATCTCCAGGCCGAGATCATCAAGGGCAAGAGAACGGCCGACGCGATCCTCGCAGGCCTCGACAATGGCGAGTTCGCGGCCTGGTATCAGCCGCAATTCTCCGCCCGCACGATGGAACTGACCGGCGTCGAAGCATTGGTGCGCTGGATCCATCCGACCAGGGGCGTGCTGACCCCGGACCAGTTCCTGCACATCGCCGACGAACTGAACGTAGTGCATGTCCTCGACCGCATCGTTCTCGAAACCGCCCTCAAGGACAAGATGCGCTGGGCGGCGCGTGGCGTTATCGTTCCGAAGGTTTCGGTCAACGTTTCCTCCCGCCGCCTGCATGATGACGGGTTGATCGATAGTTTGAATGGCCTGCAGATCGCGCCGGGCGAACTCTCGTTCGAACTGGTGGAATCGATCTTCCTCGACGAAAGCGAAGATGTCGTCTCGCAAAATCTGGAACGCATCAAGCAACTTGGCATCGATATCGAGATCGACGACTTCGGGACCGGACATACCTCGATCGTCAGCCTGCTGAAGCTGAAGCCGAAGCGGCTGAAGATCGATCGCCAGCTCGTCAAGCCGATCCTGACATCGCCGCAGGAACGCGCCCTCGTGCGCTCAATCATTGAGATCGCCGGTTCTCTCGGCATCGAAACCGTGGCCGAAGGCGTCGAGACGCGGGATCACGCGGTATGGCTGCGCGAACTCGGCTGCGATCTGCTGCAAGGCTATGCCTTTGCCCGTCCCCTCTCCTTCGAGGACTTTGCGACTGCTGCAGCCGGCAACACCCCTTGGCAGATTGCCTCATAAGGGCTTCATGGAAATTCATTCCCGCAGCACATATGTGGGGCAGAAATAAAGGCTTTTGTCTCGACAGGTTTTTGGCCTATGAGTGGGCCGAATTTCTGAAGGCGGATGCGGCCCTGCCGCATTCAGAGCAATCCGGTCTATCCCATGTCGCACAATACATTCGGTCATCTTTTCCGCATTACCACCTGGGGCGAGAGCCATGGACCGGCGCTCGGCTGCATCGTCGACGGATGCCCTCCCGGCCTGCGCTTCAAGCTTGAAGACATCCAGGTGTGGCTCGACAAGCGCAAGCCCGGCCAATCCCGCTTCGTGACGCAACGGCGCGAGGACGATCTCGTCAAGGTGTTGTCGGGCGTGATGATGGATGCCGATGGCGAGACGATGATCTCAACTGGAACGCCGATCTCGATGCTGATCGAGAATACCGATCAGCGCTCCAAGGATTACGGCGAGATCGCCCGCCAATATCGCCCCGGCCATGCCGATTACACCTATGACGTCAAATACGGCATTCGCGACTATCGCGGCGGCGGACGTTCCTCCGCCCGCGAGACGGCGGCGCGTGTCGCTGCCGGCGGCATTGCACGTCTTGTCGTGCCCGGTGTTACCGTGCGCGGCGCCTTGGTCCAGATCGGCAAGCACAAGATCAATCGCGCCAACTGGGACTGGGCGCAGGTCGACCAGAACCCCTTCTTCTCGCCTGATCCGGAAATCGTGCCGGTCTGGGAAGAATATCTCGACGGCATCCGGAAGGCGGGTTCGTCGATCGGGGCCGTCGTCGAAGTGGTGGCCGAGGGCGTGCCATCAGGTCTCGGCGCGCCGATCTATGGCAAGCTCGATCAGGACATCGCCTCGCTGCTGATGTCGATCAACGCCGTCAAGGGCGTCGAGATCGGCAACGGCTTCGGCGCGGCCGAACTGACCGGCGAGGAGAACGCCGACGAAATGCGCATGGGTAATGACGGCAACCGGATATTCCTGTCCAACAATGCCGGCGGCATCCTTGGCGGCATTTCCACGGGCGAGCCGGTCATCGCGCGGTTCGCCATCAAGCCGACGTCCTCTATCCTCACCGAGCGCCGCACCATTGATGCCGATGGCAACAATGTCGATCTGCGCACCAAGGGCCGCCATGACCCATGCGTCGGCATCCGCGCCGTCCCGATCGGCGAGGCCATGGTTGCCTGCGCGATTGCCGATCACTACCTCAGAGATCGCGGCCAGACAGGCCGCCTGAAATAAGGACAATCCCATGCCCTACGACCAGAAGCGCGTCGTCGATGCTATCAGGGCCTTCGAGGCCGGCGAGATCGTTGTCGTCATGGATGACGACGACCGCGAGAATGAAGGCGACCTGATTGTCGCTGCTGTCCACTGCACGCCGGAAAAGATGGCCTTCATCGTTCGCCACACATCGGGCATCGTCTGCACGCCGATGCCGCGCGAGGAGGCCAAGCGTCTGAACCTGAACGCCATGGTCGCCGAAAACGACAGCGCGCATACGACGGCCTTCACCGTTTCGGTCGATTTCAAGCATGGCACGACAACGGGCATTTCAGCCGATGACCGCACGCTGACGGTCCGCAACCTCGCCAATCCGAATATCGGTGCTTCGGATTTCGTCCGCCCCGGCCACATCTTCCCGCTGGTTGCCCGCGAGGGCGGCGTGCTGATGCGCTCCGGCCATACGGAAGCCGCCGTCGATCTCTGCAAGCTCGCCAACCTGCCGCCGATCGGCGTGATCAGCGAACTCGTCAATGACGACGGCACCGTGATGCGCGGCCCGCAGGTCTCGGCCTTCGCCGAAAGCAACGGCCTGAAGGCCGTCTCGGTCGCCGACCTCATCGCCTATCGCCAGCGCAAGGAAACGCTGATCGAACTCGGCTCCAGCTTCGACATCGAGACGCCCTACGGCAAGGCAAAGGCGCATGCCTATTCGCTGCCCTGGGATCCGATGCAGCATCTCGCCGTCGTCTTCGGCGACATCCGCGACGGCATCGACGTACCGGTGCGCCTGCATCCGGAAAGTGTTGCCGGCGACGTGTTCGGCAAGGCGCGTCCGGTCGAGCACTATATGCGCAAGATCGCCGAAGAGGGCCGCGGCGTCATCGTCTACCTGCGCGAAGGCTCCGTCGGCGTCGGCCACCACGACAACGGCCGCAAGAGCCGCCAGCAGGACCGCGAAGCCCACGGCACGGCCCAGAGCCGCGACAGCGAATGGCTGGAGATCGGTCTCGGCGCGCAGATCCTGAAGGATCTCGGCGTCAGCTCGATCAAGCTGCTGACCACCCGCGAGCGGCATTACGTTGGTCTCGAAGGGTTCGGGATCAAGATCGCCAAGACCGAGATTTGCTGACCACATCCTCTCCCCAAGGGGAGAGTCGGAGAAAAGCTCCTGGGTAGGACGATCTTTTGGCTTCTTTGAATGCCACAATCACCGCCCCACCTGCGCGTCTCGGCGACCTCGCCACGATGCGGGTAATCCGGCCCGCATTCGGCTCAGCGTTCAGCCGTTCGTCGATATGCTGTAGCTATAGATACCGGCGTCGTCAGGTCTGACGTGAAGCTGGTTCTGCTCGTTTGCTTGGCTGCTATCCAGCGCCTTTTTCTTGTCCTGGCCGTATTGCTTTTCCAGGGCCGCATCCAGCGTGTCGTTCGCTCCGCCTTGCGGATCAATGATCGCATCCACGATTGTATCGAGGGAAACGCCGAGCTTATCGAGCCCCAGCTTCTGTGAGATCGCGTTGATCGTCGCTTCGCCATTCGGCTGCGCTCTATCCCACGCGATTTGCTTCGAGATCGCCGCGCCGTATTCGGCGTCGGAACCATAATCGCTTTCGTCTATCCCGAGTGCGTCTCCGACACGCTCGAACAGATCGAGCTTGACCTTGGTGAGATTGGTCGAGTTCACGCTGAACATGTCTTGCGAGATTTTCGACTCTGTCTTGGTCGGCTGCGGGCTGACACCAACACCGGATGCCTGCTGAGCCGGTACGCCGCTTGCGACCGCGAGGATATTGTCTGCGGCGCTCTTCTTGCTCTGGGTGACGCTTGGCGCAACAGGGCTTTGCTGCTGCAGGATCAATAAAGCGGTGCTGCCGTTTACGGAGGGGATCGATGTCACTGCGGATTCCTCAATAGACCCCTGTCCGACCTTCATGGGAACAGTGGTGTGAGTTCGTCACGGCATCATGCGTTCGCGGCGGATTGATTCTGCCGCTCATTAGACGGCGAGTTCGTTAAGAAAATATAGCTTTTGCGTGCGTAATTTTCGCAATGCAGTCTTCGCGCGCAATCCGCAAAGCTACCCCCTCCACCCCTCCATCAACACCACCTTCTCCACCCCGGCAAACCGCGCGATCCGCTCCAGTTCGGCCTCCAGCTTTTCCAACCGGCCGGCAGAAGCCTTCACGCCCGGCTCCAGCCACAGCCGCTTGACATCGAGCGTTCCGGCTTTTCGATCGGCCTTCATATCGATGCGGCCGACGAGCCGATCTCCCTCCAGCAGCGGGAAGACGTAATAACCATATTCCCGCTTCGGCTCCGGCACGAAGACCTCGATGCGATAGAAGAAGCCGAAAAGTCGTTCGGTACGGTTTCTGTCGCGCAAGGTCGGGTCAAACGGGCTCAGCACCCGGATTCGCGCCGGCGCCTCGGGGAAACTATCGAGCGTTTCCAGAAAACCTGACAGCGCGACGGACGGTCGCGGCTTTCCGCCATCGGCGGGCGCAATCAGCACTTCGACGAGTTCCTCGCGATGCGCATCGACCCAGGCCTTCGCCTCTTGCGGCGTCACCAGATCCCAGAAGGCGGCGATTTCCCCTGACGTCGCAAAGCCCAGCCGTTCGAGCGCGCTGCGACAGGCCCAGTCGACGAATTCGTCGTGCTCGACTTCCGGCGAATGGAATTCGGCGGGAATGACGCGCTCGACGAGATCATAGACCTTCTGGAAGTTGGTGCGGCCGGCGATGGCAAACTTGCCAGTGCGCCAATGATATTCAAGCGCGGTCTTGTTCGGATGCCAGTTCCACCAGCCGCCGGAGACATGACCATCCGCCTTGATCTCGCGGGCCATGATGGCGCCACCCTGCAGGACACGTTTGTAGGTTTCCTCGAAGGCGGCCTCGAACCCCTCGCCGCGCCATTTGCGCCAGCGTTCGACGATCGATTGCTCTTCCCGGTGGAACTTGTGCTTCCAATAGACGAAGAAGGCACTCGGCAGGATCGAGGCGTCATGCGTCCAGTGCTCGAAGAGCGCGCCGTCCTTCTCCAGCAGTTCCGTCAGGTGTTCCCGCCGATAGGTCTGGTTTCGGGAAAAGAGGATCAGATGATGCGCTCGCTCGACGGTCGAAATGCTGTCCACCTGCACGAAGCCGATGTCCTGGATCAGTTGCAGCAAGCCGGCCTTCGTCAAAGCCCGGTTCGGCGGATTGGCAAGCCCTTGCTTGGCAAGGAACACACGGCGGGCGTCACGATTGGAAAGCAGATTCGTCATGGTCAAAACATAGGCCTTTATTCCTACGTTTTCAAATCTGCAGCTCGCGGATTTTCCTTCTTTCTTTTAGGGTCTATAGGACCACTATCGTGACTGGACAGGGGCCTGAATTGAATATCCGCTTCGAGGAAGCCGGCGTAAGCTTCGATGCACGCATTGCCCTGCATCCCCTCACTCTTACGCTCAGCGAGCGGCGAATCGGCATTATCGGCCTCAACGGCTCAGGGAAGACCACCTTCGCGCGACTGGTGAATGGCCTGGCAAAACCGAGCACCGGGCGCGTCACCGTCAACGGCCTTGACACAATCGCAGATGCCAAGGAAGTGCTCGGTACAGTTGGCTACATCTTTCAGTCGCCGCAAAACCAGATCATCCTGCCTATCGTGCGCGATGATATCGCTTTTGGACTAAAAAGCCGTGGCCTCGGCAAGGCGGCCATCGAGGCCGCTGTGGACGCCATTCTTTCACGATTTGGCGTGCAGCACCTTGCCGGCCGCCGGGCACACGAGCTTTCCGGCGGCGAGTTGCAGATGGCAGCACTTTGCTCCGTTCTGGTCACCGGACCGGACATCCTGATCCTCGACGAGCCGACGAACCAGCTCGACCTCAGGAATCGCACTCGCGTACAGGAGACGATGGCCGGATTGCCCGAGAACCTCATCGTCATCAGCCACGATCTGCCGTTGATTGCGGATTTCGATCGCGTGCTGCTTTTCCATGACGGGCACCTCGTCGGAGACGGACGGCCGGCCGAAATCATTGCGCAATATAGGGAGATCGCGGCCTGATGCGGGAGCTGCATATCGAGGGCGATACCTGGATGCACCGGCTGCCGCCGCGGCCGAAACTCGCAATACTGGCGTTTCTCGGTGTCGGGCTGTTCCTCACCGATCGGCTCGGCGTGCTTGGGACGACTGTGCTCGTCACGGCAGTTCTTTATTTCCGGGCCGGCATGCCGTGGCGCGAGGCGCTCCGGCGGCTCCGGCCCGCCATCCTCACCATCGTGCTCGTGGCAGCCTTCAGCCTCCTCTTCAACCCGTTGCACGATGCCATTGCAACAGTATTCCGTTTGACCGCGCTCGTGCTCTTTGCCGCCACGGTAACGGCCACGACAACGATTGCCGCCCTCATAGACGAGATCACTGCGCTCGCCGTACCCCTTGAAAGGATCGGTCTTGTCAGGGCAGCCGATATCGGCCTCGCCGTTGGCCTGGTCATCCGCTTCGTGCCGGATATTCTCGGGCGTTATCGCGCCATCCGCGAGGCGCACGAGGCGCGCGGGCTGAAAATCCGCATTCTGACGACCCTGGTACCGCTGATCATTCTGACCCTGCGCGATGCCGACAACATTGCAGCTGCGATTGACGCGCGCGGCATTCGGCGGCATTGAACGAAGACATTCTTGATTGGAGCCTGCCATGAGCACCCGCGATCTCGTTCTTTCCTCGCTATTTGCAGCGATCATCGTCGCTCTCGGCCTGCTGCCGCCCATTTCGATCGGGCTGATCCCGGTGCCGATCACCGCTCAGTCGCTCGGCGTCATGATGGCGGGCGTCGTGCTCGGCGCCCGGCGCGGGACGGTCGCAGTGCTGATCGTGGTGGTGCTTGTTGCGATCGGTTTGCCGGTGCTTTCAGGCGGTCGCGGCGGCCTTGCTGTCTTCGTCGGTCCGACGGCGGGCTTCTTCGTCGGCTGGATCTTCGCCGCCCTCGTCACCGGCTATCTCTCTGAGAGGCTGGTGCGGCCGGAGCAATCGGCGCTAGTCCAAGGCGTCGGCTTCTTTCTTGCTGCCGTGATCGGGGGCGTTTTGGTGCTCTATGCCTTCGGGATCGGCTATCTGGCCATCGCCGGCAAGACCGGCTTTTCCGGAGCCTTCCTCGGCTCGCTGCTTTTCGTCCCGGGCGATGTGGTGAAGGCAGTCGTGGCCGCGCTCGTCGGGCGGGCCGTCATGATGGGCTATCCGCTATTGCCGCAGCGGAGCTGATCAGATCAGGTATTTGTAGAGCCAGTCGCGGGTATCTTCCGGCAGCGGAACGGGGTCATGCTCCTCCCCGCGAACGGCAAGCCAGAGAATTTCCACCTCTGCGGCCAGTTCGTTTCCGGTTTCGACCATGACCATGAAGCCGACGGACTTGCCGCCAATCTTGTTGACGCTGACGGAGAAACGCGCGAGATCGTCGTAGCGCAAGGCGCGATGCAGTGAACACGAGGCCTTTGTCGAGACATAAATCGGCTCGTCGGCCACGAAAGGGCGCGAGCGCCAGAAATTCGACAGGGCAGTTTCAGCCACCGAAATGTAGGCGGCTATGAACATCTGCCCATATCTATCGACATCGCGGGGCGGAACCCGCATCTCCGTTACATCGGCTCTTTCTACGCTCACCATTACTCAAAACCCTGACTGGCGATGCCGCACCTTAACAAAAGCTTAAGCATTGCCTCACCGGAAGTAAACGGGCGGTCACATGTCTTGGTTAAGACGTGTTGTTGACATTGTGGTGATACGCGCCATGTGGAGTGGAACCCGACATGTCTCATCTATAGGTTAGCCCCATGAGCACACGTCTTTACGAACATCCGATCTTTCTCGAACATGTCACGCCCGAAGGGCATCCGGAGCGATCCGACCGGCTCCGATCGCTGAATATCGCGCTGGAGCATCCCAATTTCGCACGGTTGGAGCGCAAGCAGGCACCGCAAGCCAACGAGGATGCCGTGCTGCTGGCCCACCCTGAGGAGCATCTGAGCTTCGTCATGCGCTCGATCCCGGATGGAGATCGGGGAGAAGACGAGATCAACCAGCTAGAAGCCGACACCTATGCCAGCCCGAAGAGTTTTCAGGCGGTACTGACAGGGGTCGGCGGCGCGATGGCCGCTGTCGATGACGTCTTTTCGGGCGCTGCCGACAACGTCTTCGTTGCCTCGCGTCCGCCGGGACATCATGCCGAGAAGAACAAGGCAATGGGCTTCTGCTTCTTCAACAATGCTGCCATCGCTGCCCGCCACGCACAACGCAAGCATGGCGCCGAGCGCATCGCCATCGTCGATTGGGACGTCCATCACGGCAACGGCACGCAGGATATCTTTTGGGACGATCCTTCGGTGCTCTTCTGCTCGACGCACCAGATGCCGCTTTATCCCGGCAGCGGCGCCAAGGGCGAGACAGGCGCGCATAACAGCATCGTCAATGCACCGCTTTCGCCCAACACTGGCAGCGACCATTTCCGCGAGGCCTTCAAGTCGCGCGTGCTGCCGGCGCTTGAGAATTTCCGGCCTGACCTGATCATCATTTCGGCCGGCTTCGACGCCCATCACCGCGATCCCCTGGCGCAGATCAACCTCGTCGGCGAAGATTTCGACTGGGCGACGGGACGCATCCTCGAAGCCGCCGACCGCAGCGCAAAGAACCGGGTCGTCAGCTTGCTCGAAGGCGGCTATGATCTGGAAGGGCTCGCCGAATCGGCAGGGCTGCATATTCTGCGCATGATGAAGGGCTGATGATGAGTGAAAGCGCCAAGCCGGACGTTTCCGACTATTCATTCGAAAAGGCCGTCGCCGAGCTGGAAAGCATCGTGGCCCGGCTGGAACGCGGCGATGTGGCGCTCGACGAGTCCATCGCCATCTACGAGCGCGGCGAGGCGCTGAAGAAGCATTGCGAAACGCTGCTCAGCGCCGCCGAAAACCGCATCGAAAAGATCAGGCTCGACCGCGCCGGCAAGCCGCAGGGCGTCGAGCCGCTGGACGGCGCTTAAGCCCCCTACGAAACGGTGGTCGGACATTTTATAATCGACCACCGATCCTGCTGCTGAAAGCGACAGGAAAGTTTTACTGGTTGCTCCCCCACATTCCCGCTAGGCTACCCATTCCAGCGATTGGAGATCCGACCCATGTCCTTCTTTCCCGGCAAAGACCCGTTGCCAGGCGATGCCTTCGCCTGTGATGCCATCGAGAACCTGATCATTCCGCGGACGACAGATCTCGGAGGCTTCTCGGTGCGGCGTGCCTTGCCGACGGCCAAGCGCCGGTTGGTCGGGCCCTTCATTTTTTTCGACCGCATGGGGCCGGCAATCTTCAGGGCCGACCAGGCGCTGGATGTGCGCCCGCATCCGCATATCGGGCTTTCGACGGTCACCTATCTCTTCGACGGCGAGATCCGCCATCTTGACAGCCTGGGCACGGAAAAGGTCATCCGGCCGGGGGACATCAACCTGATGACGGCGGGGCGCGGCATCGTTCATTCCGAGCGGACGCCGGAAAACCTCCGCGGCCATCCGCTGGCAATGTCCGGTCTCCAGACATGGCTTGCGCTGCCTGACGACAAGGAAGAGATCGACCCGGCCTTCCATCATACCGAAAAGACCGAGCTGCCTCTTATCGACAGTGACGGGGCGAGCGGCCGCGTCGTCATCGGCAATTTCGACGGACTTTCCTCGCCGGTGAAGGTTTTTACCGACACGCTCTATGTCGACCTGCAGCTTCAGCCCAATCGGTCGTTCCCGTTTGGAGCGGAGCATGAGGAGCGCGCGGTCTATATCCTCGCCGGTTCCCTCATCGTCGCGGGCGACCGTTTCGAAGCGGATCAGTTGCTCGTCTTCCGGCCCGGTGATGCGATTACGCTCGTTGCCGGCGAAAAAGGCTGTCACCTCATGCTTTTCGGGGGTGCCGCGCTGAATTCAAAGCGTTATATCTGGTGGAATTTCGTTTCTTCCTCCAAGGAACGTATTGAGCAGGCAAAGGAAGAGTGGCGTACCGGACGCTTCGATATCGTTCCAGGCGACGAGGAAGAGTTCATTCCTTTGCCGGAGAGTTAAATCGTTTAGGATAGTCTGGCGTCGTCCTTGAATTCGTCTTCTTTCGCCGCAATCTATTTTGGAGTAATGCGGGCAGCCAGGCCCATAGAATAGCAAGAAAGAGGCTCCAGCCCGTGACCAAATTGCCAGAGACGCCCCTGCTGGATCAGGTGCAAATCCCTGCCGACCTCAGAAAGTTGGAAGATCGGGATCTGCCGGGGCTCGCGCGCGAAGTTCGCGACGAGATGATCGATGCGGTGTCGCGCACGGGCGGGCATCTAGGCGCAGGTCTCGGCGTCGTCGAGTTGACCATTGCCATTCACAAGGTTTTCGACACACCGGAAGACCGGCTGATCTTCGACGTCGGCCACCAATGTTATCCGCACAAGATTCTGACCGGCCGCCGCGACCGCATTCGTACGTTGCGCCAGGAAGGCGGGCTGTCAGGCTTTACCAAGCGCGCGGAAAGCGAATACGACCCGTTCGGCGCTGCTCACTCGTCCACATCGATTTCGGCTGGCCTTGGCATGGCCGTGGCTTCCGATCTTGCCAAGACCGACCGCAAGGTGATTGCCGTCATCGGCGATGGTGCCATGTCGGCCGGCATGGCCTATGAGGCGCTGAACAATGCCGGCGCGCTCGATGCGCGGCTGATCGTCATCCTCAACGACAACGATATGTCGATTGCGCCCCCGACCGGCGCGATGAGCGCCTATCTTGCGCGCCTGGCATCGGGCCGCAGCTACATGGGCTTCCGCGATTTTGGAAAGAAGCTGACCGCCTATCTCGGCAAGAGCGTCGACCGCGCCATCACCCGCGCCGTCGAGCATGCCCGGGGCTATGTGACCGGCGGGACAATGTTCGAGGAGATGGGTTTCTACCATATCGGCCCGATCGACGGCCATTCCTTCGACCATTTGTTGCCGGTGCTGCGCAATGTTCGCGATAATGCCCGCGGTCCCGTGCTGATCCATGTGGTGACGCAGAAGGGCAAGGGCTATGCACCTGCGGAAGCCGCGCCCGACAAGTATCACGGCGTCAACAAGTTCGACGTCATCACCGGCGCGCAGGCGAAGGTGAAGCCGAATGCGCCGAGCTATACCAGCGTCTTTGCCGAGGCCCTGGTGCAGGAGGCAACGTTCGACGACAAGATCGTCGGCATCACCGCCGCCATGCCCAACGGAACCGGGCTCGACAGGCTGCAGGAAGTCTTCCCGGCGCGTTGTTTCGATGTCGGCATTGCCGAGCAGCATGCCGTGACGTTTGCGGCCGGTCTGGCCGCCGAGGGCTTCAAGCCGTTCGCGGCGCTCTATTCGACCTTCCTGCAGCGCGCCTATGACCAGGTGGTGCATGATGTAGCGATCCAGGGCTTGCCGGTTCGTTTCCCGATCGACCGCGCCGGTTTCGTCGGCGCCGACGGGCCGACGCATGCGGGCTCGTTCGACACCGCCTTCCTCGCCACCCTGCCCGGCTTCGTGGTCATGGCAGCGGCTGACGAAGCGGAACTGAAACACATGGTGCGCACCGCCGCCGCCTATGACGACGGTCCGATTTCCTTCCGCTATCCGCGCGGCGAAGGCGTCGGGATCGAGATGCCCGAACGCGGCCAGATCCTGCAGATCGGCAAGGGCCGCGTCGTCAAGCAGGGCTCGAAAGTGGCGCTGCTCTCCTTCGGCACCCGACTTGCCGACAGTCTGCTCGCTGCGGAAGATCTCGATGCTGCCGGTCTCTCGACCACGGTTGCCGATGCCCGCTTTGCCAAGCCACTGGATCACGACCTGATCCGCCAGCTCGCCAGCCACCACGAGGTGCTCATCACAGTCGAGGAAGGCTCCGTCGGCGGTTTCGGCAGCCAGGTCATGCAGTTCCTCGCGATGGAAGGCCTGCTCGACCATGGCTTGAAGATCCGTTCGCTGGTCATGCCAGACATCTGGATGGATCAGGCAAAGCCCGAGGTCATGAATGCCCAGGCGGGCATCGACCGATCAGGGATCGTCCAGACCGTGTTCAAGGCACTTGGTCGCAGCCGGATCGTTGGGGCTGCCGGCTGAAGGTGCGCGGCTCCCCTTCTCCCCTCGCGGAGAAGGTGCCCGGAGGGCGGATGAGGGGGGCGGCAAGCGCATTGCTCTCGGTGAACCCTAGGGATACAAAACAGCCTCCGAAGTTGCCCTCGGAGGCTGTAGGTCACACTAAGCCAACACCGGCTGCTTCTCAGAACTCTTCCCAGCTCTCCTGGACAGCGGCCGCCGTCGCGGCACCGCCGCCGAATGCCCTGCCGACCTTGCCGGCGAGTGCGCGGGCCGGCGATGCTGCCGGGCGTGACTGAGCGGTGGCCACAGCGGGACGTGCCGCTGCGCGGCTTTCGTTGCCGAGCCTGAACTGACGCAGGAGTTCGTTCAATGCGCCGGCTTCCTTGGCGAGCGCATGGCTTGCGGCCGTCTGTTCCTCGACCATGGCGGCGTTCTGCTGCGTGCCCTGGTCCATGTTGTTGACGGCGGTATTGATCTCCTGCAGGCCGACCGACTGTTCGCGGGTTGCCGTGACGATCGCGCCGACGTGGCGGTTGATCTCCTGGACCTCCGTCACGATCGTCTCCAGCGCCTTGCCGGTTTCGCCGACGAGCGAGACACCGGAATGAACCTGGTCGCTCGAGGTGTTGATCAGCGCCTTGATTTCCTTCGCCGCATTGGCGGAGCGCTGGGCAAGTTCGCGGACTTCCTGGGCGACGACGGCAAAGCCCTTGCCGGCTTCACCGGCACGTGCGGCTTCGACGCCGGCGTTCAGCGCCAGAAGGTTGGTCTGGAAGGCGATGTCGTCGATGACGCTGATGATGTTGCTGATCTCGCCGGAAGACTTCTCGATCTCCTGCATGGCGAGAACGGCCTTGCGGACCACTTCGCCGGAGCGCTCGGCGCCCATGCGGGCACGCTCGACGAGCTGGCCGACATCCTCGGCGCGCTTGGCCGAATCCCGAACCGTCGTCGTAACCTCCTCGAGGGCGGCAGCCGTCTCCTCTACGGCGGCAGCCTGCTGCTCGGTGCGGCGGGCAAGGTCGTCTGCGGCAGAGCGGATCTCACCGGCGCCGGCATTGATGGCCGATGCGTTATGGCCAACCGACTGAAGAGCCGCTTCCAGCTTTTCCACGGCATTGTTGAAGTCGGCACGAAGGCTGTCGAACTGCGGGGCGAAGGGCTTTTCGAGGCGCGCGGCAACATCGCCGCCGGCAAGCGACGACAATCCCGAGGCAAGCGCCTGGATCGCGAAGCGGATCTCGCCCTCTTCGCGGGCCTTCTGCTCGTCGCCAAGCTGACGCTGTCGCTCTGCGTCGACGCGCATCTTTTCGGTTTCGCCGGTCAGACGCATCTTGTCGATCGCCGCTTCCTTGAAGACGAGAACGGCTTCGGCCATGCGGCCGACTTCGTCGCTACGGTTAAGGGCGGGAACCTCGATATCGGTTTCGCCGCTGGCGAGACGCCCCATGGCCGATGTCATGCCGACGATCGGGCGAACGATGGTACGCGACAGCAGCCATGCCAGAACGCCTGCTGCCAGCGCGGCAACGATACCACCGATGGTAAGCGTCATGCTGAGAGTGCTGTTTGCCTCTTCCTGCATCGCGGCAAGCGCATCAGCCTTGGCGCGGGCGGCCTTCTTGATGTTGGCGGCAGCCTCGCGGAAACCGTCCAGCTGGCCTTTTGTTTCGTTGACGCCGATCTTGACGATCTGGTCGACCGGCATCTCAGTTTCCTTGCGGGCCTTGGCCTGCGGCTCGGCGAGCTCGTGGAAATAGAGGTCGGCGGCCTTCTGCATGGTGTCGATCGCCTGCAGCATGTCGGCCTGGCCGTCGGCTGCATCCTTGGCGGCGTCGATGCTCTTCAGCATGCGGTTACGGTTCGCGAAGATATCGCCGTAGGTGCTGTCGCTACGAAACAGCAGGAAGCCGCGCAGGTTGACGGCCTGCTCAAGCATTGCCTGCAGCGAGTCATCGATCAGGTTCACGAACTGCTGCGATTGCGCCTGTTCAGCCGAGGCCTTGGCTGAAATCTGTGCCTTGGAATAAACAAATGCGGAAACGGAAATGAATATCAAAATGAGCGCGACAAAGGTGATCGCAAGTTTGCCATTAAGGGAAAGGTTTTTCGCAGACATGGGCGAGCGCCTCCTGAGCGTTGTCCTTCGCGAACATCGACCTGCGCCAGCGGGCGGGAATGTTCGCTAAATCAATGAATTGGCATGATTGGACGGGGCGGGTGGCAAATGCCATCATGGCAGGCGCGATCCATCAGAAGGGATCATCTCAATCACCGTGAAACTAGCGGTTACAGCTTTAAAATCATTTAATTTTGTGCGCTGCAGCAGCGACTGCATTTACCTTTTTCACATGCCCGTGATCGGCCATTGCCAGACCCTGCACGCCGCCTTGTGAGGTACGGCTACACAAAAGGCTTGCAACCGAGGGCATTGGCGGTCATGGACAGGCCATGTCAGAACAACAGAACACACAACGTCTGGACCAGTTGCTCGTCTCGCTCGGTCTTTTCGCCAGCCGGTCGCGGGCGCGCGATGCCGTGCAGCGCGGCACCGTCAAGGTCGACGGCAGGGTCGTCACCAAGCCGAGCCTTACTTTTGCGGATAACGTCGACATCGCCATCGACGATCCAGCACAGGATTACGTCTCGCGTGCAGCGCTAAAGCTCGTAGCAGGGCTCGACCATTTCAAGCTCGACCCCTCGGGCAAGCAATGCGTCGATATCGGCGCCTCCACCGGCGGTTTCACCGAAGTGCTGCTGCAGCGCGGTGCGGCGCATGTCACCGCCATCGACGTCGGCCACGGGCAGATCCATCCGCGCGTCGAGAGCGATCCGCGCGTGACCAGCATCGAAGGACTGAATGCGCGCAACCTTGAGGCCGAGGACGTCGCCCATCCGATCGAGTTCGTTGTGTCAGACGTCTCTTTCATCTCGCTGAAGCTGGCGCTGGCGCCGGCGCTTGATATCGCCGAGCCGGAGGCTTACTGCGTGCTCCTCGTCAAGCCGCAGTTCGAGGCGGGGCGCGATGCGATCGCAAAGTCTGGCCTTCTCAAGGACCCCTCCTCCGCGCCTGATGTCGCGGCCGAGCTTGAGCGCTGGCTGCGCGAGGACATGGGCTGGCAGACGCTGGGGCTTATTCCCTCGCCGATCGAAGGCGGCGACGGCAATCACGAATTTCTTCTCGCGGGGCGCAAGGCATGAGCACCGAAACGGTCACGATCCAGAAACTGGGGGCACAGGGAGACGGTATCGCTCAAGGACCGGGAGGACCGATCTATGTGCCCTTCACACTGCCGGGCGAAACGGTCGCCATCGCGCGGGTGAAGAACCAGGGCACGGTCATGTCGATCACGACGCCCTCGCCGGAGCGGCAGGAGCCGGTCTGTCGGCATTTCGGGCCTGATGGCGTCAACGGAGCTTGCGGCGGCTGCACGCTGCAGCATCTGGCGGACGAGCCCTACCGCGCCTTCAAGCGCCAGCTCGTTGTCGATGCGCTCGCCTTCAAGGACCTGACGCCCGAGATCGGCGATATCGTCGCGGCCCATCCGGGCGAGCGCCGGCGCGTCGTCTTTGCCGCCCGCAAGACGGAAAAGGATATTCTGATCGGCTTCAACCAGGCCGAAAGCCATCACATCGTTGCCATCGAGGAATGTCCCATCTCCTCGCAGGGCATCATTTCCAAGCTGCCGGCGATCAAGGCCATAGCCAAGGCGCTCGCGCCCAATGCCGAGCCCTTCCGCCTGACTGTTATCGAGACGCTGTCGGGGCTCGATGTCGCCGCCGACGGCATCAAGAAGCTGGAGGATGCGCAGCGCCGTGGCGTGGTCGAAACCGTGCTGCGGCTCAGAGGCATCGCACGCGTCTCGCTGAACGATGAAATCCTCGTGGAGCCGGCAAAGCCGCTGCTCGATTTCGGCGGCGTCTCCGTCTCCCCGCCGCCCGGCGCCTTTACCCAGGCGACGAAGCAGGCGGAAGATGCGATGGCTGAGCTGGTTCTTGCCCATGTCGGCAAGGCGAAGCGCATCGCCGACCTCTTTGCCGGCGCTGGCACTTTCTCGCTACGGCTCGCGCGGATCGGCCGCGTTCATGCCGTCGAGGCCGAGGACAAGGCGCTGGCCGCGCTCGACCATGCCGCCCGCAACACTCAAGGGCTGAAGCCGGTCAGCATCGAGCGGCGTGATCTCTATCGCCGGCCGCTGATGACGGCAGAGCTAAAGCATTACGACGCCGTGGTCTTCGACCCGCCGCGCGCCGGCGCCGAATTCCAGTGCAAGGAACTCGCCCGCTCCGCCGTGAAGAAGATCGTCGCCGTCTCCTGCAATCCGCTGACACTGGGCCGCGACCTCGCAATCCTGGTCGAAGGCGGCTACCGCATCACCAAGGTGACGCCGATCGACCAGTTTCTCTGGACGTCACATGTCGAAGTGGTGGTGGCGCTGGAGAAGTAGGGCGGACGCGGTTAGACCTGAACAGCTTTGCCGGGGCATCGCAACAGCGTCATTGGATGGTCGCTGATCTCACCTTCAGTCGGCGACCACAGCTTCCGGAAACGTGATGACAGTATCGGTTGGTCCCAGGAGACGACCGTCTTCAGCCAGAAGCCGCAGACGTTGCACCGGAAAGCCGTTCTCTTTGTCGACTAATGTCACGTGCGGTTCTCCGGGTTCGAAGAAGAATTCCTCACCCCATTGCCGAAGAGCGACGAGCACCGGAAATAGACCGCGCCCCTTTTTAGTCAGGACATATTCCTGGTAGGGACTACCGTCGGACGCAGGCACGGTATCCAAGATTCCATGCGACACGAGGTTGCGCAGGCGTGCCGACAGGATGTTTTTTGCCAATCCGAGGCTTTTTTGAAACTCGCCGAAGCGGCGTAGCCCATCGAACGCATCGCGAATAATCAGCAGCGACCACCAGTCTCCGATCGCATCCAGAGGCCGCGCTACGCCGCACATGGATTTCTGGTGACTAATTCTTTTTGCCATCGTGAACCTGCCTCTGTGCGAGCGCGAGCCGCGGGTTGAATTGCGCGCCTGAGCGACTGAGGTCGCCGCAGCGCCACATCGATATATCGGTTGCAAGTTGAAACCACAAGAGATATCGGTCTTGTGGTTTCAAACTAAAACCACACCGGAGAGTAATCATGATCCATGCTGACGCCGATTTTGCCGGCACCTTTCCATTTGCCCCGCATTTCACCCAAGCGCCGGGTTTCCGAATGCATTATGTCGATGAAGGACCGCGCGACGGAGAGGTCGTGCTCTGCCTGCATGGCGAGCCGACATGGGGCTATCTGTTCCGCCACCTCATTGCGTCTCTAAGCCCGACGCATCGCGTGGTCGTCCCTGACCACATGGGCTTCGGCAAGAGCGAGACACCTTCCGAGCGCAGCTACTGGCTTCAGGATCACATCGACAATCTGGAAGCCTTCGTTCTGGCCCTGGATCTCAAGGGCATAACGCTTGTCCTGCATGATTTCGGCGGACCGACCGGCATGGGACTTGCCGCTCGCCATCCGGATCGCATCCGCCGCATCGTCTCGGCCAATGGACCGACGCCGTTTGGCCAGGCGGAGATGTTTGATCGTGCCACGGCAAATGCCGCCGTCTCGCCTTGGTTCCAATGGATCCTCAAGGCGGAGGCCGAGGGCATCCTCGAAACCGTTCTCGGGCAGCTTGGTTACAACATCCTGAGCACGCTGAAGCTCAACGGTTTCGAGAACAACACTGTCATCACCGACAGCTTCATCGATGCCTATGCCGCGCCCTTTGCACATCCAGCCGATTGCCTCGGCGCGATTGGCTGGGCAAAGGGCTTTGCCAACGGCACCCACCGCTTCGAGGCGCCGGATGCTGCTGCGATAAGCAAAATCCGAGGGAAGCCGGCACTGGCGATATGGGGAGAAGCGGACCATACCCTTCACGCGAAGCATTTCTTGCCACTCTTCGCCGATCTTTTCCCCAACGCACCGATCGAACGGCTGCCGGGGGTCGGACATTATTGCTTCGAGGATAGTCCGGAGGAGATCTCGTCGCTGATCAAGGGATTTCTGAATAGAGCGTGAGCAATGTGCGGGGCACGGCGGAGTTGAAGAACTACGATGCAAGGAGTTTGCTCGCCCGCCGTCAAGAGAATCATCGCCGTGTCCTGCAATCCGCTGACTCTCGGACCCGACCCCGCGATCCAGCAAGGTGACGCCAATTGGCCAGTTCCTCTGGACGTCGCATGTCGAAGTGCTGATAGCGCTGGAAAAGTAGCGCATGGTCTTCAACGTCATGCGCGAAAGGGAAACGAAACGATTGCCGCTAGTTGAGAACGTTCACGTGTATTGTATCTAAATTCATTGTGCCGTTCTTGAAGGAAGTCCTAAGAGAGAATGTCTCCCGTCCAACAAAATCCGATCGCGGAGTATAATAGGCGGTAATACCCTGCACCTGCCTCGTCCCACATCTAGCATATTCGCCCGACGGATGAGCCGCGACCTTCTGTTGAATAAGCTCAACTCTTCCATGTTGCGGTGGGTCTATAATTGTCACTGACGGCACAACATCAAAGCTGCAATCGCTCTTGAGCTTCCAGGAAGTTCCGATGAACGTCCGTTCACCGCTAACTGCAGTCTTCATTACGTCGTAGCGATGAATACCATCAGCTCGCGCAATGCAACTCGATAGAAGAAGGCCAAATACAGTACCGCTTACAATCTTCAACATTTACATCGCCTAACACTGAAATAAACGGCTACTTTACGACTTTTACACGGATGGAAACGTCGTCCACGTAGCCCAATCCATATGACGAGCGTAGCTTAATACTGTCATCTCCCACGTATCCAGGGGTGGATGTGTAGTAAATCTCCTGCCCTTTCACGGCCTTTCCATTACACTTCGCATATTTTCCTTTTGCACCACTTGGAAACACGCCCTCCGTTACGACCTCGGCCGTGCCATGAGCCGGTCTTTCTATGATCCTCACGTTTGGTAATGTCGCGGCTGAACAATCAGGGTGAAGGTTCCAGAATGCGCCAAACTTTGTGCGTTCGCCATTAACCGCCAGTTTGTTCTCCTCGCGCGTTCGCAGGCCACCCGAATCAGTAGCGCAGCCGGCAAGAACTAGTGACGGCGAGATGCAAAGGAGTATAAGCGCAAATTTCTGCTTCAACTTCAAACCCTATTATTTATTGCTTACTGATATATTGACCGTGTCGTAGATCACATGGCTGCCGTCACCGAACGAATGTCTTATCGTAACGCGATCCGGCCCAACGTATCCGGGCTTCGAAATATAGTATGAAGCGACTCCGTCGACCCTGCCGCTTGCGCATTCCGGCTTTCTCTTTGCAATGGGAGTATCGCCTATTGAAACCTTCTCATGTGCACTATCAATCGTACCATGGGCCGGCGCATGTATAACCGCGACATGTGGAAGAACCTTGAAAGTGCAATCTTTGTTCACCGCAACCGACGTGTCGATCTTGGTTCGAACATTGGACACAACGTGCTTGTCCGTAGTGTTTTCACTTACTCCGCTCGCAGTAACGCAAGCAGACAGAAGCGCACCGCAAACAACGGCGGCGAAGGAAACTGGTAGCAATCTCATCAATAAATACCCGCAACTAATACTTGAGTATTATTTGAATGAGGTCATTGTCAACTTCCTGTGGCATTCTGTCACGCAGGTTATCATAGTCTTGAATGTGAAATTTCTGGGATGGTCTAGACCGCGAACCGGAGCCACATCAATCTATTGCGAAACACAAAGACGGCCATTCCATCGCCGTGTTGTGCAAACCTCAAGCTGAGCGGCTGGCGCAGACCGCGCCGCGTCCATGCCGTCCCCCCCATCGCCGACCGCCGATGACCAACCGCAAAGCAGCGAAATCGACAGCGCCAGCCCGTGACCTTGCGTGATCGGAACCTATTTACTCCAGCTGAGGCATCGGAAACTCGGCAGCGGCATATGATCGAAATCCATGGCAGAACCGGAAGCATAAAGGCCGCAGCCGGGGAAATTCCGAAAGATGCCATTTGGATCGACATGATCGATCCCGACGAGCGCGAGCGGGATGCGGTCTCCAAACATATTGGCGTTCGCCTGCCGACACGCGAGCAATTGAGCGAGATCGAAGAATCGAGCCGTGTCTCCAAGCGGGACGACCACCTCTATCTCAGCACGCCGATCATCGGTAATTCGACAATGGAGGATGCGGAAATCTCGCCGGCCGGCTTTGTTCTCGGGGCCAAGCTCGTCGTTACCATCCGCTATGCCGAGTTGCCGACCTTCGACCTGGTCGCGGAGCGCCTGACACAGGAGGCAGCACTCGATACGCCGCTTGGCATCTTCGTGGCGCTACTGGAGGCCATTATCGATCGCGGGGCCGATGTGCTTGAGCATCTCGGGGTTGCGGCCGACGAAATTTCCAAGAACGTCTTTCGTGGCGACCTGTCGACGAGACGTATCAGAAGCCAAACCTCGGTGGGGTTGCGACGAGCGCTGTCCAAGCTAGGGGCGCTGGGGGATCGGCTCTCGAAGGCGCGTGACGTGCTGTTGGGTGTCGGCCGCATTGCTTCCTTTACGGCTGATGTCGGCCACGATTGGCTTTCGCAGGAATTTCACGACCGCCTCAAGGCGGTGTCCAAGGATGTGGAATCACTCAGCGCCTACGAATCACATCTGTCCGACAAGACGCAGTTTCTCCTTGATGCAATCCTCGGCTACATCTCCATCGAGCAAAACGACATCTTTCGCGTGTTGACGATTGCCTCGGTCGTCGGCGTACCGCCGACCCTGATGGCTGGTGTCTGGGGCATGAACTTTAAATTCATGCCCGAGCTTAACTGGACCTTTGGCTACCCCTTCGCCTGGGGCGTGATCATTTTGACGACGATACTACCGCTTGTATGGTTCTGGCGTCGCGGCTGGTTCTAGCCGCGGCATGACCATGGCGATTCCATCGTCGTGCCGGGCAAATCTTAAGCCGCGCGGCGGGTGCGAACTGGTGCAGAGGCGTGCTGGCCTGAAGCAAGCTTGAACTGCGCAAGGAGTTGCATCAGCTTTTCCGCTTCACCGGCCAGCCCATGGCTTGCCGCCGTCTGTTCCTCGACCATGGCGGCATTCTGCTGCGTGCCCTGGTCCATGGCGTTGACGGCATGGTTGATCTCGTTGAGGCCGGTCGATTGCTCGCGGGTCGCGGTCACGATCGCGCTGACATGGGTGCTGATCTCCTGGACCTGGCCAACGATGGAATCCAGCGCCTTGCCGGTATCGTCCACAAGCGAGACGCCGCTGCGGACCTGCGAATTCGAGGTGGTGATGAGTGTTTCGATTTCCTTTGCCGCCTTGGCGGACCGTTGCGCCAATTCGCGAACTTCCTGGGCGACGACCGCAAAGCCCTTGCCGGCCTCGCCCGCGCGGGCAGCTTCCACGCCGGCGTTGAGGGCAAGAAGGTTGGTCTGGAAGGCGATTTCGTCGATGACGCCGATGATGTCGGAGATCTTCTCAGAGGACTGCTGAATGCCGGTCATGGCGTCGACAGCCCTACGGACGATGTTACCAGACTCTTCAGCGCCCGCGCGCGTCCGTGCGACCAGAGCACCGGCCTCTTCGGCGCGATGGGCCGTGTCCTTGACGGTGGTGGTGATCTGCTCGAGGGCAGCCGCTGTCTGCTCCACGGTAGCAGCCTGCTGTTCCGTGCGATGGGCGAGACCATCGGCCGCACCGCGGATTTCGCCGGCTCCCGCATCGATCGCATGGGCATTGGCGCCGACGGCCTGCATTGCCGCATGCAGCTTTTCGACCGCACCGTTGAAATCGGAACGGAGGCGGTCCAGCTGGCCGGCGAAGGGCCGGTCGATACGATGGGCGAGATCGCCTTCCGAAAGAGCGTCGAGTGCGCCGGCAAGCGCTTCGACGGCGTCGCGCAGCTCCGCATCCTCATGCGCCTTGATCGCTTCGCGTCCCTCGCGTTCGCGATCGGCACGCATACGGCCTTCCTCGGCCTGGCGTTCCAGTGCGAGGCGGCCGATCGCGTTTTCGCGGAAGATGGCGACGGCACCGGCCATCTCGCCAATCTCATCATGGCGTCCGGCAAAGGGGATTTCTTGAGCGAGCTCGCCGCCAGCCAGTCGATTCATGCGCTCCGTGATGACCGATATCGGTCGCGAGATGCGCTTCCAGGCGATAAAGGCGGCAGCAGCGGCGGCGATAAGCGCAACGACAAGACCGCCGGCAACAGAAAGCAGACCGACATTGTAGTCGAACTCGGCGCCATCGAGATTGTTGTCCGTCGTCTGATGGTCCTTGGCAATCATTCCGTCGATGATCGTGCGGATGTTGTTGTAGGACATGGCCATTTCGCCGTGATAGAGCGAATTTGCCTGGCTTTTCTTATTGTCGAGGGCAAGCGCGATGATCTTGTCGGCAAGCGCGCCGTCGCTCTTCAGCACCATCTGTAGGCGTTCGAAATTGCGCTTCATGAAGTCATTCGTCGCGGTCGGCACGAAGTCCTGAACGGCGCTATCGAGGCGCGCCCGACGGATCTTCAGCGTCTGTTCGGCGTTGTGATAGTCCGTCTTGTTCTGGGCAAGCAGATAGTCAGCATAGCTGCGCCGGACATCGTCAACCGTTGAAAGGATGTTGTTCAGCTTCTCGGTGCGCGGAATATTGTGCGTGCCGATCAGGAGAATATTGGAATCCAGATTGCTAAGCGAACTGGCAGCGATCACGCCCTGCACCAAAACGATGCCGACAAAGGCGACGAAAAGCAGGGGAAGAAGGGTCTTGATCTTCAGCTTGAACATTCGGGTTACCAAACTTTTCTGACTATCGGCGAGGGCAACAATATTCGCGCCGGGACGAACGAGAGGCGCGCCGCCCTGACGGGGCGCGATCTCAAAAATATCCGGCTTGGCGAAAAACAGAGGAGCTTCGTCCCAACGAAGCAGCCACGTCATGCAGCTACCGTGAGAAATTACTTAAAATTGTATAATTTCCATTAACTTCACCCGGTAGTCGGCGAAATTATCATACTTTTTTATTTCGAGCGGCTGAGAAAGGCCTCGAATGCAGCGCGGGCTTCGGCGCTCTTAAGCCGTGCCGCGAAGAGCCTTGCCTCCTCATCGATCCTTGCAAGGATCTCTTCGACAGGGCCGCGGATCAGGTCTCGAGTGATCTTCAGGGCTTCGGGCGGTTTGGCGGCAAGTTTGGCGGCGAGAGCCAGCGTTTCCTTCTCCACGGCTTCAGGCGCCGTCATCTTCCAGATCAAACCGCAGTCCTTCGCCTCGGCGGCGGTGAAGGTCTCGCCTGCCGCAAGAAGCGCAAAGGCACGCTGATTGCCCATCAGCCGCGGGGCGAGAAGGCTGGAGCCTGCTTCGGGGACGAGCCCCAGGTCGACGAATGGTGTCCGGAATACGCTCCGATCGGATGCGATGGTCAGGTCGCAGTGCAGGTGCATGGTTGTGCCGATACCGATCGCGAGACCGTCGACGCCCGATACCACCGGCTTTTGCGAACTCGCCAAGGCGCCGAGAAAATCGAAGACCTCGTTACCCATGCTGCCGCCCATGGCGAATGCCAGGAAATCCGCAAGATCATTGCCGGCGGAGAAACAGCCTTCGGTACCGAGAAAGACGTTCACGCGAATGGACGCCGTTTCGTTGGCAGCCTGCAGAGCTTCCGTCATGCGGGCATACATGGCGCGGGTGATGGCATTCTTCTTGTCCGGCCTGTTGAAGCGGATGATCTGGACGCCGGGCGCATCCTCGGGTGTTTCGATCAGTATGTGGTCGGTCATGCTTTTCCCTCAATCCAGTACCGAGCGGGCAGCTTCGAGGCTGTCGGCGCCCTTCACCACCCGGTCCCGCAGCGCCGCAGTCTCTGCGAGCAGGTTTTCGGCGGCAAAGCGGCAAAGTGCTGCGCGACGTTCGTCCTTGCCATCTTGCCCACGCGCAAGGCCGCCCTTTGCGAGATAGCAGCCGGTCAGGACGAGACCGAACATCCGCTGATAGGGCGTGGCGCCGGCAAGCGCTTCGACAGTTCGCCCTTCCCCTTGCGTCGCGAGCAGCCATTCGGTGGCGGCGCCGAGATCGGCAAGCGCGATATCCAGACGCTTTGCGGTCTCGCCGAAACCGTCGAGATCGGAGCGATGGACCTCTTCGGCAATCTCCTTCAACTCGGCGATGAAACCGCGGACATGATCGCCCGAAGACAACGGCAGTTTTCGCATGACGAGGTCGATCGCTTGGATACCATTCGTGCCCTCGTAGATCGGGGCGATACGGGCATCCCGCAACAGACGGGCCGCACCGGTCTCCTCGATATAGCCCATGCCGCCATGGACCTGGATGCCGAGAGAGGCGACATCGACGCCGCAATCGGTGGGGAAGGATTTGGCAATCGGCGTCAACAGCGCTGCGCGGTCCTGCCAGTGCTGCACATCCTCGCCTGCCCGATGCGCCATGTCGATCGCGTGGGCACAGGCATAGGTGATCGCGCGCGAGCCCTGCGCCAGCGCCTTCATGGTCAACAGCATGCGAGCGACATCGGGGTGTTCGATGATCGGACTCATGCCGCTGCCGGTCCAGCCGGGCGCCCTGCCCTGGGTGCGCTCCTTGGCATAGGCGATGGCCAGCTGCGTTGCCGCCTCGCAGATGGCGACCCCCTGCATGCCGACGGCAAGGCGGGCATTGTTCATCATGGTGAACATGCAGGCGAGGCCCTTGTTCTCCTCGCCGACCAGATAGCCAACGGCGCCCTTCTCATCGCCGAACCTGCCGTCGCCATAGATCATCGTGCAGGTGGGCGAACCATGAATGCCGAGCTTATGCTCGATGGAATGGGCGTGGAGATCGTTGCGCCAGCCCAGGGATCCATCGGAATTGACCAGGAATTTCGGGACCAGAAAGAGCGATATGCCGCGCGTGCCGGCAGGCGCGTCCGTCAGCCTTGCGAGCACGAAGTGGACGATGTTCTCAGTGCCGTCATGCTCGCCCCAAGTGATGAAGATCTTCTGGCCGAAAATGCGGTAGGTGCCGTCATCCCGACGTTCGGCGCGGGTGTTCAACGCGCCCACGTCGGAGCCAGCATGCGGCTCCGTCAGGTTCATCGTGCCGCTCCACTCCCCGGAAATCATCTTTGCGAGGTAGCGGTCCTGCAGCTCCTCGCTGCCGTGGGCAATCAGCGCTTCGATCGCTCCCATGGTCAGCGTCGGCGCAAGGGCAAAGGCCATGGAGCCGGCGTTCCACATCTCCAATGCGGCAACGTTCAGCATGTTCGGCAAACCCTGCCCGCCGAATTCCTCCGGCGCGGTCAGTCCGTTCCAGCCGCCCTCGGCCCATTTGTGAAAAAGCTCGCGCCATCCGTCCGCCAGGCTGACCTGACCTTCGATCAGCCGTGCGCCTTGCGTATCGCCGATCGCTCCCAAGGGAGCAATCTCCTCGGCAGCGAAGCGCCCTGCCTCGGCGAGAACCGCATCGACGACATCCTCGCTAAGATCGCCGAACAAGCCCTCATCCATGCCACGCTTCAGGCCAGCGACATGCTTGAGCGTAAACGCAATCTCATCGACCGGTGCCTTGTACATCATTGCCTCCTCCGCGCCTCGCTCCCCGACATGCCGCGTCACCGGCATGCCGAGATGCTTTCACTATTGGCTAATTTATTTTTACGTACACGTCAATTTTCCAGAAGACTTGGATCTCGAGTGCGAATGATCACAACTCACCGCTTGCGCAAACAATTGTCATGAATAATGAGTACGCAAATATGTTGACGATCAGACCGAAGTGACCATGCACCAGATATCCATTGCCACAATACCGGGTTTCGTATGGGCCTATCGCTTCGGGGTCGGCTCCAATGCTTTCGAGCGACTTGCGGATACGACCGCGCGAGAGGAGCTTTGCTCCGATGGCAGCTTCATATGGCTGCATCTGAGCCTGGTGGACGCCCGCGTCGGCGCCTTCCTAGATGAATTCCCAGGCTTGACCGAAGCGGCGCGGACGGCGCTGACCACCCACGAAACGCATGGAACGATCACCGTCGACGAGCAGATGGTGTTCGGCACGCTGGTCGATTTCCAGCGCGACTTCGATCAGGACACGCGCAATCTCGGCTGGCTGCACTTTGCCATTTCGGATCGCTTCATCATCACCACCAGGCTGCAGCCGTTGCGCAGTGTCGAACGGGCGCGGGCGACAGTCGAGAAGAACCCGATCAAATTTCAGCGACCGCTCGATATTTTCGAGCTGCTGGTCATCGAGTTCCAGCGGACACTGATTTCACTTGTCATCGAGATTACGGAAGAACTCAATCTCATCGAGGACTTCGTCTACGAGAATGCGGAGCGCGACGAGCGCCGGCGGCTGGCGCCGGTACGCCGGACCATGGTGCGCCTGCATCGCCATCTCAGAACAATTCTCTCGCTCATGAGACGCGCGGCAGCCTCCGACGATGACGAAATGCCCCTGGGCTTCGATGATGTGGCCGGCCGACTGACCGGCAGGCTCGAAACCGTCGATCAGGATGTCTATGCGCTGCAGGAGCGGGCGCGGCTGCTGCATGAAGAAATCGACTCGAAGCTTTCCTCGGAGACCAACCGGCATCTCTACATCCTGTCGATCATGACCGCCTTCCTGCTGCCGCCTACGTTGGTGACCGGCTTCTTCGGCATGAACACGTCGGCCCTGCCCTTCGCGAATGGAACGAACGGCACGGAATATGCGATCGGCCTGATCATCATTTCTCTTCTGCTCGCCTGGTGGCTGTTGAAGAAGGTCAAGATTCTCTGAGACCGGTATAGGGTTGATGCAAAACCGCCCGGGACGAGACCCGGGCGGCTGGCAATTCTACATCCGATCAGACCGGATCAATAGTATGGCGACAGGCACTGCTGGCGCGGACCATTGTTCGGCTGGAACGTGTTGTCGAACGCGCGATAGGACCGGTAACGGTTCGCGCACCATTCATAGTGACGCGGATTGATGCCGTTGGACGGTGCCGGCTCCACATAGCGCGGCTGGCTGGCAATAGCGCCGCCGATAATGGCGCCTGCGCCAAAGGCTGCGAGCGGATACCAATAGCCATCATCCCAACGGCGATAGCCCTCGCGATAGTAAGGATAGCCGCGATAGCCGCCGTACCAGCCACGACGGTAATAGCCGCCGCGACCATAATAGCCGCCATAGCCGTGACGCCACTGCACCTGCTGAACGTCGGGCGACGTCGAGGCTGCCGGGGAAGCAGCAGGCGCGGCCGGAGCCGGCATCGCAAATGACGGGGAGAAGCTCGTCAGCGCAATTGCAGCCGAGATTGCAAGCGTTGCGACCTTCGTACTCAAACTGAACATTTATATCTCCATTCCCTGTTAAAGATTATGCTTTCATTCCCAGCGTCATTTTGTGCTACAAGGCAACGCGGGCGCGCGAGGAAGGTTCCGTAACGGGTGTTAGCGAACACACATCATCAATTGGTAAAGGTTTGAATCTTAACCAGACATTAACCACAACTGCTTACGATCGTTCTATGAGGGGATACTATCGGATTCGCATTCTGATTTGCAGTTTCCTGCTGGCTTTGACAGTTGTCGGCCCGAATGGCAAAACTTGGGCCGCCGAACGCGCAGCCTGGCGCGACCCTCAACATTCGATCATCGTCGATGCCTATGAACTGAATACGATCGACTGGGACGAGCTGCTGAAGGACAAGCGGATCGCGGCCTTCATCTCCAAAGCCTCCGACGGACTGCCCGAAAGCTTCTCCTGCACCGGCGATCACGGCGGCGACACGGTGGCGCACTGCCGGACCATGTGGCGCAAATACGCGGTCAGCCGTGAGCTTTTCCGCACCCGCCGGCTGGTCGCCAAGGCAAACGGACTGCTCTGGGGCGCCTATCATCTCGGCCGGCCCGGCAATCCGGTCGATCAGGCCAACCACTTCCTCGACTATGCAGACCCGCAACCGGACGAGCTGATGGCGCTCGACATAGACGGGTTGGATGTCAGCGAGTTCATGTCGCTGGCCGATGCCCAGGTTTTCGTGGGCCACATCAAGACGAGGACCGGCCGCTACCCGATTCTCTACACCAACAACGTGGTCGCCAGATATATCGCCGACCATCGGGACGACTATCCGATCCTTTCGCGGCTTCCGCTCTGGTATGCCCGCTACCGGCCCGATATCAGCGGCACCTTCCCGCTCGGAAACTGGGACGGTTACACGATGTGGCAGTTCTCATCCGGAGATAACTGCTCGGAGAAAAACTGTCCCTACCGCGTGGCGGGAACGCTGACCGATATCGATGTGAACGTATCGCCGATGAACAAGGTGGAGCTTGCGAGGGTCTGGCCGCAGGGCAATCTGCTGCCGGCGAAACCGGAACCCGCGCCGATGATCATCGCCAAGGCGGAGACCTGCAACTCGCCGCAGCCGCTGACGCCGATCTCGCTGGAACCGATCCTGACGGCCGCCGTGGCCGTGCATCGTCCAGCCGAGATCAACGAACTCAATTATCAGGACTTCTGAAATACCGAGCGCTCAGGCCTCGATCTCGACATTCGACTTCGGGCGCGAGCAGCAGGCCAGGATATAACCCTCGTCGATTTCGTCGTCGAGGATGCCGCCATTGTGGTTCATCTCGACGTCACCCGAGAGCTTCATCACGCGGCAGGTGCCGCAGAGGCCGGATTCGCAGGCGGCTCCGATGCGCACGCCGGCGCCGCGGGCTGCCTGAAGGATCGTCTGGCCCGACGGGCAGGAAACCTCCTTGCCGGCCATGGTGAACCGGATGGAGGTCGCAGCTTGCGCGGCGCCGTCGTCGCTGACCTCGGCGAGCGGCGTCGGGGCCTGAGCCGGCTGGAAGCTTTCCTGATGGTAGCGTTCCATATCGAAACCATGCGCTTCCAGCATGGACCGGACGCTGTCCATGAAGACCTCAGGGCCGCAGCAGAAGATCGTGCGGTCCATGAAATCGGGCGCCAGCAGCGCGATCTTCGCCTTGTCGATGCGGCCCTTGAGGCCGGACCACAGGTCGGTGCGCGCGCAGGCCTCGACGATGAAGCCGAGGTTGAGGTTCGGCATGAAGCGGGCGAGATATTCCAGCTCCGACCGGAAGATGATCTCCGATGGCCCGCGCGAACAGTTGATGAAGGTGATGTCGGACATCGGCGCGGTGTCGGCCATATAGCGCGTCATCGACATCATCGGCGTGATGCCGGATCCGGCCGAGACCAGCAGGTATTTTTCGCCGGGATGGCGGATATGGGTGAAATCGCCGAGCGGCCCGAAGGCGCGAATGCGCATGCCGGGCTTCAGGTTCTCGAACATCCAGCGCGTGCCGATGCTGCTTGCCTGCGCCTTGACCGTGACCGCGATCGAGAAGGGCCGCGATGGGGTCGAGGACAGCGTATAGGTGCGCATGACCGACTGTTCCGGTCCGACCGGAATTTCAAGCGTGACGAACTGGCCCGGCAGATAGCGGAACCAGTTGTCCTTATCGGAGCGGAACGTGAAGGTCATCACGTCTGGCGCCTCCGGCGTTGCCGACAGGCATTCAAGGAGATGCTGCCTGTCGCTCCAGGGCTTCATCTCGTCCAGGTGCTGGTGTCGTACCGAAAGCGCCATGTTCATCTCACGCCACCGCCGACAGTTTCTGATCGCCCTGGAGGCGATTGATCATGAAGTTCGAATACCATTCGACGAACTGCATGACGCCGCCTTCGTGCATTTCCGAATAGGGACCGGGCTCATAGGCCGGGGAATGGATGCCGAAGGCATTTTCCTCGACGATGCGGCGGTCCTGATCGTTGGTCTCGGTCCAGACGTGGGTCAGTTCCTCGAGATCGTAATCGACGCCTTCGACCGCATCCTTGTGGACGAGCCACTTGGTCGTAACGGCCGTTTCCTCGGCATTGAGCGGCAGGACTCGGAAAGAGATCGCGTGGTCTCCGAGGACGTGGTTCCAGGTGGTCGGATAGTGGAAGAGAAGCATGGTGCCGATGCCACCGAGGCTGACATCATCCGACAGCTGGCGCTTGACGGCGCGCTGTCCGCTCATCGTGTAGCTTTCAGCACCCTCGATCAGCGGCATGCGGGTCGTGCGGTACTGGCCGTCGGCGGAGAGCTTGAATTCGCTTGGCAGGCCGGCGGCCTCACAATGCTGCCAGTGGGCGACGATAACAGGGTCGCTCATCGCGCCCTGGACGCCCGACACGGTCGGTGCTTCCGGGAAGGTGCGGCAGAGCTCCGGATGGTTGCCGGCGCAATGGTAGCATTCGCGGTTGTTTTCCCAGACGAGCTTCCAATTGCCCTTTTCGATGATCGTGCTCTGGAAGGCGACCTTCGCCTCGCTGAGGCGATGCGGCTTCATGTAGGGCTCGATCGAGGCCCGGACGGGGGCGAAGTCAGGTGCGTTCTGCGCCAAGCAGATGAAGATATAGCCGCCGACACTCTCGCAATGGACCTGCTTGAGGTTGAACTGTGTCTTGTCGAAATCCTCGGCCATCTGACGGGCGAAGAGCAGCGAGCCGTCGAGCTCGTAGGTCCACTGATGGTAGGGACAGACAAGCTTTGCCGACGAGCCGCGCTCCGACGTGCAGACGCGGGAGCCGCGGTGGCGGCAGCTGTTGTGCAGCGCGCGGATCTGACCGTCGCGACCGCGGACGATGACGATGGGGTAATCGCCGATCTGGACCGTGAAGTAGTTGCCGGCCTTCGGGATCTCGCAGTCATGGCCGATGAACAGCCAGTCGCGATAATAGATCAGTTCCATGTCGAGCTTGAAATAGTCCTGGTCGATGTAGAAGGGCTGCTCCAGGCTGAAGCCTTCACGGCGGTTCTTCAGCTGCCGAAGAACGGTATTGCGAATATCCATTGTCATATCCTCATGCGCTTTCGCCGCTCTGGAGACGGAGGACATGGTTGGACGGCCGGCTGCGTGCCGGTGCCAAACTGCCTCCGGCCGCCCACCGCGACCAGTTCAGGTCAAAACATGCTCCCAATGGCTGGTTTCCGGGCTCAGGAGCCGTTCCCGTAGGAACTTCGCGGCGCCTTCCCAGGCGTTTCGCCCAGTGGCCTTATTGCCGCGATCCACTCCACCACCGTTGCGGGGGCAGCGCCGGAATTTGACCGGCTTCCCAATTCTCCGCCTCCCCTAGCAGGCGGCACCTTGAGATTTCGTCCCATATAATCATCAGCCGGTGGCGGCGCGTGGCTGCAATGCGACATCGACTTCGAAATTGACGACGCAAGCGATCCTGCCGCTGCACATCCGCATATATTGCAACACAATCAGGGTATTAGACGGTATGCTCGGCGGGTCACGGATGTTCCGGACAATGATTTCCCATGTATCGCCAGGCTTCATATCGCGTTTGCGACAGCCGCTGGAAACCGGGTCTTTCCGACCCGAATAACAACGCAGGACGCGCGAGCCGATTTAAGCCCGGGTTAAGGCAAGGCCCCTATCCTGAATAGAGATACCAATTGCGGCGAGTGACGATCATGGCAAAGCTCAGATATTTCGATGCACGCAAGCCGTACGAAGCCGAGCAGCAACGTCCCGCCGCGGTACACTCCGAATTCCTCCGAACGGGCCGCATCATTCGCACCAAGGCCAACTGGCTTTCCGAGGAGCGCCGCTATCTCACTCATGAAGAGGTTGCTGAGAGGACGGCCGCGAAGCTGCAGGCAGCCGGCGAGAAGACGCATGACCGGCTGAACAATTTTCACCGCGCCATCCAGTTTCCGAAGATGATCTTTCATCGCACGCTGGCGGACAGTCCCCATCTCGGCTACTGCCATGTCACGGCATCACGGACGCAATTTGCCAAGTTCGACCATGTGAACTGGGCCTTCTACATCGCGAACTTCTTTGCCAAGATCGGCGAGAACGATAATTTCTTCGAGGAAATAGACCTCAGGATGTCGCGCATGTATTTCGCGGTTGCGGTCCAGCCCAACAAAGACTCGCAAGACAAGTCGCTGACGATCGACCGCACGATCCGCAGCAACGGCGTCCTTTTCCGCACCCACGACCCGCAAGTCGCTATCCGCAACGTCCTGCTGCTGGGCGCGCGAAACGAGCAGCTTCGGGAAATCATCCGGCAACTTTGAGCGGCCTTTCGGATTGATCGGCCATTGCGATCGGACTAATGACTGCCTGAACGGAAACGGCAGGTCATGGCAAGACATATCGACATCCTGAAAAGCCCCGATGCAGCGATAAAGGAAGCATGCGCAGTGCTGGCGCAAGGCTTCCCGATCGGCATGCCGACCGAGACGGTCTATGGACTTGCTGCCGACGCGACCAATCCTGTCGCCATTACCCACATCTATGAAACCAAGGGCCGCCCGCGCTTCAATCCGCTGATCTGCCATATGGCCGATCTCGCCATGGCAGAACAGCATGCCGAATTCGATCCGATATCGCGTCGTCTTGCCGAAGCCTTCTGGCCGGGACCGCTTACCATCATCGTTCCGCTGAAACCGGACAGCAATATCCACTCGCTGGCAACGGCCGGTCTCGATACGGTCGGCATCCGCGTGCCCAAGGGTTTTGCCGGCAACCTCATCCAAGCTTTCGGCAGACCGCTCGCCGCACCGAGCGCCAATACATCAGGCCAGATCAGCGCCACCAGCGCTGCCCATGTCGATGAGGATCTCGGCGAGAAGATTGAGCTCATCCTCGATGCCGGGGCGAGCGCGGTCGGCGTCGAATCCACCATCGTCAAGGTCGAGGACGGCAAGCTGCGGCTGCTGCGGCCGGGCGGACTGGCGGCCTCGGAGATCGAACGCGTCGCCGGCCAGCGGCTTTTGCGTTCCGGCAAGGCGTCGGCAGCCATCGAGGCGCCGGGCATGCTGGCGTCGCACTACGCGCCCGGTGCCGCGGTTCGTCTTGCCGCTACCGCAGTCGAGCCTGACGAAGCCCTGATCCTGTTCGGCGCAGCCGAGATAAAAGGCGCAAATCGCGCAAAGACAGTGCTCAATCTCAGCCCCCGCGGCGATCTGGCCGAGGCGGCAGCCAATCTTTTCGACTATATGAAGAAGGCCGATGCCAGCGGGGCGGAGACGATCGCCTTTTCCCCGATCCCGAACGAAGGTTTGGGGGAAGCGATCAACGATCGGCTGAGCCGCGCCGCAGCACCTCGCGAATAAGGATCAATCGATGAGCAGCCTTTCTCCCGCCCTTCTCGACCGTTTCATCGCCATCGTGGGCGCGAGCCATGCGCTCCGCGACGAGGCCGATCTGGCACCCCATCTGATTGAAAATCGCGGCCTTTATCACGGCTCCTCACCATTGCTCCTTAAGCCCGGCTCGGTCGAAGAAGTCTCGGCCATCCTGACGCTTGCGTCGGAAACCGGCACGGCGATCGTGCCACAGACCGGTAACACCGGTCTCGTCGGCGGCCAGACGCCTCGCGAGGGCAGTTCCGACATCATTGTCTCGCTGGAACGCATGAACCGTATCCGCGACATCGATCCGGTCGCCAACGTCATGGTCGTCGACGGCGGGTGCATCCTTGCCGATGTGCAGAAGGCAGCCGAAGAGCATGGCCGGATGTTTCCGCTGTCACTCGGTTCCGAGGGCTCATGCCGGATTGCTGGCAACCTTTCGACCAATGCAGGGGGTACTGCCGTCCTCGCCTACGGCAACATGCGCCAGCTTTGCCTCGGCCTCGAGGTCGTGATGCCGACCGGCGAGATCTGGAATGGACTCCGGCGGCTGAAGAAGGACAATACGGGCTACGATCTGCGCGATTTGTTCATCGGCGCGGAAGGGACACTCGGGATCATCACCGGGGCAGTGCTGAAGCTCTTCCCGCAGCCGCTCGGCCACCAGGTTGCCTTTGCAGGCATCCAGTCTGTCGAGGATGCGCTGGCCCTGTTCAAGAATGCCTCCAGCCTTTGTGGGCCGGCTCTCACGGGCTTCGAACTGATGCCGCGCATCGGCGTCGAATTCACCGTCCGCAACATTCCGGGCGTCCGCGATCCGCTGGAAACAGCGCATCCGTGGTATCTGCTGATCGACATCTCCACGTCCGACTCAGCCGAGACGGCGGAACGAATGATGACCGCGCTTCTCGAACAGGGTTTTGAGGCAGGACTGGTGCAGGATGCGACGATCGCCAGTTCGGAGACACAGCAAAGGGCGCTGTGGCACATGCGCGAAAGCATGTCCGACGCGCAGAAGCCCGAGGGCGGTTCGATCAAGCACGATGTCTCGGTGCCTGTCTCTGACATCCCCGAATTCATGCGCAAGGCGGAGGAGGCCGTCATGGCTGCGATTCCCGGCGCCCGCATCTGCGCCTTCGGGCACATGGGCGACGGCAACATCCATTACAACATCTCCCAGCCGGTCGGCGCCGACAAGGCGGAATTCATCGGCCGCTGGCATGAAATGAACGAGATCGTCCACGGCCTCGTCCTTGCGCATCAGGGCTCGATCTCCGCCGAACACGGTATCGGGCAGCTGAAGCGCGACGAGCTGGCCTCGATCCGGTCCGAGATCGAAATGGACCTGATGCGCCGGATCAAACGGTCGTTCGATCCGGCGGGGATCATGAACCCAGGCAAAGTGGTGAACGTTTAGGCGGGCAAAAGGGCCCGCTGCCAACATCAAGCCGCTGACAGCGGCTTGATAAGCCGGAGCTTACTTGCCCTGAATCACCTTGGCGATAGTTGGCGACATTACATGCTCAGCCTGGAGCTTGTGATAGTCATCATAAGAAATCCTGCCGGACTCATATGCTTTCAAGGTACGTCGGCAATACAAGCTCGTCACCTGCGAGACGGGTACATGCATGAAGGCGGAAAGCTTCTCTAGAGTTGCTTTGGGTGGCGACTCTTTCATGCAATTTTCCAACACTCGATTGTAGACCCAGGGATCGCCCAGAACATTTCTGTTGTAGCCATATTCAGCCTTGGACCAAGTATAGCTACTTCCGGCAGCTAACGCTGAATTTGCAATGAAAACCGATAAAACAAGGCAAGTGAAAAACTTCATGAATATCCCCCGACGAAGTTTGATTGGCCAATCAATATTCGGGAGAAACTACAGCTGTCAATTTGATACGATGTCCAGATGCACAACCACGCCGTTTATTATCTCGGCGTGGCAAATTGGCGACTTGCTGCCGGTGGCAGGACGTCCGGCCGGCACCTCATGCCGGCACAGTTCGTCCGTTCGAGGCCAATTGATCGACGATCAGTCCATGTCCTCGTGCCGTACGGCTGGGGCTGCATCGCGGTTGCCCGAGATGATCTCGCGCTTGCCGACATGATTGGCCGGACCGACGAGACCGTCCTTTTCCATGCGTTCGACCAGCGAGGCGGCCCTGTTATAGCCGATGCCCAGGCGGCGCTGGATGTAGGAGGTCGAGCACTTCTTGTCGCGCATGACGACCTTGATCGCCTGCTCGTAGAGATCGTCGCCGTCCTCGGAGCCTATCGACGTCTTGTCGAAGACGGCGCTGTCGCCTTCGTCCTCATCGTCTTCTTCGTCTTCGCCTGCAGTAACGGTGTCGAGATATTCGGGACGTCCCTGGGTCTTGAGGTGAGCCACTACCTTTTCGACTTCCTCGTCTGACACGAAAGGACCGTGGACGCGGGAAATACGGCCGCCGCCCGCCATGTGCAGCATGTCGCCCTGGCCGAGGAGCTGCTCGGCGCCCTGCTCGCCAAGAATGGTGCGGCTGTCGATCTTCGACGTCACCTGGAAGGAGATTCGGGTCGGGAAATTCGCCTTGATCGTGCCGGTGATCACGTCGACCGAGGGCCGCTGTGTTGCCATGATCAGGTGGATGCCGGCCGCGCGCGCCATCTGCGCCAGACGCTGGATCGCGCCTTCGATCTCCTTGCCGGCGACCATCATCAGGTCGGCCATTTCGTCGACGATGACGACGATATAGGGCATCGGCGTCAGGTCCATCTCCTGGCTTTCCTCGATCGGGGCGCCGGTGCCCTTGTCGAAGCCGGTCTGGACGACGACGTTGATCGTCTCGTCCTTCTCACGCGCCAGACGGACGCGGGAATTGTAGCCATCGATATTGCGCACGCCGAGGCGCGACATCTTGCGGTAACGATCCTCCATCTCGCGCACGGCCCATTTCAGCGCCATGACGGCCTTCTTGGGATCGGTAACGACAGGGGTCAGCAGATGCGGGATGCCGTCGTAGACGGAGAGTTCGAGCATCTTCGGATCGACCATGATCAGGCGGCATTGTTCCGGCGTCAGCCTGTAAAGCAGCGACAGGATCATGGTGTTGATGGCGACGGACTTGCCCGAGCCTGTCGTGCCGGCGACAAGCAGATGCGGCATCTTGGCCAGCTCGGCAATGATCGGCTCGCCACCGATATTCTTGCCGAGGCAGAGCGCCAGCTTGAATTCGGTACTCTCGAAGCTCTGCGCATCGATAAGCTCGCGGAAATAGACCGTTTCACGCAGCGCATTCGGCAGCTCGATGCCAATGACGTTGCGGCCAGGCACGACGGCGACGCGAGCCGACAGCGCCGACATGGAGCGGGCAATGTCGTCAGCGAGGCCGATGACGCGCGAGGACTTGACGCCGGGCGCGGGCTCGAATTCGTAGAGCGTGACGACGGGACCGGGGCGAACATGAATGATCTCGCCCTTGACGCCGAAATCCTCCAGAACGCTTTCCAGAAGGCCGGCATTCTGTTCCAGCGTCTCCTGGGTCATGATGACGCCCGTGCGCGCCACAGGTTCCTGCAGCAGTTCGCGTGGCGGAAATTGGTAGTCGCCGTCGCTGGTCACTGCAACCGGCCGCCATTCCATCGGCGCTGGGGCGACGGGACGGTCGCGACGCGCGGGAGGCGGCTGAAGACGCGCGCTGACAACGGACGCAGGTTGGGCGGCAACAATGGGGGATTCAGCGACCGGCGCAACATCCTGCACGGTAGGCTGCGGCGGCAGGGGTGCCGGAGCCGGGGCCGCGATAGCGATGGGTTCGACAACGGGCGGCGCCACGATGACGGGCTGCGGTGCGGTCTCCTGAATTATCATCGGCTCCGGGGCGACGACAGGGATCGCCTCTGCCTGTACCGGCTGAAATGAGGGAACCGGAACCGGCTCAGCCACTACCTGTGGCAGAACGGGAATATCGACGCTCTGGCGCAGGCCGTGATGCCATTCGATGATCCGATAAAGCGAAAGGATCGATTCCGGTGCGATTTCGATTCGAGGTGCGATCTGATGCGGCGGCGCGATGAAAGGTGCTTCCGGGATCGGCGCGAAGCTCTCGTCGAAGGGCATGACGTCCCAGAAGGCGAAGTCCGAGAGATTGGCGAGGCGGGACACAGGATTCGATGCTTCCGTAGCAAGGACGCCGGCCAAGCTGATGGCGGACTGCACTTCCGGAACCGGAGCAGCAAATTCCAGGCCTGCTTCCATGGGCCGCGGCGTCAATTCCGGAGGCAGAACGTCAGCGGGAACGTAGGATGGCTGCGGCACGGAAGAACCGGCGAGCGAATCAGGCAAGGACGCGGCCTGATTTGGCTGAACCTCGACTGCTGGGACAGGTGTTTCTGCCGGCTGTACCTGAGTGGACTGTCGCAACGCTTCGGCCCTTTTGGCGGCAAGGAGCGTCCGCGGATCCGGAACGTTGCGGCGGGGGATCTGGCTTTCCGGCGTACGGGTGAAACGAACATTCGGCGCGAGCGAGAAGGCTCGCTGCCAGTCCGGCGCGACAACGGCTTCCGCGGGGACCAGCGGAGGCACCAATGGCGTCGTCTGGCGGACATGCTGCTGCGAGGCCGCCATATCCGGATTGGGTACCGGCGCCTGCGGCTGAGACGGCTGCTGGGAGGCCTGCTGTGCCTGCGCTTCCGCTGCCCGACGCTTGGCTTCACGCGCCTGGAAAATCTTCTGTTCCAGATAGGCACGACGCTGGGCGATTTCCTCGGCTCTGCGGGCTTCGGCCAGGGCCTGATCGGCCTCGTTGTCATCCTGCGGATGGCCCATTGTCATGTTGGAGAAGTTGTTTCTGGGAAAACGCATGAGACCTGCAATCCAGTCATTGATTTGCCGATGGCTTCCTCATTCGAATAGGGCAAGGAGGGTTAATAAGTTCTTTCAAAAGAAGCCGTCGTGAACAGGAGAAGACACGCTTCGCAGAGGAGTGTTGCCAAGTCGCTGACGAGCAAGGAAAGTGCGGCCACGGGAAGACTGACGTCCGGGCTGGCGGACGTCCCAATGACGGTCGCATTCGATCGGTCCCGCCCCCCAAAAGGCAGGATCGTTGCGAATCAGGTCCGGTCGAGAAGATTACCTGGAGGAAAGCTGGGCAATGGACAGAAGCGTGTCGCTACTGACGCCGGCACCGGCACCCGAGGAAGAAGAGGAAGAGGAGGAGCCCTGCAGAATGCTTAGGGCCGGCGACGAGCCATTGCTGTTCTGCAGGTCATACATTGCCGAAAAGCGCTTCAGAAGCGTGTCGACCTTGGTCGGGTCCTGCAGGTCCTTCACGTCGAAATATTTGGCAAGCACCTTCGCCTGGGTGTCGGTATCTTCGGACGATAGGCCAGAGGGAAGGCTGAAGGTCGTCGTAATGACCTGGTAAAGCGCGGTGTCGCCCATGATGTCGTACATGTTGTGGACCTTGGACGCGTTACGCTGGAAATAGAGGGCCAAGCGGACGCCCTCATCGGTCTCGCCGTCCTGCTCTTCCAGGTTTTGATGCAGGTAGAGATTATCGGTCTGGATCTGATTGCCCTGATCCTGAGCCGTGCCTATCTTCGCGTTCGTCAGATTGCCCTTCGTATCGAAATTGAACGAATCGACGATGTCCTTGAACTGCGCTCCGTCGGGTGTGTTGATGAAGCTGTTGGACTTGGTCGGGTCGGAGGCGAAAGCCTTCTTCAGCGTATCTGTCGTGACGCTCTTCGGATCGATCCCGTTGGCGGTCAGGACGAAATCGACGAGCTTGCTGTCCTTCAGGAAGTCGGAGACCGTCGTGACCTTGGATATGTTCTGGGCGAAATAGGTCGCATCGTTCTTGGAGTCGGTTTCGGCCTTGGTCAAGTCGGGGCCGCTCAGATCAATCGTAGCGAGACCTTCGTTTTCACTCACGTAATTATTGATGGTGGTCTGAGACAGCGGCTGGACCGGCGCCTGCGCCTTTCCGGAGCTGTCAAAATCAAACGCTTTGGCAAGATCGGTATAGCGAGGATCCTTAAGCGAGCTCACAAAACTTTTCGGATCGTAGGGATCGCTTTCTACGATCTTTGTGAATTCGCTCTGCGAGACCTGTGTTGGATCTATTCCATAGGCCTGCAACGCCATCTGATAGAGTTCTGGATCGTCGTCGTTCAGCAGATTCTTGTCGCTGGCGTTGCTGACGAAGAAGTCCTTGATATTGGTGATGCCGGCGATCCTGGTCGTATAATTCTTGACGGCGGTCGTTATATCCGTCTGGTGAGCGCTATCGTAGTTGGCAGTGTAATTCTTTGTGGTCGCGGTCACCTCGGCGGCGGTCTGAGCAGACTCGCCTGACGGCACCGAGCCGTCCGCATTGAAATTGAATTTGCCAAGCACGGCAGTGGCGCCGATCGAAACTGCGAATGAAGTGGGATCGTTCGGATCGCTGGCCATAACCTCGGAAAAGGCGAGCGCGCTCATTTTGGGATCCAGGCCGTAGGCGCCCTTAACATAGTCGAAAAGCCGGGTATCGCTCGTCAACTGGCTGACTGACGTAATGGAGCCGATCTTGCTTTGATAATATTGGGTGTTGTCCTTCGCACCCACAGCGGTCGTAAATGACGGGACAGCGTAGTTATATTGGCTTTCGACGGCCGCCTTCTGAGCCGCCGTCTGCGCCGTCGCCCCGGAAATGGTGCCGTCGCTATTGAAGCTGAATTGTGCGGCCAGCGCTTTGTAAGCGTCGGTCCCGTTCTTGTTCAGGAAGCTGTTCGGATCATTGGGGTCGCTGGTCAGAACGGATTTGAGATAGCTGTCCGAAGCATAGGTCGGATCGATGCCATATGCCTTGAGCACGTAGTCCTTGAGCTGCGGGTCGGCCAGAAGCTGGTCGACATTCTTCACCTTGTCGACCTGGGTGTCGTAATAGGAAGTCGCAGTTGCCGCATCAGTCTCCTCGGTGGAAAAAGACTGGGTATAGAGATCGGTCAGCGTCGAGGCCTGCTCCGTATCCTGTACCGGCTTGGCGGCGGTGCTGACACCAAAATTGAAGGCTGCAGCAAACTCCCTGTAACGGGGATCGGACAACTTGTTTGCGAAGCTGTTCGGATCGCTGAGATCGCTCGTCAGAACTTCCTTCATCATGGCCTTGGAGTCGATCATATCGCCAAGACCATAGGCCGTCATTGCATAGCTATAGATCTGGTAGTTATTGAGGAAGTCGTCGACGGTTTTTACGCTGCCTATATTGGCGTCGTAATAGGCCTGTTGTCGCTTGATGTCCGACTGCGACGCGACGCGATTGAGCGTTGTCGTCATATCCTTTGTGGCATTGGTATAGCCAAGATAGGTCGAGACCATAGCGAGATCCTTCAATATGTCTCTAAAGTATGCATAACGAATCTATGGCCCATTATCTCGCCGAAACCTTACCCGAGACTTACAGGAACTTGTTCCCCCACTGCCCCGGATCGACACAGCCGAATGCCGCCGAGCGTTCACGGAATGGAAACCCTGACGGCTTCGCTTTTGCTAACCATCTGGCGACGCAAAGTTTTCTTAACCGCGATTTTTAAGCTGTCTGGAAGAGCGACCGCCTAGTCTTGCCGTATCGAGAGGACGAAAGCCCTCCCGAAAGAAGACCGGAAAACCGGCTCTCAGGTAAGACAAGGGTAGAAAATCGATGACAAATACCGTCTTGAAGCCCGCATGGGCTGGAACGACACTGCGGCTGGATCCTCACCGTTTCCCGCAGCAAGTCAGCTACGCCATGCGTGGCTCATCCGGAGATGTCAGTATCACGATAGACGAGCGTGGCGCCGTGCTGCGCAAGATCCTGCAGTCCAGCGGACTGCCGCTCTCCATTGCACTGCCGAAGCGAGCATTCAAAGGCGTTGCAGCCCGGGCCATCGACCATGGCGATGGTGAGGTTACGGTCACGCTGGAACTGCATCACGACGATCCCGATCTCTGCATTCCGCTGCTCGTCGCCCACGATCTCAGCGACATCGCCGCCGACTGGCGTTCCTGGTCGGAAGCCTTCCAGATTCCCATGCTTATGGTCGAGGCCGACGGCATCGCCCGTCCGCTCGAAGAGCATCTCGGCGGCATCCGCACGCAGGAAATGCGTCCGCGCCGGCGTCATTCCTATTTCGCCAACCGCCGCCCCCGCTTCCTCGTCCGTCGCACGACCGGCAAGCTCGGCGTTAAGATGAAGATCCAGGGCCGGGAAATCATCGCCCGCAGCTGAGCCAAAAACGGCACATTCTTCCGGAAAACCCGATACCTTCAAGTGTCGGGCTTTCTGTTTGATTACGGGATGAGAAACAGAACCGAGACAAACAGGCCGGCAAAGATGATGGCGCCGACATTGCCGTTAGACTTGAACAGTGCCAAGCATTGTTCCGGATCGTTGATATCAAGCCGCGCGATCTGATAGGCAAAGATGCCGCCGGCAACGAGAAGCCCGATATAGGACAGGCCGCCCGCATCAGCCAAGGCAAAGGCGATAAACATCAGAACCAGCGCTGCGCCATAGAGACCAATCAGCCAGAGACGTGTGTTATCGCCGAACAGTCTTGCCGTGGAGCGAACGCCGATCAGCTCGTCATCTTCCTTGTCCTGGTGCGCATAGATCGTGTCATAGCCGATCGTCCATAGAATCGAGGCGATGTAGAGCAGCACGGCTGCGAAGGACAATGTCCCATAGACACCCGCCCATCCCATGAGAGCGCCCCAGGAAAAGGCAAGTCCGAGGAAGAACTGCGGCCAATCGGTAAAGCGCTTGGCGAAAGGGTAGAGGGCGACGATCGCGAGCGACAGCAGGCCGAGAATAGCCGCGAACAGATTGAACTGCAGAAGGACCACCAGGCCGACCAGGGCCTGAAGCGCGATGAAGATCTTTGCCTGTGTGCGGCTGACACGCCCGGACGGCAGGGGGCGCGACCGCGTGCGGGCAACCTCCATGTCGATCTTGTGGTCGACGAGATCATTATAGGTGCAGCCGGCCCCCCGCATGGCGACGGAGCCGATGAAATAAAGCACGAGATGATAAACAAGCATCCCGCCGACCCACTGACCGGAGGCAGCCTTGGCGTTGGCCGCCAGGGTGACCGACCAGAAGCAGGGCCACATCAGAAGCTGCCAGCCGATCGGCCTGTCCCAACGCGCCAGCTGCGCATAGGGCCACAACCAAGGCGGCAGGATCCGATATACCCAGTTTCCGGAGGGGGCGTCGGCGACGCGCCCGTTCAAATCGCTCATCTTCTGCATGGCAGCAGTAGTAGCGAGCGCCGGCCGCCGCGGTCAAGCGGCGGCGACTAAGTAGGAGTGTCTCAGTTCAGCGTAAAATTGAACTTGTAGGTCGCGGAAAGACCGATCAGGAGCTGGTTGCGCGAACCCTTCTCCTTGACGAGGCTGCTGTCGGCGGCCGGACCCTGAAGACGCTTGTATTCTACGAAGGAGCTGGTGGTCAGGTTGCGCGTGGCCTTCCAGGTCAGCGCACCTCCGACACCGACCGATTCCAATCCGCCGCCCGGATTGTAGGGGCTGAGGCCGCTCGCAGCCGATTCCTTGGCGTTCACCCCGTAATAAGTGTCGAAATAGTTGCCGGTTGCCCAGGTCGCGCGCGGACCGCCGGAGAGCTGCAGATCCGGCAGGATATCGGTAAAGGCATCAATCGAGGTGTCGGCGACGAGGCCGCTATGCGAGCGGATGCCCTGGCGGACTTCGGCGCGGGCGCGTAGCCAGTCGGTTGGATAGACCTCGACGAAGCCGCCCGCTTCCGCACCCCATTTCACCTTCTTCAGGCCCTTCAACGCGTGATCGTCGCTGGCATCGCGGCTTGGATCATATTTGGCGACGAGACCGGCACGGACCGCGCCATTGTCGAGCAGCGAGAAGGACGGGCTGTCATTGCGGGAGGTGAAGCGCGAGCCGCCACCCTGCTTGCCGAAAGAAATCAGAGGCTGAAACTGCAGCTTGTCGTGGCGGCCGCCTTGGAATTTCGGGGCGACAAAACCGGCTGCGCCGACGCTCAGATACCAGTCGCCGGACCACCACGGGCGGCCATCTCCAGCGGAAGCCATGGTGGCCGAACCCAGCAAAAGGCCGATCGAAAGCAATGAGCAAGATTTGAAAAACACGCAAATACTCCACGAAACGCAATACAGAGGGCCGCGGACAGCCCGGAACATTATATCAAATCGGTCGGGTTATACGCGCGAGCAGGGACGCCACCTGAAACACTCTGCTAACGTTCCCGGAAGAATTCGATGACTGAGGCCAAAATGTTAGAAAAGAACCAACAAAGGATTAAGGGTGCCGCTGCGTCTGGAAAATAAGAAGACGCAAGTGCCGGCGGCTAGCCGCAATTCGAGCGGTTACAGCGGCTTCGAACAATGGATATCAGCGACAAGAAGACGCAACTATATATAGAATTTTAAAAGAGATTTCGGCGCGACAAGTAATTAAGGCAAGCAGAATGCAATATCTGCTGGGGCCGAATCATGAAATTTTCTTCTTTTGCGATAATCTTCTGCGCATCGACTACGTTGGTTCTATCGGGCTGTGCGGGCCTGCCCGATCCGACAGCGAAGGTAAGGGAAACCAAAGCGACAGCCGTGTCGGGCAAACGTACCAAGATCGGCTCCACCGCCCATATCAAGGCGGATTGTGAATTTGCCGGCTATCCCTATACGGCGGCCATCAAGCAACCGGCGCATGGCAAGATCGAGGTCGTTCACGAAGAAGTCCGAGTGCACTACCCCAAGGACGGTCCTGGCTATGTCTGCAGTGGCAAGCCCGTCCAAGGAAATGCGGTCTATTACACGCCCGATCCCGGCTATACGGGCACCGACCAGTTTACGATCCGCCTCAGCGCTCTGCGTGTGGCCAGGGTCGATGATGATAACGTCACGGTCACAGTCGTGAAATAACCGCCGTCAAGGCGATTTCGGCAAAGCGCACATGCAAAAAGCCGACCTTACCAGGGTAAGATCGGCTTCAACTTTCAAGCATCCATAGGGTTTCAGAACGTCACCTTCTCCAGCGGAGCGCGGGTGGCCTCGAATTCCTTCAGCTTGGCTTCCCGCTCCGCGATGTAGTTACGGTTGTCGGGAACGGCGAACTGGTTCTTGGCGATCTGGATCTGCATGATGAAGAGCTGTTCCCAGCGGAAGCCCATTTCCGAGCCGGCCAGGTAGAACTCCCACATGCGGAAGAATTTCTCGTCGTAAAGGGCGACAGCTTCCGCCTTTCGCGCCACGAAACGTTCGCGCCAGTGGCGCAGCGTATAAGCGTAGTGCATCGGCAGGATTTCAATGTCCTTGACGAGAAGGCCGGCCTTTTCGAGTGCCGGCATGGTCTCGGCGACCGACGGGATATAGCCGCCCGGGAAGATGTACTTCTCGATGAAGGCATTCGTCGCGAAGCTCGGCTTCGGCCGGCCGATGAAATGCAGAACCATGACACCGTCATCGGCAAGCAGATCAGACACCTTGCTGAAGAACTTGCCGTAGTTGCCGATACCCACATGTTCGAACATGCCGACCGAAACGATCCGGTCGAACTTCTTGCCCTTCATGTAGCGGTAGTCCTGCAACTCGAAGCGGACTCGGTCCGTCAGTCCGCGTTTGGCCGCGCGGCCACGCGAAACTTTCAGTTGCTCCTCGCTGAGCGTGATGCCGGTGAAATCGGTGCCTTCGGCGGATTCGGCAAGATACATGCCCATACCGCCCCAGCCCGAGCCGATTTCGAGGATGCTCTGGCCCGGCTCAAGAAGAAGTTTGGCGGCGATATGGCGCTTCTTGGCAAGCTGCGCTTCGTCCAGACTGATGCCTGCCGGCTCGAAGTAGGCGCAGGAATATTGCCAGTCATCGTCGAGGAACAGATCGAAAAGCTTGGCAGAGAGATCGTAGTGGTGCGCAACATTGTGCTTGTTGCGGTTGATCGGCGAACGACTCTTGATCTGCTGCCAGGCAATGCGTCCAAGCAGACGCATTGCAATTTTGAAATCGAAGATTTCATCGGTCGTATTTTTCTTAACGAGCTCGAGGAAATCGTAGATGTTCCCCTGCTCGAGGATGAAGCGACCTTCCATGTACATTTCGCCGAGTTTCAGCGTCGGATCGGTTCCAACCGCATCCTCTGCCTCCTGATCGGCAAAACGCGCTGCGACAAGGTCGCCGGACCCGTCGCCCAGGGTGAACGTCTCGCCATCGGCGAGCGTCAACCGGAGGGAGCCGGTTTTGATGATTTTCTTGACAATCTTTAAGAGTGCCGACGCCATGGAGGCCTCGCAATTTTGACATGACAGTAAGGCAACTTTAGCGCCTCCCCGACATCTGGCAAGATCGTCAAACGGCAGCGGCTAGCACTCTGGCGACAACGCTGCCAGAGTGTGACTTTTCTGCATCACTAGGGGCTAAGCCCTTATTTTCGCTTGAACGCATCCGCCAGCGCAGCACCGAAACTGCCTTGGCTACTCTGCTCCTTGCGCTTGTCCTCATATCTGCCTCCCGCCTGCCGCATGGCTGCGCCACCGGTCTTTTCGCGCGCGGGGGTAGAGGCGGCCGAACCGTCGTCCTTGCGCATCGACAGCGCGATTCGCTTGCGCTTGGCGTCTACTTCAACGACACGGACTTTTACGACGTTGCCGGCTTTGACGACTTCGTGCGGATCCTTCACGAAACGATCGGCCAATTGCGACACGTGGACCAAACCGTCCTGGTGGACGCCTATGTCGACGAAGGCCCCGAAAGCGGCAACATTCGTAACAGTGCCCTCAAGAACCATTCCCGGCTTCAAGTCGGAAATCTCGTTCACGCCTTCGGCAAAGGTTGCGGTCTTGAAGCTGGGACGCGGGTCGCGGCCGGGCTTCTCGAGCTCGGCGATGATGTCTCGCACCGTCGGCAGGCCGAACTTGTCGTCGATGAAGGCGCGGGGATCGATGGCCTTCAGCGTGGCGCTGTCCCCCATCAGGCTTCTAAGATCGCGCCCGCAGGCGGCAACGATCTTCTTGGCGACGCCGTAGGCTTCAGGATGCACGGAGGAGGCATCCAGCGGCTCCTTGCCATCGGGGATGCGCAGAAAGCCGGCGCATTGCTCGAAGGTGCGGTTTCCGAGCCGGGCCACCTTTAGGAGATCCTTGCGGCTCTCGAAGCGCCCCTCCCCGTCGCGATGGCGGACGATCGCATCGGCAATGGAGGGACCCAGACCGGATACGCGGGCGAGCAGCGGCGCGGATGCGGTGTTGAGGTCGACACCGACTGCATTCACTGCGTCTTCGACGACGGCATCAAGCGAACGCGAGAGTTTCTGCTGATCGACGTCGTGCTGGTACTGCCCGACGCCGATCGACTTCGGCTCGATCTTGACCAATTCGGCAAGCGGATCCTGAAGGCGGCGGGCGATGGAGACAGCACCGCGCAGCGATACGTCGAGGCCGGGAAATTCAAGCGCTGCCGTTTCCGACGCCGAATAGACGGACGCGCCGGCCTCTGACACGATGACCTTGGTCGGTTTGGGTGCAGGCAGGTCGCCCAGCATATCCGTCACCAGCTTTTCGGTCTCGCGGCTGCCGGTGCCGTTGCCGATCGCGATCAGCTCGACCTTGTGCTTGCGCACCAAAGCCGCAAGCGTCGCCTGCGTGCCGCGGACATCATTCTTCGGCGGGAATGGGTAGACCGTGGTGGTTTCGAGCAGCTTGCCGGTGCCATCCACGACCGCGACCTTGACGCCGGTACGGATGCCGGGATCGAGCCCCATCGTGGCGCGAGAGCCGGCGGGAGCTGCGAGCAGCAGGTCCTTCAGATTGCGGGCAAAGACGTGGATCGCCTCTTCTTCCGCCCTTTCGCGCAACTCGCGCATCAGGTCGAGCGACAGCGACATGGAGAGTTTTACGCGCCAAGTCCAGCTTGCAACGTCCATCAGCCAGCGGTCGCCCGGGCGGCTATTGCCGATCTCGTAGGCGGTTGCGATCATCCGCTCGACCGGCTTGTTCGGCGAGGTCATATCGGTATCGACATCGATGACAAGCGTCAGCATCTCCTCGTTCCAGCCGCGCAGCATGGCAAGCGCACGGTGGCCGGGGGCTGTTGCCCAACGTTCGTTGTGATCGAAATAGTCGGAGAATTTCGCGCCCGCCTCCTGCTTGCCGTCGACGACCTTGGCGCGCAGCATCGCGTTCTGCTTCATATAGCTGCGCAGTTTGCCGAGCAGGTCGGCATTTTCGGCAATGCCTTCCGCTATGATATCGCGCGCGCCTTCGAGCGCCGCCTTCACATCGGCGACCTCTGCCGTCAGGTAGGTTTCCGCGACGACAGCAGGCTCCTTTGCCCGATCGGCGAGTATAGTGTCGGCCAGCGGCCCCAGTCCGCGCTCCCTTGCGATTTCCGCGCGGGTACGGCGTTTCGGCTTGTAGGGCAGGTAGAGATCTTCGAGCTCGGCCTTGGTCGCAACCGCCGTGATCTTGCCCATCAGCTCGTTGGTCATCTTGCCCTGACTGGAGATCGACTCGACGATCGACGCGCGCCGTGCCTCGAGTTCCCGGAGATAGACAAGACGTTCTGCCAGCGTGCGAAGCTGGCCGTCGTCCAGACCGCCTGTCACTTCCTTTCGGTAGCGGGCGATGAACGGCACCGTTGCCCCCTCGTCGAGAAGCTCGATTGCGGCCACCGCCTGATCTGGTCGGGAATTGATCTCGGCGGAGATGGTTGCAGCGAGGGAGCGAATGTCAGCGGCCATGGGATTCTCTTATTTTCTATTTTACTTCGAACCAAAGTGGCGGAACCATAGCCAAGCATAAAGGCAAGGCAATGATCCGAACCATCGACGTTTACCGGTTCCACAGGATTTGCGCTTGACCTTTTATGCCACGCTCCTTAACCGCCAGACAGCAGCAATAAGGGGACTGGTCATGAAAATCCTGTTGATCGGGTCGGGCGGCCGCGAGCATGCGTTGGCATGGAAACTGGCGCAGTCGCCGTTGATGACGGAATTCTTCGCGGCTCCGGGCAATCCCGGCATCGCCGAACATGCAAGGCTTGTCGACCTTAGCACCGAGGATAACGACGCGGTCCTTACCTTCTGCAAGGAGAAGGCGATCGATTTCGTTGTCGTCGGCCCCGAGGCTCCGCTCGTCGCCGGACTGGCCGATACGCTTCGCGCCGGCGGAATTGCCGTCTTCGGCCCCTCCGCCGCAGCCGCTCAGCTCGAAGGCTCCAAGGGTTTCACCAAGGATATCTGCGCCCGCTACAATATTCCGACCGGCGCCTACCAGCGCTTCAACAATGCTCCGAAGGCCAAGGCCTATATCCGGGCACAGGGCGCGCCGATCGTCGTCAAGGCAGACGGGCTTGCAGCCGGCAAGGGCGTGACAGTCGCCATGACAGTCGATGAGGCGCTTGCTGCCGTCGACGATTGCTTTGAAGGCGCCTTTGGGACTGCCGGCGCTGAAGTTGTCATCGAAGCCTTTCTTGATGGCGAGGAAGCAAGCTTCTTCTGCCTCAGCGACGGCAAGCATGCACTGGCGCTCGCAACAGCACAGGATCACAAGCGTGTCGGCGACGGCGACACCGGCCCGAACACCGGCGGCATGGGCGCCTATTCGCCTGCGCCGGTCATGACGCCTGACATGGTCGAGCGAACCATGAAAGAAGTCATCGAGCCGACCATGCGCGGCATGGCAGAAAGCGGCTATCCTTTCTCCGGCCTGTTCTTCGCCGGCCTGATGATCACCAAAAAGGGTCCGGAACTAATCGAGTACAATGTCCGCTTCGGCGATCCGGAATGCCAGGTGCTGATGATGAGGCTGAAGAGCGATCTGCTGCCGCTGCTGCTTGCAGCCGCAAACGGCACGCTCGATCAGGTCACAGTGGAATGGAGCGACGACGTGGCGCTGACCGTCGTCATGGCCTCGAAGGGCTATCCGGGCTCCTATGAGAAGAATACGCCGATTGCCGCCCTGCCCGCCGATGAAGACGGTGCCAAGGTGTTTCATGCCGGGACTGCATTGAAGGATGGTGCACTTGTCGCGACCGGCGGACGCGTCCTCAATGTCACGGCGACGGGCAAGACCGTTGGGGAAGCCCAGGCCAGGGCCTATGCTCTGGTCCACAAGGTGGTCTGGGACAACGGCTTCTGCCGCAGCGATATCGGCTGGCGGGCAATCGAGCGCGAGAAAAGCTGATTACCGGCTAAAAAATCCTGTCTCGAAATACCGTTCTTCTAAATATTTACCTTTTCTTCTGACGGGATGGAAAGGAAGCGCCGCTATTGCTGTTCTCACTATCGAGAGACGGAGTAGTTCGCATGCGTTCGATCATCCTCACCGCAGCATTTGTACTGGCTGGTGGCTCCGCCATGGCCTCCTCGATCCTGCCGGTGGAAAGCAACCCGAACGACAATGCCGGCAGCATCATTTCCGAGACCTGCGATCATTGCCCGCCGCCGAAGCCGAAGCTGAAGAACAAGAGCTATGTCGTACCCGAGCTGCAGACGGGCACGCAGACCACCGAGATTCGCGATATCAACGGCGAGCGGAAAGTGGTGCGCATCGAGGCTTGGATGGGCGGCTCGCCGGTGACTTTCATTTCCAAGGCAACGCCGGAAGCGCTCGCTGCCGCAGGCGTATCAACCGACGGTATCGACCCGACCGCAACGGCTGCCGTCACGCCGGATATCAAGGCTGCCAGTGCGGCACCTGCTCAGAAGCCGCTCGATCTTTCCGGCTTCGACCTTCGCCTGAAATAGAGAGCCCGGACGTTCCCTGCCCCGCCCGACGAATTTCAGTCGCTGGGGGTCCCGTCGCAAGACGGATCAATGCGCCCCTGAGAGAAGCAGGGGCGCATTTGTTTTTCATCTTTCTCTTCACCCTGAAGTGATGCCGAAAGCTGCCTTACTTAAAGCTTTGTTATTGAAATCTGGCCATTTTTACCGCTGCCGGTCGCCGCATGTCATTTTAAGCAGCGTCAGATTCGTTGGCTCCGCCGACGCGATCGCATAGGCGGTATCACACCGCACCGGAATTTAATCATTTTATTCGGTTGCGAAGGATTGCCCATGAAAAATCTAAAAATTTCAAAGCAACTTATTTTGCTTGTCACCGGACTTATCGTTGCATTCGGAATAATGGCCTATGTGCAGATGCAGTCCGCCGCGAATTCCATCTATCAGGAACGCTACGGAATGCTGCGGACGCAGGTCGAATCCGGCATTTCCGTCCTGCAATACTATTACGGTCTCGAAAAGGCCGGCAAACTGACCGAGGATCAGGCCAGAACCATGGCCTATAACGCTGCGGCGCATATGCTCTATACGCCGGACGGCTATCTCTTCGGCTACGACTATGACGTCAAGATGGTCTTCCACTTCGACCCGTCGAAGGTTGGCGTGAGCCTCAAGGGCCAACCGGACCCGACGAACCATTTTTATCGCGAGGAACTCGTCAAGATCGGCCAGGATGGCGGCGGCTTTTCCGATTTCTACGCCAGCAAGCCGAATGAGCCTGCCAACGCTACCTTCCGCAAGACCGCCTATGCAAAGGCCTTCGATCCCTGGAAGGTCGTGGTCATAACCGGCGTCTATATGGATGACCTAGACGCGCAGGTCCGCATGAAGATGTTGACGACAGCGGCCTGGATGTTCGGCCTCTTCGTGCTGGCTCTCGGCGCTTCACTGGTTATCATCCGCGGCATCTCGAAGCCTTTGGCCGACGTGCATGAGGCCCTGAAGGCCGTTGCCGACGAAGACGTCAAGATCGCCATCCCGCATACGTCAATGGGCAACGAGATCGGCAAGATGGCCAAGGCGACGGCGTCGCTGCAGGAGAAGGTGCGCGAACGCCATGCCATGGCGGAACGCCAGGCAGAGCAGGAACTGGCCCTCGACAGCGAACGCCAGCAGAACCTGCGCCAGCAGCAGGACGAGGCCCAGATCCAGGCCCGCGTCGTCTCCACCATCGGCCAGGCGCTGGAACAGCTCGCAGGCGGCGACCTCACCATCCGCTGCGGCGATATCGGCCAGGGCTATGCGGGGCTGCGCAACAACTTCAACGATGCGCTCTCCCATCTCGAAGCCGCCATGGGCCGCGTCAATGCCAAGGGCAACGATATCGGCCTCTCCAAGGAAGAGATCCGCCGCGCCTCCAACGAGTTGTCGCAGCGCACCGAACGCCAGGCCGCAAGCCTGGAGGAAACCTCGGCGGCCCTCGACGAGCTCACCGTTGCCGTCCGCCAGACCGCAGATGGTGCCCACGAGGCTTCCAAGCGCGTCCATTCCGTCTCGACCGAAGCATCGCGCAGCGACGCCGTCGTTGCCCAGGCGATCGAGGCCATGAGCGGCATCGAGAAGTCCTCGGAAGAAATCGGCAAGATCATCGGCGTCATCGACGAGATCGCCTTCCAGACCAACCTGCTGGCCCTCAACGCCGGCGTCGAGGCAGCCCGTGCCGGCGAAAGCGGCAAGGGCTTTGCCGTCGTCGCCCAGGAAGTGCGCGAGCTTGCCCAGCGGTCTGCTGCTGCCGCCAAGGAGATCAAGGACCAGATCGCCCGCTCCTCCGGCCAGGTCGACCAGGGCGTTCGCCTCGTCGGCGAGGCCGGCGAAGCCTTGAAGCGCATCTCCGACCAGATCAAGGCCGCCAACGAGATCGTCTCGAAGATCGCCCACAGCGCGTCCGAGCAGGACACCACGCTGCGCTCGATCTCGTCGTCGATGAACCAGCTCGATGCCGCAACCCAGCAGAACGCCGCCATGGCCGAAGAGACCACCGCATCGGCAGAGACGCTTGCAGCCGATACCGAGGACCTTCTCGATCTTATCAGAGGCTTCCGCGTCAACAATGGCAGCGGTGCTGCTCAGGCATCGCACCAGCAGAGACGCAGGGCGGCTTAATCACGCAGAACACTCAAGGCGATTTCAGTACGAAACTCTTAGGGGCCGCTGGAGAAATCCGGCGGCCCTGCCTTTTGGGGCGATGCAATTTCGATTGATTACCCAGTAGGCCGGGTTTTCATGGCTTAGTCGGCATCGAGTGGGCAGGTGTTACTGCACATTCCCAGCCATCATACTCACCGTTGTACTCTTCGGCGAGGTGCGCAAGCTCGACGGTAACCGATGTAATTTCGTCTGGAATATCAAGGCGATAAAATTTTACCAACCACTTACCCTTGATCTGAGCGGGCGACGCTTCGTCATCAACATGAAACTGTCGGCTCAAAATAGCGGATTTGAATGATTGGAGCCCTTCCACTTCCGAAAAATATGCAAAGTGGTCGATTATCCTGGGTTGGGCTATGTCATCACCGTGGTTGGTGAGCACTTGAATCACCTTGTTATCCTCAACCTGCTGGATATTGTCCCCACTGGGAACCAAAGATGTTCGGTATACGGACCAACTCGTGTCCGGAACGACCTGCAGATCAAAAGGATAGGCTGAAAAATCGACGCCGACAGTTTTAGCCGCAGCCGTGACGACGGCTGCATCCGACGCATAGAAAAAGAATTTTACCGAGCCGTCTGAAAGCTTGCGGCCGACATATCGACTATTGGTTTTGTTGCCCAGTAGGTCGGACAGTCGGTCCTCTATTGCATAGACGATCTGCAGCTCATCCTTTTGCGGAAGACCATTTTGACGCGGTGCCTTAAACCTCATCCCCACAATCACGAGTGTCGGATACGAAGAAACCGGCCCGGTATCTCGATATTCAAGATCGACGCCAACTGATGCCAGGTGACCGAGGTCGTTGTTCATGTAGACGCCCCAATCGGCTGCCATTCTGACATTCCCTTTTGCGTCAATTCCTGATGCCGGTCATAGCAGGCTGAACAGCTATCCCGCGATCTTGGAGAAATCGGCAACCGTTGCCGTCGCCTTGCGGATCAGCCGCAGCAGCGCGAGACGGTTGGCGCGGATGGCGGCATCTTCGTCGTTGACGAGGACATCGGTGAAGAAGCGGTCAACCGGGGCACGGAGCTTGGAGAGCGCTGCCATGGAGGAGCGGAAATCTTCCTTGGCGATCGCATCGGAGGCCTCTGTGGAAGCGATGGTGATTGCCGTGAAAAGTTCCTTCTCCGCGTCGAGCTTCAGCAGCGCTTCCGAGACGCCGTCGGCAACGACGGTGCCCTTCTTCTCCTCAGCGGCCAGAAGCTGCACGGCGCGCTTGGTGCCGGCAAGCAGGTTCGTGCCGTCTTCGGAAGTGATGAAGGCCGTCAGCGCCTCGACGCGACGGGCAACCATCAGGAGGTCGTCAGTCTCGGGTGTTAGGACGGCATCGATGAGATCGTAGCGGGCGCCCTGATCGCGAAGATAGACCTTCAAACGATCATGGAAGAAGGCGAGGAGATCGAGCTGGCGCGACAGGTTCTCGGCATCGGTCTTGCTGCCGATGTCAGCATCGGTCCGCAGCATATGCGAATTGATGCGCGGCATGAGCGGCAGGCGCACGCGGCGCTCGAGCAGGATGCGGATGACGCCCAGAGCCGCACGGCGTAGTGCAAATGGGTCCTTCGAGCCCGTCGGCTTCTCATCGATCGCCCAGAAGCCGACGAGCGTATCCAGCTTGTCGGCGAGCGCGACCGTAATCGCGACCTTGTCTTCCGGCACGCGGTCGGAAGGACCTTGTGGCTTGTAGTGATCCTCGATGGCTGCTGCGACCGAGGCATCCTCGCCCTGCAGCACTGCATATTTGCGGCCCATCAGACCCTGCAGTTCCGGGAATTCGCCGACGGCCTCCGTGCGCAGGTCCGCCTTGGCGAGCACGGTTGCGCGGTCCACCAGCTTGTAGTCGGCGCCGACGGGAAGAGCGAACTTTGCGGCCAGCGCGCGCAGGCGCTGCACCCGCTCGCCCTGGCTGCCGAGCTTGGCATGGAAGGTGACGTTCAGCGCATCGAGCTTGGCCATGCGTTGGTCGAGCGGCTTTTTCAGATCGAGGTCGAACTTCTTCGCCGAGGCTTCGAGTGTTTCGAGATCCGGCAGGTCGCCCTGGTCGCGCTTCCAGAAATGCAGCGCGTCCGACAGGCGGGCGCGAACGACCTTGCCGTTGCCGTGAATGATCTCGCTGCCGCCATCCGTCGCCTGGATGTTGGAGACGAGGATGAACTTGTTCGACAGGGTTTGTCCACCCGTCGGACGGGTGACGAAACACTTCTGGTTCGTCTTGATAGTGAGGCGGATGATCTCGGACGGGATCGAAAGGTAGTCTTCCTCGAAGGAGCCCATCAGCACCTGCGGCCATTCGACAAGGCCGGAGACTTCTTCGAGCAGGCCTTCATCCTCGACCAGCTCCAGGCCGCTGGCAAAGGCGATGTCACGGGCGTCATGCAGGATGATATCCTTGCGGCGCTCGGCATCGAGAATGACCTTCGCCTTTTCCAGGTTCGCGACATAGTCGTCGAAACGCTTGACGGTGATTGCCTCGGGTGCATGGAAACGATGGCCGTAAGTGACATTCGAAGCGACGATGCCGTCGATCTCGAAGGGGATCACGACCGTTTCCTCGTGTTCCGTGCCGAAGGTGCAGACAATCGACTGCAGCGGGCGCACCCAGCGCAGCGAGCCGGGCTTGGCAGACGCAGCACCCCAGCGCATGGATTTCGGCCAGGGGAAATCACGGATAATGCCGGGCATGATGTCGGCGACGATCTCTTCCGTCGGGCGACCGGGCTTGGAAATGACGGCGACGTAGAAATCGCCCTTCTTCGGGTCGCTGACGACCTGCGCTTCGGAAACGGACGACAGTCCGGCCTTGCGCAGGAAACCCTGCACTGCCTGTTCCGGCGCCTTGGTCGAGGGGCCCTTGATTTCCTCACGCACATCGGCGGAGCGGGCCGTCAGGCCTCTGATATCGAGCGTCAGCCGGCGCGGCGTCCAATATTCGCGCGCACCCTCATAGGACAACCCGCCCTCCACAAGCGCGTCGGTGACAAGCTTCTTCAGATCGCCCACAGCCTTGCGCTGCATTCGTGCGGGGATTTCCTCGGAGCGAAGTTCAAGAAGGAGATCGGGCATGTCACTGTTCCTCACCCTCCCGTCGAAGAGGAGGGTCGGCACGCCGTGCCGGTATGGGGTGAAAACGGTCGGCCTCTGCTAGCAAAATTTGCCGTTGCTGCACAATGGCAAATATCGTGTCTAGGACAGCTTCGGTCTCTTGCAGTACCTCGGCATTCCAGAAGCGGAGGACTTGATAGCCCTGCGTCTCAAGAAAGGCGGTGCGCTCAGCATCGTACCGTCTCGCGGTATCCTCGGCATGCTGGCTGCCGTCGAGTTCGATGATAAGGCCAATCTGGTGGCAGGCAAAATCCGCGAAATATCGACCAATTGGAACCTGCCGGCGAAAATGCGTGCCGTCGATGGGAATACGAGGAAGATGGCTCCACAGCTTCGCTTCGGCATCAGTCGCACCGGCGCGAAGACGGCGGCTGTTGGCAATCTTGAAGCGATCGAGAGGAGATGGCTTTTTCGGCATATGTGTCCCGAAAATGAGGAGACGAGCGGTTCGATGCAAAACACCCTCCCCTAGAGGGGGAGGGTCGGCACGCAGTGCCGGGGTGGGGTGACCAGCGGCGTTCTCATTCGTGGCGGGTCACCCCCACCCGCAGCTTAGCTGCGACCTCCCCCCTCAAGGGGAGGTAAACGCTACCAGCCTCCGCCGCCACCGCCGCCTCCGCCACCGCCGGACGAGCCGCCGCCGCCGGAAAAGCCGGAGGACGAGCTGGAGACCGGGGCGGGAATGGTGGATGCAATGGTTGAGGCCATCGAGGAGGAGAAGCCGCCGATGCGGTCGGAGAAATTGCCGTTGCCGAAGGAGCCGATGTACCAGGCGGGCGCGTAGGCTGCGGCGGCACCGCCAGCTGCTGCGGCAAGCCAGGTCTCGAAGGTGCGCGACCAGGGCTTTTCGACGCCGAGGGCCACGGCATAGGGCAGCAGCTTTTCGAAATGCTGCGGCGACATGGTCGGCGCGCCGGCCATATTCATCCGGTCCTTTTCGGCGAGCGTCAGATACTGGCGCAGGCCGTCTATGCCGTCCATCATCTTTCGGCCGATCGGCGTTGGCGCGCCCATCAGGAAGAAGAAGACGAAATTGACGGCGAAGATGCCGACGATGGCGACGAGCAGCGGCATTTCCTCGCTCATGTCGGCCGAGACGGCGGCAGCCGCGATGACGCTCGCAAAGATCGACACTGCGACGAAGCCCATGAAGGCGAAGACAACCACCGACATGATGCGCGAGGCAAGGCTCGACTGACGGCGGAAGACACGGCCGAGAGCCGTTGTGATGACAGTGCCGAATATGGACAGGAAGGCAGGCACAATAATCAGCGGCAGCGCGTTCTCATGCAATCGTCCGAAGACGATGATGGCGCCAAGGACGAAAACCGAGAGGATCACGCCACCGATCACGTAAAGAGTGTTCGCCTTGTAAAACTCGCCACGATGTTCGCGCTCGACCGCGTTGCGGAATTTTTCGCCGATCTTCTGGATCTTCGTCCCATTGGCCTCGTCGATCACGAGCGGCGAAAACGGGCCGATCGCGCCCATCAGCACCTTCTCGCCGGCATCCACCTTCGCCGAGGCGGCTTTCTCGCCTGGGCGAATGACGATGCTGTTCTTCAGGTCTTCGAGAACCACATAGCCCCTGACGGCGAGATCGAGCGCGGTTGCCGATAGCGCGGTCCAGCCGGCGCCGGAAAAGCCTTTGTTATCGATATAGTTGACGAGCGCCGGCGAGATGCCGTCTGGCGGATCCCAGCGGGGCACCATGACGCCGCGCGGCGGGTCGCGGCCCACCGCAAACCAGCTTCTCAGATAATAGGCAAAGACGAGGATGAGGCCGCCGCCGGCAATGATGATGTCGAGATTGTCTTCGATGAACCACATCTGCTGCTGCGATGCCGTGGGTGCGGCGATCGCGTCCTTCGCCAGCTTGACGGCGATGGTCAGCCCCTCGCCCTGGCGCAGCGGCCGGGTGGTCGTGAAAATAATTTTTCCCGCTTGCTGGCTTACCCTTGCATCCTGCCCCGTTGCGCCGACAGGGCCGGTGAAGAATGCGGTTTGCTCAGGCGTCACGCCATCAGGCAGCGCCACGGTTGCCGAGGCGCGAAGAATGGGAAACAGCCAGCCATTGCCCGTCACGTTCCAGTAGAGTTCGCCGTGATCGTCGAAATAGCGGTACTGGCGATCGGTACGGTAGGTCAGACGATATGTATGCGGCCCGTTGCTGACATAGGTATCCGCAGAACCGACATAGACGCGGGCGCCGCCGGCGATACCCTCCTGCTTCCACTCGGCGGGCGCACCATCCTGCTCGACCGACTGAACCCTAAAATCGACATAGGATGTCTTGCCCTTCGCATCGCGAAAGGTGAGCGGAAAGTCGCGGAAAATGCCGTGACGGATCTTGTCGCCCTCGGAATTGACCGCGATGGTTTCGGTGATCAGCATCGAGCCGTCGCGGTCAAGGGTGATCGCCTGGTCGAAGGCATTGATGACTTCCGCGGCTGAGGCAGCATGGGCCGTAAAGACCACCAGCGCCATGCAAAAAGCCGTCAGCCAACGCGTCACCATATCCCCTCCCCCAGGGTTTACCTGTTCGGTACCTACCCGGCGCTTGCTGGAACCGTCTTCATTTGTAAGTCACCCCGAGCGAAGCCAGCACATCCCAGTAATTCGGGAAGGTCTTGGCCACACAATCGGGATCGAGAATGGTGATGCCGTCGATCATAAGGCCAGCGAGCGCGAAGCTCATGGCAATGCGGTGATCGGCGAAGGTATCGATGCTGGCTTCCAGATGCTTGCCGGCAAGGCTCGGGTCGGAGGCGACGATCAGGTCGTCGCCCTCTTCCGTGCCGAGACCAGGAACGATGCGCGACAGGCCGCTCGACAGAGCACGGACACGGTCGCATTCCTTGACGCGCAGGTTGGCGATGCCGACGAAGCGCACCGGCGTTTCGTTGAAAGCTGCGAGGACCGCGAGCGTCGGGATGGCGTCCTGCATCTGCGAACCGTCGATGACGGCGGGCAGATGCGGGAACTGCGCGATGATGTCATAGGCGCGGGCGTCGGGCTGCGAGAATTTTTCCGCCGGCGTGCCGAGATCGATCTTTCCACCGGTGAGCACCTCCGCCGCCCAAAGATAGGTTGCAGCGGACGCATCCGGCTCGATGACGAAATCAGTCGCGGTATAGCCTGATGGCTCGACGCGCCAGGTGGCGCTGTCGATCTGCTCGACCTTGGCACCAAAGGCGCGCATGGCGTCAAGCGTCAGGTCCACATAGCCGCGTGCGCCAATCTCGGGGCCGGTCAGCGCGACCGTGGAAGGCCGGTTGGCGCCGGGCGCCGCAAGCGGCGCCGCCATCAGCAGTGCCGAAACATACTGGCTGGACAATCCGGCATCGATCTCAACCCGGCCGGAGCTGAAATAGCCGTTGCCGCGCACGGTCACTGGTGGGCAACCGGTTGGCGCCTCTGCATCGATGCCCAGCGATTTCAGGGCCGAGACGAGCGGTCCTATCGGCCGCTTGCGCATGTGCTGATCGCCATCGACGACAACGGTCCCCTCGACGCTGGCAACGGCCGCCGTCAGGAAGCGTGTCGCGGTGCCTGCATTGCCAAGGAACAGAGGCTCCTTCGGCGCCTGCAGCTTGCCGCTGCTGGTCACCACGAAGGTGGTGTCGTCGGGTTCGTCGATCGCAACGCCCATGGCGCGCAAGGCGTCCGCCATGTAGCGCGTGTCATCGCTCTTCAGCGCGCCGGTCAGCCGGCTCGTGCCCTTGGCAAGGCCTGCGAGCAGCAGCGCGCGATTGGTGATCGACTTGGAGCCCGGCGGCATGGCGCGTCCTGTCAGCGGCTTGCCCGGCGGGATGATCGTTAGTTTTTCTCTGGCCATGATGCTGTCTCTTCCGTCGCTGTGCGCGGCCCGGCCGCGGTCAACAGCGCTCTTAATACCTTCTCGATCAAAGGTCCAATGGCGGCTGAAGGTTCAAGCGCGGATGGGTCAGAACTTGACCGATGGAACCGCGCGGTCGGCCTCGTTGGTGATCTCGAAATAATCGCGCTTGGAAAAGCCGAACTGGCCGGCGACGAGATTGGAGGGGAAGCTCTCGACCTTGACGTTCAGATCACGGGCAGCGCCGTTGTAATAACGGCGCGCCATCTGGATCTCGCTTTCCATGGTTTCCAGCGAGGATTGCAGCTCGGAAAAATTCTGGTTCGCCTTGAGATCGGGATAAGCCTCGGCAAGCGCCAGTACGCGGCCGAGTGCCGCCCCGAGCAGGCCTTCGGCCTGGCCGCGGGCCGCAACATCGCCTGACGGGATGGATTGAGCCTTGTTGCGAAGTTCCACCACCTCTTCCAGGGTGCCCTTCTCATGGGCCGCATAACCCTTGACGGTCTCGATCAGGTTCGGAATGAGATCGGCACGACGCTTGAGCTGGACGTCGATGCCGGACCATGCCTCCCCAGCCATCTGGCGGGCGCGCACGAGCCCGTTATAGACGAAGATGGCATAGAGAATGACAAGAACGACAACGCCAAGAATGATGTACACCGCGAACCCCCAAAACGATGACGAATTGGCGGGGGAGACTATGCGGGTCTCGTGATATTGTCACCTGCGGATTCAGCTTTATGCCCTGGCTATGGGCGTTCTTTTTCCCGACATCTTCGATCTCGACGGCTTACTGCGTCGAACCCTTGGGCTCTGCGTCAGCTTTGTGACTGTAGTCAAAAAGATCGACCGCAATAGGGAATGAAAACTCCCATGTGGTCTTGGAATAGTCGCGAACCACCTTGATCACTCGCCCGTTCGCCACAGACACCCACATGTCGTAGGACGGCGAAAATGGAAAACTATGCCAAGTCGCGGAATAATGATCGGTATCGTAGCCATTGACAGGTTCATGACCGAGCAGCCGGCACGAGGTGAAAACAGGGCCGTAGCGATCGAACGTAGATACGAACGGCCAGTCGATCTGTCTCCACTGTGTTGCAATCACAAGCTTTTCGTAGGCTCCGGACGGCCCGACGCGTGTCTCTGCGTAAGACTTCAGCGTGCCGTCAGGCCTAAGTTGGCTAAGGTTATCGACATATTCCAGCGCCTTACCAGTGGCTATATAGGCGTCGTTCATCGCCCTACAGGAAGGGTCCTCCGTTCGAAAATCCTGATCGAAGGAACGTGTCGGCGCCTGCGGGGTAGCAGCTAAAGCAGTCGCCAAAAGCAGATAAGTCCACACGATGTTTGCCCCACCAAGATCGCCCCAATAGCGCAACCATAGGAAGAAGAAACCGGAAACTCAATAGCGCAAACACCGATGGCATAGCGCTTAAATCAATGCAAAATCAGCCGGTCGCGTACTTCAAGCCGCTGCGCGATTCCAGTTCGCACCACCGGCATCAGTCAGCAGGAAAGCCTCGCCACAGGCCTTGGCGAGCGTTCTTACGCGCAGGATGTAGCTCTGGCGCTCGGTGACCGAGATCACGCCGCGTGCGTCCAGAAGATTGAAGACGTGGCTGGCCTTGATGCACTGGTCGTAAGCCGGGAAGACGCATTTGTGCAGCAGTTGGTTGGCATTGTCGCCGGGCGCGCCGGCGGCCAATAGCGCCTGGCATTCCTTTTCCGCATCGATGAAATGGCGATGCAGCATTTCGGTGTTGGCATATTCGAAATTGTGCCGGGAATATTCCTGCTCGGCCTGCAGGAAGACATCGCGGTAGGAAATCTTCTCGGCGCCTTCGCGGCCGTTGAAGTTCAGATCGTAGACGCTATCGACGCCCTGGACGTAAGTGGCAAGACGCTCAAGACCATAGGTCAGCTCGCCGGCAACGGGCGAGCATTCGATGCCGCAGATCTGCTGGAAGTAGGTGAACTGCGAGACTTCCATGCCGTCGCACCAGCATTCCCAGCCGAGGCCCCAGGCGCCGAGCGTCGGGCTTTCCCAATCGTCCTCGACGAAGCGGATGTCATGCAGCAACGGATCGAGGCCGATCGCCTTCAGCGAGCCGAGATAAAGCTCCTGCAGGTTCGGCGGGTTCGGCTTCAGGATGACCTGGTACTGGTAGTAATGCTGCAGGCGGTTCGGGTTTTCGCCATAGCGGCCGTCAGACGGGCGCCGCGACGGCTGAACATAGGCGGCGCGCCATGGTTTCGGGCCGAGCGCACGCAGCGTCGTTGCCGGATGAAACGTGCCGGCGCCGACTTCCATGTCATAGGGTTGAAGAACCGCGCATCCCTTGTCGGCCCAGTAATTGTGCAGCGTCAGGATCAGCGCCTGAAAGGAGCGCTTCGGGTTCATGTGGTCGGGAACGGTGGCTGCGGTCATGGGATCTGTCCGAATTCGCGAAATGTGGGCGACAGGTGCCACGGCGGGGGACAGGGGTCAATACTTAACGTATGATGCGGCAGCGTTGAAACGGAGACGGTCATGAACGTCAAGACTACGGTGAGCCTATCTGAAAGCACGCTGCGCGAGGCAGAAGAACTCGTGAGAAAAGGCGAATACGCCTCGCTTTCCGATGTGCTGGAGGAAGCTGCGCGGCGACTGATATCCGAGCGCCACGATGCCGTGGACCCGCTTACCGGAATGGCAGACGAAATCCGCCGGCGCATGGAGCTTCCTAGGGATCAATGGATTCCGCTAAAGGGAGACGACATGTTCAACGAAGTTCGTGCACTTATCCGAAGCCGTAAACAAGGGAAGAAAGATGCCGTATGAGGTTGTTCGGCATCCTCTTGTCAAAAGCGATCTTCTCAACATCACCATTTTTATCGGTGAATATGCCGGCTATGATCTAGCCGAAGCGAAAATCGAGCAGATCGAGAAAACGCTCCATTCGCTGACCGATTTTCCCCATATCGGAAACAGACGGGACGAAATCTACAAAGATCTTCGGATCGCAATCTCCGCAGAGAAGGCAGTTATCTGCTTTACGGTCAATGACGAAACGATGTCGATTTTCATCGTCTGCATCAGCTATGCCGGAGCCGATTGGCAGGCTCGCGTCAAGGAGCGCGGCTAATCCGTTCAGGATACGGCACCTCCATCAGCCATTACTCATCATCCCGTTTAACGCGATATTCCCCCGTCGCTGGGTCCTTGACCAGCGTTCCGATCGCGCCGGTGCGGCGTTCGGTTTCCTGGCGATGCATCTTGCGCTGCAGGCGCTGTGCATCGCGAACGAAGCGTTTGTAGAGCAGCCAGCAGCCGCCGATTACAATGATGATGAATATGAGTTGCGGCATGGCGCCCCTCCCGATCCTAAAGTCCGTATCGGGCCCACCATGCCTTTTCTTCCGCCACTTCCGCAAGCCCGGAAGCGAGGTCTGCACCGATGCCTCCGAGGCCGGGCAGAGAGACGCCCGGTGCCTTGCGACCGAAGAGGCTGCGCGGGGTGGTTACCAGTTCGAGCTTGGTCTTCTTGCCATAGCGTTTCTTGAGTTCCTGCAGCATGTCGCCGAGCCCGTCGATCAGGCCAAGTTCCAGGCCGCGCTTGCCGCTCCAGAACAGGCCGGAAAAGACGGTATCGTCACCCTGCCTCAGCTTTCCGGTGCGGCGCTCGCGCACCATGTCGATGAAGACCTGGTGGATTTCGAGCTGCAGGCTCTTCAGATATTCGATGTCCTTTTCCTTCTCCGGCTGGAAGGGATCAAGGATCGCCTTGTTCTCGCCAGCTGTGTAGACGCGGCGTTCGACGCCGATCTTCTTCAGCAATTCCGGAAAACCGAAGCCGCCCGACACGACGCCGATCGAACCGACGATCGAGGTCGGGTCGGCAATGATTTCATCACCGGCCAGCGCGATCATGTAGCCGCCGGACGCGGCGACATCCTCGACGAAGACCAAAACCTTCTTCTGCTTCTCGCGGGCGAGTTCGCGGATCCTGTTGTAGATCATCCGCGACTGCACCGGGGAGCCGCCCGGCGAATTGATCGCGATGGCAACGGCGGGAGAGGATTTCGAGGCGAAGGCCTTGTCGAGTGCCAGCGAGACGTTGGCGAGATTGAGCGCCGGGCGAAACTGGCTGCCTCCGGCCGATATGACGCCGCTCAACTTCACGACCGGAATGACGGTTCCTTCCTTGCGAAAACGCTTCGGAAGCATGCGCTTGAGAAAACCGGCCATTCGTCATCCCTGAATTGCTGTGAGCAGTAGGTTGTGATGTATGCATACGGAGGGCAAACGCAATGCCGGCTCAGATATTTTCTGTTGGGATGCGCTTTATCGTCCGCGCCTTGAATACGCTGCGCGGCCGTTGTTGAGATCATCAACGAAGGCGGAGAATTTATGCGTGCCCTCCTCATGCATGACGAGCGGCGCACGCAGCGCAAGGCGCGCCCGCGAGCCCTTGATCGCCGTCACCAGGATGCGTACCGCATTCTCGCCTTCGCGCGGATGGATGGGCGTGATTTCCATGCCGCCGAAGCGCTTGCCGCAGGCGGCGATGATTTCGCCGATCGATTGCGGGCGGGCGATCAGCGAAAGCTGGCCGCCGGGAATCATGATTGCGCCCGCCGTGCGCACCCAGCTTTCGAACAATCCGTCCGTCATGGCATGCGCCTCGGCCTTCAGCGCATCCGGCGTCAGGCGGTCGCTGGCGTCGTTGAAAGGCGGGTTCATGATGACATGATGGAAACTGTCGTCGACCAAGCCGGCCTCGTTGCGGGCCTTGCCGATCAAGGTTACATCCGCCTCGATCACGGAAACCCGGTTAGCGAGGCGGGCATTCTCGGGCAGCATCAGGCTTTTGCGCGCAAAGGCCGCCATATCGGAAGAGCGCTCGAACAATACGGCCTCGGCGCGATCAAGCCGGGAGACAACCGCAAGACCGGCTGCACCTGCGCCCGCGCCGAGATCGGCAACGCGGATGGGGCGTTCGTCGTCGACAAGCGCTGCCAGGAGCATGGCGTCCATGCCTGATCGATGCCCCCTGCCCCTGGGCTGAACGATGTGAAAGGCACCACGGTGAAAGGCGTCGACCGTTTCGCTCTCATCGGTCATGGCGTTCACTCAGCTCTTGGCGGGACGCAATTCGTCGCCGAGCCCGGCATCGATAAGGATTCTCCGGGCTTGAGTAGCCCTGTCTTCCTCGACCATGAAGCGGCGCGGCAACATGCCAAGCGAACCCTCGAGAATGCTCATTGCCTGATCCGCGATGAAACAATGTATTCCGGCATCCTTCATCAAGCTCTCCGCATAAGAGAGAAGAACGGGGTCATTGGTGCGGATAAGTTCGTGCATGGACACTGAGATTCCTGTCAAATTTGCGCGACGGGACAAATCGCCACTTGCCGCATCACCTGCCCCTTCTTATTGTCGTTTCCAACAAATGAACAGGAGTCCGGACCGTTGGGCGTCGTGATACCGCTTGAAGAAAGCAAAAACAAACAGGCATCCGTCAAGCCCTTGGTGGATTTGACCAAGGCGGATATGGAACGCGTCAATCAGCTGATCCTGTCCAAGGCCGGCTCCGACGTGCAGATGATCCCCGAAGTGGCCGAACATCTGATTTCATCAGGCGGCAAGCGCCTGCGACCGATGCTGACGATCGCATCCGCAGCACTGTTCGGCTACCAGGGCGACAACCACGTCAAGCTCGCGACATCGGTCGAGTTCATGCACACCGCAACGTTGCTGCATGACGATGTCGTCGACGAAAGCGACCTGCGTCGCGGGCGTTCGACGGCCCGCATGATCTGGGGCAACCAGGCAAGCGTTCTGGTGGGCGACTTCCTGCTCGGCCAGGCTTTCCGCATGATGGTCGATGTCGGCTCGCTGGAAGCGCTCGATGTCCTTTCCGGGGCTGCCTGCGTCATCGCCGAGGGTGAGGTCCTGCAGCTCTCCGTCGCCAAGAATATGGAAACGACGGAAGACGATTATCTCTCCGTCATTCGCGCCAAGACGGCGGCCCTCTTTGCTGCGGCAGCCGAAGTCGGCCCGATCATCGCCAATGCCAACAAGTCTGGCCGCAACGCGCTCAAGTCCTACGGCACCAATCTCGGTCTCGCTTTCCAGCTGGTCGACGATGCGCTCGATTACGGCGGCAAGGCGGCCGATCTCGGCAAGAATGTCGGCGACGATTTCCGCGAAGGCAAGATCACGCTTCCGATCATCCTCTCCTATCGCCGGGGCACGGAAGACGAGCGTGCCTTCTGGCGTGACGCTATCGAGAACGGCAACAGCAATGATGCAAATCTCGAAAAGGCGATGGGCCTGATCACCAAATACGGCGCGCTCAGCGATACCATCGCACGGGCCGTTCACTACGGCACGATCGCCCGCGACGCACTGGCGCCGCTGCCCGATACGCCGTGGAAATCGGCTCTCCTGGAAGTGATCGATTTCTGCATCGAACGCGTCAATTAACGGGCCATAGGCTGAATTTCTTGCAGGACGGCTTCAAAAAAGCCATCCTGTTGTGCATGACTCGCCACAATTGAAGTGTGGCAGCCGGCCTCCCACCGGCCGTCCTGGAGAAAGGTTTCCTAATGCGGCAGAGACTTGCCATTCGTTTCCTCTCGGGCGCTGCCTTGGCCGCGATCCTTTCGCTGACGGCCGTCAATGCGGGCCGCGCGGAAGATGTCGCAAAGCCCGATAGTGCAACCGATGTGGCAGCGACCTTCGATACCGATACTGTCGATACGTTCGCGGGCGCGTTTCTTGCTGCCCGCACGGCTGATGTCGACCACGACTACAATACGGCTATCGCGCTCTACAAGAAGGCGCTGCTGATCGAGCCCGGAAATCCGGAAATCCGCCAGCGACTGATGATCTCTCTCCTTCTCAACGGAGACATCCAGGAAGGCGTGAAATACGCCAACGAGCTCAAGAGCGATCCGACCGTGGAGCGCATCACGACCATCGTTCGCGGCACCGATGCCATTCGTCGCCATGACTACAAGACGGCGCAGTCTGTCCTCAAGTATAGCGGGCCGAACGATCTCGACCGTATGATGAATGACCTCCTGCTTGCCTGGGCAAAGGTTGGCGCGGGCCATGGCAAGGAAGCGCTCGCAGCCATCGACAAGATGCAGGGACCGGCCTGGTTCAACATCTTCAAGAACTACCATGCCGGTGCGATCGCCATTCTCAATGGTGATGTGAAATCGGCGCGAAGCCACCTGAACGACGCCGTTACCGACAAGGAAGGCGGGGCAACCGCGCCCGACACGTTCATGCGCGCCGTCATGGCGCTTGCCGAACTTGAAGCCTCGCAAGGCAACAAGCAGAAGGCACTGGACGCCGTCTCCGTCGGCGACAATCTGATCAGCAACTATGCTCCGCTCAACGCATTGCGCGACAGCATCAACAAGGGAACCGTTCCCGATCAGGAAGTAAGCAACGCTGTAGAGGGTGCTGCCTCGGTGCTGTTCTCCATCGGCGCTGCCCTCAATCGCGATGGTGCGGAGGACGTGGTCTCGCTCTATCTGCAGATGGCAAATACTCTCGATCCGAAGGCCGCCGATACGCTCGTGCTGCTCGGCGGCATCTCCGAAAAGCAGGACCAGACCGACCGGGCAATCGCCTTCTACAAGCAGGTGCCAGCCACCTCTCCGATGGCCCGCATCTCGGAACTGCAGCTCGGCCTGTCCCTTGCCCAGAGCGGCAAGGTCGACGATGCGCGCAAGCATCTCAAGGCTCTGATCGATTCGGATCCGAACGATATCCGCAGCTATCTGGCCTATGGCAGCGTCCTTTCCGATGCCAAGGACTATCAGGCGATGGCCGACAATTACGACAAGGCTGTCCAGATCATCGGCAGCGTGCCGAACCGGGGCGATTGGGCCGTGTTCTTCCAGCGCGGCATCGCCTACGAGCGGCTGAAGAAGTGGGACCAGGCTGAACCGAACTTCAAGAAAGCGCTTGAGCTCAATCCGGACCAGCCGCAGGTTCTGAACTATCTCGGCTATTCCTGGGTCGACATGAACAAGAACCTCGACGACGGCCTGAAGATGATCCAGAAGGCCGTCGATCTGAAGCCGGATGACGGCTACATCGTCGATTCGCTCGGCTGGGCCTATTTCCGCCTCAACCGGTTCGACGACTCGGTCAACGAACTGGAGCGCGCAGCGCAGCTGAAGGCCGGCGATGCGACGATCAACGATCACCTTGGCGACGCCTATTGGCGTGTCGGGCGTAAGCTCGAGGCGGTCTATCAGTGGAATCGCGCACTGACATCGCAACCTGAAGAAGCAGATATTCCGAAGATCAAGGAAAAGATCGCCAACGGACTACCAGCGCTCGACGACGCCAAGGCTGCCGACAAGTCGAAGCAGGTGGAGCCGGCGCCCGCCGACACCACGCCGCCACCGGCTGTCGACAAGAAGTCCTAAGGCTCCATGTTGCCAGACTTTGAAGCCGGCGCTTTCGACCTGACGGAAGAGGCGTCGGCTAAAATCAATCTGGCCCTTCATGTGACGGGCCGGAGAGCGGATGGCTACCATCTGCTGGACATGCTGGTGACGTTCACACGGCATGGCGACCGCCTCGGCTTCCGCAGTGCCAAGACTGATTCATTCACGCTTTCGGGGCGTTTCGCACCCCTGCTTTCAGCCGACGCACCTGTCGGCAGCAATCTCGTGCTGAAGGCACGCGATCTGCTGCGGGATGCGGTACAGGCGGCGGGATTTGATACGCCGGCGGTCCATATCCATCTAGAAAAAAACCTGCCCGTTGCCTCGGGCATCGGGGGCGGGTCTGCAGATGCAGCGGCGGCGCTGCGCGGCCTGATGCATCTCTGGAATGTCACGCTTCCCGGCGAAAAGCTTGCGGAGATCGCGCTGAAACTCGGGGCCGATGTACCCATGTGCCTTTCAAGCCGGCCGCTGATTGCGCGTGGTATCGGCGAAGAGATCATGACGCTTCCCGGTTTTCCATCCATGTCGCTGGTGCTCGGAAACCCACTCGTGGGTGTCTCCACGCCAGACGTGTTCCGCGCGCTGGAAAGCCGGGACAACCCGAAATTCGATTTCGATCCGCTTCAGGAGCGTCGCCGCCAAGATTGGCTCGACGTGGTTGGCAGCTTGCGCAACGACCTTGAGGCGCCGGCAAGGACGCTTTGTGCCGACATTGCCGCCATCTCCCGGATGCTCAGCGAATCAGGCGCGCTGCTGACGCGCATGTCGGGATCCGGCGCCACCTGCTTTGGGATATTTGCGGGTCGCGCGCGGGCGGAAACCGCGGCGGAATTGCTTCACAGGCAGAAGCCGGGCTGGTATTTCCAGGCGACGGAGACGATTTCAGGAGACGAATGATGGCAAATACAAATGAATCGCGCGCCTTCATTCCTGTCGGCATCGCAGTGCTGACAGTTTCGGATACCCGGACCCTGGCCGATGACAAATCCGGCGATACACTCGTCGCGCGCATCGGAGAGGCCGGCCATCGTCTCGCAGCCCGCGCCATCGTCCCCGATGACAAGGTGCGGATCAGGACGCAGGTCGAGGCCTGGACACTGGATGATTCGGTCGATGTGGTGATCACCACTGGCGGAACCGGCTTCACCGGTCGCGATGTCACGCCAGAGGCGCTGGAGCCTCTGTTCGAGAAGCGCATGGACGGCTTCTCGGAGGTTTTCCATCGTATTTCCTATGACAAGATCGGTACGGCCACCATCCAGTCCCGTGCGACCGGCGGCGTTGCCAACGCCACCTTCATCTTCGTGCTGCCCGGCTCTCCCGGTGCCTGCAAGGACGCCTGGGACGGCATCCTTAAGGCGCAGCTCGACTACCGGCACATGCCCTGCAATTTCGTGGAGATCATGCCGCGGCTCGACGAGCACCTGAAACGCGGCGGCAGCTGACCCTATCTCGCGGCCCGGGCAACCCAGGATGGGATCATCTCGCTCGACAGCCTGCGCGCCTTTTGTCCCTTGGTGAATTCCGCAAGCCGCATTCCTGTTTTCGCGGTCGCGATCGCTTGACGCTTGGAGACCAGAAATCCGAGTTCCAGCGGCGGTCGCGCGCGGCCCATTCGCTTCAGGAACGGCCGGCGATAGCCGCGCGAAGCCGTGAACCGGGCGGGCACCTTGTTCAGCGATACGTATTCGGCAATCTCGTCGATCCAGCCGGCCTGAGGCCGTGCGCCCGGCTCGACCAGAAGCAGCCATTCGCCGCGGGCAGAGTGCAGGATGTCCTTGATATCCCACTCAGAATAAAAGCGGCAGCCGGCTGCGTCGGCCACCCGCTCGGTGCCGTCGCCAGAGCCATGATCCAGCACGACGACGTCGCAGACGAGGCCCTCTACCGCGCCCGCCACAAGGGCTGCCAATGTCTGCGCCAGCTCGGGTTCCTGATCCTGGCATTCGATAATGACTGTCAACATTGCCTGTTTATAGAGCGTTGCCCAATTAATTGCCAGCGGCGGATTTCCGCTTTTTGTTCTTGCATTGTTCTCGTTTTCTCGATAGGAATTTAATCAAGGTCGAAACGGGATGCAACAGCATCCGCCGCCTTGGAGCTATCGATGAACCCACAGTCCCTCGCGGGGCAGGCTGCATTTGCACCTGCCAACACGGCAGACGTTGCCGACGCCATGATCGCAGCGGCGGGCCTCAGGATCGAGGTCGATCGCAGGCGCGGTCGCGGCGCCGGCCTGAACCCAACCGGCCGCTTCGAGCCCTCGCAGCGCGAGAGCTTCGATGACGGGTGGCAGACGCTGGAAGACCTCCCGCCCTTCAAGACGGAAGTGCAGGTGGAAAAGCCGCGTACGGCGATCACGCGCAACACCTCTCCGGATATTTCCTTCGACCGCTCGATCAATCCCTATCGCGGCTGCGAGCATGGCTGCATCTATTGCTTCGCGCGGCCGACGCACGCCTATATGGGGCTCTCCGCTGGCCTCGATTTCGAGGCGAAGCTGTTTGCCAAGCCGGATGTGCCGAAGCTCTTGGAGCGCGAGCTTGCCAAGCCCGGCTACAAGCCGAAGGTGATCGCCATCGGCACCAATACCGATCCCTATCAGCCGATCGAGAAGGAATGGCAGGTGATGCGCCAGATCCTCGAAGTGCTGAACAGGGCCAATCATCCGGTCTCGATCGTCACCAAGTCGGCCCTCATAATCCGCGACATCGACATCCTGCAGGAGATGGCGGCGAAGAACATCGCGCGCGTGGCGCTATCGATTACGACGCTCGACCGCAAGATGGCGAGGACGATGGAGCCACGCGCGGCGACGCCGACACGACGGCTGCAGGCGATCAAGGCGCTGTCTGAGGCGGGCATTCCGACCTCGGTGTTGGCAGCGCCGATGATCCCCGCGCTGAACGACCATGAGCTGGAGCGCATCCTCGAATCGGCCAAGGCAGCTGGCGCGCTGGAAGCCGGGTATGTGATGCTGCGGCTGCCGCTGGAAGTGAGCCCGCTTTTCCGCGACTGGCTGCTGCAGAACTATCCCGACCGCTACCGGCACGTGATGTCGCTGGTCCGCTCCATGCGCGGCGGCAAGGATTATGACGCTGAGTTCGGCAAGCGCATGAAAGGTGCGGGCCCCTATGCCTGGCAGATCAGCCGGCGCTTCGAATTGGCCGTGAAGCGGCTGGGGCTGACCCGCCGCAGCATCCATCTGCGCGACGATCTCTTCGTGCCGCCCAATGGCAGCGGCGTGCAGCTTTCGCTGCTCTGACAATCTTCAAGTTTCGCGGGTAGTTCCAATCCCTGCCCGCGATATAGCCCCCGGACCGCCGCCCTGATGCCGGGGGCTTGCAGGAGATCGGGCTGGCGTGCGAGGGTCCGCCGCATGACACGTCGCACGCCACCCGATTCTCCTCTGCTTTTCGAGGACGTTCCTCTCGTTCCGGATTTCACGCTGGAACTCTCCGCGCGCAAGGCCGGGCACTGGCCTGTCGCGGGTGCTGACGAGGCCGGGCGCGGGCCGCTGGCCGGTCCTGTAGTCGCTGCTGCAGTCATCCTCGATCCCGACTGCATTCCCGACGGCCTGAACGATTCGAAGCAGCTTTCGGCACAGCGACGCGAAGAGCTGTTCGAAGTGATCATTCAGACGGCAACGGTCGCGATCGCCTCGTCCAGCTCCACCCGCATCGACGAAACGGATATCCGCAAGGCAAGCCTCGACGCCATGCGCCGCGCCGTGATCGGCCTCTCACTGCCGGCAAGCTACGTGCTGACCGACGGGCTCGACGTTCCACCAGGCCTTCCCTGCCCGGGCAAGGCCGTCGTCAAAGGCGATGCGCGCTCGCTCTCCATCGCCGCCGCCTCGATCGTCGCCAAGGTCACGCGTGACCGGATGATGACGCGGGCGCATCTGGTCTTCCCGGCCTACGGCTTTGCCGCGCATGCCGGCTATGGCACCGCGCAACACCGGCGTGGCATCGAGGAACACGGGCCCTGCTCGCTTCATCGCATGAGTTTTAGGCCGTTACGCAAGGATGGTGCGGGCGTGGTGGAGGAGTAAGGGTCGCAGGCAAAGGTGCCTGCAATTCCCCCCTCTGCCCTGCCGGGCATCTCCCCCACAGGTGGGGAGATTACAAGTGGCTTGGGATTTCCCTCTTTCAACCGTTTCGATGTGCAGAAATGCCAATTGTTTGGGGAAGCCCGTGCGCCCAGCCAATCTCCCCACCTGTGGGGCAGATGCCCGGCAGGGCAGAGGGGGTTGGCACGACGCAAGCTTTTCGGAATAGCTGCACCCCCAAAAACAAAAAACCCCGCCGAAGCGGGGCCTTTCAAAATCATCAGATGCGAGCTGCTTAGTTCAGGCGGCTCTTCACTTCGCCGACGGCGTTCTGGAAGAGCTGCGACTGAACACCGCCATCTGCCTTCTTGGCGATAACCGAGCCTGCAGCAGCGATCGCGAGGTCAACGGCAGCGGAACGAACCGCCTTCATTGCGTCAACTTCAGCCTGCTTGATCTTGGCTTCCGAAAGCGCCGTGCGGTTGGCAACGAATTCTTCCGTCTTCTTCCGTGCTTCGGCCGTCAGCATCTCTGCCTCGCGCTCGGCGGCGGCAACGATATGGGCGGCTTCGGCTTCGGCTTCCTTGCGCTTGCGCTGGTATTCGGCCAGCAGGTGCTGGGCTTCTTCGCGCAGACGCTTGGCTTCCGCCAGCTCGTTACGGATTTGATCAGCGCGGTCGTCAAGCGACTTCGCCATCATGCCCGGAACCTTGAGGTAGACCATCAGGCCCAGGAAGATGATGAGGGCGACGAATGCAAAGAAAGTTTCGTCAAAACCGAATTCCATGATCAACCCTCCCGCTTGGCGGATGCGTCCGCGACGGCTGCAGCGACGTCACCCTGGGCGCCAGCTGCGCCGATCAGATGCTCGACGACGCTCGATGCTGTTTCCTCGGCGATCGATCCGACGTCGGCGAAAGCCTTGGTCTTCACTTCGGCGATACGTGCCTCGGCAGCCTTCAATTTTTCCGAAAGACTTGCCTCGATCGCGCGGCGATCTTCTTCGGCCTTGACCTTTGCGGCGTCGCGGGCTGCCGTTCCGATGGCATTGGCCTTGACGCGTGCTGCAGCCAGCTCGCTTTCGTAGGTCTCGACAGCAGCGTCTGCTTCAGCCTTCAGGCGGCTTGCTTCCTCGACGTCCTGTGCGATGCGGGCATGGCGGCTTTCGAGAATGCCGCCGACGCGCGGAATGACGGCCTTCTGCATCACGATATAGAAGATGACAAACGTGATCACCAGCCAGAGCAGCATCGACGGATACCACTTGGCGTCAAATGGCGGGAAAGTCGGATGTGCTCCAGGCGTGCCGGTCTCGGTCTGTGTCTCGCCGGCTGCCGGCGCGGCTTCTTCTGCGTAAGCCGGGGTCACGAACATGCTCACCTCCAGGTGTACAAATGTAAAAAATCACGGCCCGCTGGCCGCAGACCGTGATCTATCAAGCCGCTGAAATCAGACGGCGAAGAGCAGGAGGAGAGCTACGAGCAGCGAGAAGATGCCCAGAGCTTCCGTAACGGCGAAGCCGAATACCAGACGGCCGAACTGGCTGTCAGCGGCAGACGGATTGCGCAGAGCGCCGGAGAGGTAGCTGCCGAAAATGTTGCCGAGGCCGAGAGCCGTACCGGCCATACCAAAGCAAGCCAGACCTGCACCGATGAACTTTGCTGCTTCCGCTTCCATGTTGAACTCCTTTGAATGGTTGTTGCGGCGAATGACTGACGCCCTGAAGACGTCAATGTTGATATCCTCAGTGCCCGCCAGGATGGATTGCGTCGTTGAGGTACATGCAAGTCAGCACCGCAAAGACATAGGCCTGGAGAAAGGCGACGAGGAGCTCAAGACCGGTCAGGGCGACGGTCATGATCAGGGGAAGGATGGCACCGCCGACACCAAGCGCGCCAAGGGCTCCGAGCGAGGCAACGAAGCCTGCGAACACCTTGAGCGTGATATGGCCAGCGAGCATGTTGGCGAAGAGACGAACGGAGAGCGAAATCGGACGGGACAGGAAAGAGATGATTTCGATCAACACCACCAGCGGCAGAAGTATGCCGGGGACGCCTTGCGGCACGAAGATGTTCAGGAAGCCGAAGCCGTGCTTCCAGAAACCGTAGATGATGACCGTCAGGATAACGAAGAGCGCCAGCGCGAAGGTGACAATGATCTGGCTGGTGACGGTGTAGAAGTAAGGCACCATGCCGAGCAGGTTTGCAGTCAGCACGAACATGAACAGGCAGAACACCATGGGGAAGAATTTCATCCCCTGCGTCCCTGCCCCTTCCTTGAGCATCTTCGCGATGAATTCATAGGACATTTCCGCCACGGACTGCGAGCGGGTCGGGATAACGCCGCGGCTGGAGGTGGCAAAATAGAGGAAGCCGGCAGAAATGACGGCAGCAGCGACCATAAACAGCGAAGCATTGGTGAACGAAAAATCAATCCCACCGATTTCGATCGGTACAATCTTGTGGATCAGGAACTGATGGGTAGGACCGTTTGCCACCGCTTGTTCTCTCTTCTTTGTCCGCCGTCACGACGGAAACCAATGCCTTGAAAACCACGCTGTCAGCGAAGCTTCCGTCTCATTTCTTTCCTGTTCTGAGATCAGCGCCAGGTGATGCCACCTTTCCGGCTGCCCGCAGAACATTCAATACACCAGCACAGAAACCGAGAAGCAGCAGTATAATCATACCCCACGGCGCCGTGCCGACAAAACGGTCGAAGAGATAGCCCAGAACAGCGCCCACAATAATGGCGGCGATGAACTCGCTCGAGAGTTTCATCGCCTCAGCATAGCCTTTGCGGCTGGCCTCGGCGCGAATTTCCCCCTGCTCGTCCTCTCCCTCCGCAGCGCGCTTGCTCGCCAGTTCGGCTCCCAGTTGCGCCCGTCGCTTTTCCAGACCCTCGTCCCGGTCATCCGACATGGTGCCATTCCTCCTCGTCTTTTCGCTGCTTACGCTACCGCTACCCCGGTAAACGCACGAACGAACGGGAGGTTTTGCCACCTTTCGGCCCGTTTTGAAGTCGCGCGCAACATAGTTTTAGGAAAAAGCATAGTCAAGGCGTAGGCAGTATATGTCCAGCCATAAATTAGCCATGAAGAATCATGGGCTTATGACAAATCGACGACGATCGCTCAAAACGGCCGCAAAGAATCCCTTGGGCGGAGGGCACATTCATCCGGCGGTTTCCCGCGGAAGCGCTGCTCATCCGGGCGATTAACCCAGCAGAGGTATTCAGATCCAGCCCCCGCCATAGGTGCGATAGAAGATGTGCATGCCGATGCGCCCGACCTTTTCCATCGTCGATGCCCAGCGGGGGTGAACGTAGACCGCATGGTAATGGGTAGCCGAGCCAATCTGCGGTAGCCAGATCTTGCCAGCGGTAACGGCCATGGCAACCTGCCGGGCTACCTGCCAATGATAGGCGGAGTTGACCTTGTCCTTGATCTTGTCGCAGGCGAAGGAGAACTGGCAGCCATTGTGCCAATCCTCGTTCTGGTAGACGACGCCGCAAATGGTCTTGGGATAGGCCGGATTGCGCACGCGATTGAGAATGACCTGGGCAACGGCTGCCTGGCCTTTCAGCGATTCTCCGCGCGCTTCGAAATAGATACCGGTTGCGAGGCACTGCTGCTCATCCGGCGAGAAGACCGTGGGCGGCAGGATGCTTGCCGCCCAGGCGTGATCCTCAGGGCCGATCTGCGGCACGAAGCGGCCTTCGGTCCCCTGATCCTTGGTCAGAATGGAATCGAAGGGCGAAACCTTGCTGTCATCAGCCTGCGGCGACGCATAACCCAGCGCGAGAGAATCGGCGTTCTGATTTGTGACAAGGCTCGCCAGATAGGCCGGAACCACATAGGCCGGCGGAGGCGGTAGCGGCTTTTCAAAGGCTGAGGCAACCACGATCGACTTGTCGGTGATGCGGGGCTTCGCAAACGCAAGCTTCGTCGAGAGTGCCGATGGCGGCGGCGAGAGCAGGCTCTGCCGCTGCAGGATCGAGCCGGCGGTAAAATCCTTGGGCGGCTGCATGGGAAGGACAGAGACGAGCCGAGGCTTCTTCTCGCTGCGGTTGATCCGATCCTCGTCCGGTCTCGGATCACTGCCCTTTTCGCCTTCGGAAAAGGCTATGCGGCGACCGTCCGGCAGCACCATGCCGCCCTCAGCACCGATTTTCTGAGCGTCCGCATTTGCAAAGGCGAGTTCGCCCTGGTGGATGGAACCGGCCGGCGAATTGGTGAGCACCATGCGCCAGTTGTCCCCTCCCCGGTCAAGCCCGGCGAGCAGACCCGCAAGATCGGCGTGGGCAGCGACGGATGGAAAGATCAGCCAGGCGCAAAAGCCAAATACGGCAGGCGAAGTCCAGTTCTTCGGCAGCAGGCGCTTGCTATTTGAACTCATCATGCGACGCAACACCGGACTCCAACCGCACTCGGAAACATGAGACGCGATAATCCCTCATTAACCTTGATGGATGGTTAATTCTAATATGCGACAATTCATGCATGAGCCTTCAGTGGGGGAAGCGCTGTTTACACGCATGAAAAAGGCCCCGCGGAAACGAGGCCTTGATCAGCGTAATCTTGTTGCCGATCAGATGATGACGTGCGAACCCAGCTCGACGACACGGTTGGCCGGCAGGCGGAAATAGTCGGACGGATCGGTCGCTGCGTTGGCGAGCGCGATATAGAGCCTGTCCTGCCAATGCGGCATGCCGGACTTCGCGTCTGGCACGAGCTTGCGCCGGCCGAGATAGAAGGAGGTCGACATGATGTCGAACTTCAGCCCGGATTTACGCAAGGCAGCGAGCGCCTGGGACACATTCTGCGATTCCATAAAGCCGAAGCGCAGCTCGACGCGCGAAAAGCGCTCGGAGATCTTCTCCACCGTATAGCGATTGTCCGGTGAAACGCGCGGCTTGTTGATCGTACGGATGGTCAGGATGACGTTCTTGTCGTGCAGGACGTGATTGTGCTTCAGGTTATGCAGCAAAGCCGCAGGCGCGGATTCCGGGTCGCTGGTCAGGAAGATTGCCGTTCCGGGGACGGAGGCCGGAGAATGTTCGCTCTTGCGCTCGATGGAGCTTACGAAGGCGGCGAGCGGAATGTCCGTGTGACGCGTTTTTTCCATCAGGATCGCCGTGCCGCGACGCCAGGTCCACATGATGAGCGTGAAGACGGACGCGATCAGAACAGGGATATAGCCGCCATCGTGGATCTTCAACAGGTTGGCGCCGAGGAAGATGAATTCCAGCACCAGAAGCGGCAGAAGCACGACCGTTGCCGTCAGCAGCGACCACTGCCAGCGCATCCGGACGAATTCGAAGGCCATGATCGAGGTGACGACCATCGCGCCGGTGACCGATATGCCATATGCGGTCGCGAGCGAGTCCGACGTGCGGAAACTTAAGACCAGGAAGATGACACCGAAGAACAGCACGGTATTGACCGACGGCAGGAAGATTTGCCCGGTATTCGTCTCCGAGGTGAACAGGATCTCCATGCGCGGCAGGAAGCCGAGATGGATCGCCTGGCGCGTCAGCGAGAAGGCGCCAGTAATGACCGCCTGGCTGGCGATGATGGTGGCGCAGGTCGCCAGGATGACCACGGGCAGGATCGCCCAATGTGGATACATCAGGAAGAACGGATCGGACATGGCCAGCGGCTCGTGCAACACGAGCGCACCCTGACCGAAATAATTCAGCGTCAGCGACGGGAAAACCAACGCAAACCACGCCCATTGGATCGGCCGACGGCCGAAATGGCCCAGGTCCGCATAAAGCGCCTCGGCACCCGTGACCGTCAGGAAGACGGCGCCGAGAACGACGATGCCGAAGAAGCCTTCATGCAGCAGGAAATTGATCGCGTACCAGGGATTGAAAGCGGCAAGGATGCTCCAGTCGTCGGCGATATGCATGATGCCGGAGAGACCCATGACGATGAACCACAATGCCGTGATCGGGCCGAAGAAACGCGCCACCGCACCTGTTCCATGCGACTGTATGGCGAAGAGAAGTGCCAGAATGGCAACGGAAATCGGCACTATATAGTCCGAAAGCTCCGGCGCCACGAGTTTCAGACCTTCGACGGCCGACAGCACCGACAGCGCCGGCGTGATCATCGCGTCGCCGAGAAAGAGTGCCGCACCCGTCAGGCCGAGCAGCATCAGGACCGCTGTGTGGCCGTTGGAAGTCTTCAATAGGAGGGCCAAAAGCGACAAGGTCCCGCCTTCGCCGTCGTTGTCGGCGCGCAGCAGGAAGAGAACATATTTTATGGTGACGATGATGGTCAGGGTCCAGAACATCAGCGACACGAGGCTGATGACCTCGCCGCGCGTCAGGCCGTCTGCGGCAACCGGCTTCAGCGCCTCACGAAAGGCATAGAGCGGGCTGGTACCGATGTCGCCATAGACAACGCCGATCGAGCCGAGGGCGAGGGCAAAGAGTTTGTTCTTGCTCATTTTCCCTTCGGGAGAATGATCGGTTTGTTCAGACATTCAGGATCACTAGGCTCTCAGAGCCAGCCTTTCCAGCGAAAAAAGAAAAACGGGACGACGGCGGAAATCACCATCAGAAGCAACGATGCCGGATAGCCGAAGACGGCGTGCAATTCCGGCATGTGTTCGAAGTTCATTCCGTAGACCGAAGCGACCAGCGTCGGCGGCAGGAAAACCACCGATGCGATCGAGAAGATCTTGATGATTGCATTCTGCTCGATATTGATCAGCCCCAGCGACGCATCGAGCAGAAAGGTGATGTTGCTGGCAATGAAAGACGCATGCTCGGAGAGCGACTGAATATCGCGAGATACATTGCGACACAGTGCCTTTGTTTCCCGATCCTCGTGAACAGCGGGGATCGTCTGCACAAATGTAAGAAGCCGGGATAGCGACATCAAGCTGTCGCGCACCTTGCTGACGAGACGGTGATAACTGGCAATCGTCTTCAGCTTTTCTTCAAGATAGTTGGAAGGATGCCGGACCTTCTTTGCCTTATCCCCGAATACATGGGTAGAAAGGATATCGATGCGCGCAACGGACTGTTCCAGGATTTCGGCCGTGCGGTCTATGATCGTTTCCAGAAGCTTCGCCAGGAGTGCTGCGCCACTGCGCATATTCTCCGGAACCCGATGCATCCCGGCAATAAAGAGAGCGAGAGATTTCGGATGGGCATAGCGGATGGTCACCAGCCTGTTGCCGATCAGAATGAAAGCGACATCGGTCAGTGTCGGCGTTTCCGTATCGGCCTTCCACACCAGCGAAGCGGTCATGAAGACCGCGCCGTTCTCGACATAGAGGCGGCTGGAGGGTTCGATGTCCTTGAGATCGTCGCGTGTGGGCAATTCGACGCCGAGCAGTTTCTCGATACCGATTTCTTCCTCGTGGGTGGGCTCAAGCAAATCAATCCATAACGCATCGTCGGGAAGACTTGCGGACTCGGAAAGGCCGGTAAGCTCGAACGACTTGCAGTCTGTCCGGTAGGCCGTGATCAAAGGATCACTCCCTTCGTCCGGCGCGCAAGACAAAGGCCATGGCGCTCGATGCGCTCCCGTTCCGATCCAGACTGCGACAAATGAAAAAAGCTCATAAAACTCCGGGCGTATCCTTTAGGCTTTCGGCCACGAATACCTGTTCATGCTTCATTGCGCAGCAGTACCAATCCTTCGACTGACACGATAACTTCGACCGAACGAAGCAGCTGGAACCACCTTGAGGCCCGAGGCTGTCGTCAAGCATGTCTGACCATAATCACGCCGGCGGCGCATATGCAGCAAAGCTCGGAAAGAATCAAGCCATAGCCCTCAATTGCGCGCATTCACCGCAGATTCCCGATGTCGGCAGAGTCATAGCACAGGCTTGGCTTAAGACAACCAGCACGAGGGCGCCACAGGGACGCAGGCCATCTTATTCGAAGACGATCGCAGGCGCGGCGCGCTGAGGCGCACCGCTGAGCTGCTCCCAAACTTTAGCGGCTATGTCCCGATAAATCTTGGCGACCGGACCATCCGGCTCGGAAACCACGAGTGGCGTCCCCGCATCCGAAGTTTCGCGGATGGCGATCGTCAACGGAACCTCGCCAAGGAAGGGCACATCGATGCGTTCCGCCTCGCTGCGGGCGCCGCCATGGCCGAAGATGTCATAGCGGGCGCCGGTATCCGGGGCGATGAAATAGCTCATGTTCTCGATGATGCCGAGGACGGGCACCTCGACCTTGCGGAACATGTTAAGGCCCTTGCGGGCATCAATGAGGGCCAGATCCTGCGGCGTGGAGACGATGACGGCGCCGGCGAGCGGCACCTGCTGCGCCATGGTCAGCTGCGCATCGCCGGTGCCGGGCGGCATATCGACAACGAGGATGTCGAGCTCACCCCAGGCGACTTCCCGTAGCATCTGCATGAGTGCCGATTGCACCATCGGCCCACGCCAGATCATCGCGGTCTCCTCATCCACGAGGAAGCCCATCGACATGACCTTGAGGCCGTAATTCTCCATCGGGTTGATGATGCGGCCTTCGATCTGCGTCGGGCGACCGGAGATCTTCAGCAGCCGCGGCATCGAGGGACCATATATATCCGCATCGAGGATGCCGACCTTCAGGCCGTTTGCGACGAGACCGAGAGCCAGATTGACTGCGGTCGTGGACTTGCCGACGCCACCCTTGCCCGACGCCACGGCGACGATCGCCCCGATGCCGGGAACGCCGATCTTGGCGGCGCGGGCCGGCTGCTGGGGGGCATGGGCATGACCATGGGAATGAGGCTGGGGCGCCGGGCGGGCGGCGGGCGCGCCACCGGAGCCGACCTTCTTGTCGGCTGTCAAAGCGACAAGCGCTCCCTTCACACCCGGCATTTCCTTGATGACACGCTCAGCGGCCTGGCGCAGAGGCTCGAGTTCCTTTGCACGCTCGGCGGGGACAGTGATGGAGAAATAGACCTTGGCATCGGAGATGAAGACATCCGAAACCATGCCCAGTTCGACAATATTATGCTCCAGGTCCGGGCCGCGAACAGTCTTCAGCGTTTCCAGAACCTGTTCTTGGGTGACGTCGGTCATTCCATCCTCACTGAAAGTCTTTCAGCTTAGATAGTCGAGCAATGGGAATTCGCCAATGGAAATCAGGGAATGGCAAGAAACCATTCCCATCCCTATGCGTTGCGTGGGGCCTCCCCCAGGTGCAACAACACCGCCGGCACCAGGTCGCCAAGGAGAAGACGACCGATATCGGCGGTGTGTTACCATTCGCGCCTGTTTGATCAGCGCTGATATGAAAGTCCCCTCTGGACCTCTGAAAAATAAGATGCAGAAAACGTGCCAATTCCGATCCTATGGAAATATCTTTGTTTTTTCAAAGACTTAACACATATCTCTGACCAGCATGTGTTGGCCGTCACAGAAGAAGCAGCCCATTCTGCAGGCAGCAACGTCGCGCGCTGCGCAAAAACTGGTCAAATGGGAAATGTCAGGCAGTTTACTTGATGAGGCCGATGCGCAATGCCTTTGCGACCGCCTGCGTCCGGTTGACCGTATCGAGCTTCTTGGTGGCGCGATTGAGGTAGTGATTGACCGTATGTTCGGACAATCCAAGGATATCGGCGATTTCGGCGCTGGTCTTGCCGGCGGCTGTCCAGTTCAGACAATCGATCTCACGATCATTGAGCGTGTCGCTGATGCGGGTATCCATATTGCGGATTTCCGCCAGCCGATCAAAGACGTGGATGGAAATATAGCTCAGGTCCTTCATCTCTTCCGGCGAGAACGGCTCCCGGTCTCCGGCCAGCGATATCGCACCACGCATTCCCGATGCATCATGTGTTGGAAAATACGCGCAGCGCGGCATCCGGAAGCGCTCGAACAACGTCACGATGAGGTTTGTCTTGCCGTCGTCGCGCGCGGCGCTGCTTCCAACGGTGTCGTGGAAGAACGGCAGCGTCGAATTGCGCAGGCGTCGCAGAACGGGGCTGTTCACCATCAGGCCTTCCTGGTCGTAGATCGCCAGAAGTTCGGCCGGCCAGCTGGTGATCACGGAATTGCTCTGCAGATCGAAGGAGGTGATGGCCGGAAGATTGATGATCATGAAGGCCCGGCTGCGAAAGGTCTCCGTCAAGCGTTTCATGAAGCGGAAAACATCGAACTGGGTCTTCAGACCGGCGATCTCCTCGATGTAATCCTCACCTCGGGGAGATTTTCCTGTCTCTAATGCTGTCATTGTCAGTCTTCCAAGTATCACCGAATCGAAGAATTGCGGCCATGTCGCATGCCCGGCAACATGACCACGCCTAACGCAACGCTACGGACCTTGATCGCTGGCCTAACACCGCAGCGGCACGATTGTTCCCGCTGCGATTCAAAACCAACACACTCAAGTTAATCGGTAAAGTTACCCGAGGTCCAGCAGGACACGGGCTAAAATTGGAAAATTTCCAGTTGCAGGCGAATAATTCTACCGCCGAGGGCCGAGCAGGCTGTGCATATCGTTGATAATCGCTGCCGCTGCAGTGCTTGCCAGTGGAGCCCAGCATTCCAGATTTTCTAGCGTAACGCGATATGATGGACCGGTCACCGAAACTCCTGCGAGAATATTATGCCGGTCGGACCGTATGGGAGCGGCAACACAGCAGATGCCCGCCTCATGCTCCTCGTGGTCGAATGCATAACCTCGCGCTCTTATCGCCGCGATGTCGGCAAGCAGCGCGGAGGCATCGCGGTGCGTCCAAGCAGTGAAGGGCTGAAACGCGATCCCCGCAACAAGGGTGCCAAGGCTTTCGTCATCCATGGTGGAGAGAGCAGCCTTTCCGACACCGGTGCAATAAGCGGGTGAGGCATTGCCGATCTGCGAATACATGCGCACCGACTGCCGCCCCTCCACCTTGTCGAGATAGATCACCTCTACACCGCGCAGCACGCCGAGATGAACCGTTTCACCCGTCTGCTCCTGAAGGCGGCGGAGATGCGGTTCGGCGACGATCCTGAGTTCATTGCGGGCCCAGCTGCGCGAGGCAAGGTTGAGCAGACGAATACCGGGCTGGTAGCGCCCCTCACGGTCGACGTCGAGCAGCCCCTCGCCGACCAGATGCGTCAACTGACGATGAAGCGTTCCCCGCGGCTGACCGGATAAGGAGAGGAGATCGGTGAACCGCATGGGACGATCGGACATCGCCACTAGGTCGAGAAGCGCCATCAGCTTGCCAAGCGTGCCGGTATCGCCGCCCTGCCCCTTGCCTTCGATCGCGCCGCCTTGTCCAGGGCTCATTTTCGAGTTCCTCTGTTGCCTTGACAGCTTGGCAGCGTAGATCGATAATTCCATATAGTCAAATTCAGTTCCAAATAATGGAACTCCGCAGTTCACAAATTGGCAAATTGGGAGAGGAAAATTGACCGGTCCAGTGGCTCAGTTTCCCGATCTGAAGGATCGGGCCGTACTCGTGACAGGTGGCGGCTCCGGCATCGGCGCTGCCCTGGTCGAAGGTTTTGCGCAGCAGGGCGCGAAAGTCGCCTTCATTGATATCGTCGAGGCGGAGAGCAAGGCGCTGGCCGCGCGGATATCCGCAACCTCGGCGCATCCGGTCTCCTTCTATCATGCGGACCTACGCGACGTGGACAATGTCCGCAGCACAGTCGCTGCGATCGAATCCGATTTCAACGCGATCCAGGTGCTCGTCAACAACGCCGCCTGGGATGACCGGCATGACTTCGATACCGTAACGGAAGAATATTGGGACAACAGCCAGGCGATCAATCTCAAGCAGGTGTTCTTCGTCTCGCAGGCGGTCGCTCCGCTGATGCGGGCGGCGGGCGGCGGATCGATCATCAACTTCTCGTCGATCGCCTTCATGCTGAACATGCCACAGCTCTCGGTCTACACGACGGCCAAGGCTGGGATCATCGGGCTGACCAAGAGCATGGCCGGGCGTCTCGGGCCTGAGAATGTGCGGGTCAACGCGGTGCTGCCCGGCATGATCGTCACCGAGCGGCAGAAGGAGCTTTGGTTGACCGAAGATATCATCGCCAAAAGCGTCCAGCGCCAATGTCTCAAACGCGTATTGAAGGCGGAGGATCTGGTTGGGCCCTGCCTGTTTCTTGCATCCGACTGCTCGGCAAGCATCACCGCGCAGTCCATTATCGTTGATGGAGGCACTTTCTGATGGCGAAACCCGCATATGTCGCGGTTGACTGGGGCACGAGCAGCTTTCGGCTCTGGCTGATCGGCGAGGACGGCGAGGTGCTCGGCGAGCGCCGCAGCGGCGAAGGCATGACGACGGCGGCGCAGACAGGCTTTGTCAACGTGCTGCAATCGCATCTGACGGCTTTGTCCGCCCCCGAGGGCATTCCGGTCATCGTCTGCGGCATGGCAGGCGCACGGCAGGGCTGGGTGGAAGCGGGCTATATCGACACGCCGACCTCGCTTTCCGCGATCCTGACCGGCGCGGTCTCCGTGCCCGGCCAGTCACGCGATGTGCGCATCCTTCCCGGGCTCGCCCAGAGGTCCAAGGAAGCGCCCGATGTCATTCGCGGCGAGGAAACCCAGCTTCTCGGCGCGATCCCGGCCGACAGCCGGGGCGATCAGATCGTCTGCATGCCGGGCACCCATTCGAAATGGGTTCGCGTGGTCGACGGCATGGTCACCGGCTTCTCGACCTTCATGACCGGCGAACTCTTCGACGTCATCACCAAGCACAGCATCCTTGCCCATGCGGTGGCAAGAGCGCAGGACATGCCGACTGATGACCAAGCCTTCGAGGCCGCCCTTCTTGCTGCGTTCAAGCAGCCCGCACTTGCCACCAACCTGATCTTCGGCGCCCGTGCCGGACAGCTTCTGCACGGCCTGACGGCTGCCGGCGCACAGGCGCGCATATCCGGCACGCTTGTCGGCGCCGAGATCGCGGGCGCGCTTTCTGCCGCCGGCAAGGATGCGGCGATTACGCTCGTTGCGTCAGGGCGTCTGCAGACCCTATACGAAACGGCATTCCAATCCCTGTCTTTGTCCTATCAAACCATTGATGCCGATGCTGCCGTCCGCCGCGGGCTCTCCGCTGCGGCAAAGGCAATCTGGCCAGATCACGAAAGAAAAACCGCATGAACCGCGTTCCCTTCCCTTCCATGAAGCGTCCCCTGATCGCCATCCTGCGCGGCATCAAGCCCGAGGAAATCGAGGCGACTGTCGGCGGCCTGATCGAAAACGGCCTGACGGCGATCGAAATCCCGCTGAACTCGCCGGACGCCTTCCGCTCGATCGAGATCGCAGCAAAGATGGCGCCGGCCGATTGCCTCATCGGCGCGGGTACGGTGCTTACCGTCGAAGATGTAGACAGGCTCGATGCTGCTGGTGGGCGGTTGCTGGTCACGCCGAATGTCGAACCTTCCGTCATCAGCCGCGCCCATGAAAAGGGCATGGTCAGCATGCCGGGCTGCTTTACGGCAACCGAAGCGCTCTCCGCTGCCCGCGCCGGCGCAACCGGTCTCAAATTCTTCCCCGCCGGCGTGCTTGGCGCTTCGGGCATCAATGCAATCCGCGCCGTCCTGCCGCCGGAACTGGTCATTGCGGCCGTCGGCGGTGTCTCCGACAAGAATTTCGCCGACTATACCAAGGCCGGTATCCTGGCTTTCGGTCTTGGCACGAGCCTTTACAAGCCCGGCATGACCGCGGCTGAGGTTGCCGAGCGCGCCAAGGTGACCATTTTAGCCTATGACGCCGCCATAGGAGCCTAAAGCGCAATGACCGACATTCACGATTTCCAGGGCAGTATCCTCTGCAATACGTCCTCAGTCCTTGGAGAAGGCCCGACCTACGATCCCGATACGGATACGGTCTGGTGGTTCAATATCCTCGGCAAGGAACTGCACGAACTCAATCTTGCGACGGGTAAGAAAAACGTTCACAGCCTGCCTGTCATGGCAAGCGTTCTGGCGCGCGTCGATGCTGAGCGACAGCTGATTGCGACGGAAGAAGGGCTCTTCATCCGCGATATCGGGACGGGCGAACTGACTTTTTATGCGGCCCTCGAAAACGACAAGCCGGAAAACCGCTCCAATGACGGCCGCACCCATATTTCCGGCTCGCTCTGGATCAGCACCATGGGCAAGCGGGCGGAAATGCAGGCGGGCGGGATCTATCACGTTGCCGGCGGCAAGGTGACGAAGATCTTCGACGGTATCAGCATTCCGAACTCGATCTGCTTTTCACCGGATGGCTCGATCGGGTATTTCACGGATACCCGCATCAGCCGGCTGATGCGCGTTCTCGTCGATCCGCAGACAGGCCTTCCAGCCGGCGAGCCGATCGTCATGGTGGACAGCATGGAGGACCCCGGCGGTATCGACGGCTCCGTCTGCGATGCGGACGGCTATATCTGGAATGCACGATGGGGTTCCGGCTTCGTCGATCGCTACAGCCCGGACGGGTTGCGCATCGAACGCTACCGTGTGCCTGCCATGCAACCCTCCTGCCCTGCCTTCATCGGCAAGAACGCCGATCGGCTTGCGGTCACGACCGCGTGGGAAGGACTTGATGAGGATGCCCGCTCCATGCAGCCGGAAGCGGGTGCCTTGATGGAACTCGGCATCACCGTTCGCGGCGTTTTCGACCCGGTTTATACGCTTTAAGATTGCATCATTGGTGAAGGCCTGCAAAGGCCTTCATTGTCTCATTCCTACCCAATCATTTGCGGTCCTCAGCGCCGTCATCGGCGTGCGACTTGGGTCGAAACGACCGAGAAATTGGCGAACTTCGCACCTGCATTTCCGGAAAAGTTCCATCAAGCGTCTATATTCTTTCGCTTTTTTTCTGTGGAACCAAATAAGGCGCCGGTCATTCCCTTACTGAACCGGCTCGATGATGGTTAGTCTAGGAGAGACGCCGCGGAGCTGGATCAGCCATCTGAATGAAAGGTAGGTTCACGATGACAGGCAGGTTTCTCACTTCCGTAGCGGCGGGTGCAATCTTTGCGACAACATCCGTGCTCGCTCCCGCAGCTTTCGCACAGGCGACGCAGCCTTCCAACAACAATGCACCGGCAGCAACGCAGACCGCGCCGGCAGCACCTGACGCGATGAAGCCAGCTGCCCCCATGGCCCCGGCTGACAACGCCCAGGCTCCGGCACCGGCTGCGACCACAGACACCGCGCAGGCCGATAGCTATCTGACCCAGCAGTCTCCGGACCAGGTCAGCGCCAACACCTATATCGGCCAGTCCGTCTATAACGGCAGCAATGAAAGCATCGGTAAGGTCAACGACCTGATCATGCAGAAGGAAGGCGGCATCGTCGCCGCTGTCGTCGGCGTCGGCGGCTTCCTGGGCATCGGTGCCAAGAACGTTGCGGTGCCGATCAAGAAGATCACGATCGCCCAGAATACGCAGGACGGCAGCGTCAAGTTGTCGACGACCGAAACGGCCGACTCGCTGAAGGCCGCTCCGGAGTTCAAGACCCTTGAAATGCAGTCTGCGGCGAAGGCTCCGAGTTCGGGTGCAGGTATGACCGGTACGGACACTACGACCACCGGTTCTACGACGAACAAGTAGTGAGTAAGCATCCGGCAGCGCCTGAACAGGCGGAAACGGCGGCGCCCCACACGCCGCCGTTTTGCTATGTTTTACAGCAGAGAACAGTAGCGCAGCGCGTCATGGATCGCCGCGTGAATGTTGCGACTTGAGACGGCATCGCCGATGCGGATGAGATCGAACCGGCCTTCGTCGTTTCTGACCGGCAAAGGCGGCTGGCGGCGGATCAGGGCATCGTAGTTGACAGCACCTAGATTGCGCGACATCGGCTTGAGCTCGAGATAGAGATCGGCATTGGCCATCGTGCCGTGCTCGACGACCACCTGCGAGACGCGTCGTTCGGTCGCCGTCGTTTCGGAGAAATCCGAACCCAGTGTCGCAACCAGCGAATTTCCGTCGCGGCGGACGGATTTCAGCCTGGTGTTGATCGTCACGCGAACGTTCCTCTCGGCGAAAGTCTTCGCATAGGGCACATGGTTCATGCCGCCCATCTCCGGTGCGAAGAAACGCTCCGGCGATACGAGTTCCAGTTCGGCGCCGGCATTCGCGATGACCTCCGCGGCAGACATGCCTTGATGACCGCCATTGTCGTCGAACAAAAGCACGGAGCCTTCAGGCTTGATCGCACCCGCCAGGATATCCCAGCTCGACGTGACCAGTTCCTCGCCCGCATCGAGTTCGGGAGATTGGGCAATGCCACCTGTGGCGACGATGACGAGATCCGGCTCGAAGGCTAGGACGTCGTCAGCACCGGCATAGACGTCATAGTGAATGTTCACGCCGAGGCGTTCCAGCTCCGAGAGGCGCCAGTCGATGATGCCGACCATCTCCTTGCGCCTGGGATTGCGGGTAAGCAGGTTGACCTGCCCACCGGCCTGGCTCGTCGCTTCCAGCACGTCGACCTTGTGCCCGCGTTCCGCAAGGACGCGGGCGGCCTCCAGGCCGGCTGGACCGGCACCGATGACCACAGCCTTCCGCAAAACCTTAGCCTTGGCGATATCGTGCGGTATTTCAGCCTCGCGGCTGGTGGCCGCATTGTGAATACAGAGCGCCTCGCCGCCCTCGTAAATGCGGTCCAGGCAATAGGTGGCGCCGACGCAGGGGCGAATGCGCGCCTCTTCGCCGGCCATGATCTTCTTGACGATATGGGGGTCTGCGATATGGGCGCGTGTCATGCCGACCATATCCAGCTTCCCCTCCGCGATCGCGTGACGGGCGGTGGCGACATCGCTGATCCGCGCTGCGTGGAAGACCGGAAATTTCGTCGCAGCCCTCACCTCACCGGCAAAATCGAGATGGGGCGAAGCCGGCATGCCCTGGATGGGGATAACCTTGTTCAGCGAGGCGTCATGATCGATATGGCCGCGAATGATGTTGAGGAAATCAATCGTACCTGATCTTGCAAGGCGGCTGGCGATTTCCACACCTTCTTCGCGCGACAGGCCCTTTTCCCAGTCCTCATCGGCGACCAGGCGAATACCAACGATGAAATCCGGCCCGACAACCTTGCGCACCGCTTCCGTCACTATCGTCGAAAACCGCATGCGATTTTCCAACGATCCGCCGAATTCGTCGTCTCGACGGTTTGTGGCGGGCGACCAGAAGCCGTCCATCAGGTGGCCATAGGCCTCGAACTCAATCCCATCGAGGCCGGCTGCCTGCATGCGCTGGGCGGCGCTTGCATAGTCCGCGACGATCCGCTCGATATCCCACTCCTCCGCCTCCTTGGGAAAGGCGCGGTGGGCAGGCTCCCGGATCGGTGACGGAGCCAATACCGGCAGCCAGTCGCCCCTGTTCCATCCGGTGCGGCGGCCGAGATGGGTGAGTTGGATCATCACGGCCGTGCCATATTCATGACAGTCGTCCGCAAGCTTTTTCAGCCACGGCACGATCTCGTCGCGATAGGCATGAAGATTTCCGAAGGCCGGCGGCGAGTCGGGCGACACGACAGCCGAACCGGCGGTCATCGTCAGTGCTATGCCGCCCTTTGCCTTTTCCAGGTGATAGAGTCGGTAGCGATCCGTCGGCATGCCCTCCTCGGAATAGGCCGGCTCATGCGCCGTCGACATGATGCGGTTCTTCAGCGTCAGGTGTTTCAGCTGGTAGGGTTGCAGCAGCGGATCATTGGACGCGGTCATGTCTTACCCTCGGATTGCGAGCCGGTCTGAATAGCAGCTCTCAAAGAGGCATCATCACTACGACAAACAAGGAGGTGCCCTCCAAAGGCGGCGCTGAATGGCCCCGATGCGCCGCGAAGGGAAAAAGAAAGACGGTCAGCCGCTGGCGTTATCAGGCGCTGACGCGTTCGCCGGCGGCTTCGTAGTGGTTTTCGCGCAGATAGCGCAAGGTCGCGGCTCCGTCGACCGGCTTGCCGTAATAATAACCCTGCCCCATGCCACAGCCCAGCGCCCGAAGCTTGGCGGCCTCGCTGCGGTCCTCGATGCCTTCGGCCACGACCTGCAGGTCGAGGCCTTCGCACATGGCCAAGATTGCCTTGATAATATGTTCCGACGCGCGGTCTGAATTGATACGGGACACGAAGGCGCGGTCGATCTTGACCTTGTCGAAGATGAAATCGCGCAACCGTCCCAGGCTCGACTGCCCCGTTCCGAAATCGTCGAGCGATATGCGAACGCCGGCAGCGCGCAGATCGGCGATGATGCGATGGGCGGTATCGGCAGAACTCATGACCGCGGTTTCGGTGATCTCCAGTTCCAGGCGATGCGGATCCAAACCGACACGGCTGAGGATGGCAAGGATACTGCCGCTTGTCCCGGGATCCATGAGCTGGGCCGACGAAAGGTTGAACGAGAGGAAGAGTTCACGCGGCCAGGAGAGGGCCGCTTCAGCAGCCTTTCTCAGAAGGGCTTCCGAGAGGGCATCGATGAAGCCGCGCTCTTCGGCAAGCGGAACGAAGACGGCTGGAGAGACAAAGCCGAGATCCGGATCATTCCAGCGTGCCAGTGCCTCGAAGCCCACCGTCGCATTGTTGGCAAGCGATACGATCGGCTGGAAATGCACTTCGATGGCGTCGGAAATGATGGCATTGCGCAGCGCCTGTTCCAGCTGCGTCGCACGTTTCATTTCCTGGGCGATTTCCTTGGAATAGACGGTGATCTGGCCGCGTCCGCGCCGCTTGGACCGATAGAGAGCCGTGTCGGCGTTCTTCAGCAGATCCTCGAATTCCTCGCCGGCGAAGGGATAGATCGCAAAGCCGAAGGAAGCCGAAAGGCGGACATTGCGGTCGCCGAGATCATAGGGCGCCGACAAGACTTCACGGATCATCTGGCCGAATTTTTCAGCACCGACGCGCTCGAAGACGAGCGGCAGGACGAAGGCGAATTCATCACCCTCATGGCGCGTGACGACAGCGCCGTCGGGAATGCAAGCCTTGAGCCGGTGGGCAACCTGGCAGAGAATCTCGTCGCCGGCCTCAGTGCCGAAGAGATCATTAATCGGCTTGAAGGCGTCGAGATTGGCGATGCCGACGGTGAACGGCGCAGGATCGCTGGCCCGCTCCGCCGAGAGCAGCCGCACCTTGTCGCGCATTCGATAACGATTTCCCAATCCGGTCAGCGGATCGGTGTATGCCATCGCCTGCAACTCGTTCTGACTGACTTGCATGAGCGGTATTTCAGCCGATTTCATTTTCAGTCCCGAGGTTTCCTCCCACTAATGGGCGAGAATGGGGGGGAAGTCTTAAAAAAAAGATAGCGGTAAACGCGTTGAAAGCCCAAGTTCTGCCCCAATTTTAGGGGGTTGACGCAACTAAAAACTTCAAAGCGATTGGCGTAACTGATCGTCCTGCATGTATTTCTGAAATATCGTTTCAAGCATATCCGGACTGACCGGCTTGAGGATTACGTCATCCATGCCTGACGCACGGCATTCGGCACGATCCTTTTCGAAGGACTGGGACAGGACGCCGATGATCGGGGTTTTTGTTCCACTTTCCCCTTCCACCTGTCGAATGAGCCGGGCAGCTTCGAAACCGTTGAATCCCGGCAATGAAATATCCATCAAAACAAGCTTCGGACGGAATTCGTTCCACATGCGTACCGCCTCGTCGCCCGTAGCGGCGATCCGGTAACGATAGCCGAGACCCTCCAGAATCTGGGAGAAGACGATCTGGTTGATCTCATTGTCTTCGGCGACAAGTATCTGGCATTCGTTGCTTTGAACGGTCGCCGGCGTCCACTTTTCGGCCGAAACCGTCTCCGCGCTCGAGCCCGTGGAACCGCCACGGCGCTCGCGATTGAAATGGCGGGCGATAAGGAAGGTCAGCTCATTCGCCAACTGAAAGCCGTCAACCAGGAGCGCAGGCACGTTCTGCCGTTCGGCGAGTTCGATGCAACGCTTGCAGAGCTGATTGTCGGCGATGACGAGGTCGATCCTGATGCCGTGGGCGGCCGAAACATCAAGGAAAGCCGCCAGCTCGTTTTCGTCATGAACAAGGCAGGTCTCGAATCTATATTTGGCGAGCGTTTTCAGGGCCGCTGACCCAGCCGCCATATCCGCCGTGACGACAAGAACCTTCCTGCCGGAGAAATTCTCCGGGACGAAGGTCTCCATCGCCACGGGTTTCTGCGAGGCGGCATGCAATGCGGCCGCCGGCACATAGGCGCGCCGGTAGGACAGGTCACCGGATTCCTTGATCGAGGAAGCCAGGGTGAACTCGTCGAAATCCCCACCCTCCTTCGGAAGGTCCTGCATGGTCGCGACCAGGAAATAGCGGCCCGGCTTGCCGATCCTCTGCTTGCGCGTGACGATGTCGCGTTCGATGCCGTCGCGTGCGATCTGTCGCTGGCGCGAGATCGACATCTCGCCGGTTTCCAATACGTGGCGGTCGCTCTCCTCGAAACGATTCGCGACTTCGCTCGAAAAGAGGTCGACGCCCTTTCTGCCCAGCACCTCGTCGGCTGTCGTCTGGTATTTGCTGCAGAAAGCCTTGTTGACCGCGACATAGGTCATTTCCCGGTCTTTGACGAACAGCGGAAAAGGCAGATTGTCGAGGATGTCTTCGGTCAGCTGCACGCGTTCGAGATCGGCGCGCCATTGATCTTCGCGCTTCTTCTCCTCGGAAATATCCGAAATGATGCAGATGCCGAAGCCGGACGGAAGGCGGCGCTTGACGAAGCGGATCCATCGATCGGCACCATGGCGCTCGACGGTTTCGAAGCGCTCGCGCCAATGCGAGGCTATGTTCTGCGATATCCAGTTTTCGCGATTGACGGCGGCATTGGAATTGGCCGACGCGTCGCGCGGACGAATGCCGGTATCGAAAATCGCGCCCAGCATGTCGCGCAGGCGCGTGGTGGGGCGCAGGATATGCGCCGGCAGCGGGAAGAAATTCAGGACCTGACGGCTGGCAAAGAGCAGCAGATCGTTCCGGTCATAAACGAGAAACGCGGTGGTCAAGCCATCGCACACGGCATCGAGCAACGCTGCCTGAAGACTCGCATCCGGCGGCACGTCTTCCAATCCCGAAACGACTGTCGTCCCAACACCGGCGGTCATTTTCTAGGTTCCCACATTTTTCCGGTATCACGGCATGCAGGCCGGCGCCCGAGGGCCGGGCCAATTGCGATGGCATGCTGGGATGGAGACTTGAAACAGACAGCCCTCGGCCGGAGGATGTGGCGATTCCAGCATCGGCGCCACTCAGCCTTAAATTGCGAAAATGCTGCCTGCGATCATTTCAAGCACTACAGCGCAGAATGTCATTTTTGTCTTAAGGTCAGATTAATTTTTAATCATAGGGTAGCGGCCCACAATCGGGTGGACGGAAGCGCGATGGCACCCTTTCTCCCTTTTCACGACGCGGCGAATCCCCGAGAATAGGCCATGGCCATCAGACAGCTTACAGAAACCCTGATCAACCAGATCGCGGCCGGCGAAGTCATCGAACGACCTGCCAGCGCGGCAAAGGAACTGATCGAGAATGCCCTCGATGCCGGCGCGACGCGCGTCGAAATCGCCACCGCCGGTGGCGGCAAGGCGCTTTTGCGCGTCAGCGACAATGGTTCCGGCATGGATCAGACCGATCTCGAACTCGCCGTCAGACGTCACTGCACGTCGAAGATATCGGACACGCTCGACGATATCCGCACGCTCGGCTTTCGCGGCGAAGCGTTGCCATCCATCGGATCGGTGGCGCGGCTGACGATCTCCAGCCGCAGGGCAGATGGCGAAGGCGGCGCGGAAATCGCGGTTGCCGGCGGCAAAGTGGTCCATCTGCGGCCGGCCGCGGCCAATGTCGGCACCATCGTGGAAGTGCGCGACTTGTTTTTCGCGACCCCGGCCCGGCTGAAATTCCTGAAGACGGAGAAGGCGGAAGCGGCTGCGATCACCGAGATCGTCAAGCGGATGGCAATCGCCTTTCCGAAGGTGCGCTTCGTGCTGTCTGGCAGCGACCGCTCGACGCTGGAGTTCCCGGCAACCGGCGACGATCACCTGGCGCGCATGGCTCAGGTACTCGGCAGCGAGTTCAAGGACAACGCCATCGAGCTCAATGCCGAGCGAGAAGATGTGCAACTGACCGGTTTTGCCGGCGTGCCGACCTTCAATCGCGGCAACTCGGCGCATCAATATGCTTTCGTCAACGGCCGCCCCGTCCAGGACAAGCTGATCCTTTCGGCAATTCGCGGTGCCTATGCCGAGACCATTCCGGCCGGGCGCTATCCGGTGGCCGTCCTGTCGATCGCTCTCGATCCGGCCTTGGTCGACGTCAATGTCCACCCGGCCAAATCCGACGTGCGCTTCCGCGATCCCGGGCTGGTGCGCGGCCTGATCGTGGGCGCCGTCCGCGAGGCGCTGGCACGCGAAGGCGATCGGGCGGCAACGACAGGCGCCGACGGCATGATGCGGGCTTTCCGGGCCGGCTATCAACCTGGATGGCGACCGTCTTCGGGCGCGAACGGGGCGTGGAGCCCTCAGACCTCTCCATATCGGCCGATCGACAGGGAAGTTGAGACCGTCGGCGCCTCACGCAGCAGCTTTGGTGTTTCGGAGCGCCCGCAGGCGTCGTTCGATGGTTTGACAATGCCGACCGCAAGGGCAGACGCTTCGCCGGCGCAGCGTCCGGAGCTGCCGCGCCAGGAGGCGGGTTCACAGTTTCCGCTCGGGGCAGCCCGCGCGCAATTGCACGAGAACTACATCATCGCGCAGACCGAAAACGGTCTCATCATCGTCGACCAGCATGCGGCCCATGAGAGGCTGGTGTTCGAAGAACTGCGCAAGGCGATGCATTCCAAGCGCATGCCCTCGCAGGTGCTGCTCATTCCCGAGATCGTCGACCTGCCGGAAGAGGATTGCGATCGGCTGATGGTGCATGCCGAAGGGCTTGCGAAACTTGGGCTCGCGGTGGAGCGCTTTGGCCCAGGCGCGGTCGCCGTGCGCGAAACGCCGGCCATGCTTGGCGAGGTGGATGCGCAGGGGCTCGTCCGGCAGCTTGCCGACGAGATCGCCGAGTGGGACACCTCCTCCGGCCTTGCAGCCAAGCTCGAATATGTGGCGGCGACCATGGCCTGCCATGGCTCGGTGCGGTCAGGTCGACGGCTGCGGCCGGAGGAAATGAACGCGCTGCTGCGCCAGATGGAGGCTACTCCCGGTTCCGGGCAGTGCAATCACGGACGGCCGACCTATATCGAGCTGAAACTCTCGGATATCGAGCGACTGTTCGGCCGAAGCTGAAAAAGCTGGAAAAATCGGTTTTGCAAGGGTAAGGCAGTCGAAGGGATGTGGAGGCCGCGCGCTCCATTGGACGCGCGCAAGCCTGTATAGTATATTTCATTCTTCTGATGGACGTGGAGACGGCGTGCGATGAATCTTTTCGAAGGACATGGAAATCGCGAGGCGAAAATTCGTTATCTCGACGGCGACTTCCAGATCCTGATGCCCGGCTCCTATGTCGTCTGCGCCATGTCCGGCAAACATATTCCCCTCGATGAGCTGCGCTACTGGAGCGTTGCCCGGCAGGAACCCTATGCTAATGTCGCGCTGGCGCTGGAAGCGGACAAGCGCGCCGGCGCCCTGCCAAACCAGAAGCGCTAAGCGGTTCCAACAAAAGCGTGCAGCGGTTTGCGTCCGGAATTGCGGAAAGCGCTACCGCTATTTTCCGGCCTTGCGCCCTTCCCTTATGCGACGCTGACGACAGGCTTCCATCGCACGGTCGATGATCAGATACGGCGCGCGCGGATCGGTGAAGGCCATTTCGACATCGATGACGCGGGCGCGATGCGCAAGTTCTTCGGCCTTGCCGTGACGCCCTGCTAGACGGACCATGTCCTTGGACGTCGTGACGATCTCGAGCCCTTCGCGGGTAGCAGCGTCAAGCATGTCAGTGATCTCGTCGTCGCTCAGATGCTCATGGTCGCCGAACGAGCGACGGCTTGCGATCTCCGCCCCTAGCGATCCGACTGTCCGGAAGAATTTTTCCGGATCGGCGATGCCGGCAAAGGCAAGCACCTTCCGGCCAGCCAGATCGCTTTGACCCAGCACCTTGAGCGAGGCTGCGAAGAACGGTTTTCCGGCGCGAGCGGCCATGCGCACGATCGCATCCGCGGCATTGCCGCTACCGACCTTCAGAAGGGCCGAAGCATAGTGTAGCTGCCGGCGGATCGGCGCGCGGACGGGGCCTCCTGGCACGATATGCCCGTTGCCGATGCCGCGCGTCGTGTCGACCACCACAAGCGCATAGTCGATGACCAGCCGGGCGCTCTGGAAACCATCATCCATGATGATGAGATCGACACCTTCCTTGACAAGACGCTCCGCGCCTTCCACCCGGCGCCGCGAGACCACGGTCAGGGCTTCGCGCGCCAGAAGCAGGGGTTCGTCGCCCACGGCTGTCGAGAGATGATGGGCGGGATCGACGACCGTCGTGACATCGAGAAGACCGCCATAGCCGCGGCTGAGAAAGCCCGGCTTCAGGCCCTTCTCCTTTGCGACACGGGCAATCGCGAGAGCCGTCGGCGTCTTGCCGGCGCCGCCAACGGTGAAATTTCCGACGCAGATGACGGGCAGCGGGACGGAGGCACGCTTGCCATGCGCCATGCGGTAGCCCGCAACACGACCATAGAGAAAGGAAAGAGGCCAGAGGAGCCGTGCACGCCAATCGGGCTTCGTCCACCAGAAAGGCGGTGCTTCAGATACCATGCAGTCTTACCGCCCCCATGACCCACATAGCTGATGTTGCGGGCAGAACCCTCAAAAATATTCGATTTGGCATGAAAGAAAGGCCAAACCGGCAGAAAAAGCAAGCCGTTGCCTAATCAGGCCGGCTGCGGTTCGGAGAGCAGGCTTTCCAGCTCCGTAATGTCGTTGAGGCAGTAGTCGGAGGCAGCCGCCAGCGACTCCCGCGAACCGGTCCCGGTCAGCACGGCGATCTTCAGGCCGGCGCCGGCATTATGGCCCATATGGAGATCGTGATTGTTGTCACCGACAACGGCGATCTGCTCCGGCGAGAGGCCGGTTGCCCGGCAGAAACCAAGGACCATTCCCGCCTCGGGCTTGCTGCCAAAACCGCTGTCATAGCCGGCGATATAGTCGACATGGTCGTGGAAACCGAAGCGGGTGGCCAACTGACGGATCGAGCGTTCATTGTCGCTGGAAGCAATTCCCAGCTTGTAGCCACGGGCGTGCATGCGGCCGAAGAAGGCCTTGAGATCCGTCACCGGAACCGAAAAATCCACAGCGTTGGAAAAGAGTTCATCCAGGCGGTGTACGAGTTCCTCAAGATAGACCTCCGATCCGGCCGCAATCAGCCCCTCGGAAATCTGGCGCGTATTGCCGGCCGCAAGCAGGCTGTCCGGGACGATATGTCCGGTCTCCGGGTCCATGCCGCATTCGCGCAGGAGATGATCGGCAAGATCGGGATCATTCTTCGCGGCGATGCGGGCAAGCTCGCGATTGACCGGCAGCCAGCTATCGTCATAGTCGAGCAACGTACCGTCCTTGTCGAACAGGATGGCCGCAATCTTCGAAAGCTTCTCCGCCGTCATCCGTTTCCTCAGCTCTTTTCTTCAGCCCTGGGCCATTTTGGGAAGAAGCCGCGCCTTGACCGTCAACGGATTGATGTAGGGCTCAAGGCCCTTCAGCGTCGCCGTCAATGCGCCGCGCATTTCCTGGACCGTGGCAAAACCTGCCTCGATCATGCCGCGTCGGGCCGCGTCATTGGTCAGCAGGTAATGCACGCCCTTGGCCAGCATTTCGGTATCGCGCACCATCCTGGCGCTGCCGCTGCGGGCAAGACGCTGATAGGCCTCACGGAAATTCTGCACATGGCCGCCCGACAGAATGGCGCAGCCGAGCATGGCTGATTCCAGCGGGTTTTGGCCGCCCTCGGCGAACAGCGAGCGGCCGACGAAGGAAACTTCGGTCAGTCTGAGATAGAGGCCCATCTCGCCGATCGTGTCCCCGAGAAAGACATCGACATCGGGTGAAAGAATATCGTTGCGCGTGCGGCGAGCGACCTTCAGGCCCTGCCCGACGAGCATCTTTTCGATCTCGTCGGACCGCTCGGGATGGCGCGGGACGATGATGGTCAGCTGGCCGTTTCGCTCCTTCAGGGCACGATGGACAGTCGCTGCCGCACTCTCTTCGCCGTCGAAGGTGCAGACGGCAGCCCAGGTCTTGCGATCGCCGATCTGCTTTGCGTATCGGGCAAGAAGTGCGGCGTCATAGGGCGGCGCGTCGGTATCGACCTTGAGATTGCCCGACATGATGACCTGCCGGACGCCGAGATCACGGAAACGCTCGGCATCGATATCCGATTGGGCAATCACCAACGCCAGGTTCTCGAACAGCGCTTCGGCCAGCGACAGGCGGGTCTTCCAGCGGGAGAAGGAGCGATCCGATATACGAGCGTTGACGAGAATCTGCGGAATGCGGCGCTGGCCGAGCTCCATGATGGTCGTCGGCCAGATTTCGGACTCGGCAATAATGGTGCAATCGGGCTGCCAGTAGTCGAGGAAACGGCGAACAGCCGGCTTCAGGTCGAGCGGGACATATTGATGGATGACATCGTCGCCCAGCCGCTCCCTGACCAGCCTGGCCGATGTCACCGTTCCGGTCGTCAGGACAACGTGAATATCGCGGCGGCGGATTTCCCGGATGAGCGGCATGACGGCGAGGCTCTCACCGACGCTTGCGGCATGAAACCAGACCAGCGGACCCTGGGGGCGATTGGCGCTGGCATAGCCGAAACGTTCCAACCGGCGTGCGCGCTCCTCCTTGCCTCTGGCGGCACGGACGGCGAGGTAGGGGCTCATCAGTGGATAGATCGCGATGCCGCCCAGGCGGTAGGCACCCAAGGCAAAGCGCGCCCTCAGGCTGCTCATCTTGTTCGCCTCCGATCGCTGCTGATCGTCATCAAAGCCAAATCCCGATTATTGTTATGGCGGAAGGCCTGCAGTTAAGTTCTGAATGCGTCAAAAATAGTATTTATGGAACGACAGGCGGCAGATTGCCGCCTTTACTGACCGCATCAAATTTCCACGGGACGAAAATCAGCCCTTGATGGCAGATTCCGGGTCAAGCAGGCGATGCATGTGCACGATGAAGTAACGCATATGGGCGTTGTCGACGGTCTGATGTGCCTTTGCCTTCCAGGCCACGAGCGCACTCGCATAGTCGGGGAAAATCCCGACGATATCGAGATCCTTCAGATCGCGGAACTGAACCTCTTCAAGGCTTTCCAGTTCGCCGCCAAATACGAGGTGCAGGAGCTGCTTTTTGCTGCTTGAGTCCGTCATGATTGTCTCTTTTCTGCTGTCTCTCTCCTCCCCCCTTCATCTGAGGGATTTTGACCGAAAGGTCAACCATCTCGACGATGGGAGAGCTGACGTAAAAAGGCCTCAAGATGGGCGGCAGGAGCGCCGCAAAGCTCGCCGTGGCTAAGCTCGGGGCGATTATAGTTCAGCGCATGGCCGGATAGGTCGACGAGTGCGCCGCCCGCACGCTCCAGAATGAGATCAGCCGCCGCCAGATCCCAATCGTGGGAGTCGCGCTTGACCAGCGTTCCTTCCAGCCGCCCGTCGGCGACCATCGCCAGACGATAGGCGAGCGACGGCACATGCTTGGCACGCTCAATCGTCTTGCGAAAATCGGGATCGAAGCCGCTCAGCATTTCCTCGGCAGTCGCAAGCCTCTGCATCTCGGTTGCCGGTCGATCGGAGACGCCAATGGGGGTTCCGTTCTTCAATGCCGGACCACTGGTCTCGGCGGTAAAAAGCTCGTCCAGCGCCGGCGCATAAAGTACGCCGGCCGTCGGACGACCCTTCGTCACCACGGCGACGCTGACGCACCACATCTCCAGCCCGGCGATAAAGCCGCGAGTTCCATCAATTGGATCGACGACGAACAGTGTCTCGGAATTGAGCCTGGCCGGATCATCGTCCGTTTCCTCCGAAAGCCAACCGTAATTCGGGCGGGCGGTTCTGAGGATCGACGCCAAGGCCTCGTTGGCGGCGAAATCGGCGGCGCTGACGGGAGAGCGCCCCTCGTTCTTCCACCAGACTTCAGGTTCACGGCGAAAATAGCGAAGGGCCACTTCTCCTGCCTGGCGGGCGGCGTCGACGATCAACTCCAGATCGTTCTGGCGACCGGCCTCGGCAATATCACTCATCGTTGCGCACCTCGCCTTACAGACCTGCCAGCGTCATGCCCTCGATGGCAAGCGTGGGAGAGGCGACGCCGAACTTGCGGTCGATGTCGTTTGCCGGCGTCGTGCGCATGAACATGTCCTTGAGGTTGGACGCGATCGTGACTTCGGAAACGGGGAATGTCAGTTCGCCGTTCTCGATCCAGAAGCCGGTGGCGCCGCGGCTGTATTCGCCTGTTATCATGTTGACGCCCTGGCCGATCAGCTCGGTCACATAGAAGCCGTTGCCGATGCCCTTGATCATGTCCTCAGGAGAAATATCGCCTGGCTCCAGCGCCAGATTGGTCGAAGACGGGGAAACCGTGGTGCCGCCGCGCACGCCGCGACCGTTGGTTTCCATGCCGATCTCACGGCCTGTCGACGTCGAAAGGAACCAGTGCTTCAGCACGCCGTCCTCGATCATGACCATCCGCTCGCCGACGACGCCTTCGCCATCGAAGGGACGGGAAGAAGGACCGCGAACGATCAGCGGATCGTCTGTGATCGACAGGCCCGATTTCAGGACCTGTTCGCCCATGCGGTCGCGCAGGAAGCTGGTCTTGCGTGCCACCGAGGCGCCGTTGATCGCGCCGGCGATGTGACCGACGAAGCCGCGCGCAACGCGCGGATCGAAAATGACGGTCAGGTCCTTGCCCGTCGGCACCTGGCGCGGGTTGAGGCGCTTGATCGCGCGCTCGCCGGCGCGGCGGCCGATCTCGGCGGGATCGTCAAGCTCTGCGAAATAGAGGCGGCTGTCGAAATCATAATCGCGTTCCATGCCGGTGCCTTCGCCGGCAATCACGCTGACGGAGCGACCGAAGCGCGAGCCCATGTAGCTGCCGGCAAAACCGTGGGACGTGGCGAGCACCAGGCCGCCCATGCCGGAAGACGCGCCGGCGCCCGAGGAATTGCTGACGCCGGAAACGGCAAGGGCCGCCTCTTCCATGGCGAGCGAGGCTTCGCGTAGCTGCTCCGTCGACACTTCGGTCGGGTCGAACAGCTCGAGATCCTTGTAGGTGCGGGCCAGCCTGCTTTCGTCGGCGAGGCAGGCATAGGGGTCTTCCGGAGAGACCTTCGCCATGGCGACGGCGCGTTCGGCGAGCACCTGCAGCTCGAAGCCCGGATTTGCCGAGACGCTGGCGACGCGCTGACCCACGAAGACGCGGAGCGCGAAATCGTCGCTTTCGGAGGATTCGGTACTTTCGACCTTGCCGAGGCGAACGCTGACCGATTGAGAGCGCGAGCGCACCACGACGGCATCGGCAGCGTCGGCGCCGGCCTTTCGGGCGAGATCGATCAATTGGCTGGCACGGGAAAGAAGCTGAGCGGAATCGATTTCTGAGGACATGATTTGGCCTTTCCTTCGCGTTCCATTTATTGTGCACTACGAAAAGCATCAAGGGCGGGAATGTCGATTCTTCCCCGGGATGTCCGAAGCACCGCCTGCCCATGAAAGAAACAGACGATGTCAGCGCCCAACGCCCTCTTTACCGAAACACTCCTGCTGCTGGGCGGAGCCGTGGTCACGGCCCCGATCTTCAAGAAGCTAGGGCTCGGAACCGTGCTTGGCTACCTTGCTGCCGGCGTTGTGATCGGCCCGATCCTGCATGGCATCGGGGACGGGGAATCCGTTCTCGGCGTGGCCGAGCTCGGCGTCGTCTTTCTGCTTTTCATCATCGGACTGGAGCTTAAGCCTTCGCGGCTGTGGCAGATGCGGCGCGACATCTTCGGCCTCGGCACCGCCCAGGTCGTCATCACCGGCATTTTGCTGACCGGCGCCGCCTATCTCAGCGGCGTGACCGGATGGCGCGGAAGCATCATTGCCGGTTTTGGCCTTTCCCTTTCCTCGACCGCCTTCGCCATGCAGATCCTGGAGGAACAGGGCGACGTCAATACGCGCTACGGCCAGCGCTCCTTCTCCATGCTGCTGTTGCAGGATCTTGCGATCGTGCCGCTTTTGGCGCTGGTTACCGTTCTCGACGGTCCGAAGGAGGCAACCAATCCCGTTCCCGATTTCGCCATCGCCGTCGGCGCGGTCGGCGCGATGATCATTGCGGGACGCTATCTGCTGACGCCGCTCTTCCAGGTCATCGCCCGCACCGGCGCGCGAGAGGCGATGATCGCGGCCGCGCTGTTCGTCGTCATGGGCTCGGCGACGTTGATGCAGCTTGCCGGCCTGTCGATGGCAATGGGCGCCTTCCTCTCCGGTGTGATGCTGGCGGAATCCTCCTACCGGCACGAACTGGAGGCCGATATCGAGCCTTTCCGCGGCGTGCTGCTCGCAATCTTCTTCATTGCCGTCGGCCTGTCGCTGCAATTGCAGGTCATTCTCGATAATGTGCTTCTCATCATCGTGGCCGTTCCCATCATCATGGTCATCAAGGCGGCAGTGATCTATTCGATCTGTCGCGTCTCGGGTTCGCCACACAATGACGCGATCCGCATTGCTTTCCTGCTGCCACAGGGCGGCGAATTCGGCTTCGTGCTCTTCAGCACCGCAAGTGCCAGCGGCGCCCTGCTGACGGGCAGCACCGCTTCGCTGCTGATTGCCATCGTGACGCTTTCGATGGCGCTCACGCCGCTGAGCACCGCGCTCGCAAAGCGCTTTCTGCGCGACGATGCCCATGAGGAGCTGGACGAGGATTTCGAAGGTGCCGGCTCGGATGTGATGATGATCGGGTTCTCGCGCTTCGGCCAGATCGCCGCGCAGATTCTGCTTGCCGGCGGCCGTGACGTCACTGTTATCGACTATTCCGCAGACCGCATACGGCAGGCATCCGCCTTCGGTTTCCGCATCTATTTCGGCGACGGCACGCGCAAGGACGTGCTGCGCTCCGCGGGTATCGACAAAGCCAAGATCGTGATGGTTTGCACGCATGATCGTGAGATTACCGACAAGATCGTGGAGCTCGTGCAGACCGAATATCCGCATGCCAAGCTATTCGTGCGCTCCTATGACCGCATCCATTCCATCGCTCTTAGAAACAACGGCGTCGATTATGAATTGCGCGAAACGGTGGAATCCGGCCTGCTCTTCGGCCGCAGGACGCTGGAGGCGCTCGGCATCGGCGAGGCCGATGCCTATGCAATCGAAGAGGATATCCGCAAGCGGGACGAACAGCGGCTGGTGCTGCAGACGACGGAAGGCCTGCAGGCCGGCCGCGACATGCTGTTCTCGCATCCGGTCAAGCCGGAGCCGCTGATGAAGCCGAAGCGGACGATGGACGTCTTCGACGACGATCTTGCTGCACCGACGGAAAAACAGACCGCCGATGCGTAGCCTAGCTCGTGGTTTCGTTCTCGGCCTCTGCATAAGTATCCGACGCCACGGCCAAAAAATACAGCCGATCAGCCATGCGCCTCGATCGCCTGCTCCAGCGCAAACTTGAGCTCGTCCTTGACGCCTGCCGACATGGCAAGCACTTCGCGAGCCTTCAGGAAATCCATGACGCCGGTGCGGCCGACTGTCGGCCTCAAGAAGATTTGCGGCGGCCTCAGCTTCAATTTCAGCGAGATCGAAGTCTGCATCATCAGTTGGCCGGAACCGAAGATGCTTTCCATGCGGTTGGGGATATGCGCGCCGTCGCCTTCAGGGGCGCCGACGACATCGATGCCGATGACGATGTCGGCGATATCCATCAGGCATTCATAGGGAACCGGATTGGCGATGCCGCCGTCGATCATCACGCGATTGTGCAGGCGCACCGGCATGAAGACCGCCGGGATGGCGGAAGAGGCAGCCAGCGCCGGGAAAAGCTCGCCCTCCTCCACGATCACTTCGCACTGTCCATAATAATCGGTCGTGATGACCTTCATGGGGATGAGGAGATCCGAAAACTTGGCGGGCAGCTCCTCCGGCAGGAAGGCCCGCAGGATCCGCTCCAGATTGAACTGGCCGATGCGAATGCCCTTGGCGACGGCATCGCGCACCGTTTGCGGGCGCATGCCCCAGATGCGGCTGACGACGGCTGCCTTGTTGCCGACGGTTGCCAGCGCATGTTCGCGGATCTCGGCACCGCTCATGCCCGCCGCCATGCCGGCGCCCATGATCGCGCCGATCGAGGAGCCCGATATCGCCACCGGCCGGATGCCGAGCTCGTCCAGGGCTTCGATGATATGGATGTGTGACAGGCCACGAGCACCACCGCCGCCGAACGCGACTGCCACGGAAGGCCCTGATGCAGCCGGGGTCAGAAGACTGAAACCCGCTCGCTCGGCGCTAGCCATTCGACACCCCAACCACCGTTTTAAACCGGCTGATAGCGGAAGAAATGCATCTTGCTGTCGCCGAAGGTTCGTTCCTCCAGGAACATATAGGACGATGGTACCGATACGACGACATCTGCGCGTTCTTCGAGGATCGCCAATGCGCCCGGCACCAGCCAGCCGCCGTTGGCCGCCGCCGCAAAGGCCTTTTCGCCCAGTCCCTTGCCATAGGGCGGGTCGGCGAAAAGCATGTCGAAGGGTTCGAGATTGCCGACACTGCCGAGATCGGTGGCATCGCGGCGCAGCATTCGCGTCCGCCCGTGGAGCCCGAGAGAATCGATGTTTTCCCAGAGAAGGCCGCGCCCTTCGACGCTGCTCTCGACAAAAAGCACATGACGGCATCCGCGGGACGCCGCCTCCAGGCCGACCGCACCGGTGCCGGCAAACAGATCCATCATCCGCGTGCCGTCGATGGCATCGGGATAGGCATGGCTCAGGATATTGAACAGGCTCTCGCGAGTCCGGTCGGCTGTCGGCCGGATCTCGTTTGATTTGGGCACGGCGAGAGGCCGTCCGCGAAATTCACCGCCGACGATCCGCACTGCCCATCAACCCCTTTTGCCCTTGGGACCGCCCCTGCCGGGACCACCCGACGGCCGGCCACCGCCTGCACCGTCACCGCGCGGCCTGCCCGAGAAGCCCTTCGCTCCCGGCTTTCCGCCCGGCTTGCCGCCAAAGGACTTTCCGCCCGGCTTGCCGCCGAAAGACTTGCCCGCAGGCTTGCCACCAGCAGGCCGATCTCCGAAGGAACGCTCGCCGCCGGCGCGCTCGGAGCGCTGCTCGCCACCGAAAGATTTTGCACGCGGCCGCTCGGCGCCATCCGGACGGGGGCCGCGATTGCCGCGCGGCTTGTCGTCGTAAGACTTGGAACCGAAGGGCTTGTCGCCGCGAGCGGGATCGCCAAAAGACCTTTCGCCGCGAGGGCGTTCTGCACCTTCAGCGCGCGGCCGGCGATCACCGCGCGGCTTATCGCCAAACGGCCTGTCGCCACGAGGCGGACGATCACCGAAAGAACGCTCACCACGGGGACGCTCTTCGCCTTCAGCACGCGGCCTGCGGTCACCGCGCGGCTTGTCGCCAAACGGTCTGTCGCCGCGAGCCGGACGATCGGAGAAGGAACGCTCACCGCGGGCAGGACGATCCCCTCGCTCGGGACGGTCACCACGCGCCGGGCGATCTCCAAAGGAGCGCTTGCGGCCGAAACCGCCCTCGTCATCACGCGTCTCGCTGGAGCGGATCCACTCGCCATCCTCTTCCCGGACACGATTGACCTGGACTCTCGGCGCTGATGCCGGAGCAGCAGCGGGTGCGCCACGCTGCGGACGGTCGCGCTCACCGCGCTTGGCGTCGGTCTTGGCATTCTTTGCTGCTTTCTGGGCCGCCTTTTCGCCGAGCGGGCGGGCGCCGGGCGCCATCCAGACATTGGCGTTGCGGCGCGAGCCGAGCGCCGGGCGCTTCGGACGATCGTCGTCGCGGTGATCGTCACGCTTCGTATCGAGGCGGCTCAAGGCGCGCTCGCGCTTGTCGGCCGGCTTTTCGCGGCGCGGGCGCTGCTCGCGCTGGCCCTCGCCCCAGGAGCGCTGATCGTCCTTGGCGCGATCACCCTTCGATACGCTGCGCTGCGGCTTGTCGTCTTCTTCTTCGTCATCGGCCGAAGTGACGGCAGGCGCATTATAGATCGGCGCGTCGAAATTCGCCTTGGCGTCTTCGACGAGGCGCGGGCCGAGCTGGTCGCGCAGCGTGCGTCCGCGCACCTCGACGACCTCGCCCTCCGGCAGGTCGCCGAGCTGGAAGGGGCCGTAGGAGATGCGGATCAGGCGGTTGACGTCGAGGCCGAGCGCGCCGAGCACGTTCTTGATTTCGCGGTTCTTGCCTTCGCGCAGACCCATCGTGATCCAGACGTTGGAGCCCTGGGTGCGATCGAGCGTCGCGTCGATCGAGCCGTAGAGCACGCCGTCGACGGCAATGCCTTCCTTCAGCTTGTCGAGCGCTTCCTGATCGATCTCGCCATGGGCGCGCACGCGGTAGCGGCGCAGCCAGCCCGTCGTCGGCAGCTCGAGGACGCGGGCAAGGCCGCCGTCGTTGGTAAGCAGCAGCAAGCCTTCGGTGTTGATGTCGAGGCGGCCGATCGACATGACGCGCGGCAGCTCTTCCGGCAGGTTGTCGAAGACGGTCGGGCGGCCTTCCGGATCGGAATTGGTGGTCACGAGGCCGGACGGCTTGTGATAGACCCAAAGCCGGGTGCGCTCGATGCCGCGGATCGGCATTCCGTCCACTTCGATCTTGTCGGTCAGCGTCACGTTGACGACGGGGCTGTCGAGCAGCACGCCGTTCAGCCTGACACGGCCTTCCATGATCATGCGCTCGATGTCGCGGCGCGAGGCGACACCGGCGCGGGCCATCACCTTGGAAATGCGCTCGGCCTTTTCGCCGCCTTCGGTTGCCACCGCAGCGACCTTTGCCGAGGCCGTCTTCACCGGCTTGTCATCGCCGCGTTTGGCAGCCGGCTTCGTCTGCTTGTCGCGAAAAACGGGCTTGGACCCAGGCCGCTTGGGCTTGTCATTGACTGTCATTTGCTGTTTGCCTGAATTTTTAGACCCAAATGGCCTTTCGCGTGTCCTATCAGGTCACGCCGCTGCGGTTAAGTGGAAAAAACCTGAATGGTGAAGACAAATCACTTTATGGAGCTTGCGCTTGCCGAAGCCACCGCCGCCGGGGAAAGGGGCGAGGTGCCGATCGGCGCCGTCGTCGTGCTCGACAACCAAGTGGTCGGCAAGGCCGGCAACCGCACGCGCGAGCTTCGCGACATCACCGCCCATGCCGAGATTGCGGCCATCCGCATGGCCTGCGAAGCGCTGGATCAGGAGCGGCTCGTCGGCGCCGATCTCTACGTCACGCTGGAACCTTGCACCATGTGCGCGGCGGCAATTTCCTTCGCGCGGATCCGTCGCCTCTATTACGGCGCCGAGGATCCCAAGGGTGGTGCGGTCGATAACGGCGTGCGCTTCTATGCGCAACCAACCTGCCATCACGCGCCAGAAGTATATTCCGGATTAGCGGAGCAAGAGGCCGGGCAGATATTGAAGCAATTTTTCGCGGAAAAGCGGGACACGAATTAAGGCCGGAGATTTGCCTGGCCGCAGATGCAACGGCCCGGTTGACCGAGCCGTTCGATCATCAATTGCTGTCGAAGGGGTTCCACCAGGTGGCCTTGCCCTGCGCGGCTTCGGCATCCTTCTTACGCTTCTTTTCCTTCTTCGATTCCGGCGTGCCGAGATCGCTGAGGGCTGCCGGATCGGAAACCTGGCGATATTGCTGCGGCGGATCGATCAGATAGCGGCGCTGGTCGATATAGGTGCCGTCCTGGTCCTGGCGAGCGGCGCGATAGGCGGCCGTCTGCTGGGTTTCGGTCATCCGGGCGCTGGCGCTGTCGGCTTTCGCCAGCGGCGAGCGATAGTTGGGATTGTTCTTGTTCGCCTCGGCGTCATCGATCAGACGCTTGCGGGTATCTTCCGGCGATTCCAGCCATTGCGGATTGTCCTTGCTGGCAAGCGACTGCTCGGGCTGCGCCAGCTGTTGGCGATTGTTTTCCGCGGGAACGACAAGGCCTGGACGGTTGGGGTATTTTACGCCCTTGTCCTTCGGCGCCACAGCCGAAATGGACGCGATGTCGCTGAGGTCATCGAAGAGCTGTTCGTTGGCCGTCTTGCCGGTACCATATGTCGGGCTGCTCATGCAGCCGGACATCATCCCGCATCCAGCCAAAAGTGCCGCAAAGCAGACGCCTACGCGAACCCTGTGCATCGCAATCATGAAAACCCTTCCCAGCCGCGCCGGTGCATTCATTGCCCGCCACGATCCTTGCGCTCAGTGGCGGAAAAATCGGGCCATTTTCAGGCAGCTTTTACCGGATGAACTGCGCAAACGCAATTCATCCGGTAACTTTCTTCACTGCAAGGCTGCAAGTTCACGCAATGCGGCAGCGTCGCGTGCAGACACCTCGGGATAAGCGGGGTCGGAGCCGACATCCCTGGTGATGCGCCAGGAGCGGGCGCACTTTGTGCCCTCTGCCAGTTTCGGCTCCACGCTGACGCCCGCAACCTCCGAAAGACGGAAGGCGTCAGCCGGGCCTTCGTCCGATAGGAGCGAGATATCCGAGGTGATGCAGATCTCCGCGAGATCCTCGCCCTCAAGCGCCTTCAGCAACTCCGGATCCGTCACATGCACGACCGGGGCGGCCTCAAGCGACGAGCCGATGCGCTTGTCCTTGCGTTCGATTTCGAGCGCGCCGGTCACAACCGAGCGAACCGCACGGATATTCTTCCACTTCTCGACCAGCGCCTCGTTCTTCCATTCCGCCGGAATGGTCGGGAACTGCTCGAGATGGATCGAGACTGCCGAAGGATTGCGCGAGAGCCACGCCTCTTCTGTCGTGAAGGGCAGCATCGGCGCAAGCCAGGTCACCATGCATTCGAAGATGGTGCGGATGACATGCAGGCTTGCACGGCGGCGCAGGCTGGAGGGCGCGTCGCAATAGAGCGCATCTTTGCGGATATCGAAGTAGAAGGCCGAAAGCTCGATATTCGAGAAATCGATGAGCGCACGGGCGATCTTCTTGAATTCGAAGGCGTCGTAGCCTTCGCGCACGACCTTGTCGAGTTCGGCCAGGCGATGCAGCATCAGCTGTTCCAGCTCCGGCAGATCGGCAAGCGCGATGACCTCGCCCTTGTCATGCGCCAGAGTGCCGAGCATCCAGCGGATGGTGTTGCGCAGCTTGCGATAGGCATCGACGTTGGTCTGGATGATTGTCTTGCCGAGACGCTGGTCTTCCCAATAGTCCGTGGTCATGACCCAGAGACGCAGGATATCGGCACCAGCATCCTTCATGACGTCCTGCGGCGCCACGACGTTGCCGAGCGACTTGGACATCTTCTGGCCCTTTTCATCCATGGTGAAGCCATGGGTGACGACCGTGTCATAGGGCGCGCGGCCGCGGGTGGCGGCGGATTCGAGCAGCGATGAATGGAACCAGCCGCGATGCTGGTCGGAGCCTTCGAGATAGACGTCGGCCGGCCATTTCAGGTCGGGGCGATCCTCCAGCGTGAAAGTGTGCGTCGAGCCAGAGTCGAACCAGACGTCGAGGATGTCCATGACCTGTGTCCAGTTCACCGGATCATGTTCGTTTCCGAGGAAGCGCTCCTTGGCGCCTTCCGCGAACCAGGCGTCCGCACCTTCGGCGTCGAAGGCATCGAGGATGCGCCGGTTGACAGCCTGATCCTTCAGGACCTCGCCTTCTTCGTTGACGAAGACACAGATCGGCACGCCCCAGGCGCGCTGACGCGACAGAACCCAATCCGGCCGCTGCTCGATCATCGCGCGCAGGCGGTTCTGGCCGGCGGCGGGAACAAAGCGCGTATCGTCGATCGCCTTCAGCGCGCGGCTGCGCAGCGTCGTGCCATCGGCAAGGTCCTTGTCCATGTAGACGAACCATTGCGGCGTGTTGCGGAAGATGATCGGCTTCTTCGAGCGCCAGCTATGCGGATAGGAATGCTTCAGGCGGCCGCGGGCAAACAGCATGTTGCGCTCGATCAGCGCCTTGATGACGCGATCATTGGCATCACCCTTCTTGCCGCTATCATCCATGACCCGGGCACCCTCGAAGCCGGGAGCATCGGCGGTATAGGTGCCGGAATCGTCGACCGGGAACGGGATCTTGGTGTCGATGCCGCGGGCTTCGAGCTCGCGCGCATGATCCATCCAGGCCTCGAAGTCTTCGCGGCCGTGGCTGGGAGCGGTGTGGACAAAACCGGTACCGGCATCGTCGGTGACGTGATCACCGGCGAGGAGAGGGACAGCGTATTCGTAGCCGCCGCCGAGGCCCTTGAGGGGGTGGTCACACGTGATCGAGGCAAGCGCTCTCGTGGGAACATCATCGATCCGACGATATTGCAGTTTTGCTTTAGCAAAGCTCTCTTCTGCCAGATTGTCTGCAAAGATTAGTCGCTCACCTGGACGCGGTCCAAAGTCATTCTCTGCTGCAATGACTTCGTAGAGGCCATAAGAAACCTTAGGCGAATAAGCGATCGCCCTGTTGCCGGGGATTGTCCATGGAGTTGTCGTCCATATGACAACAGACGCTGGAGGATTGAAGATCGAAGCCACGGACATGAGATGTGCTTCCGCGGCCTCCGCCCCCTCCGGAAAGCTGACATCGCTGACAACTTTTACCGGGAACTTCACCCAGATCGTGTCGCTCTCATAATCATGATACTCGACCTCGGCTTCCGCCAGCGCTGTGCGCTCGACGACCGACCACATGATCGGCTTGGAGCCGCGATAGAGCTGACCGCTCATGGCGATCTTCAGGAGTTCGCCGGCGATGCGGCTTTCGGCATGGAAGTTCATCGTGAGGTACGGATTGTCGAAATCGCCGATGATGCCGAGGCGCTTGAACTCGTCGCCCTGGATCTTGATCCATTTTTCGGCATAGGCGCGACATTCCTTGCGGAATTCGATCATCGCATCGGGCTGCGTCAGGTCCGGCTTCGCCTTGCCCTTGGAGCGGTAGTTCTCTTCCTCGATCTTCCATTCGATCGGCAGGCCGTGGCAGTCCCAGCCGGGAACATAGTTCGAGTCATATCCGCGCATCTGGAACGAGCGGGTGATGACGTCTTTCAGGATCTTGTTCAGCGCGTGGCCGATATGGATGTTGCCGTTGGCATAGGGCGGGCCGTCGTGCAGTACGAATTTTTCGCGGCCGGCGGCGGAGGCGCGCAGCTTCTTGTAGAGGTCCATCTGCTGCCAGCGCGCAACCGTTTCGGGCTCCTTCTGCGGCAGGCCTGCTCGCATCGGAAAATCGGTCTCGGGCAGATAAAGGGTTTTCGAATAATCAATCTTTTCGGCGGTGTCGGTCATTGTCCTGACAATCGTTTGCTGCAGCCTTCAAACAGGCGCGTCTCGTTTGGGATTTTTGTGGCGTAACGGCGCTCTGAACAAGCGCCAAGAACCCGGACCTTCCGGCAGATCACTGCACGCGGAAGGCCGGGCCAATAATTCGCATTGCTATGGACAGCCGAAATTGGGTCATCGCTGGCGGTTATTACGGCGTTTTTGGAGGAAAAGGAAGAGGAGATTCGCCGCTACCTCAAAGACAGGGCCGCGGGCGTTTCCGCCCGCGGCCCTGTCTTTGCAATAGAGATTTCGAGATTACGCCCTAGCGGCCACCCTTGCCGGCGTCAGCACGTTGATCACCACGGCAACGATGATATTGGCCACCAACGCCAAAAGGCCGATATAGACGGTGAAAGGCGCGCCGCCGAGGCTGATCGCCTGCAGCGGTTTCAGGCCGTTGATCCAGACCAGGTAGGTGCCGCCGAAGAAGCCGACGAACCAACCGACCAGCAGGCCTGGCGCGCGGAACCAGTTGGTGAACAGGCCGAAGACCAGCGCCGGCAAGGTCTGGAGGATCCAGATGCCGCCGAGCAACTGCAGGTCGAGGGCGAACTGCGTCGGCAGGAAGAGGATGACGAGGAGCGCGCCGATCTTGACGATCAGCGACGTTACCTTGGCCACCTTCGCCTCGCCGGCATGGCTGACATCAGGATTGACATAGGCCTTCCAGAAATTGCGGGTGAAGAGATTGGCCGCCCCGATCGACATGACGGCGGCCGGCACCAGCGCGCCGATTGCGATCGCGGCGAAGGCAAAGCCCGCAAACCAGCTCGGGAAGAGCGTCTTGAAAAGCTGCGGCACGACGTCGTTCGGGCTTTCGAGCGTCAGATGGGCGGCGTGGCCCATGTAACCCAGGAGCGCCAGAAGACCGAGCAGCAGCGTGTAGGCCGGCAGAAGTATCGCATTCTTGCGGATGGTATTGCCGCTGTTGGAGGCGAAGATGCCGGTCAGCGTGTGCGGATACATGAAGGCGGCAAGTGCCGAGCCAAGCGCCAGCGATGCATAGGCCACGTACTGGTTGCTACCGAGCAGGATGCTGCCCGATCCCTTCGCCTGGAAGGCCGCGTCCGCAGCGGCAAAGACGTTGGCATAACCGCCCAGCTTAATCGGGATTGCGGCGACCGCCGTAAGCACCACGATATAGATCATGATATCCTTGACGAAGGCGATCAGCGCCGGCGCGCGCAGGCCTGCCGAATATGTATAGAGCGCAAGGACGATGAAGGCGATCGCCAGCGGCAATTCCCCCTGCAGGCCCAATGCCTTGAGAACGGCAGCCATGCCGACGAGCTGAAGCGCGATATAGGGCATGGTGGCGATGACGCCTGTGATGGCGACGGCGAGCTCAAGGCCGCGCGAACCGTATTGGCCATGAACGACGTCGCCGGCGGTCACATAACCGAAATCCGAAGCCCGCTTCCAGAGCACCGGCATGACCATGAAGACGAAGGGATAGACGACGATCGTATAGGGCAGCGCGAAGAAGCCATAGGCTCCGACGGTATAGACGAGCGCAGGCACAGCGATCACGGTATAGGCCGTATAGAAGTCGCCGCCGACGAGGAACCAGGTGATCCAGGTGCCGAAGCTGCGGCCACCGAGGCCCCATTCATCGATATGAGCGAGCGTTTCGGGCTTGCGCCAGTGGGCCGCGATGAAGCCCATGACGGTGACGAGCAGGAAGAAGAAGATGAAGACGGCAAGCGCCGTGCCATTGATGTCAGTCGTCATTGCGCATGCTCCGATAGGCGATCCAGATCAGGAAAGAGGTGATGGGAACCCAGAGGAGCTGGTACCAATAGAAGAACGGGAAGCCCCACAGCACCGGATCGTGACTGTTGTAAAAGGGAACCCAGAGAAGGCCGATATAGGGAATGATGAGCAGCCAGCAGGCCGCTGTTCCAAAACGTTTGTCCATGATTTTCGACGCCTTTCGGAGATTTTGCGCAGCCCCCACCACGCCTTTATGGGCCGCTCCGAATCCCTCGCAGCCCTAATATTAGGAATAGTGCCTGAGCATTTGAGCGCAAGCACTTTTGCCTTGAAATCTCCACAATTCCTGTGAGCGCCGCGTCACCTGCAAGCGCCGCGTCAGGCGCAGAGAATACGATCGAGTTCGCTGAGAGGTGTGACGCCTGACAGCACCGCCCTTGCCTCCTCCTCATCCCGCTTGATCTGCGCGACAAGCGGATCGAGGCCATCGAATTTCAGCTCCGGCCTGAGATAGGCGAAGAAGGAGACGGAACAGACCTGGCCGTAGAGATCGCCGCTGAAATCGAAGACATAGGTTTCGAGCAACGGAGCGCCGTTCTCGGTCACCGTCGGGCGGCGACCGTAGCTTGCGACGGCATCATGCATTTTGCCGTCGGCGGTACGGAAACGGACGGCATAGATGCCGGATTTCAATTCAGCTTCCGACGGAAGCTGCATGTTGGCGGTCGGAAAGCCGAGCGAACGGCCGAGCTTTTCGCCGCCGATCACCTCTGCCTCGACCGTATAGCGATAGCCGAGCAGGCCTGCCACCTCGGCGACATCGCCTTCGGCAAGCAGGCTCCGGATACGGCTCGACGAGACGACTTCGGCATTCTCGTCGCGAAAGGCGTCGATTAGGGTAACGCCGAAGCCATTGTGGCTGCCGGCATTCATCAGGAAGGCCGGTCCGCCCTCGCGGCCGTGGCCGAAATGGAAATCGAAACCGGTGACGACTTCCGATGCACCGAGCCAGTCGATCAGGATCGAATGCACGAACTCATCGGCCGAGCGCTGCGAAAACGCGCGATCGAAAGGGTATTCGATAACGGCGCGGAAGCCCATCGCTTCCAGGATGCGGGCCTTCAAGGGCGCCGGCGTCAGCCGGAAGACAGGCTGATCGGGCCTGAAAACGGTGCGCGGATGCGGTTCGAAGGTTAGCACCAGCGCCGGGACGCCGCGACTTTCCGCAATCTCCAGCGCACGATTGAGCACGGATTGATGACCGCGATGGACGCCGTCGAAATTGCCGATGGCAACGACGCCTCCCTTCAGACCTTCGGGTAGCGGATCACGGGTCTCGTTGCGGTGGAAAACGGTCATCGGCACTCCTCGGATCAGGCCTGGGGATCAGACCAAGCGCGGCATCCAGTATTTCGGCGAGGCCTGCTCGCGGGCAAGGAAGGCGCCGAGAGCGGCTTCGTCGGTCTTGCCCTCGACCATATATTCACGCGCATGGATGCCATGGCTGATGTAGAGCAAATCCAAGCCGTAATCGAGCGCGCCGCGCACATCGGTCGGCATGCCGTCGCCGATTGCCAAAACGCGCTCCAGTGGAAATTCGCCGCGTGCGTCGCGGGCAGCCGCGATCGTCGCTTCGTAGATCGGCTCATGCGGCTTGCCGGCGACCAGCGTTTCGCCGCCGATCCGCGCATAGGCAGCCGCCATTGCACCGGCACAGGGGATCATGCGATGACCGCGCTCGACGACAAGATCGGGATTGGCGCAGATCAGGGGTACATTGCGGGCGCGGAAGGCGGCCAGCATGTCGCTGTAATCGTCCGGCGTCTCCGTTTCGTCGTCGAAAAAGCCGGTGCAGACGATGGATTCGGCTTCATCTGCCCCTACCCGTTCGACACCCAGACCGTCCAACAGCGGCGTGTCTCGATTTGGGCCGAGCAGAAAGACCTTTTTCGGTCCCTTGGCGATCAATGCGCGAGTAACGTCTCCTGACGTGACGATGCGGTCATAGGCGCTGTCGGGCACGCCGAGGTGCCGTAGCTGCTCGACCACCTGCCAGCCGATCCGCGGCGAATTCGTGATAAGGACGACGGTGAGGCCACGGTCCCGCGCCGCCTCGAGTGCGACGGATGCTTCTTTATAGGCGGAGACGCCGTTATGGACGACACCCCAGACATCGCTGAGCACGACATCATAATGGTTGCTGATCTCGCTGAAGCTTTCGATGCGCTTTCCCATGCCGATCCCGTGCCGCTTGATGAGGATAAGCGGTCATGTCGCAAAACCGCCGCCAGAATACAAGGGCGGCGCCAAGGTTTTTGCATTGCAGTATAAATGGTGGCAGCGCAGCAGGCGGGTCGAACGAGGCCGCTATTTTTCGGAACGTTCGAGAAACAAAACTAAGTTGCGCTGATTTTCATAATTCCGGCACAAAATTTCGCGATAGGTCTTCTTGACTCAATTCCAAGCCGTCCCTAAATGACCCCTGCTAGCACTCGCCGAGACAGAGTGCTAGCATCAGTTCCGTGCGGATCAAGCCGATCCGCTGATGTCATTTGATCGAGGGATTAGACAATGGCAAGCACCAACTTCCGCCCCCTTCACGATCGCGTCGTTGTTCGCCGCGTTGAGTCCGAAGAAAAGACCAAGGGTGGCATCATCATTCCTGACACCGCCAAGGAAAAGCCGCAGGAAGGCGAAATCGTCGCCGTCGGTTCCGGCGCTCGTGACGATTCCGGCAAGGTTGTCGCACTCGACGTCAAGGCTGGCGACCGCGTTCTGTTCGGCAAGTGGTCGGGCACCGAAGTCAAGATCAACGGCGAAGACCTTCTCATCATGAAGGAAGCCGACATCATGGGCATCATCGGCTGATCAGCCGTCGTCCCTTTCCGATTTAGCCACGGGCCCAAAGCCCGGACAACTCGAATTCAGGAGTTTCAATCATGGCAGCTAAAGAAATCAAGTTTGGCCGCACCGCGCGCGAAAAGATGCTCAAGGGCGTCGACATTCTCGCTGACGCAGTGAAGGTAACGCTCGGCCCGAAGGGTCGTAACGTCATCATCGACAAGTCCTTCGGCGCTCCGCGCATCACCAAGGACGGCGTTTCGGTCGCCAAGGAAATCGAACTTGACGACAAGTTCGAAAACATGGGCGCCCAGATGGTCCGCGAAGTGGCTTCGAAGACCAACGACATTGCCGGCGACGGCACCACGACTGCAACCGTTCTCGCCCAGGCGATCGTTCGCGAAGGCGGCAAGGCTGTTGCAGCCGGCATGAACCCGATGGACCTGAAGCGCGGTATCGACCTCGCTGTTGCTGAAGTCGTCAAGGATCTCCAGGCCAAGGCCAAGAAGATCAACACTTCGGAAGAAGTCGCACAGGTCGGCACGATCTCCGCAAACGGCGAAAAGCAGGTCGGCCTCGACATTGCTGAAGCTATGCAGAAGGTCGGCAACGAAGGTGTTATCACCGTCGAAGAAGCCAAGACCGCTGAAACCGAACTCGAAGTCGTCGAAGGCATGCAGTTCGACCGCGGCTACCTGAGCCCCTACTTCGTCACCAACCCGGAAAAGATGATCGCCGACCTCGAAGACGCGTTCATCCTCCTGCACGAGAAGAAGCTCTCGAACCTCCAGGCTATGCTGCCGGTTCTCGAAGCTGTCGTTCAGACCGGCAAGCCGCTCCTCATCATCGCTGAAGACGTCGAGGGCGAAGCTCTTGCTACGCTCGTCGTCAACAAGCTGCGCGGTGGCCTGAAGATCGCTGCTGTTAAGGCTCCTGGCTTCGGCGACCGCCGCAAGGCCATGCTCGAAGACATCGCTATCCTCACGGGCGGCACTGTCATCTCCGAAGACCTCGGCATCAAGCTCGAATCCGTAACGCTCGACATGCTCGGCCGTTCGAAGAAGGTTTCGATCTCCAAGGAAAACACCACGATCGTCGACGGCGCTGGCGCCAAGTCCGACATCGAAGGCCGCGTTGCCCAGATCAAGGCTCAGATCGAAGAAACCTCTTCCGATTATGACCGCGAAAAGCTGCAGGAACGCCTTGCCAAGCTCGCTGGTGGCGTCGCCGTCATCCGCGTCGGCGGCTCGACGGAAGTCGAAGTCAAGGAAAAGAAGGACCGCATCGACGACGCTCTGAACGCAACGCGCGCTGCTGTTCAGGAAGGCATCGTACCGGGCGGCGGCGTTGCCCTGCTTCGTTCGTCCACGAAGATCACCGCAAAGGGTGAGAACCAGGACCAGGAAGCCGGCGTAAACATCGTTCGCAAGGCGCTTCAGTCGCTGGTTCGCCAGATCGCTGAAAACGCTGGTGACGAAGCTTCGATCGTTGTCGGCAAGATTCTCGACAAGAACGAAGACAACTACGGCTACAACGCTCAGACGTCTGAATATGGCGACATGATCGCCATGGGTATCGTCGACCCGGTCAAGGTTGTTCGCACGGCTCTGCAGAACGCAGCTTCGGTTGCTTCGCTGCTGATCACCACCGAAGCCATGATCGCCGAACTGCCGAAGAAGGATGCCCCTGCTGGCATGCCGGGCGGCATGGGCGGCATGGGCGGCATGGACATGATGTGATAGGCTGAAGGCCTATTACTCAGATGCCTTTGCCAATCAGGCATTGACGAAGGGCGGCTCTCGGGCCGCCCTTTTTGCGTCTATCATACACAACCAAAAACAATTTCCTGTTGTCTTCGGCCTATTATCTCTTTATTCTTGCATCAAATGATTTACCCGTGGATTTAATGCACCCCGGCTAAAGTATGACAACTTTTTGATGAATTGATCGCAAAACAATTGTCTTTGCGGCGAAAGCCCCATTGCCGTTTTCTTAAAACATTCTATAAGTCCATCCCCAGCGATTTAAAGGGGTTTGCTGGGGTTGCTCATCAATCCTCCTCAAATCGACACGTACGGCGCGCAATCAAATAAAATTGAAACTTGCGCGCGAAAACTGTACATGCAATGTTATCTGCAGCGACGTGGCTTGTTCTGATATTTCCAAGGCGTCCATGATGTCGCCGGGTGAATTTCAGTCGGGCTTTACTGCTCCATTACGCTACCCGCGACGGCGCTATACGGTCACCGTCGCAGCATTCTGATATCGAAATGCAATTTGGTTACAATGCGCGGCTGTGGAGAAGTCCCGCCTGATCTGGGGAACATCTTGTTTAAGATTGCCAAAGCCAATCTTGCCACACCTTTTCTTTCCGGTTTGCCGGAGGCACAGACTTCTGAATACGATCTCCTGTCGCAATTCTGCGTGTCGGAAGGCTGGGTCGGAGACCTTGCGAACGGTGTCATCAGACTCGGGAGCTGGAGCGCCGTGATGCATGGCCTCACCTCTTCCGAGTGCGGCCTCCTAAGCCTGATGCGCTGCTACGAAGCCCATGACCGTGCCCATATACTCGAACTGTTCGAGCAGGCAGCAACGTCATCCTCGTCCTTCTGCTTTTCCACCACGGTCCTTGCCGCCAGCGGTCATCGCCAGCCGGTGTTCTGCATCGGGGAATCGATCGGAACGGAGGAAAAATATACCGGCAGCATGGTCGGCGTCTTCATGTTCCCGCGCTTCAAGCTGGAGCCGGGCAGCCAGCTCTCCGCAAGGCAATAGACGCAGGATTAGCGGATCTCTTTGCAAAGCCGGCCCAAATGGCCGGCTTTTTAGTTTTAAGAGGACGCGGGCCTTAGGATGGACGCTTCGGCGTATTCAATCCCTTTTCGCTTGCAGGGCGTGCCGCTGCGCGCGCAACCCAGTCCATGACTCGCGGGAAGCTTGCGAGTTCCAATACCTCTCTGCCGCCGTAGAAAATGTCGACGCCACGAACCCAGGGGAAGCTTGCGATGTCGGCGATGGTATATTTGTCGCCCATGATCCACTGCCGGCCTTCCAGACGCGCTTCCAGTATGCCCAGCAGGCGCTTTGCCTCGTCGCGATAGCGTTCTACCGGATAGGAATTGTTGGCGACCTTGTCGGCAGCGAATTTGAAGAAGTGGCCGAACTGGCCGAACATCGGGCCGATGCCTCCCATCTGGAAGAACACCCACTGGATGACTTCGTAGCGGCGAGCGGCATCGGCCGGGATCAGCTTGCCTGTCTTTTCAGCCAGATAGAGGAGGATGGCGCCAGACTCGAACAGACCGATCGGATTGTCGCCGGGACCATGGGGATCGATGATCGCCGGGATACGACCGTTCGGATTGAGCGAAATGAATTCCGGGCTCTTCTGGTCATTTGTGCCGAAAGAGATGGTGTGCGCCTCATAGGGAAGGCCCATTTCTTCAAGGGCGATCGAGATTTTCACGCCGTTGGGCGTCGGCAGCGAATAGAGCTGGATGATGTCGGGATTGCTGGCCGGCCAGCGCTTGGTGATCGGAAAAGAGGATAGATCTGCCATGGGGTCTCACTTATCGGTTTGTATGGAATGGTTTAGCAAAACGCCGCGAGCACCATAAAGGATGCGACGGACATGAAAAGAGCGCTTTGGCTGAAGGTCGTTCTCTTTTTGTGAACAAAGTGTCTGTGGTTGTTTATCTTTTCAACTCTCCTGAAACAACGGATATTCCACTCCAGAAATTGCCCGACCGGCAATCAACCCATCAGCGGAGAGTTCCATGTCCAACGTCAACAACACAGTCATACTCGTGGCGCGCATCCTGCTCGCCTTCATGTTCATCTATACCGGTTTCGGCAAGCTCAGCGATCCGTCCGCCACCGCGGGCATGGTTGCTGGCGCAGGTATCCCCGCCGCCACGTTGCTGACCTATGTCGCCGGCCTCTTCGAACTTGTAACCGGCCTTTGCGTTCTCGTCGGCTTCCAGGTTCGTATCGTCGGCTGGCTGCTTGCTGCCTTCTGTGTTTTCACCGGCGTCGTCTTCCATCTGCCGACCGTCAACGTTCCGGACTTCCCGGCAATGGCAAACGGCTGGATCAACGGCCTGAACTTCGTGAACTTCCTGAAGAACATCACGCTCGCCGGCGCCTACATCATGCTCGCCACCAACGGTGCAGGCGCCTACTCGCTGGACGCACGTCGCGGTGCCCAGGTCGCTCACGCCTAATTACTTGACGAATAGCCTCCCAAGCATCCCTGCCCGCCGTCACAAACGGCGGGCATTTTTGTATTCTGCGATAGTTGATCAGAGAGCCATATTCACGGCTTCGATGATGCGTGAAACGGTCGGATTGCCTTCGTGTGCATCCTTGCGCGCCCTGACGAGGCAGGCCTGCGAGCGCAGGATCACGCCATCGGACAGGACCTTCAGATGGTTTGCCTTCAGTGTGGATCCGGTCGAAGTAATGTCGACGATGATATCGGCCGAGCCGGAGGCGGGTGCGCCTTCCGTGGCGCCCAGGCTTTCGACGATACGATAGAGCTGAATGCCGTGCTGGCTGGAGAAGAACTGCTGCGTCAGCCGCCAGTATTTGGTGGCGATCGTCAGGCGGTGGCCACGGCGGGCACGAAAATCGGCGGCCACATCATTAAGGTCGGCCATGCTGTCGACGTCGAGCCAGATTTCCGGCACGGCAACAACGACATCGGCCTTGCCGAAGCCGAGGGGCGCACAGAATTCGACGCGCCGGTCGGCCTCCGCCAGGCCTTCGCGGATCAGGTCTTCGCCGGTCACGCCGAAATCGATCGAGCCGCTGCCGATCTCGCGAGAGATTTCCGACGCCGACAGAAAGGCGATCTCGACATCCTCCCAGCCTTCGACCCGGCCGCGATAGGAGCGATCATTGCCGACCGCGGAGATCTTCATTCCGGCTCGCTCGAAGATTGCGGAAGCGTCTTCCTTCATCCGACCCTTGGAGGGCAATGCGATGGTGATTGTCATGCCACCCTCTCCTCTTCGATCCTGTCGAGCCAGAGCGAAAAGCCGACGGCGGGAATGTGATCCTTGGCACCAAGCAGCGTCAGCAACCGGTCGAAGCGGCCGCCGCCCGCAAGCACGGGCGCGGTCTCATCAGCCGTGACCTCGAAGACCAAGCCCGTATAGTAATCCAGGGGGCGGCCGAAGGCGGCGCGATATTCGATCGATGCGGTGTCAATGCCGCTATTGGCAAGGGCTGCGACACGCGCATCGAAGCGTTCAAGCGCCGGCCCCAACTTCAAGCCGGCAGCATCGGCAAAGCCTGCCAGCGCCGAGGCCGCGTCGTCCAGCGGGACGCTCAGCGACAGGAATTCCTGAAGGATGCCGAAGGATGCGTCGTCCATCCTTGTCGAGGAGAGGACGAGCTTTTCGCGCAGCCGGCGCGCGATATCCTGCGGCGAGCGGCTGACATTGCTGGCGTAGCCCGTCGCCTGCATCGTCTCGGCAATGTGGGCGACCAGCGCCGGCTCATCTCCGAGCGCAACCAGTTCCAGAATTCGCGGGTTAAGCCCCGTCACCGGCTGCGGGCTTGAAAGCCGCGCCAGCAGCGCTTCGAGCTGCACCATGTTGCCGAAGGCGTGTACGAGCCGCTTCTGCCAGCCCGAGGGCAGGCCGAGCGCCTGCACGACCGCCTCGAACACGGCCTGATCGCCGAGAACGACCCTCAATGCCTTGCCCGGCAGCAGCCGATTGAGGATGCCGACCGCATCGCCGATGGCGCGGGCGTCAGCGCTTGCCATGTCCTTATCACCGAGATCTTCGATACCGGCCTGATAGAATTCATTCGAACCGTCGCGGCGCTGGCGGAAGACTTCGCCCAAATAGGAGTAGCGCTTCGGCGTGCCCGTCGCGGTCTCGATGTGGCGCAGGCAAACGGGAATGGTGAATTCCGGGCGCAGGCAGAGGCTCGCGCCCGTCTCGCTTTCGGTCATGAAGATGCGGCGGCGCAGGTCTTCGCCGGCCATGTCGAGAAAGGGTTCCGCCGGCTGGATGACCGGCGTTTCGGCCCGCGTCGTCTTGCGGCTCGTGAACTCCGTCAACAGGTCTTCGGCAAAATCAGGTAGGCCGATCAAAGGCATGGAGCGATACTTTTCTTCACGGTTCAACCGGCTGCATCAGTTCGATGCGGTTTCCGAAAGGGTCGTAGGTGTAACACCGCTCATACCCTTCCCAGGGCTCATCCTCAACCACACGGCAGACCGCTGCTTCAAGTCTTTTCCTCAGCGCAGAGAGATCATCGACCAAAAATGCCGGATGCGCCTTGCCCGCAGGCTTGAATTCGGGGTCTACGCCCAGATGAACGCGGACATGGCCCGCCTCGAACCAACAGCCGCCTCTGGCGGCGAGATTGGCAGGCTTCACACGCTCGGGAATACCGAGAATATCCTGGTAAAATTCCCGAGCCTTGTCTTCTTGCCCCGCCGGCATCGCCAGCTGCACATGATCAAGTGCGACGATGCCCATGGCCTTACTTACCGTCCGCGGCTCGGCGCCTGTCTTCCGCCTGTGCCGCCAGAATCTCCCTGACCTTGGCCACGAGCGCTGCCTCCGGAACCGTCTCCTGCGCGACACGCGCCTCGCGCCATGTCGCGTTGTCCTCGATCTCGCCGGAGAGGCGCTTGCCCTCGATCAGGTCCTTGATCTGGATCACGCCTTCGGCCCGCTCGTCGCCGCCCTGGATGATGGCGATCGGGCAGCTGCGGCGGTCGGCATATTTCAGCTGGTTGCCGAATTTCTTCCAGTTGCCCTGGTACATCTCGGCGCGAATGCCTGATGCGCGCAGTTCCTGCGTCATCCGCTGGTAGCGGCCCATAGCCTCGACATCGCCGTCCATCACAGTGACGAGAACGGGTTCGATGACATCGTTCTGGCCGAGCTTGCCGAGGTTCTTCAGCGCCGTCATCAGGCGCGAGACGCCGATCGAAAAGCCCGTTGCAGGAACCGGCTGGCCCATGAAGCGCGAGACGAGACCGTCGTAACGTCCGCCGCCACCGACGGAGCCGAAGACGACCTTTTCGCCCTTCTCGTTTGTCACGTCGAAGGTCAGTTCCGCTTCGTAGACCGGACCGGTGTAATATTCGAGGCCGCGAACGACTGACGGATCGATCTTGATGCGGTCGGAGTTGTAGCCGGCACCGGCAACGAGGCTGCCGATGAAATTCAGCTCCTCGACGCCTTCGACACCCTGCGACGTTCCGGCCACGAGGTCGGCGAGTTGCGCAGCACTTTCCGCATAGTCCTTGATACCGACGAAGAAGAGAACCTTCTGGATCTGCTCCGCGTCGAGGCCAGCGCCCTTGGTGAAATCGCCTGATTCATCCTTGCGGCCGGGGCCGAGCAGGAGAGACACGCCTTCCGGGCCGAATTTGTCGAGCTTGTCGATGGCGCGCAGCACGTTCAGCCGCTGGGCCGCCTTGTCGTCGCCGCCGAGGCCGATCGCTTCCAGCACGCCGTCGAGAACCTTGCGGTTGTTGACGCGGATGACATAGTCGCCGCGCTTGATGCCGAGCGCTTCCAGCGTATCGGCCATCATCATGCACATTTCGGCATCGGCCTGGACGCCGGGCGCTCCGACGGTGTCGGCATCGAACTGCATGAACTGGCGGAAGCGACCGGGGCCGGGCTTCTCATTGCGGAAGACGTAGCCGGCGCGATAGGTGCGATAGGGTAGCTGAATCTCGTTGAAATTCTCCGCGACATGGCGGGCGAGCGGCGCCGTGAGATCGTAGCGCAACGACATCCACTGATCGTCGTCATCCTGCAGCGAAAAGACGCCCTCGTTCGGACGATCACTATCCGGCAGGAATTTGCCGAGCGCATCGGTATATTCCAACAGCGGCGTTTCGACCGGATCGAAACCATAATGCTCATAGACTTCGCGGATCTTGGCGATCATTTCGTTGGCGGCCCTGATATCGGCGGCCGAACGGTCTACGAAGCCCCGCGGTAGACGGGCCTTGAGCTTTTGCGGTTTCTTCTGCTTGTCGTTCATTTTGAGGTGCGATCCGGTCATTATGACAGTGGCGGTTACCTAGCGGATTGGGCGGGGTGCGGCAAGGGAGAAGGCCCTTGATGTCGGCCTAAGAATCATCAGACTGAATGAAATAGCCTCCAATAGTCGTCAGGGATCGAATGATCGCCGAAGCAGCCGTCTATCTCGCCACCCTGCCCGTCACCACCAAGCCGCATCGTCCCTTCATTCGCTACTCGGTCAATCTATGGTCGCGCGCCCGCCGTTGCAGCAAGGAATGGGCGGAACACGAGCAGCGTAGCCGGAAAGCAGTTCTAGATGCGATGGCCGGCCTCAGGCAGAAGCGCACCGCAGTCGTCCTCGGTTCCGGATTGCTGCGCGATGTGCCGATCGACGTGCTGGCGAAGAGTTTCGACACCGTCGTGCTGATCGATCTCGTCCATCTTGCGTCCGTGCGGCTCTGGCTGAAGGCGCGGGGCTATCGGAACATCCGGCTGATCGAGCGCGACCTGTCCGGCTATGACGAACTGATCTCCGGCGGATCGCCGGAGCCGCTGGCATTCCTGAGACAAGTGCCCTACCTCGATTTCGTCGTATCCGCGAACCTGCTATCGCAGATCGGCCGCGGCGTCGTCCGCAGGATCGAAAGCGAACCACAGGGCACGGTGCAAGACGGAGCAAGCAGGCTGATCGCCGCCCACATCGAAGGCCTTGCCGCCCTTCCCTGTAGGACATGCCTGATCACCGATATCTCCTACGCCGTCATCGACCGGATGGGGAAGACGCATGAGGAGGCCGATCTGCTGCTGGGTATCACGCCGCCCCTCGCGCCGGATCGCTGGACATGGCCCGTCGCGCCGCTTGGCGAGGAAAGCCGCGACTACCAGATTATTCATCAGGTGATTGCAGCAAGATCCGGCGTGTAATAGCCTGGGTGCAATCAAAGATTTATTGTATCACTTTTATTTTCAGGTATTGTCCGATGAGAATTTTATGGGATGAGCCGAAGCGCCTCGCCAATCTCGACAAGCATGGGCTCGATTTCGTCGATCTGGATCTCGAATTCTTTTTTACGGCCGTCGTTCGCCCGGCGAAGATGGGACGTCTCATGGCCATCGGGCGTCTTGGTAACGGCGTTATTGTCGTGATTTTCGTAAGGCTGGACTCTGAGGGATTATCGATCATCTCCATGCTGGCGGCTAGAAAGACAGAAAGGGGATTGCTGAATGGAAAAGAAAAGATCTGAAGCACCTGCCGAATTTCAGGAGGGCCGCGGCTACTCCAGAGAAGACTGGGATGACGTATCCGACAACCCCGAGTGGACCGAAGAGGATTTCAAGAATGCCCGGCCTTTCGCCGAGGTTTTCCCAAAGCTTGCCGAAAGCATCAGGCGCGCCCGCGGACGGCCCGCGGTGGAAAGGCCGAAGCGGCAGATTTCGCTGCGGCTCGATCCTGATGTCATCGATGCCTTCAAGGCGACCGGCAAGGGCTGGCAAGGTCGCATCAACGATGCGCTCCGCAAGGCGGCGAAGCTTTAACGCAGAACGACGACGGAAACCCCGTTGGCTTCCCGTCCTCGGTGACCTATCTTTGCCGCCATGAAGCGCCCTTTCGCCATTGCCCTAGTGATCATCGCCTGGCTGCTCTATGGCGCCATGCCGACGCTAGCGGAGTGTCCGATCTGCGATTCCGCTGTCTCGATGAGCGCCGAGATGGCCCAATCACCGGTAATGGAAGGCATGAGCGGGATGAGCATGCATGGCGATGGCGGGTCCGCCGGCCATCGTAGCAATCCATGCGCCGGAGATATGGCACATGTGGCCTTCTGTGCCGCCTGCATGATCGTGCCGCCCTTTGTCACCATCGATAGCGATAAGCCGCTCGCCTTCTCCTATCCGGCACCGGCTCTTTCCTATCCGCTTCGCGATAACCGCCCCGTTCCGCTGGCGCCCCCTCCGCGTTCTATCTGAGGACGTCATCTTATTTACGACGCGGCAGGATAGCCTGCCCGCGATCCATTATCGTCAGACAGCGAAAAGGAAAACGCATGTCTTTGAAGTCCATTCTCCTTACGGCTGCGCTTGCATCCGGCTTCGCAGCCCCATCGATCGCCGATGACATGTCCGGCATGAAAATGTCCGGAAAAGGCATGTCGATGGACATGAGTAAACCCACGGGAGACCAGGGGCCGTCGAGCCAAGCCTTCGCCAAGGCCAATGCCAAGATGCACAAGGACATGGCCATCGACTACAGCGGCAATCCCGATGTCGATTTCGTCCGCGGGATGATCCCACATCATCAGGGCGCGATCGACATGGCCAAGATCGAACTGCAATATGGCAAGGATCCGGAGCTTAGAAAGATGGCGGAAGCCATCATCAAGGCGCAGGAAGCGGAAATTGCCGAAATGGACGCCTGGCTGAAGAAGCACGGCAAGTAGGCTTTTTGCAACTTGAAGTGCCGGAGATATCTCCGGCATTTCCTCGCTGCCCTGGCTCCGGTATCATTCCATCATTCCTGGCAGCCTTGCGGCCAGCATATCGATGACCGCGCGCATCTTCAGCGGCAGATGCGGGGTTCGCGGCCAGACGGCGTGAGCCTCATAGCTTATGCAGGAGAGGCCCTTCAGGACCGGTACAAGAGCGCCGGATTGAAGATCGTCGCGGACCAGCCAGCGGGTGAGCCATGCGAGCCCCATGCCGGCGACGGCGGCATCGGCAATCGCTTCCAGATCATCGAAACGCAGACGCGCAGGGGGAACGAATTCCTGCTGTGTGTTGTCCTGCGAGAAGAACCAGGTTCGCAGTTCGCCCGACCTGACATAGGCCAAACAATCGTGGCCATCGAGATCCGCGATAGATAGCGGCGTGCCGCGGCTCTCCAGATATTCGGGCGAGGCAAAACAGAGCATGCGGTGATGGGCGAGCCTGCGGGCCAGCAGACCGGAACTATTCTTCAATGGCCCGTTGCGAATGGCGAGATCAAAGCCCTCGTCGAGGAGATCGACCACGCGATCACTAAAGGAAAGATCGAGTTCGAGTTTCGGATGCTGCCGGGCAAACTCCATCAGCAAGGGCGAGATGCAGCGCCGCCCGAACAGTACCGGCATGGAGATGCGAAGACGGCCGGCGACTTCGCTCTTGCCTGATTCCAGCATCGCCTGGCCCGAGCGGATCTCATCGAGCGCACGGCGGCAGCGCAAATAGAAGGCGTGCCCTTCGTCCGTCAGGCTCTGCGTGCGGGTCGTGCGATGGAAAAGCCGGACGCCGAGGCGCGCTTCAAGCCGGGCGATGGTCTTGCCGATCGCCGAGCGGGAGAGGTTCATTCGGACGGCGGCCGCAGAAAAACCTCCCGCCTCCACGGCTTCCACGAATTCCGGGATGCCTGAGATCACATCGTTCATCGCGATTGTTTCCTATTAGGAACCAAAGTTCCGCAATCTTATCGCCACTGGCGAAATCAGATCAACGATAAAAGAAAATCCTTGTTTGATATCAGCAGGGAGAAAATGCATGCCCAAAATGATGAAGCGCTGGACGCTCGACACGGTCGGCATCGATGCGGAGTTGAAGTTCACCGAGGCCGAGGTTCCCAATCCCGCTCCGGGCGAGGTGCTGGTGCGCGTGAAGGCCGCCTCGCTCAACTACCGGGACAAGCTTGTCCGAGAAACCGGAATGGGGCTGCCGATAGAATTTCCCTTCGTGCCGGCTTCCGACATGTCCGGCGTGGTCGAGGCGGTCGGCGAAGGCGTAACGCGGTTCCACTCCGGCGACAGGGTCATATCCACCTTCGCTCCCGGCTGGATCGACGACAAGCCGCTCGGCTCTGCCCGAAACCCACCCTACCGGACGCTCGGCGGCTTCTATCCCGGCGTTCTCTCGGAATATGTCGCCTTTCCCGCCGATTGGTTCGTAAGCGCCCCGGAAACCCTCGACCATGGCGAGGCAAGCACGCTGACCTGCGCCGGCCTGACGGCCTGGTTCGCGCTGGTGGAGCGCGGCAAGGTCAAGCCCGGCGATACAGTGCTGGTACAAGGGACCGGCGGCGTCGCAATGTTCGGGCTGCAGATTGCAGCGGCCCAGGGCGCAGATGTCATCGTCACCTCGGGTGACCGGGAGAAGCTCGAAAAGGCAAAGGCACTGGGCGCGCGTCATGGCATAGACCGCAAGACCGGCGACTGGGTCGAGCAGGTCTATCAGCTCACCAATGACCGGGGCGTCGACCATATCTTCGAAATCGTCGGCGGCCCGCATCTCGGCCAGTCGCTAAAGGCAGTCGCCCTGAATGGTCGGATCTCGCTGATCGGGGTCTTCGAGGGCTTCGATATATCGGGGCCGGCCGGACCGCTATTGCTGAAATCGCCTGTTATACAGGGCATTGCAGTCGGCCACCGCCGGGCGCTCGAAGACTTCGTCCGCGCTGTAGATCGGATCGGGCTGAAGCCGGTCATCGAGCATCGCTATTCATTTTCCGAAGTCCCCGCCGCCTTCGACCATCTCGATCGCGGCGCCTTCGGCAAGATCGTCGTCGAGATCTGATGGAAACGCCGCCGCTGCGAATAACAGCGGCGGCGTCTGTCTTTCACGGGGCGACTAAGCCGCTCAAGCCTTCGGTTCGAAAGGCTGCGGGCGGCGGCCGGCGGCCTGGCGGGGAAGCATCCAGCCCGGATATTCCGGAGCCAGCGCGCTGACCTCGTCGAGCTTGGCCATATCGTCGGCGTCGAGTTTCAGCTTGACGGCGTCGAGGTTCTCGTCGAGCTGTTCGAGACGCTTGGCGCCGATGATGATGCTGGTCACGAAGGGTTTTTCAAGTATCCAGGCGAGCGCGACCGTTGCCACGTTGGTGTCATGCTTGGCAGCAATTTCGCGCATGGCGGCGACGCAAGCCCAGGCGCGGTTCTCGTCGACAGGCGGGAAGTGGAAGTTGGCGCGACGGCCTTCGCCGTTGCCCGGAGCGCCCGGACCGTACTTACCGGACAGCAGACCGCCTGCCAGCGGCGACCAGACCATAAGGCCGAGCTTTTCCTCGTTCATCATCGGCACGATCTCGCGTTCGAGGTCGCGGCCGGCGATCGAATAATAGGCCTGGACGGTCTCGAAGCGGGCAAAGCCCTTGCGTTCCGAAATGCCGAGCGCCTTGGCGATGCGCCAAGCCTGCCAGTTCGAGACGCCGATATAACGAACCATGCCGCTGGACACGAGGTCGTCGAAGGCGCGCAGCGTCTCGTCAATCGGGGTCACCGTGTCGGTCGCGTGGATCTGGTAGAGGTCGATATGGTCCGTCTGCAGGCGCTCGAGGCTTTCTTCGACCGAGTCCATGATATGGCCGCGCGATGCACCGCGATCGTTCGGCTTGTCGCCCATGACGCCATAGACCTTGGTGGCGATGACGACATCCTTGCGCGGGACTTCGAGGTTCTGCAGCGCCTGGCCAAGGATCTCTTCCGAAACGCCGAAGGAATAGACGTCGGCCGTGTCGATAAAGTTGACGCCCGCAGCCAGCGAACGCTCGACGATCTTGTCGGCCGTATCCTGATCGACATCGGCGATGGCGCCCCAGGTCGAACCGGCGCCGGCTTCGCCAAAGGTCATGGTGCCGAGGCAAAGTTCGGAGACGAACAGGCCGGTATTGCCGAGTTGATTATAACGCATGGTGAAAATTCCTTATGTTCAGCCGCGAAAGCAAAGCCGCTGGCTGGCGAATGTCCGTTTCTTTCTTATTGGCCGTCGCATGTTGGCGGGAGAGAAGCACATGCCTGGCAAGCAGCGAGATAATGCACCAGGATCGCTTTTCAACGCGAGCCCCTTTTGCCCTCACAAAACTGTTACCTCGCCGGCGCTCTTGCCTCTCTCCTCTACTTGAATAGATTCCCTTGCTTGCATTCCTGTGACGGGCCTGTGACGAGGAAGCATCGGAGGATATTTTGATGACTCTGCGTCCGCTTACGACGATCGGCTTCGATGCAGACGATACGCTCTGGCAAAACGAACAATTCTACCGCCTGACCGAACAGCTCTTTACCGAACTGCTGGGAGACTACGCCGAGGGCGAGCGTATCTCGGAACGGCTGCTGGAGGCCGAGAAGCGCAACCTCAGCCAGTATGGCTTCGGCATCAAGGGGTTCACGCTCTCGATGATCGAAACTGCGATCGAGATTACCCAAGGCGAGGTGCCGGCGTCAGTCATCGCGCAGATCCTCGACATCGGTCGCGACCTGCTCTCTCATCCCGTCGAAACGTTGCCGGAGGTGAAGGAAACGCTTGAGGCATTGGCGGGTCGTTACCTTCTCGTGATGATCACGAAGGGCGACCTTTTCGATCAGGAGCGCAAGCTCGCCCAATCAGGATTGGGGGATTTCTTCGATGCGGTCGAAATCGTCTCGGACAAGACGGCGGTCACCTATCGCCGCATCTTCTCGAAACTCGGCGACGGACCGGAGCGGGCGATGATGGTCGGCAACTCGCTGAAATCGGATGTGGTGCCGGCGATTGCCGCGGGCAGCTATGGTGTCTTCATACCGCATGCGCTGACCTGGGTGCTCGAACATGTCGAAGAACCGACGGAAGCGCCGCGCTTCCGCAAGATCGAGCATATCGGCGAGCTCAGGCCGTTGATCGAAGGGCTGTCTTAGCCATCAGGGTGTCCGAACGATAGTCTGGGGAGACGATGGTCGCTGATTTTGCTTCAGGTAATCTCGGTAGCTACTGATGGCCCGGGGCGCGAACTGTTCGAGATTTGAAAGATAGTGGCTGCCGTCCAGCACGATATACAGCTGCCGGTCTTTCCCTGCTTCCTCCAGTGCCAGATAATTTAATTCGTGCGTTCGTCCCCCTTTGCCCGAGGAAATTTCCGTGATGTAGTGGACGACGGTTTTCGATCGATCAAGCTGGTAATCGCCGGAAAAAGGGCCGTAACAGCTCGTCTCGACAACTGAGTTGTCATCCGTCGAGATCATCGTTTCGGTGCGCAGAAGCATGCAGATGATTGCGACGATGAGGGTGACCAACACCCATATGCCGGCGAGAAAGACGCGGGCGGGCGTAAAAAATGGCGTGCCCCTCAAGGTTTCGACTTTGTCGCCGTCCCCTTTCCACCAAAAAACACCGAAGCCAACCATGGCGAATTGCGCGACGACTGCACCGAGAAATACGATGCCCATGCGCTGACCGCATCCAAAACCGGACAGAGCGCCCTGATCGAGAACAAGCATGACCCCACCCCTGCAGACGAAGATCGTCTGTAGCAGGAAAGTCCGAACAAACGCTTATTGTGGTTGTGCTTCGCCTTTCGGCGGGAATAGCGAAGGTTGCGGCGACGGTGCGACAGGCGCCCTGGGCGGGAAGAGCGAAGGCTTATCGGCGGGCGCGCTTTGATCCGGTGTCTGCGATTGCGCAGGCACCGACCCTGTCGGATTGGGGTCGATCAGGATTTCATAGGGCGCGCCGAGGCCGCGGCGGCGGGTGACGCGGGAATAGTAGGGCTTGATCAGCCAGGTCGTATCAGCCTGCACGGTCACGTCGGCGATGTTCCCATCCTCATCCGTACCGAAGAAGGATTCGTCTTCGCTGGAGGAGAGATCGAAGATCGCCATGAAGGCATAGCGGCTCTTCGAGGAAAAGGTGATCCTTACGTGCTGACCCTTCTTGAGCGGCAGCGTATAGACCTTGCCCTTGCCGAATTTCGTCCAGCCCGCAAGCCGCATGGTAACGGCGGGAAAACCCAGCTTTTCGATCGTTTCGCCGGGATCGAGCTCGGGAGGCTGCTCACCCTGTGCCTGCGCCGGTTTCTGGTCCCCGGCGTCCTGCGCGCAGACGTGCTGGCCCGCCAGGGCAATTGCGGAAAAAAGCGAGAGGCCGAGGACGAGGCCCTTCATGGACGCACCAATGCGGCTCGCATCGCCTCGACGTCGTGGCGGCAATAACAACCTTCAAGGTGATCGTTGACGAGACCCATAGCCTGCATGAAGGCATAAACTGTGGTGGGACCGACAAAGGTCCAGCCCCGCTTCTTCAGATCCTTCGAGATACGGACGGATACGGGCGTCGTCGGATTGGCGGCAATCGTCTCGCGGTCGACGCGCGCCGGTCGTTCCTCGGGCCTCGGCTCATAGCTCCAGAAATAGTGGGCGAGCGAGCCGAACTCGCCTCTGAGATCGATGGCGCGGCGGGCATTGTTGATCGTCGAGACGATCTTGCCGCGATGGCGGATGATGCCGGCGTCGGCAACGCAGCGTTCGATGTCCGCGTCGTCGAACAGGGCCACCTTCTCGAAGTCGAAACCGGCAAAAGCTGCGCGGAAATTCTCGCGCTTGCGCAGGATGGTCAGCCAGGAAAGCCCGGACTGGAAGCCTTCAAGGCAGATCTTCTCGAAAAGGCGGATATCGTCGGTGACGGGACGCCCCCATTCCTCGTCGTGATAGCGCAGGTATTCGGGAAGCCCCCCGTGCCACGAACAACGGTCCCTGCCGTCCTCGCCAGTGATAATGCCCGTGCCGGTCATTTTTGCGATTCGCCCCTGTTTTTTCTAAGCTTTACCATTTGCAAACCCTCTTTCCATACCGGCCAGTAACCCTGACGAAAAGTTTATAGGCTTCGCGGCATTTTAATGAACACCCGTTTACCTTTCGCTGGCGCGCCGGTGACACGATGCCCCATCGAAAGGGTGCCCGCGCGCCCATCCTCGGTCCATTGTAGAGAGTTTGTCCGATGATGAAAAAGTGCTTTCTGCTGCTGGCCGGCATTGCCGGCTTGATTGCCTCCCCCGTTCTTGCAGACGACCGCTATCAGTCGCGTCCGCCTGTCATCGTCAGCCCCGATCTGACCGCGCCGTGGATCAACCAGCTCGGCGGCGCGCGCGTGCAGCCGGTGGTCTACCCGCGTGCGCCGGCACCTGTTGTCGCCCAGCAGCAGCCGCCCCAGCCTCGCGGCCTCTTTGCGCCGCGTGTTGTCCATCCGCTCTTCGGCGGCGCGCCGGTACAACAGGTCGCGATGGGTCGGCCGGGCATCCCGGCGATCCAGGGTCACCTCGATCCGCAATTCCTGCCGCAGGTGGTCGACTACCAGACCAAGGAACGTCCCGGCACCATCGTCATCGATACCAACAATCGCTTCCTCTATCTCGTGATGGACGGCGGCAAGGCACGGCGCTACGGCGTCGGCGTCGGCAAGCCCGGCTTCGAATGGGCGGGCGCCCATACGATCACCCGAAAGCAGGAATGGCCGGACTGGACGCCGCCCTCCGAAATGCTTTCGCGCGAAGCTGCCAAGGGGCACTACCTGCCGGCGCATATGGAAGGCGGCGAGGCAAACCCGCTTGGCGCCCGCGCCATGTATCTCGGCTCCACGCTCTATCGCATTCACGGAACCAACGCTCCCTGGACGATCGGCAATGCCGTTTCTTCCGGCTGCATCCGTCTGCGCAACGAGGACGTCACCGACCTCTACAACCGCGTGAAGGTCGGCACCCGCGTCATAGTGATGTAAATTCGCAATTAAGGGTGGCGAGCGGCCAGTTTATCTGCTCGCCATCGTACAAAAAACCGTGTTGCCGCCTTCTTGAGCTTGAAATCTAATCCGGTTTGATTAGCCTCCCGTGCGATTTGTACACGAGGGGAATTCAGGATGAAGCATTTTATACGGCTCGTGGCGGCGAGCGCTGTTGCGATGGTATGCATGATGGCTGTCGCTGACGCAGGCCCCACGACGACGGCGACGGACGCAGTCCGCGGCATCAAGCCGACCAACCAGGTCAAGCCGCAGTTTCACAAGCGTCTGGTCCGACTGGCGACCGATGAGGCTCCGGGCACCATCATCGTCGATACCAACAACAAGTTTCTCTATCTCGTCGAAGGCAACAACCGCGCCACCCGCTACGGCATTGGCGTCGGTCGCGACGGTTTCGGCTGGTCCGGCGTGGTGAATGTCGGGCGCAAGGCCGAATGGCCGACATGGACGCCTCCTGCTGAAATGCGGGTCCGTGAAGCCAAGGAAGGACACAAGATCCCGCCCTTCATGCCCGGCGGCCCGGACAATCCGCTCGGTGCGCGCGCAATGTATCTCTACCAGAACGGCCACGACACGATCTTCCGCATTCACGGGACCAACCAGCCCTGGACGATCGGCCTCAACCTTTCTTCCGGCTGCATCCGCATGATGAACCAGGACGTGACCGAGCTCTACGATCGCGTCCCTGTTGGCGCCAAGGTCATCGTCGTAGGCCCCGGCAACAAGCAGGGCGAGGTCAGCTACCAAGATCGCGGGGTCGACGTCCTGCGCACGCTCTTCGGCCTCGGTGGCTGATTTGCAACTGTCGTGAATTGCGTTTCGGAAGGGGGCAGCCAAGGGCTGCCCCTTTCAGTTTACTGTCAGATTCGCCGATTATGCCGTTTACAGAGTCGGAACTGTAATAGCGTTGTCACGAAAGGCAGCCATCAATGCGGTTCCATTGCGATCCGGGGAATCCAAATGAATCGTGCATGCCGCATTCGCCAGTCGGCCCTTGCCGCACTGACTCTCGCCGCCCTCGTTTCCGTTGCGGGCACTGCCTCTGCTGAAATGCAGCTCTCCATCTATGGCGGCGTGCAGGGAGCAACCGGCAGCAACGTCAAGACATCTGATGGTGCCGATTTCGATCCGAACTGGTCGGGCAAGTCCTTCGCGAACCCGCCCTATTACGGTATCCGCGGCACGTGGTGGCTGGACGACCTCAACAAGCCCGATTGGGGCATCAGCCTCGACTATACCCATGCCAAGGTCTATGGCGACCTCGGCAACACGCCGGGCTGGAGCCATTTCGAATTCACCGACGGCCTTAACCTTCTGACGGTCAACGGGCTCTATCGCTTCCAGGATCCGAGCCGCAAGTGGACGCCCTATGTCGGTCTCGGCGCCGGCATCAACGTTCCGCATGTCGAAGTCACCCGGGCATCGGGCCGGACCTTCGATTATGAGTTCGGCGGTCTCGCGCTGCAGGCCCAGGCGGGCGTCAGCTACCAGATCACCAAGCACTGGTCGACGTTCCTCGAGTACAAGGGCAACTACAGCTTCGTGAACGACGTTCCGATTGATAGCGGTGCAACGCTGAAGACGAATGTCTTCACCAACGCCCTGAACTTCGGCGTGTCCTTCAACTTCTGACGTTGCGAGCGTGCCGCCGTTGGCGGCAAGCTCTTATTGCTCGGAACAGGTCAGCCGGCCCTTGAACTGTGCCGGCTGTGACTGACCCTTGGCATTAAAGGTCAGAAGATAATTTCCCCGCATGGGGTTCGCGCTGCCATCGACCGTGAGCAAGAGGTCGAAATTGTTGGCGGGATCGTCAACGTCGTTCTGCGCATAGATCCTCAAGCGTAACTCGCTATCGGACGCCCAACTCTGCATGAGCTGATCGGAGTCGAGCATCAAACGCCGGAAGCCTTCCGGAACGCGGTCGGACTTGGCGATCAGGGCACCACGAAAATGGTTGAGCTTGTGGCCGCCGTCCTCAGCGAATCCTGCATCGATATTCAACTTGATATTCGTGTCGTCGACCGCGCAGTTGTAGCGATTTGCGGCGTAAGTCGGTTCGATACCGATAATCATTGCCGCCGCCAGGAAGAACAGATGCCGCATGCTGTGATCTCCCATTATCGGGGACGCAATGTCTCCCGCTGTGACTATGCTATTTTGAGGCCTCTTAATTTTCCCGGAAGTTCGCCCCCATAAATCCAATCGAGCAATTCTACGGTATGGAGGATGGGAATATCAGTTCCGGTTGCGATCTGGGTAATGCAGCCAATATTGCCGGTTGCGATGATATCCGGTTTCGTCGCTTCGATGTTCCTGATCTTGCGGGCTTTCAGCTCGGCGGAGATTTCCGGCTGCATAATATTATAGGTGCCGGCCGACCCACAGCAGAGATGGCCCTCGGCGGGATCGCGGACGATAAAGCCCGCCGCCTTAAGCAGTTGCTTGGGCAGGCCTGTTATCCTCTGGCCGTGCTGCATGGAGCAGGCGGAGTGATAGGCGACAGTGATGCCGCGCGGCAAATGGGTGGGTAAATCCAAGGTCGCCAGATATTCGGTGACATCCTTTGCGAGCGCCGAAATCTTCGCCGCCTTTTCGGCATAGGCGGGATCGAGACGCAGCATATGGCCATAATCCTTGATCGTCGTGCCGCAGCCTGATGCCGTGATGATGATGGCGTCGAGGCCGCCATTGTCGATCTCGCGTGTCCATACATCGACATTCGACCGCGCGCTTTCGAGCGCCTGTTCCTTGCGCCCCATATGATGAACCAGCGAGCCGCAGCACCCCTCGCCCTCTGGCGCGACGACCTCGATGCCGAGCCTTGTGAGCAGCCGGATCGTCGCTGCGTTGATATTAGGGTCGAGCACCGGCTGGGCGCATCCGGTCAGGATCGCAACGCGGCCGTGCTTCGGCCCCTCGGCGGGATGCAAGCCGGGACTTGAGAATGATGAGGGCGCTGGAACGGAGCGTGGGGCGAGGTCGAGCATGGCCACAAAAGGTTTCAGCGCCGGCATGCCCTTCAGCAACCCCTTGAGGGGACGGCCGAGCCTCGCAAGGTTGAGGGCGAGGCGAAAACGGCCGGGATAGGGCAACACCGCCGCCAGGATGCCGCGCGTCAGCCGGTCCATGAAGGGGCGCTGGTAAGTGTTTTCGATATGCGCACGGGCATGGTCAACCAGATGCATATAGTCGACGCCGGAAGGACAGGTGGTCACGCAGGCGAGGCAGGACAGGCAACGATCGATATGGGTGACCACCTCAGTATCGGCCGGACGGCCGTTTTCCAGCATGTCCTTGATCAGATAGATCCGCCCGCGCGGACTATCGAGCTCGTTGCCGAGCGTCACATAGGTGGGACAGGTCGCCGTGCAGAAGCCGCAATGCACACATTTGCGCAGGATCTTTTCCGATTCGGCCACATCGGGATCTGCAAGCTGTTCGGCGGTGAAGTTGGTTTGCATTAATCGAGCCTCTCTCGGAAGGTCGTGGCACTCGACATCGCCATCACCCCATCTTCCCCGGATTGAAAATCCCCGCCGGATCGAAGCTCGCCTTGACCCCCTGCGACAACAGCGCGACGGCTTCGGGCTGCGGCTGGAAGGCGGCCTCCCCTGCCCTTGCCGTCGCAGACGCGCGGAGCAGCGTGGCATGGCCGCCGCCGAGGGCGTGGATGAAACGGCGGATGAGGGCGCCGTCCGGCTCTGCTTCCATGCGCAGCCAGACCAGACCGCCCTGCCAGTCGTAAAATGCATCGACGCCCGCCTCGAGCCGGAGGGCTGCCACCAGCTGATGGCCGGTGCCGGGCGCGACGGATACCCGCCAGACCGGGCGCTCCGTGCCATCGGCAAAGGGAAGCACATCGCGGATTTCACGCCAGAGCCGACCGCTGTTCTCCGCATCCAGGCGGGCAACCCGGCCGAAGGCGGACATGGCCGCGCCGAGCTTTTTCATCCGCACGTCGACGGAATCAGGCAGGCCTTCGATACGCAGTACGGTCGCCTCACCTTCCGGCAATTTGCCCCCGAGGAATTTCCAGGCAACCGTTAGCGGCAGATGCGCTGCTCCCGAAACTTCGACCGGCAGCGCCATCGCAGCCGCCATCGCGTGCGCAGCTTCCGCATCGTTGAGCCCTGAGACGATGAGCGTTGCCTCGGTCTTCGGTGCGGGCGGCACGCGGAAGGTGACTTCGGTCAAAAGGCCGAGCGTGCCGTGCGAGCCCGCGATGACCTTGGCAAGGTCGAGGCCCGTCACGTTCTTCATCACCCGGCCACCGGCCTTGACGATTTCGCCCTTGCCGTTGACGAAGCGGACGCCAAGCAGGCTGTCGCGAGCGGCACCGGCGACGAAGCGGCGGGGACCGGAGACGTTGGCGGCAAAGACACCGCCGATGGTCGGCTCGCCCGATGTCGCCATCAGCGGCCTGTGATCCATCGGCTCGAAGGCCATCATCTGGTTGTTGGCAGCAAGTGCTGCCTCGACCTCGGCGACCAGCGTGCCGGACCGAACGGTCATCACCATCTCGCCGGGATTATAGGCGACGATGCCGGTCAGCCCAGTCGAGCGGAGCCGGGCGCTTGCCGCAACCGCATTGCCGAAGCCTGAGCGGGTATCACCACCAGAAATGGCAAGCGGCACGCTGACCCTGGCATGGGAGCGGATGAATTCCGCCGCCTCTTCCTCTGTCGTCGGTATCAAGTCGCTCATGCGGCGCTGCGTCCATCGAGGGGGAAGACCTTGGATGGATTGAGGATCCAGCCCGGATCGAAGGCGGAGCGGACCGCCATCATCTGCTTGAGGTCTGCCTCGGCATATTGGTGGCGCATCAGGTCGCGCTTCTCGATGCCGACGCCGTGTTCACCGGTCAGGCAGCCGCCGGCGTCGACGCAGAGCCTGAGGATATCATTGCCGGCAGCTTCGGCCTTTGCGGCGTCTTCGGGATCATTGGCGTTGAAGAGGATCAGCGGATGCATGTTGCCATCGCCGGCGTGGAAAACGTTGGCGACGCGCAGGCCATAATGATCGACGATCTCGGAGGTCTTCTTCAGCACATAGGAGAGCTGGCTCAGCGGCACCGTGCCGTCCATGCAGATATAATCGGCGATGCGGCCGGTCGCGCCAAAGGCAGATTTGCGGCCCTTCCAGATCAGCGCTGCCTCTGTTGCCGACTGGCATTCGCGCACGGTCTTGACGCCATGGTTGCGGGCGATATCGACAATACTTTTCAACATCGCATCCATTTCCGCCTCCGACCCCTCGACCTCGACGATCAGCAGCGCGCCGACATCGAGCGGATAGCCGGCCTGGGCAAAGGCTTCGCAGATCTCGATCGCCGGCTTGTCCATGAATTCGATGGCAACGGGAATGATGCCGGACGCGATGATATCTGACACGCAGGAGCCTGCCTGTTCCGACGTGTCGAAGCCGAAGAGCACCGGCCTTGCCCCTTCCGGCTTGGCAATCAGCCGCACCGTCGCCTCGGTGACAATCCCGAGCTGGCCTTCCGAGCCGCAGACGAGGCCGAGGAGATCATAGCCGGCCGCGTCGAGCGCCTTGCCACCCAGCTCTATGACCGTGCCATCAGTCAAAACCATGGTCACGCCGAGCAGATTGTTGGTCGTGACGCCGTATTTCAGGCAATGGGCGCCGCCGGAATTCATGCCGACATTGCCGCCGATCGTGCAGGCCAGCTGCGAGCTCGGGTCCGGTGCGTAGAAGAAGCCGTCCGCGGAGACTTTTTCGGAGATGTTCAGGTTCGTCACGCCGGCTTGAACAGTCATGGTGCGGTTTGCGAGATCGATGTCGAGGATGCGGTTCATCTTCGAAAGGCCGAGAACGACGGCATCCTCCTGCGGTATGGCACCACCGGACAGGGACGTTCCTGCTCCCCGCGGCACGACCGGAATTCCATAGCGATTGCAGTATTTCATCACCGCTGCGACTTCTGATGTCGAGCGTGGCAGGGCAACCGCCAACGGCACGCGCCGATAGGAAATGAAGCCGTCCGTTTCGAAGGGAACGACTTCGCGCGCCTCATGGATCAGGCACTCCCGCGGCAGGAGATCGACCAGATCGGCAACGATCTCGGTACGGCGCGCCAGCACCTCGGCGCGCGGCGCCAGAAATGGAATGGCGTGGGCCATGATTTCTCCTCCCCCGGAGATAGTTCGCACATTTCCTCGTAGCTCAAGGCGTAGCACTTTCCCGAATTCGGCGCAAATGCTAAGCACTTATGTAAAAAGGGGAAAAAGTGGCCAGCAACGCATGACCAATCTCGGCGATCTGGAAATTTTCGCAAGCGTGGTGTCGACAGGCAGCATGTCGCTGGCAGGGCGTGCGCTCGGTTTTTCGCCGGCCGTCATCTCCAAGCGCATCAAACGGCTGGAGGATCGGCTCGGCACCCGCCTACTGCAGCGAACGACGCGCCAGATTTCGCTGACCGAGGCCGGCCAGGGCTTTTACGATCGCGTGCTTGCGATCCTCGCCGGCCTGGAGGAAGCAGAGGATTATATAGCCGGCCGTTCCGCGCAGATGCATGGCACGCTGAAGATATCCGCCCCTACCTCGTTCGGGCGCATGCATATCGCGCCGCATCTCAAGGCCTTCATGGATGCGCATCCGGAGCTTGCCATCCATCTGGTGCTGACGGACGAATTTACCGATATCGTCGGCGGCGGCTTCGACCTTGCGATCCGAATTGCGGAACTCACCGATTCCAGCCTGGTTGCCCGCCGCTTGGCCCCCGTACGCCGCGTGCTCTGCGCCTCCCCCGCCTATATCGCCGCCAGAGGCCAGCCCGGAGATATCGAGGACCTTCGCAAACATGTCTGCCTGCCGGCACACAATAACGACGCCTGGCGCCTCGATGGCCCGAAAGGCTCTATGACCCTGCGTCCCGAAGGTATGCTCGTCACCAATTCCAGCGAGGTCATCCGCGAAGCCGTCATAGCCGGCCTCGGTATCGCACTGCGCTCCACCTGGGATATCGGCCAGGAACTACAGGATGGGCGGCTCGTCCAGGTCCTGCCTGCATATGAAGGTTCGCATAATGTCACGCTTTCGGCCGTCTATCCGAGCCGCCAGTTCCTGCCGGCCAAGGTGCGGCTCTTCATCGATTTCCTCGCGGAGCTCTATGGGCCGGTGCCCTACTGGGAGCGGTGATTGCTTCAATTCGCCAGCCGCTCGATCACAAGATCGAGCAAAGCCCTCAGTCTCGCCAGCCGTTTCAGGTCGCGGTGATAGCCGACCCAGGTGTCACGGCTGGGCGGAGCGCCGTCGACCTCAATGCGCTCGAGTGCCGCAATGCTGTCGCCGAGAGGGCGTGGCAGGACGGCGAGGCCGGCGCCGTTGGCGCAGAGGGTTGCCTGGACATCGCGATTGTTGCTGCGCATCGCAACCTCGGCCTTGGGCAATACACGCTTGAGCCAGGCGACATCGGGCATGCCGCCGAAGGCTTCGTCCATGGTGATCAGGCGGGCGTCTGTTCCATCGCCGAGGCGAGGATGGTCGCCGCCTTTCTTCACGTAGAGGCCGTATTCGATGCGCATCAGCCTGCGAGAAATCACCTCCGGCTCCGTGAAGGGCGCGATGCGGAAGACGAGATCGGCCTCGCGGCGGGCGAGACTGAGCAATCGGCTTTCGGTGATCAGCTCGACGACGATCCTGGGATAGGCGGCGGAGAATTCCGCGAGGACAGGTGAGAGAACATGCGCGCCGAACCAGTCGGATGAGGATAGCCGCAGCATTCCGTCCAGTTGCTGGCCCTGGCCGGCGAGCGAGCGGCGGAGCGCGAGAGCCTCCTCCTCCATCCGTTCGGCATAGCCCATGATGGCAGCGCCCTCATCGGTCAGTACGAAGCCATCCGCCGTGCGTTGGAACAGCGTCTGGCCGACCGCTGCCTCCAGGCTCCTCAGGCGCCGGCCCATGGTGGGCTGTGTCAGCTTCAACTTTCTGGCTGCCGCACCGAGCGTTCCCTCGCGGGCAATGGCCAGGAAGATTTCGATGTCGCTCCATTCCATTGCCGGACCTCCATCCAAACAAAAATGCATGGATAGCGTACGATCTCTTTTATTTCCATTCCTTATTCGAGGGAACATAGTCTCGACATCGAAAGCCAAGGAGCAAGGCGATGTCCACTTCAACAGTCATGAAAGCCCTCGTCGTCGACAGCCATAACGCTGCTTTCCGGCTGGCTGAGGTACCGCAGCCGTCGCCGGCTACGGGAGAGGTTCTCGTTCGCATCAAGGCGAGCGGCGTCAATCCGCTGGATACCAAGATCAGGGCGGGCGCAGCAGGGCATGCCCGCCACCCCCTGCCCGCCATTCTCGGCATCGATCTTGCCGGGATCGTCGAGGCCATCGGTGACGGCGTTTCCGGTTTCCGGGTCGGCGACGAGGTCTATGGGATGACCGGTGGCGTCGGCGGCATCCAGGGATCCCTAGCGCAATATGCTGCCGTCGATGCGCGACTGCTCGCAGTCAAGCCCGGCAATCTATCGATGCGCGAGGCAGCTGCCCTGCCGCTGATCTTCATCACCGCATGGGAGGGCCTTGTCGACCGTGCCCATGTGCAGGCTGGGCAGAAGGTGCTGGTCATTGGCGCGGGAGGCGTCGGCCATATCGTCATCCAGATCGCCAAGGCATCCGGTGCCGATGTCTATGCCGTCGATAGCGCGAGCAAGGCCGACGATATCAGAAGCCTGAGCGCGACACCGATCGACCGGAATGAGAGCATCGAAAGCTACGTCAAGGCCCATACCGGTGGAAAAGGTTTCGACCTCGTCTATGACACGGTTGGCGGCGCGGGGCTCGACGCCGCGTTCCAAGCCGTCGGCCGTTTCGGCCATGTCGTCAGTTGCCTTGGCTGGGGCACCCATGCGCTGGCGCCGCTATCCTTTAAGGCCGCCACCTATTCCGGCGTCTTCACGCTGTTGCCGCTGCTCAGCGGCGAAGGCCGTGCCCATCATGGCGAGATCATGGCTGAGGCGACGAAGCTTGCAGAGGCCGGCAGGCTGGCGCCGAAACTCGACAGCCGCCGCTTCACCTTTGCCAATGCGGGAGATGCGCATGCGCTGATCGAAAGCCGTGGGGCGGATGGGAAGCTTGTCGTGGAGGTGGATTGAGAGTGCGCACTGATCCCCCTTCTCCCCAAGGGGAGAAGATGCCCGAAGGGCAGATGAGGGGGAGGAACGAAGCGACGCTATGAGCGTGAGCGAGTAGCAAGGTGCGGCGCGAGCGGCCCCCTCATCCGGCTGCCGCCCCGTTCCCCCCGAGGGGAGAAGACCAATGCCGCCCGCTCAACACCCTTACCGCGCTAGGTCGAGATAAGCGCCGGCCACCATCGCATCGATATCCGCGGGAACCGGAACGACGCAAGCTTCGGCGCCGAGGCTGCCTTTGGCGACGCGCTCCAGGCAACGAGCCTGCAGGGTGAAGCCGAGGTCCATGGATTCGACGGTATTGCCGAGGGGGCGCGGACCGGCGAGGTTGGCCATGTGGCCGGCACCCAGAACATGGAAGCTGCGGCCATCCTTCAGGTGGAAAGTCTCGATGTGATCGGCCTCGAAGCGATCGACGCCTTTAACCTCAGGGCTGTTGCGGAAGGCTTCGACGTCGATCTCGTGCGGGAAATGGCCGCCGTTCATCAGGATTGCACCGTCCTTGATCAGCGGCAGGTCGGCTGCTGTTATGATCGAGGGAAAGCCCGTGACGGTCACGAGGATATCGGCAGAACGGATTGCCTGCTCGCGTAGCGGCGTGACGAAGCCGTCGAGATGCGCCTCCAGCGTGGTGACAGGGTCGATATCGACGACGCTGACGGTCGAGAACGCGTTGCGGAAACAGGCCGCCGTGCCCTTGCCGCAGGCCCCGTAGCCGAAAACCGTCACCCGCTTGCCGTTGGTCGAGCGGTTGGTGAAGCGCAGATAGCTTTCGAAGAGGCTCTGACCGACGGCGTGCTTGTTTTCCGCAAACTGCTTGATGGGGCTGTCGTTGATGACGAGAACAGGCATTGCCAGCTTCTCGCGCATGGGCATCAGCCGCGTGCGGCCCGATGTGGTTTCCTCCGTGCCGCCAAGCAGATTGGCATAGGGGCGCTCGGCGACACGGGCAAAGAGATCGCCACCATTGTCGAGCAGCAGGTCCGGCTTTTCGGCAAGGATGGCGTCCAGGCTTGCGGCGTGTTCAGCGAGGTCGGTCGTCTGCGTGGCGAAAACCTTGATACCCTGGCCGCGCAGGTATTCCACCGTCTCGGGCTGGGTGCTGTTCAGGTTGCCAGTGCAGACAAGCTGCGCGCCGCCGGCCCTCAGCGTCATCAACAGCGCCACCGTCTTCGGCTCAAGATGGATACCTGTCCCGATCGACAAGCCTTCGAAGGGACGCGTATCGCGAAATTCCGACGCGGTCGCCTGCAAGAGGCGGCAGCTGCGGCCGACCCAGTCGATGCGGGAAAGAGAAGAGGAAGCATTGTCCATGAGAATGACCTGGCCTGAGAGATTGATCGGGCATCATTCCTATCGGCAATGGACGATCTGTCCATGGACATAAATCTGCGCCAAGGAGCAGAAAAACTGCACTTTGGCCGATCTCAAAGCTCCAGCGAACCCTGCAGCGTCAGCCACTCGCCAAGCGCCGAGAACGGCTTCTTGGTGGCATCCGCGGTGCGAAAGCTGATGCTGAAGCCGGCCGGGCGGCGGATAAAGCCATATGGCGCGATGAACGTCTTGCGTGCGAGGTCATCGCCAACAGCGGTTTTCGGGGCGATGGCAACACCGATGCCCGAGCGGGCTGCGGCGATTGCCAGGAGCAGGTCCTCGAACTGCTGCAGCCGCGCGAAACCGCGGGACGGTGCTCCGCTCTCGGCAAACCAGTCGTCCCACAGGCGCGGTACGGAGCGGATGCCGAGGCCGGTCGCCTTTCCCAATGCATCGGGGCCGTCATTGAGGTTCAAACGGGAGGCGAGCTCAGGCGTGGCAACCGGGCCGAACTCGTCCTCCATGAAACGGATCGCCGTTATATCCGGCGACGGGCGATATTCGCCGCCCATGATCACGGCGTCGAATTCCGGATGACGCGACAGCGGCTCGACAACTGTGACGGGAATGATGTCGAGATCGATCTCAGGCAGTGCCGCCTGCAGAGTGCCAAGCCGCGGCATCAGCCACCAGACTGCGAAGGCGGAGGGTACGCCGATCCTGATTTTCGGGCGGCCGGCGGCTTCGAGCTCCATAGCCGCCCGCTCGAGAATGCCGAAGGCGGCGGCGACGGATTCGGCTAGGCTGCGGCCCTTTTCGGTCAGTTCAAGGCGGCGGCCGTTTCGCTCGAAAAGCGTCATGCCGAAATGCGCATCGAGCACCGTCAGCTGTTGACGGACCGCGCCACGCACCACGCCGAGCTCTTCGGCAGCCTTCAGAATGCTACCGCAGCGGGCGACGACTTCGAAAACGCGCAATGCATTCAGGGGCGGCAGACGGCGAGACATAGATTTCATCTAAAGCATCGTGACGACCTATGGAAAGTGCCGGACGATTATATTACATAAGCGGCATTCCATACCTGTGAATTGTCGCTTTCAGGATATCCTTCGGCGGAGATCCAAGGCCGGATCGCGACGTGTTTCCCATATGTAACGGAGATCAAATTTTCCGGTGGATACGCATTTTTACCGGATACGTGCCATATGTATAACGTACAATGCTTATATACGGCTGATTCTTTACTAAACTCAAAGGTGACCCGACAATTGACCCTTATCGCTCGACTGGCAAATGATGTGCAGCTCATGTTTCGGCGCCCGCCGCGACAGCAGTATGGCGCGCTTTGCTATCGAGTGAAGAAGAAGAGCGGCGAACCGGAAATGCTGCTTTTGACGAGCCGCGATACCGGCCGCTGGGTCATTCCGAAGGGCTGGCCGATGTCGGGCAAGCTGTCGCACGAAGTGGCTGCCCAGGAAGCCTATGAGGAAGCCGGCGTGCGCGGCACGGTCGAGACCGAAATGCTCGGCGCCTTCATCTATAACAAGATGCTGCGCGACGGCGTCAAGATTGCCTGCCGGGTGCAGGTCTATGCGCTTGAAGTCTCGGACCTTGCCAAGAATTTCAAGGAAAAGGGTGAGCGCAAGCTGGAATGGGTTTCCTTCGAGGAAGCCGCAAACCGCGTCAACGAACCTGAGCTGAAGGCTCTGATCCTGGCCTTTTCCCGCCGTCTGGGCAATCGGCAGACAACAAGCGAAGGCCAAGTTTCTTCAAAGTGATCGCCGCCGTTGCATTGCTGCCGTTGCGGCAGTAGAGCACGGCAAGCGACAGAAGGAACAGAATGCCTGACCGACCGGTAAAACTGGCGAAACGACAGCTCGACAAGGACCTCGACAAGATAAGCTATGTCGAGGATGCGAGCGAGCACGTCTCCCAGCGGCTGGTGGCGCCCGGCTTCGGTCTGATTTTCCTCGGCCTTGCGATGCTGTTTGCCGGCATCTACGTGCTCGACCGGCCCGATGCGACGCTTGCCATCGCGGCTGCCGCGCTCGCCGCCTACATGGCCATGAATATCGGCGCTAAAGATGTTGCCAACAATGTCGGCGCTGCCGTTGGCGCGCGGGCTATCGGCATGTCGCAGGCGCTTGTCATGGCGGCGATCTTCGAGGTTCTCGGCGCTATCATTGCTGGCGGACCCGTCGTCACGACGATCTCCACCCATATCATCGACACCACGCAATTCGCCACTAACGGCAAGCTCGGCTGGCTGATGATGGCCGCACTCCTGTCTGCGGCAGTCTGGATCAATCTCGCCACATGGCTGAAGGCGCCTGTTTCCACCACCCACGCGATTGTCGGCGCCGTCATGGGGGCGGGCATTGCGGCGGTTGGACCGGAGCTGGTCAACTGGCGCGTCATGGCGGTCATATCGGCGGGATGGGTGTTCACGCCGCTCCTTGGCGGCCTGATTGCCGCCGGCTTCCTGTTCTTCATCAACACTTTCATCGTCTATCGCGACGACAAGATCGCCGCCGCGCGATACTGGATCCCGATCCTGATCGGCGTCATGGCAGGTGCATTCGCGGCCTATCTCTCCGTTCAGGTGGCTCCGACCGAATGGTTCTCGGATGTTTCCACGATCCTCTTCGGTATCCTGTGCGGATGCCTGGCATGGCTTGCCGCGCGGCCGCTTGTCGCCGCGCAATCGCAGGGCCTCGAAAACAAGAACTACGCGTTTCGCACCCTCTTCCGCCTGCCGCTGATCGGCGCGGCGGCGCTGATGTCCTTTGCGCATGGCGCCAACGACGTCGCCAACGCGATCGGGCCGCTGGCGGCGATCGTGCGCTCGGGCGCGTCGGCGCTTCTTTCCGGCAACAACGCGCCGCTATGGGTAACGCTGATCGGCGCCTTCGGCATCTCGGTCGGTATTCTCCTCTATGGGCCGCGCCTGATCCGGCTGATCGGCGAGCAGATCACCAAGCTCAATCCGGTGCGCGCCTATTGCGTTGCGTTGTCGGCGGCGCTTACGGTCATCGTTGCGTCCTGGTTCGGCCTGCCTGTCAGTTCGACCCATATCGCCGTTGGGGCCGTCTTCGGCGTCGGCTTCTTTCGCGAATGGTACAATCGGCATTCCAAGCGCCGCGCGAACTACATGCGCATGCGGGCGAAGCAATGGGAGATCGAGGATCCGAAGGTTCACAATCCGGATGAGGCGCATCGCCGCCTGCTGGTGCGCCGATCGCATTTCATGACCATCATCGCCGCCTGGGTCGTCACCGTTCCTGCTTCGGGTACGCTGGCTGCTCTCACCTACTGGCTCATGGCCGCGCTTTTCGTTTAAGGGACTTTCGTTCAGCAACCGGGGACAATCATGCGCGCAAACTTCCGCATGCAGCGGCTTTTCGTCGAGGCAGACATCCGAGCGGGCGTCGGGATCGAGGTCGGGCAGGACCAGTTCAACTACCTGGTCAACGTGCTGCGCATGGGCGACGGCGCCGAGATTCTGCTCTTCAACGGCCGCGACGGAGAATGGAGGGCAGTCTTAAGCTTTCCAAGCCGCAAGCGCCTGCTGCTGACGCCTGTCGAGGAGACGCGGCCGCAACCGCCGGCATCGGATCTGCACTATCTGTTTGCGCCGCTGAAAGTCGGCCGGCTCGACTACCTTGTGCAGAAGGCCGTCGAGATGGGTGCGGGCATTTTGCAGCCGGTCATGACGCAGCACGTGCAGGGCAAGATCACCAGTATCGATCGCCTGAGGGCGAACGCGGTCGAGGCGGCCGAGCAGTGCGGCATCCTCGCCATTCCTGACGTAGCGGAACCGGTGAAGCTTTCCGAGCTTCTCGATCGGTGGCCGAGCGAACGCCGCATCATCTATTGCGACGAGGGTGATGCCGGGCAGAACCCGCTGCCGCTGCTGTCTGGCATCAAGGAGAAACATCTGGCCCTGCTGGTCGGTCCCGAGGGCGGGTTTTCCGAAGACGAAAGAGCAAGGCTGCGCAGCCTTGATTTCGTCACCGCGATCCCGCTCGGCCCCCGCATCTTGCGCGCGGATACGGCGGCCGTTGCGGCGATGGCGGTCATTCAGGCCGCAATCGGCGACTGGAACTGACTTTCCTGTTTTAGGGGATCAAGGTAAAATCCTATTTTTTTGATCCTCTATTGAAAGAATTTCACTTGCACCGTACCTGAGTGCGGTCCTATCAGCCTTCCCAGTCGGCCTCAGGTTTTTCCGGGCCTTTCCAGAGTTCAAGGTAATCCCATGGCCCGCGACACCACCGACCAGACACCGCTCTCTTCGGTTTCCGAACTCACCACCTACCTTGCCGAGGGGAGCAAGCCGACGGAGCGCTTCCGCATCGGCACCGAACACGAGAAATTTGCCTTCTTCCGCGCCGACAACAGCCCGGTTCCCTATCTTGGCGACGCCAGCATTTCGGCGCTGCTCAAGGGCATGCGCGACAAGCTCGGCTGGGAAGAAATCGTCGACGCCGGCAATATCATCGGCCTTGCCGAACCCCATGGCATGGGCGCGATCTCCATCGAGCCGGGCGGCCAGTTCGAACTGTCGGGCGCACCGCTTGAGACCCTGCACCAGACCTGCAAGGAATCGAACCAGCATCTGGCAACCGTGCGCGAGATCGCCGAGCCGATGGGCATTCGCTTCCTCGGCATCGGCGGCAGCCCGAAGTGGACGCTGGCCGAGACGCCGCGCATGCCGAAATCGCGCTACGACATCATGACCCGTTATATGCCGAAGGTCGGCACCAAGGGTCTCGACATGATGTACCGCACCTGCACGATCCAGGTGAACCTCGACTTCTCCTCCGAAGAGGACATGCGCAAAAAGATGCGCGTCTCGATGAAGCTTCAGTCGCTTGCTACGGCTCTTTTCGCCTCCTCGCCCTTCACCGAAGGCAAGCCGAACGGCCTCAAGTCCTGGCGCGGCGATATCTGGCGCGACACGGACAATCAGCGCTCAGGCCTGCTCGACTTCACCTTCCGCGACGATTTCCGTTTCGAGCATTATGTCGAATGGGCGCTCGACGTGCCAATGTATTTCATCGTGCGCGACGGCCGCTATCATGACTGTACGCATGTCACCTTCCGCCAGTTCATGAACGGCGCGCTGAAGGGCGAGGTCGCCGCGTGGGAGCCGACCATGGGCGACTGGACGAACCATCTGTCGACGCTCTTCCCCGACGTGCGGCTGAAGCGGTTCCTCGAAATGCGCGGCGCCGACGGCGGCCCCTGGCGGCGCATCTGCGCACTGCCGGCCTTCTGGGTCGGCCTGCTCTATGACGATGGTGCGCTCGAGGCTGCCGATGTCCTGACCAAGGATTGGTCGTATGATCAGGTCAACGCACTGCGCGACGTCGTACCCGTCGAGGGTCTGAAGGCTTCGATCGGCGGCCATGGTCTCTATGACATCGCGCGCGAAGTCGTGGAAATTTCCCGCCTCGGATTGAAGTCCCGCGCCCGGTTGAATGGCGAAGGTCAGGACGAGACCGTGTTCCTCGCGCCGCTCGACGAAGTGCTCGCCAAGCGGGGGACGCTCGCGGACGATCTGCTGATGCTCTATAACGGCCGCTGGAACCAGTCGGTCGAGCCCGTCTTCGAGGAATACCAGTACTGATCCGACTACCGATCGGCTTTCATACCGATTTTCAGCAATTTTCTTGGGCAGGCGCAATCGGCAAAAAGCGGTTTGCGCCCTCCCTTTTCCCGCTATACTGCCACCACCATAGGCAATGCGATTCCGGGCTTCCCGGGGGAAAAGGGGACTTCCATGCTGCCACTCTTCGATATGATGATGCAGGCCCAGAACGGGGCGGCGATGGAGGCGATGAGCAAGCAGTTCAACCTTGCCCAGGAACAGACCACCAAGGCGATGGCCGCGCTGATGCCGGCCTTTTCCTCCGGCTTCAAGCGTAGCGCCACCGATCCCTATAATTTCACCAGCCTGATGCAGTCGATCGCGTCTGGCAACTATGCCAAGTATTTCGAGGATATGAGCAAGGCCTTCACGCCCGAGGGCATTGCCGATGGCAACAATGTGCTGGCGCGGCTCTTCGGTTCCAAGGACGTCTCGCGGGCGATCGCAGCACAAGCCGCGCAGATGACGGGTATCGGCCAGGAGATCTACAAGCGGATGTTGCCCGTCATGGCCGACACGCTGGTCGGCGGGTTGTTCAAGGAGACGACGGGGCAGATCAATGTCGCAGCCAACCCCTTCCTCAACACTGACATGGGCGAGATGATGCAGACCTGGTTGCAGACGATGGGCTTTGCGCCGAAGCAAAAGCCGACGCCGCAGCAAAGCATCTTCGACAACCCCTTTACCCAGGCGATGGAACTGATGTTCGGCGAACAGGCACCGGAGCGCGCGCCCGCCAATCCGTTCCTCGACAATCCCTTCGCCAAGGCTTTCCAGGATATGATGCGCGGCGCTGCCCGCCCGCCTGAGCCGGCCAAGGAGCCGCCGCCGGCTGTAGCCGGCATCGACATGGCGCAATATACCAACATGCTCAACGCCATGTTCGACAGCGGTCTCGAGGTTCAGAAGAACTATCAGAAGAACATGGAAGCCATCTTCGATACCTATCTGAAGCCGTCGGATACGCCGTCTGCTCCCGCAAAAAAGTAAGCGATCACTTACAAAGCGAACAAAAAAACCCGGTGCTGGTTGGGAAACCGAACACCGGGTAAAAGGCAGGGCTATTGGCTATCACCCTGCGGGGAACTGTTTGACGTCAACCGCTATCGGCGCAACGAGTCCAGAAAGGCCATGCGTGAGCGGCGGCTGACACGCCGGCTGGCGGCTGCAGTCAGATGGCTCGACGGATCCTCGAAGTAGGCCGAGGATAGAAACGCCGAATCCAAGTCGTGACGCGTCAATCCGATATCGCGCAACTGGTTGTCGTCGAGATCGTACAGGCTGCTGATCTCCTTGCGATTTCGCAGTGCGCCCAAAAGGGACGTCACTGTTGCAAGGGTAAGCACAATACGCGCTACCATCGTCGGTCGCCGGGACGTTGCGAGGTCGCAGTCCAATATCTGTTCAGGCATATGATATCCTCCTTTCGGCACACAGCGGCCCTCCCCTTCCCCGGGAGGTCCCAAGGACGAGCGAAGGCTGAAATCCCCGGACGAGGCAGGCTGTCCGGTCGATCACTGTGCTGATTTGCAATCGAAAGATGCCAAAGCCCTATTGATCAGTCCAACGAATGTTTCTAATGATTATCATCAAGTACATTTATAGGTGGAACCCATGGCCACGCCGCTCGATATCGATCAGTTGCAGACCTTCATCGCCATCGTGGATTCCGGCAGCTTCACGAAGGCGGCCGATCGCGTCTTCAAGACGCAGTCCGCCGTCTCGATGCAGATGCGTCGCCTGGAAGAGCGCGTCGGCAAGCAACTTTTCATCAAGGACGGCCGCGGCAACCGGCTGAGCGCCGAGGGCGAGAAGCTGCTCAACTATGCAAGGCGCATCATCCGGCTAAACAACGAGGCGATCGCCGCCTTCGACGACAACAGGCTGGAAGGCACGTTGCGGATCGGTACGCCTGACGACTATGCCGATCGCTTCATGCCCGAGATCATCGGCCGTTTCGCCAAGACCCATCCGAATGTCGAGATGTATATCGTCTGCGAACCATCGCCCGACCTTGCCGATCGCATGCTCAAGGGCGAGCTCGATATTGCGCTGGTAACGCACAATCCGCGGCTTCGGGTCTCGGATGTAGTGCGTACCGAGCCGCTCTGCTGGGTCAGTTCCGCGAACCATCCGATCCGCGAGGATGCGCCGGTGCCGCTTGCGGTCGGACGCCGCGACTGTCAGTGGCGGCAGGTCGCCTGTGCGACGCTGGATGCCGTCGGCCGCGATTATCAGATCCTGTTCACCAGTTGGTCCTGTACGGTTGTTGCCGCAGCGGTGCTCGCCGGCATGGCCGTTTCCGTCGTGCCGGAATCCGCGCTGCGCACCGGGATGAAGGTACTGAGCCAGGCCGATGGTTTTCCGCCTCTGCCCCCAGTGCAGATCGGTATCATGAAGCGCGCCGGCGTATCGCCTTCCCTCATGAACGCCATCACCGCGCATATTTCGGCTTGCCTGGACAACATGACGCCACCGATGGTCGACGACGATCTGGAAGGCGATGTGAAGTCCATCACGCGCATTTATCCGCGCATGCGGTCGGGGCAGATACTTCCCAGCTGGTGAGCGTCAGGCGGGATCCGGTTCGGCAAATAGCGTCGCCCGGATCACCGTCTTCCATTCCGCAAGCATGCGGGCCGCGAGTTCGTCGTCGCTCATGACCGCCAGACGGATCGATGCGCCGATCAGATGGCTGAACATATAGCTTCTCGCCTGCATGTCGATACGGCTGTCTGGCGGAATGAGATGGCTGATGCCCTCTCGGAATATCTCGGCCGAGCGCTTGCTATGCTGAATATTCAAGCGAAGCAGGTCCTTATCGGTTTCGGTACCGAGCCAGACGCCAAGATAGGCAAGATCGTTGCGGTACTCCCGATAGTACCAATCGATAATCGAGCAGACGATATCCAGCGCATGGTCGAGCGATTCCACCGAGGCGAAAGCTGTTTCGCTCTTCGCCTGGACCGCAACCGAATGACGATCGAACAGCGCTTTGACGATTGCCGCCTTTTCCGGAAAATACTGGTAGAGCGAACCAATCGGCACGCCGGCCTCGACGGCCAACTCCGTCATCTTCATCGCGTTTACGCCCTTGTCGGCAATCAACTTGGCCGCAGCGGCAAGAATTGCATCCACGCGCTGTATGCTGCGCTCCTGCTGAGGCTGCCTGCGTGGCCTGATGCGGGACAATCTGTCTGGGCTCATCCTGTTTCCATCGTCTGACATCGAACGATCCGTAGCCGGATTCGAACCGGAGAGGTTCGTCTCGATATCACACGACCGCGTTCAGGCCGCGTAAACATGGATATTTCAATTTTAAGTATTATATCTCAAAATGAAAAAACGGGGCCACGAAGGCCCGAATTAGTACGTCCCGAAGCAGGAATCGCCTTATTTGCTGGTGATCAACGATGCGCTGACTGTCCCGATCTCAAGCAGCAGTAGTCAAGCGGCGAACTCGGTTGCGGCCTGCTCAGGCAAGGTTTTTCTTCAGGAAATCCACCGTGCGCTTCCAGGCGAGGTCTGCCGCGGTCTTGTCATAGCGTGCGGCTGATGTGTCGTTGTTGAAGGCGTGGTTGGCTCCGTCATAGATGTAGATTTCGAAGGTCTTGTTGTTGGCGGCCAGCGCGTCGCGATAGGCATCGATGCCGGCATTGGTGCGGTCGTCGAGACCGGCATAGTGCAGCATCAGCGCTGCCCTGATGGTCGGCACGTCCTCGATTGGCGGCTGCATCCCGTAATAGGCGACTGCCGCCTTCAATTCCGGCGATTTGGTTGCAAAAAGATTGGCAAGACCACCGCCCCAGCAGAAACCCACCACTCCGACACTGCCGTTGACGCCATCGATATTGGCGAGATAGCTCAGGCTCGCCTCGGCATTGGAAACGGTCATCGTTCGGTCTAGCTTGCCGAACATGTCGCGAGCCTTGTCTTCGTCATTAGGCGTTCCGCCGAGCGGCGAAAGAAAGTCGGGGGCAAGAGCGACAAAGCCTTCCAGCGCCATGCGGCGCGCGACATCGCGGATATGCGGATTGAGGCCGCGGTTTTCGTGGATGATGATGACGCCCGGCGCCGGCGCAGACACATTCTTTTGCCGGACGAGATAACCTTTCATATCTCCGCTGGTGCCGGGATAGGTGACATCCTTCGCCTCCAGCCTGTCGTCGTCCGGCTTGATCATTTCGGCAGCCGCCTTGTTGGCCGAAAGCAACGGAGCGATGGCTGCGGCGGCACCTGCCGAACCGGCGAGCTTCGTCAGCTTTTCCATGAAAGCGCGGCGGTCGAGCGTCAGATGCGTATATTCATCATAGGCATTGATCATCGCCTGTGTGACGACGGGCTTTTCCATCTTGATCCTCCATGGTCATCGCGGGCCCTCTGCCGACGAGGAAACCGTCCCATGGGAAGATATGTCAGGGACGACTTATGGAAGAACACAAGCGCGTTACCGCTTGCGGTTGACTACACTGGCGTGTGGTCGAGCGCGTCGGCGCGTGTCAGGAAAAGGCCATCCAGATGCCGAGCCATCCCCACATCGCGACGACAACCAGAAAACCCAGCGCGAACAGCGGGCTGCGATAGCGCAGATTGTTGCTCGTCACGTGGACGAAGGCATGCGCATAGCGCGAGACGACGAAAATCCAGGCGAGGATAAGCGCCGGCAGGTTATCGGCCTCGGTGATGAAAAGCACGATGGAGACGGCGTAGAAGAGGACCGGGAGTTCGAACTGGTTGGCGATGCTATTGCGAACAACCAGGCTTTCGGCGGGTTCGTCACGATTTTCGCGGAACTGTTCCTTCTGTATCTTCCCCGCCTTTACCCCCGCGGAACGCCGGATGCTGAGAAGGCCATAGAGAATGAAGACGAGGACGGCATGCGCCAAAAGGGGCCAGAACATTTCATAGCCGGTCATTCGGCGCTCCTGTGCGGTTCAAGTTCGGCAGAAGCAGTAAATGAAATCGACCACCGCTGCCAGCATCCGGAGCAGGCATCCGCCGCTATTTCGCGGCGGATGTTTCATTCAGCAATCAGACCTGTGCCTGTCCGCCGTCAGCGAAGAGTTCGACGCCGTTGACGAAGCTGGAATCATCCGATGCCAGGAACAGGGCGGCGCCTGCGATCTCGTCGACATGGGCGACGCGACCGAGCGGGACCTGGGTTGCCATATAGTCGAGAAGGCCCTTTTGCTGGGCGGCGTCTTCGCCGGCAAGACCCACCAAGCCGGGCGTTTCGGTCGGGCCCGGGCTCAGCGTGTTGATGCGGATGCCGCGATCCTTAAGGTCGAGGATCCAGTTGCGGGCAAAGTTGCGGACCGCGGCCTTGGAGGCGCTGTAGACGCTGAAATTCGGCGTGCCTGTTATGCTTGTCGTGGAACCCGTGAGGATGACGGAAGATCCCTTGACCAGCAGCGGCAGGGCCTTCTGCACGGTGAAGAGGACACCCTTTACATTACGGTCGAAAGTATCGTCGTATTGCTCCTCGGTGATTTCGCCGAGCGGCAGCATCGAGCCGCCGCCGGCATTGGCGACAAGCACGTCGATGCGGCCGGCTTCGTTCTTCACCCGTTCATAGAGCCGGTCGAGATCGGTCAGATTGCTCGAATCCGCCTGGACGGCGATCGCGCCGATCTCTTCGGCTGCCGTCTTCAATGCATCGGCGCGGCGGCCGGTGATGAAGACGCGGGCACCCTCTGCGACGAAGCGTCTGGCGATGCCAAGACCGATGCCGGAATTGGCGCCTGTGACCACGGCAACCTTGCCCTGAAGTCTTGCTGTCATTGTTCTTTCTCCGTTTGAACTCGACTGCAGTGTCGATGCCAATTGAGATATGGACGCGGACATCGTTTCTAAATAGAAAGAAATGCAAATTATCATTGCAGGATTGAAACGATGGCGCTTCCCGATTTCGAGGGCCTGGCAATGTTCGCCAAGGTGGCAGAGGAGCGATCCTTTGCGCGGGCAGCGAAAGCGATGGGGCTTTCCGTCGCCACCGTCTCGCGCGGCGTGGGCAGGCTCGAGGAGCGGCTGGGGGCGCGGCTTTTCAATCGCACGTCACGCAAACTGTCGCTGACCGATTTCGGTCGTCAGCTTGCGGAACGGGCATCGAGGATCTATTGCGACGCAGAGGAGATCGAGAATGCGGCGCGCGAGCTTTCCAGCCGGCCGCGAGGCTTGATCCGGCTGGCGGCGCCGATGACCTTCGGCGTCCACTGGGTGGCGCCGATCCTGCCCGATTTCTTCGAGCTCTATCCCGATATTCAGATCGACCTTCATCTGAGCGATGCCGTCGTCGATCTTGTGGCAGACGGTTTTGATGCGGCCTTGCGCATCGCTGTTCTGCCCGACTCGTCGCTTGTCGCGCGCCGGATCACGCCGGTGTCGCCCTTCATTCTCGCGGCACCGGCCTATCTTGAAAAGCACGGCTGCCCGCAACATCCGCGGGATCTCGCCGCCCATCATATCCTCGGTTACACCTATCGGCCGCGGCAGGATGTCTGGCGGCTCAGAAGCAATGCCGGAGAGGAAGAGGTGGTCACGCCGAACGGGCCGCTGCGCGCCACCAATTCGGAGGCGCTGGTGCCGCTTGCCCTGCGCGGCCTCGGCATTTGCGAGCTGCCGGAATTCATGGCGAGCGAGTACATTGCCGATGGGCGTCTCAAACCCATCCTGACCGACTGGACGCTGCCGAGCGGCGCACTCTATTTCGTCACGCCATCCGCACGCGCTCGCCCCGCCAAGGTCGATGCACTGGCGGATTTCGTGGCGACTCGGCTTTCCAATCCGACATGGCGCTGGCCGCGCTGAGGCTTGATGTTACTCGGAATCGCCGTGAGAGAGGCCGCGATAGGCGGCAAAGCGCGCGAGCATGATGACGATGATGACAAGCAGCGCGAATTTCATCCGCACGAGGATCGGTAAGGTGACCGACAGGAGAGAAATGGTCCCATCGGAGGGACTGGCGGGCGGGTAGAGCAGCAGGCCCGCTATATTCTCTGCGTAATCCACCAACGTATAGAGGACCGGCAGCGCGAAGATGACCGCGACGGCGCCGGGCGGGAGCGCCCGACCGAAAAAGAAGCCTCCGGGCTCCGCCTTCTGCATCAGAAGGAAAAGGAGTGCGCCGAGCAGCGCAGGGAAAATCAGCTCGGGGCCGAGATAGAGTGCGTGCTGGATGGCAACGGCATCGGGATGTCCGCGCAGAAACTGCAGCATGTCGAGAACGTCGCCGCTCTCGTAGCCGGCAATGCGGGCGTCGAGCATGTCCCGTCCCGCGGCAACGGCGCGGAACGGCAGAACGAAGCCGAGATAGGTCCAGGCAAAGAGAGCAGTGCAGAGGACGGCGAGGATCGCCGCCACCGCTGTCGTGGGCTTGCGGCCCGGCATCAATCAGGCGCCGGCGCCGGGATAGTTCGGGCTTTCGCGGGTGATCGTCACGTCATGCGGGTGGCTCTCGCGCAGGCCGGCGCCGGAGATGCGCACGAAGGTGGCGCGCTCCTGGAACTCCTTGAGGTCCTTGCCGCCGACATAGCCCATGGCCGCCTTCAGGCCGCCTGCGAGTTGGTGCAGCACGCCGGAGACCGGACCCTTGTAGGGAACCTGGCCTTCGATACCTTCAGGCACGAGCTTCAGCGTATCGCGGACTTCCGCCTGGAAGTAACGATCCGCGGAGCCGCGCGCCATGGCACCTACGGAGCCCATGCCGCGATAGGCCTTAAAGGAACGGCCCTGGTAAAGATAAACTTCGCCCGGGCTTTCGTCGGTGCCGGCCAGCAGCGAGCCGATCATCACGGCGGAGGCGCCCGAGGCGATCGCCTTGGCGACGTCGCCGGAGAACTTGATGCCGCCGTCGGCGATGACAGGAATGTTCTGCGCCTGCGCTGCCTCGACCGCCGACATGATGGCGGCAAGCTGCGGAACGCCGACGCCAGCGACGATACGCGTCGTGCAGATCGAGCCCGGGCCAATACCGACCTTGACCGCATCCGCACCGGCATCGATCAGCGCCTTGGTGCCTTCCGACGTCGCGACGTTGCCGGCCATCACGCGCACCGAGTTGGAGAGCTTCTTGACGCGGGTGACGGCTTCGAGAACGCGGGCCGAATGGCCGTGCGCCGTATCGACGACGAGGAGGTCGACGCCAGCCTCGATCAGACGTTCGGCGCGCTCGAAACCATCATCGCCGACGCCGATGGCGGCAGCGGCACGAAGGCGGCCCTGCGCATCCTTTGACGCATTGGGGTTCAGCTGCGACTTTTCGATATCCTTGACGGTGATGAGGCCGACGCAACGGCCTTCGCCGTCGACGACAAGCAGCTTTTCGATGCGGTGCGCGTGCAGCAAGCGCTTGGCTTCCTGCTGTTCGACGCTTTCCTTGACCGTGACCAGGTTCTCCCGTGTCATCAACTCGTAGATCTTCTGGGACGGATCGGATGCAAAGCGGACGTCGCGGTTGGTGACGATGCCGACGAGGCGGCCGGACTTCTCGACGACGGGAATGCCCGAGATGCTGTGCATCTTCATCAGGCCCAGCGCATCGGCCAGCGTCGCATCGGGACCGATGGTGACGGGATTGACGACCATGCCGCTTTCGAACTTCTTGACCTGGCGGACCTGTTCGGCCTGCTCGCTGGGGGTCAGGTTCTTATGGATGACGCCGAGGCCGCCGGCCTGCGCCATGGCGATGGCAAGGCGGCCTTCAGTGACCGTGTCCATGGCGGATGAAAGGATCGGAATATTCAGGTCGAAATCAGTCGCAATCCGCGTTGCGACACTGGTCTGGCCAGGCAGAACCTCGGAATGCCCGGGTTGCAGCAGCACGTCATCAAAGGTGAGAGCGTCTAGGCCGGTTGGCGTTTCTACGATGCGAGCCATTGCCAATTCCTTCATTCTTCAGGAAATGCAGAACCATCCGGAACGAATCGTCCGCCCGGCGGCGTTGCAAGAGTTACTTGGAAGTTGGCGAGGGCTGGTAACACGTCTATGACAGGAAGGGAATACCAAAAGCGCATGTGCGACATGCGCAAATGAGGGAGGTGACGACCTTCCCTGCCAAAATTATCGACCTCAAAAATTTTGCACTGCATCGAAGAATATCTTCTGCATCTACACCAATTTTAAAATACTTCCATGTATAACTCCCCTCATAGCCTTCGGACAAGAGAGGCTAATATTTAATTTACCAAAACGGGGACTTTAATTATGACAGCATTACAACGCCGGGCACGTGCGCTCGAGAATAACTATGCCTATGAGCAGGAATTCATGTTCAAGGCGCAGGCTCGCCGCAACAAGCTGATTGCGCTCTGGGCCTCCGCCATGATGCATCATGACGATGCGCAGGCCTATGCCAACGAATTGATTGCAGCCGACATTGCCCAGCCGGATGGAGCTTTCGATCGCCTTCGCCACGATTTCAACGAGTCCGGTGTCGTTGTGCTCGACGACGAACTTCGCACCCGCATGGCCAACATGCTGAAGGACGTCGCTGCCGAAATGTACCGCAGCTGATCGTCGAAGGCCGGCGAAACATGCGCTTCGCCGGCATCTCTTCTTACTTATAGGTCGAACTGATAGCTCTTCGGCACGTAGCGGAAGCCGCTGCCGTTCTTCTCCACAAAACCAACAGCCGGGAACGGCATGTGAAAGCCGAGGAAGGCGATCCTGTCCGTTGCGATCATATCGAAGACGCGGCGGCGGCTTTGTGCTGCCTGCGCCTTGTCCATATCGAAGCGAACTTCCCAATCGGGATTCTGCAGCGACAGAATATAGTGATTGGCGGTATCGCCGGTCATGACCAGTTGCTTGCCGTCGGACTCGACATGAAAGACCATGTGGCCGGGCGTATGGCCCGTTGCAAGCATCGCGGTCATTCCCGCTACAACCTGATCGCCTTCCCCGATGAACGTCGTCTTTTCGGCAAACGGCGTGACGTTCGACAGAACGAGCTTGTGGCCGCCTTCGGCTGCGGTGCCTTCACGCGCTTTGTCGGACCAGAAGTCATATTCCTTGCGGCCAGCGACATAGCGCGCATTCGGGAAGGCCGGAGCCCCGTCTTCCACCATGCCGCCGATATGGTCCCCGTGCAGATGGGTCAGCGCGACCACGGTTACCTGTTCGGGCGCATAGCCTGCCGCCTTTAGGCCGGCGAGCAGCAATCCGTTGCCCCTCTCCCGTCCCGGTTTGCCGAAGCCGGTATCGACGACGACCAGATCAGAACCGGTGTCGATGATAGCAGGCGCATAGGTGTTCACGAACCTGTCGGTCGGCAGGAAATTGTCGGATAGCATTTTCTGAACCGTCTCAGGCTGCTGGTTCGCGCCGAAGGTTTCCCAGGGCTTCTCGATAATGCTCAAGCCGTCGCGGACGACTGTCACAGTGAAGGAGCCGAGCTTGAACTGGTGTACCGGCGGAAGCAATGCGGCAGTCATGTTTTCATTTCTCCAGTTTGCGCGGCTGATGCCGCGCGGGTCATCATCAAATGGTTTGCCAAAAGAGCTGTCGTCTTGCGACGTTGGATAGAGCCTGCGGGTGAAGGCGGGCGAATTGGTCACGCCTTCAGGCCCTTTAAAATCGCCTTCGAACCGAGTATCTACTCTATGCGTTTAGCAATTCGATGCGTTTAGCATATGTCAAACATATTGCCGTAGACTGCAGTGCAAGTGGCTTCACGAAGACGTGATCGCGAGAGGTTTCCGGAGCGGATTCCGGGATTGGCAGCGGCCACGCTTAGGACTACAGAGCGGGTGCCCGCGCCAGCGGCCCTTTCCAGAAATGACAACTTCCAAGGCGCCCGCCTATGAATCGTATTGTTCCTCTGATCCTTGCCGTCGCCCTTTTCATGGAACAAATGGACTCCACGGTCATCGCGACCGCGCTGCCAGCCATCGCTGCGGATCTTCATGTCGGGCCTATTACGCTAAAGCTTGCACTCACCTCCTACATGGTGGCACTGGCAGTCTTCATCCCTATCAGCGGCTGGATGGCTGATCGCTTCGGGGCAAAATTCATTTTCCGCTGCGCCATCGGCGTCTTCGTCGTCGGCTCGATCATGTGCGCCTTCTCGGGCGGGTTGCTTGAATTCGTCTTCGCCCGCTTCCTTCAGGGCGTCGGCGGCTCGATGATGACGCCGATCGGACGACTTGTGCTGGTGCGCACGACGAAGCGCAGCGATCTGGTTTCCGCCATGGCGCTGCTCAGCATCCCGGCTCTCGTCGGACCGCTCGCGGGACCGCCGCTCGGCGGCTTCATCACCACCTATTTCTCGTGGCACTGGATCTTCCTGATCAACGTGCCGGTGGGCGTCCTCGGCGTCGTTCTGGCGACGATCTTTCTGCCTGAGGTCGAGGCCGTGCAGCCGCCGAAGCTGGATTTCATCGGCTTCCTGCTGACCTCCTTTGCGGCTGCGGGCGTTGTCTTCGGCATGTCCGTCATCAGCCTGCCGGCGCTGCCGCCGATCGTTGGTATCAGCGCCGTCGTCGTCGGCTTCATCTGCGGCTTCGTCTATATCGGCCATGCCCGTCGCCATCCCGCGCCGATCCTGAACCTCAATCTGCTGCGCAACGGGACGTTCCGCGCGTCGGTCACGGGCGGTACGCTCTTCCGCATCTGCATCGGCGCCATGCCGTTCCTCACGCCTTTGATGCTGCAGCTCGGTTTCGGCTTGAACCCGTTTCAGTCAGGCCTTATCACCTTTGCCGGTGCGATCGGGGCGATCACAACGAAGTTTATCGCACGTCGGGTCTTTGCAGCCGTCGGCTTCAAGACGGCGCTTCTGTCGGCCGCTTTCGTGACGACAGTCACGACCATCACCACGGGAATGTTCGAGCCGTGGACCTCACATCTGCTGATCGTCGGCGTGCTTCTGATCGGCGGCTTCGCGCGCTCGTTCTTCTTTACCGGCATCAATGCGCTGGCCTTTGCCGACATCGATGACAAGGAAGCAAGCCAGGCGACCTCGATGAGTTCAGTCATGCAGCAGATCAGCCTTGCACTTGGCGTTGCCGTTGCCGCGCTGATCCTCGAAACCAGCACCTTCTTCAGCGGAACGTCCCTGACGGTCTTCGACTTCCATGTCGCGTTCTACGCGATTTCGGTGCTGACGGTCATTGCGACCATCCCGTTCATCCGGATGGATCGCAGCGCCGGCGCCGTCGTCTCGGGCCACAAGGCCGGTTTGAAGCGGGTGGCACAGCTTCAGCCGCAGTTGCAGCAGACGCAATCGCCGATGGTCAAGTAGGAAGGGCTATTCCGCGGTCTCGCAAACGGCGGACAGCTTGTTGCCGTCAGGATCCCTTACATAGGCCGCGTAGAAATGCGCGTGATAGGATCGCAGGCCCGGAGCGCCCTCGTCCACGCCGCCATGGGCCAAGGCCGCAGCGTGGAAGGCATCGACATCGGCACGGGTTTCCGCATGCAGCGCGACCATCGATCCATTGCCGACAGTTGCTGAACGGTGATTGAAAGGGGTGACGACCCATAGCCGGCAGCGCGTGTCGCCATCCGCCGCATAGCCGATCTCCTCCTCAGCATCGCGCTGGCGCCTGTAGCCGAGGATCGGCAGTACGGTGTCGTAGAAGCTTCGTGCGCGGGGCATATCGTTGGTGCCGAGGGTTACATAGAGAAGCATGTGTTGATGTATACGCCTTTGACTATCGATGAACGTACATCATCGAACGAAAGGCCCGGCTAAATCAACCCTCTGCGGCTTCGCCCACGGTTTTGCGGCCCTTGAAGCCCTTTGCCAGCAGGAACATCTCCACCGATTCCGCACGCGACGACGCCGGCTTGACGTGAACGACCTGGCGGAAATTCTGCTTCAGCAAGGTCAGCAGCTCGCGCTCGGTCCCACCTTGGAACGTCTTCGCGAGGAAATGGCCGCCTTCTGCCAGAACCTCGACGGCGAAATGTGCTGCCACCTCGCAGAGATGCATGGTTCGCAGATGGTCGGTGCGCTGGTGGCCGGTCGTGGGCGCCGCCATATCGGAAATGACGAGATCCGGCGTTCCGCCGACAGCTTCCATGAGCAGTTGCGGCGCCTGGGGATCGAGGAAGTCCAACTGCAGGATCTTGACCCCGGGAAGCTGCGTCATTTCCAGGAAATCGATCGCCGCAACGCGAATGTCTTCGTCGGTCGAGCCGGTGACGTTCGCAGCGATCTGCGACCAGCTGCCCGGCGCAGCGCCCAGATCGATGATGCGGCGCGCGCCTTTCAGGATGTGATGCTTTTCGTCGATTTCGAGCAGCTTGAAGGCAGCGCGGGCGCGATATCCCTCGAGCTGCGCGCGCTGCACATAGGGATCGTTGATATGCCGCTGCAGCCATTGCCGCGACGAGGCTTTCAACTTCTTCTTCTTGACCGTCTGGCCAAGTTTACGGCCGGTTCGGTTACCGGCGATCGGCGGCTTGGTCATTCCTGCGGCCCTTTCGAATCCCTTGGACGGTGGCGGCGCGCGCGGTTGCGGCGCCATACGCCATCATCGGCCATCATGTCGGTGAGCAGCCCCTCGCGAAGGCCACGATCGGCAACACGCATGCGCGGGCTCGGCCAACGGCGGCGGATCGCCTCCAGGATCGCGCAGCCGGCGAGCACAAGATCGGCGCGATCAGGGCCTATGCACGGATTGGCGGCGCGGCCGGCAAAATCCCATGACAGCAGCTTTGCCTGCATCGCCGTCACTTCCGCATCGGACAGCCAGACGCCATCGACCTTGCGGCGATCGTAGCGCGGAAGATCGAGATGAACGCCGGCAAGCGTCGTCACCGTTCCCGATGTGCCGATCAGATGAAAATTGCCGGCTTCGACAAGCGCCTCATGGATAGGCGGGCAATCGAAGCTCGCCAGCATCCCCTGCACTTCAACGACCATCGTCTCGAAGACGTCGGGCGTCACGTCGCGGCCACCGTGGCGCTCGGACAGCGTCACGACGCCGACGGGTAGCGATGTCCAATGGGTAATGTGATTGGCAAGCCGGCTCGAGCGGTTTTCGTCGATTCTGATGACGGCGATTTCGGAGGAGCCACCACCGATATCGAAGAGGACGACCGACCGCGCTTCGGGACCGACCAGCGACGAGCAGCCCGATACGGCCAGCCGCGCCTCAGTTTCGCGATCGATGATTTCCAGCTCAAGCCCCGTCTCTGATGTAACGCGGGCAAGGAAGGCTTCGCCATTCTCAGCCGCGCGGCAAGCTTCGGTCGCGATCAGCCGCATGCGGCGAATCTCGCGGCTCTTAAGTTTAGACGCGCAGATGCGCAACGCCTCGACAGCGCGATCCATGGCATCGCCGGACAGCCTGCCGCTGGCGCCAAGCCCCTCGCCCAGGCGTACGATACGTGAAAAGGCGTCTACGACGCGGAACTGCCCCGGCCGGGTCGGCTGTGCGATCAGCAGCCGGCAATTGTTGGTGCCGAGATCGAGCGCCGCATAGAGATCGGCCGGATAGGAGCGTTCTTCATCGGCCGCCGCATGCGATCGAGCCGACCCGCCATCGCGACGAGAATGAGGAGGTCGCGCGTCATGAAACCTGTTATCGGCATGGCCCGGCGCGTGATCGCCACCGGATCTTCCGGTCGGCGTCACGATTTGCGGCTGCTTTTCCTGCGCGAGCGGACGGCCCTGCAAGCCGCGTTTACCGCGGTGCTTGCGTCTCTGCTTTCCCTTTCGGAAAACCGATTGGGAATTCTCCTCCGTAACGGTCCGTTGGGGAGCAGCCTTGCTGGCTTGCATGGGAGCGGGTGACGTTGCGCCAGCCTGCGAGCCGCCACGGGAACGGCGGCGACGCTTGCGCTTATGGGCCGGGGAGCCAGCATCGTCTTCTGTCGGGCGCATCGCCGCCAGATCGGTCTTGCCGCTCTGGCTGGATTCGGCAGAAAAAGCGGCATTGCGGGGAAGCCCGCTACGCTTACGCTTGCCACGCCGGGAGGATTTGCCCTTCCTGCGTTCTTCTGCCGTCGATGCCCCGCCGGATTGCGGCTTTGCGCCGCTGTCGGGGTCTCTCACTGTGTCTTTTCCACCGCGCCGCGCAACGCCAAAAAGGCATGCAGCAGGCGCTCATTCGATTTTTCGTTGGCGTGAGGATACCAGCAGGACAGGCTTTAGCCAAATTCTTTTTGATACCAGAGATTTCGGGCGCCTCTGCACCCTTGGGGGAGCAGAAGCAATCTCATCGAAACAGCCTGTAAACCTAGCCGGCTACCGGATTTCCGCGAAACTCCCAGTTGCTTGGCGCGCGGGTCAGCGGCATCTCGTCCTGCAGCAGCGATGCCTGCCAATGCCATGTGCTGGCGCACATGTCCTCCAACGTTCTGGTTGCCGTCCAGTTGAGATAGCGCGCAGCCTTTTGCGGATTGGCATAGCAGACCGCGACATCGCCGCGTCGCCGCGGCTCCAGGCGATAGTGGACGCTTCGCCCGCTGACGGCCTCGAAGGTCCTTGCCATCTCCAGGACACTGTGACCTTTTCCCGTTCCGAGATTGAAGGTGTGCCAGCCGCGGCTTTCCCGAAGGAAATCGAGTGCTGCCAGATGGCCTTCGGCAAGGTCCATCACGTGGATATAGTCGCGAATGCCCGTGCCGTCAGGCGTTTCGTAATCGCTTCCGAAGACGCTGAGGCGCGGCAGCTTGCCCGCGGCAACCTGTGCGATATAGGGCATCAGATTGTTCGGCAGGCCGATCGGATCCTCGCCGATGAGGCCGCTCTTGTGAGCGCCGACGGGATTGAAGTACCGCAAGCAAGCGATCCGCCAATCGGAATGCGACTGCGCCACGTCATACAGCATATCCTCGATATGCAGCTTGCTTCTTCCATAGGGATTGGTCGTCCGCTTGGGATGATCCTCATCGATCGGCGTGTAGTCCGGATGGCCGTAGACCGTGGCACTCGAGCTGAACACCAGTTTCCTGATCTCCATGGCGTCCATTGCCTTGAGGAGGCTGATCGTCCCCTGGACGTTGCTCGAATAATAGTTCACCGGCGCGATGATCGATTCATTCACGGCCTTCAGGCCCGCAAAGTGAACGACGGCGGTGACCTGATGCTCCCTTAGAACCTTTAGAAGGAGCCTGGTATCGGCGACATCGCCTTCCACGAAAGCCAATCGCTTTCCCGTAATCGCAAAGAGGCGGTCGACCACGGTAGCGCTGCTATTGCAGAGATTGTCGTAAAGAACGACCCGATGGCCCGCCTGTGTAAGAGCCACGGCCGCGTGACTCCCAATGTACCCTGTACCCCCAGTCAGCAGAACGCTCACACTATTACTCCGCTGTATCATGGCATCGACGGCAGTTTTCCCGACGTCCGTCTTTGCATCCCCACAACTATCCGGCCATCGTCCTCAGCAGAACGAAGCCAGACCCCCGATACTCACTCGAATCCCCACCTTACAAACAAGAAACGCGCACCAAATAGTATTTCCGGGAGCCATCATTACGAAGACATGCAACATACAGCATTACATTATCAAAAACTGACGAATGTATTTACATATTACTTATAATATATTTCGTATTTCACAACTTTGCCTTCTCAATTCACACAGTGCGCCTTCCGTCACGAGAGGTCAATGCAACCCTTAATAAGTACTTCGAGCTAGACACCTGCCTCAGCCATAATCAGAGACGGGTTGCAATGACGCGCAGCGCTCGTTAAGGCCGAAAACGACTACCAAAAGGACTAGCGATCCAGTGAGAGGGTCTAAATTGCCCTTCCGTCCGGGCTAACGCTGCGTAAGGGCGCCGAAACCTTACGCTTCGGTAAAAAAGTGGTGATAAACGGGATGTTTCACCGCTTCTACGGGGCATACCGATTGGCCCTGCGTGAAATTGATCTACGGCTATACTGAGGTTCGTTCGACTGTAAGTAGAAGTCCCTCATCAATCGAATAGGGCGGCGTCCAGCCTGTAATCGTCCTGGTAACAGTTATATCGACCTGCAGCGAGCCCAACAGCCGCTGCGCAGCCGCGCTGCGTCCGAGAAGCGAAGCAGCGTGCTGCAGAATGGCGGTCGGCACCGGCAGCAGACGCGGCTTGACCCCCATCGCCCCGGCCAACCGTCGCAACAGCTGCGCGATGGAAAGGTCCGCACCGTCGCTGACAAGGAAGACATGGCCCGGCGCTTGAGGATGATGGGCACTCAGCAGAATGAAATCCACCAGATTGCCGACAAAGACCAGCGAGCGTTTGTTCGCTACGCGTCCCAACGGTAGGGGAATGCCGCGGCGGACCCATTTCATCATGCTGGCAAAATTGGCCTTGACGCCAGGACCGTAGACGAGCGGAGGCCGGATGACCACGATCTCCAGTCCTGTGGCCCGCCCCAATGCAAAAAGCGCCTGTTCTGCCTCCCATTTGGATTGTCCGTAGGGGTCCTCGGGTCGAGGGACGTCGGAGGCCGTGAACGGCCTTCCCTTCTCTGTCGCCTCACCATTCACCTTGATCGAGCTTATGAAGACGAGGCGCTTCGCCCCTGACGCCACGGCCTGGCGAGCCAGATTCAGCGTCGCATCGACGTTGGCTGCGCGGAAGGCGGCAAGCGGATCGGCCGCCTCATCATTCATGACGTGAACGCGGGCGGCCAGATGGATGACAGTATCAATACCTTTGAGGGCCTCAGACCAGTCCGTGGCGGCATCAATCGCTCCGATCGGATGGAAGCCGGTTTGCGGTTTGCGACTGACCGGCCTGTAGGGCAGCTGCCGCCTGGAAAGCTCGGCGCAGAGCGCATGCCCCACGAAGCCCGTTGCCCCCGTCACCAATATCATGCGGCGCTCCATCGATTGTCCCTCGCCTGCTTAGGCGTCGATCGGGCCTTTCGCAACATATGTCCGGCCGTTTGCACAGGCGCGGAAGCCAGCCAATTCGAGCAAAACGCGATCAAAGCGATTGTGAAAGGCAGGCGGATATGAGATTTCACGCGACACCACCACGTTCGCCAGAGATAAAGCCGCTGAGAGCGGTGCAGGGAATAATCGTGTATCCGATTGCCAAACGCCTTTTCGATCTGTCGGTCGCCTGCTTGGCCTCGATCGTTTTCCTCATTCCGATTCTGATCATCGCGGCGGCGGTCAAGATCACCTCCAAGGGTCCCGCGCTCTACTGGTCGGACCGGGTCGGGCGTGGCAATCACATTTTCCGCATGCCGAAATTCCGTAGCATGCGGGTGGATACGCCTGCCGTCGCGACCCATCTGCTCACCAATCCCGGCGCCTATCTGACGCCGATCGGATCTTTCCTGCGCAAGTCCAGCCTGGACGAGCTGCCGCAGCTGTGGTGCATCCTGAAGGGTGAGATGAGCCTCGTCGGGCCACGGCCGGCATTGTTCAACCAGCACGATCTGATCGCGCTTCGAACGGAACGCGGCGTCGAAGCGCTGGTCCCCGGGCTGACCGGGTGGGCGCAGATCAACGGGCGCGACGAGTTGCCGATACCGCAGAAGGTGAAACTCGACGAAGACTATCTGCGCCGGCGCTCGTTTCTTCTGGATTTGCGCATCCTCTTCCTGACGGCTGCGCAAGTAGTTCGCAGCCACGGCGTGACCCATTAACAACAGTGGACACTGATTTAGCTTGAAAGACGTGATCGCCTCAATCTCGGCAAAAAGAGTTGTGTAATTGCCGGCCACGATCTCTCGCAGGCGCGTAGAAATCTCGATATAGCAACTATAGCATTGCGTGTAGACGAAGGCGGCTGTCTACACGAAAGCCGATCGATCGAGGAGCCGCATGATGAAGTTGTGTCGGTGTCCATGACCTTTGAGATTTCCAAGACCAAGATGCCATTGCTTCTTACACTGTTCGGAAGCTTGCTATGGATCCTTGCAGCATCAGCGCTTCTGGTCGAAACGGACACCTATCGCTACGTCTGCGGTATACTTGCGCTGATAGGGTTGACCTACTATCTGCGCATGCCCAACCGACCGCGCACGAACCGGCTCGGATGGCTTTGCATGGCCTGGGGCGCCTATGTCATCATTCGCTATCTGATCGTCTATTTCACGACGTCGCCGCATGAAGTCGGTGCATCCGACTGGCTCTACGCCTTTCCCTTTTTCTTCCCGATCCTGGGCTTCGCGTTCGCCCTCTATGCGCCTTACATGGAAAGGATCATCGCTGCCTTTCTTGGCATAACGCTGGTCATGCTTGCGGTAACCGTCAGCCTGCATATCCGGGAGATTTTTGCCGGCGACACGATCCGTCCTCTCATCATGAACAACCAGATCCATGGCGCGGTCGCCTGCGGCCTCATCATCATCTTCACGAGCTTCTGGTTGCTGCATTACCTGACTGACAGCAGGGCAAATCCGCTCATCGCCCGTTTTGCTTTCGTCGCGTCGCCGCTGATTTTCGCGCTCTGTCTGATCGCCATCTATGGCGCCAAGTCAAAAGGCGTGTGGCTCGCGATGGGCATCACGCTGCCTGTGCTTGCCGTCGTCATGCTGCGCTATGTGAAGCTGAAATCCGGCATCCTCGTCATTGCCTGTCTCGCCGTAGCGCTCGTTGCCGCCATTTACGGGGTGCGTGGAAACCTGATCCAGACGGCCGGCCCGACCGTAACCTCGGCCGCGTTGATGATCGACGAAATCACCGGCGGCCACGATATCAATGGCGTGGTCAATGGAACGATCGGCTCCACCGCCACGCCCGTTTCCATGGATCAGCGGCTTCAGCTCTGGTCTAACGGTTGGGAAGTCTTTTCCTCGGCACCGATTTTCGGCTGGGGAAGCAGATGGCTGGAGCGTTGGTACCACACCAAATATGCGGATGTCCCCTATACGCTGCTTCACAATGGCTATCTGGAAATGCTCGTTCGCTACGGTCTCTTCGGCGCCGTCGTGATGTCGATCATTCTTGGCATGCTCGTCGTCTCCGTCCGCCGTGCCTGGCAGGTCGGCGTGATCCCGAGGGCCGCGATGCATGCCTATATGGTGGGGCTGTTCTTCTTTGCCCTGACGCTGCTCAGCAACTCCAACAACAGGCTGGCGATCGGCGAAAGCTTTGCCCTCGTCAGTTCCGCCTTTGCCTGCTGGTGCAACATGCGCGTTCATGGACTAGCCGCAACCTCCAGGCCACAAACGACAGCGCGGGCGGTTGCCGTCAACGAATGACCGGCAACCGGAGCCTATGACTTGCTTTTCAGCTGATCGATCTCGGCTTCGAGCGCCTTGATCCGCGCGTCCTTCTCGGTCATGAGAGCAAGGACCTCAGCCGCTTCGAAACGCTGCGGAATATGCTGCGGGCAATTCGCGTCCCAGGCCTCGACGGTAAAGAGGATCACCTGCTCCGGGCGGGCGCGGTAATCATGGGGCATCAGGCGGCCGATCAACGCGGCATCGTCTTCGACGACGCGAGCGGTCCCCCAGATTTTCACCCGCTGGCGCGTGCCGTAGTCGATCAGGAAGAGATGAGCCTTGGGGTTTTCAGCCAGGTTGCCCTGGCTGATATATTGGCGGTTGCCGGAGAAATCAGCGAAGCCGATCGTCTTTTCGTCCAGCACCGTCAGAAAGCCCGGCGGGCCACCGCGGTGCTGGATATAGGGCTGGCCATCCTTGCTGGCTGTGCCGAGGAAAGCGCTGATCTGGCTTTCGATGAAGACCTTCAGATCCGGCGTAATCTCCGTCATCCACGACCCGCGCTCTTCCATGCTCGCATAGCCGTGCCGCGAGCCCTTGCGCGCCTGGATCTCCTTGACGACGGGAGTAAATGCGATGTCGCTGGAATAAGTCCGGGACATGTCCATAACGTGTGCCTCTAGAAGCCAAGGTCGCTTAGCGACGGATGATCGTCCGGCCGGCGGCCGAGCGGCCAGTGATATTTACGGTCTTTCTCGGCGATGGGGGCATCGTTGATGCAGGCCAGCCGGCGGCGCATCAGTCCGTCATCGTCGAATTCCCAGTTCTCGTTGCCGTAGCTGCGGTACCAGTTGCCGCTGTCGTCGTGCCATTCATAGGCAAAGCGCACTGCAATGCGGTTGCCATCGAATGCCCACAGTTCCTTGATGAGGCGGTAATCGAGTTCGCGGCTCCACTTGCGAGTAAGAAAGGCGACAATGGCCTCGCGACCTTCGATGAATTCGGCGCGATTGCGCCAATGGCTGTCGACGGTATAGGCGAGCGACACGCGCGCAGGATCGCGGGTGTTCCAGCCATCCTCGGCCAGGCGCACTTTTTCGATGGCGGTTTCGCGGGTGAATGGGGGAAGTGGTGGGCGGCTCATAGCTTTCGTCCTTTTTCAAGAGAACCCGCTGGCGCGAATGACGCCAACGGATAAATCAATCTACATCAAGCGGCGTCGCGTGCGCGAACCAGCGGAAAATCGATTTCGGTCTTCAGCGCTTCGTTGAGATAATTGGTCCAGGTGTTGAGAGCGACGTCCAGTATGATTTCTATCACCTGCGCGTCACTGTAGCCTGCGGATTTGACCGCATTGACATCGGCTTCGCTGACATGGCCGCGCGCATGGGCAAGCTTTGCCGCAAAATGTACGGCCACGTCAGCCTTGGCGTCGTTCGAATGGCCGTCGCGATTGGCCTTGATTTCGGCTTCGTCCAACTTGGCGAGATTCTTCGCGAGATAGCTATGGGCGGAAAGACAGTAGCTGCAACCGTTGACCTCGGCCACGGCGAGAGCGATGCGCTCACGCGTTGCTGCTGAAAGGCCGCCCTTTGCGAGTACTCCGGAGACGCCGAGATAACCCTCCAGCGCCGCCGGGCTTGTCGCAACGAGACGGAAGAGGTTGGGGACCACCCCAAGTTGCTTCCCGACGGCCTCAAGCATAGGCTGAGATTTTGCGGGGGCGTCCTGGACTGTTGCCGGGGTTGGAATGCGAGACATAAATTTTACCTCCAAAAGATATTCGACGAATTGTATGTAATTTCTTCCATTTCTTTGCGCTATCTGGCAAATTCGAGAGCGTTATTCTCAAAAAATGGGAGGATGAATGGACCGTCTGGAATCCATGTCGATCTTTGTGATGGTGGTGGAAACCGGCAGCCTTTCCGCCACGTCGCGTAGGCTCGACATGCCGCTCGCAACGGTTAGTCGAAAGGTTGCCGATCTCGAGGATCATCTGCGGACACGGCTTTTCAGCCGCAGCGGCCGAAAACTCTCGCTGACGGACAGCGGGCTGGCCTATTTGGCCTCCTGCAAGCGTATTCTCGAACAGGTGGACGACGCCGAGCGCACCGCGGCCGGGGAATACCAGACGCCGCGAGGCGAGTTGACCATCACGGCGCCCGTGGTCTTCGGCCGGTTGCACGTTCTGCCGGTCGTCGTTGCCTTTCTACGGGCCTTTCCAGAGATCGACATCAGGCTCGCGCTCGTCGACAGGGTCACACATCTCTCCGACGAGCATCTGGACCTGGCGCTACGCATCGGCAACCTGCCCGACAGCGGCATGATTGCCACGCGTCTCGGCTCCATCCACCGCGTCTTCTGCGCAAGTCCTGCCTATCTTCTGGAAAGGAGCACACCGACAGCACCGGAGGATCTGCAGCATCATAGCCTCATCGCCTTCGAAGGCATGGGAGCGTCGCCATCGCAGGCATGGTCATTCAGCAGGGGCGGAGGCGATTTCCAGGTGCCCGTCCGGCCGCGGCTGTCTGTTACGACGGCGGAGGCGGCCATCGATGCTGCCGCCGCCGGCCTTGGGATTGCCCGGGTCCTTTCCTATCAGATTGCCGAGCAGCGCAAGGCCGGGACGATCGTCACGATCCTCGAGGAGTTCGAGCCGGCGCCGTGGCCCGTCAATTTCGTCTATGTCGGGCAAGGTCTGCTGCCGCTGAAATTGCGCGCCTTTCTCGACTTCGCCATTCCCCGGCTACGCACACGGCTGAGCTAGGCCGTCAGCCTTCCGCGCACGCTGTCGGCGAGTTCTTTCATCCGGTCGGCGGAATCATGGCCGATCAGCATGAAGGCGTGGGTGGCATTCGACCAATAGACGACGTTCATGCCACGGCGGCGCTCCATGTCGGGTGCCGCCGCGCCCTTGTCGGAAGGTATGATGCAGAGCGCCATGGGGCCGGTTTCAGGATCGAGATAGGCGATCTGCGCCAGCGGTCTGTTGTCATATTCAAGGATCTGCGCCCGGCGGAAATCCACACCGGGAAGAGCCACGGTTTCCGGCGACAGCGGCAGGCCGACTTTGAAGCCGACCTCGGCGAGCTGCGCCATCTGCGTATTGCGGTCATTGGGAAGCGCACTCAGCGTATCTGTCGTATAGAGCGCCAGATACTCCGCCACCACGGCCCGCCAGTCGCTGCCCTCGTCCGGCCTTGAAATTTCGCGGCCGACCCGGCTGATGGTCTGGTCGACGGCGATGCCGGCGACGAGACACGCTGCGGCCGCGGCGAAGAAACTCCGGCGGCTCATGCCACCCGATGCCTGCCTGCGTCCAGATGTTGTGGGAATGGCGGCCAGCATGGCGTCGAGCCTTGCTGCAGGCGCCTTGTCAAGCAACGGTTGGAAAGCTTCGCCGAACGGCAGGTTGCTGCGCGACAGGAAATCGAAGCGTTCCGCCACGCGTTCATCCGTCTCTATCAATTTCTCGATGTGCTCACGCTCGGGCGAGCCAAGCTCACCGTCCATGAAAGCGACCAGCAATTCATCCGAGGGCATCTGTCTGTCTTCGTTCTGGGTCATCCCTGGCCCCCACTTGTTCGTCTTGCACCATCCGGCGGTCCCATGCCATCCGCCAGTTTCGCCCGCGCTGTCGCCAGGCGGCTCATCACAGTACCGATCGGCACGTCGAGAATTTCCGCCACCTCGCGATAGGAAAGGCCTTCGACATAGGCGAGGAAGACTGCGGTGCGCTGGGCCTCCGGCAAGGCCTGCACCTGCTTCAACACCTGGCCGGCGAGAATATGCGTCTCGGTTTCCCGGGCCCCATCGAAAACCAGCGTCTCATCGGCATCCACGAAACCCTGTCCCATACGCACGCGGCGAGAACGAATTTCGTTCAGCCAGATGGAATGGAGGATGGCAAACAGCCAGCGATCCAATCTCGTTCCGGACACGAACTGCCCGGCGCGTTCCAGCGCCCGCACACAGGTCGCCTGAACGAGGTCGTCCGCCACGTCGCGCTGACGCGACAGGACGACGGCATAGCGCCAGAGCCGCGTCAAATGCTGCGACAGCCCTTTCCTGATGTCGTCTTCGCTCGCTATGGCACCCTCCGCAATGACTGCCTTTTTCGGAGTCGCCGGCCAACCCGGCGACTCCCTTTGTGGCCGACTATAAGCAGGAAATGAAGAATGAGCGATTGACACGCGCATATTCCTTTCGCAAGTGCCGAAAATCATTCGCCGATCTGCTCATGCCGGCTCTGGCGCATCAGATCTTGGAGGGGTTCTGGATCGCTTCGTTGAGGTCCTGATATTCCTCGCAGCCGGTGCCGCAGAGCGTCTGGATGGTCTTCAGCTGATCCTTGGCGAGATCGATCTGGCCCTTGATGACGTAGGCTTCGCCGAGATATTCGCGGACCTTCGGATATTTCGGGTCCATCGCGACGGACTTGAGGTAGTAGGAAATGCCTTCATCCGTGCGGCCAAGCTTGCGGGTGGCATAGCCGCGATAGTTCAGAGCTTCCGCGGTGTTCGGATCCTTCATCGTGTCGAGGACTTCGAGGGCTTCCTCATAGCGATGATCCTTCTTGGCGAGCGAATATGCATAATCGGCGCGATTTTCATCGGTGATGTTCGCACCCTGCTGCTTCACGCACTTCTTGGCCTTCTTGTCGTAGATTTCGCCTTTCTTGCAGGTCGGCGTGTCGCTGCTGTCATCACCGATCGCAAAGACCGGAACGGAAAGCGCGCCGAGGGTCAGGCAGGCGCCGAGAGCGACAGAAGCAATGCGGATCATGGCAGACGTCATGGAATTTCTCCTTGGCAAATGGAACGTTGCGGCCAGAGAACACGCCATCTTCCGATTTTATTCGGCCGGTCATTCTTTTTTTTCGACGAGTGATCTAACCAGTCGCGATCACATTTTCGTGATCACGGGTTAGTGAATATTACTGCCGGCAAAAGTGTTCCTAGATCGCTGCCGAGGGCCTCCAAGGAGAAACACACATTGATCGATTCCGTAAAGCTACTGAGCCTGGCTGTCGCCGCTCCGGAGCATGTCATCTACCAATCGGACGCGGCCGAAACCGCCGCCAGGCTTTTCTCCAGCCGCTTCAGCGACTTCGGACATCTGGCACGTGTTTTTGGAAATGCGGGTATCTATAAGCGCCACACAGCGCGGCCGCTCTCGTGGTTCGAACAACCGCATGCATGGCATGACCGCATGGAGGCTTACACCGAGGTCGCCGGGCAGCTGTTCGTCGAGGTGACGAACAAGGCCCTTTATCGCGCCGGATTGAAGCCTCAGGATATAGATTGCATCGTCACCGTCTCGTCGACCGGTTTTGCGACGCCGAGCCTGGAAGCACGGTTTGCCGCCGAAATGGGCTTCCGTAGCGATATTGAGCGCGTGCCGATTTTTGGCCTCGGCTGTGCGGCGGGTGTTTCCGGCTTCGGTATCGCGACTCGGATGGCGAAAGGCCGGCCAGGCGCCACGGTTCTCTTTGTTTCCATCGAGCTTTGCTCGCTCGCATTCCGGCTCGATGAACTGACCCGCCCGAACATCATCGCGACGGCGCTCTTCGGCGACGGCGCCGGTGCCTGCATCCTCAGAGCCGGTGAAGGCGGATTGGCGGAAGTGGAATCGACCGGCGAACATCTGTTTCCGAATACGCTCGGTATCATGGGCTGGAAGATCGACGACATCGGCTTCGGCATCATCCTGGAGCAGTCGCTGCCGCCCTTTGCCGAGAAGTATCTCGGAGAGGCGATCGCCGGGATTCTCGCGCGTTCGGATCTCAAAATGGCGGATATCGATCGCTTCATCTGTCATCCCGGCGGCGCCAAGGTGCTGACGGCGATCGAGAGCTCGCTTTCGTTAGAACCGGGGTCGCTGGACCATGAACGCGACGTGCTGAGCGACTATGGCAACATGTCGTCGCCCACGGTTCTTTTCGTACTGGAGCGGGCGATCATCGCCGGCCTGCCAAAGCGTTCCGCGATGATCGCGATGGGCCCGGGCTTTGCGGCAAGCTGCGTCACGTTGAAGGCACTGGCATGATGTGGCCCTCGGTCGCGCTCCTGCTCTTCGTCACGCTGCAGCGGCTTGGCGAACTCCTCTATGCCCGCCGCAATACGCTGGCACTGCTTTCCCGCGGTGCCAGGGAGGTCGCTGCCGAGCATTATCCTTACATGGTGATGCTGCATACCGTCTGGCTCGCCGGATTATGGCTGCTGGCTCCGGATCGGTCGATCGATCTTCTCTGGTTCGCCGTCTTCATGCTCCTGCAACTGCTGCGCATCTGGGTGCTCGTCACCTTGAAGGAGCGCTGGACGACGCGGATCATCGTGCTGCCAAATGCTCCGCTGGTGCGCTCGGGGCCCTACAGGATATTGCGGCATCCCAACTATGCGATCGTCATCGGCGAGATTGCGGCGCTGCCGCTTGCCTTCGGCCTGCCCCTCTACGCCTTGGCTTTCTCAATCCTCAATGGCGTGATCCTCACAGTCCGAATCCGGGCGGAGAACGCGGCGTTGTCGAAGGCGATGCTTCAGGCTTGAAAGAATTTTGTTTACCCCGTTGCGTCGCAGCAATTCGGCAGGCATTTTCATCTCTTCGATTTAGCGCAATTCCGGACGCAAAGCCGCGTTACACTTTTGCTGGAATTGCTGGGGAATGAATGCAGTAGATCGCAGGGTTCATGACAAAAGACGCAATCGTGCTTGGCGCCGGCATTGTCGGCGTGTCGACCGCCATCCATCTCCAGCGGCGCGGACGTCAGGTAATACTCATCGACCGGAAGGCTCCCGGCAAGGAAACCTCCTTCGGTAATGCCGGCCTCATCCAGCGCGAAGGCGTGGTGCCCTACGGCTTTCCGCAGCAGATCGGCATATTGCTGCGCTATGCGCTGAACAATCGCATCGATGCCCACTACCATCTGCGGGCGCTGCCGAGCCAGCTTGCGTTCCTTGCGCGCTACTGGTGGCATTCGAATGCCAAGCGGCACGAGATGATCGCCAGGGCCTATGCGCCGCTGATCGAGAATTCGATCCTGGAGCACAAGGATCTCATCGAGGCCTCGCATGCCGAAGCGTTGATCCGCAAGGATGGCTGGATGAAGGTTTTCCGCACGGCGGCCAGGCGGGACGCGGAGCTTGCTGAAGCTTCGAAGTGGCAAAAGGAATTCGAGGTCTCCTATGAGGCGCTCAGTGCGTCCGATATCGCCCGCATGGAGCCGAACATCACGGAAAGCTTCGTCGGCGGTATCAGATGGACCGATCCATGGTCGGTGCTCGATCCGCATGCGCTGATCGCCGCCTACCGCAGCTATTTCGAAAGCCTCGGCGGACGTTTCGTTACCGGCGATGCCGCCTCACTCGGCCAGTCGGGTTCGGGCTGGAAGGTGATGACGTCGGAAGGCTCCATCGCGGCCGATGATGCGGTCATGGCGCTCGGTCCGTGGGCGGATATCGCGACGCAGCGGCTCGGCTATGCCTTCCCGCTCGGCGTCAAGCGCGGCTACCACATGCATTATTCGACGCAGGGCAATGCCATCCTCAACAACTGGACGCTGGATGCCGAGCGCGGCTATTTCCTGGCGCCGATGAACCAGGGCATTCGGCTGACGACCGGTGCGGAATTCGCATCCCGCGATGCGCCGAAGACGCCGGTCCAGCTCGACCGCGCGGAAGCCGTTGCCCGCACGATATTCCCGATCGGCGAAAGGCTTGATCCGGAACCCTGGATGGGCGCCCGCCCCTGCACTCCTGATATGATGCCGATCATCGGCAAGGCACCGCGACATAACGGATTGTGGTTCGCCTTCGGTCACGCCCATCATGGCCTGACGCTCGGCCCCGTCACCGGCCGTGCGCTGGCCGAACTCATGACCGGCGAGACGCCGTTCATCGACATCTCGGCCTATTCACCGCAGCGTTTCGGAGTCTAAAAGCTATCTAATCGCGGCAAGCTCCTCGACTGCGGCATCGACGATGCCGTGGACCGTGTTGTCTATACCAACGGTGACCACGCCGGGTTCGCCGGTCGGGACTTCGAGCGTGCTCAGCTGGCTTTCCAACAGCGCGGCCGGCATGAAGTGGCCTTTTCGCTCGCCCATGCGCTTCGTCAGCAACTCCTTCGAACCTTCAAGATAGACGAAATAGAGGTGGCCGCCGGCGGCAGCGCGCAGCCGGTCGCGGTAGGACAGCTTCAGGGCGGAGCATGTGACGACGACGCCCTCGCGGCGGGTCGTCCTTGCATGCAGCCTCTCACCGATCAGGTCGAGCCAGGGCATCCGGTCCTCATCGGTCAACGGAATGCCCTTGCTCATCTTCTCGACATTGGCGGCCGGATGCAGGCTGTCGCCCTCGACATAGGAGAGGCCGAGGCGGGTTGCCAGCGCCTGACCTACGGACGATTTTCCGCTGCCGCTGACACCCATGACGATGATCGCGGGCGGCTTCTTCCGTCGGTCCTGCATACCCTTCTCCTTCTATGCCACGTCGTCAGTCGAGCGGGAAATGGCAGGCATACTCATGCTTGCCTTCTCCACCGAGCTCGGGCGTTACGTTACGGCAACGATCCTGAGCTTTCCAGCAACGCGGATTGAAGTGGCAACCGGTAGGCGGGTTTAGCGGCGACGGCAACTCCCCCTGTAGACGGATACGGTTCTTCTCACGTTCGGGATCGGCAATCGGGGTCGCCGACAGCAGCGCCGCCGTGTAAGGATGGCGCGGCTTTGCGAAAACTTCTGCCGCGGGGCCGACTTCCACCGGGCGGCCAAGATACATGACCATGATATCGTCGGCGATGTGATGGACGACGGAAAGGCCATGCGAGATGAAGAGATAGGCAAGGCCCATCTCCTTCTGCAAATCCATCAAGAGGTTCAGCACCTGCGCCTGGATCGACAGGTCGAGCGCGGACACCGGCTCGTCGAGAACCAGCACCTTCGGCCGCAGCATCAAAGCACGGGCGATCGCAATGCGCTGGCGCTGGCCGCCGGAGAACATGTGCGGATAGCGGTCGTAATGCTCGGGCCTGAGACCGACGCGCGCCATCATTTCCTCGGCCTTGCGGCGGCGCTCTCGAGCATCGAGATCGGTGTTGATTTTCAACGGCTCCTCGAGGATAGAGCCAACCTTCTGGCGCGGATTGAGCGAGCCGTAAGGGTTCTGGAACACGATCTGCACCTGGCTGCGCAGGCTGCGGTCACCGACATGCGCAGGCTTGCCGTCGATCAGCAATTCGCCTGCAGTCGGATCCTCGATCATGGTGACGAGGCGGGCGAGCGTCGACTTACCGCAACCGGATTCGCCGACGACGGCCAGCGTCTTTCCAGACTGAAGGCTGAAGCTGACGCCGTTCAGCGCCTTAACCGTGGCCTCCGGCTTGAACATGCCGCGGCGGACTGTGTAGTAGCGGGCGAGATCGCGCCCTTCGAGAACAGCACCCGTCATGCGAGGCCTCCTGCGGATTCGGTCGCGACAAGGCCGGGATGGCCGACCGGCTTGCCGCCTTCAAGTGGATAGTTGCAAAGCGTCCGGCCGAGTTCCGGCCCCTGGCGCTTGACGCCGCGATCGCATTCGGGCGTCGCGAAGGAGCAGCGCGGTGCGAAGAGACAGCCGGTTGGGCGGTCATGCTGCCCGGGAACGACGCCTGCGATCGACGGCAGGCGCTGGCCGACCTCGGCACGCTCCGGCAGGGCCGAAAGCAGGGCCGCCGTATAGGGGTGATGCGGGTTGCGGAACAGGTCCTTGACCGGCTGCTCCTCGACCTTCTGGCCGGCATACTGCACTTGGACGCGCTCGGCGGTCTCCGCGACGACACCCATGTCATGGGTGATGAGGACAAGGGCCATGCCCTGTTCCTGCTGCAGGCGCACCAGGAGGTCGAGGATCTGCGCCTGGATTGTCACGTCGAGGGCCGTCGTCGGCTCGTCGGCGATCAGAAGCTTGGGATTGCAGGCGAGCGCCATGGCGATCATCACGCGCTGGCTCATGCCGCCCGACATCTGGTGCGGGAAGTTCGACAGGCGATCTTCCGGTGCCGGGATGCCGACGAGGTTCAGAAGCTCGATCGAGCGATCACGGCGCTCCTTGCGGCCCATGCCCATGTGCACGCGCAGGGTCTCGCCGAGCTGGAAGCCGACCGTGAAGCATGGATTGAGGCTCGACATCGGCTCCTGGAAGATCATCGCCATGTCCTTGCCGATGATCTTGCGGCGCTGGCGGCCGGAAATGCCACGCAGGTCCTGGCCATCGAACGACATGCGGTCCGCAGTGATCTTAGCCGTCCAGGGCAGAAGGCCCATCATGGCGAGCATGGAGACGGACTTGCCCGAGCCGGATTCGCCGACGATGGAGAGGATTTCACCCTTGTCGCAGGTGAGCGAGACACCATCGACGGCACGGAACAGGCCGGACGCAGTCTGGAATTCGACGGTGAGATTTTCAATATTGAGAAGCGGCATTTAAGACCTCTTCAGCTTCGGGTCGAGCGCATCGCGCAGGCCGTCGCCCATCAGATTGATGGCGAGAACCGTGATCAGGATGCAGAGACCGGGGAAAGTGACGAGCCATGGGTTGCTCTGGAGGAATTCACGCGAATCCGCCAGCATCGTGCCCCATTCCGGCGTCGGCGGCTGGGCGCCCTGGCCAAGGAAACCGAGGGCGGCGGCGTCGAGGATCGCCGCAGAGAAGGACAGCGTCGCCTGGACGATCAGCGGCCCGAGACAGTTCGGCAGGATCGTCTTGAACATTAGCCGCAAAGGACCGGCACCGGAAACGCGAGAGGCGACGACATATTCCTTCTCGCGTTCGGACATGACGGATGCGCGGGTCAGGCGCACGAAATGCGGCTGGTTGACGATCGAGATCGCAATCATCGCATTCGTCAGGCCCGGACCGAGGATCGCGACCAGCACCAGCGCCAGCAGCAGCGACGGAACGGCGAGAATGATGTCCATCAGGCGCATGATGATCGTATCGGTGCGGCCGCGGACATAACCCGCGATGAGACCGATCAGCACGCCTGCCAAAGCCGACAGCGAGGCGACGACGAGGCCGATGAACAGCGAGAAACGCGTGCCGTAGATCAGGCGCGACAGGAGGTCGCGACCGTTCGCATCAGTGCCGAGCAGGAAGGAATCGTTGCCCCCGGCCGCCCAGGCGGGTGGGAGACGCTGCAATTCACTGCCATAGGGCAGGTTCGGATCATGCGGAGCAACGACGCCGGCGAAAACAGCCAACAGGAAGACAAACAGGAAGATCGCCAACCCGATGACGGCGCCCTTGTTACGCGAGAAATAATACCAGAACTCCGCCGCTGCGGAGGGTCGATCAGATTTGGCGCTTGCCACACTCATGAGCCGCTCCTTAGTGACGAATACGTGGATTGATGAAGCCGTAGAGCAAGTCCACGATCAAATTGACCAGCATAACGATGCCAGCGATCAGGAGGAGCCCGCCCTGGACGACCGGGTAGTCGCGCTTGAAGACAGCGTCGATCATCCATTTTCCGACGCCCGGCCAAGAGAAGATACTCTCAGTCAGGATGGCGCCGCCGAGGAGCACGCCGACCTGCAAGCCAATCGTCGTTACGACCGGGATCATGGCGTTGCGCAACGCATGGACGCTAATGACGCGCGTTGGAGTCAGGCCCTTGGATCGGGCGGTGCGCACATAATCCTCGCCAAGGATTTCCAGCATGGCCGAGCGCGTCTGGCGCGCGATGACCGCAAGTGGAATGGTACCAAGCACGACGGTCGGCAGGATCAGCGAATTCAAAGCCGAGGCAAAAGCGCCCTTCTGCCCGGACAGGAGACTGTCGATGAGCATGAAACCTGTAACGGGCTTGAAGAAATACATCAGCGAAATGCGGCCCGACACCGGCGTCCAGTGCAGCCAACCGTTGAAGACGATGATGAGGAGCAGGCCCCACCAGAAAATCGGCATGGAATAGCCGACCAGCGCCACGCCCATGATGCCCTGGTCGAACCAGGTGCCGCGCTTGACGGCGGCAATGACACCGGCTGGAATGCCAAGACAGATCGCCAGGATGATAGCGCAGAGCGACAGCTCAAGCGTGGCCGGAAAGAAGGTCAGGAATTCGGTCAGAACCGGCTTTTTCGTGAAGAGCGACAGGCCGAGGTTGCCGTGCACGATGTCGTTCAAATAGCCGAGATATTGCATCACGATGGGGCGGTCGTAACCGAGATCGTGCATGATCTGCGCATGACGCTCCGGCGCCATCACGCGCTCGCCGGACATCAGCATGACCGGATCGCCGGGCAGCAGGCGAATGAAGGAAAAGGCGATGATCGATACACCGAGGAATGTCGGGATCAGGACCGCAAGACGGCCCAGAAGAAATCGCAACATGGTAGTTGTCCAATATTTTTCCGGCGGTCAGGACTGATCCTGACCGCCGGCTAGCCCGGCTTCACCGGGCATTCTTACATAATGTTGCTTATTCGGCGATATCGACGCCGTCGAAGCGGTGAACACCGACCGGATCCTGTACAAAGCCGGAGACCTTGGCGCTCATCGGAACGAACTCGGTCGAATGGTCGAGCGTTGCCCAGGGAGCTTCCTTCTTGAAGACTTCCTGCGCCTGTTCGTAGAGCTTGGTGCGCTCCGCAATGTCAGCCGTCTGCTTCGCCTTCTTCGTCAGGGCGTCGAAGTCCTTGTTGCACCACTGAGCGCGGTTGTTGCCGCCGACGGCATCGCAGCCGAGCAAGGTGTCAAGGAAGTTGTCCGGGTCGCCGTTATCGCCGGTCCAGCCGAGGATTGCCGCACCGTCGCGGTCCTTGGCGGAGGAGAGCTTCAGGTACTGAGCCCAGTCATAAGTCACGATCTCAACCTTGACGCCGATCTTGGCAAGGTCTGCCTGCATCAGTTCAGCAGCGCGACGAGCGTTCAGCATGTAGGGACGCGAAACCGGCATCGCCCAGATCTTCATGCTGAGATCCTTGACGCCAGCATCGGCCAGCATCTTCTTGGCTGCATCCGGATCGTACTTATCGTCCTTGATGTTCTTGTTGTAGGACCACATGGTCGGCGGGATCGGGTTGGTTGCAACCTGTGCGGAGCCCTGGAAGACGGCATCGACGATCGCCTGCTTGTTAATCGCCATGTTGAGCGCCTTGCGCACTTCCGGCTTGTCGAACGGAGCAACCAGCGTGTTGTAGGCGAGGTAGGCGACGTTCAGGCCTGGCTGCTCCAGAACCTTGAGGCTCTTGTCGGCCTTGAGGTCCTTGATGTCGGCAGCGTTCGGGTAAGGCATGATCTGGCATTCGCCCGACTTCAGCTTCTGAGCGCGGACGGATGCATCCTTGGTGATCGCGAAGACGAGATCGTCGATCTTTTCCTTACCCTTGAAGTAGGTTTCGTTGGCCTTGTAGCGGATGACGGCATCCGGCTGGTAGGCAACGAAGGTGAAGGGGCCGGTGCCGAGCGGCTGCTGGTTCAGCTGCTCCATCTTGCCGTCGGCCTGAAGCTTGTCGGCATATTCCTTCGACATGATTGAGGCGAAGTCCATGGCGAGGTCGGCGATGAACGGCGCTTCAGGGTGGTTGAGGGTGAACTTGACGGTCAGATCGTCAACCTTTTCAACCGACTTGATGAGCGTCGGGAAACCCATGCCGGCGGCATATTCGTAGGATACGCCAGAGATGTACTTTGCCCACGGGCTGTCTGCCTTAAGCTGGCGCTCAAAGGAAAAGACAACATCGTCGGCATTGAGATCGCGCGTCGGCGTAAAGAAATCGGTAGTCTGGAACTTCACACCCTTGCGGAGCTTGAAGGTGTATTCCTTGCCATCGTCGGAAACCTTCCAGCTCTCGGCAAGGCCAGGCTCGACTTCGGTGCTGCCATGCTTGAATTCGACGAGGCGGCTATAGACGGTGCGCGAAGACGCATCAAACGTCGTGCCTGCGGTGTAGATGCCGGGATCGAAACCTTCCGGAGAATCCTCAGAGCAATAGACGAGCGTTTTGGACCAGGCGGACGTCGCCATGACCGAAGCCAAGACGGTCGCTGCCATCAGGACAGAGAACTTTTTCATTGTATCGTTTCCCAGGTTGTTCTTCTTCTGAAGTCGAGGATCCAGGCACCCCTGCCCCGATCGACGGCAGATGGAACGATATTTGAAGTGTGAAAGCAACACGCCGTTTCGAAAATTTTTCCGGTTGGTCCAGTTTGGAAATTTTCAATCAAAAATCGTCTTGGATAGGAAATAATCGGATTAAAAAATGAGCAAAATCGACGGATTCGGAACAATTCTGTCATATTTCCGACGCCTTATGAAGTGAATGCGACGCACCCCCGTAGTCCGCGTAAAAAAAAGGCGGCCGTGGATACGACCGCCTTCTCGTTGAATTGAAACTTTGAACTTCACGCTGCCGGTGCAGCGATGACAGCCTTCTTGGCTACAACCTTGTGGTCGAGATCGGTAAGGCCAAGTAGGAAATTGATCTGCGGGCGCGCCTTAACGAGATCATCGATCGAGTACTCGGTCAGCACATCGAAGAAAGCGTTCAGCGCCTTGCGCAATGCCGAATTCAGGCCGCAGCTATCGACCAGCGGGCATTCGACGGCGCCATCCTCGAAACATTCCGCCATGGCGAAGCTGTCCTCGGTCACACGCACGACATCGAAAAGGCTGATCTTCTCCGCCGACTTGGCAAGACGCACGCCACCATTGCGGCCGCGCACGGTTTCAACGAGACCGGCCTTGGTCAACGGCTGGAGAATCTTGAAGAGGAACAGTTCGGAGACGCCGTAAGCTCTTGCGATTTCCGGAATACGGCTCAGATGACCGTCATTGGCCGCACAATACATCAGCATGCGCACCGCATAGTTGGTCTGCTTCGTCAAACGCATGCCGATCTCCTGAATCACAGCCTTCTGGATGGTATATAGTGCCTTTCGTAGTTTTGAACAATTCCAAAAGATGAAATTCATAGTCACGTTAACAGGACCGTGATACCCGATGCGTTCTGCAATCGGGGACGGAGAACAGGCCATGGAACAAGCGATCCGCGCAATTGCGCTCGCCTGCATCATCCACCCGTCGACGAAACGGCTGCTGGTCTTCGAAGGGCGAGACCGGACACGGGACCTCACCTATAACCGGCCGTTCGGCGGTGGCATCGCATTTGGTGAAACTGCGGAAATGGCGGTCCGGCGAGAAGTCATGGAAGAGATCGGCGTCGAGATCGTTCCGCAACGATTGCTGACGGCCATGCAATCAATCTTCGTTTCCGAAAACAGGCACCGGCATGAGATAGCCCTGCTCGTAGAATGCCGCTTCGCTGAAAACAGCCTTTACGCCCACGATATCTTTCCCGACCTCGAGGGCAATGGCGAATTTGGATTCTGGCGATCTGCGGAAAGCCAAACTACTCTATTTCCCGACGAGCTGCCGCAAGTCCTGGCATCGTTCCATCTGCTTGGATGACGCCAAGGCAGCCGGCACGCGGACGAGCGTCAAGCCGAAACCCAGACCGCCATCTCCATTCCGCCGGGTTCGCGGAAATGAAAGCGGCGGCCGCCGGGGAAGTTGAAGGGCGCGCGGGTGACGACGCCGCCTGCCAGCTCGACCGTGCGCAGGGCCGCTTCCAGATCGGTGGTACGCACGACAGGCAAGGGTGCGGCTGTGGCTTCCGCAGCATCGCCCTGGATGCCGGCGTCTATGCCAGCCGCCTCGATGGCATGATAGGTCGGCCCGTAGCTGACGAAGCTCCATTCGAAGGCTTCCTCGAAGAAGCGCCGGGTCTTCAGCCCATCCGATGACGGAAATTCGAGATAGTCGATCTGGTACGTGACCATGGAGCTCTCCATCGCTGCGCTGTATTCCGTGAAATTGCGCAGTAAGGTGTTGGTTCCGTTCACGGGCTCGACCAAGCGATTGCTTCAGCAGGCCCGAATTTAGTTCATGTTTTGTTCTAAATCATCCCCGCTGATGCGGCAAGAGAAAATCGGACTTGGTTGCAGAAACAAAACTGCCGCCAATCCACGAGGGAAATGGCGGCAGGAAAATCCGGGCTGAACCCGGACCTTACTTCATGGTCGGCATGACGAATTCAGCGCCGTCCTTGATGCCTGACGGCCAGCGGGCGGTGATCGTCTTGGTCCTGGTCCAGAACTTGATCGAGTCGGTACCGTGCTGGTTCAGGTCGCCGAAGCTCGATGCCTTCCAGCCGCCGAAAGAGTGGTAGGCCAGCGGAACCGGGATCGGGACGTTGACGCCGATCATGCCGATGTTGATGCGCGAGGCGAAGTCGCGGGCTGCATCGCCATCGCGGGTGTAGATCGCAACGCCATTGCCGTATTCATGCTTCATCGGCAGGTCGAGGGCTTCTTCATAGTTCTTGGCGCGAACGACCGAGAGGACAGGCCCGAAGATTTCGGTCTTGTAGATATCCATGTCGGGCGTAACGTGGTCGAACAGGGTGCCGCCGACGAAATAGCCGTCCTCGTAACCCTGGAGCTTGAAGCCGCGGCCGTCGACGACGAGCTTGGCGCCCTGCTCAACGCCACGATCGATCAGGCCGTTGACCCTGTTATAAGCGTCCTTAGTGACCAGCGGTCCCATGTCGGCCTTTTCGTCCGTATAGGGGCCGATGCGGAGCGATTCGATCTTCGGCGTCAGCTTTTCGACCAGACGATCGGCGGTTTCCTCGCCGACCGGAACGGCAACCGAGATCGCCATGCAGCGTTCGCCGGCAGAGCCATAGCCGGCGCCCATCAGCGCATTGACGGCCTGGTCCATGTCGGCGTCGGGCATGATGATCATGTGGTTCTTTGCGCCGCCGAAGCACTGGGCGCGCTTGCCGTTCATGGCGGCGGTGCCATAGACATAGCGGGCGATCGGCGTCGAGCCGACGAAGGTGACGGCGCCGATATCCGGATCGGTCAGGATCGCATCGACGGATGCCTTGTCGCCGTTGACGACGTTGAGGATGCCTTCAGGCAGGCCGGCCTCGATCATCAGCTCGGCCAAGCGGATCGGCACGGAAGGATCGCGCTCGGAAGGCTTGAGGATGAAGGCATTGCCGCAGGCGATCGCCGGCGCAAACATCCACATCGGGATCATGGCCGGGAAATTGAACGGGGTGATGCCGGCGCCGATGCCGACGGGCTGGCGGATCGAATACATGTCGATCGCCGGACCTGCGCCCTCGGTGAACTCGCCCTTCTGCAGATGCGGGATGCCGCAGACAAATTCGCAGACTTCGAGGCCGCGGATGAGGTCACCCTTGGAATCCTCGACGGTCTTGCCATGCTCGCTGGAGAGCAAAGTGGCCAACTCATCCATATGCTGGTTCAGCAATTCGACGAACTTGAAGAAGACGCGGGCGCGGCGCTGCGGGTTGGTTGCTGCCCATTTCGGCTGCGCCGCCTTGGCGTTTTCGACCGCTGCGCGGATCTCTTCAACGCCCGCAAGCGCGACAGTCGCCTGCACTTCGCCCGTTGCGGGATTGTAGACGTTGCTGACGCGTCCGCTCTTGCCGGCGACCTGTTTGCCGCCGATGAAATGGCCGATCTCACGCATGGATGTTCTCCTCCTGATTATTGGATGGTCAACAATTGCACTTCAATTTGCACAAATCAATGCGCTGATATAAGCAACCGTTGTGCAGAAATTGCAGTTCCATCGCACCGGCTGTCTCTTCAGCCGTTATGCGAGACTTGGCGCAGCAAAGCGGCGGGACAAGGTGTCGGAGGCGGACAAAGGGATCTGAGAGCGATGAGCGAAAAGCATATTGTCAGAATGGCGGAGCTGGAAATCGATCCGGCGCGGCTCGATGCCTATCGCGCGTTGCTGGCCGAGGAAATCGAGGCGTCGATCCGGCTCGAAGAGGGCGTCCTTTCGCTGAACGCGGTCACCATCAAGGACAAGCCGCACCAGATCCGTATCCTCGAAGTCTATGCCAGCCAGGAGGCTTACGAGGCGCATCTGAAGACGCCACATTTCTTGAAATACAAGCAGCAGACCGCCGATATGGTGGTATCGCTGATGCTGATCGACGTCGAGCCGATCATTATGCGCGGCAAGCCATGAATTGGGACGACGTTCGCATCTTCCTCGCCGTTGCCCGGACAGGGCAGCTTCTGGCCGCTTCCAAGCGGCTGGGCCTGAACCATGCCACGCTTTCGCGACGGCTGACCTCGTTGGAGGAGGCGCTGAAGACCCGGCTCTTCATCCGGCGCACCAATGGCTGTGAACTGACCGAGGAAGGGGGAAGCTTTCTCGTCTCGGCGGAACGCATGGAAACCGAAATGCTTGCGGCCCAAACCAAACTGGGCCGGACCGACACTGCAATCGCCGGCACGGTCCGCATCGGAGCGCCCGACGGCTTCGGCGTCTCCTTTCTTGCGCCGCGAATGGGGAGGCTGATCGAGCGCCATCCGGAACTGCGCATCCAGCTGGTGCCGGTCCCCCGCTCCTTCTCGCTGTCGCAGCGCGAGGCCGATATCGCCATCACGCTGGAGCGACCAGAGAAGGGCCGGCTTATTTCCTCGAAGCTCACCGACTATACGCTCGGACTCTATGCGTCGCGGAGCTATCTCGACAGAGCGAGCGCGCCTGAAACCGTGGACGCGCTGAAGGCGCATCCGCGCATCGGCTATGTCGAAGACCTGATCTTTACCGCCTCGCTGGATTTCACCGGCGAAGTGATGCGCAGCTGGGATGCCGCCTTCGAGATATCGACGGCGATCGGCCAGACGGAAGCCGTCCGTTCCGGCGCCGGCATCGGCATCCTGCACGACTACATCGCCCGGCAATATCCGGAACTCGTCCGCATTCTGCCCGACATTTCAATCCGCCGCGCCTATTGGACGACCTATCACGAAAGCGCCCGCGACCTCGTGCGCGTGCGCACCGTCGTCGATTTCCTACAGGAGCTGGTGGGTGGGGAGCGGCAGATATTCCTGTAGGCGGAAGTTGCCTCCGATCGCATGCTTCGGCGGTTCGTCATTCTCGTCAGGATTGGGCAAGGGCACTTCGTCCGGAAGCGTATCGGGCTCCGGCTCCTTGATCGGCGGCGTCGGCTTCCAGCCGGGTCCCGGCATTGGCGGCTGATCGGGGATAGGTTCGGTCGGTACGGACATGACCAAACTCCTTTCTCTGTCTCGCGTCTTGGCTGGGCTTTCGTCTCAGCAGCGGATGGCCGCTATTGCTGCGTCTGCGGGCCGGGTTCGGCAGCGCGAACGGGCATGCTGTCGATGATGGCGAAGAGTTCGTCTGCGACAACAGGCTCGGCCGCCCTGAGTTTCACCGTGCCGTCCTTGCCGATCAGCACCATGGCAAATTCGCCATCCTCCGGCCTGTCGAGATCCCTGCGGATCGCTTGACCGTCAATATCCTGACCGGACCCAAAGAGAAACGAAACGGCGTCGCCACGCAGGCGCAGAATGATCATGTCCCGCTCTTCGAGGTCGTTTCTCTGAGCCAGAAGCAGGTTTTCCTGACGGGCAGCGCGCGCATTGTTCTCATCGGAAAAGACAATGAGAACCCGGTTCTTCCACTGGAACTGATCAAGGCTTGCAACAGGCGCATAGGCTCCGCTCGTCTCGTCCACTTTGGTCGCGCCGTAAAGAAGGGATTTCGTCATGCTCGCATCTCCGCTTGTTTAGGGAGAACGGAGGCCAACCATGATGGGTTCCATGGAACATGATGGGTGATGGGAATCACCGGGGAGAATAAGGATTTTAGTGGAATGGTACGGTTGGGGGGTCTCGAACCTCCGACCTCAGGTGCCACAAACCTGCGCTCTAACCAACTGAGCTACAACCGCACAAATCGTCGCCTTGGCGCGACGGGGTCCCAATACGAGGACTTCGAAATTATTTCAAGTCCTATCTGGCATAATATAGAAAAAGGCCGGACATGAAGTCCAGCCTTTTGCCTTGGGAGGCTATTTAATTCAGGCAGCCTTGAAGGAGGACATGGCCTTTTCAGCGGCGGTCTTGGCCGGCTTTGCAACGGTCTCGACAACCTTCTTGGAGGCTTCCTGCATGGCCTTGGCCTGCTCGACGGTCACTTCAGCCTGCTTGCGGATGAAGGAGGTCTGGAGCTCGACGAATTCGGCAACCGACTTGACGCCAAGCAGCGCTTCCATGTGCGCGAAGGAGTTTTCAGCATTGGTGCGCAGGGCGTCGATCGCCTTGAGACCGAGTTCGACGGTGCCGGCCTGTGCGCTCTGCATCGTAGCCTCGACGGTCTTGCTTGCATCTTCTGCAGCGACCTTCATCTTGGCAAAGGCTTCCTTGGACTGGAAAGCGCCCTTTTCAGCGAAATCGCGCAGGGTTTCCTGGAACTTCGAAGGGTCGAAGGAGGAGATTGAAAAAACGTCATCTTTCTTTACGGTAGCCATGCGTAAGCGCTCCTGTTGGCGGGCCCTCTCCAGAGGCACCCGATGATGAATTCGATAAACGTCATATAATGCAGCTCGTTGTGCATTGCAACATTTTTTGTGCGACGCACAACGCGTTAACCTTTCCGTCCGAAAGCCGGGCGCCTCGCTGGACCTCAAACGGGGGCGCCGTTATTAATGAAACGTTAATTGAAGGAAGGCCTTGAAGCCCGAGCAGCAGGTTGGAAAATGCCCGCAATCCAGTATCCGTTCATCGATATCGCCGTCCATCCGCGCGTGCGGGAGCGCTTTGCACGCGGCGAGGCGATGGTCCTGTTCTCGACCGGATTGGACCGGGTGCTCTGGGCCAATGGCGCGGGCGCCGGTCTGTTCGGCTATTCCGCCATCTATGATTTTCTCGAGCAGGGTGCGCGGCCAGGCGACGTCTCTTTCCGGCAGATCGCTGCGACGGCGCATCAGCTGGCATCGGTCGGCGACAGCCGCAATTTCCTGATCCGCATGGCGTCGGGCTTCCGGCGCACCGTGGTCAACGCCGCGGTCGAAATGATCCGCGTTCAGTCCGGCGAGGATGCAGTTCTCTTTTCCGCGCCGGTCTCGACCCAGCCGCTTTCGGCGGCCGAGAGCGCGCGGCGCATGCTCGACGGTTTTGACGATGCCGATACGCATATGGCCGTGATCGGCCGCGAGGGCGACGTCATCGCCGCATCCAGCCATTTCAAGGCGCTCGACATCACGCCGCAGACGGCGCGCATGCTGATCAACATGGCCGGCGCCCAGCCAGACCGGCTGATCAAACGGCCTATCCCGACCGGCCAGGGCTACCTGCCGGCAGCGCTTGGCAAGCTTTCCGAAATTCCGGCGCTGAACCTGCTCTTCGTCGTCGAAACCGTCATTGGCCACCTCGATCCGGTTGAGAACTTCGAGCCGGAAGAAGAGGCAGGCGCGCCGCAAGCTGTTACCGCTGCCGCAGCCGTTGAATCTGCAACAGCCCTGGAGGATGCGACTGAAGAAACAATGCCGGTCGTCGAGCAGCGGGTCCCAGCGCTGGAGACGGTGCCGCATCCAGCCGAGCGAGCGGCAGATGGCCAATTCGCCGATGTCCTCGACGCCGTCGCCGACATCGAGGATGTCGAGGAGACTGCGGACGATGTAGCGCTGGACGCCGAGGCGCCGGATGAATCCGATGCAAGCCTCGAGGATGTCGACGCGCTCGCCGTGGTCGATGGCGCGACGGTGGAGGATATCGAGGCTGCCGGCCGGTATGAGGTGACTGACGTATCTGGCGAGACCGAAGAGCCCAAGCTCGAGCAGACGCAAACGGCCTTCGACGAAACCAATGCTCGCGCCGAAACGCATGATGAGGCATTGCCAGAAGCTGAGCCCGCCGCGCCCGCCGTCGATACGGCTTCGGTAAGCGAACAGCTCTTCGAGCAGAGCGAGCCGGCTGAAGAGACCACGCGACCCGAGGAAAGCCATGTCGCCGAGACCGCACATGCCGCATCTCCGGTAGAGCCCGTCGTTGAGCATGCGGCAATCGAAGCCGCTGCCAATGAGCCCAAGCAGCAGGAAATAACGGCAGCACCGGATGGACCGCAGGCCTTTGCCTACAAGCCGAATGGTCGCGCCACCCGTTTCGTCTGGAAGATCGATGCCGAGGGACGTTTCAGCGAAGTCTCCCATGAATTTGCCGATGCCGTAGGCCCGCATGCCACCAATGTAACCGGCGTCGCCTTCACGGATATCGCAGCGCTCTTCAATCTCGACCCGGACGGAAAGATCGCCGAGTTGCTGGCGCGGCGCGATACGTGGTCCGGCCGCACGATCTACTGGCCGATCGAAGGGACGAGCCTGATGGTGCCCGTCGATCTGGCCGCCCTGCCGACCTATACGCGCAGCCGCGAATTCGACGGCTTCCGGGGTTTTGGCGTGGTCCGCCTTTCCGACGCGATCGAGGATCCGTCGAAGCTTGGCCTGACGCTGGCCCCGGCCTCCGATGAAGCGAAGCAAGCCGAGGAAATGCCGTCGGACGCTGAAGTGCCGTCCGAGAATGAGGCCGTGTCGGTCCCAAGCGCAATTGAGCCGGAGACGGATGGGTCTCATGAAGCAGTGGAGCATGTCGCTGGCCACGGAATTGATGTGGCGCAAAGCGAAGCCGAGTCTGAGTCCGAGTCCGAGCAGATAGAGACGCATCAGGATGAGGAAATAGCGGACCACGCTGCCGCCGAGGAGCTTGAGACCGACAATCCCGAGCTTGAATTCCCACCGTTGTCGGAACCCCCTGCGCTGAAGATCTCCGATTCGCCGAACAGGCGTCTTTCGGACAAGATCGTACGGCTGCATGAGCACCGCCTGAATATCCGCGATGGTCTGTCCGCAAGCGAACAGGCCGCTTTCAACGAGATCGCACGCCAGCTTCAGCCATTCGGCCAGCGCAGCGAGCCGCCGATCGAGCAGGCGACGGAGGCGGCGGAAGCCGAACCCGCAGCGAATATCGCTGATGAGGCCCTTGCTGGTGATGCCGGAAGGCAGAACATCCCGGCAGACCAAGAGGCACAAACGGAAGCTCCCCGCAAGAGCGAGAGCATGGCTGAGGCTGAGACTGCAGCCGAACAGGAGCAATCGGTTGCCGCGCCGGAATCCGTGGCCGTGGCCGTCGAAAGCGACAATGACAATCAGGAACTGGTTGCAGGCGAAGAGGGTGAAGAGCGTCCGCCGCTGGCTGCCAGCGAACCGGAAGAGGATTTCAATCCGCTCGACGTGCTAAGCACGGCTATTCCGCCGCGCGTGAAGATGACGAGCGGACTTTCCGCCGACACTGTCGACCAGATGCCGGTGGCGCTTCTGGTCCATGCCGGCGACAAGCTGATGCACGCCAACCCCGAACTGTTGCGCCTGACGGGCTACGAATCGCTTGCCGATATCGAACGCGTGGGCGGTCTTGATGCGCTGCTGCAGCGCCATGACCTCGAGGGCAAGACCGAGCGGCCGGGCACGATGATGGTGGTGCGTGCCGACGATGCTCTGATCCCGGTCACCGCGCGGCTGCAGTCGATCCGCTGGGAAGACGGCAGCGCCCTGATGCTGGCGCTGATGCCTGTTGAAAAGGACGAGGCCCGCGACGAACAGCACGCAGATATCAGGGAAGAGGCCCGCCCCGAACGCATGCTGGAAAAGGTCGCCAAGCTGCAGGTCGAGGTCGAGGAACTTCAATCGATCCTGGAAACGGCAACCGACGGCGTGGTCATCATCGGGCCGGAAGGCGAGATGCGTTCGATGAACCGCTCGGCAAGCGCGCTGTTCAATTATGACGACCAGGAAACGCGCGGAAAGCCCTTCGTCATGCTGTTTGCGCATGAGAGCCAGAAGGCGGTGCTGGACTATCTGAGCGGGCTTTCCGGCCATGGCGTCGCGAGCGTGCTGAACGACGGCCGCGAGGTCATCGGCCGCGAGGCGTCGGGCGGCTTCGTGCCGCTGTTCATGACCATGGGCCGGCTCACCTCGTCGAACGGCTACTGCGCCGTCATCCGCGACATCACGCAATGGAAGCGCACGGAAGAAGAACTCCGCAACGCCAAGCGCGCCGCCGAGACCGCCAATGCCCACAAGAGCGATTTCCTCGCGCGCGTCAGCCACGAGATTCGCACGCCGCTCAACGCGATCATCGGCTTCTCCGACATGATGGCCGGCGAGCGCTTCGGCCCGATCGGTCATTCGCGCTATATCGAATATGCCAATGACATCGGCCGTTCCGGCCGGCATGTGCTCGATATCGTCAACGACCTGCTCGACATTTCCAAGATCGAGGCTGGCGAGATGGACCTCGAATTCGGCGCCGTCGGCCTCAACGAGGCGATCTCGGAGGCCGTCTCGCTGGTGCAGCCGCAGGCCAACAGCCAGAGGGTCATCATCCGCACCGCGCTGTCGCAATCGGTGCCGAACGTGGTCGCAGACCTGCGCTCGATCAAGCAGATCGCCCTCAACATCCTGTCGAACGCGATCCGGTTCACGCCTTCAGGCGGCCAGATCGTCGTCTCCACCTCATACGAGCCGTCAGGCACCGTCGTCATGCGCATTCGCGACACCGGCGTCGGCATGACCCGAACGGAGCTGGAGCAGGCGATGAAGCCCTTCCGGCAGGTCTCGACCAATTCCCGCCAGCGCGGCGACGGCACCGGCCTCGGCCTGCCTCTCACCAAGGCCATGGTCGACGCCAACCGCGCGATCTTCTCGATCAACTCCGCGCCGAACGAAGGCACGCTGGTGGAAATCACCTTCCCCTCGCCGCGAGTTCTGGCGAATTAGGTTTTGTCTTGCACCCAACGAAAAAAAGGCAGCCAGAGGCTGCCTTTGAGAGTGGATGCTGTTCAACGAGAGCTCGAGTCGATCAACGTCATGTTTCGGGAGCGGGGAAGCTCCTTGCCGCCAAACTCATGAGGCGGCCCCAAGTTGGGTTTACCTTTGACCCACGCCTCTTAATGCGGGGTTAAGATCGGAAGGCCAGCTTTTGCCTGTTAAATCTGGCCTTCGGGTCCCCGATTCCTCAGCTCTTCAATTCCTCGAGCCCGTCGAACAGGCGCAATGCATCCGGGTTGGCGAGCGCTTCCCTGTTCTTGACAGGGCGGCCGTGGACGACCTCGCGTACGGCGAGTTCGACGATCTTGCCCGACTTGGTGCGCGGAATGTCGGCAACGGCGATGATCTTTGCCGGCACGTGACGCGGCGAGGCGCCGGAGCGAATGCGATTGCGGATTGCCTTGGCAAGGCCCTCCGTCAGCTCCACCCCTGAGGCGAGGCGGATGAAGAGGACGACGCGGACATCATCTTCCCAATCCTGGCCGATGCAAAGCGCCTCCGCGACCTCGGGCATTTGCTCGACCTGATTATAGATCTCAGCTGTACCGATCCGCACGCCGCCCGGATTGAGCGTGGCGTCGGAACGGCCGTGGATGATAAGGCCGCCATGCTCCGTCCATTCGGCGAAATCGCCGTGGCACCAGACGTTGTCGAAACGCTCGAAATAGGCGGCGCGGTATTTGACGCGATCCGGGTCGTTCCAGAACATGACCGGCATTGAGGGAAATGCCCTGGTGCAGACCAGTTCGCCCTTCTCCTCGCGAACGGGTTTGCCGTCCTCGTTCCAGACATCGACCGCAAGGCCAAGGCCCGGCCCCTGGATCTCACCACGCCAGACCGGCGACAGCGGATTGCCGAGCACGAAGCAGGAGACGATATCGGTGCCGCCGGAGATGGACGCAAGCTGGATATCGCTCTTGATTCCGTCATAGACGAAGGTGAAGCCTTCTGGCGACAGCGGCGACCCGGTCGACGTCATCAGCCGCAGGCTGGAGAGATCATGGGAGCTGATCGGCGTGATGCCGCTCTTGCGGACAGCATCGATATATTTTGCGGAGGTGCCGAAGATCGCGAACTTCTCTTCCTGTGCATAGTCGAAGAGGACATTGCCATCGGGCGCGAAGGGCGAGCCGTCATAGAGGCAAAGCGTCGCACCTGCCGCCAATCCGTTCACCAGCCAGTTCCACATCATCCAGCCGCAGGTGGTGAAATAGAACACCTTATCGCCGGGCCGCACACCGCAATGAAGACGGAGCTCCTTGACCAGTTGCAGCAGCGTTCCGCCGGCTGAGTGGACGATGCATTTGGGAATGCCGGTCGTGCCCGAGGAAAACAGGATATAGAGCGGGTGTGCGAAGGGAAGCGGAACGAACTCCACCGCCTTTGCCGGGAACGGCGCGATGAAGGCATCAAGCGTCTTCGAACCCGGCACTGCCGCTGCGACGGAGGGTGCATCGCCGGCATAGGGGACGATGACTGCAGGCGTGTTCAGGCGGCTGGTGATGGCGGCGACTTTCTCGCTCACCTCCTGGAGCTTGCCATTATACCAGTATCCGCTGCAGGCGATGAAGAGCTTGGGCTCGATCTGGCCGAAGCGGTCGAGAACGCCCTGTTCGCCGAAATCGGGCGAGCAGGAGGACCAGATGGCACCGATCGAGGCTGCTGCAAGCATGCAGGCGATGGTTTCGGGCATGTTCGGCATCATCGCAGCGATGCGATCACCCTTGCGAATGCCGATCGCGCGATAGGCCTGCTGCAGCCGCGAGACCGTTGCCGTCAGCCGATCCCAGGACCAGCGGTCGCGCACCTTGTCTTCACCGCGGAAGATCAGCGCATCCCCCTCGCCGCTCTCAGTCAGAAGATTCTCGGCGAAGTTCAGTTCGGCATCGGGAAAGAAGCGCGCGTCCAGCATCCGGTCGCCATCGACGAGCGCTCTTTCGCCTCTGTTTCCCTTGATGCCGCAGAAATCCCAGACAGCCGTCCAGAAGCTCTCCCGATCTTCGATCGACCAGGCATGAAGGCCGGCGAAATCCGACAGGGACAAGCCGAAACGCTCGTTGCAGGCCTGCATGAAGGCATACATCGGGGCTTGCCTGCGGGCCTCTTCGGAAGGCGTCCAGAGCGGTATTTCATTCTGCATTGCATCACCTCCATTTCGTGACTTCTATATCATGCTGCATCGCCTATAAAAACGATGTTCGCCGAGCGGCATTTGCATATCAGAAGCATTTCCTATATCGGGCAAACGCAGGCAAAATCATGCGCAACTGTTTGAAAGTTTCCGCAGCATCATGAGGGCGTCAAGAAATAGAAGATGGCGGCTTGCCATGAGGTCTGTGGGGCGATGGCTGCCTGCCGTTGCGCGCACGACGGGCACGGTCGTGCTCACGATCGTCATCGTTTTTGCCGTATTCCGGGCAACGGCCCCCTTCCTGATTTCCAGCGGCCTCGTGCGTTCGGGCATCGAGGACGTGCTGTCGAAGTGGACGGGCTACAAGGCGGAGATCGAGGGCGCGCCGACGCTCGACTTTTGGCCGACGCCGCGTGTCACGCTCAACCAGGTGACCATTCGCGAGCGTACCACCGATGGCAAGGTGCTCGGTCATGTCGACAGCCTGTCCGCCGATTTTTCGCTGTGGGCCGCCATCAGGGGCCGTGCAGATTTTCATGAATTTCATTTCCTCCGCCCGATCATCTACATCCGCCGCGACGAAGCCGGCCTGATCGACTGGACGAATGAGGGGCTTCTCGCCAAGGCGATCGACCGGGCGGAACGTTCTTCTTCCACTACGCCGGGCATGAGGCCCGACCAGGACGCCAAGATCGGCACGCTGACCATCGAAGACGGCATATTGCAGATGGCCGACGAGCGCAGCGGCAACACCTACAAGCTCGACAGCATCAATGCGGATATTTCCTGGCCCCGCCTTTCCCGTCCGATGAGCGCCGTTCTACTGGCCCGTCTCAACGGTCAGGACATCAAGGTCGATTTCAATTCGGATCAGCCGCTGCTCTTCTTTGCCGGAAAGAACGTCGACGCCAAGACGACCTTCACCTCTCCCATGATCAGGGGCAGCTTCACCGGAACTACCAATATCTCCAATTTTTCGGCTCTCGCAGGCAACCTTGATCTTGCCATTCCAGACGTGCCGTCATTCCTGGTCTGGAGCGGCGAGCATTTGCCGGGCGGCGACACGCTGAAGAGCGTCTCGCTCAACGCCAATATCTCCACAGTCTCCAGCGGCCTGCGCTTCAACGACCTCAGCTTCAAGGTCAATGACGCGGCCGCAACAGGCATCATGGATTTCGGCTACACGGCCGCCGGCAAGCCGAAAATCTCCGGCACGCTCGCCTTCGACCAGATGAACCTCAATCCGTTCCTGGCAGCCTTTTCGATGCGGCTTGCGGCGGATACGGCAATCGACGCGTTGCTCAACGGCAATCCCCTGCAGCGCCTGGACATGGATGTCAGGCTGTCGGCAAAAAATGCCGCGCTCGGTCCGTTCCGGTTCGACGACATCGGCGCAAGCCTGCTCGTTGCCGGCGGTACAGCCAAATTCGATATCGGCGACAGCTCTTTCGAGGGCGGCGACCTGACCGCGCATCTCGAAGTGATGGAGCGCGATTTCGACGGTGGCGGCAAGCTGCAGATTTCCATCCGCGATGCCGATTTCGGCGGATTGATCAGCCGGCTGAAACTGCCGGGCCCGCTGCCTCTTGCAACTGGCTCGCTCGATCTGTCGCTCGCAACGTCAAAGCCAATCTGGGCCGCCAATCTTTCCGACGTAACAGGCACGCTGCACTTCCGGGGCAAGGCCGGTTCCTTCCGTCAGTTCAACATCTCGGCCTTCCGGGCGCTCGCAACCCAGAAGACATTCTTCCGAATGAGCGATGTCGCCGATACCGCCTTTGATTTCGACAGCATCAGCGCCAACGCAACGGTTGCCAAGGGATCGGCAGATGTTCGCGATCTCAAGATCGTCGGACGCAACGAGACGATAACGCTGAACGGCTTGATACCCTACCGCAGCAATGGCCTGGCGCTTTCCGGGACCCTTGCAGCGACCGATCCAGCAAATGCAGCTGATCTGCCGATGCTGCCGTTCTTCCTCGGCGGCACCTGGCCCGATCCTGTCGCCTCGCCCGTCACCGCCCTTCTGCAGAAGCCTCCGGCCCAATAGAACTCCGGCGCTTTCCCCCTGAAGCGCCGGCAATCTCTAACCTTTTTGCTTTTTCAATGCCGCTTCAGCGGCCTGCAGCAGCCGCCTGCTCATCGCGCTGGCGCTGCACCTCGCGGCGCTTGGTCACGACTGACGCGCAGATGACGCCGATCGCTACGATGCCGACGAGAATGGTGCAAATTGCATTGATCTCGGGCGTCACGCCGAGCTTCACCTGGCTGTAGATCAGCATCGGCAGGGTCTTGGCACCGGCCCCGGATGCAAAGCTTGCAATGACCAGATCGTCGAGCGACAGGGTCAACGCCAGCACCCAGCCGGAAAAGACAGCGGGTGCGATGATCGGCAGCGTCACCTCGAAGAAGGTGCGAACCGGGGTCGCACCGAGATCGAGTGCCGCCTCCTCGATCGAGCGATCGAAGCTCAGCAGCCGCGACTGCACGACAATGGCGACAAAGCACATGGTCAGCGTCGTATGCGCTAGCGTGATCGTCCAGAAGCCGCGTTCGACGCCAGCCGTCACGAAGAGCAGAAGCAGCGACAGGCCGGTGATGACGTCAGGCATGACCAGCGGCGCATAGACCATGCCTGAAAACAGGATGCGTCCGCGGAACCGCGTGTAACGCACCAGCGTCAGCGCCGCGAGAGTGCCGAGAACGGTGGCAAGCGTTGCCGAGAGAAGGGCGATGCGCACCGTCAGCCAGGCCGCGTCGAGCATGTCGGTGTTCTGCAGGAGGCGGCCGTACCACTGCGTCGAAAAGCCGGCCCAAACGGTAACGAGCCTGGACGCATTGAAGGAGTAGATCACGAGCAGCAGGATCGGCAGATAGAGGAAAGCAAGGCCGAGCGTGACCGAAACGATGTTGAAGCGGGACCATTTGAGCATCGTCTATCTCCCCGCCTCGTCGGCCTTGGCCTGCGCGTTCTGGAAAAACACAATCGGGATGACGAGGACCAGAAGCAGGATGGTCGCGACCGCCGATGCCACCGGCCAGTCGTGGTTGCCGTAGAATTCCGACCAGAGCGTCTTGCCGATCATGAGGGTTTCGGAACCACCGAGCAGATCGGGGATGACGAATTCGCCGACGGCAGGAATGAAGACCAGCATGCAGCCGGCGATGACGCCGGGGATCGACAGCGGGAAGGTCACCCGCCAGAAGGCCGTGATCGGCGGACAGCCGAGATCCTGCGCCGCCTCGATCAGCGTGCCGTCCATCTTTTCCAGCGAGGAATAGAGCGGCAGCACCATGAAAGGCAGATAGGAATAGACCATGCCGATATACACGGCCGTGTTGGTATTCAGGATCACAAGCGGCTGATGGATGATGCCGAGATAGAGCAGCAACTGGTTCAGAAGCCCGGTCGTGCTCAGGATCGCCATCCAGGAATAGACGCGGATGAGGAAGCTCGTCCAGAAGGGAAGGATGACGAGCATCAGCAGCGTCGGGCGAATAGAGCGCGGCGCTTGCGCCATGCCGTAGGCGATGGGATAGGCGACCAGAAGCGTGAGCAGGGTCGAGATGCCGGCGATCTTCAGGCTCTGGAGATAGGCATTGAAATAGAGCGGATCACCCGCAAGCCAGGTGTAATTGTCGAAGCTTAGCTGCTGGAACTTGTCCCACAGACCGCTGATGCCGTCGGCGAGGTAGAAGGCCGGCGTATAGGGCGGCACTGCGACTTCAGTCGTTGACAGCGAAATGCGGAAGACGATGAAGAAGGGCGCGAGGAAGAAGAGCAGCAACCAGGCAAAGGGGATGATGATGACGAGGCGCTGGGTGAATGACGAACCGATCGATTTCATCATCTCAATCCTTCAAGAGCACGCCGGCATTCTCGTCGAAGGATACCCAGACCTGCTGGTCGTAGCCGAAGGGTTCCTCGACCGCTCGCACGGCGTTCAGCGAGGAGGCCTTCACCACCTGGCCGTTCTTCAGCCTGACGTGGAAGACAGTCATGTCGCCGAGATAGCCGATGTCCCAAATTTCGCCTTCGGTCGCGTTGGTGGAGGCGTTGGCTGGCGCATTCCTGCTGACGCGCAGCTTTTCCGGGCGGACGGCAAAACCAGCGCGGCTGCTTGCGGCCGGGCTTTCGGTCGTCGCGGTCCTTATCGTGAAGCCGTTGTCCACCGCGATCTCGACGATGCCTGATGCGGCTGTCGTGACATTTCCGTCGAAGATGTTCACGTCGCCGATGAAGTCAGCAACGAAGCGGCAGTTCGGGGCCTCGTAAACCTCGGCCGGCGTTGCCACCTGTACCACCTTGCCGTGGCTCATGACGGCGATGCGGTCGGCCATGGTCATCGCCTCTTCCTGGTCGTGGGTGACGACGACGAAGGTGAGGCCGAGGCTCTGCTGAAGGTCCATAAGCTCGAACTGGGTTTCCTCGCGCAGCTTCTTGTCGAGCGCGCCGAGCGGCTCGTCGAGCAAAAGCACCTTGGGGCGCTTGGCAAGCGAGCGGGCGAGAGCCACGCGCTGACGCTGGCCGCCGGAAAGCTGATTGGGCTTGCGCTTGGCGAACTGCTCCAGCTTCACGAGCTTCAGCATCTGCGCGACGCGCTCGGCGATTTCGTTCTTCGGCATGCCGTCCTGTCGCAGGCCGAAGGCGATGTTCTTTTCGACCGTCATATGCGGAAAGAGCGCGTAGGACTGGAACATCATGTTGACGGGGCGGCGATAGGGCGGCGTGCCGGCAAGGTTCTGGCCGTCGAGGACAATTTCGCCCGAGGTCGGCTGCTCGAAGCCGGCGAGCATGCGCAGAAGCGTGGACTTGCCACAGCCGGAGGCGCCGAGAAGTGCGAAGAATTCGCGGGTGTAGATATTGAGCGAGAGATCGTCGACGGCGGTGAAATCGCCGAATTTCTTAGTGACATTATTGAAGGAAATGAACGGCTTTTCAGAAGGATCCGTCCAGGGAGCAAAGGAACGCCGGATATTGCCGAGAGACTTCATCATCTATCCCCAAATGAAGCGCAGCGAAGACGGCTCTTCCCCATCCGCCCTGCCCGCTTAAAGCGTGCTGCACACTTTTGCGCGACATGCTCTAAAGAAAGGCCCGGGCGTTGCCGCCCGGGCCGGATGTGTCGGTTATTGGCCGGTCAGGACCTTGGTCCACAGTCGCGTCGCGAGACGCTGCGTTTTCGCATCCCATGGCTTCACGGTGAAGAGCAGGTTCTTCATCATGTCTTCAGTCGGATAGACGGCCGTGTCGTCCAGCACTTCCTTGTTCATGAACTGCTGCGATGCCTTGTTGCCATTGGCATAGGAAACGAAGTTGGATGCCTTGGCGATGACCTCAGGCTTCATCATGTAGTTCAGGAATTCATGCGCTTCGGCGACATGCGGCGCATCGGCCGGGATCGCCATCACGTCGAACCACATCTGCGCGCCCTGCGACGGGATGGAGTAGTCGACGTTCACGCCGTTCTTGGCATCGGCTGCGCGATTGCGGGCCTGCAGTACGTCGCCGGAATAGCCGAAGGCGACGCAGATGTCGCCGTTTGCCAGCGCATTGATGTATTCGGAGGAGTGGAACTTGCGGACATAGGGCCGGATCGAGGTCAGCAACTCCTCGACCTTCTTGAAATCTTCCGGCTTGTTGGAATTCGGATCAAGGCCGAGATAACGCAGAGCCCCGGGGATAACGTCCTTCGGCGCATCAAGAATATAGATGCCGCAATCCTTGAACTTGGCGGCAATCTTCGGATCGAAGATCACTTCCAGGCCCGGCTTGGCGTCGGTGCCGAGAATCTGCTTCACCTTGTCGACATTGTAGCCGATGCCGTTGGTGCCCCACATGTAGTCGACGGCATATTCGTTGCCGGGATCGTAAGCTGCGATGCGCTGCTGCACCATGTCCCACATGTTGGACATGTTCGGAAGCTTGGACTTGTCGAGCTTCTGGAATACGCCGGCCTGGATCTGGCGCTGCAGGAAGTCGGCGCTCGGCACGACCACGTCATAGCCCGTATGGCCCGCGAGCAGCTTGGTCTCCAGCGTCTCGTTGGAATCGAAGGTGTCGTAAACGACCTTGATGCCGGTTTCCTTGGTGAAGTCGGCGAGCACGGAATCGTCGATATAGTCCGACCAGTTATAAATATTGACCACCCGGTCTGCGGCGGAGGCGGAGGCTACCAGTCCGACAGCAAAGAATGCGGTCGCTGCCAAGCGCTTGAAAATGGATTTCATTGTCTCTCCTGTTCCGTTCAAGGGCATCTTTGCGATACCCAACCCTCTGTTTTTCCCGTCAGACTAGAAAGGAATTCGGACGGCCACAAGGGGAAAGATGAGGAGCGAGACGGTTTTGCAAAACTGCGAAAATGGGAAGGCCGACGCCCGCTGGTCCCGGCTTGCGAAACCGCAGGCGCCTTCTTTCCTGTCGTCTCTCAGCGACCCTTCCTGCTTCGCAAGCGGTTGGGACATCGCAAGCGCACGATCAGCGGCAGTAATCCCAGTACCCGCGAGTCTGGGAGCTGTTGGACCAGTACCAGCACAGGCTAGGACTTGGCGGACGCGGTGCCACCGCAACTGCCGTTGCGGCAACGACGGTACCAAGTGCTACGCCTGCCACGACCGTCCCGTAATATGGCCGGCGGACCCAGGGTCGATAGTATGGACGCCTCGCGACTGTCGTCGAGCCGTGGTGGACGACTGTGTTACCGGCAGGCCCGCGACGAACCGTCGTGCCATGGCGCCTGATAACCTCGACCTTATGGACAAGTGGACCGGCAGGCGCCATCTGGATCGTGGGAATGTTGCCCATCGGCATGGCACCCACCACCTCCGGCGAAACGACCATCATCAATGCCATCAAAAATTTCATTGACTTCCTCATATCGCGATCTCCTCAATCGTCGTCTTTCAGGTTTTCAATGGGGCCGTTTTCCCAGCTCTGCTGGCGAAATCTATATTAGCGTATCCTGCATTATCTGTCGGGGCTTGGCGCATGGCTGAACTATACGCGGGGTCAATCTGCCGGCTCCGCCTTCGGAAAGGTCCATTTGCCATCGATGATGTCCGGCGAAGGGCGATAGAGGCGCACCATGTAGTTCCAGCCCTTGGTGATAGGCAGGCAATTGGCAATCTTCCCGTCGCAGCCACCGAACTGGACATGCACCGATCCATCGCCGTCTGCTTTGGCCGTCAGGTTGTTCAGCGTATAGGCGTTCAGCTTGTTGGCCCGGTAGTAGCCCTTCGCGTCATAGACGCTTATCGACCAGAAGCCGTCCACCGGCACGTCCTTGACGTCGAGACCGTAGACGGTCTTGCCCTCGTTCTGGTCTGGCGTGACGTTGAGATAGATCGCCTCCTTCTCGGGATTGCCGCCCCACGCGGAGGCAGCGCCGATCAGTCGTCGAACGGGATCGACCTCATCCTTTGTCCCGAACATGTGGTTCGTGTCCGGCAGCGTCGAGGCAAGTTCCAGCAGCGCCGCCCTGACCTTTGCCTGGCTTACCTGATCCCATTTCGGAACCTCGAAACTGCCGGACGCGGATTGCTCCACCTTGATTGCATCCTGCAGGTCATGCGCCTGCTTCATGTCGTCCGGGTCTTGCGGGTTAACCAGCGTCCGCACACCCACGATCACATATCGCGTGCCGATCTTATCCTTTGAAAGCGTATAGCTTCCGGCCTTATAGGTGACCTCGGGCGTGTATTGATCCTCATCGATCACCTGCATCGACATGAAGCGCTTGCCGGCATCCGGCATCGTGATGGTGACAGGGCCGGCGTCGAGATCGAAGACTGCAGCGGAATAGAGCGTGTCGCGGTTCGTCCGGATGACGAGCTGCTTGTCGATCGGGCTGAGCTGGCGATGGTGCATGAATTTTCCGAAGCCGTCGTCCTTGGCTATGTTGCTGAAATAGAGATCGGATTCAGCCCGGACGAAATTGTCCGGCGTAACGGGAACGGCATCCCCCTTCGTCTGCGGGAATGCCGGACCGGCGCAGATCAGCGCCAGAAACGCAACCGTGGTCAGGTATCTATTCGTCATGGCGGCCTTCTCCTCGATCAGCTCGTGCGTTCCAGCGGCGGTGCCTTCCATTTTCCGTCGATCGCCTCCTGCTTCGGCCAGTAGAGACGCATGACCACGAAGAACGGCCCTTCCGGCGCGGGCAACCAGTTGGCCTCAATGTCCTTGTCCGGCGAGTCGTGCTGGATATGGAGGGTGATACCGCCGTCGGCGTCGCGCTTGAGATCGGGAAGCATCGGCGAGTTGATCAGGTAGCGATTGAGCGGATTGGCGCTGAGAAGGCTGGATGGGAGTTTGTAGAGGGTCAGCGACCAGAAGGCATTGACCGGTGGCAATCCGTCCGGTCCGAAGTGCACTGTATATTTTGCGCTGCCATCAAGCGATTTGCCCTGGGAATCGATGAAATAAACGGGATAGAGCGCCTCTTCCTTGGAGTTGCCGTAGATGCCGAGCACTGCGCCCGCCATGCGGGACATATAGTCGCCGTTCAGGAAGGCACGTGTCCCGAAGCCGTTGGCGCTGGAGCGCTTGCCGGTATCTAGCTCGGTTTTCTTGTAGTCGGCGAATTCCGCCCAGGCATCGGCCATGCCCGCCTTGATCGCCTTCTGCAGATCTGGCGGCAGCGCCTTCGGATCGAATACCTTGCCTCCCCCGACGCCGATCTTGGCGAAGCGCGCCATGATGTCAATTTCGGCAGGATTGGTTGGGCAGAACGGCAGGATGAAATTAAGAACGGCGAAGAAGCGCGGCGACGTCTTCTCCGCCTTGCCGCTCAACGGCTTGATGAAATCGATCTTCGGCGCTGCCGCGGGCGCAGGCTTGCCGAGAAATGCCGATAGAGGCTCCACCTTGTAGCCGGCCTGTATCTTCTTAACATTGTCTATATCGGTGGGGTTGAAGAGCTGCGTGCGATAGAGCGCCATTGCGAGTTCCGTCTCGCAATGGATGACTGCCTTGATGCCGGGAGGCGTCTCGCCCGTCCAGCCGGGTCCGACCAGCAGGAACTTGCCGGCCTCGTTGCCGGTGGCGCGGCTGCCGACATAGGCGAAGTTGAAAGTGTACATGTCGATGAACTGGATCGAATAGTACCGGCCCTTCTCGACCTCGGGCACGGTGAAGACCAGCGGCTCCGCCCGCAGATCGATACCGACAGAGGAATAAGGCGTATCGGAATTCGGCGTCTGGATCGCCTTGTCGTCAGGCGTATAGACCCTCGCCGTATTGAAGAGCGTATTCCAGTTGCCCTTGTATTCCGGGTCCTTCTTGTCGACGAAATAGGCATACTGGATGCGATAGTTGTCGACCATCGGGAAGCCGTAGATCGTTGCCTCCTTGGCGATTGCCCGCGCCTCCTGAGGCGTCGCATCCAGCGCTGGCCCCTTCGCCGCCGCCGCAGTCGGCATCAGCATCCGAGGCAGAAAGGCGACGGCCGCGCCCGCTGCCACAAAATCCCGTCTCCGCAGCATCGCAAATCTCCCCATGACGCCGACCATTCGGATCTGGAGTGTCGGATGGCGATGGTTCGAAAGGAAGTACGCAACGGTAAATGCGACGTAACAGCAGAGGTCTGACGCTATCCCGTTTCAGCCAATCTCCTATGTCTCACGACTGCTGAAAGGGCGTGCCATCCTTGTGTACGAAGCGCCCATCAGCATTCGAACTCATCATGTCTATATCGGAGCAGGTCGTCAGATCGGACGGCTGGCGCGAGCCGACTTCGAGGTAGATCGCCATTGCGCCCGACCTGTTGATCATGTGGTGGCCATTGCCTGTACCTTTGGCAAAGGTTGCGCAATCACCGGCCCGCAGAACCGTTTCCCCGCTATCCTCGACGAGCGTCAACTCTCCTTCCAGCACATAGACCAATTCGTCTTCGTGCGAATGCCAGTGGCGCTGGCTCGACCAGCCGCCCGGCGGCAGATGCATGAGGTTGACCCCGAAATCCGTCAACCCGCCTGCGTTGCCCAGGCGCTGCCGCACACGCTCGGCACAGGGCCTGTCGAATGGTTTCGGATAGCCGGAACCTTTGATTTTCGGCACGGTGGCGACATCAATCCCGGGCATGAGGGCCTCCTAGAGAGTGGCGAAATGGATCTGGATTATCGGCTATCCGCGAGTGATATGGGGCTCGAACGACTGAAAGCTCGTCTAGTGTTGCAGGCGGAGCCAAGAACCCCTCATCCGGCTGCCGCCACCGACCAGGGCCGAGCTGCGGGTCTCGCCCCGTCCTTCGGACCCCCGAGTGGAGAAGAGAGATGCCGCACCGACGATGTCCTTGACGTTGAGGTTTGGCAAGACGGCGCGGCTTGCCTCCATCCTCGCGATCTTACAGAGTTTTGAATTGTCTATTTTAGCTACGCGTAAAACGCGCAATGGCCGTCAGCTATGCGCAAGGGCCGCCGCCTAGATTGAATCCACAAACGAACCTGGCGACATGATGAGCATAGAGGCAATCCGGGCCTGCCGCCTGCAGTCACCGCGATCAGCGAGCCGATCAATGCCATCAGGTCGTCCGCCTCGCGGGCCAAGCGGCGGCTGGATTCGGTGGCTTCCTCGACCATCGACGCATTCTTCTGCGTCATCTGGTCCATGGCGTTGACGGCGCCGTTGACCTCTTCCAGCGCTGCCGACTGGTCCTTGGCGGCGGTGGCGATCACTTCGACATGGCTGCTGATTGTGATGATCTCGCGGCTGATCGTGGCGAGCACCCGTCCCGTCTCCTGAACGAGACCGGAGCCGGCGCCGACTTCGCGGCTGGAATCGTTGATCAGCGTCTTGATTTCCTTTGCGGCGTCGGCCGAGCGCTGCGCAAGTTCCCGCACTTCCATCGCAACGACCGCAAAGCCCTTGCCCGCCTCCCCGGCGCGAGCGGCTTCGATGCCTGCGTTCAGCGCCAGCAGATTAGTCTGGAAGGCGATGTCGTCGATCACCTCGATGATCTGCTCGATCTTCTGGGAGGATTCCTCGATGCGGCCCATCGCGCTGATCGCATTCTCGACGACGGCGCCGGAGCTGTCGGCCGTCTTCTTGGTGGTCGAGACGGCCTGGTTCGCTTCCCGCGCGCGGTCGGCCGAGGAGCGGACTGTCACGGTGATCTCATCCACGGCGGCTGCCGTCTGTTCCAGCGATGCCGCCTGCGATTCCGTCCGTTTGGACAGTTCGTCGGCGGAATGGAGCATCGAGTTGCTGTTGTTCTGAATGGCGCGGGCATTGTCGCTGATCTTCGACAGCGTATCCTGCAGCCGCGAGAGCGAACCGTTGAAATCCGTACGCAGCTGTTCCAGGCGGCCGACGAAGGGCTTTTCGATCGTCTGGGAAATATCACCACGCGAGAGGCGACCGAGGCCGGCTGCCAGCTCCGTGACGGCGAAATCGATCTGGTTGTCGAGGTTGCGCTTGTCTTCGTCGTTGCGGGCGCGCTCGGCTTCGGAGAGTGCGCGCTGCTCGGAGGCGCGGATTTCCATCTCCTGCTTGGCATGGGCATTGTCGCGGAAGATCGAGAGCGCGCGGGCGATGGCGCCGAACTCGTTCTTCTTCTCGATATAAGGCACCTGCGCCGACAGGTCGCCATTGGCGATGCGGCTGACGGTTCCGGTCAGGGTCTCGATCGGACGGACCGAATTGCGGATCGTCAGATAGGCGAGGCCGCAGACGATGAGCATGACCGCCGCGCCGACGCCGAGCACCAGCACCTGGAGATCGCGCATGTCGGCATAGTAGACTTCCATCGGGATGCCGATGAAGAGGATGCCGACATTCGCACCCGATGCATTCTTGATCGGGAAATAGCCGGTCATGAACTTATGGCCGAAGAGATCGGCAGGGCCATAATAGGCCTCGCCCCGAGCAAGCACCGGCTGGGCCGGATGGTCGGGCGCAAGGCTGGTGCCGACGGCGCGGTCGCCGTTTTCCTTCTTCAGGTTGGTCGAGACGCGGACATAGCTGTCGCCGCGCTTTTCGAAGATGGTGGCAACGCCGGCAATCGACTGGGCGACACGATCGACGATGGAATGGTCGGCGAATACAGGGATCTTGTCCTCCGTGACACCCGACAGCGCGTTGTCGCGCATATCGACCCTGGCATCGGCAAGGGCTGCCCCATAGAGGACGGCCATGGCGCGGCTGGCATCGCGCGCATCAGACACTGCATTGCGCATCACATAGCCGCTGAGATTGTAATAGGTGACGCAGCCGATCACCGCCGTGCTGATGCATAACAGAGCGAGCGTGATCGCAACGATCTGGCGGACGATCGACGTGGAGAACAGGCGCGGCATTACAATTCCTCATTGATACAACGGACAACATGGTAAACAAAAACGGTTAAGGAAAATCGTCCTCCTGAACAGTAAAAAGGCGAGGTATATTGCGGTACCGGCGACCAGGACTTCGCCAATGACTGAATTCCTTCAGCGTTGAAGGAATTTTATTTCTACCATGTCAAAAAATATAAACCAGGGATTGAATTTGCGATTTCGCAAACGAAAATTGCCCCACAGTCTCGAAGAGCCGATCCCGAATTCGTGACTTTTTCCCTTCGCAATTCGGCGCTAGCCTTGTCACCGTGCCGTCTTCAACGGCGAGGTCGACGCCGCCTGCCCTTCATTCGAAGATTCTCCAAGGCGCCACTTCATCATTTCAGGAGCTTCAGATGCAGTATTGCAAGTTTGGCAGCACGGGCCTTACCGTTTCCCGCCTTTGCCTCGGAACCATGACCTTCGGGCTCCAGACCGAAGAGGCGGGCGCGCACGCGATCCTCGACAAGGCGGCCGAGGGCGGCGTCAACTTCATCGACACGGCAAACGTCTATCCGCTCGGCGGCGGCCCATCGCTCGCCGGCACGACGGAGGACATCGTCGGCCGCTGGCTGAAGGGCAAGCGCGACGATTTCATCATCGCCACCAAGGCCGTCGGCAAGATGGGCGCCCATCCCTGGCAGCAAGGTGCATCGCGCAAGAGCCTGCTGGATGCGATCGATGCGTCGCTGCGCCGTCTCGGCACCGATTATGTCGACCTCTATCAGCTGCATTCGGACGACCAGGAAACGCCGCTCGACGAGATGCTGCTGGCGATGGAAACCATCGTGCAGTCGGGCAGGGCACGCTATGTCGGCGTCTCGAACTACCTTGCCTATCGCCTCGCCCGGGCGCTCGGGCGTGCCGATGTCATGCGTGTCGCCCGCTTCGTTTCGGTCCAGCCGCGCTACAATCTGCTGTTCCGCCAGATCGAGCGGGAATTGCTTCCGCTTGCGACAGAGGAAGGGCTGGCGGTCATTCCTTACAATCCGATCGCCGGCGGGATGCTGACCGGCAAGCATCAGGTCAGCGACAAGCCGACGGAAGGCCGTTTCAGCTCGCAGATGCGCGATGCCGGCGCCCGATACCAGGAGCGTTACTGGCACGAGCGCGAGTTCTCGACGGTCGAGAAGCTGAAGGGCATCGCGGCTGAAAGCGGCATTCCGCTGGTCAAGCTGGCTATCGCCTGGGTCGCGGCCAATCCAACTATCACCGCGCCGATCATCGGTGCCAGCCGTGCCGAACAGCTGACCGACACACTCGATGCGATCGACATTACCCTCGATCCGGCGCTTAAGGCACGGCTCGATGATGCAACGGTCGAATATCGCTGGGGCGACGCCGCGCGCTGAGTCGGCAGTTTCCGAAAGTAAAAAGCCCGCCGCACCTCCGTGCAGCGGGCTTTTTCAATGGGTGGCCTGCAATCCTCAGGCGGCGCGGTAGTAGGACTGGTCGGCGCCGCTATCGATCTTGAACTGCTGGATGAGCCGCAGGAGCGAATCCGCCTCGTTCGCCAGCTCGCGGCTGGAGGCGGTGGTTTCCTCGACCATGGCGGCGTTCTTCTGGGTCATCTGGTCCATCTGGTTGACTGATGAGTTGACCTCCTGAAGCGCGCTTGCCTGGTCATGGCTAGCGCGGGCGATCATCTCGACATGCTGGCTGATGGTGACGATCTGGCCGCTGATCTGCGCCAGAACCGTACCCGCTTCCTGCACGAACTGTGATCCGGAATTCACTTCGCGAGACGAGGTATTGATGAGACCCTTGATCTCCCTTGCCGCATCGGCGGAGCGCTGGGCGAGTTCGCGGACTTCCATGGCGACGACTGCGAAGCCCTTGCCGGCTTCACCGGCGCGGGCTGCTTCAATACCGGCGTTGAGCGCCAGCAGGTTGGTCTGGAAGGCGATCTCGTCGATGACGCCGATGATCTGCTCGATCTTCTGCGAGGCATCCTCGATGCGGGCCATGGCGTCAATGGCGTTGGCGACGACCACGGAACTATCGTCGGCGCTACGCTTGGCTTCTCGAACGATCGCATCGGCATCCTTGGCGCGCTCGGCAGACGAGCGGACGGTGACCGTGATCTCGTCGACGGCGGCTGCGGTTTCCTCGAGAGAAGCCGCCTGCTGTTCGGTGCGCTTGGAAAGATCCTCGGCTGACGCAGCCATTTGGTTGCCGTTGCTCTGGATCATCTCCACATTGTCGCGCACCTGGCTCAGCGTTTCCTGAAGGCGCAAGAGCGAGCCGTTGAAATCCTGGCGGAGCTGTTCGAGACGGCCGATGAAGGGCGTTTCGATGGTCGCCGAGATGTCGCCATGCGCAAGACGCTCGAGGCCGGCTGCGAGTTCGCTGACCGCAAAGTCGATCTGGCGGTCGAGTTCGCGCTTCTCTTCATCGTTGCGCTGGCGTTCGTGTTCGGCAGCCGCACGTTCCTCATCGCTCTGCTCCTCGATGCGGATCTTGGAGATGGCATTTTCCTTGAAGATGCCAAGGGCACGGGCCATGTCGCCGATTTCGTCGCGGCGCTGCTCGCCCGATATCGAGGTTTCCAGGAGACCGTCGGCGATGCGACGCATGGCGGCCGTGATCTGGCCGATCGGACGCTGCAGGGTGAGCACCAGCGCAATGCCGCCGGCGACCGAAAGGACGATGCCGAGGACGGTGGCGAGGATCGAGATCCAGTTTGCCTGCTCGCGCTCGACCCCGGCGCTCTGCTTCTGCGTTTCAGCAAAGGTGGTCAGCTTGCCCCAGACTTCGTCGAGCTGCTGGCGGGCGCTTGCATATTGTGTCGTGCGCTGGGTGATCGTGTCGACAAGCTTGGTGCTGTCGCTATCGAGCGACTTCAAAGCCGGGTTGATCGCGTCGTTGATGTCGCCGACGAAATCCATGCCCGTAGCACTCTGGTCCAGCGTATTGAGATCCTGGCCGAGCTTGGCGATTTCCTGATGGAAACGAACCATATTGTCCTTGTTGATGCCGGCAAGGAAATCCGCCATCACCAGCTGCAGCGAATAGATCGAGGCCTCGACGCGGCGGGTGTCCTCGATGACGGCGTTGGTCTGCACCACGCGGCTGTCAAGCTCAACAAAGGTGGTCGTGGCCGACCGCATCATCTGCGTCGCCTGCAGCTGCGTGTAGGTCGACATCTGACGGAAGCGGGAAAGCAGGCGGGAGATGCCGCCAATGGTGTCGTCGGTCGTGGATGCGGTTGCGGCGTCGATGCCGGCATTCAGATCCTTGATCGTGCCTGCGAGCGAGTCGACCATGCTCTTCTGGTTCTGCGGCAGGGCGAGGGCGATCGAGCGCTGAGCCTTAACGACGTCGCCGATGCGATCCTTGATCGCCTTCAGCTTGTCGGCAGGTGTCTGCGCCTTGTTGAAGTCATCGGCAACGCTGACGAGCGTGTCGCCACCCTTTAGCAGCCGGTCGGCCGAGCGAAGCGTCGCTGTGGCGTTGCCCTCGTCGGTGCGGACCGAATCCTGCATCTGCTGGGCGTCGAAATCGATGTTGAAGCGAACGCCGATCAAGGCGCGCTGCGCGTCGCTGATCGATTTGCGAAGGTTCACTTCCTGCTGGTGCAGATCCCAGAGGCTGCCGACCACCTTGGAGATATCGGCCGTCTTGGCGGCGGCATCTGCCAGGCTGTCGCGACCATCGGAATCCTTGCCGAGCTGCGACAGGGTCGCATCGAGCACCGAGCCCTGCGACTTGACGTCGGCATAGAGCTTGTCGCGAGCCTGCTCGTTGGTGATGCGCAGGAAGTCGTCCATGGAGCTATAGAGGTTTTTGAACCCCGTCAGCGACTGCAGGACGTTGTTTGATATCTCCATGCGCCCCTGCAGAAGGCCGGAGGCATAAAGGCCGGTCAATCCGACCGCTGAAATGCTGATGACGAAAGGCAGGACGAAGAGCAGAACCTTCGTCTGGATTTTGAAGCGGGAAAGAATCTTATCGATGAACATGGTGGCTCGGGCCTTTCATACACCTCTCCCCCGCCGACGCCTGCACGGCGTTGACTGGGTGCACAACAGCAACCTCGGATTTTTGACAGGGCGGGGTTTCGTCGGTGACGAAGGCAATCATTGCCAGGTTCTAATCGATTAGAACCCCCTTTATCGTTGACGAGATTTTGGAGGGCATATATTAATTTTCAGATAAGGGGTCGTAGCGCGAAACAGCAGTGGGACTTAAATCCAAGCATTGCGCTGAAAGGTCGCCGATCGGCAAGTATAAGCCAGTCTATACATGCACAGCGCAAGCAAATGCGGCAGTGCTTCGATAAAAATCAGACCGGAATAATCAGAAGCTGCGTGCCGCCAGATAGGCAATGCAGGCAGCGGTCACGCCGGTCGCCAGCATCAAAAGCCGGGCAGCCAGCAATTTTGTGTTTGTCTGGGTATCAGCAATTGCGATGGCGCGAGCGCGCTTGATCTTGTTCATGAGTCCGTTTCCCATTTCACACCGACACGATAACCGCTAATGCGGCAGACCGGCAACTGCTAATATAGGAAATCGTGCAGCTGACGACATCGGGACAGAATGGCGCAGGTCCCTTAAGGAAGTCTTGAACTCGATGGTGAAGAAGACGTAGCCGGCTCAGCGGTCAGACAGGCTTGCAAGCAGGGCGGCAAGCAAGCCGTCAGGCAGCCTCTCCCGCAACAAATCCCGATGCCCAGGCCCACTGAAAATTGTAGCCGCCGAGCCAGCCCGTGACATCGACGCATTCGCCGATGAAGAAGAGGCCGGGGATTGTCTTGACCTGCATGCTGCGGGAATCGAGGCACGCCGTATCGATGCCGCCAAGCGTAACCTCGGCCGTGCGATATCCTTCCGAGCCCGATGGCTTGATCCGCCAGTCCTGGACCGATGCCGCGAGGCGCTGCAGACGCTTGTCGGACTGATCGGCCATGTTGCCGTCCATCTCTTCCGCCTCGACCACATGTTGCGCAAGACGTTTCGGCAGGATCTCCGCAAGAGCGGTCTGGGCGGATTGGCGGCCATTGGCCTGTCGTGCCGCCTTCAGGTGTTCGAAGACGTCGATATCGGGTTCGATGCCGATCGATATCTCATCCCCTTCCCGCCAATAGGAGGAAATCTGCAGGATCGCCGGTCCGCTCAGACCACGATGGGTAAAGAGCAATGCTTCGCGAAACGAGGTCTTGCCGTGGCGAATTTCGGCAGGCGCCGCAATGCCCGACAGTGGCGTCAACCGCTGCAGCAGGGAGGGCTCGATGGTGAGCGGCACGAGGCCTGGGCGTGTCTCCACGACGGGCAGCGAGAATTGCTCGGCGATGCGATAGGCAAAGCCTGACGCTCCCATTTTCGGGATCGATTTGCCACCGCTTGCGATGACCAGGGAGGTTGCGTCGATCGGGCCATCCGATGCGTGGATGCGGAAACCGTCTCCATGGCGCTCGACCGAGGCGATCTCCGTTCGCAACCTGAGATCGACGGAGGCTGACCGCATCTCGTCGACAAGCATGCGGATGATGTCCTTGGCGCTTTCATCGCAGAAGAGCTGGCCGAGCGTCTTCTCATGCCAGGCGATGCCATAGCGTTCGACCATGGCAATGAAATCCTGCGGCGTGAACCGCGCAAGCGCCGACTTGGCGAAATGCGGGTTGGCGGAGAGAAAGTTCTTCGGGCCGGCGTTTATATTGGTGAAGTTGCAACGGCCGCCGCCGGAAATGCGGATCTTCTCACCGGGTGCAGCGGCATGATCGAGCACTGTCACCGAGCGCCCGCGCCTGCCGGCGCGAATGGCGCACATCATTCCCGCTGCGCCCGCGCCGATGACGACTACATCGCATTTCTGAGCCAAACCACATTCCTTTTAGTGTCCGACGCTCTCATTTTTCCATCAGGGAGCGAATGTCAACGCCGCCACCCCCTCGCCAATTGCCAAACTGCGGTTATGATGACAATTCCGACCAACCCGATGACGGTGTTTTATGCCCGCCAAGAAGACTCCGCTGAAAGCTTCCAAACAGGTTTCGAAAGTCGTGACCATGCCACCCAGCCTCCGTTCGGCCCGTGGCGTCAACAACTGGAAGGACGCAGCGCAATGGCTGCGGATGCGCGGGATCGAGGACATAGAATGCATCACGCCCGATCTTGCCGGCGTGCCGCGCGGCAAGATGATGCCGACCTCCAAGTTCACCTCCAACACCTCGCTGGCGCTGCCCTCGGCCATCTATCGCCACACGATATCGGGCGAATACCCCGAGGAAACCGAGAGCTTCCGCTACGAGCCGCGCGACAGCGACCTGAAGCTCGTGCCCGATCTTTCGACGCTATCGGTCGTACCTTGGGAGACGGATCCGACGGCGCAGGTGATCTGCGACATCGTCAATTCCGAGGGCCAGGAAGTATCCTATACGCCGCGCAACGTGCTGAAGCGCATTCTGGCGCTCTATGCGGACCGAGGCTGGAAGCCTGTCGTGGCGCCCGAGATCGAATTCTATCTGGTTGGGACCAATGACGACCCGGACTACCCGCTGCGTCCGCCGAAGGGCCGGTCTGGCCGCTCCATCCTTGGCGGACAGGGTTATTCGATCGCCGGCATCAACGAATTCGACGAGCTGATCGATGATATCTATCACTTCTCCGAGAAACAGGGGCTGGAGATCGATACGCTGATCCATGAGGAAGGACCGGCGCAGCTCGAGATCAACCTACGCCACGGCGATCCGATCGAGCTTGCCGACCAGGTCTTCCTGTTCAAGCGCACGATCCGCGAGGCAGCGCTGAAGCACAATATCTATGCCACCTTCATGGCGAAGCCGATGCAGGGGCAGCCGGGATCGGCGATGCATATCCACCAGTCGGTGGTCAATATCGAGACCGGCAAGAATGTCTTCTCGAACGCGGATGGTTCGCCCTCGAAGGAATTCTTCCATTTCATCGGCGGCATGCAGAAATTCGTGCCGAATGCGCTGGCGATGCTTGCGCCCTACGTCAACTCCTATCGCCGGCTGGCGCCGAACATGTCCTGCCCGGTCAACAACGCCTGGGGTTACGACAACCGCACCACGGCATTCCGCGTGCCGGTTTCCGATCCACAGGCGCGCCGCGTCGAGAACCGTCTGCCGAGTTCCGATGCCAATCCCTATCTGGCGCTTGCCGCCTCTCTTGCTTCGGGCCTGCTCGGCATCATGAAGGAGATCGAGCCGACGGCGCCGACGGACGATGCGGCCAACGAAGGATCGATCGACCTGCCGCGCGGGCTTCTGGAAGCCGTCGCCCTGATGGAGGAGGAAGAAGCCTTCGAGGAGGTCTTCGGCAAGGAATTCATCGGGCTCTATGCCGGCGTCAAACGGGGCGAATTCGAAACCTTCATGCAGGTGATCAGCCCCTGGGAGCGGGAATTCCTTCTGCTCAACGTGTGAGGGAGCATTCCCCATGAAGCTGCAGCAGACGTGGCAGAGCCCCATCGCGCCCGGCCTATCGCTCTATCAGGCAACGGTCGGCGATCGAGAGACCTATCCCGCCCTCGATGGGTCGCGGCAAGCGGACATTGCCATCATCGGCGGCGGCTATACCGGTCTGCAGGCGGCCTATACGCTGGCAAAGGCGGGCGTCGACGTCGTGCTGATCGACGCCAACCGCTTCGGCGACGGCGCTTCCGGGCGCAATGGCGGCCAGCTCGGCACGGGACAGCGCTGGTGGCCGGAGGAGATGGAAGAGACGCTCGGATACGAGCGCTCGAAGGCGCTATTCGATCTTGCCGAGCGCGCCAAGCAGCATCTTCTGGACTTTGCCCGGGAACACGCCATCGACATCGATTTCATCCCCGGCCAAATGAATGTGGCGCACAAGCGGAGTTATGTCCGCAGCTACGCCGAAAATGCCAGGATCGCAGCAGAGCGCTATGACTATCCGCATGCGCATTTCATGGACGAGGCCGAGACACGGGAGCGGCTGGGCTCGCAACGCTATTATGGCGGCGTTCGCGACATGGGCACCGGGCATATCCACCCGCTGAAGCTTTTGGTCGGGCTGGCGCGCGTGGCAAAGGCTGCGGGCGCTGCCCTGTTCGAGATGACCAGCGCGACGGCGATCCGGAAATCCGGCGGCGCGACCGTCATCGAGACATCGGCCGGCACGATTACCGCCGACCGGGTTCTGATCGCCTGCAACGGCCATATTGGCGACCTCGAACCGATCACGGCAAGCCATGTCATGCCGATCCGCTCCTTCATCGGCGCGACTGCCCCTCTCGACCGATATCCCGATATCCTGCCCGGCGGCGAGGCGGTGGCCGATTCCCGTTTCGTCGTTCGCTATTTCCGCAAGTCGATCGACGGGCGGCTGCTCTTCGGCGGACGCGAGGCCTATACATCGGACAATCCGCGCGACATCACGCAGCATATCCGCCGCCAGATCGCCGAAATCTATCCGGCCCTGAATGAGATCGAGATCACCCACGCCTGGGGCGGCACTGTTGGAATCACGATGCCGCGCCAGCTTTTCGTGCGCGACGTCATGCCCGGCGTGACCTCGATCGGAGGCTATTCCGGTCATGGCGTCATGTTGTCAAATTACTGCGGTAGGCTTTACGCTGAATCGGTGCTGGGGCGTCCCGGCGAACTTGATCTTTTCAAGGCGCTGGACATTCCGCCGTTTCCGGGAGGCCGCCGCATGCGCAGCCCCCTGCTCTTCCTGGCGCTTACCTGGTTTGCGTTGCGCGACAGGTTTTGACAAGTCGCGGTTTCCTCTTGGAGGAATCCGTTTTACAAGCAGGATTGAGATTCACCGCAATGCACACTGGCCTTTTTAAATCGATTAGATTAAAAGAGGCCTCAACCAAGTCTGATTGAGAGATACCTCATGAGCAGCCAAATCATTCCCGTTGAGCCATTTGACTATGTCGTTTTCGGCGGTAGCGGCGACCTCGCCGAGCGCAAACTCCTCCCCGCCCTCTATCATCGCCAGATCGAAGGCCAGTTCAGCGAGCCGACCCGGATCATCGGTGCCTCGCGCAGCGCGCTTTCCGATGACGAATACCGCAAGTTCGCGCAGGATGCTCTGAAGGAGCACCTCAAGAAGGGCGAATATGACGAGGCTGAAGTCGCCAAGTTCTGCGCCCGCCTATTCTACGTGCCCGTCGATGCCAAGACCGACAGTGGCTGGGACAAGCTGAAGAAGCTTCTCGATGAGGGCAAGGATCGCGTCCGCGCCTTCTACCTTGCGGTCGCACCCGGCATTTTCGGCGATATCTCGCAGAAGATCCACGAGCACAAGCTGATCACCAAGTCGACCCGCATCGTCGTCGAAAAGCCTATCGGCCGCGACCTCGCATCCGCCCTGCAGCTGAACGACACGATCGGCCGGGTCTTCAAGGAAGAGCAGATCTACCGTATCGACCACTATCTCGGCAAAGAGACGGTGCAGAACCTGATGGCGCTGCGCTTCGCAAACGCGCTCTATGAGCCGCTGTGGAATGCCGACCACATCGACCACGTCCAGATCACGGTTGCCGAAACCGTCGGTCTGGAAGGCCGTGCAGGCTATTATGACACCGCAGGCGCTCTGCGCGACATGGTGCAGAACCACATCATGCAGCTCGTCTGCCTGACGGCGATGGAAGTTCCCTCCTCGATGGACTCCGAGGCCGTTCGCGACGAGAAGCTTAAGGTTCTGCGCGCGCTGAAGCCGATCGATGCTTCGAATGTCGAGCACTACACCGTTCGCGGCCAATACCGCGCCGGCGCCTCTGCAGGCGGAGCCGTCAAGGGCTACCTCGACGAGCTGGAAGGCGGCGTTTCCAACACCGAGACCTTCGTCGCCATCAAGGCGGAGATCAACAACTGGCGCTGGGCCGGCGTTCCCTTCTACATCCGCACCGGCAAGCGTCTCGCCGGCCGCGTGTCGGAAATCGTCATCACCTTCAAGCCGATCCCGCACTCGGTCTTCGATAGCTCCGCCGGCCGCATCAACCAGAACCAGTTGATCATCCGCCTGCAGCCGGACGAAGGCGTCAAGCAGTCGCTGATGATTAAGGATCCGGGTCCGGGCGGCATGCGCCTGCGCAACGTCTCGCTCGACATGAGCTTTGCGTCTTCCTTCAACGTCCGCAACCCCGACGCCTACGAGCGCCTGTTGATGGACGTCGTCCGTGCGAACCAGACCCTGTTCATGCGCCGTGACGAAGTCGAAGCGGCGTGGAAGTGGGTCGATCCGATCCTCAAGGGCTGGGAAGAAGCCGGCCAGCAGGTGCAGGGCTACACAGCCGGCACATGGGGCCCAAGCCAGGCGATCGCGCTGATTGAGCGCGATGGCCGCACATGGCACGACGACCTGTAAGGTGATAGCGATGACAGCGAACATGAATGCATTTGCCAGCGGCGCGGAACTTGCCGCCAAACTCGCGGACAAAGTGGCCGAGACACTCTCTGCCACCATCTCGGCCCGCGGCTCCGCAAGCATTGCGGTCTCCGGCGGCTCGACGCCGAAGGCCTTTTTCGGTGAGCTGTCATCGCGCGCCATCGACTGGGCAAAGGTGACGATCACGCTCGTCGACGAGCGTTTCGTGCCCATCGAAAATCCGCGCTCGAACCATCAGCTGGTCAAGGACAACCTGCTGAAGGACAAGGCTGCGGCAGCGACCTTCATCCCGCTCTATCATGAGGCGGCAACCGTTCAGGAAGCCGCCGCCATCGTCACCGAGAAGACGAAGGGCATCTGCAATCCGTTCGACGTCGCCATCGTCGGCATGGGTGGCGATGGCCATACCGCTTCGTTCTTCCCAGGCGGCAATAATCTTGCCACCGCGCTCGATCCGAAGACGCCGCGCGGCGTCATGACGATGGAAGCGGAAGGTGCGGGCGAACCGCGCCTGACCTTCACCTTCTCCAGCCTTCAGGATGCCAAACTGCTGGTTCTCCATATCGAGGGCGACAGCAAGAAGGATGTGCTCGCCAAGGCCGAAGGGCCGGGCGACGAAATGGAAATGCCGATCCGCTCCTTCCTGCGTCGGGCGGCTTCCACAGTCGAGATATACTGGGCTCCCTAAAGGCCGCCTTCGGGCAGCGTCGGAGCTGATGCGAACAAAATGTGCAATATGCCGTGCGCCCTCGGGCGCGCGGACGGATAGTCTTTGTCTTCAATCCATGCCGGCGGCTCGATGATCGTAGCGGCCTGCGAACAACCAGCCAGGGGGTAACCATGTCCGCTGACGCACGCATTTCCGCGATTACCGCACGCATTGTCGAGCGCTCGAAGCCTACGCGGGAAGCCTATCTCGCACGTCTGCGCAGCGCCGCATCAAAGGGTGCCCAACGCAGCGTGCTCGGTTGCGCCAACCTTGCCCATGGCTTTGCGGTCTGTTCCACCTCCGAGAAGGAGGCGCTTGCGGGCGACCATGTTCCCAATCTCGGGATCATCACCTCCTATAACGACATGCTCTCGGCCCACCAGCCGTTCGAGACCTATCCTGCAATCATCCGCGCGGCAGCGGCCGAGGCCGGCGGCATCGCGCAGGTTGCCGGCGGGGTGCCTGCCATGTGCGACGGCGTCACGCAGGGCCAGCCGGGCATGGAACTGTCGCTGTTTTCCCGTGACCTGATCGCGATGTCGGCGGGTGTCGGCCTGTCGCACAACATGTTCGATGCAGCGCTGTTCCTCGGCGTCTGCGACAAAATCGTGCCGGGCCTCGTCATCGCTGCACTCTCCTTCGGTCATCTACCTGCGATCTTCATTCCGGCCGGGCCGATGACCTCGGGCCTCGCAAACGACGAGAAGTCGCGCGTGCGCCAGCTTTTTGCCGAGGGCAAGGTCGGTCGGCCGGAGCTTCTGGAAGCGGAATCCAAGTCCTATCACGGTCCCGGTACCTGTACCTTCTACGGCACGGCCAATTCCAACCAGATGCTGATGGAGATCATGGGCTTCCATATGCCCGGCGCGTCCTTCGTCAATCCCAACACGCCGCTGCGCGATGCGTTGACCCGAGAGGCGACCAAGCGGGCGCTTGCCATATCAGCACTCGGCAACGAATTCACGCCGGCGGGCGAGATGATCGACGAGCGATCGATCGTCAACGGCGTTGTCGGCCTGCATGCGACCGGCGGCTCGACGAACCACACGATGCACCTCGTCGCCATGGCGCGCGCGGCCGGCATATTGCTCACCTGGCAGGATATTTCCGAGCTTTCGGATCACGTCCCGCTGCTGGCGCGCGTCTATCCGAACGGGCTTGCCGACGTGAACCATTTCCACGCCGCCGGCGGCATGGGTTTCCTGATCAAGGAGCTCTTGAAGCACGGGCTTATCCATGACGACGTCCGCACCGTCTTCGGCCACGGGCTCGACGCCTACTCGATCGACGTGAAGCTCGACGGGAACGGCGCTGTCAAGCGCGAACGGACGGCCGAGAAGAGCGCCGATCCGAAGGTGCTTACCGGCGTCGACACGCCCTTCCAGCCAACTGGCGGGCTGAAGATGCTGCGCGGCAATATCGGCAAGGCGGTCATCAAGATCTCCGCCGTCAAGCCGGAGCGTCATATCATCGAGGCTCCCGCCATCATTTTCCACGACCAGTTGGAAATGCAGCAGGCTTTCAAGGACGGCAAGCTCAACCGCGATTTCGTCGCCGTCGTGCGCTTCCAGGGACCGAAGGCGAACGGCATGCCGGAACTGCACAAGCTGACGCCGGCGCTCGGCGTCCTGCAGGACCGCGGCTTCCGCGTGGCGCTTCTGACCGACGGGCGCATGTCGGGTGCCTCAGGCAAGATCCCGGCGGCGATCCATGTGACGCCGGAAGCCGTCGACGGTGGGCCGATCGCTCGCATTAGGGAAGGCGACATGATCCGCATCGATGCGGTAGCCGGCACGCTGGAAGTGCTGGTCGACGCCGCCGATATGGCCGAGCGCGAGCCGGAGAGGATCGATCTTTCCGCTAACGAATTCGGCATGGGCCGCGAGCTCTTTGCACCGTTCCGCCATGCTGCGGGGCCGGCGGATCAGGGGGCGAGTGTGCTGTTTCATCATTGATGGGGTATGGATGAACGGGCGTCTGGCCTTCGCGCCCTGCCGCCCCCTCATCCGCCTGCCGGCACCTTCTCCCCCGCTGGGGAGAAGAAACTCGTGGCGATGCTTCGCCTGGCATTGAACAGTGAGATAAGAATGGCGCGGGAGCGTTATCCCCTTGTCCCCTCGGGGAAAAGGTGGCGGCAGCCGGACGAGAGGGCCATTGGCGCACCCCTCAAATAGCTTATCCGCGAATATCCAGAACCCTGTCACGATGCGCCGGATGGGTCGAGTAGACGAAGATCTTGTTCAGTTCCTTCTCCGTCATCAGGCGCAGGAAGCGGACTTCGATCGTGTTGTTGGCAAAGACCTTCATCAGCATGCAGCCGACCTTGGTGATGCGGGCGTCGGGAATATCAAGATAGAACTGCTGCGGGAGATTGTATTGCGTCAGGATCGCGAGGATCGCACCGCTCTGTGAGATGCGGATGATGTCGCAGCGACGGGACGCCATGTGCATGACGCCCTTCTCGGTAAATTCGATGCGCGCGGCATTCATCGTATCCTCCATGCGGAACCGCACTTCGCGGTCGTACATGAAGGATTCTTCCTTGTTCAAAAAGTGGTTGTGACCCGGAGTCCCTGGCGCCGCCATCTCTAAAATCCCTAAAACATTGGCAACCATAACGCTAACATCGGAAGGCTTAACAGATGGTTTTGAACCATGGGTTTTCGGGGGCGAATATGAATTATGAGTGGACTTTTTTTGGGGTTATCGGCGGTAGGTCTGGCCCTCGGCGTCGAAGAGATGAAGCTTGTTGCGGTCTGCCGCAAAACGCATCTTCTGGCCCCTATGGGCATCGAGAATTCCTGGAATCTTGGCGATGATCGGCTCGCCCTCGACCAGGCCTTCGATATAGAGCAGGGTTACCTCGCCGAGCGCTTCGACAATCGATATCTCGCCCTCGAAAAGATAGTCGTCGCCGGTCGCGACGCGCAGATCCTCGGGACGCACGCCGAAGCTTGCCTTCTTGCCCTTTTCGGACTCGGCGCTCGGGACATCGAGCGTGACAGACTTGCCGCCCGTCAGGGTGACCGTCGTCGTTGCGCCGCTGGCCGTAACGGTCGCCGGGATGATGTTCATGGCAGGCGAGCCGATGAATTTGGCGACGAAGAGGTTGGCGGGACGCTCGTAAAGCTCCAGCGGCGCACCGACCTGCTCGACGCGACCGGCCGACAGCACGACGATACGGTCCGCCAGCGTCATCGCCTCGACCTGGTCGTGGGTGACGTAGATCATCGTCGTGTCCGGCATGGAATCGTTCAGCCGCGCAATCTCGATGCGAGTGGCGACGCGCAATGCGGCATCGAGGTTCGACAGGGGCTCGTCGAAGAGGAAGACCTTCGGGTTGCGGCAGATCGCCCGGCCGATCGCCACGCGCTGGCGCTGGCCGCCGGATAGAGCCTTCGGCAGCCGTTCCAGATATTGGGTCAGTTGCAGGCTGGCGGCGGCGGCCTTCACGCGCCGGTCGATTTCCTGCTTGTTCTCGCGGGCGATCCGCATGCCGAAGGCCATGTTGTCGTAGACCGTCATGTGGGGATAGAGCGCGTAGGACTGGAAGACCATGGCGATGCCGCGACGCGACGGCGGCACCTCGTTGACGACCTTGCCGTCGATCACCATCTCGCCGCCGGTGATGCTCTCGAGCCCGGCGATCATGCGCAGCAGCGTCGACTTTCCGCAACCGGAAGGGCCGACGAAGACGACGAATTCGCCCTGCTTGATGTCGAGATCGATGCCGTGCAGCACGTTGACTGCGCCGTATGACTTTTTGATGCCCTTCAATTCAAGTGCGGTCATGCCCTCTCCCCTCCCCTTGATATTTTTGGTTTTGCGCAATTCCAGACGCAAAACCGTTTCACACTTTTGCTGGAATTGCTCTAGGCCAGACGCGCGAAGTAAGCTCCCCAGGCCGGAATATCGATCTTGTTGCCGTAGTTGTTGCTCGCAAATCCGTGCCCTGACAAAGCCTGCCAGTTTCCATCGGGCAGTTCGGTCAGCGTCTCTGCCGCACCCATATTGAAAACGCAAAGGATGGTCTCGTTGCCGTAGGTGCGGGTGTAAAGCAGCGCGTCGCCCTGCGGCTCGAAAAAGGCGATCTCGCCCTTGGCGAAGGCAGGGTATTGCTTGCGGAAGCCAATGAAGCGGCGATAGTGCTCCAGCACCGAATTCTCGTCGCCGCTCTGGACGCTGACGGCGCGCAGGATGTGCTCGACCGGCACCGGGAGCCAGGGCTTAACTGTCGAGAAGCCGCCCTGTGCGACCTGGCTGTCCCAGACCATCGGGGTGCGGCAGCCGTCGCGACCCTTGAATTCCGGCCAGAACTGGATGCCATAAGGGTCCTGCAGATCCTGATAGGCGAGATCGGCTTCGGTGAGGCCCAGTTCCTCGCCCTGATAGAGGCAGACGGAGCCACGCAGCGTCATCAGGATCGAGGAATAGAGCTTGGCGAAACTGTCGCGATCGGCAACCAGGCTGCCCCAGCGGCTGACATAGCGCATCACGTCGTGGTTGGAGAATGCCCAGCAAGCCCAGCCATCAGGAGCCGCCTTGCCGAAATCCTGCATGACCTCCTCGACGCGCTCCGGCGAGAGCGGATCGGGCGCCAGGAATTCGAAGGCGTAGCACATGTGCATCTTGTCGCCGCCTGACGTGTATTCGCCGACGATCTCAAGGCCGCGCTGGCTGTCGCCGACTTCGCCGACCGCTGCGATCGCCGGATATTCCTCGAGCACGGCGCGGAAGCGCTTCAGGAAGGCGAGGTTCTCCGGGCGGTTCTTGTCGTAGACATGTTCCTGAAAATTGTAGGGATTGACCGCCGGCGCCGTCGACGCATTGCGGCGGGATACCTCCAGCGCCGGATTGTCGCGCAGTTCGCGGTCATGGAAGTAGAAGTTGATCGTATCCAGCCGGAAGCCGTCGACACCGCGGTCGAGCCAGAAGCGCACGACCTCCAGCAGGCGGTCCTGGACCTCGGGATTGTGCAGATTGAGATCGGGCTGCGAGACCAGGAAGTTGTGCATGTAATATTGCATGCGGGTGGGGTCCCAGGCCCAGGCGGAGCCGCCGAAGATCGACAGCCAATTGTTCGGCGGCGTGCCGTCCGGCTTCGCATCGCTCCAGACGTACCAGTCGGCCTTCTTGTTGCCCTTGCTGGAGCGGCTTTCGACGAACCAGGGATGGCGGTCGGAGCTGTGAGAAATGACGAGATCGATCAGAACCTTGATACCGAGACGGTGTGCCTCCGCGATCAGGCTATCGAAATCGGCAAGCGTGCCGAAGATCGGGTCGACATCTTCGTAATCGGACACGTCGTAACCGAAATCCCGCATCGGCGACATGAAGAACGGCGAGATCCAGATGGCATCAGCGCCGAGGCCCGCCACATGCGGCAGGCGCGCGGCGATGCCCTTCAGATCACCGATGCCGTCGCCGTTGCTGTCCTGATAGGAGCGCGGATAGATCTGGTAGATCACAGCACCACGCCACCAGTCCTTATCAGGTGCCGAGAGGGATTGAGGGGCAACGCTCATTACTTAGTGTCCTGTATCAATGCGGATTATGGATCAGCCCCCCTTCACCGACCCGGCAAGCAGACCGCGCACGAGATAGCGCTGCAGACCGAAGAAGACGAGGAGCGGGACTACGATGGTGACGAAGGCCGAGGCCGTCAGGATTTCCCAATTGCCGCCGCGCGAACCGAGCAGCGCGTTGAGCGCCCCTGTTAGAACCAGATGGTCCTTGTCGGTGCCGAGGAAGACCATGGCGATCAAAAGGTCGTTCCAGACCCACAGGAACTGGAAGATCGCGAAGGAGGCGAGCGCGGGGAAAGACAGCGGCAGGATGATCTTCACGAAGATATCGAAATCGCTGGCGCCATCGACACGGGCGGATTCGATGATCTCGCGCGGCAGGCCGGCGATATAGGCGCGCAGCAGATAGATGGCGAGCGGCATGCCGAAGGCGGTGTGCGCCAGCCATATGCCCGGATAGGTCTTGGAAGGCACACCGAAGAGCTGGCCGATCTCGTTATAGATGCGAAGAAGCGGGATCAGCGACATCTGCAGCGGCACGACGATGAGGCCGACCACGACCGCAATCAACAGCGCACGCCCGGGAAACTCCATCCAGGCGAGCGCATAGGCGGCGAAGGCTGCGACCAGGATCGGGATGATCGTGGCCGGGATCGTGACCGTCAGCGAGTTGATGAAGGACTGGCCGATGCCCTCGCTCGTCAGAACGTTCTTGTAGTTCTGCATCGTGAATTTCGGCGGGGTCGCGACGGAGAGATAGACGCGCCGGCCGCTTGCGTCGCCGAAGGGGGCGTTCTTGCTGTAACGATAGGTGCCATCGCTGTTGATCAGCAGCGTTTCGCCATCGCCAAGGTCGGCAGTCGTTCCGGCCTCGTAGGCCGAGGGCGCCTGGACGCGCGTGCCGAAGGAGCGGACGGTGCCGCCACCACCGGGACCAAAGACGGAACCGGAGATGACATAATTGGCGCCGTCCTGCTGCGCCTTGTCGCCGCCCGCGAGACGAACGGCCGACATCTGCGAGGAACCGGCAAATGCCGTCCACCAACCGGAGACGGTGATCTGATCCTTGTCGCGCAGCGCGCTGACGAAGATGCCGAGCGTCGGCACCAGCCAGATGATGACGATGATGAGGACGACGAGGTGGACGAAGAGGCGCGCCGCTCCGATACGGCGAAGGCTTGATGTGGCCTGCATCTTAGCGGCCTCCCAGTTCGCGATTGGCGCGACGCACGTTCCAGATCATGATCGGCGTGACGGCGAGCATGATGATCAGCGCGATGACGGCGCTTCGGCCGCTGTCGCCGCCGCCACGGAACAGCCAGTTGAACATGAGATTGGCGAGAACCATGGTGTTCCACTGACCATTGGTCATGGTCAGCACGATATCGAAGACCTTGAGCACGAGAATGGTGATCGTCGTCCAGACGACGGCGATCGTGCCCCAGACCTGCGGCACCATGATCTTCCAGAAGATCTGCCAACCATTGGCGCCATCGATGACGGCAGCCTCGATGGTCTCTTCCGGAATGCCGCGCAGGGCCGCTGACAGGATGACCATGGCAAAGCCTGTCTGGATCCAGATCAGGATGATCATCAGGAAGAAATTGTTCCAGAAGGGTACCGAGATCCAGACTTCAGGCGTGCCGCCGAAGAGCTGGACGATGGCGTTCAGGAGGCCGATCTGCACGTCGTTGCCGCCGCGATACTCGTAGATGAACTTCCAGATGACGGAGGCGCCAACGAAGGAGATCGCCATCGGCATGAAGACGATGCTCTTGGCGATATTGCCCCACCAGATGCGGTCGGTCATGACGGCGATGACGAGGCCGAAGAAGGTGCAGGCGGCCGGGACGACGGCGAGCCAGAGGATGTTGTTGAAGATCGATTGGCGAAATTCATCGTCGTTGATCGCCCAATGATAATTGGCAAGACCGACGAATTGAGCGCCGTTGCGATCGTAGAAGGACAGAATGAAGGTCGCGATGACAGGATAGACGAGATAGACGGCGAGCAGGATCAGCGCCGGCCCGAGAAAGAGCCAGGGGCGGATCACCGAACGATAACGCAGATTGCGAGAAGCAACCTGGACATCCCCCTTGTCCGGCAGCGCCATGTCGAGCAGCTTGTTCGAGGCCCAGAAATAGAGCACACAGGCGCCCACTCCGAGCACGACGGCCCCCAAGGCCGACAGGATTTGCGAAATCATCCACCCCTCCCTTTATCTCATTTTTATTGGCAGTCGCGGCAGGCGAGATCACCGGCCACCCCTCGTGGCCGATGATCTGAGCGATGGGGTCGCTTACTTGATGCCGTCCCAGGACTTCTGGATGGCGTCGCCGGCTTCCTGCGCCGACTTGCCGCCGACGAAGTCGACCATGCCGGTCCAGAAGGAGCCTGCACCGATCTTGCCGGGCATCAGGTCCGAGCCGTCGAAGCGGAAGGTCGTAGCCGTCGTCAGGAGTTCACCTTCCTTGCGGAGCGTATCGTTGGCGTAGGCGGCCTTGTTGACGCCCTTATACGGGGTCAGGAAACCTGATTGCGCCATCCAGATTTCCTGGGCGATCGGCGTCTGCAGGAACTGGATGAAGGCGCGGGCAGCCGGCGAATCCTTGGTGATGGTTGCAAGCGTACCGGCGCCGAGCACGGGCTTGCCGAGTTCCGGATGGGCGGCAGCGGGCGGGAAGTAGAAGAAGTCGGCGTCCTGGCCAAGCTTCGTGCCTTCAGGGAAGAAGGACGGAATGAACGAGGCCTGCTTGTGCATGTAGCACTTCGGCGGCACCGAGAAGAGACCCTTCGGGCTGTCGCGGAAGTCGGTCGAGGCCACGGCTGCAACGCCGCCGTCGACATATTTCGGGTTCTTGGCAAACTTGCCGAACTCGTCGATCGCGGCAACGACCTTCGGATCGTTGAACTTCAGCTCGTTGGTCGTCCAGTGATCGTAATCCTGCGGCGTGTTGATGCGCAGCATGATGTCTTCGACCCAGTCGGTTGCCGGCCAACCCGTCGCACCGCCGGAACCAAGGCCGATGCACCAGGGAACGCCGCCATCCTTGGCGATCTGGTCGGTCAGCTTTTCAAGGTCTTCCAGGGTGGTCGGGACCTGATAGCCGCCTTCCTTGAAATTCTCCGGCACGTACCAGACGAGCGACTTCAGGTCGGCCTTGTAGGGGAAGGCATAGAAGGCCTCCTTGCCGTCCTTGCCCTTGTAGGTGCCGTAGCTGACCCAGCTGTCGCCGGCGCCGTAATTATCCTTGACCCACTTTGCCAGATCGTCGCCGAGCGGCGTCAGGTGCCCCTGACTTGCGAGGTTTGCCAGAAGACCCGGCTGCGGCAGGATCGCGACATTCGGCGGCGAACCGGCCTGCGTGTCGATGACGATCTGCTGCTCATAGTTTTCGGAGGAGGAATACTTGGCGTTCACGCCGGTCGCTTCGGTGAAATAATTGAGAACGCTGGTGAACAGCGCTTCGTCTTCGCCGCGCCACGGGCCGAAGATGGTCAGTTCCTGACCCTTCAGGTCGGCATGGCCGGCCTTGAAATCGTCATAGCTCTTCCAGTTGAACTTGGAATCCTGGCCAGGCGGAAATTTCAGGTCGGCGGCGGATGCGGTGCCGGCGACCATTGCCGCCACGGCAACGCTCAGCAAAAGTATCTTCTTCATGTGATCAACCTCCCATCACATAAGGGGATCGTCCCCCCAAAGCTCAAAATGCGCAATTCCTCAAAGCGCTTTGGCTACTAAATTCATTCTACTGAGGCGCGTTTGAAGTCAAGTGAATTTGCGAAATCGACTGTTACGCAGCGGAAATCTCGCAATGCAGCATCGATTAAACGGAAATATGGAGCGATTTTTCTTGAGTCAAGCCGTTCGCGTGCTACATATTTTAAAGCGCTTTGGAAGACATTAAGGCGCTGAAGCAGCGCGGCTCGTAACGTTTCGAAGACGTTCATGCGCGCCGGGAAGAGGATTGCAGGCCGTGAATCTGAAGCAGCTATCGCAAATGTTAGGCCTGTCGCAGACCACAGTCAGCCGCGCCCTCAACGGATATCCGGAAGTCAACAGGGAAACGCGCGAACGCGTGCTTCAGGCCGTCCGCGAGACAGGATATCGTCCCAACAAGGCCGCACAACGGCTGGCGACCGGAAAGGCCGGGTCGCTCGGCCTCGTCATGCCGACGGCGCCCGGCCATCCCTCCGACGTGCATTTCGGCGAGTTCCTGACCGGCCTTGGCGAGGAGGCGCTGCGGCACGACTTTCACTTCGTCATCACCCCCGCCGACCCGAACGACGAAGTGGGTGCACTTCGGCGGCTTGCGATCAGCGGCAACGTGGACGCGTTGTTCGTCGCCTATATGCGCGGCCACGATCCGCGGCTCGACATGCTGAAATCGCTGTCCATCCCTTTTGTCGTGCATGGCCGCTCAATCGGCAGCGAGCCTGACTATCCCTATCTCGACATCGACAACGAGGCGGCCTTCTACGACGCGACGAAACTGCTGCTCCAGCTCGGACATCGCCGGTTCGCCGTCATGAACGGGCCAGAGCATCTCGACTTCGCGATCCGCCGGAAGATGGGCGTGGGTGCTGCCCTTGCCGAACGAGGGCTGACGCTTGACGAGGTCTGTGTTACCCACACCGCAATGACGGATGAACAGGGGCTGTTTGCCATGGAGCGCTTCCTGCAGCTGCCCGAGCGGCCGACGGCCATCCTCTGTTCGAGCACGGTGCTTGCGCTCGGCGCCATCCGCATCATCAACCAGGCCGGCCTGAAACTCGGCGAGGATATCTCGCTGATTGCCCATGACGACGTGCTGCCGCTCTTGAAACCGGAAAATTTCTCCGTTCCGCTGACGACCACCCGCTCGCCGCTGCGCGCCGCGGGCGTGCGCATCGCCGAGCGTCTGATCGGCCAGATCAAGGATCTCGGCAGCTATCCGGAACAGGAATTGTGGAAGGCGGAGCTGATCGTGCGGGCGTCTACGGGGGCGGCGCCGGCAGGGTGAATAAATCCCGGACCACTGGCATTTTCCGTCCTGGCTTTGCCCCTCTCCCCGCAGGCGGGGCGAGAGGACGTGCCTTGTGCTACGCTGGAGAGGAACTGGAGCGTTGCCGAGAGTCCCCTTGGCCCCGCAAGCGGGGAGAAGGTGCCGGCAGGCGGATGAGGGGCATACTGGACCATCCGACGGCAGGCAATTCCTCAGCAACAAATCCTCAAAACGTCGGCGCGACCTTCCCGGCGGCGCGGTAGGCGGCGATGACGGTGTTTGCCATCAGCATGGCGATCGTCATCGGACCGACGCCACCCGGGACCGGGGTGATGACGCAGGCGACTTCGGCGCATTCCGCAAAGGCGACGTCGCCGACGAGGCGGCTCTTGCCCTCGCCGCGCTCCGGCGCATCGATGCGGTTGATACCGACGTCAATGACGGTTGCACCGGGCTTTACCCAATCGGCCCTCACCATTTCCGGACGACCGACGGCGGCGACCAGGATATCGGCGTTGCGGGCGACGGATGGCAGGTCCCTGGTGCGCGAATGGGCAATGGTGACGGTCGCGTTGGCATTGAGCAGAAGCTGCGCCATCGGCTTGCCGAAGAGGTTGGAGCGGCCGATGACGACGGCGTTCAGGCCCGACAGGTCCTCGCCATGGGTGCGGCGCACGAAGAGCATGGCGCCAGCCGGCGTGCAGGAGATCAGGCCGGTTGCGAGATCGCCGGTCGCAAGCTTGCCGGCATTGACGACATGCAGGCCATCGACATCCTTTTCCGGCAGGATCGACTGGATGATGGCGTCTGAGTTCAGGTGCTTTGGCAGCGGCAGCTGGACGAGGATGCCGTTGACCGCCGGATCCGCATTGAGCGTTGCGACCAGAGCTGCAAGCTCGACTTGCGTGGTCTCGGCCGGCAGCGTGTGCTGGATGGAATTGAAGCCGCATTCCTTGGCCATGCGGCTCTTGGCGGCGACATAGGTGTGGCTTGCCGGATCGTCGCCGACGATGACGACGGCAAGGCCCGTCTTCAAGACGGTTTCCGTCTCAAGGGCGCTCGCAGCGGCCTTGACCTTATCGATTACCGAAGCTGCAACCTGCTTGCCGTCGATCACATCAGCCACGCGTTTCTCCCCGAGAATGGTTTCTGCGGCAATCTACAAGCCGAAGGACGAGCAGATTTGCCTCCTAGCGCCCTATGCTGTCAAAAAGCGCCAATTGCAAGGAGAATCCAACGCCACTGGGACGCAAGGACCTTCGCGGATATTGCCCCATCCTTCGGGACCTGCGCCGAATTTCCATTTACAACGCTACCGTTTGCTCGTACGTTAAGATTCTACCTATAGCATCATATAGACAGAAGCATCCCCCAAGCGGATGCTCGCCATTCGGCCAAGGCCGATGCGCAAGGAAACCTGACCAGCCCAGACATTTCGCAGTGCCAGAGGAAGTGATGGGAATTGTACTGGCCTTCGTTCCGTTTGTCGTTTTCGCGCTCGTCGACCATTTCGTCGGTGCGACAGAGGGGCTGATTGCCGGCGCCGTGATATCGGCGGCAATGCTCATCCGCGATCTCGTGATGCCCGGTCGCGCTCCGAAGGTGCTTGAGATCGGAACAGTGATCCTGTTTGCCGCGCTCGCGCTCTACGCCATCCTTGCCAATCCGACATGGCCGATCGTGGCCATCAGGCTGCGAGTCGATCTCGGCCTCCTTTTCATCGTGCTCGTTTCCATGGCGCTTCGGCGGCCGTTCACTCTGCAATATGCAAGGGAAAGCGTTCCCCGCGAGCTTTGGGACAGTCCGGTATTCATCCGCACGAACTATATCATCACGGCGGTATGGGCCCTGGCCTCCGTCGTCATGGTTATCGCCGATCTCCTGCTTCTCTATGTCCCCTCGTTGCCGCAGCGGGTCGGCATTATCGCAACGATCGCGGCACTCGTCGCGGCGGTCAAATTTACCCAATGGTATCCCGAGAGCATACGGGCAAGGGCAACGAGTTGAATTGACCTTCGCCCATGGGGGCAACAGGGAGGCGCAACAGGGAGGAGCCGTGATGGCAGACATCATCAAAGGGACAATTTCCTTCGCCGCGTCGAATTACTCCTTCACCTTTCTCGTCATCGGCCTGTTGTTTTCGATCGTCGCCATCGCGCGAGCGCCGAAGCCCGCCGGCTGGTCGGTCATCATCGAAAAGGTGCTTGCCTGGCACGTGTTCTGGGTCGTTGGGGTCGGCAACTTCTACAACTTCGTCATGCATGCCTTTTTCGGGCGGATGTCCGCCGCCTTCATCGGTTGGGCAGACAGCCCGTTCCAGTTCGAAGTCGCGACTGCGAGCCTCGGCTTTGCCGTCGTCGGCTTCATCGCGGCATTCCGCAGCTTCGATCTGCGCCTCGCAGCCATCATCGGTCCGAGCGTCTTCACGCTCGGCGCCGCCGCGGGACATGTGTGGCAGATGATCACGCAGCACAATTTCGCTCCCGGCAACGCGGGCGTCATTTTCTACATGGACATCATCATCCCGCTGTTCGGTTTTCTGCTGCTGTGGCTGCAGCATCGCTACGGGCTGGCCTCATTGGGTTTGCGGCCGAAGTTCGAGACGCAGAGACGGTAAATTCGCGACGCCGCACAATGATGGGCAATTCGGGCGCCAGCTCGTCATTCAACTAATCGGTTGACTATTAATTCGTTCCAGTCCATATTCAACCACATGGTTGAATTAGAGGCGATTGAGATGGATTCGATCTTTCACGCCCTTTCCGACGCCACGCGCCGAGAGATGCTTCATGAACTCGCCGATGGCGAGCGAACGGTCGGCCAGCTTGCCGAACCCTTCGCAATCTCGCTTGCGGCGGCCTCGAAGCACATCAAGGTGCTGGAAGGTGCCGGGCTGATCCGTCGCGAAATACGCGGCAGAACCCATTTGTGCCGTCTTGAGCCCGGACCGCTCGCCAGCGCCCATCAATGGCTGAGCTTCTACGAACGCTTCTGGAGCGGTCGTCTGGATGTACTCGAACGGCTGCTGCGCGAAGAGGACGCACGCGAATCCACCAACCCAAAAAGAGGAGATGAGAAATGACCGAGCTTGCGAGCCCGAGTGCCTATGGCATGCTGACCGAACCGGCGACGATGAAGATCCAGCGCCTTCTGCCTGGCCCGATCGAGCGCATATGGGCGTATCTCACCGATGGAGATCTGCGCCGCCAGTGGCTGGCCGCGGGCCAGATGGAGATGAAGGTTGGTGCGCCTTTCGAGCTGGTCTGGCGAAACAATGAACTTACTAACCCGCCCGGTCATCGGCCGTCCGGCTTCTCCGATGAGCATCGGATGGAAAGCCGTATTGTCGAGCTCGATCCTCCCAACAAGCTCACCTTCACCTGGGGAACTGGCGGCGAGGTTTCCTTTGAGCTGGCCTCGAAAGGTGCCGAGGTCTTGCTGACAGTTATCCATCGTCGCCTGCCCGACCGCGCAATCACCTTGATGGTCGGTGCCGGCTGGCACATGCACCTCGACATTCTGGTCGCCCGCGTCACGGCCACGGAGCCCGAGCCTTACTGGGACGGCTGGAGCCGCCTCAGGGCGGATTATGACCGCATGCTGCCGGCCTGACGGCAGGCAGACGAACTGAACGACAGAAATCGAAACCCATGCCGACGGCGCGCTGCGCCGGCGGGCGGGCGAGGTCGACCCGCTGAAACGGAGCTCGACCGGAATTGATCGTCAACGCAACAGGCATACACCAACAGGAGGTTCGCTATGCTTAATCAAGTTGTTTCACGCGATGAATGGTTGAAGGCGCGGCTCGGGCTGCTCCAGGAGGAGAAGGAACTGACGCGGCGCAGCGACGAACTGGCGCAATGGCGTCAGAAGATGCCCTGGGTTCGGATCGACAATGAGTATCGATTCGAAACCGACAAGGGAACCGTTTCTCTGGTCGATCTCTTCAAGGGACGCTCCCAGCTTCTCGTCTACCATTTCATGTTCGGGCCAGACTATAGCGCGGGCTGCCCGTCCTGTTCGTCGATCGCCGACGGGTTCAACGGCATCGCCGTCCACTTGCAGAACCACGACGTGATGTTTTCCGCCGTGTCGCGCGCTCCCCTTGCGAAGCTCAAAGCGTATCAGGAGCGGATGGGATGGACCTTTCCCTGGGCCTCGTCCTATGGCGGCGACTTCAACGCCGATTTCAATGTCTGGTTCAGCGAGGAGCAACAGCGCGGCGGAGGCATCGACTACAATTACCGGCGCGAAGCGGCGTGGCAGCCACGCGAGGACGAAGGTTCTGTCGCAGTCCCCTCGCGCAAGACACCTGACGGAGCAGCCTCTGGTGCTGCAATGTCCGGAACCGACACGGCGACTTACGCACGGGAAAGGCCGGGCCTGAGCGCTTTCGCGATTGAAGACGGCGTCGTCTACCATACCTATTCCGCCTATTCCCGCGGGCTCGATGGGCTGTGGGGCATGTACCAGTGGCTCGACCGCGCCCCGAGAGGCCGAAACGAGACAGGCATGTGGTGGCGCCGCCACGACGAATACAAGCTGGGCTGAGTGAGACGCGCAAAGGCGGGACCGGGATTTCAACTCCCGGCCCTGCGCCGCGTAGCCGCATCTCGGCGGAGGAGGAAAACATGAGCAATATTCATATTGACGACGGCGCCCGCGGCGCTGGCAACGAGAATGGCGGCAACGCCGCCGCCTTCGGCGCAATCGACTTGCTATGCCTCGCGACCGCGCCGACCTTTGCGATCATGGCGCTGCTGACGGTTGCCCTCGGCGGCGACCAGATGGCGATGATGTGCTCGACCACGCAAGACGCGTCGCTGCTGGGCGGCATGGTGCCGATGTACCTGCTGATGAGCGTCTTTCACTCAGCGCCCTGGCTGCGGTTGATCACCAATTATCGAAGTGGCGCCCTTCAATCCTGAAATGGCGTTCCGCGATCCCCGGACGCGCGGCGAAAAGGTCGGACTGGTCAGCCTATGGCAAGGCTGAACCTCTAAAATACGAGAGTTACAGCGTTCAGCTGCCGTCCTTCCGTTTTTGAAAGCCGCCTTGAATGAACCAGTCGCCAGCCGCTTCCTCGTTTGATGCTTCGGCGCTTCTGTCCGTCCTGACGCAGGTCAGCGATCTGATGGGTGCGGGCGACAATGACGGAGCGATCGCCCTGCTCCTGTCGTCGGATCATCTCGTTCGCCGCGCGCCTGTTGCCTGCAACATGCTGGCATTTCTGCTTCTGCAGGCGGACAGACCGCAGGAAGCGGTTGCGTGGTTCGACGCGTCGCTCGCCATCAAGCCTGACGATGCCCAGGTGGTTGCCGGCCTCGGAATGGCCTCTCAGACCGTCGGCGATCTCGGGCGAGCATTGGAATGTTACGACAAGGCAATTGCGCTAAGGCCGAAAGATGCCGGGCACTGGTATCACCATGGGGTGGTACTTGCGGACCTCGGCCGCTCGGACGAAGCCCTCTCCAGTCTCGACCGGGCAGTCGCCCTGAAGGACGACTATAACCTGGCATGGGCGAGACGCAGCCGTCTGCTTATGTCCGCCGGCAACTTGGCGGAGGCCGTTGCCTCGGCGGCGCGGTGCTGCCGGCTGGCGCCGGGCGAGGTATCGTCCTGGGTGCTGCTTGGCGATGCGCTGCAGACGGATGGTAATCTTCAGCAGGCAATCGCGGCCTACGACCGGGGGCTGTCGCTTGCCCCGACTGATTTTTACTGCCTTTGCAACAAGGCGCAGGCGCTGAAGAAGGCAGGGCTCACGGAGCCGGCGCTGGCATGCGCCCAGAACGCGCTGCGGGCCGACCCGACCAATCGGGAAGCGCTGCTCCTTTGCGGAAACCTCGAATACGAACTCGGCAACGAGCAGGCAGCGCGCATCTGCTTTCGCTCCCTCGCCAGCCTGGGAGCAGTTCGCAGCTACCCGGCAGCGCACCAGCCCGCAAGACTTCGCGCGCTCATGCTTTTCTCGCCCATGGCCGGCAACACGCCCTATGAGGATTTGATCAAGGGCGCCAGCTTCGATGCGGATGTCGCGATCGTGCTGCCGGATTACCGCTACGATCCAGGCGTCTTGGGTGACAAGGCCGACGTCGTCGTCAATCTGGTTTCGGAGACTGATTTCGGACTTGATGTGATCGCCTCTGTTGCCGACCTCATCAGCACCCTTCAAAAGCCGGTCATCAATCATCCCAAATTGATATCAGGAACGGATCGCCAATCGATCTCGCAGCGTCTTGCCGGGATTTCGGGTGCGGTCATGCCAACGACGGTCCGCATGGATGGCGCCGATCTTCGGCACCTGCTCAGTGAAAGCGAGATCCAGGGCTTTCCGTTGATCGTTCGCCACGCCGGTACACATGGCGGGGAGAAGATGGAACTGGTTTCCGATCCGGCCGCGTTGCTTGGCTTTGCCGAAGAGGCGGGAGACCGCACCCTCTATCTGACCGAGTTCGTCGACTACAGTTCCCCGGACGGCTTTTTCCGGAAATACCGGCTGGTCTTCGTCGGCGAAGAGATCCTTCCCTATCATCTGGCGATCGGCGATGCCTGGAAAGTGCATCACGCGTCGACTCGGATGGCCGAAGCGGAATGGATGCGCAACGAAGAGCAGGCATTTCTCGACAACCCGGGCCGTGTCTTCGGACCGGAGGCGATGGCGACCCTTGATGCGATCCGCAAGGAAATCGGTCTCGATTATTTCGGCATAGATTGTTCGGTCGATTCCGACGGACGGATCGTGATCTTCGAGGTGAATGCCTCGATGCTCATCCACCTTCACAATGAAGGGTTCGACTACAAGACGCCGCACGTCATGAGAATCAAGGCCGCTTTCGAGCGCCTGCTGGAGCAGCGGGCGCTCGAAGCCTAGCGGCGGGCGCCGTTTCGCTTCGCGGCATAGCTTTCCACCTTCGCCCGCAGGGATGCCATGCGAGCCTGGAGTGCGGCGATATCTTCGGTGACCCCAGGATTCTCGGTGACCCCGGGGGTCTGGGTCGCGACCGGCAGAGGGGCGGCGGGCGGAGCCTTCGGCAGATCGTTGGCAACGGGAATGGCGGCGTCGAATTTCTGCGGCGACGGAGCGATCGACGGGCGGCGCGGCTCCATGACCGGCTCGCTGCGGAGGGATGACTGCTCTGCAGCGATAACCGCCTCGCCTTCCGCTCCATCGAGCAGGGCATCAACAATCCACTTGCGAAGGAATACCAGGCAAAGGGCAATGCCAAGGCCCATCAGGAAGCCGACGGTCTCAGCAGCCGTGAGATTGTCTTCGATCGGCGCGCTCGGAGCAATGGCGGGGCTGGCCACTGACAGCGGCACGGGTGCTGCCGAGGGCTTTGTCTCAGCGGTCCTCTGAAGGCTGTTTTCGTAGCGCTCGCGGGCGGCCTCGACTGCGGCCTGCAACTGCCCGAAGCGTGCCATGTCGACGCCGATATCCTTGCGGCTCAGCGCGGCTACGCGATCCGCAGTCGCCTTCTGGTCGGCAAGCGCTGCCTTCAGGTCGGAATCGCTGGCGGCGACGAGGCGCAGAAGTTCCGTCTGTATATTGGCACGCAGGTCATCGACGGTCGCCTGCTGGGCGAGCAAGCGCGGGTGGCGCGGGCCAAGCTCGGCTGAGAGCTGCGAAAGCGTCGTCTTCGCCGCAGCATAACGGTCGCGCATATCCTCGAGCGCCGGCGAGGAGCGTAGGTCCGGCGAAAGGGAACCATCGAGAACATCCGACAGCTTCGCGGTCTTTGCCGCGGTGAGTCGGATGCGGGTGGCGTCGACGGCCTTATCGGCATCAGCAGCCTGCTTATCGAGCTCACTCTTGTCCTGCTGCAGGTCAATCGCAGCCTTTATCTTGTCCTGGCCAGTTTGCGTGTTGAAGGCGGCAAGCGCTGCCGATGCCTGGTCATAGGCCTTGCGGTTCGCATCGATGGCGGATGCCTGTCCCGGCATTTCTGTTCCCGGCGAGATGACGGCGTCATAGACTGTCGCATCGGCCAGCATATTGGCGATCCGCGCCGATTTCTCTGCGCTGCCCGCCGTGACGGAAAGATACAACAGTCCTGCCGGACGGTTCGGGGTCACCTCGATCGCGCTTCGTAAGGTAGCCTGGGCGCGGGACAGGGCGTCCGACGCCGCACCGCTGCTGGACAGGAGATCGACGGCGACGCCGATCGGCCCTGCCGTCCCGCCGGTGAATTCCGGGTCACGGTCAAGCTTGAGCTTCGCCACCACCTGGGACAGGAGGTGTGGGGAGGCGATCCGCTTGGTAAGAATATCCATAAAGCCGGGTTGCGACGCCGCTCCCGACTGAAGCTGGAGACGAGCGGTCGCAACATATTGTGGCGGCCCTGCCAGGAATGCCGGCAGAACTGCGCCTGAAATCGCGACGGCGGCAACGAAGGCGATGGACGATAGGCCAAAGCTCCAGCCCCGACGGGTAGGCTTCGCTGCTTGGTTGATTTTCACGATTTCGGGTGCTGGGCCGATTTTCGCTTCCCGCGGTGCGACCTTGGCCACGGGCTGAGGCGCCGGCGGTGCGATGCGTTCCTCGGCAATCTCCTGCTTCGGCAAGATTTGAGGCTGGGGCGGCAATGCTGCAGGAGTTGGCAATGCTGCCGAAACAACGGCTCGCGCCGTGTTTCTCGTCATCGGCGGATCGCTACGCAATATGCCGCGGATGCGGTCTGTCAATGGAGGTTCGGCGACTGGCTCGGAAACAGTCTTGCGTCCGGAAACGGGATAGGGGTCGCCGCGGAGAGCGCGCTGCAGGATGTCGATCAGCTCGGCATCGCTGGGTCCCTGGATATTGGCGGGAGCGGGATAGCGGTCGTCCTCGCGATAGGGCGCACTGCCTCCGCGCGATGCCTTTTGGGCATCGATCTCAGGAAAAGGCGAGTTCCTGTTCGCATGGCTGAACGACATTGAGGGCCCATCTCGCGCACTTCTTGGCCGACGCAACATCGCCGCTCAAGGTCCGATTGATTAACCCACTCTAAATTACTATGGCAAAGAAAGTGTTAACGTGGCGGCAATGACGAGCTGCCGGGACGGCCTGCCGGCAGCCATTAGCGACCGAACTTTTCGGGCGCCGGCAGTCTCCTTTGGGCGTCGGCGCGTACGGAACCGACCGTCTGCCGCAGTGTCGAATAGCGTGGGCCGAAGCGATGCCACACGACCTGGAAGAGGAAGACCGGCACGCCGACGATATAGCGGCGCCAAAGTCGGGACGGCTCCTGCAGGAGGCGGAAGATCCACTCCAGCCTGAGCGCACGTACCATGCGGGGCGCACGCGGAACCGTTCCGGATACGAAATCGAACAGAGCGCCCACGGTCATGACAAGGCGTGCATGCTGCGGTCGGATATGATCGGCCACCCATTTTTCCTGCAACGGCGTCCCCATTCCGACGATCAGGACATCGAGCTTCTGCCGTTCGATCTCCGATGTAACGGCGCTGCTGTCGACCTTGTCGAAATAGCCGTCGGATATCACGACGAATTCGTGCCATGGCGCATGATTGCGAAAATTCTCGGCCGCCTTTTCGACGATGTCGCGGCGACCGCCGACGAGACCGATACGCTTCGGCTGTTCCATGAAAGTCAGGAGGGCCGGCACGAAGTCAGTACCGTTCAGATTGGCCGGGAAGGAGGCGCCGTGAGCGACGCGCGAGGCAATGTCCACGCCGATGCCATCGGGGAGAACGAGGTTGTGCACCAAGACATCGCGGTAGTGCTCATCGCGCAGCATGACGAGCATATTATGCGCGTTGACGAAGGAAATGACCGTCTGCCCGAGCGGCAGGGAAGCCAGCTCGTTTATGAATGTCAGGGCATCATCCCAGCCGAGGTCGCAAACCGGCAAGTCGAATATCATTCGACGTGACGCAAGAACGGCAAAGTTCGCGATCAAGTTCACTTACACCTCCTGCCATGGACGCGTCATGCGCCCTACTCTGGCAAACCCGTTACGCACGCAACGCGCCGGCACGCAGCAGCGGCCGGCCAACCCCTATGGCAGTCACTCTTCTTATGATCGGGTGGGACCCGTCTGCCCGGCTTAAAGCCTCTGCGGTCTGTCGCAGCGGCCATGGACAAGGAAAAAGCGATCGCTTGCGATGCTTATAACAAAGCTCTCACAAGCTTCCCTTACGGAAACCACTAGAAATTGCATTGGTCCCGCAACACATTGTTAACTATGGACGCGCCGAACGCCGCCTCGCCTTTGGGAAGCGTCCCATTTCCATCTGCGCGCCGGTGAGCCCGTTTACGGCTCTTTAACCCTGCTTTGCCCCAGGAGCGAACAAGCGGTTAACGCAGAAGAGGCCGCAACGCGAGCGAAGCGGCCTCTTTCCAATAAAACCATGGATCGAATAATCAGCCCGCAAGTATCAGTGCGCAGGGGCCTTGGCGTCGGCCGGCACGGGATCGCCCGGGACGATCTTTACCGGCTTCAGGTTCTTCTTGACAGGAGCGGCATCGTTGGCACGAACCTCGTCCTTGGAGAGATAGTCCAGCTGTTCGACCAGAACGCTCTCGACATACTCGCCGCCAAGCCGCTCGTTCATGTTCTTCTTGATGTCGTCGCGAAACGCAGCAAGGTTGAAGTTAGAAGTGTGCGAGAGGTCGATCATCTTGTTGCCGACCAATAGAGAGAAGAGCTCGTCCGTGGTCAGCTGAGTGAGCGGGACCTTGAGATCCTTCGCCTTGTCCTTGTCCATCATGAAGGAGATCGTGGTCAGAAAATAGCCGGTTACCTGCTCATTGGCGATCACGGGAATGTTGATCGACTCGCCCTTCACATATTCCTGCTGCGCCTTTTCGGTAGCAGCCGGATCAGGCGCAGGCCTCGTCGCCATCCACACGGAGCCATAGACGGCTCCGAGCGCGACCACGCATGCCCAAACACCTGTAATGATGAACTTGACCATCAGGCCTCACGGACGATGAATTGTTCCTGGGAATAGGTGCCATCGGTTTCGGCATCATGCATGGCGTTCTTCAGGATCTCGGTGACGGCGCGAACCGCCTCCAGATGCGCCTCTACGCGCCGGGCGTTGAGTACCAGCTTTTTCTTCAGGCCATGAAGCTGCTCGATATGAACGAGCGCGAGTTCGGCCGGATCCGTATCCCTGAACAGCATCGACAGCTCGTAAAGGCACCGACTCTTATGCGTATTCGACAGCTTGAGGTCGAATTCCGGATCACGGCCGATACGGGTATTCTCGTTGTCGATGATCATTTCAAGCCGGCCGAGAACGGACTTGATGCGGTAGTCGTTCGAAATTATTTCCATTTCCCCACCCCTGCTTACGCTTTTTTCGCCATCAAGCTCTGATTGGTCGCAGACGCATCCGAGCTCCCGTCTGTGGAGGCGGTATCAAGCGTCTTGCGCTGGAAATCGGTGATCATGCTCAGCGCCATCTTGCGATCGTTCTCATCGGTCGATGCGTTGACGATGCCCTTGCTGCGCGTCTTGTCGAGCTGTTCCTTGTACATCTGCTCGGCAATACCCACGCCGCCGTTCTTGGCAATCGTGTTGCCGAGCTGTTCGGCCATCATGCCCTTCCACATTTCGCCCGCAGTGCCCTTGCCGTACAGCGTTTCGCTGTTCGGCAGCATGTTCTTGACGAAATTCTGCAGGACCATGGCTTCGAACTTGTGGTAGGTCGCCGGGACCTTTTCGGTCGAATGAGTGCGATCCTTGGCATTGCCGAGGCCAGCCTTCGTCGCTGCGCTGTTCAGGACATCCACCGTCGACTGAAAGCCGTTGCCGGCTTCTGCAAGACTGGTTGCGGCAAATGCCGCGCGGTTTGCCTGGAGCTTGGCCTGCGCTGCCTGGACATCGACCGGATCGGCCGCCTTGACAACGTCCAGGACCAAATCACTTGGCGGTGAGATAGCCACGTCACGTTCCTTTCACTTGAAATCGCGACGATTATGTTTCGTGAACCTTGCTGGAGGCTGGCGTTAGCGACGCCATGCGCTGGTCCATCAAATCGTAGACTGCATTATCGTCAGCCTCGCGGTTTTCCAGCTCGCGGGCCTCCTTCATGTTGTCCTCGAGGCGATCCGCCTTGGTGCGCTCCTTCATGATCTTCATCTCGATCACCGTCTGCATGCCCGCAAGCTGCTGGTCCTTGACTGACAGACGGGCGAATCGCTGGGTGTAATGATGCGAAAACGCCGCATGCATCGGGTCAGTGGAGCTGATGGCTGCAATGGTCTGATCGATCGACTGTGAGACTTCGGTGCGCTGCCGCGTGTTGTCGGCCAGCTCCTGTTCGGCCATGCGCTCGAGATGCCGCTGAACCGTAACAAGGCGCTTCAATTTTTCAGATCGCGTTTTTTCGACCATTCGGTGCCGCCGTCGTTGCTAATGACCATTGTAGACGCTGAGGAACGAATCGGAAAACTGCGTGACCAATTCGGCGATGCTCAAATAGAGCATGAACAGGCCGCCCATCACCAGATAGGGCGTGGAAATGAAATAGACCGGGACATGCGGCGCCAGCTTGTTGATGAAGCCGATCGAAAACTGGAACATCAGCGCATAGAGGATAAATGGGCTGGCGAGACGCAGCATGATGAACGTGGTCTGCTCCAGCGTATCCGTCACCGAGACCAGTGTGGCGCGCACTTCGATATGGCCGCCGAAAGGCACGACCGAATAGGAGTCGATCAGCGCGCGGAAAACATAGTGATGGAAGTCCAGGATGAAGAGGACCATCATCGCGCAGAGGTTGATGAGAGCGGTCACCGTCGTCTCACTCGAATCGTCAAGGATGTCCGGCCCGCTCGGAGAGCTCAGGCCGATCATCGTCGAGATCACGGTTCCCAGGAACTGCAATCCGAGCGTGTACAGGCGTGCCATAAGACCATACATCAGGCCGATCAGCGTCTCGCTGAAGATTAGGCCGACATAGGTCGCGTCGCCTGCCGAGGCCTTTGGATAAATGGTGCTCCAGAGCATCGGCATCACGGCCAAAGACATTGTCAGCGCCAGGAAGAGCCTGATCTGCGGCGGGAGACGCCCAGAGGAAAATCCCGGGAGAACCATCACGCAAGTGCCTATCCGGCAAAAGGTGAGAAACAGAGCGAGGATGGTCCCCTGGGGGTCAGAAATCATGCAATGGAGCCTAGAATCTTGATTTCGATCCCCCTTGCCAATTCCAGATGAGACAGGACCGGGAGAGTCGCGAACAAGCGTTCGATGATCATGCGCACATAGGAGCGCGTTTCCGGCGACGTGACAAGCACGAAGGGTAGGCCGCGGTCCATGAATTCACGGATAACTCCGGTCGCCTGCTCACTGAACTCTTCCAGCATGCGCGGATCGATGTCGAATTCGATGACGTCACCCTTCGCATCGCGCTTGAGCGCCTGATGGAAGGCGAGGTCCCACTTGCTACCGAGTCGCAGGACACGCAGCACGCCGTTGTCCGCAAGGTCGCCGCAGAGCTGCTGGGCCATACGCACGCGCACGTGCTCGACGATCTGTTCGGTCTTGCGCACATGCGGCGCGAGTTCGGCGACCGCTTCCAGAATGAGGTGAAGATTGCGGATCGAGACGCGCTCGGCAAGAAGCAGCTTGAGCACCGCCTGCAGGCCCGAATAGGACATGTGCGACGAGCAGATTTCGTCGGCAAGCTTCTTGTATTCCGGATCGAGGCGTTCGATCAGCACCTTGACGTCCTTATAGGACAGCAGCGCGGGTAGGTTGTTGCGGATGACCTCGCTCATATGGGTCAGAACAACCGAAACGTTGTCGATCGGCTGGAAGCCCTCGCGCTTCAGATCTTCCGTGAAGGCTTCGAGTACCGAATAGGCAGGCAGACCGAAGGCTGGTTCGCGGATCTCGTCGCCCGGAACGGTCGGCTTGCGACCGGAGCCGGTGACTACGAGCACTTCGCCAACGCGCAGCATATTGGAGGCAACCGTCGTGCCGTGGATGCGGATCTGGTAGGATTTGTCGGCAATGGCGAGATCGTCCGTGACCTTGATTTCTGGCACCACGAAACCGTATTGCGTCGCGAATTTCTTGCGCATCTTGCCGACGCGGAAGGCGAGTTCCTGATGGGCGCCAAGCAGGCGGGTGGAAACGATCTTGCCCAAGGCGAGCTCGACTTCGGCGGTCTTCAGCGCAGACTTGACCGAATCCTTCTCGTCTTCCTTCGTCTGCATCACCTTCTTTTCTTCCTGCTCGCGGAGAAGCTTGTTTTCAGCTTCGGCCTGACGCGGGATGAACCAGGCGCCCGTTGCCATGAGGCCACCGAGGATCGCGAAGGGGATGAACGGAAGACCCGGCATGATGGCGAGGATGCCCATCAGCACGGCGGCAACGGCGAGCGCTCGCGGATAGCCGCTCAGCTGGCGGACGACGGCCTGGTCGGTCGAGCCGACGGAGCCGCCGCGGGTAACGAGGAAGCCGGCCGCGAGAGAGATGACCAGCGCCGGCATCTGCGAGACGAGACCGTCGCCGACGGAAAGCTTCACGAAGACGTCGGCAGCCTGACCGATCGGCATTCCGTGACGGAAGTAGCCGATGATGATGCCGCCGAAGATGTTGATGGCCGTAATGAGAAGGCCGGCGACAGCGTCGCCTCGAACGAATTTCGACGCACCGTCCATCGCACCGAAGAAGGAGCTTTCCTCTTCGAGATCCTTGCGTCGCCTCTGCGCTTCCTGCTCGTTGATGATGCCGGCCGACAGATCGGCGTCGATCGCCATCTGCTTGCCGGGGATGGCGTCGAGGGTGAAGCGGGCGCCGACTTCCGCGATACGCGTTGCGCCCTTCGTAATAACGATGAAGTTGATCGTGATCAGGATCAAAAAGACGATCAGACCGATGACGAAGTCGCCGGACATCACAAGGCTCGCGAAGCCGGCAATCACGCCGCCCGCTGCATGGTTGCCCTCATAGCCGTGCGAGAGAATCACGCGCGTCGTTGCGATGTTTAGCGATAGTCGCGTCATCGTGGCGATCAGGAGGATCGTCGGAAAGGACGAGAATTCCAGCGGCTTCTGGATCCACAGTGCAACCATGAGGATCAGCACCGAAAGCGCTAGCGAAAACGCCAGGCCCATATCGATGAGGAACGGCGGGATCGGCAGGAAGAGCACGCAGATGATGATCATCACGCCGAAGGCGAAGCTGACATCCCGCAGGCTCGGGTTGGCTTTTGGAACCGGTATTGCAGCTGGCTGTGCCATGGTTCAGATCCATCTCTTCATGAGAGGGGGCAAGCGACAACGCCATTTGCCCTATTCGATCCGAGCGATAGAAGACGAAGCTTGCGCGAGGATGGCTTCGGGGCCTTTTAACGAAAACGCCACGCACCGGTTTCGACGCGTGGCGGGTGGCTTTCGCAAATGGTCAGGCCGGACGGCTCCTCGCTAGAATCCCGACTGTATCCGGGAGAAGACGAGATTTGTGAAAATCCCGATATGAGAGCCGATGAATGGGGCCGTGATACCGGCTACCAGCATGACCGTAACGATCTTCGGCACGAAGGTCAGGGTCGCTTCCTGGATCTGTGTCAGCGCCTGGATCAATGCGATCACGACGCCCACGATCATGGCTGCTGCGACGGCAGGGCCTGCCGCGACAAGAACTGTCCAGAGCGCCGCCCGAAAGATATCCAGTGCATCGGCTTCATTCATTGAAGCGACCTTCCCTAATTGTTTAGCGGCTCGTCATGAGCTGCTGCCATCGCCTGAACCCGACGAATCATCCGACGAAGGCGGCGGATCGATGGTAGTGCCTGCCGGGGCGACTGTCACGCCTGCCTGAATCAGTACCTTCTGTCCATCATCAGTAATGGCAATGACACCGTCGGAATAGATGCTGACTTCCTTCACGGTTCCAGTAACCGATCCGTCGGCACTCATGATCTGCTTGCCGATGTAATCGGCAGCCTGCGAGACATATTGATTCTGCAGCGCAGTTTCGAAGTGCGAGTTTGTCTGGATCTGTTGCTCGACCTGCGAGAAGCTTGCCAGCTGGGCAATCTGCGCGCTGGCGTCCATCGGCTCGGTCGGATCCTGCGTCTTCATCTGAGCGATCAGAAGCTGCAGAAAGTCGTTGTAGTTGACGGTCGCGGCCGCGCCGGCGGAGGCAGCGTCGTTGGAACCACTGGCACTGTTGCTACCCGAGGCCGAATTGGCCTGCATCTGGCTGACTGGATCTATCGCCATGGAGCAATCTCCCTACGAATCTGCTCGACCGTTGCCGCCGGCATTTCCAGGTTGTGAAGGATCTTGTCCTCGGTCGCATAGAGACCGCGGATCGCCTTGAGAGCATCGAAGGCGCGACCGGTTGCCACCAAGCCATCAACACGCTTCAGTTCTGCCAGAACTTCCTCGTTCTTGAAGCAGGAGAGCAGCATGACAACCGACTTGCGGAACATCGCAGTCGACTGCTCCTTGCCCTCGGGATTTATGAGGATCATCTGAGCGATGAAATAGAGCTGGCGAAGTGGTGTCGTCGCATCCTCGGGCTGGAGAACGTGATTCTCCAATAGGAACGTCACGTCATTCAGGAACTCCAACGCAACCTTACGGTCAACGCGCAGCACGGCCCCATTTATAAATATTTTTTCTCCGGCTTTAAGCGATATGCGAAGAGTACTTTTCATTTGAGTCCATCCCTGATGATGGTGGTGACGTCAATAATGCTCTGGTAGTTGTTCGACTGCCGCTTCCTGATCCTGTCGCATTCCTTCAATATCCAGATTGCGATTGAGATGAGATTTGCGCGCAGTTCGATATCAAGTTGGTTTTCCGGATTCTTCAGATCCTCGATGAAGCTGATCCAGACGCGCCGCGTATAAAACAAGGCTTCGATAGCCTCTTTGCCATACTTCTCCTTGTCGCGGGCGGCCGATAGAAGTCCGACCGATCGCTCCAGAACCTGGCGTTCCCGCTCCCTGGCGTCTGCCACCGCGTCCTGCATGACTTCCGCATATGAGAACTGATACATTCATGCATCCTTCTGATCATCGACCTTTGATCATCAAAGGTAATTTACGAGACTCAACTGCTGGATCTTCGAGACCAGCGTGTAGGCTGTCTCTAGCTGTGTTTGCAGAGCGTTTGCCCTCGTGGAGGCTTCGTAGGGATCAACACCCTGAAGATCCGCGATGTTGTTGTTGATGATGTCCTTCTGCGCACTGAGGGCATCATTGGCTTTGCTGACGCGAGACTGGGAGAGGCCCAGCTCGCTCGCCGAGGCATTGAGCGCATCAACCGACTGGCGCGAGTAGCTGATCGCCGCATCCGTGACCGCATTCATCGTGTCGGAGCTCAGATTCTGGCCCATCAGCGCTTTCGTGACGGTGGCGGCGAGAGCGAGATATCTCATTCCATCGCCGTTCGAGTTCGTCGACGATTCCACCACTTCGGAGTTGCTGATCCGGCTCGTCATGTTCTGATCCGACGCGCTGGACCAGCTTGCCCAATTATCGGGCGCAGGCGAGCTGTCATCGGTAAACATCGGCTGGACGGTGTTCTGGATGAAGTCCGTCATCTGGGCATTCGTCAGATCAGCGGTCGACGTGACCGGAGGCACGAGATTTCCCATATAGGTGGTCAGCGCGTCGTTAATCGCCGATACGGCAGCATCACTGTTGTCTGTCATGGGCTGCACGTCGGTGTTGATGCCGGCAAAAATATACTCGCCGTTGACCATCGTATTCGCATCGCCGACAAGCGCTGAAAGCGCGGAATTCGCGGTGTTCTGGGAGAGCGTAACGTTGTCGCTCGTCTGGTTGCCGCGCAGGGCGAGAAGCTGGTCCAGAAAATCCTGCGACTGGGTGGACATATCGGACAGAGCGTTCTGCGACGCCGTCAACCGTCCTGCCGCGATGGAATTGCTGCTGACAATAGAATCGATGCGCGACACTTCGCGAGTGAAGTCGATGCTCTCGGAGACGTTTCCACCGAGAGACACGCCGAAATCCGCATAAACACCCGTCGTCGCCTCCTGAGAGGCGTCGGACATCTGGTTCTGCGTCTCGCGAATCGTGAGACGCATGGCATTTTGAATTGCATTGCTTGAAATGAAAGAGGTCTTCATAATTTAGCTCGCAGAATCCAATAGCGCTTGCAGCATATCGTTTACGGCAGAGAGAAGCTTCGTACCTGCCTTGTAGGATTGCTCGATATCCATCATCAGCGTCAGTTCCTCGTCCAGATTAACGCCGGTGCTATTGGAATAAGCGTCCGACGAACGGGTAAGGGCGGCTGACGTATTCTCTGCAGCCGTATTTGCCGAGCTGCGCTGACCTTCGACCCATCCAACCGAATTGGAGGCGAAGCTGAGAATGCTGGAGCTTGTGTCGACCCCTGTCGAAGGGTCGAAGCTCATGTCTGCATCCATGCCGTTCGAATAACTGTCCAGGAGAGTGGAGTAACCACTATCGCCGGTGGGATTCTGGCTGGTGCTGAGAGGATTGATGGTGCCGTCGCGCAGACGAGTGGGATCGCCGCCCTGCGATGTCACGACTTGCGCGCTAACCGCAATGGTCCCGGCCATCCCGTCGATGACGGTCGCGCTGGTGGGCGTCTCGCCGTCACCCGCGCTGTTCTGGGTCCAGACGAACAGGCCAGGCTGCGTGCTCAGCGTGGTGGGCGGCGTGCCGCCATCCGTCGTCGTTTCCGAGAACATCGTGACGAGACCGCGAGCGATTTCATCGAGCTGCTTCTGATAGGTCGGCGCAACATCGTCCCGAAGCTGTATCAGCGACTGGAGACTGCCCTGCCCGTTCGTATCCGAGCCCTGCCCTGACGCCAACGGCACGCCGTCGATGTAGATTGAATTGCCGGTCGTTCCGGCCGTGTAGCCATTCGTCGGCTGGAAAGTCACCGTCCGCGGGAGCGTCTCGAAAAGCACCGTTCCGGTGGACGTGTAGATCGCCATGTCGTTGTTGTCGCGGGTGACGGTCTTGATGCCGACCAGCTGCGAAATCTGACCGAGAACGGCGTCGCGCTGATCGAGCGCATCCGAGAGTGCGGGCGAAGCCGCTCCTGACGCGGAAGCTGCAGCGACGGTCGCCGACTGCACCGCATCATTGGCCTGCTTGAACTGCGCCAGAAGATTGTTCAGCGAGTCGACGTCGGTGCTGATTTCCTTGTCAGCATCCTCCCGGAGGCTTTGGACAGCCTGCGTCGACTGATTGAGCGAGGTTGCAACGTCCTGAGCGGCCGTCACGGCGCCCTGCGCCGCCGTGAGGCTGCTCGGCGAACCGGCATAGGTCTGGAGTGCCGTCTGGAGCGTTGCAAGGTAAGTCGCGGGCGACGTTTCGTAGTCGTTGCCGCCCATCGTGGCCTTGATGTCCTCCAGGCCTTTCAACAGCCGTTGCTGCGCTGCGTCATCCGACGTGCTTGACAGGAACTGGGTCTGAAGCGAGGCATCCTGGGATCGCGCAATCTGCACAACGGTTGCGCCGGCCGACGTCGTCGATACAACCGCTTCGCGGCGGTTGTAGTTCGTGTTGCCGGCATTCGCGATATTGTTCGATACGACACTGCTTTGCGTGCCGGTATTGTTGAATATCGATTGTGCAGTGTTGAGTGCAGACGTGAGCGACATGACTTAACTAAGGTCCTGTTATCGCGCGAGGTTGACCAGAACGTCGAGCAGGTTGGCGCCGGTCTGGAAGACCTTCGAGTTTGCGGTGTAGTTTTTCTGCGCCTCGATCATCTCGGTCAGCTGGCCTGCGAGGTCGACATTCGATTCTTCGACCGCGCCAGAAACGAGCTTTCCGAACTGGGCAGACTGGGGGAAGCCCGTGATCGTCACGCCCGAATCGCCATTGGCGGAATAGACGTTGCCGCTGAGCGACGTCAGATTGTCTTCGCTCGGAACCGTTGCAAGCGGGATGCGGTAGATCGGCTTGCTGCTGCCGTCCGCGTAGAGAGCCGAGACCGTACCATCTGTACCGATCGTCACGCTCTTGACCGCCGACGGTGCCTGGCCGTTGATGTCGCCGGTCGCGCCGAAGGTGGCCGCAAGCTGAGTGAAGCCCGTGAGATCCATCGAGATCGACAGCCCGTTGGTGGGATCGTTCATGGTGAAGGATCCACCGTTGGTCAGCGCGCCATTCGCGTCGAAATCCATCGTATCCGTAGCGACCGGACCGTTCGCATACGGGAACGGCGAGCTGCCGCTCGCAGCATCGGCGTGATTGTAAACCGCAACGTCCCATTCATCGCTCGGGTCGGCCGGAAGATCCTGCGTCTTGGTGAAGTAGACGTCGTAGGTGACGGCATTGCCCTGGCTGTCGTAAGCGATGACCGAGCTCTTCTCCGAATAAGTCGTACCACTCGTGTTCGGATAGGTCGAAGCAGGATCCTGCGTAGCTGAAATCTTCGCGTCGTTGGAGTTCAGGTTACCCTTCAGCGTGCCTGACGTCGAAGCAATCGCGGTCAAACCGCTCTGGGCGGTATTAACGGGAACGAGACCGGTAAAGCCGTTGACGACAACGGAGGGCGAGCCCGAATTGTACGAGTAGCCCATCAGCGTGAAGCCGGCGCTATTGACCAGATTGCCGTTATTGTCCGGCGCGAAATCGCCGGCGCGAGTCAGGAAAGGCGTTCCATTGGCGTCCTGAACAATGAAAAAGCCGTCGCCGCTGATGGCCATATTCGTCGTCGTCGTCGTGTAGGAAATGTCGCCCTGATCCGAAATGGCGCGCTGGACGGAGGTTTCTACGCCGCCAGAATTGTAATTTCCGGTGCCCGAGGGCAGCACCAGCGTGGAAAATGCGGTCGATGCTGACTTGTAGCCTGTAGTATTAACGTTGGCGATATTGTCTGAAACCGTGCTCAAACGGTTCGCCTGGGCGTTCATCCCAGCGACCGACGTTTTCATACTGCCGAAAATGCTCATCTGAAAATCCTCATTTTCCTCGTAGTACCAAGTTATTTTATGGGCCTTGCGTGAAGCTGGCTGGAAGGAAGAAAAGCCGGATCATCATGAAACAGCTTCTCGGAGGACGGTATCGTCGGCTGCTCGACGTCAATTCCAGTCGATGCAGTATCCAAGAAAGCGCTTGGAATCGACCGGGTCGAAGCCGAGCTTCTTGCGCAACTTCTTGCGCAGCTTGGAAATGTGGCTTTCCACGACGTTCTCTTCGACCTCTTCGTCGAAGATGCCGTAGATGGCGTTGAAGATCTGGGTCTTGGTAACCCGGCGCCCGCGATTGGAAATCAAGTATTCCAGGATACGGCGCTCGCGCCGCGGCAAGGCGAAGATCTCGCCGTTTATTTCCGGATCGCGGCCATCAGCAAACACGCGGATCGCACCGATGTCGGTGTAGTTGGTGATTGCCTTCAGGCGGCGACGGATAGCTGCCGCGCGCGCCAGGATTTCCCGGGGATGAACCGGCTTGCGCACCACGTCGTCAACACCGCAATCAAAGAGTGCAAGAGTCGATTCTAGTGATGGTTGATCGCTGACTGCGATGACTGGCGCCATGGAGCGATCACGAATCGCCCGCGGCAGCTCGTGCACGTGCTGTCCCTGACCGATCAGGAATGCTTCAACCGCCGCGATGTCGCCCTCGGCCGCCGTCTGGACCCATTCGCCAAACTCGCGCGGATCAAAACCCGTCGAGGGAATTCCTTCGCGCCCAAAAAGAGATGTATAGCCGTCTTTAACAAGCTCACGCTCATCAACCACTACGATCATTCGTCCGCCTCCGAATCAGTGTGGTGTTACCCGATGAGCGATGAGTACGAATCGCAGGAATCACGAACAACTGTGGGAAGTCAGTGGCAGAAATTAATAATTGATTAAGATTCAAGCGCCGATTTGAACTACATCTAGTGGCTATTGAGCCAAATTGACACAAAAGGACGGTGGAAAAGTTAAGAGATTATGACGGTCGCTCTTGCCGTCCTTTTTCTTTCCGCATTCTCGCCACATTGGAGGACTCTTGGATGTGGCAGAAATACAACTTAACAGCTTATCAATTCTGGCAAAATGAGGCCGCGTTCGGGGTCCATTTGCCATAGCCTGTCGCCACGAGATTGGCGATCACCCGACACACATATACCTTCTGCGCGGGATTGTTGTTCGGGCCGGCGTGATAGCGTGCAACCGCCATCGTCCAGGTCTCATGCCTGTCATGGAGATCGCGCAGGAATTTGGCCGCATATTCGACATTGCTATGCGGATCGAACATGGCTTCCACAGAAGAAAAATTCTCGCCATGGAAGTATTGGTTGATCTGCATGCAACCAACGTCGATCAGCTTTGCGCCGCCTTGACGGGCTATCGCAAACTCCTGAAGCGCTGCACTTTCCGAAGGCGGAAATACCGCCTTCCCCTCGATGTTCATGGCGTAGGCATCAAGCGATCCCTTCCGCCCCGTTTCCGTCAACCCGACCGAGTAAAGGATGCCCTCCGGGATGCCATATTTCGCCGCTGCGGACCGGATCTCGCGTTCACACAGGCCCGACGCAGAACTGTCGGTGGAGGCCTGTGCGTCAGAGATAGACGTCGCCAGAGCCGCCGCGCCGATAGCTGCCAGAAGTGTTATCTTCCCTGCCCATTTCGCCCGATGTCCTACCGATGTCATTTCCATCGAACTGCTGCCCTGAATAGTTTTGTCCGCGTGCCTGTCCGTTGCTCTGTCCCTGGTTTGGCAGGGATTGCTGCTGGGACTGACCCTGGAAGCCAGACTGGGAATTCGCCTCCGTCTGCGACGGAGCCACGAGCGTCACGGTGATCTTGTCGACCGAGTAGCCCTGAGAGCGCAGCGCGTCCATCATTGCGCCCTGATCGTTATGAAGCTGGCGATAGGCCTCGCCGGATTGAACCTTCAAATCGACCGTGAGATCATCGCCCGACAAGCGCATCGTCGCCGTGACGACGCCGAGATCGGCGGGGTTCAACTCGATTTTCAAAGTGTTGACGACCTTGCCGGTGCCTGTCCAGCTTGCCTCGTTGGAGAGCGCCGAACCCGGCTGCATGGCGCTCGACCATTCCCCGTCGCCGCTCATCGAGCCGATGACGGCCGAGGAATTCGATCCCGGCGCGAGACCGAGATAGCGACGTGAATCGAGCACGGTTACATCTGCACCCGATGCGCCGCCGGTCGCTGCCTTCACATCGACTTCTGCGGCCTGATCCTTGCCCTTGCCGATCGACATATCGAGCGACTGTCCGCGTCCGTCGGCACGGCTCAACCTGAAAGCCTTGCCGGAGGCATCGGCGTCGCCAGTGTCGGCAACCGATGTATCAGCTCCGGCATGGAGCGATGCCGACTGGACGTCCTTTACGGTCGCATTGCGGTCCGCGTCCTTCGAGGAACGCTGACTACCTGAGGCCTGCGGTGCATTGCTCAGGATCGCCTGCGCCGCAAGCGCCGGATCGCCACCGGATTGACCGTGAAGCAGTGACAGCGCATCGGAAGCGGCGCCCTTGGAATGAGATTGTTCAGACTTGCTGCCGTCGTCGCCGATTGAGGACGCCGTGTCCTTGGTCGTCTTGCCGACGTGTTGCTCTTCCTTGAGCCCGTCGCCCGCAGAGGAGGTTTCGAGGGACGACGCGCCCTTTCCGCCCTGCTTCTGACCCTTGGCCATCTGAGCCGCATTTGCAGCCTGCAGCTTCGACGCCGCAGTTGCCGACTTTTCGTCGGTGCCGGTCTTTTCGGCAGCGTGGTTCACTTGTCCATTGAACGATGTCTTTTGAAGATCAATCAACGGCTTGCTTCGGCGTCCGCGGCCTGATGCGCCGGTGACCAACCCTGTCAAGGCACCGGCGCTCCCGCCGTCCTGAGCACCATCGTTGCCGTCCAATGCGCCCGAGGCTTCGCCATCGGACTGATCGTCACCGTCGCCACCCGCGGCCTTGCTCAGAACATCGAAGAAATCGTCACCATGGCTACCGCCATGGCCGTGGCCCTTGGCGCTGCTGGCGCCTTTCGTAGCGACAGTTGAACCCGCCCCTACCGGAGCGCTTGGAATACCGACACCCACCATGATCAATGACTTTCCTGTTTCAACAGGCCGTCGATTGCATCCAGCTTCGAGCGGCTTGTCGTGACGAATGTATTGAACGGAGAAGTGGCCTCCTGCCCATCTCCCTTCTGGGTCGGGGCCGCATCAGCGGCTCCTTGCCCAACACTCGCCGCAATCTGGGGTTGGTTCCCCTCCGTCTGCGAAGCAGCGGCGCCACCGTGTTCAGCATTATCTTCATTAGAAATATTAATTTGCGAGCCTTGCGCGAGGCTTTTGGCATCCGGTTCGCGCATAACGGCATCTGCTACAGCCTTTGCGGCATCGCGAAGAGCACGGTCTCGCGGGTTGAGCTCGCCCTCGGGGATCTGATTGATATCCCGGACTGCAACGCCGATATCTGGTGAGGAAATATTGGCGATGCCGCCGTAAAAACTTGCGAGCGCATTGAACGAATCACTGCCATCGCTGCCGATATCCTGCGCTCGGGTGGAAGCAAGCTTTGCCAGATCCATCTTGCCGGCGACCGCCGATCGCCGCGCAATGCGCAGGTAGACTTCCCGCTGCCGCGGTGGGTCCATGAAGGAAAGAATGTCGATAATATCCTGCTGCTTGACGTCGGCGCTGTGATCAACCACCAGCTGCACAAACTGATCGGCGAACTGGCCGGCATAGGGCGAATGCAGGAACCGGCGGACATACCGCTGCGAGTAGCCGAGAGCCTCGGGAATCATTCCAGCTTGCGCTGTCAGCGTGACAGAGCGACGCAGGGCGGCCTCTTCGACAATCGTTCCGGGCGCAGTCAACCTCGCCCAATCGAAGAGCTGCAGCGCCGCCTTCGGGTTCTTCCCCATCATGACGTTTCCGGCAACCAGCGAAAGGTAAGGACCGATCTTCTTGTCGCGATATTCCTTGGCGACATCGGCCAGCGAATTGACGACGAGCAAACCCTTGCCGCTCAGATATTTCCGCAGGAGGTCGGCGACGCGGTTGTCGAAATGTCCATCGACATCGCGGGACATAAGATATTCGAGCGTGTCGGGATTGCCGCCGCTCATCGCGTAGATCATGACGGCATCGACGTTGCGGCCATCGTCGAAAACGGACTTGTCCGCGTTGCGCAGGCGCTCGTCCAGCGTCGACAGCATGAAGCGCTGCATTTCGCCGGCGGAATTGTCGCCAAGAACGACTGAATCCTGGACGAATTGCAATGAGCGCAGCATCTTGTAGGGAGGAAGATCGCCCTGATCTTCAGCGCGACCGGCTCCCGACACGAGCGTGCCGAGAGCCAGGGCCAATGCGATGCTGTAGCGATGCCTTGCGCGCGCCATTGAAGCTAGCCTTGGTTACCCTGAATCAGAATCTCGATACGCCGGTTGGCATCATTGAAGGGGTCGTTCGGCAGCTTCAGCCGCCGATCGGCGAAGCCCGATACCTGCGATATTCTCTTCTCGTCCAGCCCGCCCTGAACCAGCATGTAGTAGGCGCTTTGCGCACGGTCCAGAGACAATCTCCAGTTGTCGTTCTGCCCATCCTTGAGGAAAGGCCTGCCGTCCGTGTGGCCGCGTATCACCACCGCGCCCTTCTTGTCGGAAAGGATCTTACCGATCTTTTCCATGGCAAGAACCATCTCCTTGCGCGGCACTGCTGAGCCGACGTTGAACATCGGATCATTGCCCTGGTCGGAAATCGTCACCAGCAGGCCGCCTTCGGCCGGGGTCACCTGCAGTCCCTCTGCCAATTGGCCGGCGACGCCGCTGATCTGCTTGTCGATTGCCTGCTTCAGATCCTGGGCCTGCTGCTGCTCAGCCTTGGTGGGAGGCGGCGTCGATGCCTTGTTCGGCGACGCCTGATCCTGCGCGGCATCCGCCTTATCGTTGGCTGCCTGATCCTGCGCGCCCTGCGACGGAGTTTGCGGCTGCTTGCCCGGATGCTTTTTCTGATCCGGCGTTTGCGGCTTCGTCACCTGGCTGTCGGCCTGGTCCTCGGGCGTCTGCGGCTGCTGTGTCACTTCGCCCTGATCCGTCGCCGTGGCCTTTGCCATCGCGACGACCTCGCCCTTCGCCGCGGCCTCGGCAGCGGTACTTTCCTCGCCTTGCTGCGTATTCTTCGACGTTGTGGAGATCTGAACCTGCTTGGTCCAGAAATCGGGATCGAAGGGGTCGCGATAGGCCTTGCCGCCGTCCGCGCCCGTTGCGGGACCGGATTCGGCCGCACCGCCCTCGCCCTTAGCGCTCACATTGGCTTGCTGCCCGACCTCTTGGGCAATCTCGGCCAGAACGGAATAGGGATTCTCGAAGAAGTCCGCCTCGGAATAATTCGTCTGGTCGCCGCTCGTCGAAGTCTGGTCGTCGCCGGTCTTGGCAGAAGCACCGTTGGTCTGCTGGTCTTCCTTCTCCTTTGACTTCTCGGCCTTTTCTTCGCCGTCCGCCTGATCGACAGGCTTCTTCAACCCCTTCTGCGTCGGCTTCTCGTCGGCCAGCTTGATGGGATTGAAATAGGATGCGACCGAAGCCTGCGTCTGCTGGTTTGCAGCATTGACCAGCCACATCACAAGGAAGAAGGCCATCATCGCCGTCATGAAGTCCGCGTAGGCGATCTTCCAGGCGCCGCCATGGGCGCCGTCATGGGCACCGCCGCCATGACGCTTGACGATGATGATCTCGTGCTTGCCGCTGTGGTGATTTTCGCCCTCACTCATTCCAGAATCTTCCTCAAGCTATCGGCCCAGGCGGACATGCGGGTCACCAGAACGCTTTCACCAATCGTCACCGTGAGATCGACATCCTCCGCCTCGACGTGCCGCAGCAGTTCCGCGTGCTCGCCGAGATGCTCGGAAAGATTGTCGAACAGATCGCGAGGACCGCTGACTGTAATCGGGCCGGCCTCTCCGTCGAGGATGGCGGCCGTGACCAAAGCTGCAAGATCAGCCACTGCCCTCTCGATCAGTTCCTCGGTCATGATGGGGGAGAGCGCCTTCGCAGTCTCGACGCTGACAGCGTCACCGAGCGCCGCCGCAATAGCCTTCAGCTTCTCGGCGATCTGCTCGGCCATCTCGACTTTATACTTGGCCTCGAGTGCTTCCAATTCTTCGCGATGAGCGGTTTCGATCGCTTCCAGTTCGGCGCGATGCTTCTCGCCCAGCTCGAGCGTCGCGGCCTCCTGCCCTTCGGCATAGGCCTCGCGCCGCTCCGCCTCCACATCGACCGGGGGCTCCGCGGGAATATCCGCAAAGATCGGCTCCTCGATGAAGGATATCGGCGGAATGACTGGGGCGGGTGGAGCCTGTTCGGCGCTGAAATCCTTAAGATAACGGGAAAGAGAGGGGCTCATGATTCGTACGCCTCCTCTGTGAGGGGATATTGCTGCCGGACGTGGCCCGCCGGGCCTTCAATCTCATTCTTCATGCTCAAAACGTCGATCATCACGCTTGCGGTTTCCGTCCTGCAGCCGAAAATTCGGCCTGGGCATACCGGCCAGAGCAGCGGGAGCATGCCTTCTGGTCCGAAAGTACGAAGTCAAACTTGTGCGAAGATGAATGATGCCGACACATGATCCCGGAAAGCGATCGACCCTGGGGTCGACCGTCTCCGCGCTTGGAACGCCCGCGGTCATTTACCCTGAAGCAGAATGAGAATCTTGCTCGCCATGGTGTTGGCCATCGATACCGACTGGACGGCCATCTGCTGTGCTGCCGTCAGCGCCGATACGCGGCTGGACGCCTCGTCCATGTCCGTATCGACGAGATTGCCCACGGTCTGAGTGACGGTATCGCCGAGTTGCGAGACGAATGTCGACTGCTCGTCGACGCGCTTGCTGACAACACCAAGATCTGCTGCCGAGGAGGTCAGCTGCTTCAGGATCGAATCCACGACGCTGATCATATCGCTCATCTGATCATCGCTGGTGGAATTCGATATGGTGACGGCAGTGCCGTCCGCAGGGGGCGTGCCGCCGGTGGCTGCAAGCAGATAGTAGTTCCGCGCCGGTGACGAGGCTCCATCCGGATTGAGCTGACTGGCGTCGATATCCTTGGTAAACAATCCGCGGCTCGGATCAACGGTATCGATGAGCACGGCCGGCGTCGCATCATAGTTTACGGTTGCGAGAGAGACCGATCCATCGGTCCCACGGACAAAGTTACTGACGATCGTCTTCGTCGAGTTGACGTTCTGGTCGTCGTTATAGAGCCAGTTCTCGCCGGAAATGGTTGCCGCCTGCGTGATCGTATTGAGCTGGTCCTCATACTGACCGAGGGTGACGTTCATCTGATCTTTGTCGACACCCGGCGATTTCGCCGAGACCAGCAAGGATTGGATCTTGGTGACGACGTCAATCGCCGAAGTCAGTCCGGTATAGGCGGTATCGACCTTCGCGGCACCGAGCGAAAGTGCGTCCCCGATCGTCGACAAGGTCGAGGTGTCCGAACGCATCGTCGTTGCCATCGACCAGTAGGACGGATCGTCGGCAGCTGTCTGAATGCGCAGGTTGGACGACACCTGCTTCTCAACGGTATCCAGATCCTTGTTCACCCCGCGTAGGATGACAAGCGCGCCGAGTGTGAAAGCGTTGGATGTCACGGTGCTGCTCATGGAATGGCCCGTTGTTTTCATGGAAAGGAGCAGGCCGGAGAAACCGGCAGCGACCATTCGGCATCATGCCCACCAGCGGGAAAATCCCGGCGTGGCCCGTCGCTTGGAGCAAATCACTTGCGATTTATAGTTAACAAAACCTGATGGCATCAGGCAAGTGACTAGCTGCCATGGCGTTGTCAGACACAAGCTACGATCCAGTTCCGTCGATCGGGTCGCTGCTTTTTGCAGGCCATAAGTGCAATGACCCCATTCAAATTCGCCTAAACGGCAAGTCAGCCTCGCGCCAACTTAGGGGGGTTACTGTCTCCCGACGACAAATTGCGATCGATCACCGGAATGCCATCCGCATTGCGACACATTGATTAGCCGCCATAGGCCGCGATATTTTTTAACATGCGGAGCAGGGATGCTGACCCTTCAGAGTGCAGGATTTCAGGGAGAAGACGAGCGCCGCCCGACGACGAGCCTCGACCCCGAGAATTGGCAGGCACTGCGCGATCAGGGTCATCGGATGCTGGACGATATGCTGGACCATCTGGAATCGCTTCGCGAGCGACCACTATGGCAGCCGGCGCCTTCTTCCGCCCGCGCGCTGTTTGATGAAGAGCTGCCAGCCGAGCCCATGGAACTGGCTGAAGTCCATGCGATGTTTCGGGACAATATTCTCCCCTACGGCGGCGGAAACATCCATCCCGGCTTCATGGGCTGGGTGCAGGGCGGCGGCACGGTTGCCGGAATGCTGGCCGAGATGCTGGCGGCCGGGCTGAATGCCAATCTCGGCGGTCGCGACCATATGCCCATACAAGTCGAACGCCAGATTGCTGCCTGGGCACGGGACATGTTCTCCTTCCCGAAATCGGCGGGAGGGCTGTTTCTCACCGGCGCGTCCCAGGCGAATTTCGTCGCTGTCCTCCTTGCGAGAACAAAAGCCCTCGGCGCGGCGGCTCGCACCCAGGGAGTAGCCTCAGGCCCCCGACTTGTGGCCTACACGTCGAGTGAAGTGCACGGTTGCGTGCCACGCGCGATGGAGATGGCGGGGATCGGCAGCGATAACCTTCGACGCATTGCCGTCAACGCGCTTGGGCAGATGGATGTTGCGGCCCTTCAAACACAAATTGCCCGCGATCTGGAAGCCGGAAACCAGCCGTTTCTGATCGTCGGAACCGCAGGCACTGTCAATACCGGCGCCGTCGACGATCTGATCGCACTCCGCAAAATCGCCGACACCCATGACCTCCATTTTCACATAGACGGCGCGCTGGGCGCTTTGGGAGTCTTGTCCGAAGAGTTGGCGCCGCTCTTTGCGGGCATCGAAACATGCGATTCGCTTGCGTTCGACTTTCACAAGTGGGGTCAGGTCCCCTATGACGCAGGCTTCCTTCTTGTGCGTGACAGCGAACTGCAACGCGAGACATTCGCCTCCCAATCAGCCTACTTGACGCGCGCCAAGACAGGCCTGGCGGGTGGCGACTGGTGGCCCTGTGACTATGGTCCGGATCTGTCGCGCGGCTTTCGAGCATTGAAGACCTGGTTCACGATCAAGACCTATGGCCTCAGGGCCATCGGAGATTCGATCAAGGCCAACTGCCTCCTTGCCCGCCGTCTGGGCCAGAGGATCGAAAACGAGCCGGCTCTGCGCCTTCTTGCGCCTGTCGCGCTCAATATCGTGTGCTTCTCCTATTCAGGCCGTGGGGGCAACGTGCCTGCCGAAATCAACGCGCGGATCGTCGAACGGCTCCATGCCGAAGGCTCCGTCGCACCATCCCTGACCCTTATCGACGGCCGGCCTGCAATCCGCGCTGCCATCGTCAATCATCGTACGCATCACTCGGACATCGACGCGCTCGTTCGCAGCGTCCTGAAGTTCGGGTCACAAGAGGAATTTGCCCCATGAAGAGATCTTCTGCGCTGGCCCTAGACGCCGCTCGCCACGAAATCGATGAATCTGGTCGCGTCATCGGCATGGCAGCACTCGTTTCAATGGCCTATGAGCAGGTCGATATGACCCCGCTCTGGGACAGATTGATGGAGCGGGCCATGAAGCAGGGTAGCGATTGCGCGGCTGCAATGTTCGACCTGGCGACGATCCTGCAAAGCCGAGGAAGCACCGAGGCTGCGCTCCAGGTCTTGCGTGGAGCGGTGGAACTCCGCCGCGACTTCTCGATTGTCCACGGGAACGGCAAGGGGCCCAGGCTGCTGGCATTTGTCACGCCGGGCGATTTCATGGCGAACACGCCGCTCGATTTTCTGCTGGTCCACAGCAATTGCATACTTAATCTTTATCATGTCGACGCCGAAATGACTGAACTAACGGACCTGCCTGCCCATGATGTCGCATTCATGGCGATCGGCGAGTCGACTGAAAGCGCTCCCGTTCTGGAGCGGATGCGACAGCTGCTGGCTGAGTTCCCGGGACCTGTCATGAACAACAAGCCGGAATTGATCAGCAGGCTGACGCGCGACGGCGTCAGCAGCATGCTCGCCAACGAGCCTTCAATTCTGTCTCCGAAAACCTTTCGCATCAGCCGCGAGGAGGCCCTCGATATCGCTCTGAGCAGGAGAGCCGTCGATGACTTGGCGCCGGGTCTTTCGCTTCCGATCATCGTGCGGCCGATCGGCACGCATGCCGGAAATGGCATGAAGCTTATCGAGAAACTCTCTGATCTGATGGAATGGCTCGATAGGGACACCGCATCCGAAATCTACATCGCACCATTCATCGATTTTCGCGGCCCGGATGACCTCTATAACAAGCAGCGCATCGTGTTCATCAACGGCAAGGCATATGCGAGCCATATGGCGCTGTCCGAACACTGGATCGTTCATTACCTGAGCGCCGGCATGGCCAAGAATGCCGCAAAGCGCGCGGTCGAGCAGGAATGGATGGAGAATTTCGACACCGATTTCGCCGTTCGGCATAGCGCCAGCTTCGAGGCGCTCTATCGCCACGTCGGGCTTGACTATTTCGGTATAGATTGCGCCGAACTGCCCGATGGACGCCTGCTGGTCTTTGAACTCGACGTGGCGATGTTCGTCCACAGCATGGATGATGCCGTGGTATTTCCCTACAAGCATGTCGCCATGCGCAAACTTTTCGACAGCTTCGTCGAGGCCGTCGGCGAGGCTGCCGTCAATGGGACAGTGTCGCGCGCATGAGTGAAACAGCCGATATCAGGAATGCGCTGCTTGCCGCTCTGACTTCGGGCGGCGATGAGAGATTGGACTGCGATCCCGCAACCGGTCTCAACATGTATGGTTACGGCCCCCTGCCCCGGCCACAGGATCTCGCTTTCAGCTCATCGACGGCATCCACCATTTCCGCGCAGGCTTTCAGCTTCGTCGAAACCTATTACGCGCAGCTTCTGCAGGATATGGAGCGCCAACCGGCTGCCGACATCTATGCGCGGGAAATGAACCACATCCGCGCCGATCTGCTCAGGCTGCTCGGCATCAGGGATGATCTCGATCTTTCCGGGGTCGAGGCCATCATGGCGGCCTCGGGAACGGATATTCATCTCTTCGCAGCCGCGATCCTGTCCCGCCAGGGCGGCCAGCCGCTGATAACGGTCACGCTCATGGGCAGCGAAACCGGAAGCGGCGTCATGACGGCGGCAGCCGGGCGCCATTTCATGCAGCGCGTCAGCAGCAGCAGCAGCGTTACCAAGGGCGATGAGATCAATCCCGGTGACTCCACGATGAACACGTCAGTCGCCGTGCGAAACAAGGATGGCACGCTGCGCTCAGAGGACGAAGTCGAGGACGAGGTCCGGGGCGTCGTCGAACTGGCGCGCGCTGCCGGCATGCGCTCACTCCTCGTCTCCGCCGACGTTTCAAAGACCGGGCTCATTGCGCCGGGCCTGGAAAGCGTCTTCCGACTCAAGGCCCGTTTCGGGTCGATGCTCGATGTCCTGATCGATGCCTGCCAGTTCAGGATCTCTGCTGCAACGATTCGCGCCTATCTGGCGCATGAGTTCCTCGTTGCCCTCACCGGGTCGAAATTTCTGACAGGTCCCGTCTTCAGTGGCGCGCTCCTGTGCCCGCCCGGACTGGTCCATTCACTGAGCCTGCGGCGCCTGCCTCCCACGCTTGCCGACTATTGCACGAGAACGGATTGGCCCGAAGGTTGGGCGGCGCAGGACATACTGCCGCACCGCGCGAATTTCGGCCTTCTATTGCGATGGAAGGCGGCGCTGTTTGAACTCGATCGGTTCGCGGCCATCCCGGTGGACAAGGTGAGGATGGTCATGTCCGCTTTTGCGGAGGCCATAGGCATCCGGCTTGAGCGAGACGAAGCCTTCGAGATGCTCGATACCCGGCCGATAGATCGAAACCGGTTGTGGTATGGGGCGGATCCCGCAAGCTGGGACGAGATACCGTCGATCTTCTCGTTCTATCTGCGCAATCCCTATAGCGGCACTATTTTGACGGCCGCCGAGACAGCATCAGTCTACAAGGATCTTGCTTCCGGGAAGGACGCCGCCCTCATACGCATCGGCCAACCGGTTTCCTGCGCGGCGGATTTGAACGGCCAGCCTGCAAGCGCGCTTAGAATATGCTTGAGCGCGCCGCTGATTGCTGAAGCGAGCCAGGGTTCGGACGCACTGCAAAGACTTATCTCGCAAGCCATGACAGCCTTGGACGGCGTAGCCCATAGCGCTGCGAAACTCTCGGCCCGGTCGGTTCACGCACGATCCGCCTAGAGCGTCGTCCGGCAGATCAGCAGGTAATGACTTTTGCCTAGTGGGTCGATCGGTACCCTCTGATGAACTCACTGCAATCGACAGAACAATGAAAACAGAAAGCCGCGCCCTTCCGGGCGCGGCTTTTTGATTTCGAAGATCTGGCTCTGCCGAAGATTAACGGAAGAGCGACAGGATGTTCTGCGAAGAGGAGTTGGCGATCGAGAGCGACTGGATCGCGAGCTGCTGTTGGGTCTGGAGAGCCGTCAGCTTGCTCGATTCTGCTTCCATGTCTGCGTCAACCAGCTTGCCGACGCCCGAGTTGACGGAGTCGCTGAGCTTGGAAACGAAGTCGGTCTGGAGGTCGATACGCTGCGAGATCGAACCCAGCGATGCTGCCGCACTCGTCATCGCCGTCAGAGCCGCGTCGACGCCCTTGAGCATCGCGTCGAGGTCCGACTCGTTCATGTTGGTGACGTCCATGCTCAGGATAGAACCTGGAGCCTGTATGGTATTGCTTCCCGGCGTGTTGGTCGTGTCGACACCCCAGCTCGTGGTGCCGTCGTTGGCGACAACTTCCTGATTGGTTCCGGTGACGTCCGCAGCCTTGACCCAGACACCCTGAACCTGGACGTAATCGCCGGCGGCTATGCCATTGGCACTAGCCGCGACATTTGCGTGCGTGCCGTTGGTGTCGAAGGTGGCGCTTGCGCCCGTCAAGTCATCCTGGGTGTAGGACAGAACGGTCGTGTCCGTAGTGGTACCGTTGTTGTTGACCGGGACCGTGACGGTGTTCGGCGTGACATCGTATGTGTGATCGAGAATGCCGCCGTTGCCACCAGTCGTGTCGATCAGAACGTTCGTGCCGTCGAGCGTGTAGCTGATCGTCTGGACCGAAACTTGGCCGCTGCTGTCACGAACGAAAGCACCGAGGACGCTCTTGGTGGTAGAGCCGGACGGATCGCCCTGCAGCCAGTTTTCGCCGGAGAAGGAAGCGGAGGAGATGATGGTCGACAGCTGGCCCTGGAGCTGTTTGATGTCGCCCTGGATCTTCGACTTGTCAACGCCTTCAGCCTGAGCAGCAACGATCTTGGCCTGCATCTGGTCGACGAGGTCGATAGCGCTGTTCATGCCCTGATAGGCGGTCTCAGCAGTTGCCGCACCGAGGCCGAGAGCGTCGGAGATTGCGGAGTTTGCGTCGTTGTCGGAACGCATGGTGGTTGCGATCGACCAGTAAGCGGCATTGTCAGATGCCGAACCGACGCGCAGACCGGACGATACCTGAGCCTGGGTCTTGTCGAGACTGGTGTTAACGCCCTGAAGGGTCTGAAGAGCAGACATTGCTGCGCTGTTGGTCAAAATACTAGTCATAAATAGGTGCCCCAATTGATTGGTTAAAGAAGGGCATTCCGGATTTCGCCGGGAACGACAGTCGGCCTCATGCCTGTCAACTGGTTAATCTTTATAGTTAACTCGTCGTTTCGATGACGATAGATAACCACGGTATGGTTAACGAATGTTAAACAGAGCCGTATCACCGGTAACGATTGGCAATAAAAAAACCGCGCCCCCCGGAGGGGCGCGGCTCTTGATTTCGAAGACCTGTCTCTGCCGAATTAACGGAAGAGCGACAGGATGTTCTGCGAAGAGGAGTTGGCGATCGAGAGCGACTGGATCGAGAGCTGCTGCTGGGTCTGGAGAGCCGACAGCTTGCTCGATTCTGCTTCCATGTCTGCGTCAACCAGCTTGCCGACGCCGGCGGTAACCGAGTCGCTGAGCTTGGAAACGAAGTCGGTCTGCAGGTCGATACGCGAAGAGATCGAACCCAGGTTTGCTGCGGCGCTCGTCATTGCGGTCAGAGCCGCGTTGACGCCCTTGAGCATCGCGTTGAGGTCGTCCTCGCTCATGTTGGTGACGTCCATGCTCATGATCGAACCTGGAGCCTGGATAGTGTTGGCAGCCGTCGGCACGTTGCTCGTGTCTACGCCCCAGCTCGTGACGCCGTCGTTGGCGACAACGTCCTGGTTGGTTCCGCCAACGTCCTTTGCCTTGACCCACTGGCCCTGAACCTGGACGTAATCGCCGGCCGGGATGCTAGCGTTGCCGGTCGCGACATTTGCGTGCGTGCCGTTGGTGTCGAAGGTGGCGCTTGCGCCCGTCAGGCCGTCCTGGGTGTAGGCCAGAACGGTCGTGTCCGTGGTGGTACCGTTGTTGTTGACCGGAACGGTCACGGTGTTCGGCGTGACATTGTAGCTCTGGTCGAGAATGCCCTGGTTGCCACCAGTCGAGTCGATCAGAACGTTCGAGCCGTCGAGCGTGTAGCTGATCGTCTGGACCGAAACGTCGCCGCTGCTGTCACGAACGAAAGCACCGAGAACGTTCTTGGTGGTCTGACCGGACGGATCGCCCTGCAGCCAGTTTTCGCCAGAGAAGGAAGCGGAGGAGATGATGGTCGACAGCTGGCCCTGGAGTTGCTTGATGTCGCCCTGGATCTTCGACTTGTCAACGCCTTCAGCCTGAGCAGCAACGATCTTGCCCTGGATTTCGTCGACGAGATCGATGGCGCTGTTCATGCCCTGATAGGCGGTCTCGGCGGTTGCCGCACCGAGGCCGAGAGCGTCGGAAACAGCGGAGTTTGCATCGTTGTCGGAACGCATGGTCGTTGCGATCGACCAGTAAGCAGCGTTGTCAACAGCCGAACCGACGCGCAAACCGGAGGAAATCTGAGCCTGGGTCTTGGTGAGGTTGTTGTTAACGCCCTGAAGGGTCTGGAGCGCAGCCATTGCTGCAGAGTTAGTGTGAATACTAGTCATAAGGTGTCCTCTCGAAACGAGATAAATATTGAAGCGAGGACATACCGGACTTAGACCGGCGATGGCGGTTCAGCTTCATGCCACTCGGCTCCCCCGTTTTCTGGAGCCAAATCCGTCATGTGCTGAGAATGTCGCAGCTATTGTTTGCCAAGTGATTAATTACATGCAGAAGATTTCCGCTTGATTCGGGATAGTTTCCCAGAGGTAAAGCTATCCTCAACCGACGCGTTTACTTGCGGAAATCGCCTCGCGCCATGGCCGCATTGCTAAAGTAGTGAAGGCGCAATTTTCTGATTGCGGCATTGAACGCGTCGCCGATCGGACAGCCGCCCTATATCTCTCTAAAGATCTGATTTTGCAGCATATATTTCCGAGACCCTACCGATTACGGACAGGTTTAAGAAAACGGCGCCGGGAGATCTTCCAGCCCGTGAGAACCTGGCAATCGAACCATCGGAAAAGTTCGGCGATCTTTAAAAAATATCGGAGGAGACCTGGGGATAACTCTCCGAAAGGGTTCCTCGATCGTCTATTTGTGATCAGGACACCGCGCCAGTCGTTAATGAAACGAGCGCACCAAGCTGCCGACCAAAAGGTTCCAGCCGTCGATCAGGACGAAGAAAAGGATCTTGAAGGGAAGAGAGATCGAAGTCGGCGGCAGCATCATCATGCCCATGGCCATGACGATGGTGGAGACGATGAGGTCGATTACCAGGAAGGGCAGCACCACGAGGAAGCCGATTTCGAAGCCGCGGCGGATTTCCGAGATCATGAAAGCGGGGATGAGGACCCGGTAGTCGATCTTGTTGCCATCCGTGGTCGCCTGCCCGCGTTCCTGTGCCAGATCGACGAAGAGTTTCAGATCCTTGTCACGCGTGTTGTTCGACATGAACGTGCGGAAGGGTTCGGCGATGCGCTGCACCGCCTCCGTTTCGTTTATCTGATTGGCAATCAGCGGCTGGGCGCCGTCCTTCCAGGCCTGATCGAAAGTCGGCGCCATGACATAGAAGGTCATGAACAATGCCAGGCTGAGCAGGATCATGTTGGACGGCGTCGTCGACAGGCCCATGCCGGTGCGCAGGATGGAGAATGCGATGATGAATCGCGTGAAGCTGGTCACCATCATCAGGATGCCGGGCGCGACGGAAAGAACCGTCAGCAGGCCGAAAGTACGAATGATCCAGGACGCCGCCGAACCGTTGACAGGCAGGTTCAGCAAATCCGCCGGCGACTGCTGAGCCACCGCCAGTTCCGGTATCGCCATCATGACGAGAAGCAGGATAAGAAATCGAATCATTCAATCACGAAGGTTCTAAACATAACCTTCGATACGCGTCCTTCCGAGCGCAGGTCAACACGCTCCTGGATGTCATCCCTAAGATATTGAAAGCCGCGCGGACCCTCGATCTGCTGCAGCGAGACCGTGCGGATATAGGCGAGGATATCCTGATGAATATCCTCAGCCATTTTGACATCCGGCGGTCCCTTGAACATCAGCGCGACCTCTAGCCGCACCCAGTTTTCCGAGGGATAGGCGAGGTTTGAGGTAATCGGCTCCAGTTGGACGATACCGTTCGCTTCGGTGGCGATGTGCGGCAGCCCGGCATCGTCGGGCTTCTTGCCCGCCTCGGGCTTCTTTGCGTCGGCCGCCTCCTGCTCCTTCTTGGCTTTTTCGGCCGCGGAGATCGACGGAGCGATCAAGGTGCCCACGAACCAGCCGCCGCCGCCGCCGATTACGGTCACCACCGCAAGGCTCACGATCAGCATGATCAGCGGCGACGTTTTTTTTGCCGGTGTACCCTCGGCTTCCTGCTCTGCCATGGCCTGTCCGCCTGTTGCTTTCTGTTCCTGTACCGCGCCGGCCCGTCAGAGCGGCGACAGAAGATCGACGGCCTGCTGGCCCCGCGGCGGCTGCTGGATTTCCGTCAGGCGGCCGCGGCCACCGTAGGAGATGCGCGCCTCGGCGATCTTGTCGTAGGAAATCGTGTTGTCCGACGTGACGTCCTGCGGCCGGACGATGCCGGCGACGTTGAGAATGCGGATCTCCTGGTTCATGCGTACTTCCTGCGAGCCGCTGATCATCAGGTTGCCGTTCTCCAGCACGCCGGTCACAACGGCGGCGACGAGGAGGTTGACCTGCTCGGAACGCTGCATCTTGCCCTTGGCATCGGTGCTTGTGTCGGAACCGGACGTGGCAGTGCCCTGCGTGGTCGGCTTCCAGCCGAAAATCTCGGCGGCGACATTGTAGTTCATGTCGCTCTTGTTCGTTCGGTCGCGGTTGGTCTCGTTGTCCCAGTTCGCCTTGTCGTTGATCGAGATGTTCACCGTCAGGATGTCACCCACGTTCAAGGCGCGCGAATCCTTGAAGAGCGCTGCCTGGGAGTCGCTCCAGAGCGAATACCCCTGCGCGACCTGATGAGGCCGCTTGGGATAGAGCGACATCTGCGGGGTCTGGGCATATTGAAGCCCGCTGCCGATCGGACTCATGGCCGGCGCCCTGCCGATCTCTCTCAGGGCCTGACTCTGGCAGCCGGCGAGGGAAAGGATAGCGGCGATGGCGACCGGTAGACGCATGTTCATTGTGTATCCTTCGACGTATTCGGGTCACTGGCGCTTGATATGATATTGGTCACCACGGCGGCCTTCTGCGGGTCCATTTCAGCCATGATGAGGCTGGACTGCCGAGGCGTGAGCTTCATGATGATGGCGGCCGCGATGGTGATCTTGGTACCGTCGAGGCTGGCCGCCGCCGCATCGGGCTTCATGTTCTTGTAGATCTCGACCAGTCCGGTGTCCGCGTTTTTCAGGAAGTCGTCACGGCGCTTCAGCCAGTCGGTATATTCAGCCTTGCGCTTATCCATGATGGCTATGCGGGCATCGACGTCGGCCTGAAGCTTTTCCAGCTCCTGCTTCTGAAGAAGATAGCGCTGGTCGCGCGCCGGATCAGCAATATTGGTGCAGAACTGCCGGATTTCGTCCTGGCTGTTGGCCGGATTGGCGTTTGCGACATTTGCCGGCGCGGCGGCAGCGGGTGCCGCCGGAGCGCTGTCCTCTGCCAGGGCGCTCGAGCCAGCAACCATGGCAAGGATCATCGCCGGCGCCATGAGGCCGCGGCAGGTCGAGAGCATTTTCGTCTTGACATCCGTCATCATTGCAGGACGAGCTCCGCTTGAAGTGCTCCGGCTGACTTGATGCCTTGGAGGATCGCTATGATACCGTCCGGCTTGACGCCGATATTGTTAAGGCCGGCCACCAGTGTCTTGAGATCCGGACCATCGAGCACGGCGACCCGTCCGCCGGTCTTCTGGGCTGTGATGTCCGTCTGGTTCTGGATGGCCGTCTGGCCGTCGGTAAAGGGCTCGGGCTGGATCACCTGCGGATTTTCGCTGACCTGGACGGTGAGCGTTCCATAGCTGACCGCCACCGGCGATACGCGCACATCGGCCCCGATGACGATGGTGCCGGTGCGCTCGTTGATGACGACCTTTGCCGGCGTATCCGTCTGGACTTCGAGGTTCTCGAGATCCGCCATCAGCCGCGTCAGGTCGGCCATTTTCGGCTTGTCGATCGCAACTTCCTGAGAATCCTTGGCCTCCGCGATCGGCGCGCCGAAACGAGAGGTGGCGTAGGCGTTGACCGTATCGGCAATGCGGATGGCCGTTGAAAAATCCGGATTGCGAAGCTGCAGGACCAGATTGACGGAATCCTTGAAGCGCGAGGGCAACTCGCGTTCGATAATGGCGCCGCCAGGCACGCGGCCCGCGGTCGTCACGCCTTCTGTCACGGTAGCCGCCGCTCCCTGAGCCTGAAAGCCGGAAACGATAACCGAGCCCTGGGCAACGGCGTAGATCTGACCGTCCGCACCCGTCAGAGATGTCATGATGAGCGTACCGCCGCGCAGCGACGTCGCGTCACCCAGCGAGCTGACAGTCACGTCGATGCGGCTGCCTGGGCTTGCGAAGGGAGGCAGATTGGTGGTCACCATGACCGCGGCCGTGTTCTTGGCGGCCGACTGGCCGCCCTGTGTCGAGATGCCGAGGTTCTGCAGCATCGCGCGCATGGACTGTTCGGTAAACGGCGAGGAACGCAGCCCGTCGCCGGTTCCCTGCAGGCCCACGATCAAGCCGTAGCCGATGAGCTGGTTGTCGCGCCCTGATTGCAGCGACGCGATATCCTTGATGCGCGAATTCATTGCCAGGGCCGGGTCGGCAAAGACCAGGCCGGGCAATGTCAGCAGCGCTGTTATGATGCGACGCAACCGTTTCATTTTGCTACCACACGAATGGTCCCGTCCTGAAGAACGGTGCCTGTAACGATGATGCCGGAATCCATGTTCCTGGCGCGAACGACATCGCCGACAGATCCGTCGTCCAGCGGCGTGCCTGCCGCCGTGATCGTCATGGCGCCGACGCTCATGACAAGGCGAGCATTGGCGCCGCGCGTGACCGCAAAGGGCTGGCGCAGCGCCGACATGGAGATGGTTCGGCCGGGCAGCAGCGTCCGCTTGGAGACGAAGCCTACGACCTCGTTGATCTTCTTGGCGTAGTCACCCGTCAGATTGGGATTGGTGACATCGAGCTCTTCCAGCTGTGCGCTGCTGATGACGTCGCCGGGATAGATGACCTCGGTCGGAACGACCGCGGTGCCCATGTTCGCGGTGCCCATATCCTGGGCTCCGGCATAAGACGCAGGCAGAAGGCCGGCGCAGAAGCCGGCGATCGCGAAGGCTGTCATTGCAATGCGCTTTGCCCGGCGAAACATCATGTCCGGCCCCTTTTCCGTTACTTGAGGTTCTTACTGACGATCTGTTCCATCTCGTCAGCGGTCGTGATTACTTTGGAATTCATCTCGTATGCGCGCTGTGCCGTGATCAGCTCGGTGATTTCCTTGACCGGATCGACGTTGGACGATTCCAGGTAACCCTGCTTGATGTAGCCAAAGCCATCCTGGTTCGGATTGCTGATGACGGGGTCGCCCGAAGCCGAGGTCTGCTGGAAGAGGTTGCTGCCCACGGCCTGAAGGCCCGCTTCGTTGACGAAGTTGGCAAGCTGCAGCTGTCCGAGCACCGTCGGTACGGTCGCCGTTCCGATCGTCGCCGATATTTCGCCTGTTTCGCTGACCTGCAGATTCGTAGCGTTGCTTGGGATGGTGACGTTCGGCGTGATCAGATTGCCGTCGACGGTCACCAGCTGACCAACGTCGTTCTTGTTGAGCGAGCCGGCGCGCGTGTATTCGGTCGTGCCGTCAGGCATCTGCACCTGGAACCAACCCTTGCCGACGATCGCCATATCGAGATCGTTCTCCGTCTGGGAGAGTTCACCCTGGATATGGATATTGCGGACGGCTGCCGTCTGAACACCGAGACCGATATTGGCGCCTTCCGGCACCGTCGCCTGATTGGGACGATTGGCGATGCCCTTGGCGCGTTCGGTCTGGTAGAGAAGGTCGGAGAATTCAGCGCGCGAACGCTTGTAGCCGGTCGTGTTGATGTTCGCGATGTTGTTCGCGATCACTTCGAGATTGGTCTGCTGGGCATCCATGCCGGTCGCAGCAATGGCGAGCGCTCTCATGTGTCTTCGTCCTATCCCGTTAGATCGTCATTTTTGTAATGTCTTGCCAGGCTGAAACCAGCTTGTCGCGGAAGGCCATGGCCGTCTGGAGCGACTGGTTGGCCTGCATGACCGCATCGACCACCTTACGGGTGTCCATCGTTCCCTTGATGCCGGCGAAGGAGGCGTTTTCCGCCTGCTTGAGATCGCCGACCATGTTGTTGGCCACATTGCCCAGGACCGAGGCGAAGCTCTGGCCGTTCGAGCCGTCGGATTTCGCCATGCCGGGAGTGGCCAGGCCCGGGGCGATCAGGCCGGTGGCCTGCGAGGGGGCGGCGTCGTCGGTGGCGATGTTGCCGAGACCGCGGGTCATCGACAGGGATGAAATGCTCTTGATTGCGTCGATCATTGGGAGTTCTTCAGCAGGTCGATGGTGGAGGAGATCAGATCACGCGATTGCTTGATCGTCTGGAGATTGGCCTCGTAAGAGCGGTTCGCTTCACGCATGTCCGCCATTTCGACGAGGACGTTCACGTTCGGCATCTTGACGTAGCCCTTGGCGTCGGCAGCGGGATTGTCCGGGTCGTATTCGTTCACGAACTTCCCCTCATCCTGGCCGACCTTCTTCACCCCGACTGTGGTCACGCCGCTAGCGCGATCGACTTCGGCCCCGAATGTCACCGTCTTGCGGCGATAGGGATCAGCGCCGGGCGTGTCCCCGGTCGAGCGGGCGTTGGCGATATTTTCCGAAACGACGCGCAAGCGTGTCGACTGTGCTTCCAGGCCTGAGCCTGCGATCTTCATTGCGGCGGACAAGGGGTCCATGGGTTTATCCCTTTACTGTCATCATCATCATGCGATGAAAGGAACTGACCAGCGCCGTGTTCAGGTTGAATTGGCGCTGTATTTCGCCGGTCTTGGCCAGTTCTTGCTCCAAGCCGACGGTATTTCCTGATTCCTGAACGCCGATTTCCTGGTTCAGCTGAGCGTCCTCGACATTGACGTCGCCGCTTTCGCTGAACTCATTGCCGGAAAAATGCGCCGGATTGGTCCTCGCCATGCCGACATTGGTATCGTCGAGCACCGCGTTGAACGGCGTTACGTCCTTGGCGCGAAATTTCGGCGTGTTGGCATTGGCGATATTGCCGGTAACAACCTCTTGACGCACCTGCAGCCATTCGGCTTGGCGTGACGCCAGGTCAAAAAGTTGAATCGGTTGCATGGCTTCTCTCCGTTCTTACAACGTGAAACTAGGGCGATAATCTTGCGTGGGACTTACGGGAAATTCGAACTTCCGAATAAAGTCGAAAAGCTTTGCCGGCAGGCGATTCGCTGATGTCAACACCTCGTGTTTTCGGGCCGGCTCACTGCCTTTCCGAATTCCGGAAAAATTTGGCGAATCACCCACAATCCTGACGTGTGAACGCATTCCCGCGGATCCTTCGATCCCCGGAAGAGCATGTTCAATCATGCGCATAGATCTCGCCTTTCGATGTGACGATGACCCACTTGCCGTTACGCTGTTCGATGGTCGCGAGCCTGCTGTTGTCGGGCAGGATCGAGCCGACGCGCACGAGGTACATGCCGGAACCATCCTGGATCAGGGCGCGGCCGTTCGCTACGTGGAGCAGGTGAAAGGAAGACTTTCCGGGGAAGGGCTGGTCTTCCGGCGGCTGGCCCTTCGGATCGTCCTTGCCGATATCGGTGATGGTGGCCGTGTTGATCTGATCGGGAAGCGTCGTCTGCGGTGTCGTGTCGTTCTTGTTGACCATGGCAAGAGGCGAAACGCTGAAGACATTGCGTGCTGGCCAATCGGGCAGGATACGGGTGCGGTCATCCTGGGTCGCATGAATACCGAACTTGTCGGGATTGAAGAATACGTACCAGGGAAAGAAGGCCGACAGGGCGGCCAGCACCAGACCCGTGCCCTTCAGCAATTTGTCCGACAGGGCGGACTTTCTGGCGGCCCCTTTCAGCGGAGCGACTGGCACATCTGCATCGGAATCGGTCACGTCTAGTTTCTCCTTGCCACGGCCGGCTGGGGCGGCGGTGCGGCACCATTTTTCAAAGCAGTGGCGAGATCGGTGAAGGCATCAAGCGACGGTCGCTCGCCGGGAGACTGCTTCAGGATGTCGTAGATGATCGGCACCTGCCTCACCGCCATGTCGAGATCGGAATCCATCCCCGGCCGGTAGCCACCGATAAGGCGAAGGTCCCTTGTCTCCTCAAAGCGGTGAACGAGCGCCTTGAGCCGCGACACCAGCTTTTCCTGATCCGGAGTCCAGGCTTTTCTGGCGAGACGCGAAACCGAGGCGAGCGGATCGATCGGCGGATAACGCCCCTCTTCCGCCAGGCTGCGCTGCATCACGATGTGACCGTCGAGAATACCGCGGGTGGAATCCGCAATCGGGTCGTTGTGGTTGTCGCCGTCGACGAGGATCGAGATGATCGCGGTGATTGTCCCGGCCCCTTCCGCACCTGGACCTGCTCTCTCAAGCAGGCGAGGCATTTCGGTGAAGACCGAAGCCGGATAGCCGCGTGCGATCGGCGGTTCGCCGGATGCGGTGGCGACCTCGCGGATCGCATGAGCAAAACGCGTGACGCTATCGATGATCAGCAACACGTTGTCGCCGGCATCGCGAAAATGCTCGGCAATCGTGATGGCCGAAAGCGGCGCCATCTTGCGCAGCATCGGACTCTCGTCGCTGGTCGCCACGACGGCGATCGATTTCTTCATATGCTCGCCAAGCGTATCTTCGATGAACTCGCGAACTTCGCGGCCGCGCTCGCCGACGAGTGCAATCACCACCTTGTCGAAGGCTTCGGCCCTTGCCAGCATGGACAGCAGCGTCGACTTGCCGACGCCTGAGCCTGCGAAGATGCCGAGGCGCTGCCCAAGGCAGAGCGGGGAAAAGATATCGATCGCGCGGACGCCGGTCTTGAAGCCCTTCTCGACGCGGCTGCGTGTCATCGACGGGGGCGCCGAGTTGGAAATGGAGCGACGCTCGGTGCCCTGATCCAGAGGCCCTAAGCCGTCGATCGGCTCGGCAAGCGAGTTAATCGTGCGCCCGCACCAGCTGTCGGTTGGTGCGATGCGAAAGGCACCCCTGCGGATGACGGTATCATGGATGCCGATCGGTTCGCCGGGCTCGATCGGGCAGACATAGGCCAGTTCCGGCTCCACGCGAACGACCTCGCCGAGGTGAATACCGGTCGAGGAGCGGTGAGCGACGAATTCGCCGAGCCGCACATGCCTGGAGAGGCCGGCGACCGTGTAGTGTCCGGCCGCGATCGTGCGGACATGGCCGCCATGGGCGACCAGATGGTCTGGCATCGTATAACGGCCGGCAAGGCTCGCCAATTGCCCGAGCTTCGGAGACAAAGCGTTCTCCGGCAGCAGATCCTCGATCATTAATCAGCCCTCTTAACTGCCGCCGAGGGTCTTGATGGCGTCGCTGATGGAGCCTTCGCTGGTGCTGGTCAGCGACGAAATGCTGTCGAAGGCGCGGCTGACCTCGATGAGTTCGGTCATCGCGCGCATGCCATTGACGTTGGAATTTTCGAGATAGCCCTGGGCCACGCCGAAGTTCGAATTGTCAACGACTGCCTGGGGCGGGTCCGTCGTGATGACGCCGCTGTTGGAGTAGCGCTGGAAGCCCTTGCTGATATCGGCGGTATAAAGGCCGATCTTGCCCATTTCCTTGCCGTGCTGGAAGACGGAGCCATCATAAGCGATGGTCGGTTCACCGCCTTTGGGGTCAAGCTGAATGGGTGCGCCGCCGGCATCGAGAATGGAATAGCCGCGGATCGATTGAAGTTCGCCGGTCTGCGACATCGTGAGACGTCCGTCTCTTGTCAGCACCGTGCCGGCGGGCGTGTTGAGGGCAAACCAGGCATCGCCCTTCACGGCAACGTCCAGAGGGCTGCCGGTGTTTTCGAGCTCGCCATTATCAGTGGAAAGATAGTCGTTGCCCTGGGAGACGAACGCGACTTTGGAGTTGAGCTTGTTCTCGGTATTGCTGAGAACCTGGTCGAATTTGACCTCGGTTGCGCGAAAGCCCGTCGTATTGATGTTGGCCATGTTGTCGGCGATCGTCGTGAGACGCCGCTCGAGTGCCATCTGCGACGATAGCGAAACGTAAATACCGGTCTGCATTTTCTACGCCCTCCGAACATTGGAGCATAACGAAGAACCATCGGCGGCCGCCGGGGTTCAGCCATCTCGTTAACCGGGCATGGATGCCCTTACCCGGGACCATGCACCCGCTTGCTTGTGCGAAGCTGACATGTCGAAACGCGACGGCGAGAAGCCGGTCGGACAGCTTCCTCGGTCGGATGGCCTCCCCGGTCGGACCAGCCTCACGCAAGGCAGCGCCGGTAGTTCATGGATGAAACAATGATCAGATGTGGACCGACATGAATATTATTATCGGATTTGTCGTGATTTTCGGCTGCGTGATCGGCGGGTTTATGGCCGAGCACGGACCGGTCGATCGGCTGGTACAGCCTTACGAGCTCCTCATCATCGGCGGAGCCGGGCTCGGAACGTTCATCATGTCCAACTCGATGAAGGTCGTGAAGGATTCGGGCAAGGCGCTCAGCGAGGCTTTCGCCAGCAAGGTGCCGAAGGAACGCAACTATCTCGACGTGCTCGGCGTACTTTATTCGCTGATGCGCGACCTGCGCACCAAGTCGCGCAACGAGATCGAAGCCCATATCGACAACCCGGACGAATCGACCATCTTCCAGTCGGCCCCGACGGTTCTGAAGAACAAGGAACTGACGGCCTTCATCTGCGACTACGTTCGTCTCATCATCATCGGCAACGCCCGCTCGCATGAGATCGAGGCGCTGATGGACGAAGAAATCGAAACCATGCTGACGGACAAGCTCAAGCCGTATCACGCGATCACGGCGGTCGGCGACTCCTTCCCTGCCATCGGTATCGTCGCGGCCGTTCTCGGCGTTATCAAGGCGCTGGGTTCGATCAACGAGTCGCCGGAAGTGCTCGGCGAACTCATCGGCGCCGCACTCGTCGGCACCATGCTTGGTATTCTTCTGTCCTACTGCGTATGCAACCCGTTGTGCTCGCAGATCAAGATCGTCCGCACGAAGCAACACCGGCTCTACATCGTCGTGAAGCAGACGCTGCTTGCCTACATGAACGGCTCGGTGCCGCAGGTTGCGCTGGAATACGGCCGCAAGACGATCTCCGGCTACGAGCGGCCTTCGATCGATGCTGTCGAGCAGGAAATGATGAACCCCGGCGGTGAGAACAAGGCGGCTTGACGAGAATGAGCAACGAAACCGCGAATATGCAGCCTCCTATGGATCGTGCATTGCTGGCCAAGTTGACCGGCGGCCTCGGCGACGGCGCGACCGTCGCAAAGCTTTCGACGAGCCTCGCCAATATCTACATCGATTTTCTCCCTGACATCATCAAGAGCGAAACCGGTCTCGACGTCTCGGTGACCTATGCCGGGTGCACGTCCGGCCTGATCGACGATCTCGTCGGTGATCTCGTCGAGCATCATGCCGTCGTGGAAGGATCGTTGCGGAACTGGTCGCCGCGTTTTGTTCTTGCCTGCGGCACCGGCTTCGTCATCACCCTGATGGAACATATGCTCGGTGCCATTCCCGACACGGTAGAAGAGCCGCCGGCTCGACCGCTGTCAGTTATCGAGCTCGATCTTGCGGTCATGGCGTTCGACAAGATCGGCAGCGTTCTGCGCTCTGCCGTCAATGCACCAGGCGGCTTCGAACCCATCATGGGCGCGCCCTTCAATATCGAAGAGCCGCCCAAGAACGCCGAGGAGCACCCTGAGGAGTTCGGCGCAGCCGTCAAGATGACGATCACGCTTGGCAGCGTGGCGACCGATTTCTACGTCATCATACCGCAGAAAGTACTCCTGAAGACTGTCATCAGTGCGCCCCGGGCAAAGAGCCAGTCCGCCAAGTCCCAGGAATGGACTGACATGATCAGCGAGCAGGTACGACGGTCGCAGGTTACCCTGGAAGCACGTATCCGCCTGCAGTCGCTGACGATCGATACGATTTCAAGACTCGCCGAAGGCGATGTCATTCCTTTCATGGACAGTGAAGACGTACGCGTCGAGGTCAGCGCCAACAGCAAGGATCTCTACATATGCGAATTCGGTCGTTCAGGTGAAAATTACACCGTGCGTGTCAAGGACAACATCAGCTCCGATGATGACCTTCTCAAGCATCTCATGAATTAATCGGTTCTTTCGCGCCGCCGCCATCAAGGCAGTTTGAGGCAAGTTTCAACTGGAATAGTGATTTCATGGCTACGAAGAAGACAAAGAACAGTGAAGACGATCTCGACCTCCCGGGCAATGAGGCCGAGCTGAATGAGGCCATCGACGGCCTGCGTGGTGTCCTCCAGCAGGACGCCTCCGGCGAAGCACCGAGCTTTGGCGGCGGCGATTTCGGTTCCGACAGCTTCGGCGGAGATGCGCTTGGTGGCGGCACATTCGGCGAAAGCGCGTTCGGCGGCGGTATTGGCGAAGAGAGCTCGGGCCTCCCGGCATTCGGTGACGGATTCGGCGGCGATGATCTTGGTTCGTCTTTCTCCGGCGACACCTCCTTCTCGACGTCGGCGACGGCCGGCAGCGCACTGAACGCCAATCTCGACTTGATCATGGACATACCGATCGATGTCCAGATCGTCCTCGGCTCCAGCCGCATGCAAGTCTCGGGCCTTATGAACCTGACCGAAGGCGCAATCATCGCCCTCGACAGGAAGATCGGCGAGCCCGTTGAAATTACCGTGAATGGCCGCAAAATTGCTCGCGGCGAGATTACTGTGTTGGAAAATGACGACACGCGATTCGGCGTGAAGCTCATTGAAGTAATGAGTACCAAGAAAGCCTGATCCCGGCTTTTGGGACGGAGAGGAAGACCATGATGGACTTTGACGATTTCGGCGGCGCGCTTGCCGAGAAACCGTTATCCCAGGCTGAAAAGGCGGCGGCGGTCCTGCTTGCTATGGGCAAGCAGGTGGCCGGACGCCTGCTGAAATATTTCACCCAAAATGAATTGCAGCTCATCATTGCCTCGGCGCAATCCCTGCGCCCGATCCCGCCGGACGAGCTGGCCGGGCTGGTGGCGGAATTCGAGGATCTCTTCACCGAAGGCACCGGTCTGATGGACAATGCCCGGGCGATCGAGAGCATTCTCGAGGAAGGACTGACGCCTGACGAAGTCGACAGCCTGCTCGGCCGCCGCACTGCATTCCAGGCCTACGAGACCTCTATCTGGGATCGCCTCGGCGAAACGGAACCCAGCTTCGTCGGCAAGTTCCTGCTGCGCGAGCACCCCCAGACGATCGCCTATATTCTTTCCATGATGCCATCTTCCTTCGGCGCAAAGGTGCTGATGGAGCTGCCGGACACGCGCCGCGCCGACATCATGAACCGTACCGTGAACCTCAAGGACGTCAGCCCCAAGGCTGCCCAAATCATCGAAAAGCGTGTCATCACGCTGATCGCCGAGATCGAGGCAGAGCGCAATTCGGGCGGCTCCAACAAGGTGGCCGAACTGATGAACGAGCTGGAAAAGCCCCAGGTCGAGACGCTGCTCGATTCGCTCGAATCGCTCAGCAAGGAGGCCGTCGGCAAGGTACGTCCGAAGATCTTCCTCTTCGAAGACCTCATGCTCATGCCGCAACGCAGCCGCGTCCTGCTGCTCAACGACATTTCCGCGGATATCCTCACGATGGCGTTGCGCGGCTCGTCGGCGGAAATGCGCGAAGTCGTTCTGGCCTCGATCAGCCCGCGCCAGCGCCGCATGATCGAATCGGATCTCTCGACCGGCACGACAGGCATCAATCCGCGCGAAATCGCCATCGCTCGCCGCGCGATCGCACAGGAAGCCATCCGGCTTGCCAACAGCGGCCAGATCGCCCTCAAGGAGAGCGAAGAGGGCAATGACGCGCAGGCGGCGTGATCTGCTGTTGACAATCCGGCAGCGGCAAGTCGACGGCGTTGCTCCAGGCGCGCTCCAAGTCTAGGTTTTCTCAACATCAGGCCGCGCATGATGCGCGGCCTTTGTCCGTTTATGAAGGACGGTAGAAGTGGCCGACGAGGACAAGGACAGTAAAACAGAAGACCCGACCGGCAAAAAAATGCAGGACGCGGTTCTCAAGGGTAATATCCCGGTCTCCAGGGAAATCACCCTTTTCGCCTCGATGCTTGCCACATTCGTTTATCTTATCTTCTTCCTACCCGATCGGGTGGGGCGCATGGGCGAAATTCTGCGCGACCTGTTCGAAAAATCGGATCAGTGGAACATCGAGACCGGCCCCGACGTGATGTCGCTTTTCGCTCGGATCGGCTGGGAAGTCGCTTACCTCATGCTCCCCGCCATTGCTCTTTTCTTTGTCTTCGGTATCGGTTCATCGTTTGCGCAGAACATGCCGTCCTTCGTCTGGGACCGCTTGATGCCCGATTTCAGCCGCGTGTCGCCGACCAAGGGCTGGCAGCGGATCGCCAGCGTGCCCGGCCTCATCGAATTCGGCAAGGCGCTCACCAAGGTTCTGATCGTTGGCGTCATCATGTTCTTCGTGCTGCGCAGCGATTTTCTGCATGCGATCGATGCGCTTTATTCTGATCCGCAGACGCTTTTCGTGCGGCTCTTCGACGTCACACGAAAGATCCTGCTGGTGGTGCTTCTGGCTTCGGCCGTCATCGGCGCCATCGACCTTTTTTGGACGCGCCATCATTGGTACGAGCAGTTGAAGATGACGAAGCAGGAGGTCAAGGACGAATTCAAGCAGTCACAGGGCGACCCGGCGGTGAAGGGCCGTCAGCGTGCTCTCATGCGTGCGCGTGCGCGCCAGCGCATGATGAACAATGTCCCGCGTGCGACGCTTGTCATCGCCAACCCGACGCACTTTGCGGTCGCGCTCCGCTATGTCCGCGAAGAAAACGACGCGCCCGTCGTCGTTGCCAAGGGGCAGGACCTGATTGCCTTGAGAATCAGAGAGATAGCAGAAGAGGCCGGCATCCCCGTTTTCGAAGATCCACCACTCGCGCGCTCCATGTTTGCGCAAGTCTCAGTCGATAGTGTCATCCCATCGGTCTTTTACAAGGCAGTCGCCGAATTGATCCATCGCATCTACGCGGCGCAGTCGAATAAGAAACGGGTACGATAAATCGAATGAAGAAATGCCCCTACTCTGCCCAACGTGAACAAATCCTGGCTGAAGCAATCAGCCCGGTCGCCAGCGAACTCCGGCTGCTGGATGCAGCCGACCTCATTTCGCTGCTGCGCTTCGAATGCTACGGCAATCTCGCCGATCTGGTGGCCTCGGCCGCAGAGCTTTATTTTCACCCCGGCACGGTCAATTTCGGCCTCAGTGGTGACTACAAGCTGGAATGGGGCGGCCCGGCCGAAGTGGGGATCGATCTGGAGATCAAGCCCCGTGGCGTCACGATCTATGCCCGGCTGGCCTTGGCGGAGAATCACGCCGGTATCGAGATCAATCACATCGCGTTTCAGAACGCATCGGCGGATCCGGACGAGAATACGGCCATCCTGGCGCGCAGCCTTGCCGATGCCCGTTATGCGACCAACGGTCTTACGGCTCTCGCCAGCTAATTTTCCGATCAGATCTGCTGAACTGCATGGCCGGCCCATAAAGCCGGTCAATTCTTTTGGCATTTCTGAAGGATAATTGTGGCCGTGAGAGAGGCGTCTCAGCTGATATAGCCGAGGCGGATCGCCTTGGCGATTGCCTGGATTCGATTGACCGAATCGAGCTTGATCGTGGCCGAGCCGAGATAAGCGTTGACGGTGTGTACGGAAAGCCCAAGCTTCTCGGCGATCTCTTCGCTGATCCTTCCGTCGCCTGCCAATTGCAGACAGGCGATCTCGCGTTCGCTGAGCGCTTCGGCTGCCACCGAGCGACGTTCATCGAGCGACAACAGGTCCATCATGATCTGACAGCTCCTGCCATGCAGATCCACGATCATGTCGCTTGTAAGGTCGATGAAATTTGCGGTGAAGACCACATAGCCGTTGCCGACCGCGCCGAGCCGAATCGGAAAGGCAACGCCTGCAAAAGGCAGGAGATGCGGCTTCAAGCGGACGGTAAAGGCAGCAAAATCCGGCGTCTCCGCCGTACTGTCGTCCTCACGTCCGTTCCACATCAACGGCAACAGTGACTTGTCGATATGCTCGATCAGGGCGGCGCCATAGGCATCGACGAAAAGCTTGCCGGCGGTGGCATTGGTGGCGCCCCAATTGTCCAGCTCGCAAACCAGGCGCTGCGTGCTGGGAAGCCCCGAGCCGCCGATGCGATAGACGGCGAAATTGCGGGCATCGATCAACTTCTGCATCGAGACCAGCTTCGGGAAGACATCGGAACGACTGGAAACCCGCTGGACGCGAACGGGCCGCATTTCGTTCGGTCTCGTCGTCGTCCTGTCCGGCGGATAGCGCATCGAAAGCCCTTTAAACGAGATTATTTCTGACCGCAAAGGCGATCGCTTCCGATCGCGTCTTGGTCGCCGTCTTTCGCATGACGCTGGTGATATAGTTGTTGATCGTGTTGCGCGAGATGCCGAGGATCATCGCGATTTCGTCGCTCGTCTTTCCTTCCGCGATCCAGAAAAGACATTCCAGCTCGCGCTCGGTCAACTCGAAGTCGCGATCGCTCTTGGTCTCGCCGTAGCGATTGAAGCTCGAATAGTATCCGGCGAGAAGCCCGACATCGCGCAGCCGCTCCGGCGACAGAATGAAGCCTTCGCGAAAAAGCAGCATCAGCGAGAGCCGTGTGCGTCCGACATTGAATGTCAGCGAACAATATTGCCTGCTGACACCCTCGGGCAGCAGGACGTCGTCAGGAAGACCTGCGAAATTCGGCTGGAACAGCTGCAGGCACTTTTCCATTTCGGTTGTGCGGATATAGCCACTGACAAGCTCCGACGCCAGCCGCCGGACGAGATCGAAAGGCCAATCCGAGGAGACCACGAAATCGAGACCGCTCTCCTGTATGAGGTCGCAGCGAACCAGAAGGTAATGCGAGGCGCCAACGTAGTCGGTCAAGGCGCAAAGTCCGGACTGCAGATGCTCGGAACCAGCAATCTCGGTCAGCCGCAGGATGAGCTGCTCACGCGACAACGCCTTTCCGGAAGCGGCCAAAACAGCGGCCTCCTTATCGCTCTTGCTCGCCTGCAATATCTGCATGTCCATTTGCACTTCCTGCAGCTGTTAAACGATTAACGTCAAACCTGAGCATTGCTCGACCAGGACTTAACCACCCCATATTCATGCGGGACGGAGCATTTTCGCATTCGCTAGAATCACTAAGATTGTAATCATCCGATTATGAGTCCGCATCTCCACTTTTTGGGAGTTTACGAAAATTGCATTTCGTGCCTGCGATTCGCACCAAATATCGCATTCGCCACAATAGGTATGATGATATTAGGTTGATTCTTCACCAGCAGCAATGGAATTCAAGGCCTGCCCTTCGTCCATCCACGACGCGGTAATAGGGAAAGAGCGGGTCTGGGGGGCTCCACAGGGCTCTCATCGCGAGAAAATTCCGAGAATTTACTTCGGGCAACCGACGAATCCCCCGGCACAAATAAAAAGGGCCGGGAAATCCCGGCCCTTTTTCATCACGCTGCGGCATCGACCGCCCATTTTCGAAGGATTTTCGCTGCGCGTTCCTCGCTCATTTCCACCATGCGCGCGAGGCGCCGTTCCGGGCCTTCCTTGAGGCGGCGGTTGAAGCTGCCGTCGTCGTCGCCCATCGTCAGCAGATCGTCGGTGCTGTCGAAACCGAAGTCGGAGCCGAAGCCGTCCATCAGTGCTGCGCCAGGGCCGCCGCCTGCCGGTGCGAAATCCGGGAGTTCGAGGCCGGCTGCTTCCGGCAGAGCCTCTCCTGCCGCCGCACCACCGCGGATCGAGCGGATCAGCGGACGGAAGCCCATCCAGACGATCAGGAATGCCACGACCACGAAGGCGGCCGAGTTGATGATGCCTGCGAGATTGCTGCTCAACATCTGCATGATCGACGGGCCGGAAGCATTGTCGCTCAGCAGTTGGTCGTCGAGGAAGTCCATCGCATTGACGGTCACGACGTCGCCGCGAGACGTATCGACACCGGCAGCGGATGCGACGATCTTCTGCATCTCGGCCAGATAGGCGTCGATCTTTGCCTGGTCGGCAGGCTCGCCGACCATCTTTGCGAGGCGGCCCTTGTTGACGACGACAGCGATGGACAGCTTGTCGATCTTGTAGCCGTTGCGAACCGTCGCAACCGTCGTGCTGTTGATTTCGTAGTTGGTCTGGTTGTCCTGCTTGTTGGACTGGTCTTTCGACTGCGGTCCACCGCCGCCCGCCTGCGGAGCCGCCTGCGGAACGTTCTGCTCGACCGTTGCGGCCGTGTCGGACTGGTTCTGCTGCGACTGCGAGTTTTCCTTGCTCGTGCGAACGGAGCGCTCGACCTTGGAATCGGGATCGTACTTGGTTTCCTGCGTCTGCTGGGTGTCCGTATTCAGCTGCGCGGTTACGCTGGAGCGAAAGTTGTCCGCGCCAAGGAAAGGCGCCAGGGCCTTGTCAATATTGGCTGCAATGTCGCTCTGCACGTTCTGCACGACGCCGAGATTGCGGTTGAGCTGGCTGTTGCTCGGATCATCGCCCGAGGCCAGAAGCTGGCCGGTGGAATCGAGGATCGTCACGTCGTCGACGGCAAGCCCGGGTACGGCGGAGGCGACAAGATGCCTGATCGACTGCGCGGCCCTCTGGCCGGCCGCAGCACTTGCCCGGATCATGACGGAAGCCGTCGGCTTCTGATTGGGCGTCCTGAAATTGCCCGCATCCGCCATGACGAGATGCACCCTGGCAGATGAGATGCCATTGATCGAGGTGATCGTGCGGGCGATCTCGCCTTCCAGCGCACGCACGCGGGTCACTTCCTGCATGAAGGATGTGAGGCCGAGCGAACCGACATTGTCGAAGAGTTCGTAGCCGGCATTGGTGCTGTTCGGCAATCCGCGCTCGGCGAGAAGGAGACGGGCCTTGCCTGTCGTGCCGGCCGGAACGGTAACGCTTGAACCATCAGTACCGACCTGGAAGTCGATATTGTTTTCGGCAAGAACCATGCTGATCTGGTTCAGGTCAGCCTTTTCCAATCCGACATAGAGGGTTTCTTGAGCGGGTTTGTTGACGAAGAAAGCGGCCCCGAGGACCACGGCGATAGAGACGACTGCAACGCCGCCCAGAATCATAAGCTTTGTTCGCCCTAGATTCTGAAGGTTCTTAACGACCTGAAGTAATTGATTTAACAGATTCATTCTGTTCTCGCACGTTTCGTCAAAGACAAAAATGGCTTTGTGCCCTGCAGCGAAACTAGTGGGCGAAACTTGTGCGAGCGTTTCGTCCGAACCGGACAAAACCGAAAAACCGCTGCTATTTCATAGATGATCCGCCACCGGGCGGACTTGAGACCGGGCGATCAGACTGCCCAGAGACGATCAGAAAAAGTCGAAATCACCGGCTGCCTTGCCCAGTGGCTGCGAATGACCATGGCGCAGACCGCCCGCAAGGGCCTTCTGCATTTCGGCAAGCTTCACCAGGCTGAGAGCGGTCGTGACATCGACCATCCAGCCATCGGGAATGCCTCCGGTGATCGTATCGATGAACTCTGCAATCCCGCGCGTCTTTTGCACTGCAAGATCGATACCCTGCATGACCTTCATGGATTCCGGTGCTTCAAATATGCTGGGACCGCCAAGCTCGATCAGCTGAGGCTCGATCCGCTCGATCAGGTATGCGACATCGTGCAATTCCGAAACGATACGCATCAGGATGGCGGGCAGAGCCTCGTCTCCGGATGCCGGCTCGGTATGCGGGACAATGTTCATAAAATAATCCTCGCGCCTTAAAAAAATTCGATCGTATTCTCTGCAGGTTTCGGCGCAAAGACCGGGCGCTGTTCGAGGGCCACGGTTTTCTGCGTTTCGGCGCCGGTCAACGGATATTGCCGTGCACGGCCCGACATCGGCCAGTATTCTATCTTGCGCCCATGTTCCCCGCCGGTGCTCGATCCGACGACGGGAATGCCTTCGTCCCTCAGGAACTGCACAGCGAAGGCTGCGTTCTGCTCACCAACGTTGGAGAAGGTCGCAATCGTCTTCGCTCCACCGAAGATCTTTGCCTCCAGGCGGTCACGGCGCGCGCCCTTCTTCAAAAGTCCGTTGATCAGCAATTCCATCAGATGGACGCCATAGCGCGTCGCGTCACCGCCGGTCATCGGCGTTGCGGCGTTTCCGGGCAGCAAGAAATGGTTCATACCGCCGACACCGGCGATGGGATCACGCAGACATGCAGCTACGCACGAGCCGAGAATAGTCGTCAGGACGACGTCTTCACTGACGACCTTATACTCGCCTTGAATGATGTGCATGCGTCGAGCTGCACTATCGGTGATCATTTCAATGCTCCGAACACGGCCTCGATGGCGGCCTTCATCTTTTCGATGGTGAAAGGTTTGGCCAGGACATTGTTTGCGCCCAGCTGAGCCGCCTTTTGCACCAGGGCACGATCGCCCTGCGCCGTCAGGATGATGAAAGCCGCCTTCTTGGTCGCCGGATTGGCCCGAACATGTTGCAGAAAGACGATGCCATCCATCTTCGGCATGTTGAAATCCGAGATGACCAGATGGTGGGGCTGCTCGGCCATGATCTTCATGCCCTGCTCACCGTCGCCAGCTGCGGTAATCTGTTTGAAACCCAGTTGTGTCAGCGCATCACTCAGCAGAAGACGGCTGGTGACCTGGTCGTCGACGATTAGAACTTTAATTTTCTCCGCAAGAGACATTACTCGCTCTCCTTTCGGGCGGCTGTCATTTTCAGTATTTCATCTCCGATGGCATTCAGCGGAAGCTGCTGCTCAACGCCGCCAAGTTCGTACGCAACCCTTGGCATTCCGTAAACAACGCACGTTTTTTCGTTCTGACCCACAGTTCTCGCACCGGAATGACGCATTTTGAGCAGGCCAGCGGCCCCATCGCGTCCCATACCGGTCAAAATAACGCCTACGGCGTTTCGACCAGCGAGTTCTGCAACGGAGTCAAAGAGGACGTCGACCGAAGGACGATGGCCGTTCACCGGCTCCTTCTCGATAAGTCGGCAATGGGGTGCGGACGCATTTGCGACCTGCAAGTGACGCTCGCCGCCCGGTGCCAGATAGATCTTGCCGATCTCAAGCCGCGCGCCATCGGTCGCTTCTTGGACAACAGGCGCACAGAGGCGATTGAGACGTTCGGCAAAGCTCTTGGTGAATGTCGGCGGCATATGCTGGGTAATGACGGTCGGCGGGCAGTTCGCCGGGAATTTCTGAAGAACCGCGATCAGCGCTTCCACGCCGCCGGTCGACGAGCCGATCGCCACGATCTTGCGTCCCACCCGGAAATCCGCGACGGGTGGCGCCGCCGGTGCCTCTACTGAAGGAGCGCGCTGATATTGACGCTGCGAGCGGGCGGCGGCCTTCACCTTGTCGGCAAGATCGCCGAAGGGGTTCCGGTCGCCCGGAGCCGGCTTGCCGACGCAATCGAAGGCGCCGATTTCAAGCGCCGCAAGCGTCGCCTCTGCGCCGCGATGCGTCATGGTCGAGACCATGATGACCGGCATCGGCCGGAGCTTCATGATTTTTTCCAGGAACTCCAGACCGTTCATGTTGGGCATCTCGATATCGAGCGTGACCACATCCGGGTTGAGTTGCTTGATGGCGGCGCGCGCTTCCATGGCGTCGCCGGCTTGGCCGATAACATCGACATCGGGGTCGGAACTCAGGACAGCGGTGATAAGACCGCGCATCGTCGGTGAGTCGTCGACAACTAGGACTCGGGCAGGAGCCGTCATGCTCTTCTCCCTGAATTTTTGCCGGTATAGCGATAGGTGGTGATGCCGATATTGTCGAAGAGATGCTTGGCATCTCCCGAAACGCGCTCGGAATGACCGATGTAGAGGTGACCGCCTTCCGGCAGCAGGCCGGCAAAACGGGACCAGATCTTCATCTGCGTAGGCTCGTCGAAATAGATGACGACGTTGCGACAGAAGATGACGTCGAAATTGCCCTTGAATGGCCATTGCGCCATCAGGTTCAATTCGTTGAAGGTAATCAGGCGCTTGACGCGATCGTCGACCTGGAACTTGCGACGCCCTTGTACCTGGACTTCCTGGAACCATTGCTTGCGCATGGCAGGCGACACGGTTTCCAGCGAGCCCTCGTCATAGGCGCCGGCGCGGGCAAGACCAAGGATCTTCGGATCGATATCCGTTGCCAGGATGCGGAAATCATAGTCCGCGGCGTTCGGCATCAACGACAGGACGGTGAGCGCGATCGAATAGGGCTCCTGCCCATCCGAGCAGGCAGCCGACCATATGCGGACCCGACCGCCGCTTCTTGCCCTTGCCAGAAGGTCCGGCAGCACCTCGTTGCGCAGGTGCTCGAAATGATGGTTTTCGCGGAAGAAGCGCGTGAAATTCGTCGTCAGATGCGACAGCATCTCGCGTCTGGCGCCAGCGCCGGCCGGCGACGATACGAGAGAACAATATTCCCGGAAGCCCGAGAGTCCGAGGCTGCGGATATGCTTGGAAAGCCTCGAATAGACCAGCGAGGCCTTCGATTCATTCAGCGAAATGCCGGCATCCGCATAGATCATCGCCGCGATTTCGGACAGATCACGGCGCGTCAGCGGATATTCACCGCTGGCGAGGACCTCGTCGGAACCCAGCAGATCCTTTGCTCCCATCAAGCTCATGCAGCCTCGCTTTCAATATCCGGGAACAGGGCCTCGAGCTCGACGAGACAGATCATCCGGCGATCGATCGCCAGAATGCCGCGTGCGAACCTCTTTTGCAGATCGGAAGAAATCTCCGGCGTCGGCTGAATGTTTTCTTCGGTGATGGTCAGTATGTCGGAGACCGCCTCGACCAGCAGGCCGACCGACTGGCGCTTGACCTGGGCGACGATAATGACGTGCCGGGGGGAAGGCTCGGCGGGTTGCATGCCCAGCCTCAGGGACAGATCGATGATCGGCAGCACCTCGCCGCGAAGGTTGATGACACCCTTCATGTAAGATGGCGCATGCGGCATGGCGGTTGCCGGCGTCCAGCCCCGGATTTCGCGTACCGACATGATGTCGACGCAGAATTCCTGGTCGCCGATGCGAAACGCAATCAGCTCGCGGGCACCCTGGATCAAATTCTTGACGGCGTACGACATTACCTTATCCCGCTGCTGCGTAAGACATTTCGGCCTTCAGCGACTGACCGCGCGAGGCAGCGACAACCGCGTCCACGTCGAGGATGAGCGCCACACGCCCGTCGCCGAGAATGGTTGCAGCAGCGATGCCCGGAACGTGGGTGTAGTTCGCTTCGAGGCTCTTGATGACGACCTGGCGCTGGCCCTGGATGGCATCGACCATCAGAGCGCGCTGACCGCCGCCTTCCGATTCCACCAGGAGCGCCACACCTTCGACAGGGTTGGCCTGGGTGGCGCGGAAATTCAGGATCCGGCCGACATCGACCAGCGGGCAGAAGGAGTTGCGGATCGAGATCAGGCGATGGTTTGCGCCGAAGGAATGGATCGCAGCGGCTTCCGGCTGGAGAGTTTCCACGATCGCGGTCAAGGGCACGACCAGCGTCTGGCCGGCAACCGTTACCACCATGCCGTCGAGAACGGCGAGCGTCAGCGGCAGGCTCATCGTGAAGACGGAACCCTGGCCCGGCTTCGAGGTGATGTTGATACGGCCGCCGAGTGCCTGGATCGAGCGCTTGACGACGTCCATGCCGACACCGCGGCCGGAAATATCGGAGATCTTGTCGGCCGTGGAGAAGCCCGGCAGGAAGATCAGGTTGTCGATTTCCTCGTCCGTCAGGTTGGCGTCGGCAGGGATCAGGTCGTTGTCGATCGCCTTCTGCCGGACCTTTTCGCGGTTGATGCCGGCGCCGTCGTCGGCAAGTTCGATTAGAATGCGGCCGGAACGATGCTTTGCCGTCAGGCGAACCGTACCTTCGGGATTCTTGCCGAGCGCGGTGCGTTTTTCCGGGCTCTCAACGCCGTGGTCAACAGCGTTGCGGATCATGTGGGTCAGCGGCTCGGCCAGCTTGTCGATGACCGTCTTGTCGACTTCGGTGTTTTCACCTTCGGTGATGAGGCGGATCGACTTGCCCGTCATGTCGGCGATTTCGCGAACGATACGCGACATGCGCTGGAAGACGGGCTTCACAGGCTGTGCGCGGATGGCCATGACCGAGTCCTGGATCTCGCGGGTGAGCTGCTGCAGCTCCTCGAGACCCATGTTGATCGATGAGGTACCGGTCGTGTCGTTCTCGATGACGCTCTGCGAGAGCATCGCCTGGTTGATAACAAGCTCGCCGACGAGGTTGATCAGGCGGTCGACGCGATCGAGATCGACGCGGATCGTCTGGCCGGCGCTGTTGGCGGCGGCATTGTTCTGTGCGGCGGCAGCAGCGGCGGCTGCGCTCGGCTCTTTCTTTTCGGCACGGGAGGCAGCGGCGGCAAGCTGCGTGACATTGCTTGCTGTTTCCGCTGCTGCGACGGCTTCTGCCGCATCGCTTCTCCTCTTCGGCTCATCGGCGGCCTCGGCCGGCGCGGGCTCGTCGTCCAATGCGGAGAGATCGAACGGAACCGGGATCATCGGCAGCTCGTCGTTGCCGCTGTCATCGCTGATCACGTCCTCGGCCGGATGGATCTCGAGTTCGCAATCCCATTCTGCAAATTCGAAGACGGTTCGGATAGCGTCTTCGCCCTTGTCGGTCTTGATGGAAATCGCCCACTTGAAATAGGCCGCTTCCGGATCCAGCTGGTCGAGGCCAGGCAGGGCATCCATGTCGCAGCGAATGCTCATCTCGCCGAGGCGCGAAAGATCGCGCAGCAGCAGAGTGGCGTCATTGCCCTTCGAATAGAGATCGGCGCGCGGCTTGAAGCTGATTTCGAACTGCGGAAGCTCGGGATGAACGTCCTCGGCACCGTCGAATTCATCGAAGGTGAAAGGTATCGGCTGGAAGCCGCTATCGTCTGTCGGAGCGGGCGCTGCCTTTACGACCACGGGTGCCGACGCTGCAGCCTTGGGAGCGGCGGCAGGCTTGGGTGCAGGCGCTTCTGCATGGGCCGAGGGAGCGGGCATTTCGCCATGGGCGAGTGCCTCGAGTTCCTTGACCAGGCCGCGGCTTCTCGACTCATCGACGCTGCCGCCGTCACGGGCAGCGTTTGTCAGGTCGGCAAGCACATCGGCAGCCTTGAGCATGACCTTCAGGACATCCTGGGTCGGCTCAAGCTTGTTGGAACGAACGCAATCGAGAGTGGTCTCGAAGACATGGGCAAAGGAGACCAGATCATCCAGACCGAATGCACCAGCTCCACCCTTGATGGAATGAACGGCACGGAACACGGCATTGACGGTTTCCGGATCGCGGTCTCCGTCATTCATTTTCAGGAGACCGGATTCCAGTTCCGCGAGCTGCTCCTCGCACTCCTGGAAGAAGATCTCTTTGATTTCGTTCATATCCATAGGAAAAAATCCTGTTTAAGCGGTTACACGCTCGATGGCATCGATCAATTTGGCCGGGTCGAAGGGCTTGACGATCCAGCCGGTCGCACCAGCCTGGCGCGCGCGGTTCTTCTTCTCGGCATCGCTCTCCGTCGTCAGGACCAGGATCGGGATCGCGCGGTACTTGTCGTTGCGGCGAACGCCCTCGATGAAGCCGAAGCCGTCGAGACGCGGCATGTTGATGTCGGTCACGATGACGTCAGGATTGCTCTCCTCGAGAACTTCGAGGCCTTCAACGCCGTCTTCCGCCTGGATGGTCTCGAAACCTGCATTGTTGAGCGTAACGAGAAGCATGTTACGGATCGTCCGTGAATCATCCACGGTAAGCACTCTCTTCTTCATTGCCGGATCTCCTTGGCAAGCAGATGATCGATATTGATGCCGATCAGCTGCATCGTTTTGTGAAATGCGTCCGATACCTTCGTGAAGGTGAAGGACAGCTTGTCTTCATCCCAGGTCTTGGCGGCGGCCATGAGGACCTGAACGCACAGAGCCCCGACCTTCTCGACGCCCGATGCGTCGATCACGACATTGCTGCCGCGAAGCCCCATCAACTTGCTGCGAAGCGTCGAGGCCTCATTGAGGTCCAGCACCGTAGCCAGACTGATCGACTTCTCGCCTTTCCTGCTCGCCATTACTTCATTCCTTGTCTGTTGGTTTCAGGCCCCAGCGCCTGCGTATGCATAAGATAAAGTGCATCAGTAAACATTCCGCCCGCCTCCAGCGGCTGCCGAGTAGAGCGGGAAGTCGAATTCATCCATTTCCTCGGCATCGCCGGTAATCTGTGCCGGAACATTGCGCTCCAAGGCCGGCAGGGATGCCACGGTGTCCATCCTGCGCTGCGCCGGACCGTCGCTTGCATATTGCTTCTCGCGGGCGACGCGGAATTCCCGGATCGTCTGGCCGAGTTCGAGAATGACCGTGTGGAGATGATCGGCGCCCTCGCCGGAACGGGCAGCCAGCGTGCTGGTGCCTGCCACGCGCTCGCTCAAGGCGCCCACGTCATCAGTCACGGTCTGAAGGTCTAGCGCCTGGCCGTCGGTGGCGCTGGCTATGCCCGAAATGGCCTCGTTGATGTCGGCCACCTGGCGCACGATGCTGCCGATGGCCTCCTGGGTGCGGCCGACCATCTGCACGCCTGAATCGACCTGCGCCTTGGTGCCCGTCACCAGCGTCTTGATTTCGCGGGCGGCATCGGCGGAACGCTGGGCAAGCGCCCTCACCTCCTGCGCGACGACGGCGAAGCCGCGGCCGGAGTCGCCGGCGCGCGCTGCCTCGATGCCGGCGTTCAGCGCGAGGAGATTGGTCTGGAAGGCGATCTCGTCGATGACGCCGATGATCTGGCCGATTTTCTCGGCAGAAGATTCGATATCCGCCATGGCGGTGATCGCCTGACCGACGACATGGCCGCTCTGTTCGGCAGCGATGCGTGTCGAGGCGACGGCTTTTTCAGCGGAACGCGTGCTGACGGCATTGCCGCGAACTTGCTGGGCCAGGCCTTCCAGGCGCTTGGCGGAAGCCTGAAGCTGCCGGGAATGATCGGTGGATGCTTCGCTAAGGTTGCGGCTGTCGCGGGCGATAGTGCCTGTCGCAGCTTCAGCAGCCCGGACCCGTCCGCCGAGAGCGGTAAATTCCGTCTGGATATCATCGAGCGCGCCGTTGAGGGTTTCAACCAGGCCCGAATAGGCCTCCGGTACTTCGTTCGTCACGCGCGCGGTCAGATCGCGTTCGGCGAGAGCCCGGATCACATCGCCGAAGATGTGACCGATATCAGCCTGATCCGTCTGACGCTGCTCGGCGAGTGCACGCTGATGACTGACGCGCAACTGATTGAAGCGCAGGGAGACGGCAATCTCGATGTCGACCATGACCAGCCGGACGACAGCCGCCATGAGCTCGCCAAGTTCGCGAGCCCGGCGCTTGGTGCCCGGAAGGATCGCCCGACCGCCCATCTCCTCCAGAAGACCGGACAGCAGATGCTCGAGCACGATACCATGACCGGCGACGTGCCAGCGCGGGTCGAGGCCCATCTTGCTTTCCGAATCCGAAAGGATCTTCACCCGCTCGGCATAGAGGCTGTCGAAGCGGGCGTCAGTCAGCACATCCCAATGGGAGGACTGCAGATCATGAAGGCGCTCGACCTGGCGTTCGCTCGAAAAATTTCGCGATGCGTCCGGAAAGGATTGGAAGCGGTGGAAGAGATCGCGCAGGCCTTCCTTCAGCTGCGCCTGCAGCATGGGGCGATGACGGCGAACCATCTCGCACTGCTCGGCATCGAGACCGGCAAAACGCAGGCGGTCGCGAAGGCTGCCTGCCTGCGCCCGCTGTGCCTGATCTGATGGCGAATCCTGCGCCAATGCCGTCCCCACCGAAATGCCGCGCAAAACGCCCGGCGAAACAAAATTATCCAGTTTAAGCAAAACGATAGCGAAAGGAGACACGCACGCTGCTGGCGACACGCTGCCGCCGGCAGGCAAAAGCCCGCTCATTCACCAAAATCTGTTCCTGGAACTATCTGATGAAATAGATACCGGACCTACCCGGTACGACGGTGGCGGCTTCATGCCTGGTGGGAACGAGCAACAGCTTCCCATTCCGACGTGTAGTGCAATGTTTATGGTTAATTCCTTGCTTGAAGGTTAATAAGACGACACCGCCGTTCGCTTTTGAATTAAATTGCTTTTTTCTAATGACCGGTATTCTTGCCGTTGCAGAATAGGCGCAAGTCACAAGCAAGCTTGGCGCTATAGATCGGCAAGAAGAGAATGCACAAAGCAGTTAAGGAAGAGCAATGATTGTTCTTGGCATGAGCGCTTCACTGATCGCCGGCATGACGCTGTTTGCGATTGCGTTTCTGGCGCGCCTCGACAGCCGCGACAAGGCTGTCCTCAGAGTTCTCTGACCTCCTCCCGCAATAGGCGACACCAAGCCTTCATAACCACGCTTCATCTGCGCGCCGCGGACGTGCCGATACATTTGCCATCTGCTAGGCGATGGGCTGGCGCCGGGCGCAATAGTTGCCTATGAAGGCCACCATCGAACCGCCGCCAGATCGAGTGCAGATGACCAGCCTCTCCTATACCGACGCAAGTAACAGGACCCTGTCGCTTCGATTTGGTCTTGCGATCGTGTTTTCCGTCACGCTCTGGCGTGTGGTTATGCTCCATTTCAACAGGACCGACCTGTTTCTGGATGAGGCACAATACTGGTTCTGGGGCCAGAACCTCGATTTTGGTTATTATTCCAAGCCGCCGATCATCGCCTGGGTGATCCGCTTCTTCAATGCGATCTCCGGATCGGACTCGACCTTCTGGATCCGCCTTTCGGCGCCGCTGTTCCACATGGCGACAGCCTTGATGCTGATGCGCATCACCCGCCGCCTCGGCTGGGAGGAGATCGCGGCCTGGGTCGGCGTGACCTTCATCACGCTGCCGGCGGTCTCCCTGTCGTCGACGTTGGTCTCTACGGATACGATCCAGATCCTTTTCGTCGCCATTGCGATATGGGCGTTCCTCGGCCTCAACAAGCGCGCATCCGTCATCGAAGCTCTGCTGCTGGGCGCCAGCCTCGGCCTCGCCTTCATGACGAAATATTCGATCCTGTTCATGCTGCCCGGCGTTGCGGTCGCGATGATCCTCATGCCTTCGGCGCGTATATCCTGGCGCGACTGCCTGATTGCAGCCATTGCCGGCGCCATCATCGTCTCACCGAACCTCTGGTGGAACCTGACGCATGATATTGCAACGGTGCGCCATACGGAAAGCATTGCGCATTGGAGTGGCGGCAAGGGCGGCGGCTCGACGCTTCATCTCGTTGGCGCCATCGAATTCTTCCTGGCGCAATTCGGCGTCGTCGGTCCCATCGTCTTCTTTGCCATGCTCTGGGGCGCCTGGCGGATGATCCGCGGCGAGGCAAACGACAGGGAAACGCTGCTCGTCTGGCTATCCATGCCCGTGGTCATCCTAATCACCCTGCAGGCCTTCTTCGCCAAGGCCTATGCCAACTGGGCAGTCACAGCCTATGTCGCCGGCACGATCCTGGCGGTCTGGTTGCTGCGCGCAACGAAGCGCGGGCTGGTCACCTCCGTCATCATCAACGGCATTCCGGCGGTGCTCCTGCCCATCCTCACCGTCTTTGCCGCAGACCTGAAGCTGCCCAATGGCGATCTCGTGATGAAGCGCTATATGGGCCGCAGCGCGATCAGCCTTGACATCGCGGGTATTGCGAACGACGCGCATCTCGACACGATCGTCGCCCAGGATCGCGATATTCTTGCCGACCTCTTCTATACGCTGAAGGGCAAGCCCTATCATATCTATGCCCGCAATCTCGGCGGTTTCCCGTCAAGCTACTATGAGCAGAACTTTCCGCTTCCAGCAAATACGGGCGGTAATGTCCTATATGTCTCGACCTCGCCGTTCGAATGCTCTGCAGGAGCGGACGAAATGGTCAAGACATGGAAGCCGGAATTCGGTTATATGCGCGGCAAGACACTCTATGCCTATCGCGTAACACCGACCTGTCTCGCCCCTCCCTCGGAGACAGCGTCAGCCGAATGAATGAACGGCCACCACTTCAAGTGGGCCGCGAAAATCATATGTCAGAACGGTCTCAAGCTTCGGGGAGAATTCAATGCCGCATGACACGCCTCTGATTTCAACGATTGTTGGCGGTCTAGTGCTGGCATTCATCTTCGGCGCCATCGCCAACCGGCTGAAGCTGCCGCCCCTGGTCGGCTATCTCATCGCCGGCGTGCTGGTCGGGCCGCATACGCCCGGTTATGTCGCCGACCAGAACCTTGCGCCGGAGCTCGCGGAAATCGGCGTCATCCTTCTGATGTTCGGCGTCGGCCTGCATTTCTCGCTGAAGGATCTGCTCTCCGTACGCGGTATCGCCGTTCCCGGCGCGATCGTGCAGATCGCCTTTGCCACCCTGCTCGGCTGGGGTCTCGGCGAGATCCTTGGCTGGTCGACCGGCGGCAGCCTCGTCTTCGGCCTGGCGCTCTCGGTCGCCTCGACCGTCGTCCTGCTGAAAGCGCTGCAAGAACGGCGCCTCGTCGAAACCGATCGCGGCAAGATCGCCGTCGGCTGGCTGATCGTCGAAGACCTTGCCATGGTGATGGCGCTGGTGCTCATCCCGGCTGCCGCCAGCATTTCAGGCGATGGGCACGGGGCCGTCGAGCCGCTGTCGGCAGCTCTCAACCGGATGCTTGGCCTGGACCTCGGCATCGGCGGCATCATCGGCATGACGCTTTTGAAGGTGGTGCTGTTCGTCGCGCTGATGCTGGTTTTCGGTCGCCGCGTCATTCCCTGGACGATGCATCGCATCGCCCATACCGGGTCGCGCGAACTGTTCCGCCTCGGCGTACTGGCGATCGCGCTCGGCGTCGCATTCGGCGCATCCAAGCTCTTCGGCGTCTCGCTGGCGCTTGGCGCCTTCTTCGCCGGCATGGTGCTTGCCGAAAGCGAACTCAGCCATCGCGCCGCCCAGGAGAGCCTGCCGCTGCGCGACGCTTTCGCCGTGCTCTTCTTCGTTTCCGTCGGCATGCTGTTTGATCCGAACATCATCGTCAACGATCCGGTGACGCTGCTTGCGACAGTCTTCATCATCGTTATCGGCAAGTCGGTGGCTGCCTTCGTTATCGTGCTTGCCTTCCGCAAGCCGCTTAGCACCGCACTGACGATCTCCGCGAGCCTTGCCCAGATCGGCGAATTCTCCTTCATCCTGGCGGCGTTGGGCGTCGATCTCGGCCTGCTGCCACCCGAAGGCCGCGACCTGATCCTCGCCGGTGCGATCATCTCGATCATCCTGAACCCGCTGATCTTCTTCATTTGTGACCGGCTGAAGCAAGGTCTCGAGAAGAGAGGCATCGCACGGCACGATCTGGAAGCCGAAGCTGTCCCGGATACCGTGAGCGGTACGGAAAGTGCGCCGGCCACCCCTGCTCATGCGGAAACCACAGCAGACGAACCTCATCCCACCATGCTTTCCGGTCATGTCGTCCTGATCGGCTATGGACGGGTCGGCAGCATCGTCGGCCAGAGCCTGAGATCGTCGGGTACGCCCTTCGTCGTCGTCGAGGATTCGGACAAGCGGATCGCCGAGTTGCGAGATAGCCACATCGAGGCCATATCGGGCAATGCGGCACTGGCCGAGGTCCTTGCCTATGCCAATATCGCCGCCGCCCGAAGCCTCGTGGTCGCCATTCCGAATGCCTTCGAGGCATGCCATGTGACCGAACGCGCACGCGCGATCAATCCCTCGATATTGATCGTAGCGCGGGCACATTCCGACGCGGAGGTTGAAGAATTGAAGCGCTACGGCGCCGATACCGTAATCATGGGCGAGCGAGAAATTGCAATGGGCATGGTTGACCGGCTCGCTCAAGTGCATCATGACAGGCCGCACTATGAAGATGAGGGACGGGCTGGTATCATGGAGGATGAACCGGTCACCGTTTCCGCAAAAGAATAAGGTCGCTTCAACCCTTGGATCCGTTCGAACCCGGCTTTGCCGATAGCGAAGAGATGGACAGCCATGAGACGCCCCGCGCCGTGCCGCGGGTGATCGCATCGCTCGTCGTCGCCTTCTTCGCCTATATCGGCTTTGCGCTTGGCGGCGGGTTTGGAGCGGCCCTCAACACCGAGACGAGCTCCTTTGCAGCCGGCAAGAGCACCCAGCCGCTCTATCTGTCGCTACGCGATACGGCGCGCGGCATTGTTGCTGCTGAGCGCGACGCAGCGCCGAAGGGAACGTGGCATGAGGGCGCGAGCGCGCTGCTTCCCGCGCCGCCCTCGCTTTCGCTTCTCAACCCTCCCGCATCGGCCCATGACTATGCCGATGCCTCCCCGACGGCCTCCATTCCGTCGCGTGCCTATCTGGCGCGCGCGCCGCCGGTTTTCGTAGGCTGAGCTTACGTGCGCGCCCCATGCGGCGCATTTCAGACATGACGACAGACAACGCCGCCAGCGACAGTATCGCTGGCACAAGCGTATTGAAGGATTAACAACATGCGCACCTCACCATGGCTGGTGCTCACCTATACGGTGATCATCGTGCTTGGCCTCTTCATCGCCCTGCCGAACGTGCTTCCGCAGTCGACGCTAGACCGTATCCCGGCCTGGCTGCCGCATAACCAGGTCTCCCTCGGCCTCGACCTTCGCGGTGGTTCCCACCTCGTTCTCGAAGTCGACCAGAACGATCTGACCCATGAGCGGCTGCAGACGCTGCTCCAGGATTCTCGCCGCGTCCTGCGCGAGAAGAACATCCAGACGAAGTCGATCATCCTCAACAAGGACCAGATCGTCGTCACCCTGAACGACCCGTCGCAGAGCGATGCTGCCATCGAGCAGCTCAAGACTCTCGCGAACCCGGTTACCACAGGCCTCAGCGCCGGTCAGTCCGATCTGACGATCACGCCGAACGGTAGTGCTGTGACCGTTGCGTTTTCGCCGGCCGGTATCGCCGCGAACGTCGATTCCGCCGTGCAGCAGAGCCTTGAAGTCATTCGCCAGCGCGTCGACCAGGTGGGCGTTGCAGAACCGACTATCCAGCGCATCGGCAGCAACCGCGTCCTCGTCCAGCTTCCGGGCACCCAGGACCCCAGCCGCCTGCGCGAACTGCTCGGCTCGACCGCCAAGATGTCCTTCCATATGCTGGCCGATACGGGCGACCTCAACAATCCGGGTCCTGGCGTTACCGTCATGAAGGACGAAAAGGGCAACAGCTATCCGGTGCTCGACCGCGTCGAACTTTCCGGCGACCGTCTGTCGGATGCCCGCGTCAGCTTCGACCCGAATACGCATGAGCCGCTCGTCACCTTCCGCTTCGACAGCGCCGGTGCGAACCGCTTTGCCGAGATCACCCGCCAGAATGTCGGCAAGCCCTTCGCCATCGTGCTTGACAACAAGGTGCTGAGCGCGCCTGTCATCCGCGAGCCGATCACCGGCGGTTCCGGCCAGATTTCCGGCAGCTTCACGGCCGACAGCGCCACCACGCTCGCAGCCCTGCTGCGCGCCGGCGCCCTGCCCGCCAAGCTCACCGTCATCGAAGAACGCACCGTCGGCGCCGACCTCGGCAGCGATGCGATCAAGATGGGCATCTATTCCGGCATCGTCGGTTTTGTCCTCGTCGCCCTCTTCATCTTCGTTCTCTACGGAACGTGGGGCATCCTGGCCAACGTGGCCCTGCTCATCCACACGATCCTGACCTTCTCGGCCCTGACACTCGTCGGTGCGACGCTGACGCTGCCTGGCATCGCCGGTGTCGTTCTCGGCATCGGTCTCGCAGTCGACGCGAACGTTCTCATCAACGAACGCATCCGCGAAGAAACGCGCAAGGGCAAGAGCGCCTTTGCGGCCATCGATACCGGCTTCCGCCGGGCCTATTCGACCATCATCGACGGCAACATGACGGCGCTGATCGCCGCCTGCATCCTGTTCTACTTCGGCTCCGGCCCGGTTCGCGGCTTCGCCGTGACAATGGGTCTCGGCCTCATCATCTCGATGTTCACCTCGGTTGCCTTCGTGCGCGTCGCGATGATCGGCATCACCCGCCGCATGAAGCTGAAGGTGCTCAACATCAGGCCGCTGATCCCCTTCAGCCCCTATGACAAGCACATCAACTTCATGAAGGCGCGCTTTTTCGGCGTCAGCGTCTCGGCGCTCCTGTCGATCGCCTCCATCATCCTGTTCATCCATCCGGGCCTGAACTATGGCGTCGACTTCCGCGGCGGCATCCAGATGTCGGTCAAGACCCAGGACGCGGCGGATCTTGCTAAGTTCCGCGAGGGCCTGGACACGCTCGGCCTCGGCGAAATCACGCTGCAGTCCTTCGGCGACAAGAACAGCATCCTCGTCCGCGCCCAGCGTCAGGACGGCGGTGAAGAAGCCCAGACAGCTGCAGTGACCAAGCTGAAGGCCGAAGTCGCGAAGATCGATCCGACGGCGACGGTCGAAGGCACCGATGTCATCGGTCCGAAGGTTTCGGGCGAACTTGCCTGGGCGGGTATCCTGTCGGTCGTCATCGCAAGCTTTGCGATGCTGTTCTACATCTGGTTCCGCTTCGAATGGCCGTTTGCCGTCGGCGCCATCGCGACGTTGGTGCTCGACGTTACCAAACTGGTTGGCTTCTTCGCCATCACCGGTCTGGACTTCAACCTGACGGCGATCGCCGCTCTCCTGACGATGGTCGGCTATTCTGTCAACGACAAGGTCGTCGTCTACGACCGCATGCGTGAAAACATGCGTCTCTACAAGTCGATGCCGCTGCGCGAGATCATCGACAAGTCGATCAACGAGACCCTGGCGCGAAGCCTCTACACCAACGCCACGGCCTTCCTCTCGCTATTGCCGATGGCGATCTGGGGCGGCAGCGCAGTATCGAGCTTCGCGATCCCGATGGCCTTCGGCATCCTCGTTGCCGGCGCATCGTCGATCTTCATCGCAGCGCCGATTCTGCTCTTCCTCGGTGACTGGCGTCGCCGCCATGCGAGCCATTCCGCCGCGGCAAACGACGAAAAGCCGACCGAGGCCAAGGCTGCGAAGGATACAAAGCAGATCCCGGCTGCGGAATAACGGCAGTTTGATGGGAATGGCGTGCCCGGCATCCGGGCACGCTCCTCCGGCTTCTCGCCGGGTGTCAGTCCAGGGAAGGCATGTGCAACGGCAAGCCCGGACGGGGTACGGGAATTCGCTCGATCGCGCCGTGCTCCTGTTCCGTGATGACGGCGTATTTGCCGTCAGGCGCAAAAGCGATATTGCCTGGCCGCGCGCCGTTGGTCCTGATGTGACCAATCATCTTACCGCTTTGATCGACTAGCGAAATTTCCCCCTGCCCATACATGGCGCAATAGAGAATTCCGTTGCGGTCGAAGGCTATGCCGCATGGCCCCTTCAACTGATCCGTGATTGGCGATTGCAGCAGATGGGCAAATACTTCCTGACGTCCGCCAACGATCTGGCGATAGATATTTCCCGTCAGCGTCTCGCTGTAATACAGCAGCCCTTCCGCATCGAAGGCGATGCCATTAGCGAGCAGGAGGCCCGTCGCTAGGACCCTCAGCACCCGTCCTTCAATCGGATCGATCTGGTAGACACGGCCATTATAGGAAGCATCGATGAAATCGGCTCTGATATCCGTGCCGTCCACAAGGTCGGAAACGCGGACACCCGAATCCGTCAGGTAAAGCAGGCCGTCGGGACCGAAGGCAAGGCCGTGGGGAAAAAGAAACGGGCCGTCGGCAGCCCCCTCGATGGTCTGCAGAACCTGACCTTCGGGCGATATTTTCACGACGGAATTTTCAGGGCCGCCGGCCACCCAGAAGCAGCCGTCACCATCCACCGCAAGCCCGGACGGTCTGCCACCCGGGCGACAGATTTCGCGCAGGGAACCGTCATTTTCAATGAGAGACAAGCTACGGCGACTGTCTTCCAGCTCAACGAAAGCGATACGTCCATCCAGCAGCGCGACCGGCCCCTCGGGCTGGCGCAGTCCAACTGCGATAGTGTCGTTCATGCGGAAGCGTCCCTTGCGGTCGACAGTCCAACGGAATGTAAGGCTATCCTGTCCAAGTCGCGTTGTAAACGTATGTAATTCCCCCTCACGTTCCATTGTTGCGCCGCGTCAAACCACGCGGCCTTCTTGACAGCTTTGATTATTCTGGAACATTCGTCGAACATTCCTATGCACTAAAGGGCTGATTCGCTTTTCTGCGGCTTCCATCGGGGTCGACCATCCAGCCGGTCAGGAGAAATGATGAGCGCGGCCTACCTGGAAAAATTGAACCCGGAACAGCGCATGGCTGTCGAGCACGGCACCGGGATCGAGGGGCAGCATGTTGCCGGACCGCTGCTGGTCATCGCCGGTGCAGGTTCGGGCAAGACCAATACGCTCGCCCACCGCGTCGCGCACCTGATCCTCAAGGGCGCCGATCCACGCCGCATCCTGCTGATGACCTTTTCCCGCCGCGCGGCTGCCGAGATGGGACGGCGCGTCGAGCGGATCTGTGCACAGGTGCTCGGACCGAATGCCGGCATCATGGCCGATGCGCTCTCCTGGAGCGGCACTTTCCACGGCATCGGAGCGCGGCTGCTGCGCGACTATGCCGAACAGATCGGTCTCGACCCCGCCTTTACCATCCATGACCGGGAAGACAGCGCCGATCTCATGAACCTTGCGCGGCACGATCTCGGCTTCTCCAAGACGGAAAGCCGTTTCCCCACGAAGGGAACGTGCCTCGCCATCTACTCGCGCGCCGTCAATTCGGAAGCGGCGTTGGAAGAGATCCTGCGCCATGCCTTTCCCTGGTGCGCCACCTGGGAAAAGCAGCTTCGCGATCTCTTCGCCGCCTATGTCGAGGCCAAGCAGGCTCAGAACATTCTCGATTACGACGACCTGCTGCTCTACTGGTCGCACATGATGCAGGAGCCGCTGATCGCAGAGGATATCGGCGGCCGCTTCGATCACGTCATGGTCGATGAGTATCAGGACACGAACCGGCTACAATCCTCGATCCTGATGGCGCTGAAGCCTGATGGCCAGGGCCTGACCGTCGTCGGTGACGACGCGCAGTCGATCTATTCGTTCCGTGCGGCAACGGTGCGCAACATCCTCGATTTTCCGACCTCGTTCACGCCTGCGGCCAATGTCGTGACGCTCGATCGCAACTACCGCTCGACGCAGCCGATCCTGGCTGCCGCCAATGCCGTCATCGACCTTGCCTCGGAACGCTTCACCAAAAACCTGCGCACCGAGCGGCAGTCGGCCGAGCGGCCACGACTGGTGACGGTGCGCGACGAGACGGACCAGGCGCGCTATGTCGCCGACATGGTGCTCGATCACCGCGAGGAAGGCATCCGGCTGAAACAACAGGCCGTGCTTTTCCGCGCATCGCATCACAGCGGGCCGCTGGAAGTGGAGCTCACTCGCCGCAATATTCCCTTCGTCAAATTCGGCGGCTTGAAATTCCTCGACAGCGCTCATGTGAAGGACATGCTGGCCGCGTTGCGCTTTGCCCAGAACCCGCGCGACCGCGTCGCCGGCTTCCGGCTGATGCAGCTGCTGCCGGGCGTAGGCCCCTCGACAGCCCAGCGCGTCCTCGATCGCATGGGCGAAGAGCCGAGCCCGCTTGCGGCTCTGTCAGATATTCCCGCTCCACCACGCACGGGCGACGACTGGACCGCCTTCGTTTCGACCCTGCAGGAGGTGAAGAGTGGCAAGGCCGGCTGGCCGGCGGAAATCGGGCTGGTGCGGCAATGGTATGAGCCGCATCTGGAGCGCATGCACGAGGATGCTTCAACGCGGCTTGCCGACCTGATCCAGCTGGAGCAGATCGCCGCCGGCTATGCCTCGCGCGAACGCTTCCTCACCGAGCTGACGCTCGACCCGCCCGACGCCACCAGCGACCAGGCCGGCGTTCCGCTGCTCGACGAGGACTACCTCATCCTCTCGACCATCCATTCCGCCAAGGGCCAGGAATGGACAAAGGTCTTCATGCTCAACGTCGTCGACGGCTGCATCCCGGCCGATCTCGCGGTCGGCTCGTCCAGCGAGATCGAGGAAGAACGCCGGCTGCTCTATGTCGCCATGACGCGGGCAAAAGACAGCCTGCATCTTGTCGCTCCGCAGCGCTTCTTCACCCACGGACAGAATGCGCAGGGCGACCGGCATGTCTACGCCTCACGCACCCGCTTCATTCCGGCGACGCTGCTGCAGTTCTTCGAGGTCTGCGGCTGGCCGAAAGTCAGCTCGGAATCCGCTGCTATCGCCCAGGCACGCCAGGTCCGCGTTGACGTCGGCGCCCGCATGAGAGGGATGTGGCGGTAGCCGCTTCGATTTCGCGAACCCCTGAGCAGGGATTCGCCAGCAAATGTCAGTAATCAGCAGACGTCGGCGGATTTATCCGGCCCGAACGCAAGCTTCATCCTGCGGTCAGGCTGCGCCCTGCACGGCGCTATCGCCCGAATAGACCGGGAAGTCCGTGAAACCCACCTCACCGCGTCGGGTGTAATAGCTCGACCGATCCGCCACGGCCAGCGGCCAGCCATGCCTAAGACGCTCGGCGAGATCCGGGTTTCCGATATAAGGCCTGCCGAAGGCGATCATGTCCACCAGACCGGTGCCCAGCGCGTCCTCAGCCTGCTCGCGGCTGGTGAAGCCGCCGCACCAGATGATTGTGCCCGGAAACGCCGCCCGAACCTTGGCAAGCACGGCGTGGTCGATGTGGTGCTTTTCGAACTCGGCAGTCTCCATATTGCCCGTGGGCATCAGTTCGTAGAGCAGGTGAATGTATGCGACACCACGGCGACCCAGTTGCTTGGAAACGTAGAGCAGTGTCTCCTCGGCGAGAGGGTCCTCGGGCATGGAGTTGAAATAGCCGAAGGGTGAGAGGCGAACGCCAACTCGCCCGGGACCCAGCTCACGCACCGCCGCGTCGACAACTTCCATCAGGAGCCGCGTGCGATCCTCCACGCTACGGCCTCCGTAGCGGTCAGTGCGCGTGTTGAGGGCCGAGTTCATGAACTGCTCCAACAAATAGCCGTTGGCTGCATGCAGTTCGACCCCGTCGAAACCGGCTAGCCGCGCGTTGGCGAAGGCCTGGGCAAAGGTGTCGACCAGGGCCGATACTTCTTCCGTTTCGAGGCGTCGCGGCTTGCCTGCGCGCATGTAGCCCAACTTGCCCTCGGCATCGTGGGCAAACACATCCGAATTCTCGGCCGGCTGCTCGGTCACGCCCCAAGGGGCTTCGCCGTTTGGCATGAGCGACGGATGCGCCATTCTGCCAACATGCCATATCTGCGAAAATATCGTGCCGCCTTTGCGATGCACTTCATCGGTCACAAGACGCCAGCCCTGTATTTGAGCATCCGTATAGAGGCCGGGCGTCTTGGCGTAGCCTTTGCTGGATGGGGCAACGTCGGCTACCTCAGCGACAATCAGGCCGGCAGTGGCTCTTTGCCCGTAATAGGTGGCTATCAGTGCATTGGGGACGTCGCCATCGGATGTCCGCGTGCGTGTCATGGGCGGCATGACGATACGGTTCTTCAGCTGAACGGTACCGCCCAGCCATTGAGATTCGAACAGGCTCACCATAAATACTCCTTCGGTTATTGCCGGTCGAAGATTTATCTATTGGCGGCTATCCCAATCTACACACGCTTTGGTCAGTGGTGACACATGAACATCATCAAGAGACTGCCGGGCTTGCCGGTCGAGCGCACGCTGGGTGTCATCTCCGGGCGCTGGAAGGCGGTTCTGCTTTACACACTGCTGGATGGCCCGCAACGCACCTGCGAGCTTGAGACGCGCATTGCAGGCATTTCCCAGAAAGTCCTGATTGAGCAGCTGCGAGTGCTCGAGGAACATGGGATGGTGAGCCGACAGCCTTCTGCCGGCAGTTCTCAAGGCATCGAATACCTGCTCACCCCGCTTGGCGAAAGTTTGCGGCCTATCCTTGATTCACTCATCGAATGGGGAGCCCATCACGCCAAGGAACTCGATGAGGTCGACAGGCTTCTGCCATGCGAGGCTGTCGTGCGAGATCGTGTGATCTGACGGCCATCGCTAATCCGGTCCGTGAGCCGGTGAAGGCTTGGCCGTCACGCCGGGGTAGGACATCAAAATAAGGCGCGTGCCTCTGCGTCACCTTCTCAAATCTGTCATATCGGCTGGGTAGAAGCAGCCCGCGGCGCGCAGCCTGTCGTGGGACTTGGCTGCTGCGCCTCTTCTTTTTTGCGGGAACGAGACAGATGCAGAACAATTCGGCAGTGATCATCGAGGGCGCGACCGTGGTGTTCGGCGACCGTCTGGAACCCGCTTCTGTTCGCATCGAAAATGGCCGGATCACAGCGATCGACGGTGCCCGCGACGGAGCTGATATTGTTGACGGACGTGGCCATCTGCTTGCCCCGGCTTTCGTGGATATTCATGGCGACGCGTTCGAACGGCAGGTCATGCCGCGTCCCGGCACCATGCTCCCGGTTGCCCCCGCGCTGCTCGAAACGGACCGCCAGCTTGCCGCCAACGGCATTGCGACCGCCTACCACGCCCTGACGCTGAGCTGGGAGCCGGGGCTTCGGTCGGTGGAAAACGGTTATGCCATCGTCCGCGCACTCGACGCACTCGCCCCGCGGCTGACCGTGGACAATCGCGTGCAGCTGCGCTGGGAAACCTTCTGCTTCGAGGCTATCGACCTTATCCGCGAGGCGCTTGCCGGTCCGCGCAAGCCGTCGATCGCCTTCAACGACCACACATCGATGGTCATGCTGCATCCCTCGATACCGCTCCAGGAACGGCCGTTCGATTTCGATCCGGCCTTCCCGACGGTCGATCCCGAAACGCCTGCATTTGCGGAAAAGATGACGGAACGCGCCAAGCGGGCGAAGATCCCGGTATCCGATATGGTCGCGCTCGTCCGGAGCATGTGGGAGCGCCGGCCGCAGGTGCCCGCTGCGATCGAGGAAGTGGCCACTCTCGGTCAGGCCGTCGACGCGCCGATGTTGTCGCATGACGACAGCCAGATCGAGACACGCGATTTCTTCCGCCTCCGGGGCGCGCGGATCAGCGAATTCCCGATGAACAAGAGGGTGGCGCAGGCCGCCCGCGACGCTGGCGACTTCATCGTCTTCGGGGCGCCGAACGCGACGCGCGGCGGCAGCCACATCGCTTCGATCGGTGCCGCCGACATGATCCGCGAGGGCCTCTGCGACATTCTCGCATCGGACTATTATTACCCGGCGATGCTGCTCGGCCTGGCGCGGCTCAAGGCCGATGCCGTGGCACCGCTCCATGCGCTCTGGCAGCTCGTTTCCGGCAATCCGGCGCGCGCGTCCGGGCTTTCCGATCGTGGCGTGATCGAAGTCGGCAAGCGGGCGGATCTCGTGTTGATCGATTGGCCGGACGGCGCTGTCCCCGCAGTACGTCGCACCTGGGTCGCCGGCCGGGAAGCCTATCGCGCCGCTCCCGCGGGCCATTGAAGCGACAGGAAGTCGCATTGCGTCCGCGATTTTCTCTGCTTCGGCGTCGGCTCGTTCGGATTACGTTCATGTAAAACGGATAAACTAACCGCAGATTGTCACTCGAACGCTCAAAAGACTGAGCGCTCCCTGCAGAATGGCCGAACTCCCAATCAAACCGGCCTTCCATTCGTCAGGCATGTGTCTGACGAAGGAGATGAAGATGGAATATGAAGAAGACTTGAAGCTCGAACGGCGGCGTTATTTTCAAAAGGCGATTCTGGCCGTTTTCATTTGCGCAGCACTGGCCGCACTCGGTGCCTGGCTTATCCAGCCGCAGACGGCCTCGGCAACTGCGCCCCTGTCCTTCGTGCAGCCGGTGGATTTGACCGTTTCGGTCTAGGCTTGTCTTGCGACGGTCTGACCCCGTCAATTCGCCGCGTGGTTCGACGAAACCGGCGATACGCTTCGCCCGGTAACCAAGGCGCTGGGCAGATTCTCGCATATGATCCCGGCCACCGCGATGGCTGACACAAGAGCAATCACTGTTCCCCACGACTGCCGGCGGAAAGGCAGTGGCCACAGAGATCGAGAGATTTCTGGATCGTAAAGCATTTCGTCCGCCCCCTCCATATTCACGCGAAAGCCATGATCATCGACGCGATCGTTCCGAGGCAGATCAGGATCACGATCGCTTTCTCTGTTTTGGCGTCCATCATCGTTCTTAGCTTACGTCCGGTGAATTTGGATTGTCTAGTAGCCTGATGGACAATATCTGGTAACGAGCCTCATAGCGATTGTGGGACCTTCTAATTTCCGGCAATTCCGTAGCAAATATTTTCTCGTCCCAGAAAGCGGTCCCCACCCTCAAGTTGTCGCAGGCAGCGACGAGGATACGATGGGCTCTTCGACGACGGTGAGGTCTTTCTGATTGAAGCGTGCCGCAATGCCATTGGAAAGCTTCAGGACAATCATGACCTTATCGGCTGCTCCTTCCTGTTCCGTTATCGTGACCCAGCGGACAGAGCCGATTTCCCCATAGTTCGTCCTCCATCTGCGAGCGGAAAACTCCAGGAGGGTCTTGTCCGGGTAGCCGGTTCTGGTCGGTTCGACGAGAAAGCAAAATTGCCAGCCGAAGAGCCACAGCGAAATGGCAAGGGCAATGGCGGCGGCCACTGCAGGCGGAAGCGCAGGGTCTGCGCATGAAAATGCGAAGACGCCAGCAACGACGTCGAAAGCAAGACAAGCGTAGAATAAACGCCGCCTCATCCTGTTCCGGAGCAGCTTCAACCTTCCACTTGCAGCGATCAATGCAGCCTTATCGGGCGAATGCTCGACTGCCGACAACATGACCACAGGTATCACAACGGGAAACGGGTCGTTGAAGTCGAGTTCTACGCTTCTCCCGTTGGCATTTGCCTTGATCGCTGTCCCGATTTCCCCAGCAGGCGTCAGCCACTTGGTGCCGGCATAGATTTCCGTCCATAGCTCTCTGGTTTCGAGCCTGACATAATAGTCAGCGAGGCCGGTCGTTGCGGCAATCGCGGCAAAGTAGGGTATACGCCAGAGATAGAGCGATGCATACGCCTCGCTGGACAGCATCGCGGAGAGGAAGAGCGCGCAGGCCGCAATGATCGAGGCCCAGGTGATCGACGTCAACAACCTGCCGGTGCGAAGACATGCTTTCATATGATCGAAGGGGAATGTCTGACTGACAGGCATTCCGGATATTTGCTTATCCCACTCGCTCATTGGGGTGTCGGCATGAACAGCATCGGCCTCCTGAGGAAATAGCTATCTATGGTAGCATTTGCCGCAAGCCTCCTCCAGTCCTTAAATCCGCTCCCGAAACATCTCGATGATGGCGGAGAAATCACGCGCGCCATTGCCCTGTTTCTCGAACAGAGAGAAAAGCTGGGCAGCCTCGGCACCCAATGGCGTGGCCGCGCCGCTCGATAGGGCCGCCTCCTGCGCCAGCCGAAGATCCTTCAGCATCAGCGCCGCCGCAAAGCCGGGCTTATAGGAATTGTTGGCCGGCGAGGTCGGAACCGGGCCTGGAACCGGGCAATAGGTATTGATCGACCAGCACTGGCCCGAGGAGGTCGAGGCGACGTCGAACAGCGCCTGATGCGAGAGCCCGAGCTTCTCGCCGAGCACGAAGGCCTCGCAGACGCCGATCATCGAGATGCCGAGGATCATGTTGTTGCAAATCTTCGCTGCCTGGCCGGCGCCCGCGTCGCCGCAATGGACGATCTTCTTGCCCATGGCTTCCAGAAGCGGTTTGGCGCGCGCAAAGCTTTCCTCCGAGCCGCCGGCCATGAAGGTGAGTGTCGCCGCCGTCGCACCGCCCGTGCCGCCCGAGACCGGGGCGTCCAGCGAAAGGCATCCCGCCTGTTTGGCCATGGCGTGAGCCTGCCGGGCGCTGTCGACATCGATCGTCGAGCAATCGATGACAAGCGTGTCCTTGGCCGGCGAGCGGGTGATATCGCCCCAGACGGTCAGGACCTGCGCGCCCTTCTGCAGCATGGTGATCACGACCTCCGCATCGGCAATCGCGTCAGTCAGCATATTGGCGGGCTTCACGCCGGATTTTTCGGCAGCGGCCAGCATGTCGTGGGAAAGGTCGAAACCGGTGACGGTATGGCCCGCCTTGACGAGATTGGCGGCCATGGGCCCGCCCATATTGCCGAGACCGATGAATGCGATCCGTGTCATGATGGATTTTCCTTCCCGTCCTGATTCTCAAAAAGCTTAGGCTTCTGCGCAAAGAAGCGATCGATCGTCGCCTCATCCACCTTTGCGAGGCTGGCGGGAGACCATTTCGGATTGCGGTCCTTGTCGATGACGGCCGCGCGGATGCCTTCGTAGAAATCCGGGCTGTGCAGGACCTGCAGGCAAGCGCCGAGTTCGCGCTCCAGGCATGTGGCAAGGCTCTTGCTCCTGCGCCCGGCCCGCAGCAGCCGCAGCGTCAGCTTCAGGCTGGTCGGCGAACGGGTGGCGATGACCTTCAAAGTATCCTGGGCAAAAGCCTCTGGGGCCATGGCGAGAGCCGCCAATATTTCTTCGACCCTGTCATGGGCAAAAGCAGCATCGATCAGCGCCCTGGCGTTGGCAAGCTTCCCATCTGCGGGTTCGCCTGACCTGCCGGCGATGACATCATGCACATGCGCTGCAGAAGCGTCCGACGGCAGGTCGCCGATCGCGGCAACCAGATCGGTGAGGCCGGATGATGCCACGCAATGGTCGGCAAGGCCGGCATAGATGGCGTCGGCCGCATTGATGTCGAGGCCCGTTAACGCCATCCAGGTCCCGAGTTCTCCCCGCGTGCGCGGCAGCAGCCAGGTTGCACCGACATCGGGAAAATAGCCGATGCCTGTTTCCGGCATGGCGAGCCTCGTCCGCTCCGTGACGACGCGGTGGCTGCCATGGGAGGAGAGGCCGACGCCGCCGCCCATGGTGATGCCGTCCATCAGCGCGACATAGGGTTTGGGATAATGGGCGATCGCATGGTTCAATCGAAATTCCGCCCGCCAGAATGAGCTCGCATCGCCGGTGCCATCGCGGCCGCTGACGTGAAGTGCGCGGATGTCACCTCCGGCGCAGAAGCCGCGCCCGCCTTCGCCCATGATGACGACGCTGGCAATCGTGTTGTCTATCGCGAACGCCCGCAGGGCAGCACTGATCGCCTCGACCATCGGCAATGTGAGGCTGTTCAGCGCCTTCGGCCGGTTGAGGCGGATGACGCCCGCTGATCCGCTGCGTTCGATGATGATGTCGTCGGTGCCCGATTCCGTAAGTGACATCTGCCTTCAAAGCTCCGTTTTATGTCCGACGCCCCGCTTACCCAAGGACCCGCTTACCCAAGGACATGGGCCTTACATAGTATCTGTCCAGCGCCGGGCTCAACGATTGTCGGCCAGGATCATTTCGGCTGCCTTCTCTGCGATCATGATCGTCGGCGAATTGGTGTTGCCCGAGGTGATTGATGGCATGACCGAGGCATCGGCGATCCTGAGCCTGGCCAAGGCCCGCAGTCTCAACCTGACATCGACGACGCTCTGCGGGTCATTGCCCATGCGGCAGGTGCCGACCGGATGGAAAATCGTGGTGCCGATATCGCCCGCAGCGCGCTCCAGATCGGCTTCGCTCTGGTAGGAGGGGCCGGGCTTGAACTCCTCAGGCTTGAATCGGGCGAAGGAAGGCTGGGAGACGATCTTTCGCGTCAGCCGGATGGAGCGCACGGCGATCTCGCGGTCGCGGGGCGTCGAAAGATACTTCGGGCTGATCGTCGGCTGGGCGGCAAAATCGGGGCTTGCCAGATGCACCGAACCGCGGCTCTCCGGCCTCAGATTGCAGACGCTGGCGGTGATTGCCGGGAAGGAATGGAGAGGATCACCGAACTTGTCGAGCGAGACGGGCTGCACGTGATATTGCAGGTCGGGCGTTTCCTTATCGGGACCGGAGCGGGTGAAGATGCCGAGCTGGCTCGGCGCCATCGCCATCGGGCCGGAGCGGCGCATGAGATATTCGAGCCCGATCGCTGCCTTGCCGATGAGCTTCGTTGCCTTCTCGTTCAAGGTCGGCACACCTGTGACCTTGTAGGCCATGCGCAGTTGCAGGTGATCCTGCAGGTTTTCGCCGACGGCCTTGACCTCGCGCACGACATCGATGCCGGCCGCACTGAGCACATCGCCGCGGCCGATACCGGAGAGTTCCAGAATATGCGGCGAACCGATCGAGCCGGCGGATAGCACGGTTTCCTTATCCGCATAGGCTCGCTTGGCGGTGCCGTCATGCTGGAACTCGACGCCGGTTACGATGCCTTCCTCGACCAGCAGACGGCGCGCCTGCGCCTTGGTCAGGACGGTCAGGTTCTCTCGCTTCATTGCCGGCCGCAGGAAGGCCTTGGCGGTGTTCCAGCGGATGCCGGAGCGCTGGTTGACGTCGAAATAGCCCGACCCTTCATTGTTACCGCGGTTGAAATCCGCGGTCTCCGGAATGCCCGCCTCACGTGCCGCCGCCTGGAAGGCGTCGAGGACGGCCCAGGTGACGCGCGCCTTCTCGACGCGCCACTCGCCGCCCGTCCCGTGCATCTCGTCCTTGCCTCGATAGTGATCCTCCGAGCGGGTGAAATAGGGCAACACGTCATCCCAGCCCCAGCCGGTACAGCCGAGCTGGCGCCAGAGATCATAGTCCCGGGCCTGGCCGCGCATGTAGATCATGCCGTTGATCGAGGAGCAGCCGCCGAGCACCTTGCCACGCGGATAATTCAGCGCCCGGCCATTCAACCCCGCTTCCGGCGCCGTCGTGAAGCACCAGTCGGTCCGCGGATTGTTGATGCAATAGAGATAGCCAACCGGGATGTGGATCCAGTGGTAGTTGTCGTTGCCGCCGGCTTCGAGGAGCAGGACGCGGTTGTTGCGATCCTCGGACAGGCGGTTGGCGAGCACGCAGCCTGCACTGCCGGCGCCGATGATGATGTAGTCGTAGCGATCCATTTTTCCGCCGTTCACCGCCTCATCGACGATATTCAAACCCCAGCTTCCGTCCGAGACGCGAGGCGTAGAACTCACCGATGACGCCGCGGCGGAAGAGCAGGACGCAAACCATGAAGACGATGCCCGTGATGATCGTCACCGGGAATTCCGAGGTGGCGAGATAGTTTTCCAGCGTGACGACGAAGGCCGCCCCGAAGAGCGGGCCGATCAGCGTGCCGATGCCGCCGAGCAGGGTCATAAGAATGACCTCGCCTGACATCTGCCAGGCGACATCCGTGAGCGTGGCGAACTGGAAGACGAGCGCCTTGACCGCACCTGCGAGGCCTGCGAGCGCCGCCGACATGACGAAGGCGCCGAGCTTGTAGCGCACCACGGAATAGCCGAGCGATATGGCCCGCGGCTCGTTCTCGCGGATCGATTTCAGGATCATGCCGAAGGGAGAATTGATGAAGCGCCAGATGATCAAGACGCCGATGATGAAGACGGCGAGCACGAAGTAATACATCGTGTTGGTGTTGCTGAGATCGATGACGCCGAAGAGGTGGCCGCGTGGGACCGACTGAATGCCATCCTCGCCCTCGGTGAATTTCGCCTGCAGGCAGAAGAAGGAAAACATCTGCGCCAGGGCCAGTGTGATCATGGCAAAGTAGATGCCCTGCCGGCGGATCGCGAGGAAGCCCATGACAAGGCCGAGCACGGCTGCGCCTGCGACACCCGTCAATATGCCGAGCTCTGGCGGAAAGCCCCAAGATTTCACCGTATAGGCAGTGAAATAGGCCGCACCGCCGAAGAAGGTCGCGTGGCCGAAGGAGAGCAGGCCGGTATAGCCGAGCAGCAGATTGAAGGCGCAGGCAAAGAGCGCGAAGCAAAGAAGCTTCATCAGGAAGATCGGGTAGACGAAGAACGGCGCCAGTAGAAGAAGCAACAGGCCTGTCACCAGGAAGCCGGCCTGAACCGACATGGCCGTGCGACTGCGTTCCTTCGATTTGAGCGTATGGGTCATCTCAGCCATATCAAGCATCCCGCCCGAAGAGACCCGCGGGCCTGAGGAGAAGCACGATCGCCATGATGACGAAGATAACGATATTCGAGGCTTCGGGATAGAAGACCTTTGTCAGTCCCTCGGCAATGCCGAGAAGATAGCCCGTCACAATCGCCCCCATGATCGACCCCATGCCGCCGACCACGACGACGGCAAAGACGACGATGATGATGTTCGACCCCATCAACGGCGACACCTGATAGATCGGCGCCGCCAACACGCCCGCGAAAGCGGCGAGTGCCACGCCCAACCCGTAGGTCAGGGTCAGAAGAACAGGCACGTTGACGCCGAAGACCTGAACGAGGACGGCATTTTCAGTGGCAGCGCGCAGATAGGCGCCGAGCTTGGTCTTCTCGATCAAAAGCCATGTGCCGATGCACACGACAAGCGAAACGATGACGACCCAGCCGCGATAGATGGGCAGGAACATGAAGCCGAGATTGACGGCGCCGGTAAGCGCGGATGGCGGCGCATAGGGCTGCCCCGAGGCTCCATAGAGGTAACGGAAGGTGCCCTCGATCGTGAGCGCCAGGCCGAAGGTGAAGAGGAGGCCATAGAGCGGGTCGAGATCGTACAGCCTCCGCAGGAACAGCCGCTCGACGACCGCACCGAGGATGCCGACGATGAGCGGCGCGAGGATCAGCGAGGGCCAGTAGCCGATGCCGGTATAGGCAAGCAACAGGTAAGCCGCGAAAGCGCCGAGCATATATTGCGCACCATGAGCGAAATTAATCACCCGGAGCAGGCCGAAGATGATGGCAAGGCCGAGGCTGAGCAAGGCGTAAAAGGAGCCGTTGATGAGGCCGATCAGTAGCTGGCCTAGGAATGCTTGCAGCGGGATGCCGAAGATCATCGTCATGGCGTTACGGCCTCCGCTCTCTTCACGATGCGATGACAAAGACCCTCTCTGGCCCGCCGGTCCCGGGGTCGAGCCACCGGTCTCGACCCGTCCTTCGGACCCCCACAAGGGGGGAGAAGACTCGTGGCGCGGCCTTGACCCAATTGCAGCATGGACGATAGGGCAGATAAGCCCCTCCCCCTTGTGGGGAGGGGTTGGGGAGGGGTCTTGCCATCAGCAAATTCGAGAGCCCTGATCACCACCATCACACCCCCAGAACCTTATGCAGCATCCCCATCCGCTCCGGCAGTTCACCGACCGGGAATTCAGCTACCATCTGGCCGTGATCCATCAGATAGAAACGATCGGCGATGCGGCTGGCAAAGCGGAAATTCTGCTCGACGAGGAGAATGGTCATGCCCCGTTCCTTGAGCTTCTTCAGCACCTCGCCGATGCGCTGGACGATGACGGGCGCAAGGCCCTCGGTCGGTTCATCGAGCAGCAGGCAGCGCACGCCTGTGCGCAGGATACGCGCCATGGCGAGCATCTGTTGCTCGCCGCCCGAGAGTTTGGTGCCAGTGCTGTTGCGGCGTTCGTAGAGATTGGGGAAGAGTTCGTAGATTTCATCGAGCGTCATGCCACCCTTCGCCACAACAGGCGGCAGCATCAGGTTTTCCGAGACGCTGAGGGTGGAGAAGATGCCGCGTTCTTCCGGCACGAAACCGATGCCGCGATGCGCGGTCTTGTGCAGCGGCACCTGCATCATGTCGGCTCCGTCAAAGCTGATCGTGCCCTTTCGGGAGCGGATGATGCCGACGATGGTGCGCAGCGTCGTCGTCTTGCCGACGCCATTGCGGCCGAGGATGGTGATCGTCTCACCCTGGCCTACCTTCATGTCGACTCCGTGCAGCACGTGGCTTTCGCCGTACCAGGCATTGAGGCCCTGGATTTCGAGAAGCGTCGTCATCTCACGTCTCCTCCGTGCCCATATAGGCCTCGCGGACACGCGCGTCGTTGCTGACGGTGGCGTAATTGCCCGCGGCAAGGATCTCGCCCCGCTGCAGCACGGTCACGTGATGGCAGATATTGGAGACGACGGAGAGATTGTGTTCGACCATCAGGACGGCGCGATCCTTTGCGACGTCGCGGATGATGCCCGATACGACGCTCACATCTTCCTGTCCCATGCCGGCCATGGGCTCGTCGAGGAGCAGCACCTTCGGGTCGAGCGCCAGCGTGGTGGCGATCTCCAGCACGCGCTTGCGACCGTAGGAGAGATCGGCGGCCACTGCATTACGCTCCTTGGTCAGCCCGACGACGCCAAGAAGTTGGTCCGCCCGATCGTTGAGGCTTTCGAGCGCTGCGAGTGGCCGCCAGAACTGGTGGGCCAGATTGTTGGGCCGCTGGAGCGCGACGCGCACATTGTCCAGCACCGTCAGATGCGGGAAGACCGCCGATATCTGAAAGGAGCGCACGAGGCCCATGCGCGCCACTTTGTCGGGCGGGGTTTTGGTAATATCCGTTCCCATCAAGGTGATCGTGCCGTGGGTCGGCTGCAGGAATTTGGTGAGGAGGTTGAAGACCGTCGTCTTGCCGGCACCGTTCGGCCCGATCAGCGCGTGGACGCTCGCATCGTGCACATCGAGATCGACATTCCTGACAGCGGTGAAGCCACCGAAATCGCGTCTCAGGCCGCGGGCGGACAAGACCACCCGCGGTTCCCTGTTGTTGTTGGCCGCAGAGACAGCCATCGCAGCGATCAGCCGTGGACCAGCGGGCAGCCGCTCTTGGCGGGATCGATATAGGCATCCTTGCCGGGGATCGTGGCGAGCACGTTGTAGTAATCCCAGGGTGCCTTGCTTTCTTCAGGCTTCTTGACCTGCAGCAGGTACATGTCGTGGATCATGCGACCGTTCGGGCCGACCTTGCCGCCGCGACCGAAGAAATCGTCGACCGGCATTTCGTGCAGTTCCTTGGCGACAGCTTCGGTGTCATCCGTCCCGGCCTTCTGGATCGCCTTCAGATATTGCGTCACGGCGGAATAGGTGCCTGCGTGGACCATGTTGGGCATCTTGCCGGTGCGTTCGAAGAAGCGCTTGCCGAATTCGCGGCTCTTGTCGTCGAGGTTCCAGTAGTAGCCCTCGGTCAAGGTCAGCCCTTGCGCTGCCTGCAGGCCAAGGCCGTGAACTTCAGCCAAGGTGAAGAGGAGAGCCGCCAGATGCTGGCCTCCCTGGGTAATGCCGAATTCGGCCGCCTGCTTGATGGCATTCGATGTGTCGAGGCCGGCATTGGCAAGGCCGATCACCTTGGCGCCGGAGGATTGTGCCTGCAACAGGAAGGAAGAGAAGTCGCTGGTCGACAGCGGGTGGCGGACGGAGCCGACGATCGTGCCGCCGTTTGCCTTGACGAAATCGCTCGTCTGCTGCTCCAGCGAATAACCGAAGGCATAGTCGGCGGTCAGGAAGAACCAGCTGTTGCCGCCCTGCTTGACCATGGCGCCGCCGGTGCCGACTGCAAGCGCATGCGTGTCGTAGGCCCAGTGGAAGCCGTAGGGAGTGCAGGCCTTGCCGGTGAGGTCAGTAGTGGCAGCGCCTGTGTTGATGGTGATCTTCTTCTCATCCTTGGAGAGCGCCTGCACGGCAAGGCCAACGGAAGAGGTGGTCAGTTCCATGATCGCGTCGACATGATCCTGATCATACCACTGGCGTGCAATGTTGGAGGCTAGGTCCGGCTTGTTCTGATGGTCGGCATCGACGATCTCGATCGGGGCACCAAGCACCTTGCCGCCGAAATCCTCGACCGCCATCTTGGCAGCCTCGACCGAAGACTTGCCGCCGAAATCGGCGTAGACACCCGACTGGTCGTTCAGGATGCCAATCTTGACCACGTTGTCGGAGATGCCGGCGGCGAAAGCAGCGGTGCTGCCGGCCAGCAGAAATGCCAGGGACGCGATGATGTTCTTTCGCATTACTTCTCTCCTCCCAGAGATTTGGCAGATTGCGAATCTGTTCAGAATTGACCAGCCGTTCTCCTCAAAACGACTTTTCAGAATATTACGATCAAGGAAATCGCGCGTTGACGCAAGCATAGTTTGCAATTAATTCCAAACAGGGTCTGTTCATTTTTGAACAGAGGAGGAGCATGAACGGGTCGCAGCATTTCACCTGGGACGATCTGCAATTCTTTCTCGCCGTGGCGCGGACGGGGCAGCTTTCGACCGCTGCGCGGCAATTGCGCAGCAGTCATGCCACCGTCTCCCGGCGCATCGACCGGCTGGAGTTCGCACTCAAGGTCAAGCTCTTCGAACGCAATCCGCGCGGCTATGTGCTGACCAGCATGGGCCAGCGATTTGTCGATACCGCCGAGCGGATGGAGCAGGAAACCGAGCGGCTTCAGGCCGATCTGGCGGCGGGCTCCACCACACAGCGCGGTGTCGTGCGCATCAGCGCGCCGGAGGGATTTTCCAACTTCTTCTTTGCGACGATTTTGCAGGATTTCAACGCGCGCTATCCCAACATTGCGCTCGAGCTCGTGACGATCCAGCAGATCATGTCCCTGTCCCGCAAGGAGGCCGATCTCGGCGTGGTGCTCGACGAGCCAAAGGGTGGCCCCTATTTCGTGGAGAAGCTCACCGACTACCATCTACAAGTCTATGGATCGCGGGACTATCTGGCCGTCAATCCACCTGTGACCTGTCGCGAAGATCTGCTCGATCATCCCTTCATCGGCTACATCGAAGACATGATCTTTGCGCCGGGGCTCGACTATCTCGGCGACATACATCCGCGCATCCGGCCGCAATTCCAGAGTTCCAGCATCTTTGCGCAATTGACGGCAACGCGAAACGGGCTCGGCCTATGTGTTCTGCCCTACTTCATCGCCGACGGATACCCTGACCTGCAGATGGTGCTGCCCGGTGAGGTCGATCTGAAGCGGCACTACTGGATCACCTGTCATCGCGATCTGAGGCATGTGCCGCGTGTCAGGGCAGTGATCGATTTTCTGGTGGAAGCGGTGGAACGCAATGCCCCGGCCTTCCTCGGCCGGGCTTCGGCAATCCTGCCCGACTAAGCGTTGACGGCCTTGGGCAGCATCGTGCCGGCCTCGTTCTGCCGCACGAATTCGATTGCGCGGTCGAGGGACAGGGGCCGGGAGAAATGATAGCCCTGCGCCAGCCGAACGCCTGACGCATAGAGGGCCTTGGCGATCTCGGCCGTCTCGACGCCTTCAGCCACCGACGCGATGCCGAGATTGTGGCAGAGGTCAGCGACGGACCTTGTGATGTTCATGCAGCGCATGTCTTGCTCGAACTGCATGACGAAGCTCTTGTCGATCTTGATCTTGTCGAATTCCAGCCGATGGATGTGGCTGAGGCTTGAAAAGCCGGTGCCGAAGTCATCGAGCGCGATGGTGATGCCGGCTGAACGCAGCATGCCGATCACTTCATAGGCCGTATCGAAATCCGACAGCAGCGCCGTTTCGGTGATCTCGAACTCGATGCGCCTCGGATCGACCGTCGCGGCATTGATCATGGCCAGCAGCGCCATGGATGTCTCCTGGTCGCAGATATCGCGCGCCGACAGGTTGAAGGATAGGCGAACCGGAGCGGGAATGACAGCGAGCGCCTGAAGCGCCTGCGCAAACAGCGTGCGGGTCATCTTGCCGATGACGGCGGTACGCTCGGCCGCCGGAATGAAGGCATCCGGGCTGATGCGGCCGAACCGAGCGCTGTCCCAGCGGGCGAGCGCTTCCAGGCCGACGACGCGGCCATCGGCAAGGTCGACGATCGGCTGATATTCGAGCTTCAGTTCCCTGGCGAAATCATCGCCCTGCAATTCCAGCTCGATGAGGTGGCGCTGCTTCAGGATCGTTTCGAGATCGTCCGAGAAGAATTCGACGCCACCGTTCCGCTTGTTCTTGACCTGATAAAGCGCCAGATCCGCCTTTTCATAGAGTTCTTCTACGGTATGGCCGCCACCCTCGGGATAGACGATGCCGCATGAGCCGGAGACACGGATCGAGCCGCCCGGAACCTCATAGGCCTGCCGCAGGGCGGCGCAGAGCGCGTGTCCCCTATCGGACACGTCATCGCGGCTCATATCCCGCGGGAAGATCACGCCGAATTCGTCGCCGCCGAGGCGTGCGACCGTGCCATGGCTGCCGATCAACGCCTGAAATCGCGCGGCCGTTTCCTTCAGCACCTGATCGCCGGCAGCATGGCCGAACACGTCGTTGACCGGCTTGAAACCGTCGAGATCGACGAGGCCGACGATCGGCGCCTGGTCGGGATGCGCTTCAAGGAGAATCTGCAGTTCGCGGAAGAAGCTGCGGCGGTTGGCAAGGCCGGTCAGCTGGTCATGCAGCGCATTCCTGCTGTTGACCAGGTTCAGCCGCTCGGCCTCCTTCTGCTTTTCCTCCAGCTCTTCCGTCAGCCGGACTAGACCGGAAAAATTCTGGAAATAGCTGTTGATCACGCGAATGAAGGGATAGGCGAGAAACATGACGCTCAGGGCTGTCGCCTGGAAGACCGGATTGCCGGAAAACATGAAAACCACCACCATCATCGAGAAGGTGATGGCCGTCGTCACGAAGGCCGCCGCCGGCAGATGCATGAGACAGAAGATGCAGGATATGCCTGTGACAACAAGAAAATAGGCAATCTGTCCCTGCTGAAACGGGTTGCCGTACTGGTAAAGCGCGATCGCCCAGCCGCCGAAACCAACAGTCAGAACGCCTGAGACGTAGATGGTCCGCCGCATCACCTTGTAGGCGCGTTCGGCATCGAGACGGCCCTTGCCGTTCATCTGCCACCAGATGATGCGGAACACGCAAACAACGCTCAGCGCAACCGGGATATCGAGTGCCAGCCAAAGCGGTGCTGCATGAATATGGGTAATCGCGACGGATAGCGCGTTGATCACGAGGAGAACGTAGAGAATAGGAATCTGTGCCGACAGGGCGTCGTACTGAGCCAACAGGAACTTCGGGTTGTCCTTCTGCAAACGCAGACCTGAAAGCAGACTTTTCATGGTTTCCCTCTCTCGATAATCATGAAACCACGGAAAACTTGATTTTCAGTTATTTTTCAGGAGTAAAAATTTACACAACCGGCACGTCTTTGAATATATTATCTTCCGCGACAGGGAAGTTCTCTATTATTTACACATCTGCAAAACTTCTTTTCTCAAATTAATACTCAGCAATATCTATACTTCAAACAACAATGGCATCTGGCCTGACTCAGGCATTTGCGGCTGCAAGGACCTTCTCTGCGCCGCCAAGATCGAAGTTCGAACGATGGGCAAGATAGTTTTCCCAGGCGAGCGACGATCTGACGATCGTTTCCATGCAATTGTATTTCGGCGTCCAGCCAAGCTCGCGGCGCGCCAGCGAAGCATCTGCAACGACGCAGGCAGCATCGCCCGGCCGACGCGGCGCCATGTGGATCTTGAAGGCACGACCGTGCACGCGGGTGACCATGTTCAAGACGTCAAGCACCGACCAGCCCATGCCATAGCCGCAATTGGCAACGAGCGAATGACCGCCGCCACGCAAGCGCTGCAAAGCTTTCAGATGGGCATCGGTCAGATCGGTGACGTGGATATAGTCGCGCACGCCCGTGCCATCATGGGTCGGATAGTTGGTTCCGTAAATCTCGACCTGCCTGCGCCTGCCGAGAGCTGCTTCGCAGGCGACTTTCACGAGATGGGTCGCGCCGTCGGTGGACTGTCCGGTGCGACCCTTGGGATCGGCGCCGGCAACGTTGAAATAGCGCAGCGTGACATGATTGAAATCATAGGCTGCCGCAGCGTCCCGCAGCATCATTTCCGACATGAGCTTGGACTGGCCATAAGGGCTTTCGGGACGGAGCGGCGCTGCTTCCTGAACCGGTTCGCAGGAGGCCTGGGGACCATAGACGGCCGCCGTCGACGAAAAGACGAAATTGCGGATGCCGGCCTTGATGGCAGAGCCCATGAGCGAGCGCGTCTTGACCGTGTTGTTTTCATAATAGGCCAGCGGATCGGCAATGGATTCAGGCACGACAGCGGAGCCGGCAAAATGAATGATGGAATCGATGTCGTTTTCCGCAAATATCCGCTGCATCAAGGCTTCGTCTGCAACGTCACCAAGATAGAAGCGCGCAGCCGGGGCGACCGCCCAGCGAAAGCCAGTCGAAAGCCGATCTACGACGACAACCTGCTCGCCGGCATCCAGCAAGGCCCAGACCATGTGACTGCCAATATAGCCGGCGCCGCCTGTTACCAATACCGCCATTCTTCGCACCCCTGCCTACTCGTACGGGAAGCATATGAGGCCCGCTTTCTTTCAGATTTGACTATCAAAGGGCGCTTTGCACTCCTTCGGAACACAAAGATTACTTGCGTGGTTAGCCCCTCATTTCGACAATTATTCAAGTTTTATCGATCTGCTATTTCGGCAGCAAAAAGCCCGGCACGGAGCCGGGCTTTGGATCTGCTACGGCAAGTTGTCCAGTCGGTCAGAGACGCTTGATATAATCGCTCAGGCGTTCGGCTGCGTCGGCGATCTGGCCCGGGTTGCGCAGGAAACAGGCGCGCAGGAAGGCTTCGCCGCCCTCGCCGAAGGCCGTTCCCGGGGCGAGCCCGACACCTGTCTTGTCCACGATGTCGAGCGCTGCCTTGCGGCTGTCGACGATGCCGTCGACCTTCAAGAAGGCATAGAGCGCGCCTTCCGGCTTCAGCGTCTCGACCCTGTTGGTGGCGATGAGCGTGTCGCAAAGGATATCGCGCGAGCGGATCGCCCTTTCGATGTTGGAGCGGACGAAATCGTCGCCTTCGTTCAGCGCGGCGACAGCGCCTTTCTGCATGAACTGGGCGACACCCGATGTCGAATATTGCACCAGGTTTTCGATGACCTGCCCCGTCTCCGGCGGCGCCACGATCCAGCCGACCCGCCAGCCGGTCATCGACCAGTTCTTCGAGAAGGAGTTGACGAAGAGGATACGATCATTCGCCTCCTTGACATCGAGGAAGGAGGGCGCGCGGCCGCCACCGTAGTAGTAAAGCGCGTAGATCTCGTCTGCCATGATCCAGAGTCCGTGCTTGCGGGCAAGCGCGAGCATATCCGAGAGGTCCTGGCGCGTCGCGGTCCAGCCGGTCGGGTTCGACGGCGTATTGATGAACATGCCCTTCGTCTTCGGCGTGATTGCTGCCTCGAGCCGTTCGAGGTCCAGCGTCCATTTGCCGTTTTCGAACTGGAGCGGCACGCCGACGCGGCGGGCGCCCGATATCTCCAGCGCTGCGGCAATATTCGGCCAGGCGGGGGTCAGATAGATCATCTCATCACCTGGCGAGGTGATCGCCTGGACGGAGAGCTGAATTGCCTGCATGCCCGAGCCGGTCACGTAGAAATGCTCTGGCGACAGAGAGACGTCGAAATGCCGGACGTAGTAGTCCGAGAGCGCCTGGCGAAGCTCGGGAATGCCGCGCTGCCAAGTATAGAACGTCTCGCCGGCAGCAAGTGCAGCCATGGCAGCATTGTTGATGAAATCAGGCGTCGAAAGGTCGCCCTCGCCGGCCCACAGCGGCAGAAGGCCGTCGCGGCCGCGGGCATAGTTCATCACTTCCACGATCCCGCTTTCGGGCGCGGCAAGCGCGCGCGGGCTCAGGCTGGTCAATATCGACATGCAAAGTCTCCGGTTTTCGCCTTCATAAAACAGTTTAGAGGGCAAATCCCATGACTTTGACTTAGTCAAACATCGATTTCTGTGATGAATGACGCTCTGCCTCTGCGATCAAGGCTTATGCAAGACCTCAGACTGCCGGGCGCTTGGCCAGAAGATCGCGGATTTCCGTGAGAAGCGCTACATCAGCCGGCGGCGGGGCGGCCTCGGCGGCCTTTTCCTCATGCCGTTCGACCTGCTTGCGCAGCGTATTCACGCCCTTGACCATCATGAAGATGATCCAGGCGAGGATCAGGAAGTTGATTACGACAGTCAGGAAGCTGCCATAGGCGAAGACGGCGCCCTGGGCGCGGGCTGCAGCGAGCGACGGCGCGTTCACCGCCGATGAAAGCGGAATGAAATAGTTCGAAAAATCAAAGCCGCCGAAGACGGCGCCGACGATCGGCATGATGATGTCGTCAACCAGCGATTTGACGATGCCGCCGAAGGCGCCGCCGATGATCACACCGACGGCGAGATCCATGACGTTGCCGCGGGCGATGAAGGCCTTGAACTCATTGAGCATCGAATAGTCCCCTTTGCGTTGCCGTTGAACATGCCTTTGAATTCGTTAGCTACATCTTTGACGACGATCTTCAATAGTCAACTGTTCTTATTTGAAGCGCCTGCATCGCCCGGGCCCGCCGGCTTTGACTTAAGGCTTAGATGCAGACCGATGTTCAATACACGCGGTTTGACCTAAACTGCCCCGGGGGAGAAAGATGCCGGGAGGGTCGATGCTTCCAGGATGGGTAATATTCGGCTCCGCGTTCGGCTATCTGTTGCTGCTGTTCGCAGTCGCCAGCTATGGAGACAGAAAGAGCCGCCTGCAGGCGTCGCCGCTGCACGGCCGCCCCCTGGTCTACGCGCTCAGCCTCGCCATCTACTGCACATCCTGGACCTATTTCGGCAGCGTCGGCCTCGCCTCTCAAAAGGGACTGGAGTTTCTCGGCATCTATATCGGGCCGATCCTGGTCTTCACGCTCGGCATGCCGATCCTTCGCCGGATCATCGAACTTGCCAAGGCGGAGAAACTGACCTCCGTCGCCGACTTTATCGCCGCACGCTACGGGAAGAATTCCACCGTCGCGATGATCGTGGCGCTGATCTCCCTGGTCGGAGCGATCCCCTATATCGCTTTGCAGCTCAAGGCGGTTTCCGCCAGCGTGTCGGCGATGGTCAATCCGTCGGATTACGGCATCGGCAGCGGCAACCTCTATTTTCTCGACCTGCCGCTGATCGTCACGATCGTGCTCGCCTGCTTTGCCACGATGTTCGGCACGCGCCACACGGATGCTACCGAGCATCAGGACGGTTTGATCCTTGCCATCGCGATGGAGTCTCTCGTCAAGCTTTTGGCCTTCCTGACGCTCGGTTTCTGCGTCATGTGGCTTCTCTTCAGCGGACCCGGCGACCTCTGGGCCAAGATGACCGCGAACGACACGGCAATGGCTGCCCTCGAATACAAGACACCACTCAGCCGCTGGATCACGCTGACATTGCTGTCGGCCTTTGCGATCATCATGCTGCCCCGGCAGTTCCATGTGGCCGTGGTCGAGAACCACAGCGCCAAGGAACTGCGCTTCGCCGGCTTCCTTTTCCCGCTCTACCTGGTCGCGATCAATCTCTTCGTCATCCCCGTGGCGATCGGTGGCGTGCTGCTCTTCGAGGGACGCGGCAATGCGGATCTCTATGTCCTGTCGCTGCCGCTCATGGGACAGATTCCTGTCGTCTCGCTCATCACCTTCATCGGCGGTTTCTCCGCAGCCACGGCCATGGTGATCGTGGAATCGGTGGCACTGTCGATCATGGTCTCCAACGATATCATCATGCCGATTTTCCTAAGGCGAAAGCTGATGGGGATAGGCCTGCAACGCGACGATTTCGGTCACAAGCTGCTGCATATCAGGCGGACAGCGATCTTCGGCGTCATGCTGCTCGGCTATGCCTATTATCGCTCCACGGATAGCACGACCGGCCTCGCCTCGATCGGCCTTCTTTCCTTCGCCGCGATCGCGCAGATGGCCCCTGCCCTGTTCGGCGGTCTGATCTGGCGACGGGCAAACGCCCGCGGCGCAATCCTCGGGCTCTGCTTCGGTTTCGTTACCTGGGCCTATCTGCTGTTCCTGCCGAGCCTCGGCGGGCCGGATTACTCGCAGGTTTCCTCTGCCATCCTCTCCTTCGTGTTTCCCGGCGCGAGCCTCTTTGCCGCACCGACCGCCGATCCCCTGGTCAACGCGACGGTGCTGAGCCTTCTGGTGAATACGGCAGCCTTCATCCTCGGATCGCTGACCCGCAACGCCCGGCCGCTGGAGCGCATCCAGGCCGGCATTTTCGTCAAGCGGCATTCCCGTTCGCAATTTGCAACGCGGGGGTGGAAGACGCGGCTCAGCGTCGGGGACCTCAAGATCGCCATCGCCCGCTATCTCGGCGAGGAGCGTATGCAGCGTTCCTTCAACACCTATGAGCGCACGGCCGGGCGACGGCTCGAGGACGACCAGCCGGCAGACATGGCGCTCATTCATTTTTCCGAACAGCTTCTCGGCAGCGCCATCGGCTCGTCCTCGGCAAGGCTAGTGCTGTCGCTTATCCTGCAGAAAACCGAGGATGCCTCGGCAGATACGGCCTGGCTCCTCGATCAGGCGAGCGAGGCGCTGCAATATAACCAGGACATGCTGCAGACGGCGCTTTCGCAGATGGAGCAGGGTATCGCCGTCTTCGATTCCCATCACCGGCTCACCATCTGGAACCGGCGTTTCCGCCAGCTTCTCGACCTGCCCGAGAATGTCGGGCAAGTCGGATATCCGCTCGCTGACATCGTCGCCATCCTCAGCGATCGCGGCGACATAGCTGCCGCCGACCAAAGCCAGGTCGTTCGCCATTTCCTGACGCTCGGCAAGCCGTTTCCGCTGGTTCTTGCCAGCGGGGAGCGCATCATCGAAGTGCGCTCCAACGCCATGCCGGACAAGGGCTTCGTCGCAACACTCACGGACATTACGCAGCGCGTCGCCGCCGACAAGGCATTGAAACAGGCCAACGAAACCTTGGAACAGCGTGTTGCCGAACGCACGGCCGAGCTCACCCGCGTCAACCGGGAGCTCGGCGAAGCAAGGGCTGCCGCCGACGAGGCCAATATCGGCAAGACGCGCTTCTTTGCGGCAGCCGGCCACGATATCCTGCAGCCTCTCAATGCGGCCCGGCTCTATTCCTCGGCGCTGGTCGAGCGGCTGGGCGAGAGCGAAAACAGTCCGGTCGTCCGCAACATCGACTCCGCGCTGGAATCGGTGGAGGCGATCCTGGGTGCCGTTCTCGACATTTCCCGGCTCGATACGGGTGCGATGAAGCCGCGGTTCGGGACAGTCGCGCTATCCGGCCTCCTGGAACGCATCGAGACGGATTTTGCGCCGATTGCCCGCGAAAAGAAGCTCAAGCTCGTCGTCATGCCGACGAAGCTGAAAGTACGCTCGGATCCCAATCTCCTGCGCCGCCTCGTGCAGAATCTCGTCTCCAATGCCATCAAATATACTGTGACCGGCAAGGTGCTGATCGGTGTGAGACGGCGGGGCAAATCCGTTGTCATTCAGGTCATGGATTCAGGCATCGGTATTCCGGCCTCGAAATTCCGCACCGTCTTCAAGGAATTCGCCCGATTGGACGAAGGTGCGCGCACCGCATCGGGACTGGGGCTCGGGCTTTCGATCGTCGACCGCATCTCCCGCGTGCTCGATCATCCCGTCGAGCTGCGCTCGGTGCCGGGCCGGGGCACGGATTTCCGTATCACCATTCCGATCGACCTGACGCAATCGGATACCAAGGCTGTAGCGGCGACCACCTCGGCCGATGGAGTCGCTCAGACGCTCAGGGGCCTTCGCGTTTTGTGCATCGACAACGAGACGAATATTCTCGAAGGCATGCGGCTTCTGATTTCCGGCTGGGGTTGCGATGTGCTCACGGCGGAATCGATCGCGGGGCTCGCCGCGATGCCGGCGAATGGAGCCCCGGACCTCGTCATCGCCGATTATCATCTCGGCGACGGCACCGGCATCGAGGCCATAGGCAAGCTACGCGAGACATTCGGCGGCGACCTGCCTGCCCTTCTGATCACTGCCGACCGTTCGCCCGATGTGCGCGCCGAGGCGGAGAAATATGGCATCGGCCTGCAACAGAAGCCGGTGCGTCCGGCGGCGCTTCGCGCCTATCTTGCCCAGGTTTCGAGCCTGAAGCGCGCTGCGGCGCAGTGAAATCGACCCTTTCCGGGACCATGGTTTAGGGAGCGCCTGCGGGCAGGCGCTCCCCTTTTCGGGATCAGTGGGCGCGGCTACCGCTTGCAGCCGGAGCACTGTCGACGATCCAGCGGCGATGCGAGCCGAGGGCGATCAGGAGCAGCACCGAGAGGAAGCAGCAACCGGCGAGAATATAGAAGCCGATATCGCCATTTCCGGTCGCTGCATCGACATAGGCCTTGATCTGCGGCGAGGCGAAGCTGCCGAGATTGCCGAGCGAGACGATGAAGGCGATGCCGCTCGCAGCCCCGACGCCGCCGAGATAGCGCGTCGGCAGGCTCCAGAAGACCGGCTGCGAGGAGGCAAGGCCCGGAACGGCGATGCAGGCGGCGATCACCATCACCCACGGGTTCATGGTCAGGCCGATCGTGCCGAGTGCGATGGTGCCGAGCGTCAGCATGACGATGCAGACGATGCGGTGATTGTCGTGCTTGTCTGCATAGACCGTGAAGATGCGGGTTGCGATCAGCGCGCAGAACCAGGGCAGGCCGAGCAGCACGCCGACCCAGGTGTTGATGCTGCCGCCCATGGCCTGCGCCAGACGGGCCGGGAAATAGAAGGTGATGGGGCCGACGCCGACCTGGATGAAGAGATATATGCCGATGAAGGCCAGCACGCGCCAATCCTTAAGCACGCTGAAGACGGAGTGGCGCACCTCGGAGAGCTTGCCGCGCTCCTCGGCCTCGATGACTGAAGTCAGCGCCTTCTTCTCTTCATTGGTGAGCCATTTCGCCTCGCTGGGACGGCTCGTCAGGTAAAAGAGGCCGACAATGCCGACGATCGTCGCCGCAAGGCCCTCAACCGCAAACATCCACTGCCAGTTGCTGAGCCCGAAGACATCATGGTGCGTCAGCAGCCAGCCGGAAAGCGGAGCGCCGATGACGAGCGAAAGGGGCACGCCGAGATAGAAGAGGCCGGTGGCGCGGGCGCGTTCCTTGGCGGGGAACCAGTAGGTCAGATAGAGCAGCACGCCCGGATAGAAGCCGGCCTCGCAGACGCCGAGCATGAAGCGGACGATGTAATAGGTCGTCGCGGTATGGGCAAAGACCATGCAGGCAGAGACGATGCCCCAGGTGATCATGATGCGGGAGAGCCAGAGACGGGCGCCGACGCGCTGCATGATGAGGTTGCTCGGCACTTCGAAAGTGGCGTAGCCGAGGTAGAGGATGCCGGCGCCGAGCGCATAGGCCGCATCCGAAATGCCGGTATCGGCCTGGTAGGCCGTCTTGGCAAAGCCGACGTTGGAACGATCGAGAAAGTTCAGGACCAGCATGAGCCCGAGGAAGGGCAGAAGCCGCATGGTCGCCTTGTGGACAGCGCTCTTCAGCGCCGGATTATCATCTTTCATGTCACTCCTCCCAGAGCGTGGCCGGTTTTGGAAGGAGGAACGACACGGCCCGGGCCGTTCCGCTGTCATCGGGCCGGGCAATGAGAGACCGGCCGCCGTCATGCATCGGCAGCCGAAGGCATACCCGCGCATATTGCATATACGCAGATTATCTTCATGGGTAAAGATGTCAAACAGGCTCAGCGAACTTCCGCTTCTTTTCACAGAGCGGCAGGCCGCTGTTCCGGCCTAGGGTTTCAATCCAAGCTCGGCGAGGCCGCTGCCATCCATGGCGAAGGGCACCGAGCCATGCACATGGGCGATCTTCCAATCACCGCTGATCTTCCTGAGCCCGACGGTCTGGCGGAACCAGAGATCGACCTTGACGCCATCTGTCTTGGTGCCGGTCATGTGTACCAGCCCGCGCCAGAGGGCCACATCAGCACCGGCGATCAGCTCCGTATCGCGGACATCGCCGCCGATCGGCCCGTCCCAGGTGTCGAACCATTGCTGCAGGTCTTCGGCATCCCGGCCCTTGTATTGCAGCGGCGGCGCCAGCGTATATTGCACGACGTCTTCCGTGAGATAGGATTCCGCCTCTACCGCTCGCTTGGCGCCGATCGCGTCGCCCCAGGCGGCAAGCACCGCCTCGATCGCGGCTTTCTCGCCCTTCATCTCCACCTTTTCGGTCATGGCATGTCTCCTCTTCGGTTGATGATAGTCCAAGGACGAAGGGGGTGGACGCCACCCGACATTATCCGCCAATCTTTCTGCTATTCACCGTGGAGGCGGTGAGCTAGAGCATCTAAAGTGTTCTATGGAGCGAACGGACGGTAACATGCTTATACGCCCGGTAGTTGAGAGTGATCGAAGCGCGATATGGGGGATTATAGGCCCGACGATCCGCGCTGGGGAAACTTACGCGCTGGATCCTGATCTTTCCGAAGCGGATGCGCTTGCCTACTGGCTGGGACCGGACCGCGAAACGTTCGTTACCGAAGACCAGGGCGCTATCGTCGGGACCTATTACATCAAGGCCAACCAGGCGGGTGGCGGACGGCATGTCTGCAATTGCGGCTATATGGTCGACCCCGCGGCCGGCGGAAAGGGCGTTGCCCGCAGGATGCACGAGCATTCGCTCGATCATGCCAGAGAGCGCGGATTTCGGGCGATGCAGTTCAATTTCGTCATCAGCAGCAATGTGCGGGCGGTAAAGCTCTGGACCTCCGTCGGCTTCGATGTCGTCGGCCGCCTCCCCGGCGCATTCCTTCATCCGACCGAAGGCTATGTCGACGCGCTTGTCATGTACCGCAACCTCTAGCGTTCAACGGCGCGCCGCGGCCGACCGACGGACATCCTTTTCGGACCCTGACGCGGCCACGTTCGAGGCCGTGACAACGCTGCCGCGGCCGAGGGACTTTGCCTGGTAGAGCATGGCGTCCGCCGCATTGAGGGCGGCATCGCAGGTCGTGTCCTTGTCCGCGACCTCGCTGATCCCGAACGAGGCGCCGATGGCAATATTGCAACGCGGCAGGGCGATCGGGCTTGAGAGCGAGGCAGACAGGCGGCGGCAAACCTGCTCGGCTTCCGCAAGCGACAGGTCTGGCATCAGGATCGCGAATTCGTCGCCGCCCAGACGGAAAAGCCGGTCCTCCTCCCGCGTTCCCGACCGAAGCCTTGCGGCGACGACTTTCAACAGCTCGTCACCCATCGCATGACCATGGCTATCGTTGACGCCCTTGAAGCCGTCGAGATCGATGCAGACGACCATCAGTGGTCCGGCGTCGGATAGCGTCTTGAATTCCTCAGCCAGCAGCGAGCGATTGGCGATGCCCGTCAGGAAATCATGCGTGGCCGCGTGCCGCATCTGCCGCTCGCGGCTGACCAGCATCTGCGCAGTCCCCTGGGACATACGGACCAGGAAGAAACCGCCGGCCAGGAGAACGAGGCTGACGGTGACGATCAGCGGCAGCGACTGGTAGAGCACATCCGCCGCCGGTGCGGGCGGACGCCAGGAGAGGACCTCGACCTCGCCTTCCGAACCGACGGCGATTTCTACGCGGGCGCGGTCGCGCGTGACTGACGACAGCGGGCTGACATGGGCGTCGTCAAGCAGAAAGCGCTCTCCGAAGAAATCCTGCAGGCTGCCGGCGATGGGCATTGCCGTGATCAGGATCGGCGCGCGATCGCCCTTCGGCTTGGCTGTGCCGAAATCCGGCTGAAACAGGCTGGCGGAAAGAAGAACGGCCTCTTCCCCCAAAACCTCTATTCGGCTGATGGCAATGGGCTTGGGAATGCCGGGCTTGGCAGGCGTGAGTTCCCTTTCGCGCACGTTTGCCACGAGCTGAGACGCATCCTTTACGATTGCGGCCGGCCCTCTCATGAAGAATGGGCGGGCTTTCACCGTATCGTCCGTTCGCGAATAGAGGATCGCATCGCTGGAATTCAGAACAGCTGCAAAGCGCGTTCGCGAGGTGCCGATCAATGAGGCGCCAATGTTGCGGTCAGTCCATTCGAAATTGAAGCTGTTGTCCAGATTTGCGATCGCCTCGTCCCAGATGGTCCAGGCGGTCAGCGAAAATTCGATATCGCTGATCCAGAGCGCGATATTGCGCTCGACCAGCGCTTCCTGCCGATGCCGCGCCTCGGCATCGATCCGGGCGACGCCATAATAGGGGAAGGTCGCCATTCCGAGGATCAGCAGCGCTACGCCGGCAATGGTGGGGCCAATGAGTCTGAATGAACGAAGCGCATCGCCAATGCCAAGCTGTCCCTGGAGCCGATCATAGTGGTTGATTGGCGCCCATAGTGGTCTGCAGAGCTTACGATGGGGTTATCGTAGGATGATAAATTAGAGATTGCCGGAGAATTCTGCCGCTCATGCGCTTGAAAGGTCTTGCGGCCACCTTGCCGCCAGCTTGCCACAATCTGCCGCCTATCTCTGTGCGCCGGGACCGTGGAGGAGACATCATGAGACTGATTCTTGGCCTTGCGGCCTTTCTTGTTGCTGCTATCGCGGCAATCGCCTTTGCCTATCCGGCGGCCGCGGCCGTCGCCTGCCCTTCCTGCTATGGCTTTGCCGACATGGGCGGCAATCTCTATCTCGAAAACTCCATGACGCCGCAGGAGCGCGAAGACGCGCAGGCGATCGTGGCGCAGGCGCGCGATCGGGTGAAGACATTTTACGGCGCGCTTGATGGCAATCCGCGCATCCTGATCTGCAAGACCGATGCCTGCTACGACCCGATGGGCGGCAAATCGCATGGGATCGCGCTGCTCGACAAGGCGCTCTTCCTTTCGCCGCGCGGCGAAAACGCCGTCATCGCCGCCCACGAGCTTTCCCATATCGAGCTGCACAGCCGGCTTGGCCTTGAAAAGACCTGGAACAAGGCCATTCCGCAATGGTTCGACGAGGGCCTTGCCGTCAATATTTCCAACGATCCGCGCTACCTGAAACCGGAAGGGACTGCCGACCGCTGCATCCTCGAGCCCGAGGCCAACATGCCGACCACCCGCAACGCCTGGGTGGAAAGCGCCCAGACCCGCGACCTCTACGCCAAGGCCGCCTGCAAGGTCAGCCGCTGGCTTGCCGCGCATGATGGCGCGCAAGGGGTGGTGAAGCTGGCAGCCGACGTCGCTGCTGGCGAGACCTTCGAGGCGGCGGGGCGGTAGGCCGCCGCACAGCAAGCGCCGGCCCGGCTCGCGCCGTGGCGGGTCAGGGCCGGGTGCTGACCGCAGATTTTCACTTCCGGCCCTTTTCTTCCCTGGCCCGCTGCAGTTCCTTCGCCCGCTCCAACAGCGCATTGAGCGTCTTCACGATTTCAGCGTGGCGCTCCACGCTGTTGCCGACGCAGGGCGGACAGGCACGGTGATAGCGCTCTTCATATTGCGCTTCCGTCAGGAACCCCTTGCAGCGCTTGGCGCGGCGACAAGGGGAAAGGCTGCAGCTCTTCCAATAGCCGAGAACGGTTGCCGGGAGCTGGGTGAACTTCTGATAGGCGCGGTGCTGCTCGCGCTCCGTGAGCCTTCGGTACTCGCCATAGGTAAGGCCGGGCATGAAGAGCTGCCTGTCCTCCTCCTCGATCTCCCGGCGTCGTTCCTCTTCGCTTTTCATCGCCATCCCCTTCCGGACATGCTCCATCATCCACCCGGCCGGTCCGGCCGCATGCGTTGCTCCAATTGATCGGAGAGCCCACACGAATGCGGAACCTCATTTTTGTATAAATCTGTGGCTCCGCATTCGCGTGGCCTTCGGCGTTCTTTCGGGGCATCCCTCCCCTACAGGTGATCACCTCGCCTCGCTGCATGGCTTCATTCGCGATTTCCTTTCGGGAAATCCTGCCACTTGCACGGCTCAACCGAACCGGGCACGGCTGCCCGGGGGAGGCTTGATAGGGCAGACATCAGTAACCCGATACTTACCCATGGCTTTCACCTCTTCCGCCCTTTCCGCACGTTACGGATCAAACGAAAGCGCCGGCCCCCGCCTGCCCGCGAACGTCTCGCGAAACACTCCGGCGACGGAAGCGGGAGGATTGTAGGCATGGGTGATGGGGGTGGGGATGAAAGTATGTGTAAGGCGTTGTTATCTCTTGTGCAGCCTTGCCGAATACCGGCCCAGTTGAGCCATCAATGGCAGCTTTCGGCCCGAAGCGGTCATTTCTACAACATCATGAGCTTTGAAGAGTAGATCATGCTGGCCTCAATCTCTCATCAGTTCCCTTCGCGCGCGTTGCCACTCATTCCAGCAGTTCTCAGGGTCAATATCGAGGTAACCGCGTTCCTCGTCCATTCTTCTGGCAACATCGCGCGGGACCGCGATTGCCTCGCAGTTATCGCGGATTCCGATGACCTCGTCCTCTGTCAGAGGACTTCCCTTGGTTCGCTCCCGGCTAAGCAGCGTGGCAACGAGACTGGGTACCGGATAGATAATAAGGTTTCCGCTATCGCTCATAGGCCACCTCTCGAACCGCAAACTCCGACATCGAAGTGGCGGCGCAAACGCACGATATGAAAGGACGAGAACTCGCGCAAGACGTTTAGTTGGCGGCTTGCATTTCTCGTTTCGATACGACAATCTCGAAACGACCTATTGGGATGGGGACTTTCATGCAACTCACCATTATCGCGTTGGCTTTGGCCATCGGTACGAATCCATTGCCGACAGCACCTCTCTCTTTGGAGACGCAAGTGGTTGCATCGGAGCCAACAAGTCAGTTGGATTGCATCAACCCGCACGGAAAAACAGAGAAATATCTGGTGACCTTCATAACGGATAACGTCCCGGAGAAAACCGTGTGGACGGAAGACGCTTTAAGGTCGGAATTAATGTCATTTGATAATTATATGACGCTTGAGGATTGGGAGCAGGTCAAAGCGGTTATCGCATCTGGTCGAAGAGAACGGCTGCCCGTGACAGACAGTTCGAACTACGTAGAATTATGCGCCACAGACCCCTATGCTCCGCCTACCAACACGTGGACCGGCGCTCCGATTTAGCTGTAATCTCAATTCATCAACATCGTCTGACCGCTCACTCCAGCCCTAACCAAGGAGCAACGCATGCCCAAGACCGTCGTCGGCCCAAAGCAGACCTGCAATTGACGCAGTGTCATGATATCAAGGCCGGTGCAACCACACTGCACTGGGCGATTGTATGAGCGGACCAAACGCTACACGGCGGGCAATAAAGCGACTTTTCGTCATCATTACAGTCATTACTTGGGTACCGTTAGTTTGCATTTTCGCCTTTTTAGCGGTGGTTTTGACGCCAGAAGACTCGGCGCAAGGGGCACTTGTCATAATTGGCATTCTTCCCCTCATCGAATTTATGTTTGTTGTGTGGGTTGTCATCGCAGTGGGCTATGCCATAGCCATGTTCGCGACCGGGCCTAGGCGCAAGTCGCCGCAATGAAACTTCCGGTGCGTGGTTGCCTTGCCAAAGAACTCGTCATGACGACCCACCCCACTCTAACCACAAATCTAGGTCTTGTTGACAAAGTATGTTTGATTGAGAAGGCTTGGGCCGCCATAGCAGTATGAGCGAGAGTTAGAATGGTCCAAGCCCCGCGATTGGATGCCGCGACAAATTGGAAACCGATAGAGATATTGTCCGACGCGGCAAGCTCGTTTCGGGCGGTTATTGAACGAAGCGAAACACACGGATTGTTTCGATACTCTGTTGAACGATATTTCGGTCCAATAAAAGAAGATTGGGGGCAGTGGCCTGAAGTTTTTTGGCGGACCCAATCGTATTCGGGGTTATATGAATCACTCGTTGAAGTAGCGAAAGAGGCACGAGTTTCTATCGAGGCCCAGTGGAACCTCGTGGCGAGGTAACATCTGCAATTGCATCCCCATCCTCCCAACCTTAGATCTTGTGGGAGGCCGCTTTCGGCCCGAAGCGGTCAAAGGCTGGTTACGGCCAGTCCCATTGCTATTGGTTTCATCCAACGTGGAGCAAGTGGTGAACCGAGATCAAGTCGAAGTATGCTTGCGACGCGGCGTGACGTTCACGCCGTCTCCTCCGTCAACTAAGGTAAGAATTTCCGACACCGCGCTGCAAGGCATCCAGCCACTAAATGGCTTGAGACATCCGCCTGAGTCCGGCACCAGCGGTTGGTTCATTTGGGGTGGAGATGAATTTTCCACCGACCCCGAATTCTTCAAGCCGATGCATATTTCTCATTTGGAACACCAATGCCCCGCCGTCGTTCGATATCTTGGCCTTCCTCCCGGTTGGCGATTTCTTATTGCTTCGCGTCATGAGGATATTTGGTTTGATACCAATCCTCTCAGCATAACTTAAATTGACGGCTTCTGGTGGATAGCGGACATTGCCATGGCACAAGGCCATCTACCTTACCCAACCCCAAAATCTACCAGCCCCGAAGCGTACGATACCTCTCTGTCGTCCTTCAGTGGACTGGTGGGGACATCGGGCGGCCAGCTACCCAGACGCGCCCCACGAATTCGGCCGCTAAACCCAAAACAACCACCGCATCGGCATCACCTCACCTAACCTTCGGTATGACCCCGCCTGATCAAACGTCGTGCGCCGGCAGACACTGCGCAGGATTGGTCGGCTTATCCTGGCTTGGTACCTTTCTGGCTGCCGAGGGCATAGCAGAGAAGGCGAGTGATCATGGACGTGTATGAGGCGGTCAAAAGCCGGCGGGCGGTGCGCGGGTTTGTCGATCGGGAGGTCCCGAGCGAGGTGCTGGAGCGCGTGTTTTCCGCTGCTGCCTGGGCTCCATCCGGGTCGAACATCCAGCCGTGGAATATCTATGTGGTGACGGGAGCGCCGCTTGCCGAACTGAAGAAGCGCGCCGGCAAACGCGTGGTCGCAGGGGACCCCTGGGACGAGCGGGAATATGAAATGTACCCGTCCGCGCTGAAGTCTCCCTATCGCGAGCGCCGGTCCGCCTTCGGCCATGAGCGCTACAGCGCGCTCGGCATTGCCGATGGCGACTGGGAGGCGAGCCAGAGAGCGGCTTCCGCGAACTGGAACTGCTTTGGCGCGCCCGCCGCCCTGTTCTGCTACATCAGCCGCGATCTCGGTTTCCCGCAATGGGCCGACCTCGGCATGTATCTTCAAACAGTCATGCTGCTTCTGCGCGGCGAAGGCTTGCACAGCTGCACCCAGATGGCCTGGTCGGTCTATCGCAAGACCGTCGCCGAGATCCTGTCGCCACCCGAAGGGCTCATGCTCTTCTGCGGCATGTCGATCGGCTATGAGGACGTCAAGGAGCCCTACATCCGCACGGGCCGGGCGCCGCTTTCCGAGACCACCACCTTCGTCGGCTCGACTTCGCAACGGGTGCCGCACATCGCGCCCGGGGATTCGTTGCTGGATTTATGAAATCTGTGCCCCGCTCTCATCAACAACCACAGGGATTACGACCATGAATTCAACTTTGTTAAGGCTCGTTGTGTCGGCTGGACTTTGCCTGTCCGGCACCTTGGCGGTTGCCGCCGAAAATGACGTCCACGTCACGCCGCTCATGCAAAAGGACCTGCCAAACTATCCGGGCAAGGAGGGGCTGATGATATTGGTCGAATATGGACCGGGAGCCGCCGATCCCATCCACAAGCATGACGCCAACGCCTTCGTCTACGTTCTGGAAGGCCAGATCGTGATGCAGGTGAAGGGAGAAAAGGAAGTCACCCTGTCGCCGGGGGAGACCTATTACGAAGGACCTTCCGACATTCACGTGGTCGGCCGCAACGCAAGCAAGACCAAGCCGGCGAAATTCGTCGTCGTGCTGCTCAAGAACAAGGGCGCTCCGGTTCTCACACCCGTGAACTGACATCGGGCGTCATCGCAAGGGATGCCGGCCGGCCCTCCCTTGCGATCTCTTGGTCCGCTGTCACGCCTTCGTGACGGATGGTATCACCCATGATCCATCGAGGATCGACGGCGATTTGTCGTCCGGCCAGTAGAGCCGCATCATCAGGATGAACTTTTCCTTTGGTGCGGGCAGCCAGTTGGATTCCTTGTCGGCGCCGGGAGATTTGTTCTGGATGTATATGTCGACAGAACCATCCGGATTGGCCTTCAGATCCTGCCGCGCGCTGATCGAATAGCGGTTGAGCGGATTTTCGACGAAGAAATACTTGTCGTTATACATCGTTATCGACCAGAACCCGCGCACGGGCGGCATCTGGTCCTTGGGAAAGGTCAGGACATAATTTTCCGACCCGCGATAGGCGCGGGCGAGAACTCTGTCCTTCGATTTCGTCGAGGTCGGATAGATGGCATCCTCGGGACGGTTGGCGCCAAGCCCGATGGCCGCAATCAGAGCCCGCTGCACATAATCCGTTCCGTAGATGCCCGTCTTGGTCGTGTAGCCCCAGCCGTTAACATCCTTGATGTCGCCATCGCTTGCCTTGAAGTGCAGCATGATGCGCCCGAATGCGATTTCGGGGATGCGCTTGATGAAATGCGCATCCAGCTTGCTCTTGTCGAAATCCTGCCCCGGAACGATGCCGATTTCGGCCATCCTGGCGACCATGTCGGCGTCGGCATCGGCCGGCGGGTTGGTCTTCAGGAGTTCGGCGAGCAGCGTGAAATACTCGACCGCATTCATCCGGTTGACCTGGTCGCGGACCGCCGTCTTCATATCGATCTTGGGATCGACCTTGCCGAGCGGCGGTTGCCACTCCTTGCCGTAGCTGCTGAGCGGGACGAGCTTGCATTCATCCTGCAATGCGTGGACTTCCTTGTAGTCCTCCGGCGTGCCGGTGCAATAGATGCGTCCGAGTATCCAGACGATGCTGGTCGGCGACTTGTATTCCGTGACGCCGTCGGGGAGTTCGCCCTTCCATCCGGGACCGGTGATCGCATAGGTTTGCGCTCCGCCGCCCGTCGTTCTCTTGCCCGGCACCTGGAAGACCGTGGTCCATCCGTCCAGCATGGGAAACAGGAAATACCGGTCCTTCATGTCAGGGATCGAAAAGACCCAGGGTTCCTTCTCCACATCGATGAATGCCGTCGTGTAGAGCGTATCCGCATTCGGCGCCGTGACATCCTTGAACGATGCATCCGGATATTCACGCAGCTTGATGATCTGCCCCATCGGCCCTTTCGTACCCTTGACCCTGGGGACGTTGGTCACCACCCGCCGCGTCATCTCCATCGTTACCAACGGATAGCCGTAGATATAGGCATCGACGGCGAGCCAGAAATCGCTTCTCCCTTCGAAGGGATCGACGAGCGGATCGTCGACGGCATGTGCAGGCGAAAGCGAGGTTGCAGCAAGCAATGCAATGCCGCCGAGCGACACGGTACGACGTGTGACTTTCATTTTCTCCCCCGATGTATTGGCTTACGTCCCGGAGCCTGAATTGGCTTGCCCGACGTTTAAGCCACCCCTCGCAACATTAGCATCGCCTAAATAAATGAGAAATACAACGTAAGGCTTAGCCGAAATTGGGGGCTTGAGCAGGCGCAGCGGCTGTGGCGTGACCGCTTCTGACGGGGGAGCAGATATCGACGGGGCTTGCTTGACGATTAGCTCAAGCCCAAATCCGCCAGCCAATCGCGAAACAGATTGATCCATCCGTCCGATGGCATCCCCTGCTTCGCCATGCCGAAGCCGTGCTCGCCCCGGCGGTAGACGTGCATTTCGGCGGAGCGATCGGCGTCGGTCCAGTTGGAATAGAGGCGTTCGACCATGCGGTAGGCGACGATGTCGTCCTGCGCGACGACGGTGAAGAGCGGCGGGGCATCTTCAGGCACCTGACGTCCCTGGGTTTCGCCGCCATAGATCGGTGCTGCGAAGGCGAGCGGGGCTGCGCGCGGATCGAGCGCCACATCGGTTACCAGAAACGCGCCGGCGGAGAAGCCGATCATGCCGACCTTGTCCGCCGAAAGCCCCCATTCTGCCGCCCGTTCGCGCACGATGGCGATGGCGCGGCGGCCGTCGTCAGCGGCGGCGGCGCGCGCGGCATCAAATATCCCGTAGGGCTTCACCTCATCCATGCCACGCAGCGCCCTGCGCCCTCGCTGCGGCATGTCGATGCCTGATATCAGTGCCTGCTCCCAGGCCTCGTAGTCTTCAGGCGCTTGCGGCGTGCCGTGCACGCGGTATTTCAGGAGAAAGGCGGTGTAGCCCTCGGCCGTCAGCCAGCTTGCGACGTCTGTCCCCTCATGTTCCATCGCCAGGATGCGCCAGCCGCCGCCGGGGCAGACGATCACGCCGACGCCGTTCGGCCTTTCCGGCCTGAAGACGCTGAGCGTCGGCTCCGACACGTTGCGCAGCATCGTCGCGGACCTGGCCGTGCCGACCGGTTTGCTGAAGGTAATCTCGGGGCCGACACCCTCCAGTCTGGTCGGCGGTCCCTCGGGCCAGAGGCGGATCACATCATCGGGCGGGGTCTCGGTCATGGCTAATTCCTCGAGCAATTGGGCGTCATCGCGCCTGATTGATGGACGGGCGGCTATCAGGCACTGCGGCGCGTTCCGCCGGCAAAGATGTCGCTGAATCGTTCGGTGATGGCGCCCCAGCCCCTCTCGTGCGCCCTTGCCATGTCATCGTTCGGCAGGCCTGAATGCACCAGGGTCAGGAGCGTGCCCTCGCCATTCTGCTCGAATGTGACGGTAACCGTCGATTCCAGGCCCAGCGTATTTGGCGACATCCAGGATATGCGGATCAGGCCCGGCCGCTCCATGTTAAGGAACCGCCCATAGTGGGGCGTGCTGCCGAGGGAGAGCCAGTACCAGAGCCCGTCGACCCTGGGATCGACGATGAGCTTCTCGTTTCCATGCCAGGGTGTGCCGGGAACGCTGGGATCGAGCCAGGCATCGAATACCTTGCCCGGAGACGCCGGGATCGTCCGTTCGAGCTTGATTGCCACGGTTTCTGCAGTTGCCGTCATTTGCTGTCTTTCTCCTCCCTATTCCTCTCCTCGAAGTAACCCTCGAATTGATCGAGGCGCTCGTTCCAGAAGTGCTCGTATTCGTTCATCCATTCAGCCACCTCGCGGAGCGGTTCGGCCCGGAACGAGATGAAGACTTCGCGGCCCTGTTTCCGGCGTTCGATCAGGCCGGCCCTTTCCAAGAGCTTCAGGTGTTTCGTCACCGCGTTCAGGGCCGTGTCGAAGGGTTTTGCGATATCCAGGAAGCGCGCCGGCCCATTGGCCAGCTGCCCGATGATCGCGCGGCGCGTCGGATGCGAAATGGCCGTCAATATATCCGTCAAGTGATCCATGCCTATATTACACCATATGGTGTAATGTTTTGCAAGCCTGTCGTGCCGTGGACCACAGGGCGGACACCCCAATTAATTCCGATAACCCTAATATTTCAACAGTTGCAAAAATCTGAAGGATGGCACAAGCTCAAGCTGTCATAAACCAGCGAGCCTTTCGGGGGGACGGATAGCGGAAGATGACAGTAGTCTCCGATCAAATCGGATCGACCCACCATGCCAACGCCCTCATCTGCCGGGGGTGCTGGGACCAGATGCGCGTGCCGATCCCGATCCGCGGGCCGCTCGCCCTTCCCTTGCGCGCCTTCGGCATCACCCGCAGCAAGATGAACCCCAACATCTGCACGATCTGCGAGCGCTCGTTTCGCTACGTCAAAAAGCAGCGTCACATAACCGCCAACGCCACCATTCTGTTTGCAGATATCAGGGGGTTCACGGCACTGTCGGAGCGCATCGAGGTAGTCCGCCTCAGCGAGATCGTCAGCCTGTTTCAGGATCTCTGCGCGCAGGCGATCTGGGCGCATGACGGCATCGTCAACAAGCAGATGGGCGACGGGCTGATGGCGATCTTCAATTTTCCGATCGCCAACAGGGATCACGCCTATGCGGCGATCATGGCCGCGCTCGACATCCAGAAGAGCTGCAGCGCAGCGCTCGACGCCTTGAACCTGAATCTGGAGGGAATGCCTGATGAGAAGCTGGGCGTCGGCGTCGGTATCCATAGCGGCGATGTCGAGATCGGCGAGTTTTCCACCTTCCGCAGCGATTTCACAGCGATCGGCGGCGCGGTCAACCTGGCGGCAAGGCTGGAATCCAAGGCCACAGCGGGCGAGATCCTGGTGTCGTGTGAGACGGCTGGCCGCGAGCCCGACCTTATGAGCGGGACCGAGACGCGCCTGCTTACGCTGAAGGGGATCGAGCAGTCGGTGACGGCAAGGGTGCTTGTGAGGCGTTGATGGCTCCCCCCTTCTCCCCGCGAGAAGAGGGCTGGGCGCAGGTGGCTTGGTTTCTTCTCCCCCGCGGCGAGAAGAGGAAAGCCGGCTAAGCGGCCTGCTTCTTTCCATAGGGATCAAACCGGCCGTAGAAGGTCTCGCCCTTGGCGGCCATGTCCTTCAGCAGCGCGGTCGGCTTGAAATGATCTCCGTAAGCCGTGGCTAACTTTTTGCAGAGCGCGACGAAGGCCTTTACGCCCATGCCGTCGATATAGGAGAGCGTGCCTCCGGTGTAGGGCGCAAAGCCGAAGCCGAGGATCGAGCCGACGTCTGCCTCGCGCGGATCGGTGACGATGCCCTCCTCCATGGTGCGGGCGGCTTCGAGCGCGATGGTCACCAGCAGGCGCTGTTTCAGCACTGTCACGTCGACCTCGGAAGCCTGCTTCTGCGGGTAGAATTCCTTGAGGCCGGGCCAAAGCGACTTCTTGGCCGGTTTCGCGGGATAATCATAGAAGCCCTTGCCGTTCTTGCGGCCACGGCGGTCGAGCTCGTCGACCATCCTGTTGATAAGCTTCATATGTTCCGGGGCGACGGCCGCGGGGCCGAGATCGGCGACTGACGCCTTCAGGATCTTCTGGGAAAGGTCGATCGCGACTTCGTCGTTGAGCGATAGCGGACCGACCGGCATGCCGGCCATCTTGGCGGCATTCTCGATCATGGCCGCCGGCACGCCTTCGATAAGCATGTCATAGGCTTCGTGGATGTAGCGGAAGACGCAGCGGTTGACATAGAAGCCGCGCGTGTCGTTGACGACGATTGGCGTCTTCTTGATCGCGGCGACGAAATCGAGCGCGACCGCAAGGGCGCGGTCTCCCGTCTCCTTGCCTGTTATAACCTCGGTCAGCATCATCTTCTCGACCGGCGAGAAGAAGTGGATGCCGATGAACTGGTCCGGCCGCTTCGAGTTTTTCGCAAGGCCTGTGATCGGCAGGGTCGAGGTGTTGGAGGCGAAGATCGCCGTTTCCGGCAGGATGGCCTCGACCGCCTCGATGACCGCCTTCTTCACCTCGCGGTCCTCGAAGACAGCCTCGATGACGAGATCGGCATCCCCAAGGTCGGCGTAAGCCGCCGAGGGCGTGATGTTGCCAAGGAGGGCTGCTGCCTCTTCCTGTGTCAGTCTTCCCTTACCGATCGAATCCTTGACCAGCGTCTCGGAATGCGACTTGCCTTTGGTGGCGGCCTCTATGTCGCGGTCGATGAGCGTGACCCGGATGCCCGCTGCAGCCGTGACATAGGCGATCGCGCCGCCCATGAAACCGGCGCCGACGATTCCGACATGCTTCAGCTCGGCCTTCGGGATTCCTGCAGGGCGACGGGCGCCCTTGCCGAGTTCCTGCATGGAGATGAACAGCGAGCGGATCATCGAGAAGGCTTCGGTCGACTGCAGTACCTGGGTGAAATAGCGCTGCTCGATCTTGAGGCCGGTGTCGAAGGGTACCTGCAGGCCTTCATAGACGCATTTCAGTATCGCGAGTGCGGCGGGATAATTGCCTGCGGTCTCGCGGCGGAGGATGGCGGGGGCTGCCGGCCAGAGCTGGGCGGAAGCCGGCGTCCAGATGCCGCCGCCAGGCACCTTGAAGCCCTTTTCGTCCCAGGGAGCGACTGATTTCAGCCCGTCCTTGATCATCTGCTTTGCGGCTATGATCAACTGGTCAGGCTCGACGACCTGGTGCACGAGGTTCATCGCCTTGGCACGAGCGCCGGTCAGCGACTGGCCCGTCGTCATCATCTGCAGCGCCGATTGCGCGTCCGTCAACCGCGAGATGCGCTGCGTGCCGCCGGCGCCGGGGAAGATGCCGACCTTCACCTCCGGTAGGGCGATCTTGACGCTCTTCGAACTGGAGACGACGCGGCCGTGGCAGGCAAGCGACATTTCAAACGCGCCGCCCATGCAGGTGCCGTTGATCGCCGAGACCCACGGCTTGCCTGATGTTTCCAGCTTGCGGAAGAGGCCAGTCATCTGCCCGACGAGATCGAAGAGTTTTTGCGCTGCCGCAGCCGGGTCCTTCGCGTTCTCCTCGTTGTAGAAGGTGAACATCGATTTGATCATCGAAAGATCGGCACCGCCGGAGAAGGTGGACTTGCCTGACGTGATGACCACGCCCTTGAGAGTAGTGTCGGCGCTCGTTTCCTCGACGATGGCGTTCAGCTCGTCCATCACCTCCTCGGTGAAGACATTCATCGACTTGCCGGGCATGTCCCAGGTGACGAGGGCGATATTGTCGGCGTCGGTTTCGACGGTGAAGTTCGTGTAGGTGGTCATGTGGGATTTCCTTTTCCCGGACGATCTTTGCGGCAAAGCCCCTCCCCTGGTGGGGAGGGGTTGGAGAGGGGAATTTGCGGTGAAACCCCTCCCCTCGCTTACGCTCGACCCTCCCCAAAAGGGGGAGGGTTAGCCCTCAAACCCTCTCGATCACAGTCGCCGTGCCCATGCCGGCGCCGATGCAGAGCGTTACCAGCGCGGTGTTGAGGTCGCGGCGCTCCAGCTCGTCCAGCACCGTGCCAAGGATCATCGCGCCGGTTGCGCCGAGCGGATGGCCCATGGCGATGGCGCCGCCGTTGACGTTGATCTTGTCGTGGTCGATCTCGAAGGCCTGCATGTAGCGCAGCACGACGGCGGCGAAGGCTTCGTTCAATTCAAAGAGGTCAATGTCGGCGAGCGTCATGCCGGTGCGCTTCAACAGCTTTTCCGTAACGTCGACCGGGCCGGTCAGCATCAGAGCCGGGTCGGAGCCGATATTGGCAAAGGCTTTTATGCGGGCGCGGGGCTTGAGGCCCATGCTCTCGCCGCCGGCCCTGGAGCCGAGCAGCACGGCGGCCGCGCCGTCGACAATGCCGGACGAATTGCCGGCATGGTGGACATAGTTGATGCGCTCGACCTCCGGATGCGCCTGAATGCCGACGGCCTCGAAGCCGCCCATCTCGCCGGGCATCTGGAACGAAGGATTGAGCGCCGCCAGCGCCTGCATATCGGTGCCGGGGCGCATGTGTTCGTCATGGGCAAGGATCACAAGACCGTTCTGGTCCTTGACCGGAATGACAGACTTGTCGAACCAGCCACCCTTCCAGGCATGAGCTGCACGCTTCTGGCTCTCGACCGCATAGGCGTCGACGTCGGTGCGGGAGAAGCCGTATTTGGTGGCGATCAGGTCGGCCGAGACGCCCTGCGGCATGAAGTAGGCCGGGAAATTCACCGAGGGATCCATGAACCACGCGCCGCCCGACATGCCGAGACCGACGCGCGACATGCTTTCCACGCCGCCCGATATAACGATGTCGTCTGCCCCTTGCGCGATCTTGGCCGCGCCGAAATTCACGGCATCGAGGCCGGAGGCGCAGAAGCGGGAAATCTGCATGCCGGGAGCAGTGGTCGAATAGCCGGCCTCGAAGGCGGCGGCCTTGGGGATGACGGCGCCGGCGTCCATGACCGGGTCGACGCAGCCCATGATGATGTCGTCGACGGTTGCCGTATCCAGCCCGCTGCGATCACGGATCGCCTCCAGCGTCTTGGCGGCAAGGCGCACGGAGGGAACCTCATGCAGGCTCCCGTCCTTCTTGCCGCGCCCACGCGGCGTGCGGACGTGGTCGTAAATGAAAACGTCGGTCATTTCAGTCTTCTCCCTGGCGGCCGTCGGGCCGTTGAATTCGTCTTCTCTTCTCCCCTCGGGGAGAAGGGGCGCCCCGTCAAAACGCCTCGGCGCTCAGCGTCATCATCGTTTCCGCGCCGGTTTCGATGCGGGCCTTGCGCAGCGCGGTCTCCGGCATGATGCGCTCCATGAAGAAGCGCGCGGTCACGAGCTTGTTGCGCAGGAACTCCTCGCGGGCGGTCTCGCCTGCGGCAAGCCCTTCCGTTGCCGCCCTTGCCATCTTTGCCCACATATAGCCGAGAACGACAAGGCCGAAGAGGTGCATATAATCGGTCGAGCCGGCGCCGGCATTGTCGGGCTTGGCCATGGCATGCTGCATGAACCACATGGTCGCGGCCTGCACGTCGTTCAAGCCCTTTTTCAGCTGCTTGGTGAAGAAGGAGAGCTTTTCGTCATTGCGGTTTTCCTCGCAGAAATCGCCGATCTCCTTGAAGAGCGCCATGACGGCACGGCCGCCGTTGAGGCCGAGCTTGCGGCCGACGAGATCGAGCGCCTGAATGCCGTTCGCGCCCTCATAGATCATGGTGATGCGGGCATCGCGGACATACTGGCTCATGCCGTTTTCCTCGATATAGCCATGGCCGCCGAAGACCTGCTGCGCCATGACCGCGTGCTCGAAGCCCTTGTCGGTCATCACGCCCTTGAGGATCGGCGTGACGAGACCAAGGATATCGTCGGCGGTCTGGCGCTCCTTTTCGTCCGTCGCGCGGTGGGCAATATCAGACTTCAGAGCAGTCCAGAGCAGGAAGGCGCGGCCGGCCTCGTTGAAGGCGCGCATGGTCATCAGCGAGCGGCGGATATCCGGATGAACGATGATCGGGTCGGCCTTTTTGTCCGGCGCCTTGGGGCCGGAGAGCGAGCGGCCCTGGAGCCGTTCGCGGGCATAGGCAACGGCATTCTGATAGGCGATCTCGGCAACCGAGACACCCTGCAGGCCGACGCTGACGCGGGCCTCGTTCATCATCACGAACATGGCGTTGAGGCCACGATTTTCCGCGCCGATCAGGTAACCGGTCGCCTCGTCGTAATTCATGACGCAGGTGGCGTTGGCGTGAATGCCCATCTTGTGTTCGATCGCGCCACAGGAAACGCCGTTGCGCTCGCCGAGCGCGCCATCCTCGCCAACCATGAATTTCGGGACGATGAAGAGCGAGATGCCCTTGGTGCCCTCGGGCGCGCCTTCGATGCGGGCGAGCACCAGATGGACGATATTGCCCGTCATGTCGTGTTCGCCGGCAGAAATGAAGATCTTCTGGCCTGTGATCTTGTAGCTTCCATCGGCTTGCGGCACCGCCTTGGTGCGCAAAAGGCCGAGATCCGTGCCGCAATGCGGTTCGGTCAGGTTCATCGTGCCGGACCATGTGCCCTCGACCATCTTTTGCAAATAGGTCTTTTTCTGCTCGTCCGAGCCATGAGCGAGGATGGCGGCAATCGCGCCCTGCGTCAGACCAGGGTACATCATCAGCGACATGTTGGCAGCAGAGGTGTATTCGCAGACTGCAGCATGCAGCGTATAGGGCAGCCCCTGGCCACCGAACTCTTGCGGCACGGCAAGCCCGATCCAGCCGCCTTCGCGATAGGCGTCGTAAGCGTGCTTGAAGCCCTTCGGTGTCGAGACAGTGCCGTCAGCGTGGCGGGTGCAGCCTTCCTGATCGCCGGAATAGTTCAGCGGAAACAGAACCTCCTCCGCCATCTTCGCCGCCTCGCCGAGGATGGCCTCGATCATGTCAGGGGTAGCGTCGGCAAAACCGGGAAGATTGTTATAACGCTCCAGCCCGAGAACGTCGTTAAGAACGAAAAGCGTATCGTCCACGGGGGCCTTGTAGGTGGGCATCGTCTGAAATCCTCCAATTCGCAAGCCGGCGGCCATAATGCATATAAAATATTGACGTGCGCGTAAACGTCAAATTTATGCGATCAAACGCTATCCTTGCCAATCGACGGCAGCATGACAACATCACAACAAGAAAATCGCTTGCGGCAAATACAACTCCGAATGATGGTATCCCGCGTCAAATTCCACCGACGGGCTTATGGAGGACGACCATGCCTGCGACAGGCAGAGCGACACTCGACGAGATCAGGCATTTCTATGCCAGGCTGATGGCGGCGGCGAGCAAGTCCGCCGATCCGCGTCTGGAGCGGATATTCGAGATCGTACCGCGAGAGGCCTTTCTCCCGCCCGGCCCCTGGCACATCATGGTCGGGTCGCAATATTTCGAAACGCCGAGCGCCGACCCGATCTACCTTTACCAGAATGCGCTGGTTGCGCTCGACGTCGGCAAGGGCATCAACAATGGCGAGCCGTTTCTGCATGCAGCATGGATCGGCGCGGTCGCGCCCCAAAGCGGCGAGACCGTCACCCATATAGGCGCGGGCGCGGGATACTATACCGCGTTGCTGTCGATGCTGGTGCTGCCGAACGGGCATGTCTATGGCTTCGAGAGAGAGGATGGCCTGGCGAACCGCGCGCGGGACAATCTCATCCCTTTCGAGGGCGTCGATATCATCCAGGGGGATGCGACCACACAGCCCCTTCCGCCGTCCGACGTCATCTATGTCAATGCCGGTGTCGCCCGTCCGCCGCTTTCCTGGCTGAAGGCGCTGCGACCGGGCGGACGGATGATCTTTCCCTGGCGCCCTGCCGACGATATCGGCCTTGCCATGCTGGTTACCTGGACAGAAGCCGGATTTCGGGCAAAGCCATTGATGCCATCCTGGTTCATTCCCTGTATTGGCGCATCCAGCACCGATGAATGCGTTCGAGCGCCAAACGGCCGTGACGCACGGCGCGTACGCTCGCTATGGCCGACCGAAAGCCGCGCGCCCGACGAAAGTGCCATGGCCGTCTATCGCGATGTCTGGTTTTCATCCGACGAGCTTGATTACTAGGTCCTGTTACTAGGCCCCGTTACTGGGCCTTGTCGCAAAGCCGACATTTAAATCGGACAATAACGCATCCTCCTTCATAGCTCAGGTGAAATACCGGTGACTTTCGGATCATGGACGGATGCCTCGCACAAACCGCTCGTCATCGCCCATCGCGGCGGCGCGCTGCTGGCGGCGGAAAACAGTGCGGAGGCCTTTCGCGCGGCAGAGGCGGCCGGCGCCGATGCGGTCGAAACCGACGTGAGGGTGACGGCGGATGGTGTGCACGTCTGCGTCCATGACGCCGATCTGCAGCGGCTATGCGGCGATCCGCGTACCGTTGCCGAGCTTGACCTTGCAACTTTGCGGCAATTGCTGCCCTCCGTGATGACGCTGCCGGAGGCCATATCCGCATCGTACCCGCTCGGCCTGCTGCTGGACGTGAAGCTGATGGAGGAGACCCATCTTCCCGCCATCATTGCTTCCGTGGCTTCCGCCGGCGCGACCGCGCGCACCATTCTCGGCTTACGCGATATCGCGCTGATCCGTGCAGCACGAGAGATGGCCGCCGACATGGCGATCCTCGCACTTGTCAGTGATCCGGATTCGGCTGTCAACGCTCGGCTTGCCGGCGCGAACTGGTTCCGGCTCTGGCAGGGGGCGCTGACCGTGGAGCGGGCAAAATCAGTACGCGAGAGTGGATTGCGGCTCGCAATCATGGTCGGCCAGCCCCGCAGCGTACCGCTGCCGGAATATCCGCCTTACCCCGTCGGCAAGGTGGATGGCGATGGGCTTGCAAGGATTGCCGAAAGTCTGCCCGATGCGATCATGCTCGACGATCCCAGGCTTCTGGCCTAGGGCAATTTATAGTTTTATTTGTATCGATACTAATTTTAGAAATTGCAAATGTCGGCCTGGTTGCGGCGCGAATGGCCAACTCGCAACAAAAGGTTAAAAAAATCCGACGGAAATTAACCGCTTGTTTACCACGTCTAATGAATTGTGCGCGGTGAAAGTGGTGATCCGTGTTTCCCTTTATTGTCTCGCGTTTTCCAGGGAACGCCGCCCGGCCGTCAGCTTGAGGAAAGTCTAATAAGCTAATCCTTGCCAGACGGTTGCCGATAGCCTTTGCCTCGGATCAGGAGGACGGCAGTCGGATTGAACAGGAAGTGGCCCATTAAGGGCTCAACGTCGAAGCGAGCAAAAGATGAGCGGATCGCGATCAAATCCTCCCGGCATGAGCGACAGGACCTCTCTCGATGCGTTGAGCCGCACGATCGAGGGACTGGAAGCTCGTATCGAGGGACTGATGGGATCAAGTGGCGTGCACGACGCACGCCAGCGCACGGCGCCTACCTATGCTGCCGCTACCGATCGCGTGGCCTATGCCGAAAGGGCGCCGATGGCAGCCCGCGGCGAACGCGACGCCTATGGCAGCCGCGGCCAGGAACGGCCGGCTCGCGCCGAGCAGCGCCCGGAGCCCATCAGCCGGCCCGACCCGCTCACGGAAATCCGCCAGCGCCAGCGCGCGCTTGAGGCGAGCCGCGAACGCAGCTATAGCCGCCACGACGAGCCTTCCCATCCCGAACCGCAGTCCTTTGCTTCGCGCTCCTTCGAGCGTCCGGCGCAGCGAACGGCCGCGCCTGCCCCGCAGCGCCCGGCAAGCCCGCTTGCAAACCCCGATGCGATGACAGAGATCGCGCAGGCTCTCGTCAGCCTTCGCAAGGACCTGAAGCAGGATATCGCCGACGGCGTCGGGCGCGAGATTAGCGCGCTCAGGGCAGAAATCCGCAGCATCAAGGCCAATGCCGAAGACCGCAACTTCGCCGGCGACGTGCGTGACGACCTGGCGCGGCTTGCCGAGAGCATCAACCAGCTCGGTCATACGGGCGGGGCGCCGGAAACGGCAGGGCTGAAAACGGAATTTGAAGAACTGCGCTCGCTGATGGACGGGCTTGCCCGCGAGGATTCCGTGCGCGGCATGGAAAACCGCTGGGACGGCATCGAAGACCGGCTGCAGGCGCTCGATACATCGGGCCTGCAGGAAGAGCTGGTTTCTCTTGCCTATCGTCTCGACGACATGAAGCGCCAGCTCGGCGGCATGAATGACAGCCCGGCCGTGCATGCGCTGGAACAGAAGCTGATCTCCATCGCGACGGCCATGGAGCAGCTTGGCAATATGATGCAGCCGCAGGGCGTCGCGCTCAGCGAACAATTCTCCGCAATCGACATGCGGCTGGACGAGATCAGCCGGGCCATTGCCGCCACCGGCCGGACAGCCGCGAATGCCGCCGATCCCATGCTGATCCAGCGTCTGGAAGGCCGCCTTGCCAATCTCGGCGACCAGATCGACCTCATGGGTCGCCAGACCGCGCAGCAGCAGCCGGTCGACGACCTCGCGCACCGGATCGAAGCGCTGACCATGCGCATCGAGGAACTCGGCAACGGGGAATCGGTCGCAAAGCTCGAAGAGCGCCTCGACCAGCTCTCCTACCTGATGGAGCGCTCGCAGAAAGCAGAACCGCAGCCGGACCTGACGCGTCATCTTGCCGATATCTCGCAGAAAATCGACGCGCTCGAGCATGGCTCGGTCAACGATGTGCTGGCGGAACGCCTCGACTACCTCGCCCGCCGTATCGAAGCGATCGATTTCCAGCCCCCGGCCCCCGTTTCCGCACTGGACGAGGATGTCGTCTATCGGCTGGAAAGCCGGCTTGCCGATATCGCCGACAGGCTTGAGACCAGCACCGCCGCGGCCCCGACGGATACGCATGCGCTGCGCGCCCTGGAAGACCAGATCGCCCATCTTTCTCGGATGATCAGCGAACCGCGCGGCGACGCCGGCGGCGAGTTCCCCGCCGAGTTCGACCGCCGCATGGGCGCGCTCGAAGACTATATGGCGACCAGCGACGAATATATCATCGAGGCCGCCCGGCAGGCCGCTGAAGCCGTCGTTGAGGCCTATTCCCGCAATGGAACGCTTGGCGGCGGTGCCGTCCCGGCCGCTGACATGTCGGCAATCGCGGCACTTGCCGAAGATCTGCGGCATCTCGAGGATATCAGCCGCAACAGCGACGAGCGGACGCATCGGACCTTCGAAGCGCTGCACGGCACGCTCGTACAGATCGCCGACCGGCTGGACCATATGGAAACAAGCCGGGAAAGCAGCCGGCCCGCGCCGCGCATGCCGGCCGCCGAATACAATGTCGATCCGTTTCATGTCGAGGAAGAGCAGAGCCATCACGCCTATGCGAGCGCGGCAAACGCGCCGGTCATGACGGCTGCCCCGGTGCGCCCGGCCCCGATCATCCGCACCTCGACGGTCGCGGAACAGCCGGTTGCAGCGTCGATGGCAGCTGCCGCCGCGAGCACGGCGATGGACGCCGCAGCGATGGCGGAAATCAAGGCGGAAGCAAAGAAGGCCGGCATCAAGTCCAGCCTGTTCGCCAGCCTCGGAAAGCGGTTTCTCTCCGGCCGCAAGGCCGCGGAACCGGCTGCTGTAACCGGCGAGCGCCCTATGATCGATCCGGCCCCCTCGATCGATCCGGTCGATGTCATGCCGTCGGAGGAAGCCAACGAGTTGCTGGAGCCGGGCTCGGGCGCGCCTGATGTTCGCAAGATCCTCGAGCGCGTCCGCGCCAGCCAGACGGCCGCCCGTTCCGGCAATGCCAAGGCCCCGAGCGAAAGCGAACGTGCCGACTATATCGCCGCTGCCCGTCGCGCCGCACAGGCGGCTGCAATGGAAGTGGACCAGACGCAGCGCATCTCGCCCAACGCCAAGGACGGCGGCAACAAAGGCGGCAAGGCATTCTCGCGCTTCCGCCGGCCTATCCTGCTTGCCATCGGCGCAGCGCTTCTAGCGATCATGGCCTTCCCGCTCGTCAACACGCTGACGCATGGCAAGAAAGCGCCGCCGCCGGCTGAAATCTCCGCCCTGACCTCGGCCACCGAGAACCCGGCGAAGCCCGTCGCTGCGCCAACGGCACCGGTAGCTCAGGCCAATCTCGGCAATGTAGCCGCAATGCCGCCCTCGATCGATGAGAACGCACAGCTGCCGGCTGTCCAGCCGCCCGTTGGCGTCCCTCCGGCTGGAACGGAAAATCACCTGACGTCGGCAAGCCCGCTCGATGCCGGGGGCGAGACGTTCACGCCGCCTAGCGCTGCGGCCCCTGCGCAGGGCGCATCCGGCTTTGTGCCCAGCACGCCGGCGCCGGCTGCCCCTGATGTCTCGGCCGCCGCACCGCAGGCAGCAACGACGGCAACGGCACCCGGCGCTCCTGCGCCGTCGATCATCGTTCCCAGCACCATCCAGCCGCCGGCCCTTGCCGATGCGGCAAAGAATGGCGATCCGCTGGCGCTCTTCGAAGTCGGCGCGCTCTTCACAGACGGCCGCGGCGTACCGGCGGACATGAAGCAGGCAGCCAGCTGGTACCAACTCTCGGCCGATCGCGGCTTTGCGCCGGCGCAGTATCGCCTGGCCAGCCTTTATGAAAAGGGCAACGGCGTCGATCGCGACCTCGCCAAGGCCAAGGACTATTATGAGCGCGCCGCCAATGCCGGCAATGCCAGCGCGATGCACAACCTCGCCGTCCTCTATGCGTCAGGCGCTACCGGCCCGCAGGACTACAATACGGCAGCCGACTGGTTCACAAAGGCCGCCAATCTCGGCATCTCGGACAGTCAGTTCAACCTTGCGATCCTCTATGCGCGCGGAAACGGCGTGAAGCAGGATCTCGGCCAATCCTACAAGTGGTTCGCCATTGCAGCCAAGGGCGGCGACAAGGATGCGGCGCAGAAGCGCGACGAGGTCGCCAACGCAATGAAGCCGGACCAGCTAAGCGCTGCCCGCACGGCGGTCGACACCTGGAAGCCGCAGCCGGTCGACAGCAAGGCCAACAGCGCAGACATTCCCGACGATTGGACCGGCAAGGGCGTCCACACCGCCTCTGTCGACATGAAGAAGGCGATCCGCAACATCCAGGCCATCCTCAACAATAACGGCTTCGACGCCGGCCCGCCGGATGGCTCGATGGGCGAAAAGACAGTCGCCGCGCTGAAGAGCTTCCAGAAGTCGATCGGCATGGAACCTGACGGCAAGGTGACGGACAAGGTCGTCAAGGCGTTGCTGGCCAAGAACAAATAAGCGCTATTGCGCTCTACCCCAAAAGGCCCGGTCGGAATCCTCCGCCGGGCCTTTGTGCATGTCAAACGGCCGTGCTCGCGACGGTCTCCCTTCGCGCGCATCATGATTTCCGGTCGGTGTCGGCTCGCAACTCACGCCGGCCGATAAGCGCTCTTCACTTCCGGCGGTGCGGTGCGGTAATCAGAGCGGAGTGTGACCGCTACCGTTGTTCTGGCCGTGGTCACCTTTGCCGTGGTCGCCCTTGCCGTGGTCACCGTGGCCATGGTCGCCCTTGCCGTGGTCGCCTTTGCCATGGTCACTCTTGCCGTGATCACCCTTGCCATGGTCGCCTTTGCCATGGTCACTCTTGCCGTGATCGCCCTTGCCATGATCGCCCTTGCCATGATCGCCATCGCCGTGGTCGCCCTCGCCGTGGTCGCCCTTGCCGTGGTCGCCCTTGCCATGGTCACCATGGCCATGATCACCGTGGCCGTGGTCGCCCTTGCCGTGATCGCCCTTGCCGTGGTCGCCTTTACCGTGGTCGCCTTTACCGTGGTCGCCCTTGCCGTGATCGCCCTTGCCGTGGTCGCCCTTGCCGTGGTCGCCTTTACCGTGGTCGCCCTTGCCGTGGTCGCCCTTGCCGTGGTCGCCCTTGCCATGATCGCCATGGCCGTGGTCGCCCTTGCCGTGGTCGCCCTTGCCATGGTCACCATGGCCATGATCACCGTGGCCGTGGTCGCCTTTACCGTGGTCGCCCTTGCCGTGATCACCGTGGCCATGGTCGCCATTGCCTTGGTCACCCTTGCCCTGGTCGCCACCACTTTGGTCGCCGTTGCCCTGGTCGCCATTGCCCTGGCTGTTGCCGCTGCCCTTGTCGTCGTTCGAGGGTCCCTTGTCGCCGGCTGAATTGGATGCGCTGTCATTGCCGGAGGTCTTGCTGCCGGTCGAGCTGCCGGAATTGGAACCGCGCCCATTCCGACTACCGAAGTCTTCAAATCCCTTAGTCGCCGGAATTGTGTTCACCGGCCGATTGACCATGCATTCCACGGATCCTGCTCCGGCATCCGAACAATCGGCCGTCCGCGCCTGTGCCAGGCTGCTGCCGCCCAACAAAAGTGCAATGCTTGCTGCAATCAAAATACCATGACGTTTCATTTTGGGGCCTCTCCGGTAACGCTTAACAAACCGTTAATGGGCGAACGATTATGTAAACGATCGGTTAAAGGCAATAGTATTATCCCGTTCAATACTTCAGTATTAGTAGTAACGTTAATTTTTAATTGCTCAAATTTTAATCAATTTCAAAGTAATTTAAAATATACTTTGTCGTTTCGATACTTTTCTTGGAAAGCTGCATGCAGGTGGGCCTCCATGCGCGCACGAAAACGTGTTCAGGCAATCCGTTTGCTGCAATTCGGCGCGATCTGGATTTTTCGGGCGGTTTTCTATCTGTCATCGAAGATCGCAGCGCCGCCCCAGCTGCGCTCGACCACGATCATTGCGCGGAAGGAAAGCCTTATGTCTGCAATATCAAAGCGTCTTCGGCTGCAGCACCTGCTCTGCAATCGCGCGGGCTATCTGGCGGCGGTACTCGCGTTTCCGGCTGGCGATGCGCTTGCCATCAGCCGGTACAATTCCGGATCGATGACATGTTCGGCTATTCAGGACACCCTTGCCAGAGAACGGGCGGTCATCTTCCGCTATCCTTCCCGGAGCGGAGCGCAGCTCTACGATCGCTATGTGAGCAATGGCTCCCTCTGCGGCACCGGGACGGAAGCGAGGCGATCCGTCATCCCGAGCCGTGACGGCGGATGCGCAGTCATTTCCTGCCAGCAATCCTGGGGCGGCAGCAATCGCTGAGACATGGAGGCGAGGCCGGCTGATTGCGCCGGCCCCTCGATTTTATTAGCGGGCTAATGGCAGGCCGGGTGCCTCGTAGCCGGTGCGCTCGACATATTCCGTGTAGCCGCCGCCATATTGGTGGATGCCTTCGGGCGTCAGTTCGAGCACGCGGTTGGAGAGTGCGGCCAGGAAATGACGGTCGTGCGAGACGAAGAGCATCGTGCCCTCATACTCCGACAGCGCCTTGATGAGCATTTCCTTGGTGTCGAGGTCGAGGTGGTTGGTGGGCTCGTCGAGGACGAGCAGGTTCGGCGGGTCGAAGAGCATGATCGCCATGACGAGGCGTGCCTTCTCGCCGCCCGACAGGACCCGGCATCTCTTTTCGACATCGTCGCCGGAAAAGCCGAAGCAGCCGGCCAGCGCGCGCAGCGGTCCCTGCCCTGCCTGCGGAAACGCGTCCTCCAGCGACTGGAACACGGTGCGCTCGCCATCCAGAAGGTCCATGGCGTGCTGGGCAAAATAGCCCATCTTGACGCTCGCGCCGAGGGCCACGCTGCCCTGATCCGGCTCCGTGGAGCCCGTCACCAGCTTCAGAAGCGTCGACTTGCCGGCACCGTTGATACCCATGATGCACCAGCGTTCGCGGCGGCGCACCACGAAATCGAGGCCCTCGTAGATGCTGCGACTGCCGTATTTCTTGTGCACGTTCTTCAGGCTGACCACGTCCTCGCCTGAGCGCCGCGCGGGCTGGAATTCGAAGGCGACCGTCTGGCGGCGCTTCGGCGGCTCGACGCGGTCGATCTTCTCCAACTTCTTGACGCGGCTCTGCACCTGCGAGGCATGCGAGGCGCGCGCCTTGAAGCGCTCGATAAACTTGATTTCCTTGGCAAGCATCGCCTGCTGGCGCTCGAACTGCGCCTGCTGCTGCCTTTCGTTCTGCGCCCGCTGCTGCTCGTAGAATTCATAGTCGCCGGAAAAGCTGGTCAGCGTGCCGCCGTCGATTTCGATGACCTTGGTGACGATGCGGTTCATGAACTCGCGGTCGTGCGAGGTCATCAGCAACGCACCGTCATAATCCTTCAGAAACTGCTCCAGCCAGATCAGGCTTTCGAGATCCAGATGGTTGCTCGGTTCGTCGAGAAGCATGACGTCGGGGCGCATGAGGAGGATGCGGCCGAGCGCCACACGCATCTTCCAGCCGCCCGAAAGCTTGCCGACATCGCCGTCCATCATTTCCTGGCTGAAGCTCAGGCCCGCCAGAACCTCGCGGGCGCGGCCCTCGAGCGCATAGCCGTCGAGTTCCTCGTAGCGCGCCTGCACCTCGCCGTAACGCTCGATGATCCGGTCCATCTCGTCGAGCTTATCCGGATCGACCATCTCGGCTTCCAGCTCGCGCAATTCGGCGGCCACGACGCTGACGGGGCCTGCGCCATCCATGACGGCCGAAACCGCGCTCTGCCCGGACATCTCGCCGACATCCTGGTTGAAATAGCCGATGGTGACGCCGCGCTCGACCGCCACCTGCCCCTCGTCGGGAAGCTCTTCGCCGTTGATCATCCGAAAAACCGTGGTCTTGCCGGCGCCGTTCGGGCCGACGAGACCGATCTTCTCGCCCTTGTTGAGGGCTGCTGATGCTTCGATGAAGAGAATGCGGTGGCTGAGCTGCTTGCTGATATTTTCGATACGGATCATAGTCTGGATAGGTCGCCTTGGGAGTTTCGGGCGCCCTTATGCCACGGGTTGTGCGGCTTGTCGCAAATTTTCAATGTCATATTCCGTCATGCAGTCATTTTGCCTGCGGGTGGCAATCGCTTGCCCCCCGGGGAGCACTACAGGCGCTTGCCTGTTCGCGCCGCGGCATAACGCATTTTACTAAACCTCTGGCAATGATTTCGCGATAGGATCGCTCATTCAAACGGGGAAAATTCAAAAGGCGCCCGATCTCATTGGCGCCGATAACGGGGACAGGCCGTGACAATCTACCTGCCGATCGCCGAACTCTCGGTGAATATCTTCATCATCCTCGGCATGGGTGCGGCCGTCGGATTCCTGTCCGGCATGTTCGGCGTCGGCGGCGGCTTTCTCATCACCCCGCTTCTGATATTCTACAACATCCCGCCCGTCGTTGCGGTCGCCACGGGAGCCAACCAGGTGGTTGCCTCCTCGATCTCGGGCGCGCTCACGCATTTCCGGCGCGGCACGCTGGACATGAAGCTCGGCACGGTGCTGCTCATCGGCGGTCTGGTCGGCGCGACCGTCGGCATATGGATATTCTCGCTACTCAGACGCATCGGCCAGCTCGATCTCATCATCTCGCTGCTCTATGTCGTCTTTCTCGGCACGATCGGCGGGCTGATGCTCTGGGAGAGCCTGAACGCCATGCGCCGCGCCGCGCGCAACGAACCGTCCGCGGCGAGAAGGCCAGGCCACAACTGGGTGCACCGGCTGCCGCTGAAGATGCGCTTCAAGAAATCCAAGATCTATCTCAGCGTCATTCCGGTCATCGCGCTCGGCTTCGGGATCGGCATCCTTACCTCGGTCATGGGCGTCGGCGGCGGCTTCATCATGGTGCCTGCCATGATCTACCTGCTGCGCATCCCGACCAATGTCGTGGTCGGCACCTCGCTGTTCCAGATCATCTTCGTGACCGCCTATACGACCGTCGTGCAGGCGGCGACGAACTATTCGGTCGATATCGTGCTTGCCTTCGTGCTGATGGTCGCCGGCGTGATCGGCGCGCAATACGGCGTGCGCGTCGGCCAGAGGCTGCGCGGCGAACAGCTGCGCGCGCTTCTCGGCCTGCTGGTGCTTGCCGTCGGCCTTCGCCTTGCCGTTGGGCTGGTCGTCACACCTGCCGATATCTATTCCGTCGTCATCGAGGGGGCGGGCCGTTGATGCGTCCTGTCCTGGTTGCCCTTGCGCTGCTCATTGCGCCTATTGCTGTGCAAGCCCAGGTGCTGCTCGACCAGCCGTCAACGTCGACCTCGTCGCGCGAGGACATGGAGATCGGCACCTCCACCAGCGAGATCGCCATCACCTCGGATTTTACCGGCGCGGATCTGACGATCTTCGGCGCGCTGTCAAACACCGACCAGCTGCTGCTGGCGATCGGGCAATATGACATCGTCGTCGTGCTGGAAGGTCCGCGGGAGAACGCCACGGTGCGCAGGAAGGAGCGGGTCTTCGGCATCTGGGTCAACACCCGGTCCATGACCTTCGAGCGTGTGCCCGAGGCCTATTCGCTTTCCAGCACCCGCGCCATCGACAGCATCACCACGCCGCTTTCGCTCAACGACCACGGCATCGGCATGGATCATATTCCGCTGACGCCGATCGGCTTCGTCAGCAACAATGCCAGCGACCTGACGGAATTCCGCGATGCCTTCCGGCGACTGCAGGAGGCCGGAGGCCTCTATGTCCGCGATCCCGCCGGCGTCCGCTTCGTCAGCTCCAGCCTGTTCAGGGCAACCTTGCGCCTCCCGGCCGACGTGCCGAACGGCGTGCACACGGTCCATGCCTATCTCTTCAAGAGCGGCAAGTTCGTCGTGGAAAGAACCCTGCCGCTGCGCGTCATCAAGACAGGCATCGAGCAGACCATCACCGACGCCGCGCATGAGCGGCCGATCACCTACGGCTGCTTTGCCGTATTGCTCGCCGTCATCACGGGATGGACGGCAAGCTTCGTCTTCCGGAAAAACTAGAGCGCGTAATCGCAAACTCGGCAGTGACGCACGAGGCAGCGATCGACCAGTGGTGCGCTGCCTCGTTTCGTTTCGCTGTAACGCAATAAGCGCTCAGTAGTCCCAGAAGACCGGTACCCAACGGAAGGCGTCGCCATCGACGGCAACATGGCCGACGGAGGGGAACGGCATATGCGTGGCGACAAGCAGCTCGCCGGTCTCTGCCAGTTCCCGCAGAAGCCGGACGCGAACGCGGGCCGCCTCTTCAGGATCATGTTCGAAACCATTGAACCAATCGGGATGCTCGAAGCCAACAGCGAAGACGGCGTCGCCGGCAAACATCAGGCGGTCTTTGCCCGAGGCCACGCGAACCACGCTGTGCCCGGGAGTGTGGCCGCCGGTGCGGGAGACGACCACGCCCGGCGCAACCTTGTACTCGTCATCGAACAGCCGCAGGTGGCTCTCATACTCTTTCCGGAACTTCTTGGCGGCCGCCCGAAGCGCGTCCGGAAAACCCGGCGGCATCGAGACGTGGGAGAAATCGGGCTCTTCCCAGAATTTGACCTCGGCTGCTGCCACGTGGATCCTGAGGTCCGGACGCAGCCGCTCCTTCACGCCGTCGACGAGAAGCCCGCCAACATGGTCCATGTGCATGTGGGTCAGCACCACGTCGGTGACGGATCCAAGATCGATGCCGACCGCCTCCAGTCGCCTGATCAACTGCCCTGCCCGCGGCAAGTTCAGGTCCGGGTCCAATCCCAGCCCGGCGTCGATGAGGATGGTCTGGTCGCCGCTGCGCACCACGACCACATTCAGTGCCCAATCGAAGGCGTCCTGCGGCAGGAACATATCGCCGAGCCAGGCCGCACGATCGGCCGGCTTGGCATTGTGTCCCAACATTGCGGTTGGCAGCGGCAGCACGCCATCGCTGATGACAAGTACGTCAATCTCGCCTATCCGCACCGCGTAGCGCGACGGAACCAGTTCTTCGCGTCCCGATTTGGCGGGATATAAGGTATTGTCCAAGCTCATCTTTGCCTCCTGAAGACCATACGTTTTCGGATGTGCTTGAGTACCACCGTTGGCAGAGCGGATGTAATCATCCGGTGGTCTAGGCTGCGTACACCCGATGTATATCGGGAGCCGGTGTCCACGCCGCACTCGAAATCGGGGCGGACGGTTCTTCAGCAGGGTCAGGCAGTGTCGGCGAATGACGACGCGCTACTTGCGCGCCATCACTTCTAGGTAGGCGGCCGTCAGCCGTTCCAGCACGGAAGGCTTTCCAGGCGGCAATGGTATGCCGAGGTGGGTCTCCCTGAGCTCGTCCATGAAGTCGTCCCAGAGGGGCTGGCCGCCCTTTTCCAGCAGTTCCGCGCGGATCGAGAGTTCTTCCGACACGGGCAGGTGCTTGCGGCCCCAGGCGCCCATATGGGCAAAGAGCGGCACGAGTTCGATTGCCATTTCGGTCAGGCTGTAGATGGCCTTCTGCTTGTGCGTCGGATCATCGCTACGCGTCAGCAGGCCGCGCTCTACCAGCCGCTTCAGCCGGTCGGCGAGGATATTGGAGGCGATCCCCTCCTCCGAATTCTGCAGCAGCTCGCGAAAATGCCGGCGATTGCCGAACATGATGTCGCGGATGATGATCAAGCTCCAGCGGTCGCCGAGGACCTCGAGCGTCAGATTGATCGGGCAGCCGGAGCGGTGAATCGCGTCCATTCGAATCTCCAAAGAAACTGCTTGCATTTTGCCATCGGTTTACTTAGCCTGCAAGTGCTTGCTTTTTGCAACCAGTTTAATCTTGGTGCAGTATCTCGAAGCGGAGGAAGAGAGATGAGAAAGCTTGTTGTCTGGAACCTGATGACGCTTGACGGCTATTTCGAGGGAAAGGCGCCATGGGCGATCGATTTCCATATGCTGGCCTGGGGCGATGAACTCGAACACTATGCACGGGGCCTGGGAAACGAGGGCGGCATGCTGGTCTTCGGCCGCAAGACCTATGAGGGCATGGCCGCCTACTGGCCGACGGCGACGGAAACGCCCGAGATCAAGGAATACATGAACGGCATTTCGAAGATCGTCGCATCGCGCACGATGGATAGGGCCGAGTGGAACAACAGCCGCGTGGTCCGCGATCCCGTGGAAGAGCTGAAGGCGCTCAAGCAGCGGCCGGGCAAGACGATCTTCGTCTTCGGCAGCGCTGAACTCGCGGACTCGCTCGCCAGGGCCGGTCTGGTCGACGAATATCGCATCTGCCTCGTCCCCGTCATCCTCGGCGGCGGCAATCCGCATTTCAAGCCGGCGAGCGAGCAGGTGCCGCTGAAGCTGCTGGAGGCAAAGCCGCTGAAGACCGGCGGCGTGATCCTGCGCTACGAACCGGTGAAGGACGCGGCCTGATCGGGCCGTTCAACTCCGCAGGGCTGCGGCAACCAGCGCCGCAGCCGCCTCACCGGCTGTCTCCATGTAAGACGGGTCGCGGTGCATGAGCACCACGGCAAAGCTGCCGTCGAGCAAAAGGACGACCTGGCGGCCGAGCTTGCGGGCATCAAGGATGCCTTCGGCCTCGAAAGTCTCCGTCAGCCAATTCTCTACCCGCTTCTTGTGTTGAGCGCCGATCTTCATGGCCGGGTGACCGGGCATATTGGCCAGTTCCGCCGAGGTGCGCAGGAAGCCGCAGCCTTTCCATTTCGGGTGGCGCGCCGACTTTGCCAGCTGCTCGAAGATGGCCCTGACCTTCACGTCCACCCCGCCTTCGGCTTCGGCAAACCATTTCTGGAACAAAGCCAGGTTTGGCTGATCGCGGCCTTCGAGATAGGCGGCGATCAGCTCGTCCTTGCTGTCGAAGTGATAGTAGAGCGTGCGCTTGGTGACACCAGCCTTTTCCGCAACGGCATCGACGCTGACGGCGCGAATGCCCTCTCCGTAGAAGAGCTTTGCAGCGGCGGTCACGATGCGGTCGCGGGTGGTTTCGGGTGCGGTCTTCATGTCCCCAAGTATACCGACTAGTGAGTATCAACGGCAATATCGGATCGCTAGAGTGTTTCCCTATCTGAAGTGGATCGACGGGACCGACGGTATGGAACAGGTGGCTGAGCGGGGGCCGAGCACGACGAAGCGTGCGTTGGCATCCGATGCTGAACCGATCGATATCCGGTGCCGCGACGGTGTGGTTCTCCGGGGCCATATCTGGCGCGCGGCTGGCGGAAGTAGCTGCGGCAACGTCATCATCAACCCGGCGACCGGCGTGCTTGCCCGCTACTATCACTACTATGCGCGGTTCCTCGCCGAACGTGGATTCGACGTCCTGACCTACGACTATCGCGGCATCGGGCTATCGAGACCGCCGCGATTGCGCGGCTGCAGCTATCGATGGCGGGACTGGGGCGAACTCGATTTCGATGCAGCGTTGATTGCCATGCATGAGCGAAATTGCGAGCTGCCGCTCCTGGTGGTCGGTCACAGCATTGGCGGCTTTTTGCCGGGCCTTTCTGATCATGCCGGTCTCATCGACCGGATGCTGACGGTCGGCGCGCAATATGCCTATTGGCGCGACTACGCGGCGGCGCATCGCATGCGCCTCGTCTGGAAGTGGCATATCGTGATGCCTGTTCTAACCGCCGTTTTCGGCTATTTTCCCGGAAAGCGGCTCGGCTGGCTCGAAGACCTGCCGGCCGGCGTCGCCAATGAATGGAGTTTTCGCGGCGCGCGGATGGAACGCAGCCACCCTGTCCCGGAAAGAGGCGATGTCATCGCCCGCTTCGATGCGGTCGAGGCATCGATCCTCGCTGTGACAGTCTCGGACGACGATATCGGAACCGCAGCGGCCGTCCGCCGCGGGCTGAGCTACTATCGGCATGCGGAGGTGGCACAGGCTGCCCTCGAGCCATCGGATTTCGGCCTGGATGCGATCGGCCATTTCAGCCTTTTCCATGCCCGTCATGCGGCGGGGTTCTGGCTGGACACGGTTCTCTGGCTGCGCGACGCCGTCAATCCCTGGCCACAGCGGCGCGATGCGGAGGCCTTGGCGACGCTTCCGGGATAAGCCGAATGCCCGTCAGTATTGGGCGTTTGCGAAGATGTCGCCGAGCGACCAGGAATTGTCCCCCGCCTTGTCGGCGATGTCGTCGACCTTCCAGCCGCCATGTTCGCGCACCAGCGTGTAGTAGAGCGTCACCGGCCCTCCATTCTCGAAATTGACGACCACCTTGGCGTTATCGCCATCGACGTCAGGCTTGCCGATCTTCACATGCGTGGCTTTTCCATCCTGGCCTGCGATGACGGGATCGAAATCGATGGCGCCGACATCGCCGGGCTGGGTCTTCTTGAGGTCGTCCTGAAAGAGACCGTTCAGGTGATCGGAGAAATAAGGAGCATAGGGCGTGGGGCCGTCCGTCGATTTGCCCTGATTGCTGTAGAGCGCCTTCAGCAGCGCTTCGGGCGTCTCGAAGCCGGCTGCAAGGGCCTGGGTGGTGATGGCGGATAGGCCGAAGAACAATGCAAGGGCAAAGGACGGAAGTCGCATGCTGGCTCCTGTGATCGCGTTGGATAGTGGCATGCTACTGAAACAAATTTGGATGCGTCAGGCCGAAAGCCGCCCGAACCTGACCGAATAGATCCGGTCGCGGCCGAGCAGATGGGCGATCAGCGCGGCATGATCGAAGAGGCCGTGCATCGCCTTGTGGCGCAGATCCAGGCCGCCGCTCATGACACCGAAGGCCGGCATCAGCAGGCGGGCGCCGTCGGTCGCGAAACAGGGACGGCGGATGGCCCTGTCGCGGCGGCGAACCGTCGCCGACGGGTGCAGGTGGCCCGATATCTCGCCCTTCTGCAGGCCGTCCCTGGGCTCGTGGCGGAAGGTCAGGCCGTTATAGTGCATCTCGTCGACGGAATTGCCCGGCAGGTCCACGGTTCCATCGGGATCGTGGTTGCCGTTGATCCAGACCCATTCACGGCCACGCGCCATCTCGACGATAAGCGCGCGGAAGGCATCGGGCAGATGCGCGGAGCCGACGCGATCATGGAAATTGTCGCCGAGCGAGATAACGAGCTTCGGATCGTAGCGGGAAATGACGGCTGAAAGCACGGTCAGCGTCGCCAGCGTATCATAGGGCGGCAGCATCATGCCGCGGCGGGCAAAGGCTGCCCCCTTTTCCAGATGCAGATCAGACACGACCAGAATGCCGTCATCGGGCAGATAGAGCGCGCCGAGCGGATCGCAGACGGCAGCGACGCCGTGGACCGAGGTGTCCACGCCGGGGGCGATGTCGGTCATCATTGTCGTGCGGGCGGCAAGGGCTAGGCGATGCATCACGTCTGTTTCTTTCCAGTGTCGGAGGCCATGCGCGGCCATCTACCTCCCCCTTGAGGGGGAGGTCGTCGCGAAGCGACGGGTGGGGGTGACCCCTCGACCGCCGCTGTCACCCCACCCCGGCACTACGTGCCGACCCTCCCCCTCAAGGGGAGGGTTAGGCGAGCGCCTCGGCAATCAGATCGTCTGCAGCTTCCGCCAGCAGATGGTCATGCGCCTCGCCCGGCACCGCTTCCCTGCCGATCTCCAGCATAACAGGCACGGCAAGAGGCGAAATATGGTCCAGCGCCCGGTGGGTGATGTGGCCCTTGATTCGCCTCAGCATATCGCCGATCCGCGAAATATCCAAAAGCCCGGTCGCCGCATCCTGACGGGTTGCCTGCAACAAAATGTGGTCCGGCTCATGGCTGCGCAGCACGTCGTAGATGAGGTCCGCGGAGACAGTCACCTGCCGTCCGGTCTTTTCCTTGCCGGGATGCCGGCGCTCGATCAAGCCAGCAATCACGGCGCAATTGCGGAAGGTGCGCTTCAAAAGGAAGGATTCGTCGAGCCAGGCTTCGAGATCATCGCCCAGCATGTCCTCGTCGAAGAGTTCTGACAGGTCGAGCTTGCCGTTCGCGATCATCTCTCCCATGTCCTCGAGGCCCCAGATGCCGAGCGAATAGTCCGTCGCCACGAAGCCGAGCGGCTTGGCGCCGGCGCGTTCCAGCCGGCGGGTCAGCAGCATGCCGAGCGTCTGGTGCGCCAGCCTCCCCTCGAAGGGATAGGCGACCATGTAAGCGCGGCTTCCCCTCGGAAATGTCTCGATCAAAAGCTCGTCGCGCTTCGGCAGTATCGACTTTTCCTGCTGGATCGCCAGCCAATCGCGCACCTGATCCGGCAGATGGCTCCAGCGATCCGGATCGGAGAGCATGGTGCGGACCTGATCGGCGAGATAAGTGGAAAGCGGGAACTTGCCGCCGGCATAGGACGGGATCTTGGGATCGTTGGAATAGGCCTGGCTCGCTAAGGCCTCGTTTTCGCGGATGCCCTCGAAGCGCAGCACCTTGCCTGAAAAGATGAAAGTGTCGCCGGGAGACAGCTGCTCGAAGAAATATTCCTCCATCTTGCCGAGTGTGGCGCCACCGCGACCGATGCGCCCGCCCTCGCCGCGCTTGACCATTCTCAGATTCAGCATGGGGCTTTCGACGATGGTGCCGAGGTTCAGGCGATATTGCTGGGCGACCTGCGGGTTGGAAACGCGCCACAGTCCCTCCGGCGTCTTGCGAATGCGGGCGTAGCGCTCATAGGTGCGCAGCGCATAGCCGCCGGTCGCGACGAAATCGACGATGCGCTCGAAGGTTTCCCAGGAGAGATCGGCATAGGGCGAGGCGCTGGTTATCTCATCATAGAGCTGCAGCATGTCGAAGGGCTCGGCGCAGGCCATGCCGAGCACATGCTGGGCAAGCGCATCGAGCGCACCGCGGCCGACCGGCGGCGTGTCCTGCGCGCCGATATAATTCGCATCGAGGGCTGCCTGGCACTCCATCACCTCGAAACGGTTGGCGGGAACGAGGATTGCCTTGGAGGGTTCGTCCATGCGGTGATTGGCGCGGCCGATGCGCTGGGCAAGGCGCGACGCACCCTTGGGCGCGCCGACATGGATGACGAGATCGACATCGCCCCAGTCGATGCCGAGATCGAGCGTCGAGGTAGCGACGACGGCCCGCAGCTTGTTTGCGGCCATCGCGGCCTCGACCTTGCGGCGCTGGGCGACATCGAGCGAGCCGTGATGCAGCGCGATCGGCAGGTTGTCGTCGTTGACGGTCCAGAGCGCCTGGAACAGCATTTCGGCCTGGGACCGGGTGTTGACGAAGAGCAGCGTCGTCTTGTGATCGAGCAGCTGCTTGTAGACGTCGGGGATGGCATATTTGGCCGAATGGCCGGACCAGGGGATGCGCTCCTCGGTGTGCAGGATGGAAATGTCGGGTTTTGCACCACCTTCGACCATGACGAGGCCGGCGTGATGCTCGCAACCTTCCTGTTGCGCCACCAGCCATTTCTGCAGGTCCATCGGTTCGGCTACCGTCGCGGACAGGCCAATCGTCTGCAGCCCGTGCGCCAGCTTGCGAAGCCGGGCAAGACCGAGGGAAAGCATATGGCCGCGTTTTGACGTGACCAGCGAATGCAATTCGTCGAAGATGACGTATTTCAAATCCTTGAAGAAGCGTTCCGCTTCGCCATTCGCCAGCAGCAGGGCCACCTGCTCCGGCGTCGTCAGCAGGATGTCGGGCGGGTTCAGCTTCTGGCGCTGGCGCTTAGCAACGGGCGTATCCCCGGTGCGGTTTTCGATGGTGACCGGCAGGCCCATCTCGGTCACCGGCTTCGTCAGGTTGCGCTCGATATCGACGGCAAGCGCCTTCAGCGGCGAGATGTAGAGCGTGTGAATGCCGGTGAAGGCGGAGCCAGGTGGGATCTTGCCGCGGCGGGTCAGATCGGTGAGCGAGGGGAGAAAGCCGGCCAGCGTCTTGCCGGCACCGGTCGGCGCGATCAGAAGCGTGCTTTCGCCGGCCTCGGTGCGGGCGAGCAGCTCCAGCTGATGGGCGCGCGGCTGCCAGCCCTTTTCCGCAAACCAGCGGGTGAAAGGGACGGGCAGGCTGACGCTGGTTTCGACATCGATCTGATCCACGGCATGAATGTAGTTCAAATAGGAGAGAATTGAAGCAGATCCCTCCTATGGGACAAGTCAACTCGCAGTCCTGACCGAGAGCTCGTTTCGGAACATCTGACATGCGGGCGTGTTTTCCCGTGACAGTCACGGCAAAGGTGCTGCATGGATTCGAAGTTCGGAAACCGCTTGATGATTGCCGCGCTTGCGGTCGGCTTCGTCATTTGCGTGGGCTATTCGCTGTCGAGTTCTCATTTGCACAAGGGTAAGGACCCCTCGGAAAGCTCCAGCCCGGCGACCTCCCAGTAGGACGATGAATTCGGAAAGCAACGGCATTTCGTCGGCCCGACGGCGATGATGACCGGCTTCTTGACATGTGCGCCAAATCATGGATAAATATTATCCATGATAGGAGATGGTCATGAAACTCGGTGACGGTGTCGAACAGGCAATCCATTGCGTGGCGGTGCTTTCCGGCCTTTCGGAAGAGGGCGTGCTGTCGGCTGCGGCCCTTGCGGAATTTCACGGGGTTTCGGTGAGCTATCTGCTGAAGCACCTGCAGGCGCTCTCGGGCGCAGGCCTCGTCAATACCGTGCCCGGGCCGAAGGGCGGTTATCGGCTGGCGAAGGCGCCTAGGGAGATTTCGCTGCTCGACATCGTCCTTGCCGTCGAAGGACCGCAGCCAGCCTTCCGCTGCAGCGAAATCCGACAGCGTGGGCCTAATCCGCTTCCTGGCCGCTACTTCACCAAGCCCTGCCAGGTCAGTGCCGCAATGCTGAGGGCCGAAAAGGCCTATCGCGCCGAACTCGCCAAGGTGTCGATTGCCGACCTTGTGGCAGAACTGAACGCAGACGACGACGGCGGCATTGCCGCTCGCGGCTGCGCCTTTCTTGAACTTCACGAACGCAAAGCGAGCCGCTGAGGGCTCGCGACCAAAGGAGAAAACACCATGCAACCCCGTTTCAACTTCGCCAAAGCTTCTGCTGATGCCTATAAGGCCGTCGCCGCCCTGGAACAGTATGTCCAGACCTCCGGCCTCGACCGCCGCTTCATCCACCTGATCAAGCTGCGCGCATCGCAGATCAACGGCTGCGCCTATTGCGTCGACATGCATGTCAAGGAAGCGCGCCATGATGGGCTTTCCGAACAGTGGATCAACCTGATGTGCGTCTGGCGGGAATCCCCGATCTATGACGCGCGCGAACGCGCCCTGCTCGGCTGGGTCGACGCTGTGACGAAGATTTCGGAAACCGGCGCTCCGGATGCCGATTACGAGGCGCTCAAGGCGCAGTTCTCGGAAGAGGAAATGACGAAGATCACCGTCGCCATCGGCGCGATCAATATCTGGAACCGTCTTGCCGTCAGCTTCCGGGCACAGCATCCGATCGATGCGGCCACGAAGGCTGCGTAAGAAATTTCCTTTGTGCCGGCGAAAACGTTGTTGGCACAGCGAAAACAGCACATGACCGACCCGAATAAATCGGGTCGGCGACCTTCAATCAGGCGTGGTCAGCGCCCTTTTCCGTCGCGCCGGCATGTTGCTGCTCGCCCGACGCATGGACGTTTTCGAATATTTCCCGGACAACCTGTGCTATCCTTTCCGCAGAAGAACCCTTGGCGTATTCTTCCTGCATGCGGCGTCTGACAAGCTTTTCCAACTCTGACATATCTTCACCTCATCTATCCGGCGCAAGAGAATTGTCCTCCTGCGCCAGACGAGTGGCAAGTTACGAATAGTTTATCATTCGCACGGGGTTGGGGGGTATCGGCTTGGCGCGTCAGAGCGACGTAGCGGTCGGACCGATGGTTGATCGCGATGAAGAGGTTCATCACGATGGCGCCGAAAACCGAATAGAGAATGATCGGCGGTGTGGTGACGAAGAAGGCCGTCGCCAGCACGCAGAGGTCGATCCCCATCTGGACGAGACCGGCGCGGATGCCGAAACGTTCCTGAACATAGATGCCGAGAATGCCGACGCCGCCGAGGCTGGCGCGATGGCGATAGAGCGCCAGCAATCCGTAGCCGAGAAGAAGACCGCCGACGAGTGCCGCCCAAGCCGGATGGATGGCGGCAATCGCCATCACCTTCGGCTGCAGCGTCGTCAGCAGCGAGGTCAGGCCGATGGCAATGAAGGTCTTGATCGTGAAGGCCATGCCGAGCTGCTTCCAGGACAGATAGAAGAACGGCAGGTTGAGCAGGAAGAAGGCAAGGCCGAAATTGATGCCGAAAGCATAGTGCAGGAGGAAGGCGACGCCGGCGGTGCTGCCGGTCAGCAGACCGGCGCTTGCCAGCAGATACAGGCCGATGGCGGAGACGAGGCTGCCGGAAAAGACGCCTTGCACGTCCTCGATCGGCGTATGACGCGTGGCAGCGGTATTTCCAAAACCAAGGGCACTGATGAGCTGGGCCATGTCGTCATTCTCCAACGGCGGACGAGTTCATGAACGCTTCAAGGCGGGCTTGAGCGTGGCGGGTCATGTGAGATGAAATCCAGCCGAGCGGTCCCCACGCGTCCAGGACGCCGTTCTCTCCAGCTATTGGCGCGAATTATCGAGACTTCCCGCCCTCTCCGCAAGCAAAATACGTAAGCAATACTGACCTATTTTAACTTCGCAAGAATCGTTCCTTCAGGACGATTTCTGCGTAAGGAACAGGATGCCGGAAATGGGTTTTCCGCCATCTTTGCGAATGGTCGTTCTGGCAAGCTCGACGACATCGAAGCCATGCCTGTCGCAAAGAGTCCTGACATAGGTCTCCGAATGGGCATAACGCAGGGAATCGCGCAATTGTACGCCATCGCCCTCCCCGCCATCCTCGACCGAAAAGGCAAAGACTGCCTCCGGCAAGGCCAGCTCGTCGGCGATCGCAAAGACGCTTTCGAGATTGCCGAGATACATCAGCACATCGGCTGCGGTGATCAGGTCGGCGCGATGGGCGGCAAGGCCGTCGCCCGTGACGCCCGAGCTAGCCGGCGGCAGCGAGAGATCAGCTTGGGCCAGATGATCGTAGACGCCCTTGGCATCCGCCTTTGCCAGCATGTTCTGCGAGAGGTCGAAGCCTTCCAGCCGGTCGACGCCGGCCCGGATTTCGGGTCCCAGCAATCCGGTGCCGCAGCCGAGATCGATCGCAAGGCGGAAATGCCGGGGGATGGCCGGGGCTTCCGATATCAGGGCCGCGAGCTTGCGGGGCACCGTGTAATCCAGCTTCTCGACCAGCGATTTCTCGAAGCGATCGGCATAGTCGTCGAAGAGGCGTTCGACATAGCGGCTGGGCGGCACATCGGGCATTTCGGTCGCGCCCAAAACAGCAAGCTTCAGCCGCGCGCCGAATATATCGTCGGGATCGAGCGCCAGCACCCTTTCGAAGGCTGCGGCAGCGCCGGCGGCGTCCTTCGCCTTTTCGCGGTAGGTTCCCAGCTGATGCCAGCCGGCGGCCCAGGAAGGCGCCAGTTCCAGCGCCTGCTCCATCAGTTCGGCCGCTGCCGACGGGTCGCCGCCCTCATCTAGCATCTTGGCATAGTCGGCGCGGCGATCGGCTGTAACGTCGCCGGAAGATAGCTGGGCTCTGGGCATGAAAAAACTCTGTTGGGAACGGCCGCTATCTGGCGGTGGCCACAAAAAAACTCAAGTCCTATTTCAGGCAGAGCCCCGCAATGCCGCAAAAGCGCTTGCGACGTTCGATTCGTGGCCTTATCCCAGGGCAAACAGGAGATTGCGAATGTCGGATCAGATGAACAGATTTCTCGGGGATTCGCCCGCCCGTACGATCGTCAAGCTGATCGTGGTGTCGCTGATCGTCGGCTTCGTGATGAAGGTCATGGGCTGGCAGCCGATGGATCTGATCTACAATATCAGGCATGTCGTGCTCGACATCTGGCATACCGGCTTTGCCGCGCTCGGCAAGTTCGGCGACTATCTTATCCTGGGCGCGACCATCGTGATCCCGATCTTCATCGTCCTCCGTCTCTTCAACTACAATCGCTGACATGACCACACAATCCACGCTTTTCACCCGCCGCAGCGCGCTACGTTTCACCGCTCTTGCACTTGCTGCCGGCGCCGCAAGCTGCGCGACCCAGTCGCCGCAAGTGTACAACGCGCCCGGCAACGACCAGACCGCAGCGGCACTTCCGCTCGTCAACGCGTTGCGGGCCAAGAACGGGCTGCCGGCGCTTGGCATCGATCCGGCCGCCAAGGCAGCCGCGCTCTATCAGGCAAAGCGCATGGCTAGCCTGAAGAAGATGGCGCATTTCATCGGCTTCGGCGACGATTTCGGCCGCCGCGTGAAGGCAAGCGGCGTCAAGCTGCCGGCCGCGGAAAACATTGCCGAGGGTCAGCAGACCGTCGATGCGGTGGTCAACGCCTGGATCCACTCGCCGCACCATCTCGAAAACATGCTTGGCCACTATACCGGCCTTGGTGTTGCACTGGCGCGCGATCCCTCTTCCAACAACCTTCCCTATTGGTCCATGGTGCTGTCCTCAAACGCCGTATAATGACGGGAAGGCAGCGACATGGATCAGGGGGCACGGGACAATAGGCTAGCGTTCGATGTGACGCACCGGCTGGTGCTATCGATCGCCGTGCCGATGACGCTTGCCTTCATGACGACACCGCTTCTCGGCCTGACCGGCACTGCCGTCGTCGGGCGTCTCGGGCAGGCGGAATCGCTGGCCGGCCTTGCGATCGGCGCCGTTCTATTCGACCTGATCTTTGCCAGCTTCAATTTCCTGCGCTCCTCGACCACAGGCCTGACGGCGCAGGCCTATGGCCGCCGCGACCTGCACGAACAGCAGGCCGTCTTCTGGCGTGCGCTTCTGTCTGCCATCGCCTGCGGCGTACTGCTGCTGGTGCTCTCTCCCGTCTTGCTATGGCTCGGGCTGAAGCTGATGGGACCGGAAGGCGGCGTGGCGGATGCGACGCGCACCTATTTCTCGATCCGCATTCTCTCCGGCCCGGTGGCGCTCGCCAATTATGCAATCCTCGGATTCGTGCTCGGGCGTGGGCAGGGCAAGATCGGGCTCGTCCTGCAGACGCTGATCAACGGCATCAATATCCTGCTTGCCATCGCGCTTGGTCTTGGCCTTGGTTGGGGTGTTTCAGGCGTTGCCTGGGGAACGTTGCTTGGCGAAACCGTCGGCGCGGTGACCGGCCTTGCGATCGTTCTCAATGAATTCTCCGGCTCAGAACGGCCGTCGCGATCGGAGCTGCTGTCGCGGCAGAAGCTGGGCGAGCTTTTCGCGCTGAATCGCGACATCCTGATCCGCACCTTCGTTCTCCTCGGCGCATTCACGCTGATGACGCGTATCGGCAGCCATTTCGGCGCGGTTACGCTTGCGGCCAATGCGGTGCTGATGAATTTCGTGCTGATTTCGGCTTTCTATCTCGATGGTCTTGCCAATGCCGCCGAGCAGATCACCGGCCGTGCGATCGGTGCGGGCTACCGTCCCGCCTTCGATCGCGGACTGAGGCTCACCATGGGCTGGTCCTTCAGCCTGGCTGCGATCGCCGGCCTGTTCTTCCTCGCATTCGGACCCGACATCATTGCAGCGCTCACCACCTCGCAGGAGGTGCGCTCAGCGGCCGAGAGCTACCTGCCGCTCGCGGCGATCACAGGAATGACCGGCGCGCTTGCCTATCTCATGGACGGCGTCTTCATCGGCGCCACATGGTCTCGCGACATGCGCAACCGCATGCTGATGGCCTTTGCCGGCTATCTCATCGCGCTTGCGATCTTCGTTCCCTGGCTCGGAAACCTCGGGCTCTGGTTGTCGCTCAACGGCTTTCTGCTCTTCCGCGGCGTCTTCCTGATGATGCTGGTCAAGCCGAGGGCCGACCAGACATTTGCTAGTCAGATTGGCCGATCGGCCCAGTAATCCAGCTTGGTATCGCGCAGGTCGCGGATCGAATTGACGCGCTCGCTGTCGAGCAATGTCGAAAGTCCGGAAACGATCTTGCCGGGCAGGCCGGGGCCTTCGTAGACCATGCAGGAATAGAGCTGCACCAGATCGGCACCGGCACGGATCTTTTCCAGCGCCGTCTCAGCGGACGAGACACCGCCGACGCCGATGATCGGCATGGCCGGGCCGACGCGCCGGCGCATCTTGGCAAGGACGGTCGTCGACTTTGCAAAGACCGGCTTGCCTGACAGGCCGCCCGTCTCCTTTGCCTGCCGCTGATCCTTCAAACCGTCGCGAGACAGCGTCGTGTTGGAAACGATCAGCCCATCGAGATCATGGGCAAGCGCCTCGGCCGCAATATCGTCCATCCCCTCCTCCGTCAGATCCGGTGCGATCTTCAGGAAGACCGGGATTTTCCGGCCAGCCTTTGCGGCTTCTTCGTCGCGGGCGGCAAGCACGGCCGACAGCAAAGCAGCCAAGCTCTCGCGCGCCTGCAGGTCGCGCAGGCCGGGCGTGTTGGGCGAGGAGATGTTCGCGGTGAAATAGCGCGCGACGGAATAGAAGCGGCGGATGCCGGTCACGTAGTCGCTGACGCGATCGGTGCTGTCCTTGTTGGCGCCGATATTGACGCCGATGATGCCCTTGCCGCGGATTGAGGAGAGGCGCCGGAAGGCAGCCTCATGGCCTTCATTGTTGAAGCCGAGGCGGTTGATGACGGCGTCATCCTCGACCAGCCGGAAGATGCGCGGGCGCGGATTTCCGGCTTGCGCCTTCGGCGTGACCGTACCGATCTCGGTAAAGCCGAAGCCGAGGCGCAGAAGCGCTTCCGGAACCTCGGCATTCTTGTCGTAGCCCGCCGCCATGCCGAGAGGGTTTTCGAAATCGAGCCCGGCGACCGTCTGGCGCAGGCGTGGATCGCTTCTCGTCCGGCAGGCCGGAACGAGGCCGGATTTCAGCGCGGCGATCGACATGCCATGCGCCGTCTCCGGGTCGAACATGAAGAGGCCGCGTCGGCCGATATCCTTCAAGGCACCGATCATTCACCCATCTCCGGAAAGACATGCGCGCCGTCAGCGCCAATCAGCAGCGGCTTTTCCCAGAGCACCGACGTCAGCGGCAATTCGCCATAGAGATGTGGGAAGAGATCGCCGCCGCGGGAGGGCTCGAAAACCAGCCTGTCGCCGAGGGACGCGGCATCCATCGCCACCAGCAGCAGGCCGGACTGGCCGGAAAAATACCGGGCAGCGGTCTCCTTGGCCTGGACTGCCGTCGAGAGATGGATGAAACCGTCGGTCAGATCGATGCTCGCGCCCTTAAAAACTCCGCTTTGTCTGGCTTCCTGCCAGAGCGCGTCCGGTACGATCTTGTAAACGACTGGCGTCACGGTCATCATCCTCTTCGGGCCAGGGAGTGGCTGTCGCTAGCGCTTTGCCGAAAAGCGGCGCGGATGTCCACGGACGAAGGCGAATATTTGCACCTGTGCTCCTAAAAATCCGGAGGATGACATGACCAAGGCAATGGCAACAGCATGTCTGGCTTTCCTCTTTCCGCTCTGCGCCGGCGCCGCCGAGCCGGATGCGGCGCGCTTCGAGCTGCAGCGCAGCGGCGATCATTTCGTCCGCCTCGACAAGCAGACGGGCGCCATGTCGATCTGCCAGGACAAGGACGGCAACCTCGTCTGCCGCATGGCGGCCGACGAACGTGCGGCCTATGACGCCGAACTCGACCGCCTCTCCGACCGCGTGACGGCGCTGGAGAAGTCCGTCGCTGCGAACGAAGGCAAGTCGACGCTGCCCACTGATGCCGAAGTCGACCGCTCTATCGGGATCATGGAACGGATGATGCGAAGCTTTATGGGCATGGTGAAGGAATTCCAGAACGAGGAGCAGACCGACAAGCCTCTTCCGCAGAAGACCCGGGCGATATATGAATAAAATGTGATGCAGGCCGCATCCGCAAGGGGGTGGCCAGGCTCTTGGGAGGGGGCTTCAATGAGCGAGCAAACCATCATCATTGCGGACGACCATCCGCTGTTTCGCGGCGCACTACGGCAGGCGGTCGGCGGCATGGAAGGGGAGCAGATCATCGTCGAGGCCGGCGATTTCGAGGCGGCCCGCGCAGCGGCCTCGGCCCATGTCGAGGCGGATCTCATGCTGCTCGATCTCTCAATGCCCGGCAGCAGCGGCTTTTCCGGGCTGATGGCACTCAGGGCCGAATTTGCGAGCCTGCCGATCGTGATCGTATCGGCGAGTGACGATTCCACCACGATCCGCCGGGCGCTCGAATTCGGCGCTTCCGGCTTCATTTCCAAATCCTCCGGCATCGACGATATCCGCCGCGGCATCCAGGCGGTGCTTGCCGGCGATATCTTTACGCCCTCCAACTATCAGGAAGGCCAGGAACAGGACCCCGATATCGCCGACCTCGTGCGCCGCCTGCAGACATTGACGCCGCAGCAGAGCCGCGTACTCACCATGCTGGCCGAAGGGCTGCTCAACAAGCAGATCGCCTATGAACTCGGCGTTTCCGAAGCGACCATCAAGGCGCATGTTTCGGCAATCCTGTTGAAGCTCAATGTGGACAGCCGCACGCAGGCCGTCATCCAGCTCGGCCGCATCAACATGGCGATGGTTGCTTGAACGGCAATCTCGCGTGATCGGCGAACCGTTAACAAAGAGCTAATAAAGGATTTTATTCCTGTCAAACCCTTTACTCGCAGACAGGCCTCGGCTAATCTCAGGCCTGACTGAAGATGTGCCGGGCGTGCCGGCTTTCCGGGCCTTGAGCGACGATGCTGTCACACGAGCAGATATGGGGGGCGATCGACAGACTTGCCGAGCGGCATGATCTGACGCCGTCCGGCCTTGCGCGGCGTGCAGGCCTCGACCCGACCTCCTTCAACAAATCCAAGCGGCTGAGCATCGACGGGCGGCTGCGCTGGCCTTCGACGGAATCGATCGCCAAGGTGCTCGACGCAACCGGCGCCAGCATGGAGGAATTTCTCGGCCTCATGCGGCCGATGCCGCTTGCGGGCGGCATTCCGGAAGGCGCTTTCCCCCCGCAGGGAGGCTCCATTCCCCTGCTCGGCTTTGCGCAGGCGGGCGCCGGCGGCTTTTTCGACGATGGCGGCTTTCCCGCCGGCCAGGGCTGGGACGTGGTGGAATTTCCCGCCGCACCCTCGCAGAAGGCCGGCGTCTATGCGCTGGAAGTCCAGGGCGACAGCATGATGCCGCTCTACCGCGACGGCGACGTGCTGATCGTCGAGCCCGGCGCGCAGGTGCGCCGCAACGACCGTGTCGTCGTCAAGACACGGGAGGGCGAAGTGATGGCCAAGGTGCTGCTGCGCCAGAGCCCGCGCAGCATAGAGCTGCTTTCGCTCAATCCCGATCACCCCAATCGCAGCCTGGAACTATCGGACGTCGAATGGATCGCCCGGATTATATGGGCGAGCCAATAGGAAAGTTTTCTTGTTATGCGTCGAGAGATTTGGCTGGCCGGACTGGCAGGAATGGTTGTGGGCTCCTGGCTGACGCTGATCGGAGTCCAGTTTGAAATCCGCGGATGGATCATCGCGCCGCGGCCGGTGAAGGTTGCGGAAAATACTCCCGCCGCCGCTCCTGCTGCGCCACCGGCACCTGTCGCCTCGGCATCGCCGGCGACTGCAACGCCTCCCCCGGCACCTTCAACGCCTCCTGCAGCAACATCACCTGCGCCGGCGACCGAAGCAGCCAAGGCTGTGACGCCGGCAGATAATACCAAGGCGAACAATCCGCCGGCCCCGGCAGCCGCACCGGTTACCGCGCCGCCTGCGACGGTGACACAGGCCGCTGCTCCTCAGGCGACGGCGGAAAGCAAGCCCGCGGCGGTGCCATCTCCGGCACCCACTCCGCCCGGCGACGCGCACGCCAAGGCTTCCCCGCCGCCGGTCGTCGTCAAACCTGCAGAAAGCAGCAAGCCGGAGGAAAGCAAATCGGTGGCGACATCAGAGCCCGCCGTTGACAAGCCTTTGCCCTCTCCCGCCCCGCAGCCTTCTCCAAATTCATCGCCGGCGGCGGCGGTTGCTGCCGCTGTGCCCGGCCATCCCTACAAGGCGACATCGAAAGAGGCATCGGTCGCGATCCCGATTCCGCGGCCACAAAGCCCATCGGAGATAGCTGCCAGGAACGTCGTGACGGCCAGCCTCGGTCACCCCGGAAAGGATGAGCTCCACATCGATCCGGTCCCGACGTCCGCAGTCATGGCGCCTGTGCCCGCAGCGCCCGCGACCACAACGCCCGTTCCGGGTCGGACCGTTGCGGTGCAACCGCCATCTCCGATACCACAACAGCAATCTCCGCTACCGCAACAGCCATCTGTGGCGCCGCAGCTGCCCGCATCGCCGGAGACGGGCCTATCCCCGTCCGAACTGGCGGATGCGGCGAAGAAGAGCGCTCGGCAGGCGCCGGCAGCGCCCGCGACGCCGGATGGATCTCAGACGCAGCCGGCAGCACCTGAAGGCCCGGCGGCGCCCGCGCCGCAAAACGCGACACCCGGCAAGACCGTACAGCTGGTACGTCCCTTTTCCAATCGCGCCGGCGAGCTGACGATCGGCGGCAGGAAAATCCAGCTCCAGGGGGTTCTGCCGACAGATCCCGGCCGAATCTGTGTCGATGACAGCGGCAAGACCTGGCCCTGCGGGGCGACAGCGCGCACGGCGCTGCGCATGTTCCTGCGAGGCCGCACCGTCGATTGCGATATGCCCGAGTCTGCCGGTCAAACCGACACGGTTGCCTCCTGCCGCTATGCCAAGACCGATCTCAGCGACTGGCTGGTGCGCAACGGCTGGGCAGAGCCGGCGCCGGGCGCATCGCTTTCGGACGCCAATCAGGAAGCGCGCGACCAGAAGCGCGGCATCTACGGCAGCGATCCACGCAAGGGCGCGAAGTCCACGCTGGCACCCGCGCCGCCAGTGGAAGATCCGCTCAATCCGATTTGAACCAGGGGCCGATTTGTGCGGGGGGCCGGTTTGAGCGGGAGGCCCGATTTTAGGCCGGATGGCCGATATGAGCGGGAAGGCTTGCAACGGGCAACCGGACTTTCTAACTTGGTGCGACCGTCAAAAGGATAGCCCGAACGATGAACCACCCGCTTTCCGCTCAAGAAGCCCTGATCTACGTCATGGTCATGGCATCAGCCGTAGATCGGACCATGAATGACCGCGAGCTCAGCAGGATCGGCGAATTGATCCAGGCGCTGCCCGTCTTCAAGGGTTTCGATGACGAGAACCTGATCTCGGTGTCCCGCGATTGCGCCAAACTGCTCTCCGGGCCGGAAGGGCTGGATATTGTTCTGGAAACGGTGCGCGATACGCTTTCGCCGCGCCTCTACGACACCGCCTATGCGCTGGCCGTCGAAGTCGCTTCTGCGGATTTTTCCGTCAAAGCCGAGGAATTGCGGCTGCTTAGCCTGTTGCGCGATCGGCTCGGGCTCGACAAGCTGACCTGTGCCGCCATCGAGCGCAGCGCCATTGCCCGCTATCGCAAGGGCTAGCAAACCCAGCAAAGGTGCGGCCGCGGTTTTACTATTCGAAGAAAAGCGAAAACGCTTTGATCTCAGCCAGATCAGTATAGCCCGTGGGGAAAATAGCGCAGGTAAATTTCCTGCAGGCGGCCGGTGCGCGACAGGGTCGCCAGCGCGTGGTTGATGGCTGCCGTGAGGTCCGCATCCTGCTGGCGCAGCATGATGGTCATGCCTTCGCTCAGGAATTGCTGCGAGACATAGGGGCCATCGAATAGGGCGCAGCATTTTTCCGAAGCAGGCGATGATGCCCAGAAGGAAAATTGCAATCCATCGGCGAATGCCGCATCAACCTTGCCATCCCTAACCGCAGAAAGCAGTGCTTCCTTGCTATCGAAGGGAACGGACTTGATCGCCGGGAAATAGGCGGCGAGCATGGCTTCATGCGCCGTGCCCTTGACCACGCCGACTGGATGGCCGGCAAGGGCAGCCGCGGTCGTGCCATCGAGCGGCTTGCTCAGATTGCGGATGAAACGGGCCGGCAGCATCAGATAGGGCCGCGAAAAGGCATATTGCTTGCGCAATTCCGGCGTCACAGCAATGCCCGCAATGACGGCATCCCCCTGGGAAGCGGTGAGCGCCGTCTGGAGATCGCCAAAGGGCATTGCCTGGATCTGGCATTTTTCCGAAACGCCCAGTTCGTCGCAGATCTCCCTGATCAAATCGATATGGAAACCCGCGAGCTTGCCGCTCTGGTCGGTGAAATTGAAGGGCGGAAAGTCGACCGAGGTCAGGAACCGCAGCCTGACGAGGGTGGAAAGATCGGGTTTGGGAAGACGTTCGCGAGCGTCAAAGAGGATGGGCAGACCTGATGAGACGGGTTCCGCATGGGCGACCGGCACAGAGAGGAGAAATGCAATTAAAATCGCGCCTAGGCTGTAAAATCTTAAAAACCCCTTAAAATTTAGGGATGAAAGTAGCGCGCGTCTCAATATGATCCACCCTCGGGGATAGCAGGGGCGTCACCGCCATGGTGATGGTGTAGCAGAGTCATGCGTATCGGGGAATATCCACCGCAATTGACCATAGTCCGGACCGTTGCACCGGAGGTCGTACCGACAGCCGCGGGCGTCGGCTCTGCGTGTTCTGACGAGTTGCCTTCCTTTCTGCAGCAGGAGATCTCTGCGCTCAGTGAGCTCGGGATCGGCAAACCCTACATCGAGGCGGCGGCACAGCGGGCGATTGCCAACGGCACGAGCATCGAGCAGGAACTCATCGCAAGCGGGCTTGTGGAGGAAAAGGCGTATTACGCCGCCCTCGCCCGAGCGTTGCGCCTGCCTTTCGTCGAAACGGTCGAGGATGGTGCGATCGTTGACAGTCCCTCGCTGGACAGCCAGTTGATCCGGCCAAGGATGCTGCGGCTGACCCATTCTCGCCAAGCCCCGATGACGGCTATCGCTCCCGAGGCCTGGCGGATTGGCGATATACGCTCGTCGATCACCCGCCTGCCGGGTCTCAAGGATTCGCGGGCGATCGCCAGCCCGTCCACCATGCGAAAAGCCGTCTGGCGGGCCGGCTCGGCAAGGCGGGTGCGTGATACGATCGCCGGGCTATTCGAAAGCCAGCCGCGTTTCAGCGCCCGCGTCGTCTTTCACGGCAATCAGGGCTTCTATACCGGCGTTGCCGCAAGCCTGCTGATTGCCGGATTGCTCGTCAGCCAAGCGGTACAACTCTCGCTGCATGTCTTCCTGTCGCTTCTCTATTTCGCTGCGCTATTGTTGCGCGCCGGCGCGGTGCTACAGCGCAAACGACGCCGGCGCTCATCGAGCCTTCCAGGTGACGGGCCGCTTCCGATCTACACCGTCATGGTCGCGCTCTATCGTGAGGCCGATATCGCCGGGCAATTGATCGCTACCCTGAAACGGCTCGACTGGCCCGCGTCCCTTCTGGATATCAAGCTTGTCTGCGAGGCCGACGACGTCGAGACCATCGCGGCGCTGAAGGCCGAGAAGCCAGGCCCGCAATTCGAGATCATCGAAGTGCCTCCGTCGCAGCCGCGGACCAAACCGAAGGCGCTGACCTACGCGCTTGCCGGCGCGCGTGGCACCTATCTCGCCGTCTACGACGCCGAGGATCGGCCTCATCCGCAGCAACTGCGCGAAGCCCATGCCCGCTTTTCCAGCGCGCCCGACAACATCGCCTGCCTGCAGGCGCCGCTTGTGATCGCGAACGGACGGGAATCCTGGATCAGCGCGCTTTTCTCGCTTGAATATTCCGCCCTCTTCCGCTCGCTGCTGCCGATGCTTGCGACACACCGCATGCCGATGCCGCTCGGCGGAACGTCGAACCATTTTCGCACCGATATATTGCGAGCCGTCGGCGGCTGGGATCCGTTCAACGTGACCGAGGACGCCGATCTCGGCATGCGGCTCTATCGCCTCGGCTATCGCGCCGACGTGATCCGCCGCCAGACCGTGGAGGACGCCCCCGTCACCATGGGCGTCTGGACACGGCAGCGCACGCGCTGGTTCAAGGGCTGGCTGCAGACCTGGCTTGTGATGATGCGCGATCCCGCGGCCCTGCGCCGCGAGATGGGAATGCGCGGTTTCGTCGTATTCCAATTGCTGATCGGCGGCATGCTGCTCTCATCGCTGGCGCATCCGCTCATCCTGGCGTTTCTTGTTCGCTCCGTTATCGACATGCTTGCCGTTCCGACCGACGATCTCCCGCTCGCGACCCGGGCGCTGTTTGCCATCGACTTCGTCAATATACTCGGCAGCTATGCTACGTTCCTGGTCCTCGGGACCGCGGCGATGATCGAACACGAAAAGCGCCAGATTGGCTGGCGCTGGATGATGGTGCCCTTCTACTGGATGCTGGTGTCGCTGGCCGCGTGGCGCGCCGTTTTCGAGCTGCGATCCAACCCATTCTTCTGGCACAAGACCCCGCATGTGCCCGTGGTACGGAAGTCTTAGTGAAGGCATCTCCATACTGTAATAACGCTATCCGCGAAACGCACACCATGGCGGCCGTCGCTAGAGATACCTTGGAATTTTTGCCTCAAGTATTCGGATGAGTGCCGGGTCCATGTAGTCATAGTCGTCGGGGATATCGAGACACACCAACCGCTTGCCGATGAGCGACTTCTTATATTGTCGCAAAACTTTGTTGCGGTGCGATTTCTCCATCACGAATATTATATCGGCCCACTCGATCTGGTCGCTGCTCAGCGGATTGCAGGCGTCGTTGTTCGTTCCCGCGGACGAAACCTTGATGTTCTCCCATCCTGAGAACACCTGCTCCGCGGTCGGGCTGCGCAGTTTATTCTGGCTGCATACAAATAAAACGTTTTTGATGTCGGACCTCGATGGAAATTCACGTCGTATTGCGTGTTTCAACCATGATTACACCAACGTATTCAGGGATGCATCGAAATATGAAACCCGGTGGTTTAGCTACGGAGTTCTGGCAGGAAATAATGGCGTTCCAACGTCTACCACGCTGCAGAGCCGCCGCCCACCCTGACGGCATCCACAACCCAACTGCCAAAAAATCGGGAACATCATCACTATCAGGATTTATTGCTGCGGATTCTTAGGGCTCAATTAATCAATATCGACTCTATTTGTACCGAAACGACATCGGCCCCAAGACCGATCGCATGACGCAAGTCGTTTGCGCCTTGTTTGCAAGGATATCCAATATTTCGGTTTCACCTGCGTGCATCAGGTTCCGCGCGTTACACATCGTTGCCTTCGGGTTGATGTCCGCGCGCTCCGTCGTGCGGCGCGATTACACCCAGATGGGCAAATCATGTTCAAAAGTCTTAAGATCAAGACCAAAATTCTCTCCGTGATCGTTCTGCTGGGCGCGATATCCTTCATCGGCCTGCTTTACGTCGTCAGCGAGTTCCGCAGGGCGGACCAGACCTATAGCACCTTCCTCGATCGCGAGGCGGTTGCCGCAACGCTTGGAACACGGTCGAGCACGTCAGTGCTGACTTCAGTGTTGCAGACGAGCCTGCTGCTTGCCTTCGACCCGAGCAGCGACGCATACAAGGCGACTATCGCCGCGAAGAGCCGTTTCGACGAAGCCAAGAACCGCCTGTCGCAGGCCGAAGCGCTCGTTCCGGCGCAGAAGACCCAGATGGATGAAATCCTGACCGGGATGGACGAGCTGAACGATCTGGCAGCCAAGGTTGCCGACCAGCGCAAGGCCGGCGACACCAAGGCAGCGACTGCCTCGATGACGGCGCTCTACGACAAGATGAACATCCTCATCCCGAAGATGCAGACCAACAACAACGCCCTGACCGACCGCATGAACAAGGGTGCCGACGCCGTCTCTGCCCGCGTCAATATGGCGATCGACTGGAGCCTCGGCATTCTCGGCACGCTGACGCTCGCCGCGATGGCGCTCGGCGTCTATGTCGCTCAGGCCGGGATCGCTTCGCCGCTGACGCGCCTGCATCGCCGCATGGTATCGCTGGCTGAAGGCGATACCAGGGACGAGATCGACGGTCGCGACCGCGGCGACGAAATCGGCCAGATGGCATCTGCCGTCTCCGTCTTCCGGGACAACGCCATCGAGCGCGCCCGCCTGGAAGCCCAGGCAGACGCCGATCGCAGCCTCACGGAAAGCGAACGTACGCAGCGCGAGGCACAGCGGATTTCTGAAGCCGCCTCGCTGCAAAGGGCCGTGGAGGCGCTGGGCGATGGCCTGAAGCGGCTCGCCGACGGCGACCTCGTCACGCGCATCGACACGCAGTTCGTCGAACATCTGGACGCGCTTCGCCAGGATTTCAACAATTCCGTCGACAAGCTGAACGAGACCCTGCAGACGGTCGGCTCGAACGCCCGCGCCATCAACGCCGGCGCAAACGAGATCCGCGGTTCCGCAGACGAGCTTTCGAAGCGCACCGAACAGCAGGCAGCCTCCGTAGAGGAAACCGCGGCGGCGCTTGAACAGATCACGACGACGGTCAAGGACGCCGCAAAGCGCGCAGAAGAAGCAAGCCAGCTCGTTGCCCGCACCCGGGCCGGCGCTGAAAAATCCGGCGAGATCGTCCGCAATGCAGTTCGCGCCATGCAGCAGATCGAGCAGTCCTCCGTCGAGATCGGCAATATCATCGGCGTCATCGACGATATCGCCTTCCAGACCAACCTTCTGGCGCTGAACGCCGGCGTCGAAGCTGCCCGCGCAGGCGAGGCCGGCAAGGGCTTTGCTGTCGTCGCACAGGAAGTGCGCGAGCTTGCACAGCGCTCTGCCAATGCTGCCAAGGAGATCAAGTCGCTGATCACCACTTCGGGCGGCCATGTCCAGACCGGCGTCAACCTGGTCGGCGAAACCGGCAAGGCGCTCGACACGATCGTGGCGGAAGTGCAGGAAATCAACCAGCACGTCCATGCGATCGCAGAAGCCTCGCGCGAGCAGTCGGCCGGCCTGCAGGAGATCAACACGGCCGTCAACACGATGGACCACGGCACACAGCAGAATGCCGCGATGGTCGAGGAGAGCACGGCGGCCAGCCACAGCCTTGCCTCGGAAGCTGCGGCCCTGACCTCGCTGCTCGCCCAGTTCCGCCTGACCGGCACAGATGGCGGCCAGACCTTCCGCGCATCGCCGGTACAGGCCTCCGCAGGTCACGCGCCGCGGCCGGCCGTCCGTCGCCCGGCTATCGCCCCCGTTCGCACCGCCGAAGAGGGCAAAACACGCCCCACCGCCTCGCCGGCCCGCGCACTCGGCCAGAAGCTGATGAGTGCTTTCGGAGGCGGCAACGCGGCTGTCGCAGCCGCTCCGGCAAAGGATGCGGACTGGACGGAATTCTGAGATAGCGCCTGCAATACAGGCCTCACGGCAAGCGGGCGGAGCACCACGTGTTCCGCCCGTTTTCTTTTGGGGAATTATGATTCCGTCGGGCTTCGACGGTGACGGTTATTCCGCGGCGTTCCTGCTGGCCGTGTCGCCGCGCCACTTCAAGAATCTGGCGGGTGAGCCCACGTAGACGCCGTAGGGCTTCGTATCTCCCTTGACGACGGCATTGGCCCCGATGACACAGCCTTTGCCGATATGCGAGCCGCCGAGTATCTTTGCGCCGCCGCCGATCCAGACATCGTCTTCGATGACGATCGGCTTCTTGGTCACACCCTGCATCCGGATCGGCTGGGTGACGTCATCGAAATTGTGATCGAAGGAAACAACCATCACATGTCCGGCAATCCGCACATCATTGCCGATCTTGATCCCGCCGCGTCCTAGCAGGATGACATAGTCGTTCAGCGAGACATTGTTTCCGATTTCGATGCTGTCCTTCTGGGCATCGACAACCACGCCGCGGCGAAATTTGACCCGTTGTCCAAGCTTAACGCTGCCGTCTTTCCACATAATCGTCGTGCCGCGCGGTATTCTCGTCTTCCTTGCTATATCAAGGACGCCGCGCGTAAAAATCGCCTTCAACCTGAAGAAGTTCGTTAAACTTATCTTTCTCAACTGAAGCGATCTCCTTTTCCGCTGAGCTTGACATAGCTCTCTGGCGGGAACCTGAAAGGCAGATACTGGCTGATCTGCAGTCCTCAAATTCATATAGTGTGCTTGTGCTGAAATTTGGAGCGGGTGAAGGTGATCAACAGGTTTAAGATCTTCTGCAATGACAGAGGACTATCCTATCGAGGAGCACTCGACGAGTCGATGCGCCGTGCGGGGAAATGATCGTTGTCGCTAGAGTCAATTAGGTTGATAGCAACCCCAATGTTTTGCGCTTAGGGATGCGGGTCATGACCGCACCAGGCGGCACCGAAGCTACCAGTGCGGGACCCATTTTTGCGGAGGAACGGGCTGTTGGCGAAGTTTCGTGTTCGGGATGCTGGTTTGAACTTCAACCCCCGAGGCTGACAACATGGCGGCGCTGACCGAAAAGTCGTCCGGTCCGACGGGATTGGGCGTCGAAGCAGGCGGCGCAACAGCATTGGCGGCCGCGCTGTCGCAGGCGGGAAGCGACTGCTCCCTCGGACAGGTTCCAGCCATAACAACCTCGAGAGGCTCAGCATCATCAGTCGTCAAACCAAGTTTGATGGCATCCTGATCGTCGATTGCATGTATCATCGCTGGGCTTGCAGACATCGCCAGATCAACGATGCCTTTGTTTACCCCCATGCTCTCAAAATACGCGATCATCTTCTTGCGAAAGGCCTTCGGCAACTTGGTCGAGCGGCGTTCATCCACGAACTTGCTACTCACCGGGCGCTTGGAGACGATCTGCTTGTGTCCATTAACTATCCGATATCGCATGAGATATCTGGTCATTGTCTCATCGCAGACAAAGGTAATTTGATGGACGCCAACGACCGCATAACGGTCAAAAGCTCGTCTTGCCCCGCCTGCGAGAACGTATGGACATGCCGAGAAGCAGATTGCACCACTTGAGTAAACCGATCCGGTCCCGGAACCGTCAAAGCTTTTTCGCGCCTCGCCACATAGGGGTTCAGATGTCGGGCACCCGTCCAGTCGCGTGCCGCCGACGACAACTGTGAGGCCGTGGGTCCGAATTGATTTTCCCATTTCGATTGCCGCATTGACGTTGCCGCCGGGCGATCTGATGACAATGGGTAACTTTTGATTTCCGAGGTTCTTCAGCATTCGTTGGAGAGCGCCGGGAGTATCCTGATCAATCGTGCCTTCAGCGGCAATCCACGCGGCACAACTGCCATTCGGTCGGCAATACGCCGTGTCCCCATGAATGAGGACGAACTGCATCGGCGCGTCTAGCGGATTCGAAAAAGCGAAATTGCTCGGCATCCAGACCGCCACAAAGACAGCCAACGCCGCCAAAGCCTTAAAAATAGAAACTGAAGTAATAGCGCGCCGCACGGTAATTCCCTCAACTATAACAAGAATATCCAGATCCGCCGCCACGCGTCAATCGGGTGTGGCATTCAGCCACAATGTGGGCTGCGGTTAGAAGATGCCATGGTTTTTCTACTTTATTACGCAAGGCAAAATAAAAGATGGCGTGGCAGGGAGCGACGATGGTTTGTCTTTCCTGCCTTGATCTTTTATCAGCGTTCTATATGCAATCGAGGACCTATCAATATCGAGACAACACTCTCGCTTTAGTTGTCCAAAAGCGCTCACCAAAGTAGGCCAGCGAAATGAGCTTGGAAGCGACGGCTTTCTACTATCTCAAAAGCTTGGGCGGGCTCATGGTGACGGGAGTTATCGTGCGAGGCAGGCATCTACCTGATTTTTATGAATCTATTGCACTTCGTTGGACAATATCAAAAAATGCGGCCGAGGGCAGCTGGAGCGGGTGAAGGGAATCGAACCCTCGTATTCAGCTTGGGAAGCTGCTGCTCTACCATTGAGCTACACCCGCACTGCCAGACAGAATTTCAACAGTTCCCCGCTGCTGTCAAGGCTCGCTGACGTGAGATCACAGGCGGAAATGCTTCGACAGCTTCAGTCCCTGCGCCTGATAGTTCGAGCCGAGGCCTGATCCGTAGAGGCTGCTCGGGTGTTCCAGCATGTGTTCGTAGACCAGGCGGCCGACGATCTGGCCGTCTTCGAGGATGAAGGGGACTTCGTGGCTGCGCACTTCCAGCACTGCGCGGCTGCCGCGGCCGCCGGCGGGGGCGTGGCCGAAGCCGGGATCGAAGAAGCCGGCATAATGCACGCGGAATTCGCCGACGAGCGGATCGAAGGGGGTCATCTCGGCAGCAAAATGCGGCGGCACGTGCACGGCCTCGCGGGAGACGAGGATATAGAATTCATCCGGATCCAGGATCAGTTCCGTGCGGCCGCGGCTGTAAAGCGGCTCCCAGAAATCGAAGATGTCGTGCTGGTTCTTCTTGTCGACGTCGACGACGGCGGTGTGATGCTTGCCGCGATAGCCGATCAGGCCGTCCTTGTCGCCTGTCAGGTCGATCGAGAGCGCGATGCCGCCGCCCGTCACGTTGGGTAATTTGCTGGCGACCAGCGTTTCCCTCTCGTGCAGCGCCAGCAATTCCGGTTCCCCCAGCATGGCATGGCCGATGCGGAAGCGGATCTGCGACAGGCGCGAGCCACGGCGAACGACGATCGGGAAGGTGCGCGGGCTGATTTCGAGATAGAGCGGGCCGGAATAGCCTGCCGGTATCTTGTCGAACTCCTGCGCATAATCCGTGATGACGCGCGTGAAAATATCGAGGCGGCCCGTCGAGCTCTTCGGATTGGCTGAGGCCGACATATTCTCGGGAAGATCGAGATGCTCCATCAGCGGCACGATATAGACGCAGCCGGTTTCGAGCACGGCGCCTTCAGTCAGATCGATGACATGAAGGCTCAGGCGGTCGAGCTTGTCCGAGACGAGATGCGAAGGGCCCGGCATGAAACTGGCGCGCACCCGAAAAGCCTTGGAGCCGAGGCGCAGGTCCAGGCTTGCCGGCTGAATCTGGTCGAGATCGAGATCCTTTTCCGTCCTCAGCCGCCCCTCTTCGAAGAGCGCTGCAATGGCGCGGTCCGCCAAGATTCCTGTATCGCGAGCCATCATGCCTCATCCATAATTTGCCGCAGACAAAACCAAACTCAGGGAATTGACGCAAGCGGTCAACGGCAGTATTGCAATCTTATCCCGTGGTGATTTGGCCGGTCGGCTTGCAGCCACGTTAAACAAATGGCTAAAAAGACCGGGTTGAAACCGGTCTGCTTTTGCGACCGGTTTTTTTGTATCACGAAGGTGGTGATGGCATGAGCAAGACTTGGCGCCCCGCAACTCAACTCGTTCACGGCGGCACGCTCCGCTCGCAATATGGCGAGACATCGGAAGCGATTTATCTCACGCAGGGCTTTGTCTACGACACATCGGAAGCGGCCGAGGCGCGCTTCAAGGGCGAGACCGACGGCTTCATCTACGCGCGCTACGGCAGCCCGACCAATGACATGTTCGAGAAGCGCATGTGCGCGCTCGAGGGCGCTGAAGAGGCGCGCTCGACGGCTTCGGGCATGGCTGCGGTCACCGCCGCCATCCTCTGCCAAGTCAAGGCCGGCGACCATATCGTTGCCGCACGCGCCCTTTTCGGCTCCTGCCGCTGGGTAGTCGAGACGCTGGCGCCGAAATACGGCATCGAATGCACGCTGGTCGACGGCCGGAACCTCGAGAACTGGGAAAAAGCGATCCGCCCGAACACCAAGGTCTTCTTCCTGGAAAGCCCGACCAATCCGACGCTTGAGGTGGTCGATATCGCCGGCGTTGCCAAGCTCGCCAACCAGATCGGCGCCAAGGTCGTCGTCGACAACGTCTTTGCGACGCCGATCTTCCAGAAGCCGCTGGAACTCGGCGCGCATATCGTCGTCTATTCCGCCACCAAGCACATCGACGGACAGGGCCGCAGCCTCGGCGGCGTCATTCTCTCCGACAAGCAGTGGGTCGACGAGAACCTGCAGGACTATTATCGCCACACGGGTCCGGCCATGTCGCCGTTTACCGCCTGGACGCTGCTGAAGGGCATCGAGACCCTGCCGCTGCGCGTCAAGCAGCAGACGCAGAATGCTGCCAAGATCGCCGATTTCCTCGCCGAGCAGGGCAAGGTCGCCAAGGTGATCTATCCGGGCCGCAAGGACCATCCGCAGGCCGATATCATCGCAAAGCAGATGACCGGCGGTTCAACGCTGGTCTGCTTCGAGCTGAAGGGTGGCAAGGATGCGGCGTTTGCGCTGCAGAACGCGCTTGAGATCGTGAAAATCTCCAACAACCTCGGCGACAGCAAGAGCCTGATCACGCATCCGGCGACGACGACCCACAAGAACCTCACCGACGAGGCCCGCGCGGAACTCGGCATTTCGCCGGGCACCGTTCGCCTGTCGGCGGGCATCGAGGATACGGACGACCTGATCGAGGATTTCGCACAGGCGCTCGCCAAGGTTTCGGCCTGATCAGCCAACGACTGTCCGGGTGAAAGCCCGGGCAGTCCCACACTGCCCCATCATCAAAATTTCACAGTTTGAGGGACTGTAGAGAGGCGAGATTGCGGCGTTAACCCTGCGTATTAGCCTTAATATTCGAAATGCCGCATAAAAACCGCCGTTAAGGGTCTATTCACCATTCCATTCCTTGACGGGCAAGGTGGCGTATAGGATATCGGTAACATATCTTGATTAAGGTGTTAGGCATGTATCGCGCCCTCACACGGGATATCGAAGTGGTTGTCGAGCCGTTTTATCTGGAGGAGCAGTCCGATCCGGATGATGATCGCTATGTCTGGAGCTACCGCATCGTCATCTCGAACAACTCGACCGTTGCCGTTCGTCTCGTGTCCCGCTATTGGCACATTACGGACCAGAACGGTCAGGTCGACGAAGTCACCGGACCCGGCGTGGTCGGCGAACAGCCGCGGCTGGGGCCAGGCGATACTTATGAATATTCCTCCGGCTGCCCGCTCGACACACCATCCGGCATGATGTTTGGCCATTACCAGATGGAAGCCGACAACGGGGAGGTCTTCGATGTCGACATCCCGGCCTTCTCGCTGGATTCACCCGGCCTGATGCGCACCTTGAACTGAGGCCATTACGCCTCGGTTACTTCGTCGACCCTGAACTTGTAGGTGGTCGAGCAGAACTCGCAAGTGACGGAAATTTCGCCATCCTCCTGGCTCGCCTCGATCTCTTCGGCAGAGAAGCCGGTAAGGACGCCTTTCAGCTTGTCGCGCGAACAGCTGCAACGATCGTAGACCGCCTGCGATTCATAAACGCGCACGCCGCGCTCATGAAACAGCCGATAAAGCAGCCGCTCGGTTCCGACCTGGGGATCGGTGAGTTCGTCGGCATCGATCGTCTCGACCATCGTGCGGGCTTCCGACCAGGAATCATCCTCGACATGATCGCTGAGGCCATTATCTCCGTCGCCACCGTGGAGATCGCGCTGGCGCATGCGCTCCGGCGCATCGGGCAGGAATTGCGCTATGAGGCCGCCTGCCCGCCAGCGATGGCGCGGCTTTCCCGCCTCATCGCGGTCGAAGAGCTCGGCGGCGCCGAGACGAACGCGCGTCGGGATTTGCTCCGACTGGCGGAAGTAGACACCGGCAATATCCTCCAGCGAGGTGCCATCGAGCTCGACGATGCCCTGATAGGGCTGCGAATAGCGTCCCTGATCGATCGTAAAGGCGAGCACGCCCTTGCCGAGCAACTGCTCCGGTTCTGTCTCGCCGGCCTTGATCGCCTTTTCCAGAGCCTCTTCGTCAAAACGGGCATAGGCGCGCACATTCTCCGGCGTGGAAAAATCCGCAACCAGAAGATCGACCGGGCCGTCGCCCTTGGTCTGCACGGTGAATTTGCCCTCGAACTTCAACGAGGTGCCGATCAGGACAGTCAGAACGATCGCCTCCGCCAGAAGGCGGGCAACCGGTGCCGGATAGCTGTGCCGTTCCAGGATGGCGTCGAGCATCGGCCCGAGCTGGACCGCGCGGCCACGAACGTCGAGGCCTTCCACCTGAAAGGGAACGACATGATCGTCGCCTGCGAAATCGAACTGGCCCAGCGATGCTGCATTTTCCGTCATAGCTCTATTCCTTGTCTGTCAAACGAGATGCGATCCGACCTATCCTTCGGCCTCGCATAACATTTGCCGGTTCGCAGCTTATGACGCAGCGTCCGGATATTTTCAGATCGCGCCCAGGCACCAGGCAAGAATCGATTTTTGTGCGTGCAGACGGTTTTCCGCCTCATCGAACACAACGGATTGCGGGCCGTCGATCACCTCGTTCGTCACCTCCTCGCCGCGATGCGCGGGAAGGCAGTGCATGAACAAAGCTTCCTTGCGGGCCTTCGACATCAAGGCCGCATTCACCTGATAGGGTTGGAAGACATTGTGACCCCGAGCCCGATGTTCCTGATTCATGGAGACCCAGGTATCGGTTACCACGCAATCGGCGCCTTCGACCGCACGGTCGGCATCATGATAAAGCATGATTTCGGCGCCCTCATCGCGGGCCCAGTTCAGATAGTTATCCTTCGGCTCGGAACCAAGGGGTACCGCCATATTCATGCGATAGCCGAAACGGGCAGCGCCCTCGACCAGCGAATGCAGCACATTGTTGCCATCGCCGGTCCAGGCGATCGTCTTGCCCTTGATCGGGCCGCGGTGCTCCTCGAAGGTCATGATGTCGGCCATGATCTGGCAGGGATGCGTGTCATCCGTCAGCGCGTTGATGACTGGCACGGTCGCATGTTCGGCAAGCTCCAGCATGCGCGAATGCTCGGTCGTGCGGATCATGATGGCGTCGACATAACGCGAGAGCACCTTGGCCGTATCGCCGATGGTCTCGGCGCGGCCGAGCTGCATTTCCGTGCCCGACAGGAACAGCGTCTCGCCGCCGAGCTGGCGCATGCCGACATCGAAGGAGACGCGAGTTCGTGTGGAGGGCTTCTCGAAGATCATCGCCAGCATCTTGCCGGCCAGCGGCTTGTCGGCGGAGCCCGCCTTCAGAGCCTGCTTTCGCACCATCGCATCATCGATGATGGTGCGCAGATCGGAAGCTTCTACGGCGGAGAGATCGAGGAAATGCTTGGGTGATGCCATGGTCCTGCCCTGTACCCTAAAACTGATAACGCCTGCTGCGGGGCCAACGCCCCTTCAGCAGGCGCGGGAAAATCAAGCCGATTTCTTGGCGCGTTCGGCGCGCAGCTTCTCGGCGGCGTGCTCGATGCGGTTCAGCCCTTCGCGTGCTTCCTCGGCCGTGACGGTCAACGGCGGCAGCATGCGGATGACGTTGTCGCCCGCCGGCACGCCGAGAAGATGCTCGGCGCGGATCGCAGCCAGCAGCTCGGCCGAGGGGATCGCGGCCTTGATGCCGAGCAACAGGCCATCGCCGCGCACATCCTCGATGATATCAGGATAGCGGTCCTTCAGCGATGCCAGCCCCTGGCGGAAGACGAGCGATACGTCGCGCACATGCTGCAGGAAGCCGTCACCAAGGATAACGTCGAGCACCGCATTGCCGACAGCCATGGCCAGCGGATTGCCGCCATAGGTCGTTCCATGGGTGCCGGCGACCATGCCGGAGGCGGCTTCCGCCGTCGCAAGGCAGGCACCGAGCGGAAAGCCCCCGCCGATGCCCTTGGCCACGGCGATGATGTCGGGGGTGATACCGCTCCATTCATAGGCAAAGAGCTTGCCAGTCCGGCCGACGCCGGTCTGCACCTCGTCGAGGATCAGCAGCAGGCCATGTTCGTCGCAGAGCTGTCGCAGCGCGCGCATGAACTCGGGCGAGGCCGGACGCACACCGCCTTCGCCCTGCACAGGCTCTATCAATATGCCGGCGGTCGCATCGGTGATCGCGGCGCGCACGGCCTCGATATCACCAAAGGGCACCTGATCGAAACCCGGCGCTTTGGGACCGAAGCCTTCGAGATATTTTGCCTGGCCGCCTGCGGCGATCGTACCGAGCGTACGGCCATGGAAGGCGCCTTCGAAGGTGATGATATGGAATTTCTCCGGATGGCCCTTCGAGAACTGATAGCGCCGCGCCGTCTTGATCGCGCATTCCAGCGCCTCGGCGCCGGAATTGGTGAAGAACACCTTGTCGGCAAAGGTGGCATCGGTCAGGCGCTTGGCCAGCACTTCCTGACCCGGCACTTCGTAGATATTCGACAGATGCCAGACCTTGTCCGCCTGCGCCTTCAGCGCGCCGACGACATGCGGATGACTATGACCGACCGAGGTAACGGCAACGCCTGCGCCGAAATCGAGATATCGCTCGCCGGTTTCCGTGATGAGCCAGACGCCTTCGCCTCGCTCAAACCGCAGTGGAGCACGCATATAGGTGTCGTACAGCGGGGTGGCGGTTGCCATGACGCAATTCTCCTCGGTCAAACCATGCTCGGACACGGATTTTCGCACTAAGAACCGGTCCGGAAAAATCAAAAATGCCGCCTCGCGGCGGCGTTGGCACTATTTACTTTTCGCACCGCGATGTCAACAAAACTGAGGATTTAGCAGGTGCGGCAGAGCGACCGTTTCGCGGTGGTATATTTGCAACTTCTTATGTTGCAAAAATGACTCTGCGGAACAGCAAGTTGGGGAAAACGCCGAAATCGATTCGAGATGATTCGAGCGACTCTTGTCACGGAGTCAGCCTCACACTAGGTTAAAACTCAATTACTAGACTGCATGCGGCGGAACTAGTCACCACAATTTAAGAGCGTTTTCAGCTCCAATATACTTGGGGCGATGGTGAGGGATTCTGCCATGAGAAACGCGACAGGCGGAGACAGGTCATGAATTGGACAGACGAGCGCGTTGAGAAGCTGAAGAAACTATGGTCCGAGGGCTTGAGCGCCAGCCAGATTGCCGCTCAGCTCGGCGGAGTGAGCCGAAACGCTGTCATCGGCAAGGTGCATCGCCTGAGCCTGCCGGGCCGCGCAAAAGCGGGCGGCACGGCCACAACGGCACGCGCTCCGAAGCGCAATGCCACTGTTCCGCGCGCGCCCACCTACGCCTCCCGCGTCGCAACCAGGACGGTTACCCGTCAGCAGGGCGCGACCATGCTCAAGGAAGAGATCGAAGTCGACGAGATGGAGGAAATGGAGTTCCGTCCGGCCTCCAACGTCGTCGTTCCGATCTCGCGTCGTCTCGGCCTGACGGAGCTTACCGAACGCACATGCAAGTGGCCGGTCGGCGACCCGCTGAAGGACGATTTCTATTTCTGTGGCTGCGAGTCCCCGGACTCTTCGCCCTACTGCACCTACCATCAGCGCCTCGCCTATCAGCCGGTAAATGACCGCCGGCGCGCGGCCCGCTAAACTCATATCGCCACAAAGAGAAAACGGGCCGCAAGGCCCGTTTTTCGTTTGGCTTTGAGCTGGAGACGGCTCACGCTTCCATGGAGTAGCCGGCACCGCGGACGGTCCGGATGACATCCTGCATGTTGGAGAAGTTCAGCGCCTTGCGCAGGCGACCGACATGAACGTCGACGGTACGCTCGTCGACATAGATATCGTGGCCCCAGACACCGTCCAGAAGCTGCGACCGCGAGAAGACCCTGCCCGGAGAGGACATCAGGAATTCGAGCAGGCGGAACTCCGTCGGTCCCAGGCGAACTTCGCGGCTCTTGCGATGGACGCGGTGCGTCTCGCGGTCGAGCTCGATGTCGCCACAGCGCAGGACCGTCGAGAGCACTTCCGGCCGGGCGCGACGCAGCATCGCCTTGACGCGGGCCATCAGTTCCGGGGTCGAGAACGGCTTGACGACATAGTCGTCCGCGCCGGTCGACAGTCCGCGCACGCGCTCGCTTTCCTCGCCCCTCGCCGTCAGCATGATGATCGGCAGGCGCTCGGTCTCCGGCCGCATGCGCAGCCGGCGGCAGAGCTCGATGCCGGACACGCCGGGGAGCATCCAATCCAGGATCAGAAGATCGGGGGTACGCTCCTGGAGGCGCATTTCAGCCTCGTCACCTCTCAGGATCGTGTCCACTTCGAAGCCTTCAGCCTCGAGATTATAGCGAAGAAGCACGCTCAGTGCTTCTTCGTCTTCTACGACAGCAACTCTAGGAACCATTCGTTTGTGGTCTCCTTCAACGGCGTGGGGTTATTCCGTCACGGCACCGACGGTATTGGCGGTATCATCCTTCGGGCGTTCGCCTTCGACCTGCGCACCGGTTGCCATGTAGTAGATCGTTTCGGCAATGTTGGTGGCGTGGTCGCCGATGCGCTCGATGTTCTTGGCGCAGAAGAGAAGATGCGTGCAGGTGGTGATGTTGCGCGGATCTTCCATCATGTAGGTGAGCATCTCGCGGAAGAGCGAGGTGTACATGGCATCGATTTCCTCGTCGCGTTCGCGGATCGAGACGGCCTTGTCAGGCGAGCGGGTCGTGTAGACGTCAAGCACTTCCTTCAGCTGGACGAGCGCCAGTTCGGAGAGATGCTCGATGCCGCGGGCGAGACGGCGCGGAACGCCCGTGCCCTGCACGGCGAGCACGCGCTTTGCGGTGTTCTTGCCGAGGTCGCCAACACGCTCCAGGTCGGCGGCGATACGGATCGAGCCCATGATTTCGCGCAGGTCGGCAGCCATTGGCTGGCGGCGGGCGATCGTGACGATCGCCTTGTCGTTGATCTCGCGTTCAGCGTGATCAAGGACGACGTCGTCGGAAATGACCTTCTGGGCCAGGGCAGCGTCGCCGTTGACCAGGGCGCGAACGCTGTCGCCGACCATCTGCTCCGACAGGCCGCCCATCTCCGAGATGCGGCGCGACAGGAACTTCAGATCTTCGTCGTAGGCTGAGAGAATGTGTGTCGAAACCATGTTTCTGTCCTCATATTGAAAGGGCGAGCGCACTCAGGGGCATCATCAACCGAAACGGCCCATGATGTAGTCCTGCGTGCGCTGATCGTCGGGATTGGTAAACATCTTGTCTGTGTCGTTCTCCTCGACCAATTGGCCGAGATGGAACATTGCGGTGCGTTGCGAAACGCGGGCTGCCTGTTGCATGGAGTGCGTCACGATGACGATCGTGAAATTCTCCCGTAGTTCATGAATGAGTTCCTCCACCTTGGCCGTCGCAATCGGGTCGAGCGCCGAGCACGGCTCGTCCATCAGAATGACCTCGGGACTGACGGCAACCGCGCGGGCGATGCAGAGGCGCTGCTGCTGGCCGCCGGAAAGGCTCGTGCCCGCCTCCAGGAGCCGATCCTTTACCTCACCCCACAGCCCCGCCCTCTGCAGGCTGGTCTCCACGATGTGGTCGAGATCGGCCTTCGACTTGTGAAGGCCGTGAATGCGCGGCCCATAGGCGACGTTTTCGTAGATCGACTTCGGGAACGGATTGGGCCGCTGGAACACCATGCCGACTCGGGCGCGCAGCTCGACGACATCAATCACCGTATCGTAGATGTCCTGATCGTCAAGCGTGATGCGGCCGGTCACCCGGCAATTCTCGATCGTATCGTTCATGCGGTTGAGGCTGCGCAGGAAGGTGGATTTTCCGCAGCCGGAGGGGCCGATCAGCGCCGTCACGGTGTTTTCGCGGATATTGAGGTTCACATCGAAAAGCGCGCGCTTTTCGCCGTAGAAGACAGAAACGTCCTGGCCGATCATCTTGTAGGGGGGAGTGATCATTTTCTGGCTCAGGGGCTTTCCGGCTGCGGTCTTGACCATGGTGTTCATCTTGTCCGCTCTCCTACCACCGGCGCTCGAAACGACGGCGCAACAGGATGGCTCCGATGTTCATCGCGACGAGAAAGATGAGGAGGACGATGATCGCTCCCGACGTCCGTTCGACAAAGGCGCGCTCGGCCTCGTTGGACCACATGTAGATCTGGACCGGCAGCGAAGTCGACGGATCGAGCGGTGACGTGGGGTAGCTGGTGACGAAGGCAACCATGCCGATGAGGAGCAGCGGTGCCGTCTCGCCCAGCGCATGCGCCAGGCCAAGGATCGTGCCTGTCAGGATGCCCGGCATGGCGAGCGGCAGCACATGATGAAACACCACCTGCATGCGCGAGGCGCCAAGGCCGAGCGCGGCGCTGCGGATCGACGGCGGCACGGCTCTGAGCGCTGCACGCGTGGCAATGATGATCATCGGCAAGGTCATCAGGCTGAGGACGAGCCCTCCGACCAGGGAGGCGGAGCGCGGAAGACCGGCAAAATTGATGAAGACAGAGAGGCCGAGCAGGCCGTAGACGATCGACGGCACGGCGGCGAGATTGTTGATGTTCACCTCGATCAGATCCGTGAACCGGTTCCTCGGCGCGAACTCTTCCAGATAGATCGACGTCGCCACGCCAATCGGCAATGCCAGAACCAGTACTGTCGCCATCAGGTAGAGCGAACCGACGAGTGCAACGCCGAGGCCGGCCGATTCAGGGCGGCTCGAATTGCCAGAGACAAACAGGCCGGTGTTGAAACTTTCGTGCAGCGCGCCATCGGCGGCAAGCTGCTTCATCCAGGCGATCTGCTGGTCGGAAACCTTGCGGTTGCTCTCCGGCACGGTCAGGTCGATCTCGCGCTTGTAGGCGGAATCGATGTTCGCACTGGCCAGAAATGTAACTTTCACCGTCTTGCCGATGATCGAGGGATCAGCGGTGATCCGATTGCGCAGTTCGACGCGTGCGCTATCCGAAACCATGTCCGTCGCCTTGCGGACGGCCAGGCGGTTCGACGGATCGATCGAGAGCGCCTTGACCAGGGCATCGCGCACCAGAAGCGGATAGTTGGCGGCGTTCAGCACATTCGGGTCGCTGGCGCGTGCGTTGCGCGGATCGATCGTCTTCTCGCTGAATTCGATCGGCAATGTGATCGTCGTCTGAACGAAGGCGGTATAGCCATGCCGCACGATCGAGGAGACGAGAATGATGAGGAAGACCAGCCCAAACGTAATGGCAGCGATGCCATAGGCGCGGAAACGGCGCTCGGCGGCATAGCGGCGACGCAGGCCTATGTCTCGATGCCTGATCGGCCGGGAGAGTGCCCTTGCCCCGTTCGCTGGAGCCGTCGGAGATACGACTTTGCTCATTCGTATTGCTCCCGGTATCTGCGCACGATGTAGAGAGCGTAAACGTTCAGGCACAGGGTCAGGCAAAAGAGGGTGATGCCGAGCGCGAATGCGACAAGGGTCTGCGGCGAGGTGAATTCGAGATCGCCGGTGAGCTGATTCACGATCTTGACCGTGACAGTCGTCATCGGCTCGAACGGGTTGATCTGCATGCGAGCCGCGACACCGGCAGCCAGCACGACGATCATGGTCTCGCCGATCGCGCGCGAGGCGGTCATCAGCAGGGCGCCGACGATGCCCGGCAGCGCGGCGGGCAGGATGATGCGCTTGACGGTCTCGGAACGGGTCGCGCCGAGGCCGAGCGAGCCGTCGCGCAGGGACCGCGGCACCGCCATGATGATGTCGTCTGACAGCGACGACACATAGGGGATCAGCATTACGCCCATGACGAAGCCGGCGGTCAGTACGCTCTGCGCCTCGATGAAATTCGTATAGTCTCCGGTCAGGAAGCCGTTGATGTCGCTGGAGAGGTCCCGCAGGAAGGGGCCGACCGTGACGAGCGCGAAAAAGCCGTAGACGATGGTCGGGATGCCGGCCAACACTTCCAGCATCGGCTTGGCAACCGACCTGACGCGGACCGAGGCATATTCGGCCATGTAGATTGCGGCGAAGAGGCCAATCGGAACCGCCACCACCATCGCGATCAGGCCGATGTAAAGCGTTCCGGCAAGCAGCGGAATGAGGCCGAAGGATCCGACGGAATGGGAGCCGACATCGGCGAAACGGGGGTCCCACAAGGTTCCGAAGAAGAACTGCGATGCCGGGACGAGATTGAAGAAGCGGATCGTCTCCGACAGCATGGAGGCGACAATGCCGACCGTCGTCAGGATTGCGATGGAGGATGCGAGGATCAGGGCGCCCAGGATAACCTGTTCGACACGATTTCGGGCGCGGAAACGCGTATTGACCGACTGCAATCCGTAGGCCGCGCCGCCCAAGGCAATCACAAGCGCAACCACGGCCATGACGACGCGGCTCACAAACCGCAAGTCGTTATATTTCGCCGCGGCGTCGATCATGTAGCCTGTCGGGCGCGCCGCGAGCGGCACGCCTTTCTGCGCCAGGGCCAATTGCAGATCGGTCGTGCCGGCGTTGACACCTGCCAGCTGGCGGTCGTCGAGGATCCTGATGCCATGGGCGATCGTCCGCACCATGCCGTAGCTGAGATTGAGCTCTGCCTCCGGCAGGGCCTGCACCTCTTCCGGAAAGGACCTCAGCACCATGGAATCGATGATCTCCGGGCTGATCGACAGCCATGCGCATATCAGGGCGAGCGCCGGCAGCGTGGCCCAGATTGCCGCATAGGCGCCGTGATAGCCGAAACGCGAATGCAATGCCGACGGCCGGCCGCCAGCCAGCGATGCCGCCCGCGTCCGTCCGAGGACGAAAGCAGCAGCGCCGATGATCAGCAGCAACAGCAGCAGCAGTGACAGGTTCATTCAAAATCCCCGGCAGCGCCGGCGCGGAATTGGAAATCCACGCCGACGCACAATCGTTTACATGATCTTTCCATCCTGGAAGTCCTTGCGGATCTGGTCGCGCTCGGCATCGGGCGCAGGCACCAGCCCGTATTCGGCGAGCGGGCTGTCAGGCCCGATCATCTGGTCGGAAATGAAGAAATCGACATATTCCCTCAGGCCCGGAATGACGCCGAGATGCGCTTTCTTGACGTAGAAGAACAGCGGCCGCGACACCGGATAGGTACCATTGGCAATGGTTTCGCCCGACGGCACGATGCCGCTGACCGTTGCGACCTTCAGCCTGTCGGCGTTGTTCTGGTAGAAATACAGCCCGAAGACGCCGATACCGTGCTTGTTGGCATCGATGCGAGCCAGGGTCTCCGGATAATCGCCGTCAATATCGACAGCCGCGCCGTCCTTGCGGACCGCAATGCACTTGGCAGTCTGCTGATCGGGATCTGAAACCGACTGCTTGATGACATCGAGTGCACCGGAATCCTTGCAGCCCGCAGCAAGTACCTTCTCTTCGAAGACCTCGCGCGTTCCATGCTTTTCGCCCGGAATGTAAGCCGCAATCTCCATATCCGGCAGGGCCGGATTGATCTCGGACCATTTCTTATAGGGATTTGGAACCAGCTTGCCGTTCACGACCACTTCGGCGGCAAGCGCCTTGTAGAGATCGGTGGGAACGAACTTGATGTCGGGATTGCTCTTGTCGAAGGCAAAGACGATGCCGTCATATCCGATCCTGACTTCCTGAATGTCGGCGACGCCAGCAGCCTTGCAGGCCTGCACTTCGCTATCCTTGATCGGGCGGGAGGAATCCGCGATGTCGACGGTATCGGGACCGACACCCTTGCAGAATTCCTTCAGCCCGGCGCCAGAGCCGCCGGATTCGACAACCGGCGTCTTGAAGTTGGGGAAACTCTCGCCAAAGGATTCAGCGACAATCTTGGCATAGGGAAAAACGGTGGACGAACCGGAAACTTGAATTTGATCGCGCGCAACAGCCGTTCCAGACAGGATGGCGGATGCAAGCAACGCTGCAATAGATAACTTTAAGGCATTCATTGAGAATCCCCCGGAGGGCTTGTGTGGCGGCGGCGAACGATAGGATTCGCCTTTCAGCGTCCATCTATTAGCGGTCCAAGCACCGCCCTTTTATGTCAAGCGAATGAAACAATTATGACAAAGCAAGTAATTGAAATATATTAATTAAAATAAAAAATAGCGCCGTATTTCACAGAGTGTCAGAAGCGTACGGTAAAGACCGTCCCCTTGCCGACCTCGGATTTGACGACGAGGCGGGCGCGATGGCGGGTGAGGATGTGCTTGACGATCGCAAGCCCCAGGCCCGTTCCCTTTTTCGAACGACTGTCCTCGACGCTGACGCGATAGAAACGTTCGGTGAGGCGCGGAACATGTTCCGCCGGGATGCCCGGCCCCTTGTCTGCGACCGACACTTCGACGGCGCCACTCTGCTCCTGGCGCAGGGAAACATCGACGATCTTGCCTTCCTGGCCATATTTGCAGGCATTTTCGATCAGGTTCTCGAATACCTGGACAAGCTCGTCGCGGTCTCCCAACACCTCCACCTTTCCATCCGGTATCTGGAGGGCAATTGTGACGTCGAGATCGGTGGCGAGCGGCAACAGCGAGTCCCTGACATGACCGAGCAGCGGCACGAGATCCACCTTCTGGTCAGGCGCGATATGCGACTTCAATTCAAGGCGCGACAGCGACAGGAGATCGTCGACGAGGCGGCTCATGCGCGTCGTCTGGTCGAACATGATCCCGAGAAAGCGCTCCTGCGCCTTCGCATCGTTGCGGGCCGGTCCTTGGATGGTCTCGATGAAGCCGCGCAATGAGGCGAGCGGCGTTCGCAATTCATGGCTGGCATTGGCGACGAAGTCGGACCGCATGCGATCGATATGGCGCAGCTCGGAGATATCGCGGAAGGACAGCGCAAAGAAGGCGCCGGAGCCGGTATTCGTCCCCGGCAGCCGGATCGGCGCGCTTCGGACAATATAGACGCGTTCGGACGGCAGCCGTTCTGAATGCTCGATCTGGTTCGGCGTATTGGTGACGATGGTTTCGCGAACCATGTCGAGAACACCAGGCGACCGCAGCTTTGCAGAAATATGGGCACCAAGCGAGATGGGGCCGAGCGCCTTTTCGGCAGCCGGATTCTGATGGAGGACCGAGGCATCCCGCCCGAGGACCAGAACGGGGACATCAAGAGCATCGAAGCCAGCCACCACAGGACGCAGCAGGCTTTGAAGATCGATGTGTTCCGGCTCGGCCTGCGCCGGCGCCGGCACCCGCACGACCAGCGGTCGTCGCGCCAATGCAACGAAGATGGTCGCGATCCATATCCAGAGGACCACGCCAACGTCGATCTTTTCGACGAGCGCGAAGATGGCAATCAGCGTCGCAAGGAACAGGATGGCAAACTCCTGCCTCAATCGCATCGCCAGCTTTTTCAGGAATGACGACTCGTCTTCCAAGGGCACCTCGCCGCGTTCCAATCTTGAATCCAAGATTCCGTCTGATAGCGCGGATTCATGACAGAAGTTTTCTTGACTATCCACAGGCGCCAATAATCCGGCTAAGGAATTCCGCGCAAGGGCCATCCGATCCGAAAAAGCCTTGAAAGAAAATATTAATCAGGCTTTTCTTTCACTTAGGTTTTTTTTGCCGCACCCTTGGAACGGCGAAAACCAAGAACAGGACAAAATCGTGCGGGAGGGGGACATGGGATTGGACAGAGAAAGCCGGGCTGTAGAGCTGCATATTCACGGCAAGACCCGAATTTTCGACGTTGATGACCCGGTGCTACCCGATTGGGTGGAGGAAAATGCGGTTTCCTGCGGCGATTACCCCTACAAGAAAAGGCTGAAAGAGGCGGAATATCTGGAGCAACTCGAGGCGCTGCAGGCCGAACTCGTGAAGGTGCAATTCTGGCTGCAGGCGACAGGCAAGCGGATTCTCGCGCTTTTCGAGGGGCGCGATGCGGCCGGCAAGGGCGGCTCGATTGCGGCGACTGCCTCGCATATGAACCCCCGCCTCGCCCGGATCGTCGCTCTTTCCAAGCCGAGCGACCGGGAAGCCGGACAATGGTATTTCCAGCGCTATGTCGCGCAGTTTCCGACGGCGGGCGAATTCGTGCTCTTCGATCGCTCCTGGTACAACCGCGCCGGTGTCGAGCCAGTCATGGGTTTCTGCACGCCGGAGCAATATGAAATCTTTCTGAAGCAGGCACCGCAGATCGAGAGGATCATCGAGCACGAAGGCATCTACCTCTTCAAATTCTATCTCGACATCGGTCGGGAGATGCAAATCAAGCGCTTTCACGATCGTCGCCACGACCCCCGTGCCGTCTGGAAGCTATCCTCGATGGACATCGCCGCCCTCTCGAAATGGGACGATTACGGCAAGAAGCGTGATCGCATGCTGGAAGAGACCCACACAAAATATGCACCGTGGATCGTGGTCAGGGCGAACGACAAGCGCCGCGCCCGGCTCAACCTCATCCGCCATCTTTTGAGCGGCCTGCACTATGAGGGCAAGGATGAAGCCGCCATCGGCGAAATCGACGACAAGATCATCATGCTCGGGCCGGATTTTCTGAAGGAAGTCTGCAAGGATTGAGCGGACGAAACCGACTTACTCGCCCGGGAGCACCCTGATCGCATAGACATTGACGCCGCTGCCCTTGCCATCGACATTGCTGTTGATGATCAGCTTGCCTGCCGAAGCGCTGGCCGAGGCCTGACTAAGACGGACCTGAAACAGCGCATCCGACTTCAACCGCGTGACATCGAAACGATGGCGGCCGCAGCCGCCGAGCGACTGGAAGTCGCATTCGACCGTTATCTGGCTCGGCGTGTCCGAGGTCGCCTGCAAGGTCAGCGCGATCGTCGAGGCCTTGCCGGCCATCTGCTGCACGACATTTGCCGGCACCTCGATGACGGCATCGCCGTCCGCGCCGCTCGCACTGGAGGTTATACGGACCGCAGGGCCTTCGTTTTCGGAGACGTTTTCCGCCTTGGACTGACCTCCGGCGGCAACTTTCTGGGCGTCGGTCGGTTTGAAAATCTCGATCCATTCGTTCGAGAACGTATCCTGCGGGTCGATCGTCGCCAGGCCCGAGTTACCGGTGCCCGGGCTCGAATCGGAATCGTCGTTGCCGTCATAATCCTCCGCCTCGACATGCGCCGGAGGATTGCGGACACTGGTGTCGCGCTGCGCCGCCGTCATCAGCACGCCCGAGGTTTTCACCCACCAGGCGCCCATGCCGAGCGCTGCCACCACGATGCAGAAGACCAGGAGGCGCGAAAAGAACTTGCGCGGCTTGCGCCGCACCACCGCCCGCTCCGGCTTGAAATTCATCGAGCGTGCGGCTGCCGGCATCGCATCCGGCTCCCCTTCGGGCGCTTCGACACCGAGGTGATCGCCAGGCCCGGCGCGAACATCGTCGAGATCTGCGTCCGATGTCTCATGCTCGGCGAAAGCCGGCTCCCGTCGTGTCTCGCCCTGCACGGCCGGACCAGCCTCAACGACCGGTTCGCTGCGCGACGGCGGCTGAACCTCCCGGGGCTGAGGCTGGGGCTGGGGCTGGGGCTGCGGTGGGGCCGCGGGACGGGTGGGCGGTCGAAGCGCGCCAGCATCCGGCGGCACCACGCTCGCCTGGAGACGCATGCGCTCTTCGCCCTCGATCGACCTTATCGTCGCTTCCAGACGCTGGCGCTGGCCCGAAATGATATCGGTGTCGGTAATATCCTGCTTTCTGAGCCCTGCCTCGAGCGCCTGGCGCGCCGACTGATAGATGCGGGCGCGGATTTCCGGATTGGCGCGATCGGATCGCTGTAGCGCGTTTCTGATAGCCGTTTCTAATCCGCTCACGTCCGATCCTCTACTCTAACTCTTACCGCAGGCCTAATCTTTACCAATGCCTAACCAAATTCGGTAACGTCTGGTCCGACGATGCGCAAGCCTTGCCGGAAATCTGCCGTCACTCCGACGGGGATAAATGCGCATGACGGCACAATATGGAAAATAGTCGTGGAGGGAACGGCAGCAATGCTCTCAATGGGCGATGTTGCTGAATAGCCTCGAATGATCGGATGCAGGTCGGGCGGTAGCCGGCTTCCTGCGCCGTCTTTCCCGTCCGTCTTATATCTGTTAGTGCTCTAACGTTTCCGTAAACGTCAAACATGGTGATAAATGGCCCTTCCCCCGATCCTGAAAACCCATCTCAGGCTGCCGGTCGTGGCCTCGCCACTCTTCATCATATCCCATCCAGAACTGACGCTCGCCCAATGCAGGGCCGGCGTGATCGGCGCCTTCCCTGCCCTCAACGCCCGGCCGGAAAGCCAGCTCGACGAATGGCTGGCCGAGATCACCGAGGAACTGGCTGCCCACAATGCGGCCAACCCTGATCGCCCGGCAGCGCCTTTTGCCGTCAACCAGATCGTCCACACATCCAACAAGCGGCTCGAGCATGACCTTGGTCTCTGCGTCAAATACAAGGTGCCGATCGTCATCTCGTCGCTGGGGGCGGTTCCGGAGGTGAATGCAGCCGTCCATTCCTATGGCGGCATCGTGCTGCACGACGTCATCAACAATCGCCACGCCAACTCAGCAATCCGCAAGGGGGCCGATGGGCTGATCGCGGTGGCGGCCGGTGCCGGCGGCCATGCCGGAACGCTCTCCCCTTTCGCGCTGGTGCAGGAAATCCGCGAATGGTTCGACGGGCCGCTGCTGCTTGCCGGCGCGATTGCGAGCGGCGGCGCGATCCTTGCCGCCCAGGCGATGGGCGCCGACATGGCCTATATCGGCTCGCCCTTCATCGCGACTGAGGAGGCGCGTGCCGCCGATGCCTACAAGCAGGCGATCGTCGAAGCGAATGCCGGCGAGATCGTCTATTCCAACTATTTCACCGGCGTGCACGGAAACTACCTGAAAACCTCGATCCGCGCCGCCGGCCTCGACCCCGAGGCCCTGCCGCAGGCCGATCCTTCGAAGATGGATTTTGAGCAGGCAACAGGCAGCGCCAAAGCCTGGAAGGATATCTGGGGCGCCGGCCAGGGCATCGGCAGGGTCAAGGCCGTAGAGCCGGTCAGCACCCTCGTCGACCGCCTGGAACGCGAATACCGGCAGGCTCGTTTTCGGCTATCGCTCCAGGGACAGGACAGTTGATCATCCACAGCGGCACGCTTTTTTGCCGATCCCTCAAGAGAGCGCTTGAAATCTCCCCGCATTGACTGTATCAGCGCCATGCAAATCGCCGGGCCGATCAAATCAGCCCCGAAATGCCGCTTTAGCTCAGGTGGTAGAGCACATCATTCGTAATGATGGGGTCGCAGGTTCGAGTCCTGCAAGCGGCACCAGCTTTTCAAACCAGATAATTGAACCCTCGCTTCAGCTCACTCTCGTGTCCCAGCGAGAAGCTCAGTTAATCATCAGATCCACTGAAAACGTTTCCTGGTTCGTCGTTATAGGAAAAAGTCTTGGTTATGATGCCTGATGTCAGCGCTTCGGCGTTTCGAACGTAGTAGAGGCCTTGCGGGGTCGCTAATCCCATCATAGCGAACACGGCCTGGTGGTTGACGCCCATTTCGTCAAGATAAGAGGACAGATACTCATTAAGGGCCGGAGACGGATCAGTGGAAATTTCGTCGAGGTTTCGATGGCCTGGATTCGCCAGACTCGTAACTAGGAGTCCGTTGGTTATTTGGTGAACGCCGATGGACGAGTTCACTGCTGCTGCGCGAACCGCCCCTCCTGCCAATGCAAAGGGACAGGCCGAAAAGCAATACGCGCCGCCTGAATGAACTTCACCGGTCGAGGGCCCGGCTTTCGCAATCTTCTCGGGACAACGAGGCTGCACCATCGGGCAGCCCTCCAACTGCGTTCTTCCGACGGCCGTTTCCAAGCCTGCAGCGCGTATTATGCGCCCTATCGAAAGAGCTGCGTCTACATCTCCACCCATCGACTGGAACACAACCGGCGGCTTCCGTCCTTTGAGGCGTTTCAGGAGCTTGTTGAGACTCTTGGGCGATTCCGCGGTTATTTTGCCTTCTGCGGATATCCATTGAATGCATGCCGGCAGGCAACTGTGGTTGTGGACGAGCACGAAATCCATCGGGCGCGCTTCTAGCGATTGCTGGGCTGCTGCGGCCGCTGTGTTTCCAATCGCGATCAGAAGGATAGCGGAAATAACAACGCAAACGACTGCAAGAGAATTAAGGCGAATCGACATTGAATGCCCCCATAAGTAGCAGGCAATTTCTATCGTCTGACAGTGTTACACACAAGCAGCCAGCAATCATGAGCAGTTAGCAGTCAAGGAAGAACCCAAGCCTCGATTTATCACTCGTTTACAATGTACTATGCTATTATTGACTCTCCGCGAAGTCGTGAAAATAGTCGGCAAGCCCATAAGGATAAAATACTTTGCAAATGAATATTTTTGTCCGTCGTGCCGCCATTATTGCGGTCAGATTCTCAATTGGAGCGATGTTTCTACTCACAGGTTGCGCGAGCACTTCGTACACGGCCACCGCAAAATCCGGTCAAAAGACGTTTCTGGGTCTTGCAATAGCTATGAACGAGGGCTGCCAGTCTGGAGGCGCTTCTTATCCTGAAACCCCCGTGTACCCACAACACGGTCAGCTCAGCTTTGAGCTAAATGAAAGCCGCTTCAAGAACGGCATTGACGGGCAGTTCCGAGCTTGCGCGGGTCGAAAGGTTAATGGTGCCGGAGTTTATTACCGCTCCGACCCTGGCTTTGCGGGATCTGACCGACTGGTCGTCAGAACATCCGACCGTGCAAACCACGAAATAAAGATCAAGGTCGTCAAATAATTTCGGCTCGGAGACGATGGTGCCCTTCAAGGACACAACCGCCCTGGCGGAGAGCGGGCTGCCACCAAAAACGGCCCTGGCACTTATGCCCGATAGAGGCTCTGGGTCGCTGTCCTCTCGCGCCTCCGCTCCAGGACTCGGCGACATCGCCGTTGCCGGCATAAGTGGGCGGTGACCAAAATCGATTTGGTCGAAGCCGGGCGAAATTTCACCAAGATGTTCAGGCACGCCGAAATTTCTTCCTTTCAAAGGGTTTCAAGTTGAATATCGAATACCCCCGCCGATCGATTTCCGGCGCATCACGGCCAGGCATGCCCTACCGGGCTAACATCGACGGTCTAAGAGCAATCGCCATTCTGCCCGTCGTCTTCTACCATGCCGGAATTTCAGGCTTTGGCGGCGGGTTCGTCGGTGTCGACGTCTTCTTCGTGATCTCCGGTTTCCTGATGGCGGGCCTGATCGGGGGAGAACTCGAACGCAACGAATTCAGCCTGATACGCTTTTACGAGCGTCGCATCCGGCGGATTTTCCCAGCGCTGTTTGCTGTCATGATTGCATGTGCGGTCGCTGCCTGGCTGCTGCTGATGCCGGTCGAGATGGAGTATTTCGCGCGCAGCCTGAAGGCGGCGGCAATGTTCGGTTCGAACTTCCAGTTCGAAAAGGAAACCGGATATTTCGACATCGCGGCGCAGACGAAGCCTCTGCTACATACCTGGTCACTCGCCGTCGAAGAGCAGTTCTATATCCTCTTCCCGCTGCTTCTTATCGCAATCCATCGGTTCGCGCCCCGGCGGCTGACCGCTGTTTTAGTGATCTTGTTCGTGGCCTCGCTGGTGGCCAGCGCCTGGATGGTCGAGCGCTCCCAGAGTGCCGCCTTCTATCTGCTTCCGTTCCGGGCGTGGGAATTGCTGCTGGGATCGCTGGTCGCTGTCAATCCGCTGCCGCAGAGGATTGCCGACCTGCCGAAAGAGGCTCTGGTGGCCCTTGGCCTGGCGCTGATCGCCGTTGCGGTATTCGGGTTCGACGACCGCATGGCTTTTCCCGGTATCGCGGCGCTGTTGCCCTGCCTTGGAGCGGCGCTCGTTATCCAGTTCGGCAATGGCAGCCGGGTGACTGCGAAGCTGCTGCGCTCTCCGCCGCTGGTGTCAGTGGGCCTGATCTCCTATTCCCTCTATCTCTGGCATTGGCCGCTGATCGTCTTCACAAGAATGCTGGACGGTCATTCGCTCGATATAGCAAAGACCATCCTCGTCGTCCTTGGCTCGATTGCGATTGCGACCCTATCCTGGGCCTTCATCGAGCGCCCGTTCCGGGGAAGCCGAAGCCATATTGGACGGAAGTCCGTCTTTGGCGGCGCGATCGTGGTTGCCGTCGGAGCAGTCATTCTCGGCAATACCGTCGTCCATATGAAGGGTATTCCCGGTCGCCTGCCTGACAACGTTCAAAAGATATACTCGGCGACGTACGATGCAGGGCCATATGGCGTCTCGCCCTGCTTTATCGATGACAATGGAGGTCCATCGATTTCCGATATTCGTGCAGGCAAGCTTTGCAATGTCGGCGCCCAGTCATCGCAAGACCCGGCTTTCGTCGTCTGGGGCGACTCGCATTCCGGCGCAATGGCCCCGGCGATCGGCGTTGCCGCTCGCGATGCCGGCGTTTCCGGACTGTTTGCCGGGCATGCGTCGTGTCCGCCGCTTCCGGGCGTCCCGCTTTCAGCGCGTGGTGATACCGAGCGATGCGGGGCGTTCAACGATGCGGTCAAGGATCTGGTCCTGTCCCGGCACATTCCGCTCGTTTTCCTGGCGGCCTACTGGCCGAAATACATCCACGACGCCGAACTGCCAAACGAGGGTGTCTATTTCGACCCCTCCGTTCCGCCGCCGCTGACAGACAAGTCGGCCCCGATCAAGGCGGCCTTGTCGCGCCTGCTGAATGACCTGAAGCAGGCCGGAACCCGCGTCATTCTCGTTCACGATGTTCCGGAGATGGGCCACTACATTCCGGAAGCCGCGGCCAAGGCGGCCATGGAAGGAACGTCACCCGATCTCGCACCGCCCTGGGACTATGTAAGCAAGAGGCAGGCGCTTTCCCGCGAAGTCCTGACTCAACTCGCGCAAACCTATAATGCGGAGATCGTCGATCCGCTGCCTGCCTTCTGCGCCAACCAGCATTGCGATGCGCTGCGCAACGGTGTGCCACTCTACAAGGACGCGGATCACATTACCGCTACCACGTCGGCGAGCATCGCCTATCTGTTCCGTCAGGCATTCCAACCTCTGCAGCGGCGGTGACTGAGTGGGCCGGATTGAGGTCACGGAAGATCGTTCGAAAGAATGTTTCGACGCAGCCTCAGCCCGCCTTGCATTTGCCCTTTCAACATAGTTCAGTGCCGCCATATGCGGCATCCCAAGAACTGGGGAGGTGTTGAGCTTGGATCTGGTAGAGCGACTGGCCGATTGCGTTGAGCATATGGAAGAGCTTTCGAGGCGCATCGTCAGGATCAAGGCTGGCGACGTGCATCATCAGGTGCGCTTTGGCGATGGGCCGTGGGAGGACAGCACCCAACTCGTGCTGGATCACTACGAGCAGCTCCTCGGGACCTTCAAAACGCTGGGAGAAGATATTCGCCGCCGCATCGACGCCGGGGAAATCTGACAGCGGTCTATCCGCTTTCGCGCCATTTGTGAGTATTCGGCTCCTGAAAAATGGAGACGGATTCGACGTAAGCTTTTGCAATAATTGTATTTTTCCGACAGAAAAAACCTTCCTGCCTCGTATGCGTTTTTTCTCATATTCCTTGGAACCATCAGCCTCTCCGCGCGTTTGGGTATGTTGCAAGAGGGAGAAAGGTCATGGCAAGAAGACCGCAGAAGAATGCCTATCGTGCTGGTGCGAGTGCCTTTTTGAAGGGCATGGGTGGTGAGCATAATCCGCATGCGTCCGAAAGCGCCGATTGCAAGGCTTGGGAGCATGGTTATCTCGATCGTCAGAAGATGTTGAGCAACACGCGGCGACCCGTCAGCAGTGCCGGGCGGCAACCGGTTTCAAGACCTACAGCGCATTGATATGCAAGCTGCGACCGAGGCATCTGGCGGCGGCTTTGCCAGGCAGTGCTTCGGCAGGATATCCGGCGAGCGGTATCGACCGGCTGAATTCAAAGATCCAGGAATCATATAGCGGCCGCCCCTGACGGAACGGCCGCTTTACGGGTGAGCAGCAATCGTGCTGCGATATCAGTAGATTTCCGGAACGTACATTTCCGGCGGAACCGGCGCGCGGTGATAATCGGCGTTGCGGACGCGTTCCGGCAGGATGATTTCGTCCTTCGGCACGTTTTCGTAAGGAATCTGCTTCAGGAGATGGGCGATGCAGTTCAGTCGGGCCTTCTTCTTGTCGACTGCTTGAACGACCCACCACGGCGATTCCTTCGTGTGGGTGCGGTCGAGCATCTCTTCCTTGGCCTTGGTGTATTCTTCCCAGTGGACGCGGCTCTGCAGGTCCATCGGCGAGAGCTTCCACTGCTTCAACGGATCCTGGATACGCATGTTGAAGCGGAATTCCTGTTCCTCGTCGGTGATCGAGAACCAGTATTTCAGGAGGATGATGCCGGAGCGGACCAGCATACGCTCGAATTCCGGCACGGTGCGGAAGAACTCTTCCAGTTCGTCTGGCGTGCAGAAACCCATGACGCGCTCGACGCCAGCGCGGTTATACCAGCTGCGGTCGAAGAGGACCATTTCGCCGGCGGTCGGCAGGTGCGGGACATAGCGCTGGAAATACCATTGGTGCCGCTCGCGCTCCGTCGGGGCGGGCAATGCGACAACACGGCAGACGCGCGGATTGAGGCGCTGCGTGACGCGCTTGATGGCGCCGCCTTTGCCGGCGGAGTCGCGGCCTTCGAACAGCACGACCACCTTCAGCTTCTTGTACTGTACCCAATCCTGGAGGCGGACGAGTTCGTGCTGGAGGCGAAAGAGTTCGCGGAAATAGAGCTTGCGATCGATATTGGCTTCCGTAGCGCTGCTCAGGCCCTCGGCGACCAGCTCATCGAGCCGGTCCTCTTCAAGCTGCATTTCCAGCTCTTCGTCAAAACTGTCGGCGATCTCTTCTTTGATACGGTTCAGCTGCTCTTCGGAATTCTCGATCATAGTGCGCGTCCTTCTGCTTGAAAGTCCACACTGCCAATGGCATGTGTCGCTTTGATAACAAAGATGCGACGAGCAGTCTCCTAGCTCACGCGCAAATGAAAACGGCGCCTGGGTGGCGCCGTTCAATTCCGTTTCGGACCTCTTTCAAGCAGCGATCAGCTGAATCTCAGTTGTGGGAAAAATGCTGATGATGATTGTTGTGATGATAGTGGTGCCAGTTGTGCCAATGATGGTGGTATTCATGGTGGTGCCAGTGATGGTGATAGTCACGGGCTTCGGCAAATGTCGCAGTGGCGGCAAAGGCACTCAGCGCAAAAAGCGCCGTTACAAGCATCTTCATTCTCTTCTCCTTAAACGCCCGGCAGTGGGGCCGGATCGCAATATGATATTACCAACGACATAAGGATAATGCAGAAGACGGTCGTTTGTTCCGTCGCGTAAGTTTCGGGTGACGCTTCAGCGCACTACCAGACGGCTTCTGACCTTGCCAACGCCCGCCACTTCCTCAGCAATTTCAATGGCCCGCGCGATGTCACCGCGGTTATGGACGGTGCCTTCCAGAATGGCGTAGGAGCCGAGCATGGAGACTCTAATGTTCGATGCATTGATGTCATAGGCGTCACTGAGCGCGCTGCTGACAGCTGCCGCCATCAAACCGGCGCTGTTCGCCCTGCCGGCTGCTTCATCGGCATCAAGGTTCGAAAAACGCTGTACCATGACGGTCTCCATCTGTTTGGACTGGTTCAACGCTTCGCTACCGGTTTCGTTTCATCAAAGGCCTGTGAACAGGGCTATTGCTGGTCGCCTATTATTTCCGCGACCGCCTCCCGGATCAGCCGGCACGCATCGATCGAGGCTTTCCGGCCATTGTGGGCCAGATGATAGGATAGCGGCAGCGGCTGCTCTAGCTCGAGGATGCGCACCTTGTCCGCGATCGGCCTGGCGCTGACATGGCCGAGGAAGGAGACGTAGCCGTGATTGGCTACGAGATCGACGATAACGGGAAGCGAATCCACCGAGGTGATATCCCGTCCGCGGTGACGGCGCGGCCTGCCCCGCCCGTCGCTCAGGCCTGTGGCCGCATGGCCGATGCCGGTGCGGGGGCTCGGCAGGCAGAGCGGACGGTTTTCGATCAGTGCGGCGAGGTCCTTCTCCGTGCTTTCGATCGGAGCGATCGCCACCATCTCCGTCGCCAGAAGCTCCACATGCTCGAAACTGTCGAGGCCAAAGACGGAGTCGACGATCGCAACGTCGATCCGGCCTGATCTCAGCGCCTCTCTCAGGTCATCCGCTGTCATCAGCACCAATGACAGCGCGCTCCTGTTGCCGCTGGTGTTCCAGCGCGACACGAGAGAACCGAGGCAGCGGGCCACCCAGCTTTCCGACCCCGTCGGGATGATCGAGCCGATGCGCACGGCACGGGTCGTGCGCTGGAACCGATCGTCGGCCGCAGCCTTCATTTCGCTCCATGCATTGCCGATCGCCGACAGCACGGCATAGGTGTTTCGCCCTTTCTCCGTCAGCACCGAGCCTTGCGCCTGACGCTCGAACAGCCGGCACCCCATCAGTTCCTCCAGATTGGCGATCTGCAGGGACAGTTGCGGCTGGCCAAGCCGGAGACGGCGGGCCGCCCGATTGATGCTGCCCTGGTCGGCGACTTCGAGGAAGCGTTCGATCGTGGCGATCTTCAGCGGCAGGCGCGAGGCCCAGGCGGAAAAGTCATCCGGCGACGGCGGATCGGCGGTCAGCGCGGCCAGCGCGCGCATCTGGATGAGGATGGGCTGCAACCCCTTCTGTATCCGGGAGCTGGCAAGCAGGGTCACCAGTTCGCCGGAAGCACGCTCGACCAGCTTTATCGCAAGCTCCGCCTCCAGTCTGCGCAGAATGCCGGAGACCGTGGAAGCGGACAGGGACAGGCGCCGGGCAGTTTCCCGCACGGAGCCGAGAGAGAAGACCGTATCGGCAATATAGAGCGCCCCCAGGTGCACGCGCTTCAATCCTTCCTTCGTCGCAGGCAGCATCGCCTGCGTCATCATCGGGACGGACGATATGGCGTGTTCCGCAGAAAAGATATCCCGTAGAAAAAGTTACGCGGCTATCATTCCGGTCAGCTCGTCACCGATCCCGCCATTCTTCGGAATGCGTAAAAGAGGATTGGAAGAGCGCCAAAAGCACAATGGGAACAAAAACAAATCTTACCGGCCTTCAAAAAAGAAAAGTCGTTTCGCGCTTATCGTCAGGACCGTCGCCATAATCGCGCCGCAACTGCGACAGACGGGGCGGCGTAACGTCGATTTTTTTTCGATGGGCGCTACTTCTTCGAAACAGACATGCGGGGAGCTTTTCCCACGGCATGGGCAAACATGTGTCCGGGGACCGGCGCCCGCCGAACGGACGTGTGCAAACGATCAGTTCAACGGGGTATGAAGGGAATTAACATGTTGAAGAAACTCGCAATTGCCGCCTCTCTCGCGGCCTTCGTCGCAAGCACCGCATCGGCAGCCGATGTCGTCGTCTCCTCGAAGATCGACACGGAAGGCACGCTGCTCGGCAACGTCATCCTGCTGGCGCTCAACGCCAACGGCATCAAGACGCAGGACCGCATCGCGCTCGGCACGACACCGGTGCTGCGCAAGGCGATCACGGCAGGCGAAATCGACATCTATGCCGAATATACCGGCAATGCCGGTTTCTTCTTCAACAAGTCCGATGATGCAGCCTGGAAGAACATCGACGCCGGCTACAAGCTTGCCAAGCAGCTCGACTACGACGCCAACAAGATCGTCTGGCTGACGCCCTCCCCGGCCAACAACACCTGGGCGATCGCCGTGCGAAACGATGTTGCAGGCCCGAACAATCTGAAGACCATGTCCGACTTCGGCAAATGGATATCCGGCGGCGGCAAGGTCAAGCTTGCGGCTTCCTCTGAATTCGTCAATTCGGCTGCGGCACTGCCGGCCTTCCAGACGACTTACAGCTTCCAGATCAAGCCGGACCAGGAAGTCGTTCTTTCCGGTGGCGACACGGCTGCGACGATCAAGGCTGCGGCCGACCAGACCAACGGCGTCAACACCGCCATGGTCTATGGCACCGACGGCGCAATCGAAGCCGCCGAGCTGACGGTCATGGAAGACGACAAGAGCGTGCAGCCGGTCTATGCGCCGACCCCGATCATCCGTGAGGCCGTGCTGAAGGCCAATCCGAAGATCGAGGAAATTCTTGCTCCGATCTTCCAGAGCCTGACCGCCGACGAGCTGCGCAAGCTCAACGGCCAAATCCAGGTCGACGGCCAGCCGGCGAAGTCTGTTGCCGAGTCCTTCCTGAAGGAAAAGGGCTTCCTGAAGTAATCATCCGCCGATTGCCGTTACGGCCCCGCCTTGATACAGCGGGGCCGTTCGGATTTTAGCGACCCCAAGGAGTGCCTGATGGAAGATGCGCAAGCGGTCCGCATTCTGGACCGCCTCGGAGTGGTCCTCGTGGCCGCAGGTGCTTTGGCGACGGCGCTGATGCCGTTCATCATCGTCAAAGCCAACCGCATCGCCGCCGGCAAGCCCCTGCTGTTGTCACAGCTCCCGTTCCAGCCGTTCGCTGGCACGCTCGCCATTCTTCTCCCTGTGGCCGCGCTCGGCATTCTCCTGATCCTGACTGCCCTCTCGGCCCTCTTCCTGCGCAGCGCACCGGCTCGCCTGATCGTCTCCACGCTTTGCATCGCGCTGCTGATCCTGACGATCGGGCTCGTCTCTTCGGCCGCCGCACCGCCGACAAGCACATCGGCGCGCATCACGCCGGGCGGCTCCTTCTGGGTTCTGCTTGCCGTCGTCGGGCTTCTCATCTCCGATGCGCTGGTCAAGATCAAGCTGACGCCGTGGATGCGCGTCGCTTCGCTCTTCGTCTACTCGGCGCTGCTTTGGCTCTTCCTCCGTTCGGGGCTGCTCAACAACCTGTCGATCATGAAGGAATTCGCCACCCGCTCCGACCAATTCTGGGGCGAGGCGCTGAACCATCTCTTCCTTGCCTTCGGATCAGTCGCGATCGCCATCGTGCTGGCGCTGCCACTCGGCATCTTCTGCTTCTGGGTTCCGAAGCTGCGCGCCATCGTGCTGCAGGCGCTGAGCCTGGTGCAGACCATTCCGAGCCTCGCGCTCTTCGGCATCCTGATGCTGCCGCTCGGTTATATCTCGACGCATGTGCCGCTGGCAGCCGACCTCGGCATTCATGGCATCGGCACGGCACCGGCGCTGATCGCGCTCATCCTCTATTCCCTCCTGCCGATCGTCGCCAACACGGTCGTCGGGCTCGAGGGCGTCGATCCCTCCGTGCGCGATGCCGCTGCCGGCATGGGGTTGACGCGGACGCAGATCCTCATGCGCATAGACCTGCCGCTCGCCTTCCCCGTCATCCTGACGGGCATCCGCATCGTGCTGGTGCAGGCAATCGGGCTGGTCACTGTCGCAGCGCTGATCGGCGGCGGCGGCTTTGGCCTCTTCATCTTCCAGGGACTCGGCCAGACGGCCATGGACCTCGTGCTCCTCGGCGCCGTGCCGACCGTCTTTCTCGCCTTCTCATCGGCCGTCATCCTCGATGCGGTTATCGACAGCATCCGGGGGCAGCACCCATGACCGACAAAACCGAAAACATGATCGAGTTGAAGGGCGTCACCAAGCGCTATGAGCCCCTCACCGTGGTCGACAATGTGACCATGAGCGTCGAGAAGGGTACGATAACAGTCATCGTCGGCACATCCGGTTCGGGCAAGTCGACGCTGATGCGGATGATCAACCGGCTGGTGCCAGTATCGGCGGGGCACATTTCGGTCGGCGGCCGCGACATCATGAGCGTTCCGGCGACGGAATTGCGCCGCCGTATCGGCTATGCGATCCAGGGCCACGGCCTCTTCCCGCACCGGACCGTCGCGCAGAATATCGCGACCGTGCCGCAACTGCTCGGCTGGGACAAAGACAAAACGGGTCGTCGCGTCGACGAGCTGCTGAACCTTTTCCATCTCGATCCCGGGACCTTCGCCGGAAAATATCCGCATGAACTGTCGGGCGGACAGCAACAGCGCGTGGGCGTTGCCCGGGCTCTCGCCGCCGAACCGGAAGTCCTGCTGATGGACGAGCCCTTCGGCGCGCTCGACCCGGTCATCCGCGGCAAGGCGCAGGACGACCTTCTGGCGATCCAGAAACAGTTCGGCACCACGATCATCCTCGTCACGCATGACATGGACGAAGCCTTCCATCTCGGCCACCAGATCGCCGTCATGAGCGAGGGCAAGCTGTTGCAATGCTCGACGCCCGAGAAGATCCTGACCGAACCTGCCGATCCCTTCGTGCAGCAACTCACCGGCACCTCCGGCCGGGCACTGAAACTGATGTCGCTGACGTCGCTGAAAGGCGCCATGGAACCGGTGCAGCCCGGGCTTAACCATGCGCTCCCCGAAACGCTGAATCTGCGTGACGCGCTGGCCGAGATGATCTGGCAGGGCGTCGGCGAGGCCGCGGTGCAGGACGCCAACAAGGTGCCCATCGGCTCGATTTCGCTCCAGCACCTGCTGCAGCTGGGTCGCAAGGCATGAAGCTGCTCTTCGCTAACATCTTCCGGCTTGCGGCATTGGCGCTGCTTTTGATCCTGCTGTTCCGCACGGAATGGCTGACGCCGCTGCTCGCGCCGCTTACCAATTTCAATGCGCCGCCGATCTACACGCAGAATTCGCTGGCGCTGCTGACGCTGTCGCATATCGAGCTGGTCGCGGTCTCGATCGTCGGCAGCGCTGTCCTTGCCGTCATCGGCGGCATTTTCGTTACGCGAAAGAGCGGTGCCGACTTCCTGCCGCTGTCGCGCGCGATCGCCAACGCCGGGCAGACCTTTCCGCCGGTCGCCGTGCTGGCGCTGGCCGTTCCCGCGACCGGCTTCGGGATGGTGCCGACGCTGATCGCGCTCTTTCTCTATGGGCTGCTGCCGATCTTCGAAAATACTGTCGCCGGGCTGCAGCAGGTGCCGGACTCGATCATCGACGCGGCCGACGGCATGGGAATGAATGGCCGGCAGCGGCTGTTTTCCGTCGAATTGCCGCTGGCGCTGCCGCTGATCCTCGAAGGGCTGAAGATTGCGACCGTCATCAATATCGGTACGGCGACGATCGGCTCCACGGTTGCCGCAAAAGGGCTTGGAGAAGTCATCATCGCAGGACTGATTTCGGACAATACCGCCTTCATCCTTCAAGGCGGCCTGATCGTCGGCCTGATCGCGGTCCTCCTCTACGATGCGATGGGCATCGTCGAAGGCGTCATCACCCGCAAGATCGGATTGCAGTCACATTAAAGCGCTTTCCATGCTTCGGCCCGGGCTGTAAGCCGAAAGCTACGCTTGCAGTGAGAATTGGTAACGGGAGGTCGCCATGGCGAAGATGATCCATTCGATGATCCGCGTGCTGGAAGAGGCGCGATCGGTCGAGTTTTACAAAAAGGCTTTCGGCCTTGACGTCGCTGACCGCATCGAATTCGAGACCTTCACACTCCTCTATCTCAGCAACAGGGAAACCGGCTTCGAACTGGAGCTGACCGTCAACCAGGGGCGGATCGAATCCTACGAGCTGGGGCAAGCGTATGGCCATCTCGCCGTTTCCGTCGATGAGCTGAAGCAAGAGCACGAGCGGTTTACCAGCCTCGGCCTCAATCCCGGCGATATCATCGAGCTCAACCGCGACGACAGGCTCTTTGCCCTGTTCTTCTTCGTGACCGACCCCGACGGTTACAGAATAGAAGTGCTGCAGCGGCAAGGCCGGTTCCAATAGGCTCTGGCTGCATGACGGACGGCAAACGAATCAGATAGCTTCGCCGCATGCGTGTGGCTGCCTTTCAACGACTGGCGATCTTTGATGCTGTCGAGGTGGCGGCAGATGTCCTGTTGCGCGATATCGCGTGGGCGGACGCGAACGGCGTCGACCTCCTCGTCTTTCCGGAAGCCTATCTGCAGGGGCATACGTACAGTCCAGGCCTGACCAAACGGCGTGCCCTCTCGCTTGACGATCCCCGGCTTCTTGCCGTTATCGACCAGACAAGGACGACGAAGGCCACGGCGATCGTCGGCTTTTTCGAGCGCCGGGCCGGCGGTGTCTATAACAGTGCAATGGTGATTGCAGGCGGACACCTCAAGGGCGTCTATGCCAAAGCCAACCCGATCGAAACCGGCTGCCTGCCAGGGAGCGCCTTTCCGGTGTGGGATATCGGGGACTGGCGCTTCGGCATCAATATCTGTTCTGATCTCCGGCGGCCTGATCTGGCCCGGAATGTTGCAAACCAGGGGGCGGGCCTCATCTGCTGCCCCATCAACATGATGCTCAGTCCCACGAAAATCTCCCGCTGGCGGGAGCCCTGCCTTGCCGGCTTCAGGGATTGCGCGCTGCAGACGGGCTGCTGGGTGGTTTCATCCGATGTCGTCGGGACGAATTCCGAGGGCTGGGCGAGCTATGGCTGCACCGTCATCGTCGATCCGCAGGGCCGTGTCGTTCAGCGCGTCGATGAGTTTGTCGAGGGCGTGACGGTTTTCGATCTGCCGTCTCCGCAAAATGAAACCCTGCCCGCCAGAAGCGAACAGGGTCTCCTCCTCGCCACGAGACTGGATTACATCCAGTAGGGCGGAATGCCGTAGTAATCGTAGACCCTGCGGCCATTGTCGGCGTACCAGGTATCATCATCGTCGGCATAGCTCGGAGCGCCTTCGATCTGGTCCCTGGTGAGGTCGATGCGATAGCCGTCAAGTTGCTGATCGTAGCTCAACTTTTCCCACGGCAGGGGATAATGGTCATGCCCCATGCCGAGGAAGCCGCCGAAACTCAGGACGGCGTAGGCGACGCGGCCACCCCGCTTTTCGAGGATCAAACGTTCGATGGAACCGATATGCTTGCCGTCGGCGCCATAAACGCGGGTGCCTTCTACACGATCGCTGGCGATCAGCGACGGCGTATCCTTAACATTAGGGTCGCGGCGGGCAGCGTCGGTGGTCTCGTGCAACATGTTGCACCTCCTTTTTGCTGTTTCCTCGTGGTTCATCCACAGTTGGTCAACGTGTCCGTCTTGCGAAGGTTCCCGCATTCAAAGACGACAAATTTCGTTGAAGAAATTGACCCTTACACCGGAGCCTAAATTAACCCTTTGTTGCTTGTGCTTTCAAAGCAATGACATAAGCTTGACCGGCGGGAGAAGCGGTGGACTTTTCAATCGGCCTGTATCGAGCTACCAGTTCGGCGGCTCGGGATGCCGGCAAAATGTCGGGTCCGCCTGGGAGGAAGACGGCATGAATACGGTTTCGGTTTCGTCCAGCGGATCGTCGGGAGCGCAGGCAGGCGCCAAGATATGGCTCGCCTCTTATCCTGAGAGCATCCCAGCTGAGATTCCGCCGCTCGATCATGCCTCAATCACAGAACTCTTCGAGGAATGCTGCAAGCGCTATGCGAGCCGCAATGCATTTTCGAGCATGGGCAAGTCGATCACCTATGGCGATCTCGACACCCTGACTCGCAACGTCGCCGCATGGCTGCAGAGCACCGGCCTCGAAAAGGGTGACCGGGTCGCCGTCATGATGCCGAACGTGCTGCAGAACCCGATTGCGACTTACGCCATCCTTCGTGCCGGCCTTATCGTGGTCAACGTCAATCCGCTCTATACGCCGCGCGAGCTGGAGTATCAGCTGCGCGACTCCGGCGCCAAGGCGATCTTCGTCCTGGAGAATTTCGCCCATACGGTCGAACAGGTCCTGGCGCGCACCGACGTGCGCCATGTGGTCGTCACATCGATGGGCGAGATGCTCGGCCTCAAGGGACTGATCGTCAATTATGTCGTGCGGAAGGTGAAGAAGCTGGTGCCGGCGTGGTCCATCCCCGGCCATACGTCTTTCCGGCGGGCGCTGGAGCAAGGGCGGCGCTTAACCTTGAAGCCAGCTAGCATCCAGGGCAGCGACATTGCCTTCCTGCAATATACCGGCGGCACGACCGGCATAGCGAAGGGAGCGATGCTCACCCACGCCAACCTGCTGACAAACCAGGTGCAGATGCAGCTCTGGCTCAACTCGGCTTACATCACCAAGAAGCGCCCTGAAGTGCTGAACTTCGTCTGCGCCCTGCCTCTTTATCATATCTTCGCATTGACGGTGAATTCGCTGATGGGCCTCTCGATCGGCGCCCACAATGTGCTGATCGCCAATCCGCGCGACATTCCGGCCTTCATCAAGGAACTCGGCAAATATCGCTTCGACATCTTTCCGGGGCTCAACACCCTGTTCAATGCGATGATGAACAATCCCGATTTCTCCAAGCTCGACCTGTCGCATGTCAGCACGCTTGCCGGCGGCATGGCGGTACAGCGGCCGGTCGCCGAGCGCTGGCAGAAGATGACCGGCACCTGGATCACCGAGGGCTACGGCCTCTCCGAGACATCACCCGTTGCCAGCGCCAATCGCTTCGATACGCCCGAGTTTACCGGGACGATTGGCCTGCCCATGCCTTCCACCGATTTCGATATCCGCGACGAAGCGGGCAATTCGATGCCGCTTGGGCAGGTCGGCGAGATCTGCATCCGCGGCCCCCAGGTCATGGCCGGCTACTGGAACCAGCCGGAGGAAACGGCGCGGGTGATGACGCCGGACGGCTTCTTCCGTTCCGGCGACATGGGCTTCATGGACGAGCGCGGCTTCACCAAAATTGTCGACCGCAAGAAGGACATGATCCTCGTCTCCGGCTTCAACGTCTATCCGAACGAGATCGAGGAGGTCGCCGCCATGCATCCGGGCATACTGGAAGCCGCCGTCGTCGGCGTGCCCGACGAGCATTCCGGCGAAGCGGTGAAAATCTTCATCGTCAAGAAGGATCCGACGCTGACGGAGGAGGACGTGAAGGCGCATTGCGCCACCAATCTCACCAACTACAAGCGGCCGCGCTTCATCGAATTCCGCACCGAGCTGCCGAAGACCAATGTCGGCAAGATCTTGCGCAAGGAGTTGCGGGGGTAGACCGCGGGTCGATCATGGCCGCAGTGCCTTGCAAGAGCACGATCACGTCTCGACGGCTATCGCGCCATTGTGGACTTGCTGGCCAGAGATGTAACTGTGCTGCGCAGCAAGTGGAAGCACTTCTATGGCTCCTCTCCCCACCCCGCCTAAGCTAAAGCTGTCGCGACTGCGCGACATTGGCTGGTCGCTGTGGGACCCAATAGGCTTATTGGGTCCTGGACAGAGGTGGGACGAAGCGCAAGCGTTCGCGGACGAATATGATGCGTACTTGATCCAGGCCGCTGGACTGTTACGACGAGGAACTCCGGACCAAGACGTTATAGAACTTCTCGTGAGCGTCGAGACGGCCCAAATGGGCTTGGGACAGCAACCCGATACCTACGCACGCGCAAGATCGACTGTGGCCGCTATTAAAGCAGACAATGATCTCTGGACTCACTCTGAATAAGAGTCCGCTCCTGGCGCGAAGCCGTCTAAGCGGCTATCGGCCGGAAGGCGCTGCTGACGCTTATCTCATTTCGTCGGCTGAGACCGTGCGGTGAGTTTATTTCCGTCCGGATCACGAAGATAGGCGACGAAGGAACCGTTCGGACGCTCCGCAGGCGGGCTCTCGATCGCTGTGCCACCATGCGTGGTACCGGCCTTGTGCCACGCTAGAACATGGTCGTGGCTCGCGGCGGCGATACCGATCGTCCCACCGTTGGCCGCAGTCGCCGGCTGGCCGTTTATCGGTTTCGTGATCATCAGCCGACCGCCCTCGTGGGCATAGATCAGCCTGCCTCTCGCATCCATTTCGCCGGGCTTGCCCCCCAATGCAGCAAACGTGGCGTCGTAGAAGCCTCTGGCCCGCTCCAAGTCGTTGCTGCCGATCATGACGTGGGTGAACATGCTTCATCTCCGGTAAGGTACTCAATGGCTCCCCATCCTAGTGTACCCAATCCTAGCCATGGGCCCAGTCGCGAAACTCCCGATTAAATCGACACTTGTTTTCCCGACTTTTGCGATGCCGCAAAATAACGAGTTTTGCGGCAGCCGCAATGACCGCTCATGGCGCTCTCCGGCCGCGGCCGCTATCGGCCGAAAGCAGTCATTTCCAAACAGATTACTCTGACTTGCCTCTCTTCATGGCCCGGAGGCGGCGTTAGCCTTTTGGGCTCTGCGCTCAAGAGCGCGCTTTATTGCGTGATCAAGAAAGGCCAATTTATCGAAACTGTAACTATCTTCCTCTGGCACGCTCTCGCGAATGCTCGCAATCGATTCTCCTGCACGAAGGCGCTGGGCAATTTCGATGCCCCGTGCGGCACGCTTGCGCTCCGACTCCCGCCAAAATGCCGTAGTTTGAGGGTTTCTGAACCTATACGGCTTCGTGCCGGCGCCGGAGAGGACCACTCCCACAAAGTGATCGAAGTTCGCGTCGTCGGCCCAGACGGCCCAGAAGATCGTTTCCGCTCGCACGTACAGATCTAAGTCTAAAAGGGAGGCGGCAAGACGATCCGCAATCGCGTCGCTGTAGAGGCCGGAATTCGTTACATAGGCCACAAACCGCCATCGGCAGTGGCTTATCGGGTCATCGGCCAGCTTTATGACGATGTCGGCGATCTGGTCCTTGGGCGGGCTAGCTTCGTCAAGATACCACGCCCCGCGCTGACGCTCGCTTGATTTTTCGGATTGAAGAAGTTCGATGAGCGAGTCTAGGTCAATCCCCTTGCGCCATCGTCCAAACACGGTGCCCCATAGCGCATTGTAAGCGAAGTCCGGCCCCAGGTCCTCTCCGCCATGTATCATGCGAAGCAGATCATTGGTCGTGTAGGCAGCTAAATCGGAAGACATTGATAAAGCGGTGGTCACGCCACACGCATTTTGTTGATGCAGCTGCGTTATTTGCTTAACAAAGACACCTATGTCAATCGCAATGACGACTGTGGGCGCGATCCCGCCACCAATCTCAGCAACTACAAGCGACCACGCTTCATCGAATTCCGCACCGAGCTGCCGAAAACCAATGTCGGCAAGATCTTGCGCAACGAGCTGCGGGGGTAGGTTCTCCGGCACGCTCTCTTCACGGAATTCGGTAGCGAATGTGAGCCCGCAGCGACCACATTCGCTCGCCTATTTTTTTGTTGCCTATCCGCGAATTCGGCACTCGTAAAGACCGCCTATTGATTGCATTAAATTGTTCGAATAGCTTCAGACTCACGCAACGTGGGGCCGGGCGCGTGGATAGAACTGATCAGGTAATGGATGCGCCTTCGAGCCGCACGCCGTCGCTAGCCCTCATCATGGCGCCGATGAGTTCAATCCATCCTCAGGACGTAATAAATGCTCAAAGCAGACTTGGGTGATCGTAGCGCTGGTCCCATTCGAACTTCCAGGGGCTGCGTGCAGTACGCCATTGTGGCCGCCTGCTTGATTATAGCCGGATTCCTAATTGCTTACACCTGCATTGACAGTTTCCAGGATAACGTCCGGCAATGGGCGGGGATCGCCCCAGCTGCTCTGCCGAAGGACTTCTACACCCGCTTTGATATTCAGCCACTGCCCCGGGCTGTGGTCGACCGCAGTCCAGCATCCGAGCATGTCGCTACGCTGCTTCGAGAACCTTGCGATTGGGACGCCACCTATGCATTCGCCGTAGATCTGCAGAAGGCGGGTTATTCAAGAGAGGCTGCAAAGGTTTTCACTACGTTCTCCGAAAAATGCAGGCCTTCGGATGTGGCACTCTATTCGGCCGCGGATATGCTTTATGGACTAAGCGACCTCCCCGCCGCCATCAAAATCAGCGATGAATTGATTACGATCGCTCCGGACCTAGCGCAGCCCTATTACCTTCGTGCGCAAGTTTTCCACGACGCAAAGCGCGACAAGGAGGCAATCGACGCATTCCAGACGCTTCTGGGTCTCACTGCGGATCTGAGCTCTCTGAATAGCGAAGTGTTCCGCAAGATGTCCTTGAGCTACGCCGCTCTCGGCCAATTCTGCGAAGCCATGACGCCAATCCAAACATGGATCTCGCTCAACCCAGCCAAAAACGATAGCCCTACCTGGCAAGCTCTGATCCAAGACTATAGCTCCAAAGGCAATTGCGAGGGATCGTATGCCTCTGGCAAGGATCATTTCGCCACATATGGAAGGGACGTGATCGTGGTGACAGCCGTTGTTAACGGCGTTCGCGGTCGCTTCATCGTCGACACCGGAGCCAGCGTTGTTTCAATGACGCAACATTTTGCTGATGCGGCTAAGATACCGATGTCAGGCGGCTTTTCCGTTCGAGTGCAAACAGCAAACGGTGTCTCGACAGCAGAACCAAGCTCCGCAGGCAAAATTCAGGTCGGCCATGTCGAGGCAGATGACGTTGCGGCGGTTGTCCTGTCAGGCGACAATAAGCCGCTTGGTGACGGAATCGATGGTCTGTTGGGCCGCTCGTTTCTATCGCGCTTTGATGTAACCTTCGGCGCGAAGGAATGGCGCATAGAAGCCAAAAACGAAGCGCACTCCTCGGGCTGATACAATCGTCATCGACAAACGCGTATTCCGGGGCCTCCAGCGTCGGGCAGAAAGTCCAGATTCCTACCCGTGTAACGAGGACGGCCTTGGAGGAAAGGCGCCGCTGGACGCATTCAAGGTCCAGTGTCATTTGTCACGTAATTGAGCGTTCTCATCGAGCGCCTCCCCCTTGCCACCCGTCCGCTTTTTTATATTTCACGTCTGCACGAACTTGATTTACGCATCACAAAGCGAATAGTTTCCGCGACCCTCCGGCGTTCATGTTTTTCAGGATGAGCATGCATTCCGGAGCTTTCAAATTCGCATGATCGTCGCCGAAAAGATCTACACTTTCGGGATCGTGCGATGAACCCCAAGGAGCTTCCCATGCAAGCGATCGTCGAAAAACTGAAGAGCACCGCAGCCGCCACCAAGGCAACCGATATCCGCGCGGCTTTTGCCGCCGATTCCAATCGTTTCTCCAACTTTTCCGTGTCGTTCGACGACCTCTTGATGGACTACTCCAAGACGGCCGTGAACAAGGAGATCCTTGATCTGCTCGAGCAGCTCGCCAAGGAAGGCGGCGTCGAGGCCAAGCGGGAGGAAATGTTCACCGGCAAAGAAATCAACTTCACCGAAGGCCGCGCCGTTCTCCATACCGCGTTGCGCAACCGCTCCAATACACCGGTCATGGTCGACGGCAAGGACGTGATGCCTGATGTCAACGCGGTGCTCGCTGCCATGGGCAAGTTTGCCGACGGCATCCGCTCGGGTCAACTGAAGGGCGCGACCGGCAAGGCGATCACCGATGTCGTCAATATCGGCATCGGCGGCTCCGACCTCGGCCCTGTTATGGCGACGCTGGCACTGGCGCCTTTCCATGACGGTCCACGCTCGCACTTCATCTCGAATATCGACAGCGCCCATATCGCCGACACCCTGAAGCTGGTGCAGCCGGAAACGACGCTCTTCATCGTCGCTTCCAAGACCTTCACGACAGTCGAGACGATGACCAACGCTCAGACCGCGCGCGCGTTCATCGCCAAGGCGCTCGGCGAAAAGGCCGTGCAGCATCACTTCGCGGCCGTCTCGACGGCGCTCGACAAGGTCGCAGCCTTCGGCATCGACCAGGATCGCGTCTTCGGCTTCTGGGACTGGGTCGGCGGCCGCTACTCGCTCTGGTCGGCAATCGGCCTGCCGATCATGATCGCGATCGGTCCGGAAAACTTCGGCAAGTTCCTCGACGGCGCCCATGCCATCGACAATCATTTCCGCAAGGCGCCGATCCGCGAAAACCTGCCGATGCTGCTTGGCCTCATCGGCTTCTACCACCGCAATGTCCTCGGCTATCCGACGCGCGCCGTCCTGCCCTATGACCAGCGCCTGTCGCGCTTCCCGGCCTATCTTCAGCAGCTCGACATGGAATCGAACGGCAAAGGCGTCACGATCGACGGCACGCCGGTCGAAGGCCAGTCCGGTCCCGTCGTCTGGGGCGAGCCGGGCACCAACGGCCAGCACGCCTTCTACCAGCTCATCCACCAGGGCACGAGCATCATCCCGGCCGAGTTCATGATCGCTGCCAACGGTTTCGAGCCCGACCTCAAGCACCTGCACCAGCTGCTGGTCTCGAACGTGCTTGCCCAATCGGAAGCGCTGATGAAGGGCCGCACCTTCGCGGAAGCCAAGAAGCAGCTGACCGACAAGGGCATGGACGACAAGAAGGCGGACTTCATCGCGCCGCACCGCGTCTTCACCGGCAACCGTCCATCGATCACCTTCGTTTACGACAAGCTGACGCCGTTCGCGCTCGGCCGGCTGATTGCGCTCTACGAACATCGCGTCTTCGTCGAAGGTGTGCTCTTCCGCATCAATTCCTTCGACCAGTGGGGCGTCGAGCTCGGCAAGGAACTGGCAACGGGCCTGCTGCCTGTCGTCGAAGGCAAGCAGAGTGCGGAAGGTCACGATTCCTCGACGCAGGGCCTCGTGGCCGCGCTGGCGAAACTGGCCAAGTAATCTTCCCGCCGCTTTGGCGCGAAATTACAGCCAACATCAGGCGGCCCCGCTCGAAGAACGATGCGGGGCCGTTTCTATTTTGGCCGGACGAACAGGTTGCGAAAGTCAGTTCAGAGCCGCTAAGCTTCCCCTGGGGAAAATAGCTGGGAGGCTGGAATGACGGACGACGAACTGGTGAAATTCGAGGCCGAAGGCGCCGCAGCCCTGCCCGCGCCTGACGAAGAGGGCGTCGTTGTCAATGAAGGCGCCGAGATCTGGTTTGCCGCCTATGGCGCCGGCCCTGCCGTCATCATGCTGCATGGGGGTCTCGGCAACAGCGGAAACTGGGGCTACCAGGTGCCTGCCATCGTCGCTTCGGGCCGTCGGGCTGTCGTTATAGACAGCCGAGGCCACGGCCGCAGCACCCGAGACGATCGCCCCTATCGCTACGAGCTGATGGCTTCGGACGTCCTTGCTATCATGGATAGGCGGAAGATCGACAAGGCTTCCTTTATAGGCTGGAGCGACGGCGCCTGTACCGCCCTGGTCTTTGCCGATCGGCATCCGGAGAGGACATCAGGCGTCTTTTTCTTTGCCTGCAACATGGATCCGAGCGGCACCAAGCCCTTCGTGGCGACGCCGGTCATCGATCACTGCTTCAGCCGCCACCGGAAAGACTATACAGCCCTGTCGCGCACGCCCGACCAGTTCGATGTCTTCGTCCAGTCGGTCAGCAAGATGATGGCGACGGAGCCTAACTATTCCGCGAAGGATCTGGCACGGATCCGCGTACCGGTCGCGGTCGTGCTCGGCGAGCAGGACGAATTCATCAAGCCCGAACATGCCGACTACCTTGCCAGCAGTATCCCGGATGCAGAGCTGATCCTACTTTCGGGTGTCAGCCATTTCGCACCGCTGCAGAGACCCGACTATTTCAACCGCGAAATACTCGGGTTCCTCGACAGGCTTAGCTGAAGCTCAAAGCCCGATTTCGTGCGCCCAGGGCGGGTTTGCGCCGGCGCGCGACACGGTGACCGCGGCTGCCTTGGCGCCGAGGGCGAGCGCGTCACGCAGCGCCTTTTCATCCAGCGAGGCAACCTGAGCCTTGGTAAGCAGGTTGTTCATTTTCAGAGAGGCGAGGATGCCGGCATCGAACGTATCGCCCGCGCCGACAGTGTCGACGACGGTGACGCGTTCGCTGGGAACGGAAACCTTGAGCGATTTTGTATAGCCGTTGGCGCCCTCGGCACCCTTGGTGATGACGACAAGCTTGGCGCCGTGTTTCAGCCAGTGGGCGGCCAGTGCGTCATGATCGCCCGACAGGCCGAACCAATCCAGATCCTCATCGGAGAATTTCAGGATATCTGACATCGCGGCCATGCGGTTGATGCGGGCCATATGGGCCTGCTTGTCTTTGATGAAGCCCGGGCGGATGTTCGGGTCGAGCGAGATGACGCGCTTCTCGTGCTCGCGCTTCATCAGGGCTTCATAGGTCTCGCCGCAGGGGCTGGGGATCAGGCTGATGGCGCCGAAATGCAGCGCCTCGCAGCTATCGTCCAGGGTCGGCAGGTCGGCTTCCGTGATCATGCGGCCGGCGGTTCCCTCGTCGTAAAAGGCGTATGTCGCCTGGCCGTTGACGAGCTTGACGAAGGCGATGGTGCTCGGGCGGGCAACGATGGCGCAAGGAGAGGAGTCCACCTTGCTTGCCTTCAGCGTCTCGAGCAGGATCTCGCCCATCATGTCGTCCGCAAGGCCGGTGAAGAAGGCCGTCGGCACGCCGAGGCGGCCGAGCGCGATCGCCGTGTTGAAGATCGCGCCGCCAGCATAGGGCGCAAAGCCCTTTTCGCCGAGCGTCGTATCCCGCGGCAGCATGTCGATCAGGGCTTCGCCACAGCACAATATCATTCCGGCCTCCCAGAGAACCTGTCGTTAAATATCGGTCGTCAAATCGATTAGATAAAATCGCGGCAAAAGCAAAGCGCCGCGACGCTTTAAAGCGTCGAAATGCCGCCATGCGCGCTGGACCATTCCAGCGGGCGATTGAGGAAGGCCTCGACTTCTGACAGCGTCTTGTCGTCGAACAGCTTCTGCGCCTTGGCGACGGCGAGGACATCTCGCCATGTGGCGATATGGTGGAACTTCACCTCGCCAGCGGCAAACCGCTCCTCGGCTTCGGCAAAAATGCCGTAGTAGAAGAGTGCTATGCCATGTTCGACGACACCGCCGGCCGCGCGGATGGCATCGATGAACTTGAACATGCTGCCGCCCGCCGTGGTCAGGTCTTCGATGACGAGCACGCGCGCACCGGCCGGCATCTCGCCTTCGATCTGCGCATTGCGGCCATGGCCCTTCGGCTGCTTGCGGACATAGATCATCGGCAGGCCGAGACGATCGGCCAGAAGGGCTGCGAAGGGAATGCCCGCAGTCTCGCCGCCCGCAATGCAATCGAACTGCTCGAAGCCGGCGTCACGCATCAGAATGCTTGCCGCAAAATCCATGACGGTCGAGCGGATGCGCGGATAGGAAAGCAGCTTGCGGCAATCGATATAGACCGGGCTCGCAATGCCGGAGGCGTATTTATAGGGCGTCTCGGCGTTGAAATGGACCGCCTTGATCTCCCAGAGCATCTTCGCCACAAGTTCGGCCATCACGGCGCGGTCGGGAAATGTCGTCTGGATCATCGCTCTCTCCTTCAGCTGTCGGACACTTCTGCGGCATAGCAGCAAGCGGAAAAGAGTTCCAGAAGCGAGCGGCATTTCACCAGCTTCTATTTTTGCGACCTTGAGGCAAGTGTCTCGCAAGAATTTCGCCATGTCCCATAGTGAGATCGAAGCATTGCTGTGAATTGTTCCATGAGGCGAATAGAAAATTTTTGCAACAGACGGTTTAGCTTGAAGAAAATCCAATCTTTTCAACCGAATTATTCGTAAATTTAGAATGTTCTTACATTCCTTTGTTTCCAGTCGTTCGGCAGTGCGCGTCACAGCCAAGTACCACAATTCACTAAAATTCGAATATCGCGATTAACATCCAGGTTGGATTTTCAAACCTACCTTCGGTTCGAAACGACGGGCTTACGGAGGAGAATTTGGAATGAATCCAAGAATGTCCATTGCATTGGGAAGGTCTTTTTCTCCCCTGACCATGAAGATCTTCTCGATCTGCTTTGTGGCGACACATGCTCCCTTGCTTGTACTCGCAGGCTATCTTGCGATCGGCTATGCCAGCGATCCGATACCGGTGCTTGTGACCGTTCTCGGCGCAACACTCGTCGGCACGATTTTCTGCCTCTATTCCGTCTGGCGGCTGATCCAGCCGCTGCAGGACATCGTCACCATGATCGACGCTTATCGCAGCAATGGCGCAGTCAAGCCGATGACCTCTGTGCGGCAGGACGAGATCGGCCGGGTGGTCAACGGAGTGTCGGCGCTGATCGTCGAGCTTGACGCCACCCTTTCGCAGCTTCGCCGCCAAGCCAGCACCGACGTCCTGACCGGGCTCGGCAACCGTCGCTGGCTGCGAGAGATCGTGGGCATGGAATTGCAGCGGGCATCGCGCGAGAAGACACCACTCAGCGTCATCATCCTCGATCTCGATCATTTCAAGCGCATCAATGACCAGTTCGGCCATGATGTCGGCGACCAGGTTCTGATGATGACGGGCGCGACCATCCAGCATAGCCTGCGGCCCTATGATATCGCAGCCCGTATAGGCGGCGAGGAATTTTGCATCGTCCTGCCGCGTACCCCCGCCGCATTGGCAATCGCCATCGCAGAACGGCTGCGTCGCGAAATCGCCAGCAAGAGCGTCGGCCCGCTGACGTCAGGCGCCATTACGGCGAGCTTCGGCGTCTATCGCGGTGATCCGGCAACCGAGTCTCTGAAGATGATGATGACCGCGGCCGACCGAAAGCTTTATGCCGCAAAGAATGCCGGCAGAAACGCCGTGCATTGGCACGTTGCCCCAGCTTTCGCCCATGAATTGACAAATGATGTCGGGGGATCACACGCGGCGACCGCGTCAAAGCGGTCGCATCACCCGGATCAGGATACGATTCGCGACGGTTCCGGGGGCACGCTGTAGAGGAAATCCGCCAGTTCGACCCGATTGCGGCCAGCGCGCTTGGCCGCATAGAGCGCCTTGTCGGCGGAATTGAGCACGTTGTCGAAGGCCAGGCGATCGCTGCTGCCAATTGCTATGCCGGCGCTGACGGTGCATTTCAGCAGCTTGCCATCGACAACCATTTCGCGGGCCGCAAAGCCGCTACGCACGCGCTCGGCCACCTGTTCCGCGCGGCCGGGCAGGATCTCCTCCAGGACCAGCGCAAACTCCTCTCCGCCCATACGAGCCACGACATCGGAGGCACGCAGGTTTCGAGACAGCTCATCTGCAAAAAACTTCAGGATGGCGTCGCCAGTAGCGTGGCCATAGTGATCGTTTACCGCCTTGAACCGATCGATGTCGAAAACAACAACGGCCATGGACGAGGTGAAGGCACGCTGGCCATAGAGATCAAACAGGGCACGGCGATTGAGAAGACCGGTCAGCGGGTCGGTGTTGGCTTCGACGCGATGGCGCGCGGCCTGGCGCCACTGATGCAGCGCCAGCGACAGCGCGCCGATGCCGGTCATGCCTGCAATGCAGACGGCCAGGCTGATATCTTCCGCCCAATTGTCCGGCGCATGACGAAGAACCAGCTTGCCATCCGAGATCAGAACCGCCGCACACATAACAAACGTGATCGCAGTCAAAGCATAGAGAGCCGAAATGCCGTAGAGCGGTGCCGGGGCTTCATTGCGGCTGAGCCAATATTCCCGCGCAGTTGCAAACAGCAGCGTCGCGATCACAATATTGTCGCCCATGAAGGCAAGACCATCATAGCCCGCTACCATCGCCGGTAGGGTGGCGAACATGCCGGCAAAGCTTCCAAGCAGTATCCGCCAGCGCGACAAATGTCCTTTGCGGAATTGATATCCTGCGGCCCAGATGATGGAGAAGCCGACCATGAACATGACAAACGTCATGCTGCCGACAAAGCGGATCGGCCATGCGACGTAAAAGCTATAGGTAAAAATGCCTGCAACGACCAAGAAAAGGCCGCCTGTACAGGTCAAAAGAAATGTCTCCGGACGCCGGGCAAACCAGCTTCCCATCAGCGTGAACGCCAGACAGGTCGCTGATACGCCCAAGGCGATCAGCAGAGAATTATAGTCGAGCATCATGCTTGTTCTTCTCCACGGTTACCCCGCGACGCAAATATTTGCATGCAAGCTATCGCGTAAGAAGTATCAAATTGGTTACTCGCGCGGCTAAAGATATCGCAAGTCGAAGCTTAAGTTAACGCATTGAAACGTGTATGATTTCAGTTATATACAGATAGTCTGAAATGATGCTTTCCCGAAATCAGCCTTCGGTGTCCCAATGTAGCGCGAACATTGGATCAAATACTGTCACCGGACCTGCTCCGGTCTCGATTTTTTCCGGATATGAGACGGATTCCGTGCGGCGGACGAGCGTGATCGTCTCCTCGTTCGGCGAAAGCCCGTACCAGGCGGGGCCATTCAGCGAGGTGAAAGCTTCCAGCCGGTCGAGCGCGCCTTCCTGCTCGAAGACGTGGGCGAGGCAGCTCATCGTATTGACCGAGGTATAGATGCCGGCGCAGCCGCAGGCGCATTCCTTCAGCGGATCGACGTGCGGGGCACTGTCGGTGCCGAGGAAGAAGCGGCGGTCGCCGCTCACTGCCGCAGCCCTCAGCGCCAGGCGATGGCTCTCGCGCTTTGCGACCGGCAGGCAATAATAATGCGGGCGGATGCCGCCGACGAGGATCGCATTGCGATTGATGATCAGGTGATGGGTGGTGATCGTGCCGGCAAGATTGCGCTCGGCCGACTTGATGTAATCGACGCCGTCGGAGGTCGTCACATGTTCCATCGTCACCTTTAGCTCAGGCAGGCGCTTGCGAAGCGGATCGAGCACCGTTTCGATGAAGACGGCTTCGCGGTCGAAAATATCCACCTCGGGGCTGGTGACTTCGCCGTGCACGCAGAGCGGCAGGCCGATCTTTGCCATCCGCTCCAGAACGGGCATCGCCTTGTTCATGTCGCGAACGCCGCCATGGGAATTGGTGGTCGCGCCGGCGGGGTAGAGCTTCACCGCGGTGATCAGCCCGCTCTTCTTGCCTTCCTCGACATCGTCGGCACTGGTGTGTTCGGTGAGGTAGAGCGTCATCAGCGGCTCGAACCGGTCGCCCTTGGGCAGAGCCTTCATGATGCGTTCGCGATAGGCCTTCGCGTCGTCGGTCGTCACGACGGGGGGCACGAGATTGGGCATGATGATGGCGCGGGCGAAATTCCGGCTGGTATCGCCGATCACGCCTTCCAGCATGGCGCCGTCACGCAAATGCAAATGCCAGTCATCGGGACGGCGGATGGTAAGCTTTTGCATGGGGTGGTCTCCGAGCTGTTTGGCGGTTGCGCCTCGATAGCATCATAGGCGGCGGCAAAACAATCCGGAATGATTTGTAACGAGCGCTCTCGTCAATCCTGAACGACTTCGATCGTGATGTCGGCGGGACGGCGGTTTTCAAGAATTCGACGGCCGTTCGGCAGGTCGTTCTCATAGACCTTGGCGTGCGATTGCTCCTCGGTCAGCTTGTAACCGCGCCAGCGCGCCCAGAGCCGCTCTTCCAGAACTTCCATCGGCGGGGCCAGCATGATCGAATAATCGAACTGGCCTTCCAGCTCCGCCCATTTCCCCTCGCTGAAAAGCAGGTAATTGCCCTCGACGATGATGAAGCGATGGTCCGGCGACACGACGCGGGCCGAGGCGATCGCAAGCTCCCGGGAACGGTCGAAGACCGGAACCAGGACTTCTTGGTCGCCCGGACGCACTGCCTTGATGATGTCGAGGAAAGCGCGGATGTCGAAAGTCTCCGGTATGCCCTTGCGGGCAAGCTGTCCGCGCTCGATCAGGATGGCATTGTCCATGTGGAAGCCATCCATCGGCAGGACCTCGGCGCTCTCTCCCCTCGCCTTGATGGCATTGGCGAGATTGTCCGCCAGCGTCGACTTGCCGGCGCCCGGAGGGCCGGCAATGGCGATCATGAAGCGTTTCCGGTCGCCGGCGCGCGAAATGATATCGCCAGCGATGTCTGCAATCGTTGATGTCATGCGGCAACGGTCTCCGCCGGCGGAGCCTTGGCGCCGGTCATGAAGGCGACGGCATCGGACATGGAATAATCCTTGGGATTGATCACGGTCAGGCGTCGTCCGAGGCGGTGGATGTGAATGCGGTCCGCCACCTCGAAGACATGCGGCATATTGTGCGAGATCAGAACGATCGGCAAGCCGCGGGAACGCACATCGAGGATCAGGTCCAGCACGCGGCGGCTCTCCTTAACGCCGAGCGCTGCCGTCGGTTCGTCCATGATGACCACCTTCGAACCGAAGGCTGCCGCGCGGGCAACCGCGACACCCTGGCGCTGGCCGCCTGACAGCGTTTCGACCGTCTGGTTGATGTTCTGGATCGTCATCAGGCCGAGGTTCGACAGCGCCTTTCGCGCATCCGCCTGCATACCGCGGCGGTCGAGCTTGCGGAACAGCGTGCCGATAATGCCCGGCGAGCGGCGCTCGCGGCCGAGGAAAAGGTTCTCCGCGATGCTGAGCGCCGGCGACAAAGCAAGGTTCTGGTAGACGGTCTCGATGCCGGCGGCGCGTGCCTCCAGCGGCGAGCGGAAATGAACCGGCTTGCCATCCAGGTGAATTTCGCCTTCATCGGGGGATACCGCGCCTGCAAGCGCCTTGATCAGGGTCGACTTGCCGGCGCCGTTATCGCCGATCACAGCGAGGATCTCGCCGGGAAAAAGCTCGAAATCCGCGTGGTCCATGGCCGTCACGCGGCCATAGCGTTTGACGAGGCCGCGGCCCTGAAGAACGGGTTGAAGCTGTTCGCTCATGCCGAAGCCTTTCTGATCCAATTGTCGATCGCGACAGCGACGATGATAAGGAGGCCGACCGCGAATTCCTGCCAGAGCACGTCGACACCGGCGAGCTGCAGGCCGTTTCTGAACACACCGACGATCAGGGCGCCGAACAAGGTTCCTGCGATCGAACCGCGGCCGCCAAAGAGGCTGGTGCCGCCGATCACGACTGCGGTGATCGAATCGATGTTTAGGGTGCCACCTGCTTGCGGGCTGACCGCGCCGATACGGCCGATCAGCACCCAGCCAGCGATGGCGCAGATAAGGCCACCGATCGTGTAGACGGCAAAGAGGGTCCGCGAGGTGTTGATACCGGCAAGGCGCGCTGCTTCAGGATCGTCACCGGTCGCATAGATATGCCGGCCAAACGCGGTCCGTGTCAGGGCATACCAGGCGAATGCCGCCATCAGCAGCATCAGGATGGAACCGAGAATGAAGCGCGCGCCGATATTGAAGCTCAGGCCGAAGAGCGCGATGTGTGGTCCGATCGGCGTACCCATGAACTGCAGAAAGGGCGCGGCCGCCTCGATATCCTGGGCACGGATGGTCTGGCTCTGCGAATACCAGAGATTGAGCGAACCGAAGACGCTCCATGTCCCGAGCGTCACGATGAAGGGCGGCAGCTTGAAATAGGAGATCAGCGTGCCGTTGAAGGCGCCGCAGAGGATGCCGATCAACAGGCCGATCAGCCACGCGAAAGCCACGGGCATGCCCATGTCGATCGCAAGCTTGCCCATGACGACATGGCTGAGCACGACGATGGCGCCGACCGAGAGGTCGATACCTGCTGTCAAGATGACAAGCGTCTGTGCGATGCCGACGATGGCGATGATCGTCACCTGCTGCAGCACCAGCGACAGATTGAATGGCGCAAAGAAGCGTCCGCCGACCCAGATGCTGAACACGATGATGCCGATCAGAAGAACGATCAGCGGAATGGTCGTGGGATTGGAATGCAGGAAGTGCTGCAGGCGCCGGATGAGCGATTTGGCTTCTTCGAAGCTCGCGACATTCTGGTCGCTGCCCGAAAGGACGCGTTCGTAATCAGCCGGCCCGGCGGGGCCTTTGGCTTCGTTTGGAGTGGTCATGATGTGTTTCCTGCGCGGTCCAGTGAGGAACGGCCGCAAGGCCGTCCCTTCGATTGACGGATCAGGCTATCAGGCTGATATCAGCCCCAGCACTTCTTCAGACCTTCGTCCGAAGTGATCGACGGTACGCCATCGACCGGCTTGTCGGTGATGAGCGTTGCGCCTGTGTCGGTGAACTGCAGACCCGGGGTCTTTTCCGGCTTCTTGCCGTCCTTCGTGAATTCGGCGATTGCCTCCATGGCCTTTGCGGCCATCAGCAGCGGATACTGCTGCGAGGTTGCGCCGATCACGCCGGCCTTGACGTTCTTGACACCCGGGCAACCGCCGTCGATCGAGACGATCATGACGCTGCCGTCATCCTTGCCAGCAGCCTTGAGGGCCTGCCATGCACCAGCTGCAGCCGGTTCGTTGATCGTGTAGACGAGGTTGATGGACGGGTCCTTCTGGAGAAGGTTTTCCATGGCCTTCTGGCCGCCTTCTTCGGCGCCGCCGGTCACGTCATGGCCGGAAATGCGCTTGTCGTCTTCGTCGCCGTAGTGGTTCGGATCCTTGATGTCGATGCCGAAGCCCTTCATGAAGCCCTGGTCGCGCAGGAAGTCGACTGTCGGCTGGTTTGCGGCTAGGTCAAGGAAGGCGATATGCGCATCCTTGGCCTTGTCGCCCATGGTCTTGGCGGCCCACGAGCCGATCAGCTGGCCAGCCTTGAAGTTGTCGGTCGCGAAGGTCGCGTCGACGGCGTCGATCGGATCCGTCGGCGTGTCGAGGTCGATGACCAGCAGGCCGGCCTTGCGGGCCTTCTCGATGGTCGGAACGATCGCCTTGGAATCGCTCGGCACGATGGCGAAGCCCTTGGCGCCGGCGGAGATCAGGCTCTCGATCGCGGCAACCTGGCTGTCGTTGTCGCCGTCATACTTGCCGGCGAAGGTCTGGAGATTGAGGCCGAGCTCCTTCGCCTTGGCCTGCGCACCTTCCTTCATCTTGACGAAGAAGGGGTTGGTATCGGTCTTGGTGATGAGGCCGACGACATCGGCCGCAAAGGCGGAGCTGCCCATCATGGCAAGCGCAGCAACGGCGCCGAGTAGAACAGATTTTTTCACATGATCCTCCCGAGAATATGAAACGCCGGAACCCTCCGGTCCCGGATCAAAGTCGCGACAATGACTGTTGAATTTCTCCTATGCGGGCTTCCTCCAAAAGCCTTGCCGCATTCTTTACGGCAACAATTAAGAACCAAGGAAATAGGCTTGTCAATAAATAAATCCAATTGAATTATTAATCCAATGTGGCATGCTGCCGATAACTTGAGCAGTCTGCTTGACGGCGCCGTTTGTCTGGAGGAGAAGGCAAGTGATGCTGTAACACTTTGAATCTGCATGATCCTTTTTTAAGCCCCTGGATCGTGCACAAGGGTCAGGAGGAGATGACCCATGTCATCCCTAAGGAGGACGGACAATCCTGTTCCGCCTCAAATTCTCGATTCCAGCGGCGGCGCGAACCAGGTTCGCGTGCGTGCCTATAATGAGCGGCTCGTGCTTTCGCTGGTGCGTCGCCATGGCGCGCAGTCGAAGACCGATGTCGCCCGTCGGAGCGGGCTGTCTGCACAGACCGTTTCCGTGATCATGCGGGCACTCGAGAAGGAAGGGCTTCTGACGCGCGATGCGCCGGTGCGCGGCAAGGTCGGCCAACCGTCCATCCCGATGCGGCTCAACCCGGATGCCGTCCTCTCTTTCGGGGTGAAGATCGGGCGGCGCAGCGCCGATCTGGTGCTGATGGATTTTGTCGGCCGCATCCGACTGCAACTGCACAAGATCTATCCCTATCCACTACCCCAGGACCTGCTCGGCTTCATCGCATCCGGAATCAAGGAACTTGAGACGAAGCTCGACGAAAAAGAGCGCAGCCGCGTGGCCGGCATCGGCATCGCGGCCCCCTTCGAACTCTGGAACTGGGCTGAAGAGGTCGGCGCACCACAGGGGGCGATGGAGGTCTGGCGCGGCTTCGATCTGCAGGCCGAGATATCAGACAAGGTGCCCTACCCCGTCTTCCTGCAGAACGACGCCACCAGCGCCTGCGGCGCGGAACTCGTCTTCGGCGTCGGACCGCATTATCCAGACTTCGTCTACTTCTTTATTGGCTCCTTCATCGGCGGCGGCATCGTGCTGAACTCCTCGATTTTCAGCGGACGCACGGGAACGGCAGGCGCGATCGGCCCGCTGCCGGTGCGTGGCCACAACGGCGAGAGCGTCCAGCTCCTCGAGATCGCATCGATCTTCGTATTGGAAAACTTGCTGCGGGAGCACGGCATCGATCCGCAGCCGCTCTGGTATTCCGCCGACGACTGGATCGATTTCGGCGAGCCGCTGGAAGCCTGGATACAGGAGACGGCCAAGGCGCTGGCGCAGGCAGTCGTCGCCGCCGCCTCGATCATCGACTTCAGCGCCGCCGTCATCGACGGCGGTTTTCCCGGCTGGGTCAGGGAGCGCGTCGTGCACGCGACGATCCGTGAAGCGAGGAAGCTGGATTTGCAGGGCGTGGTGATGCCCGATATTGTCGAGGGTATCGTCGGTGCCCAGGCACGCGCCATCGGCGGCGCCAGCCTGCCGATCTTTGCCCGCTATCTCATCGACCAGAATGTCCTCTTCAAGGAAATCGAGCATGCTGAAGGGCCTTGACCCACTGCTGAGCCCCGACCTTCTCTTTACGCTGCGCGCGATGGGGCACGGCGACGAGATCGCCATCGTCGACGGCAACTATCCGGGCCTGGAGCATGCCAGGCGCCTGATCCGACTTGACGGGCACGGTACGATCCCCGTGCTCGACGCCATTCTCAGCGTGCTGCCGATCGACGACTTCGTCGATCACGCAATCTTCCGCGCCACCGTCAAACAGGATCGCGATGCCGCCGACCCTGTGCATGAAGAAATGATCGCCTGCTGCGCGCGCCACGTGCCCGACATCAAGGTCGTACCGCTGCTGCCCAAGGACTTTTACGAGCGCGTCCGGCAGGCGCATGCGCTGATCCAGACGAGCGAACCTCGGCTCTACGGCAATATCATCCTGCGCAAGGGCGTGATCTATCCGAAGGGCGATTGAAACTCAGGTCCGGCGCACGTGCTTCAGTCGCTGATGCGATCGGGCGCAGTGAGAAGCGTGACGGCCTTGACGATATCGCGTTTCAGCGCCGCCTGGTGCTCCACGGCCTCAGGGTCGAGTGACGGTCCGAAGGGATTGGTGGCGGTCCAAGCTGTTGCGAGCGCCATCAGCGCGGTCAGCAGGAAGCGCGGCGGGAAGGTCGAGCCAACGATGCCCTCGTCCTGAGCCTTCTGCAGCGCCTCCGTCTTGGCAATAAAGGATGCGATCCGCTCGGACGAGCCTTCCGGCCTCTGTTCCAGGCCGAACCATGTCATCAATCGCATCAGGTCAGGATGCGCCATGGCGAAATCGAAAAAACGCCCGGCGTAACCCGGCACGTCTTCCGGCGTGAACGGCATCTCCTCGTAGACGCCGAGCAGGTGCTTCTGGAGAACGGTGGAGAACAGCGTCTCCTTGTTCTCGAAATAGATATAGATCAGGTTCTTGTTGCAGCCGGCAGCCTTTGCAATGCGATCGACGCGTGCACCTGCAATGCCATAGGTCGAGAATTCCGCCATGGCAGCGTCCAATATCCGTTCCCGTGTCGCCTCGGCGTTCCGCATCCGGACCTCCATTCGTCCATCTTCGGAATAGCAATTGACTAAACGGTTAGATAGACATATTTTCTAACTGACTAGTTAGTTATAAAATTCGATGAAGGAGTTTTGCGATGACGCAGCGCACATGGTTGATTACCGGCGTGAACAGCGGCCTCGGCCGACAGATGACGGAGCAGCTTCTGGCAAGGGGAGATCGTGTCGCCGGGACCGTCCGGCAGATGGACGCGATGAGCGAGCTGAAGGCGCGCTATGGCGATCTGCTATGGCTGGCGCATCTCGACGTGACCGATACGCCGGCCATTCGTCGGGTGGTCAACAAGGCCTTTTCTGAACTGGGCACGATCGACGTCGTGGTCAATAATGCCGGCTACGGCCTGTTTGGTGCTGCGGAAGAGCTGACGGACGAGCAGATCAGGCATCAGCTCGATACCAACCTTGTCGGCTCGATCCAGATGGTACGCGCGGCATTGCCGCATCTGCGGGCACAACGCAGCGGCCGGATCATTCAGGTATCGACCGTCGGCGGTCAGATCGCCTATCCCGGCGGCTCGCTCTATCATGCCAGCAAATGGGGTATCGAAGGCTTCTTCGAAGCGCTGATGCAGGAGGTTGCGCCCTTCGGCATTGAAGCCACGATAGTCGAGCCGGGCGGCGCACGCACGGAGTTCGCGTTTTCCAGCGCCAAGCTCGGCCCGAAGATAGACGCCTACGCGGATACGCCTGCGGGCATGGTGCGGCGGATGGTCGAAGAGGGTTCACGTGTCCCGCCGGGAGATCCCGCCAAGATGGCAGCGGCCATGATTGCCAGCGTGGCCCAGTCTCCCGCTCCGAAGCGCATCGTTCTTGGCAGCGACGCCTATACCATGATCCACAAGGCCCTGACCGATCGGCTTACCGCGCTGGAGGCGCAGAAGGACCTCGCCTTCTCGACCGACCTGCCGGGCGTGGAGCCCGGGCGACCGGTGGTTCCGATCCGGTAAAATTCAGGTTCGGACATGGTCACATGTCCGAACCTCTATTCGCTCAGCGTCCGTCGCCGATACCGCCCGCAAGGGGGCCCCAGACATCTGTCAGCGCAAAGCCTTCGGCCATCGGATCGAAGGGATCGAGTGCCACCTGCGACAGGCCGAAGGTGAAGCCGCGACCTGCGATGGTCGGGATGATCGCCGGCTTGCCCGCGACGGTCGTTTCCGCGGAAAGTCCGACTTCGAACTCCGAGCCGATGATCGAACGCGACTTGAAGATATCGCCGACCTTGGCCTTGCCGCGGGCGTGCATGGTGGTCAGATTGGCCGAACTGCCGGTGCCGCAGGGCGAACGGTCGACGCGGCCGGGCCACATGGTCGTGCAGGTGCGTACCGAGCCATCCGGATCGATATCGCGGAACATGACGTAAGCGACGCCTGCAATCGCCGGGATTTCGGGGTGAACGACCGGGATCGAGCTGTTGATCAGGTCCTTGAGGACCATGCCGGCCTGTACCAAGGCCGCGGCATTCGACTTCTCGATGGTAAGGCCGACCTGACCGACATCGACCAGCGCATAGAAGATGCCGCCATAGCAGATGTCGATCTTTATGCGACCCCAGTTTGGTGTGTCGAGGGCGACATCAAGCTCATGCACGAAGGACGGCACCATGGTCAGCTTGACCTTTTCGCAGCGGCCATCGCGGCAGGTGGCGACCGCCTTGACGATGCCGGCAGCGGTATCGAGCGTGACCACCGTTTCCGGCTCCTTCATCTCGACCATGCCGGACTCCAGGAGCGCGGTCGTGGCGCAGATGGAATTCGAGCCCGAGCTTGCATGCGCCTGGTCCGGCTGCAGAACGATGAAGCCAGCATCAGCATCCGGATGCTTGGCGGGAAGCAAAAGCACGACGGAGCCCATCGGCGTGCCGCGCGGTTCGAGCACGAGGAAACGGCGCAGCTCCTGGCCCTTGGGATCGGTGTTCATCCAGTGCAGCTGCTCGGCAACTGTCTTGCCCGGGATCTTCGGCACGCCGCCGATCGCCACCCGGCCGATCTCGCCTTCGGCATGAACATCCAGAAGCTGGATCGTACGCTTCCATCTCATTTCATTTTCTCCAATCAGACATGTCTTGTTACGCCGCCGTCGACGCGGATGTTCTGGCCGGTGATATAACCTGCGCCATCGGACAGCAGGAAGGCTGCCGTCTTGGCGATTTCCTCCATGTGGCCGATGCGCTTCATCGGGATCTTGTCGGCGGTCTCGGGCTTGTGGTTGAGGCTATCGATATAGCCGGGCAATATGCAGTTCATGCGAATATTGTTGGCCGCATAGCGATCCGAATAGAGCTTGGTGAAGGCGCCCGCGGCAGCACGGTAGGTGCAGGAAACAGGAAAGACCAGCGACGGCTCATAGGCCGCAAAGGTGGTGATGTTGACGAAAGCGCCCTTGCCCTGCTCCAGCATGACCGGCGTCACGAGACGGGCCATGCGCACGAGGGACAGGATCATCATGTCGGAGCCGAGCGTCCAGTCTTCGTCCGATATATCGAGCAGATCGCCCTTCGGCGGATGGCCGGTGTGGTTGACGACGGCGTCGATGCGGCCGTAGCTCTTCATCGTCAGGTCGAAGATCGCCTTGATGTCCTCGGCCTTTTCGGCCACGCCGCGCGAGGCGACGCCACCCAATTCTTTCGCCAGTTTCTCGCAGCTGTCCGAAGGCGACATCAGCGCCAGGCGATAGCCGTTCGAATGGAGTTCGCGGGCGATCGCCTCACCCATGCCGCGGCCACCGCCGGTGATTAGGGCTACTGGTTTTGACGTGTCGGGCATTGGCTATCCTCCTAATAGCGATTGATGCGGAACGCGGTCATGTCGACCGCGGGCGTGATGTCCGTGATCATATCGGCCATCAGCCGCGCTGTCGTCGCCGAAACGTAAGCCCGAAATGCTGCACGGATCACCCCGGCAGCCGCAACGATCACAACCTGCGGACCGTCTCCCAAGCTGTCCCCGCGTCGAATATTTATGGCGGCGATCCACCCGCGCCGAACTAACTGAAGTTGTGATATATCAGGCGACGCGATCTGCCTAGATTTTTTTGACGAATCCACTAGCCAAACGCGGCCTCAGCAGCAAAGCAGGTCGATTTTTCTGGAACTTTTCTTCGTCTACGCCCTTATTTTAGCGATTCCGAAAATCAGGAGATAGGGCAATGAGATCGGTTTCGCTCGTCATTTTCGCATTGGCGTTGCTTCTGCCGGCCTTGGCGCTGGCCGAAGTCATGACCGCGAACGACATACGCAGCGACATCATCGGCAGAACGATGTATGTCGCAACCCCTCTCGGCGGTGAGTTACCGCTGAATTATCACACTTCGGGACAGCTGGAGGGCACGGGCAGAGCGCTTGGCTTTGCCGCCTTCGGCAAGCCGACCGATACGGGCAAATGGTGGATCAAGGACAACAAGCTCTGCCAGCAGTTCCAGACATGGTACCAGGGAAACACGAATTGCTACAGCCTGGAGCGCGCCGGTGAGGATCGTGTCCGCTGGACACGCGACAATGGCCAGAAGGGCACAGCCCGGATCGGCGATTGAGCCTGCGTATTTGAACGGAAGTTCGGAAAATGAAAGAGCCCGATGCGGGAGGAGGATGCATCGGGCTCTTGATCCTGACTGGCAACTGGGAGGAGGAGGAGTGTTGCCAGTCGACGAAGGAGCGCTGGGAGGAGGAGTGCGCTGCCTTCGAGGGAGTAGATATAGATTGAGAGCAGACATTCCTAGAGGTTTTGCCGCAATGCAGTAATGCATTTACCGCATAGCTTCCTTCCGAAACTCCTGAAAAAACGATGAGCAACGGCGGACTGAAGAGATTTCTGCCTAATTTGCAGTCGCAAAATGGGCGCGCATGAAGTCTATGTAGCCCTGATCCGTCATTTCCCGACGGGCCTTGATGAAGCCGCGCGCATCGTCTCCCACGAGATAACGCAGGCGATCCGTGCCGTCGGTCGTGGCTTCATGAACGATGGCAGCGACGTCTGCAGAATTCATGGTGCGGGCGGCAGCCATTCTTGCAAAGGCCTGCTGCGAACTTTGCAGAAAGGCGTGGTAATCCGGCGGCGTGACATTGTCCGTTCCGCCCTGCGTCGCGCGCTCTACGAAAGTGGTCTCGCTGACGCCGCCATGCGGTATCACCAGCTTTACGCCAATGTTGAGCGCCAAAAGCTCATAGGACAGCGCTTCCGTGAAGCCTTCCAGGGCGAATTTGCTGGCGCAGTAGAGCGATATCATCGGCAATGTAAAAAGCCCGGCACCGGAACTGACATTGATGATCATACCGGTCTTGTTCTTGCGAAAATGGGGCAAGATGGCGCGGGTGACATCCATCACCCCAAAGACGTTGACATCGAATTGTTCGATGACCTTCTCGCGCGGGACTGCCTCGAAAATGCCGTTCTGACCGTAACCGGCGTTGTTGACGAGGGCATCTATCCTACCGAAGCGGTCGATGCCGGCTTCGATCGCTTCGGCGATGCTCTGGCGATCCTGCACGTCGAGCCTCGACACGAGGACATCGTCCAGCCCGTTCAGTTCCTTTTCCCGATCGGGATTTCTCATCGTGGCGACGACGTTCCAGCCCCTGGAGGCAAAGAGTTTCACCGATGCCTTACCAATGCCTGATGAGGCGCCGGTGATCAGAATTGTCTTTTTCATGCTCTTCCCTTTCGCGAAGCATTTGGTTCGAGCCTCAAAATAAGCCGCTGGCACTGTGCGGATAACCAGCATATTTTCGAATGGGTTCATGAGGGAAATCGCACAATGCGTATGGCAGGTTTGGTCGAACTGAATGCATTCGTCATCGTGGCGACGACGCGCAATTTTCGTGCTGCAGCGCTTGAACTCGGCATGTCGCCTTCGGCGGTCAGCCACGCCGTCGCGACGCTGGAGACGCGGATCGGCGTTCGGCTTTTCAACCGGACCACCCGAAGCGTATCCCCAACGGAAGCGGGCGAAGAATTCCTGGCGCGCGTCGGTCCCGCCCTGCGCGACATTTCGGGCGCCGTGGAAGCCATCAACCAGTTTCGTGCCAAGCCGAGCGGGACGCTTCGGATCGACACTTCGGAAGGCGCGGCGCGGCACCGCCTGATGCCGATCCTGCTGGAATTTCAGAAGCGTTATCCCGATGTCCATCTTGATATCACGACCGAGGGGCGAATGGTCGATATCGTGGCGGAGGGATATGACGCCGGCATCAGGCTGGTCGAAACCGTGCCGCAGGACATGATCGCGATCATGCTGAAGCCGGAAGAGCGCTTCGCCGTCGTGGCCGCGCCCTCCTATCTCGAGAGAAGAGAAGCACCACAGACCCCTCAGGATCTTCTCGCGCATGACTGCATCAGGTTACGGCTGCCAAGCGGCACCGTCTATCGATGGGAATTCGAGCGTCGCGGCGAGGAAATCCGGATCGACACCAGGGGGCCGATGACGCTGCAAAGTGCTGTACTAATGCGCGAAGCCGTGCTCGGCGGCGCGGGCATTGGCTATCTCATCGTCGATAATGTGGCAAAGGACATAGCCGAAGGGCGGCTGGTGCATCTTCTTGAAGAGTGGACACCGCCCTTTCCCGGCATCTGCCTTTACTACCCAAGGCACCGACATCCCACTGCGGCACTGACGGCTTTCGTCGGCCTCGTCCGCGAGATGACGAGGGCCGCCGCCTCTTCCATGGAACATCACGACGATGAAAAAAATAAGGGGGCGTCACGCGCCCCCTTTGTTCTGCCTGTGCGGTCTTCAAACTCCGCAAACCAGAAGCATCACGCGGCCTTGAACAGCTTCTTGCCTTCCGCGTCGAGGGCCTTGAACTCCTCGTCGGAGATCGTGATGTTCACGGCAGCGACGTTTTCTTCCAAGTGCTTGACCTTAGAGGTACCGGGGATCGGCAGCATGACGGGGCTGCGCTTCAGTACCCAGTCGAGCGCTATCTGGCTCGGCGCGGCATTGTGCTTCTTCGCAATCGTATCGAGCAGCGAGCCGGGCTTGGCAAGATCGCCGGCCGCGAGCGGGAACCAGGGGATGAAGCCGATATTGTGCTTTTCGCAATAGTCGAGAACATCCTCGCTGGTGCGGTCGACGAGATTGTAACGGTTCTGGACCGTCGCGACCTTGAAGACCTTCGAAGCGGCCTCGATGTCGGCGACGGAGACTTCACTCAGACCGGCATGACGGATAAGCTTGCTGTCGAGCAAAGACTTGACGGCGTCGAACTGTTCCTTGGCGGGAACCTTCGGATCGATGCGGTGCAACTGCCAGAGGTCGATCTGCTCGACACCGAGATTGCGCAGGCTCTTGTGCACCTGCTGGAGCAAGTATTCAGGGCGTCCAAGCGGGATCCACTGGTCTGGACCCGTGCGGGTAAGACCGGCTTTGGTGGCAATGACGACCTTGCTGTAGGGATGGAGTGCTTCCTTGATCAGGCGCTCGGAAACATCTGGGCCATAGGAATCGGCGGTATCGATGAAATTGATGCCGAGTTCCGGCAGGCGCTTCAGGGTGCGGATGGATTCTGCGTGATCTTCCGGCTCGCCCCAGATGCCACGGCCCGTGATGCGCATCGCGCCGAAGCCGAGACGATTGACGCTGAGGTCACCGCCGATCTTGAAAGTACCGGATCTTGCTGCGTTCAAATCAGACATGGTCTTTTCCTTCCTAACAAAAATGTTTCAGTGCTCACTCAAAATCCGTGGAGCTCGATACCGGCTCCCAGGCATTAAATTCGGTCTTCAGCAGCCCGAGCTTTTCTCGTACGAAATCGATCGCATCGCGACCAAGCAGGAGATGGGTCGGCGGATTGTCCGATGCAACCAGCTTCAGCATTGCGTCCGCTGCTTTTTTCGGATCGCCGGCCTGCTTGCCGCTGCGTTCCAGGCGGCGTGCACGCAGCGGTTCGAAAACCTCGTCGTAATCCGATATCGATCGCTCCGCACGAACCATGGAACGGCCGGCCCAGTCGGTGCGGAATCCGCCCGGCTCGATGGCCGTCACATAGATGCCGAAACTCCTGACTTCCTTGCCCACGCTTTCCGATATGCCTTCCAGCGCGAACTTGCTGCCATGATAAAAAGAGATTCCCGGAAACGTCGTAATCCCGCCCATCGACGTGATGTTGAGTATCCGGCCGCTCCTGCGCTTGCGCATATAGGGCAGCACTGCCTGCATGACAGCGACGGGGCCGTAAACATTGACTTCAAACTGGCGGCGCAGATCCTCGATCGTCGATTCCTCCAGCAATCCCTCGTGGCCGTAACCGGCATTGTTGACCAGCACGTCGATGCCGCCGACGTTCCCTTCCACCTCGGCGATAACGGGCGCAATGACAGCGGTATCCGTCACCTCAAGCAGCCTGCCGAAGGAATGACCCGGCTTCAGCGCGTCGAATTCGCTGCGGGCCTGTTCGTTACGCAGAGTGCCGACGACCTTATGACCATCTGCAAGTGCGGCTTCAGCAAGCGCACGACCGAAACCGGTCGATACGCCGGTGATGAAGAATGTCTTGGTGTCTGGCATCGGCAATACTCCTTGTTGGGTAGGAGGAAGATAAACCGCCCTGACATTTTCGATAATCTGATCAATGGGCGATACCCTTTTTAGAAAAACTGATTAATCTCGATCTGGCAGCGGAGGATTTCATGCGTCAGGACATGCTGGATGGCTTGGTGACTTTCGTCATCGTGGCCGAAGAAAAGAGCTTTTCAGCAGCAGCCGTGCGGCTCGGCGTTTCTCCTTCCGCAGTCAGCCAGTCGATCAGCAAGCTCGAACAGCGGATGCGGCTCGCCCTCTTCAACCGCACGACGCGAAGCGTCAGCCTGACGGAAGCCGGTTCACGCTATCTCGAACGCGTCGTTCCCGCCGTGCGCGATCTGACAGCTGCAGCGACCGAGCTTGGCGAGGCGTCGGATCGGCCCGCCGGATTGCTCCGCATCAATGTCGCGCGGGCAGGCTATATGATAGCCCTTCAGCCGATCCTGCGCGATTTTCTCGATGCCTATCCCGATATCGGGCTGGAAGTGCGCATCGAGGCGTCGCTGGTGGACATTGTCAGCGAAGGGTTCGACGCCGGCATCCGCTTCGGCGATCTGGTGCAGAAGGATATGGTCGCCCTGAAGATCGGCCCGGCAATCGATGCGCACATCATTGCGTCACCAGACTATCTCTCACGCTATGGCGTGCCGAGACATCCGCGAGATCTGCTCAATCACAATTGCATCGGTTTCCGCCATTCGAGCAGCGGCCAGATCGAGCGTTGGGAATTCGAGAAGGATGGAGAGAAGATCGAACTCGCAGTCAGCGGCCGCCTCATTCTCAACGATTCAGCGGCGCTGACACAGGCTGCGCTCGACGGCATCGGCATTGCCTATATGATCAACGGCTATATCGACCGCTTCCTGGATGATGGGCGCCTGGTTCGCATTCTTTCCGACTGGAGCCCCGATCTTGCGGGCCTGACGCTCTACTATGCTGACCGCCGGCGCGTGCCGGCCAAGCTCAGAGCTCTGATCGACTTCCTGCGCAGGCGCGGGAACGGCATCAAGCCGCAGACGGCCGGCGCGCTGACCTAGAGTTTTGACGCAATTCCGAACGCAAAACCGTTTGACACTTTTGCTGGAATTGCTGTGGGGTCAACCTTTATCACTCTCAGAGTTGATCTCTTTACCGAAGCTTGCCAGCACCTTCCAGAGGTCGCGGAAGATCTCACGTGCGAAGGCCTCGAGCGGCCCCTTTTCTGGCATTTGGTGCCATCTTTCACCGCCGGCGCGCATTGCACCGACGACAATGGCGGAGAGAAGACGCATGCGAAAAGGCTCCTCCTCGCTATCGCCCGCGCGCGCAGACAGGGCTTCGGTCAATTTCTGCTCGAGCTTGGTGTATTTGAGCTGGTCGCGGGCGCAGAGCGCCGGCGTGTTGCGGATGAGATCGCCAAGCGCCACGCTTTGCGGATCGGCGGCGGCCACGATGGCTGAAGTCAAGGATTCCTCGATGACCTTCACGACCGGCTCACCGGCAGGCCGGGCGGAAATGGCGGCCGCGAGCCCATCGGCAAAGGCGTCCTGCCAGGCAAAGACGACCTCCTCCTTGCTCGGGAAATAGTCGAAGAAGCTGCGCTTGGAGACGTCAGCCGCCTCCGTGATATCCTCGATCGTCGTTGCCTCGAAGCCGCGCTCGAGGAAGAGCCTCATGGCCGCCTGCTCAATGCGTTCCCGCGTCTGGCGCCGCTTGCGCTCGCGGCGACCTTCCCTCACATCCCCGTCCATATGCCTGTCGTCTGCCATTAAAGTCTCGATTCCGTCCCCGCCGCCTCCATCGCATTGCTTCTGGCTGCCAGTTCGGCAGCAAGTGTCGCGATATCGGCGTTCACATCCCTGCTACGATATCTGTGCTTGCGAGGCGAGACCTCAAGCGGCTTTCGACGCGAAATCCGGTAGACGCTGGCGGGCGGCAGGTTTCGCACCGTTCCGCCGACGCGGATAGCCTCAAGGCCAAGCCGATCGAGGATATGGCGCGGCACCGGGCAACGCGGGCCATAGGTAAACTGATAGAAGGCGCCTCCTGATTTCAGGACGCTGAAGGCGCCGCCCACGATGCCGGTGATCATCAGCGGCGGCATCGAAAGAAGCGGCAGCCCGCTGACAACGGCGCCAAAGGGCGAGTTCTCAAACAGGCCGCATTGGGCAATCCGGGACGCATCCATCTGCAGCACCCGAGCATGCGGAAAACGCTTCTTCAGGACATCGGCAAACTCGGAGCCGAATTCGATGAGCGTAAGATCCGCTTCATCGATGCCACGGGAGAGAAGAGCCCGCGTGAAGACGCCGGTTCCCGGCCCGAGTTCCAACACACGACCGTTCTCCACCGCAATTTCCCGCGTCATGATCCGCGCAAGCGTTTCTCCCGATGGCGCGATTGCCGAAACCTGCCGGGGATTGGTGATCCAGGAGCGGAAGAACTGAACGAAATCGGAGCATGGCGTGGCCGAAACTGCATTCATTGAGACTATCCAATCTTTGACGACGATTTCGAATATGGCGCAGACGTAGGGCGGAACAGCGTGGCAATTCAAAGGCATGAAGGCCTCCAGCCATGGTAATTTCACGTCACAATGGCGCGACATCCTAATGCATAATTATATCTATTGTATTTTTGCATTAAATGCAATATTTATATTTTGGCTCCGATCACCCAACCTCTAGCTTAGAGGAGAAACCTAATGTCGAATTTCACCATCAGGGATATTCCGCCGCAGACGGGCCGTATTGCCGTTGTTACCGGCGCCACGAGCGGCATCGGCTATGAGACGGCCAAGGCGCTTGCCGACGCCGGTGCGCGCGTGATCATTGCCTCGCGCAATGAGAAGAAGGGTGCGGAGGTGCTGGCGAGTATCCGCGCAGCCCATGCCGGCGGCGAAGTCTCCTTCGAGCCGCTGGATCTTTCGCGCCTCTCCTCCGTGGCGGATTGTGCGCGGCGCATTGCGGATTCTGTTTCGCACATCGATCTTCTCATCAACAATGCTGGCGTCATGTCCATTCCGACGCGACACGAGACGGTAGACGGGTTCGAGATGCAGTTCGGCGCGAACTATGTCGGCCATTTCGCGCTCAACATGAGGCTTCTGCCGAAGGTCTTTGCAGCCCGCACGCCACGGGTCATCACGGTCAGCAGCCTTGCCCACCGGGGCGGCAGGATCGACTTCGACGATCTGCAGGCAAAAAAGCGCTATACGCCCTGGAAGGCCTACTGCCAGTCGAAGCTTGCGACGCTGATGTTCAGCCTGGAGCTGGAGCGACGCGCACGCGCCGCCGGCTGGAACCTGATGAGCACGGCCGCCCATCCCGGCTATGCCCGCACCGGCCTGCAGAGCGCCGGCCGATCATGGGATCGCGATACCATGTCCGCACTCGAACGCCTCGGCAGTTTTCTGGAGCCTTACCTTTCCCATTCGGCTGCCGAGGGCGCCCTGCCTACACTTCTCGCCGCCACCTCGCCGAGCGCCCAGGGCGGCGTCATGTATGGACCCAACGGCTTCTACGAACTCAAGGGGCCGCCGAAACTTGCAAAGATCGTGCCCCGCGCACTGGACAAGGCTGTGTGGAAGCGGCTCTGGGACGTCTCCGAGGGATTGACAGGATTGAAGATCCCGGTGCCCGAAGCCGCCTGAACGGCCGGCCGATCCCGCCAGCCCCGCGTAAGTTTATGATCATACGATCGGGCCAATGGAGTTCATTGGCCGGTCATCGGGCCATGGCGGGCGCCATCTTGCCCATCGTGCCGACGGTTGCCGGAGAGCTTTAATCCGTCATCGCGGCGCCGGCGGCATTTTGCCGGGGTGCCTTACCCAGGGAAAATGCACTCATGGTTTCCGCGCTCGCTACAACCCGCCTGATATCGGCCCAGCTCGCCCTGCAGATGCTGCAGACCGACGTGCCCACGTCTTCAAGCTCCGATGATCCCCTGTTGGGAGACTTCGGTGATGTTTCCAACCTGCCATCACAATCCCAGGCATCGCTGACCAGCCTGCTCAACGGTCTCCCGTCTACCGACCAGACGAGTGCGAGCGAGCCTACTACCGGCGCCAGCACCGATGATCCCGACATGACGTCTTCCGATTTCATGTCGCTCCTGCAGAGCAATCTTCAGACCGCGGTCCAGAACGGCGACAGCGGCCAGGCTCAGGCAATGCTGAATGCGATCGCGAATGGCACGCTGACGGTCACCGACCCGACCGCCGGTCAGTCCATCACGGCCTGGAACCCGGATAATTCCGACAACACGGGCTCTACCAGCACGGACACCACCGGCAACGATGCGACCACGGTTCCGACGCAGGACTGGAACGATTTTCTCAACGCCCATCTGACCCGCGGCTCGGACGCCGCCTTCGTCAAGAACAGCGACGGCAGCTACACCGACAAGGTCACGGGAGAGGAATCCTATTTCGGCCAGGTCGGCAACCAGTTCTATTACCTCAGCTGGCCGGCGGCATCGGCTGGATCTGCTGACTCAAGCGCATCCGGCTCGACCGCTTCCAGCACCGGCACAACGTCCTCCAGCTCGACGAATACTGGCGCCTGATCGGTTCCGCCTCTCTCATAGAAGCCCGCGCTCAATTATTCGTGCGCGGGCTTTTGCACGCTTGCTTGACGGCGCAAGGGCGGCCTATAGATAGGTAGGAAACCTATCTATAGGCTTTGTCATGGCTGGAGACGGACTTTTGCAGGACATGGAGGATGCGATGGCGCTGGCTGAAGAGCTGCGCCCGGTGCTCCATCGGCTCTATCGACAGCTTCGCCGGGAGAGCGACGACCCCAACATATCGCCGCTACAAGCATTGCTGCTGGTCGCCATCATCCGCCAGCCGGGGATCGGCGTGGCCGAACTCGCCCGTCTGGAAAAGCTGCGTGGCCCGACGATAAGCGGCCACATCAAGACGATGGAACAGGCGGGATACGTCACCCGCAGCGCGCCTGATCCAACGGACGGGCGCCGCAGCGGGCTGGTCGCTACGCCTGAAGGATGCGCTGTCATCGACAATATCAAGCGCCGGCGCACGGACTGGCTGGCCTTCGAGCTTTCGAAGCTATCCACATCCGAACGTAGGGCTATTCGCGGCGCCATCGGCCCGCTCGGAGAGATCGGCAAATGACGACAGGAAAGCAGAATACGGTGGCGGCTGCGCCACAGGATGGCGCTGGACAGCCGGATCGCCGCGAAATTCGCGCCGTCATACTGGGCCTGATGATCGTTCTCGGGCTGGGCGCGATCGACCAGAGCATCGTTGCGACCGCCCTGCCGCGCATCGTCAGCGACCTCGGCGGCATCACGCATCTCTCCTGGGTCGTCAGTGCCTATGTGCTTGCCTCCACCAGCACCATGCCGCTCTACGGCAAGCTCAGCGACCAGTATGGCCGCAAGCCGCTGATCTACGTGGCAATCCTGATCTTCCTCCTGGGCTCGGTGCTCAGCGGCGCGGCGCAAAGCCTGTTGCAGCTGATCATCTTCCGCGCGATCCAGGGTATCGGTGCGGGCGGATTGCTGCCGCTTGCGCAGATCATCATAGGCGATCTCGTTCCACCCGCCCAGCGCGGCCGCAGCCAAGGCTCGATCGCCGCGGTCTTTGCCGTCTGCAGCGTCATCGGCCCGGTTCTCGGCGGCGTCATTACCGATCTTCTGTCATGGCACTGGATCTTCTACGTCAACCTGCCGGTCGGCGCCGTTGCGCTCGTCATGATCGGCCGTGCGCTGAAGCGGCCGCATCAGTCGCATAGCCGGCGGATCGACTATCTCGGCGCGGCGCTGCTCACCATCAGCACGACGAGTTTCCTGCTGGTCCTCGCGCTTGGTGGCTCCGAATGGCCGTGGAATTCGCCCAATATCATCGGCCTTGTGGCGCTGGCTCTCGTGGCCGGGATTTTCTTCGTCTTCCATGTGCGGCGCGAACCGGAGCCGGTGCTGCCGCTCGACCTCTTCAACAACCGCACCTTCGTCATCGCTTCCGTCGTTATGGCATTAGCTTTCATGGGCATGCTCGGGGCCAGCCTGTTCTTCCCGCTGTTCTTCCAGGTCGTCATGGGCGTGAGCGCTGCACATTCGGGCTTCCTGACCGGACCACTGATGATCGGCGTCGTCATCTCGTCCATGGTGAACGGTCGCGTGCTGCTGCCGCGGTCGGGCCGCTACAAGCCCGCGCAGGTCTTCGGGCTGACGCTGGCAACGATCGCCTTTGCCGTCCTATCCTGGGGTGCGGCGACCAGCCAGGGCTTTGTCGTCATCGAGCCCGCCGTTTTTGCGCTCGGCCTCGGTCTCGGCCTTGTCATGCCGAACATGACGATCGCGGTTCAGAACGCCCTGCCCTTCACCCATCGCGGCGTCGGCACGGCGACGCTCGCCTTCTTCCGATCGCTCGGCGGCCTGATCGGCGTCACCGGTTCCGGCGCCATCCTGGCGCGCCAGGTGAGCGGCATGAACCTGCCGCCGCTGACGGAGGGCAATGTGGGCGCGCTTGCCAATGTCTCGCCGGAAACACAGGCGGCCGCTCTCGTGGTCTACCGGCGCGCGGTCGCAACGACCTTTACCGCAGGCACGATCATCGTTCTGCTCGCCCTGATCGTGCTGTTCTTCCTGCCGGAGGTTCCACTGCGGACTCATCACGGCGAACACAAGGATCAACCGGGCAAGCGATAGTCTTTCCGCCCGGTACTGCGAAAGACGTCAGACCTTTCGAAACCTCAGCCGGAAAATCACGGCTTCGCCCGTCCTCGGGTCGATTCCTGGCGCGTCGCTGATCAGAAGCTCGTCGCCGTCAAGCATGAAGGGACGGACAAGATCCATCTCCCAAATCGGGTTCCAGGCTCCCTCCACATGATGGATCACCTTGCCGTCTTCCAGAGTGTATGCGGCACAATAGGCGAGCATCGTGTCGAACAGCCCGATCTTTTCCTTGTCGGTTGGCGCCGAGGCCATGGGCTTGCCTCGGTCGCGACGAAAGACCGTCGCCATCATCCGGCCGTCCGCATGATAGGCGATGTAGCCGACGGGATTTGCGCCCATGGCATCGGCGATTTCGCCCGTTGCGACGACCTCGCGCGTCCAGGAGATCATTTTCCATGTTCCGAGCAGGGCGGTGTTTTCCATCTCGATCGTCCTTTCGAAAAGAAGCGTACCATAAGTTGCGACATTGCTAAAATAAGCGCAAATTCATCTCATCGAAGAGGAGGGTTATTTCGATGGTTGACCGCAGCGAACTCGAAAGCACCGTTCGGACATTCTACAGCGCTCGAAACAGGAACGATCTCGACGCCATGATCGCAATGCTCGACCCGGACTGCAGCTTCCGTATCGCCGGAAGCAACCAGCTGGGGCCTATCACCCAGCTGGTCCGGGGCGAAGAATCCCTGCGGGCCGCCATGGGCGCACTCGTGGACGACTGGGACTTGTCGGAACTGCACATCATCAGCCTCCACGTCGATGGCAACACGGCCTTCGTCCACCGCGCCGGGAAAGTCTGCTTCGTTCCGTCAGGCGCAGTCATCGAGACCGAGCTGCTGGACAGGCTCACATTTTCAGACAGCGGCTTGATTACCGATTACCTGGAATTCATCGACACCCATCTGGTCGCGGATACGGCAGGCCTGCTGAGCCCCCAGGAGGCAATCCCTTTTGCCCCTGAGCCAGTCAGCGAGAGCCGCCTTCAGCTATAAGTTCAGACACAGGTTTGTCGCCGACGCGGGCAAAACGCGCCGGAGGGCGATCATATCAAAACGAGGCGTCATCGTTACCGCACGATCGGCCCATCCGCCTTCTTCCAGGCGTCGATGCCGCCCTCGATATGGCAGGCGCCTTTGAGACCGGCATCCTGGGCCGCCTGCACTGCCATGGCCGAGCGCTCGCCGAAGGCGCAATAGAAGACGATCCGCTTGCCTGTCGTCTCCGCCAGCTCATGCAGTACGCCGCCGATGCCGATATTTTCCAGCAAGTCGGGATAGGGCGCATGCAGCGCGCCCGGGATCGTTCCGTGCCTTTCACGCTCCGACCTTTCGCGCAGGTCCACGATCGCGATGTCGGGACGGCCCCTCAGCACCATGGCATCAGCGGCTGAAACGGCCCAGCCCTTCCGCGCGATCTCGTCCTGATGCAGGCCGACATGGATGTTGGCCGGCACGGCCACATCCATCATCTTCGGATTGGGCAGGTTCAGATTGTTCATCAGGTCGATATATTCATCGACCGATTTTACCCGCAGGCGCGGATTGAACATCTTTTCCTCGCCAATGGTCGAGACGGTGTCGCCCTTGTAGTCATGCGCGGGGTAGAGCAGCGTTTCATCCGGCAATTTGAGCAGCTTGTTGAAGATGGAATTATACTGGTCGCGCGGATTGCCGTTCTGGAAATCGGTGCGGCCGGTGCCGCGAATGAGCAGCGTGTCGCCGGTGAAGACGCGACCGCCCATCAGGAAGGAATAGGAATCGTCCGTGTGCCCGGGCGTATAGAGCACATCCAGGCTCAGCCCCTCGATCGAGACACGATCACCTTCGGTGACGCGCATGGAAACGACGTCGGCAAGGGTCTGCTCACCCATGACCGTCGTGCAGTGGGTGCGGTCGCGCAGAGCACCCAGTCCGGTGACGTGGTCGGCATGCAGATGGGTGTCGACGGCCTTGACCAGCTTGAGGTCGAGCTCCTCGATGAGCTTGAGGTAGCGGTCGACCTTCTCAAGCACGGGATCGATAATCAACGCCTCACCGCCGCGTCGGCTGGCAATGAGGTAGGTATATGTGCCGGAAACGCTGTCGAAAAGCTGGCGGAAGATCACAGTCGGCTCCCTTTGCGCAAATCTGCCCGGATATAGGAATGCTGGTCGCTATCACTTTGGCTGCGGCACGATGCGGATATAGGGCTTCGGCGCAAGCCAGCCTTCCGGATAGAGCGCCCTTGCTTCCTCGTCGCTGACGGAGCCGGCGATGATGACCTTTTCCCCACGCTTCCAGTTGACCGGCGTCGCGACCCTGTGGCTCGCCGTCAGCTGGAGTGAGTCGATCACCCGCAGGACCTCATCGAAATTGCGGCCTGTCGTCATCGGATAGACCATGATCAGCTTGATCTTCTTGTCCGGGCCGATGACGAAAACGTTGCGGACGGTCTGGTTATCGGCCGGCGTACGCTTTGTCGGATCGCCAGATACCGGCGCCGGAAGCATGCCGTACAGTTTCGATACATTGTAGTCGACGTCTGCGATCATCGGGAAATTCGGGGCAGCGCCCTGTGTTTCCTGGATATCCTTTGCCCAACCCGCATGGCGGTCGAGCGGATCGACCGAGAGGCCGATGATCTTGACACCGCGCTTGTCGAATTCGGGTTTGATCCTCGCCATATAGCCGAGTTCGGTCGTGCAAACGGGCGTGTAGTCCTTGGGATGCGAGAAAAGCACAGCCCAGGAATCTCCCATCCAGTGATGAAACCGTATCGGGCCTTCGGTTGTCTGCGCGTGAAAATCCGGAGCCGTATCGTTGATCGCAAGAGTCATCGCACCCTCCTACCCTTGAAAGAAGCTTTTCAAGATCTTCGTGGACGTATTTTCTTATATTTTAGCATTTTAAGCAATGTTAACTCTTTGTACCCAGGTGAATGTAGCAATGAAGCCTAAAACCAGAAAACCCCGCTCTATGGCGGGGTTTCCGGTCTGAATTCTGACGCAGCTAGTTGCTTCCGTCGTTGGCGCGGGACTTAGGCCCCACCTTGGCTGTCGCGGAAGCGGTTTTGCCATCGGGCTGCTGACCGAAATAGGTACCGCCGAGATGACCGCCGGCGCTGGTATTTTCGACCTGCCGCTCGGTCCTCTTCTGGATTTCGTGTGCATCGGTCTTGCTCATTATCGTCTCCATTGTTGAGGTGGTGACCTATTCTCAACGACCGAACGCCGATGCCGTTCCGATTTTTCTATGTATTCCTTATCGTTTTGGCACGATCCCCTAGATTGGCGCGGGTTGTTTGACGGGGCTGCAGCCATACAATGAAACACATCGAATCGTTTTCCTCATCCGATGCTCCCCTGATGAAGGTTCCCAGGAAAACCTTCCCCCTGGCCGGCTCCCTTAGCCGGCCTTCTTTTTGGGAGATCAACCTGATTGCCGCCAGATAAAAATGTGGCGCCGGACGGGATGAAAGCAGAAGTTGCTGTGCTATCGTGGCGTCGACCAAGTCTTAAGGCCCGCCTCAGAATGAAGGTTCGGCCGAGGCACATTGCACCGGAGCCTCAAAATGACAGTTGTTCAGGAAGATTCTTCAACCACGGTCCCCTCGCATCCGGAGGAGATGAAATCAGTCTTCGATCTGCGCGTGGGGAAGTACATTACCTTACAGGGCAGTGCCAGGATAACGCCGGCGGGCGTGATCAGCACCGGCATCGCGGTCGCCGCCGTGGCGCTTGCATTTGGCTATCTCAGCGCGTCCACCAGGCGCCGCAGGTATTAGGTCGACGCATATCGAGTCAAGAAGCCAATCGCCTAGCAGCAACTATCGCGTCAGTATTCTTAGAAAAAGGAGAGAAATGGCGCACCCGAAGAGATTCGAACTCCTGACCCCCAGATTCGTAGTCTGGTGCTCTATCCAGCTGAGCTACGGGTGCGTGTTGCAGCGATGTTGTTAACCGCTGGCGTGGGCGATCCTCTAAAGGGTCCGGTCGGTGAAAGCAAGTACCCTTTGTCAAAAAAACGTAATTTTCCTTCGCGGTCGCGAGATGGGTTCGCGAAGCTCAGTTTTCGTGGACGTTGCGGTTACGATAGTCGTCGAGTGAGACGGGGCGATCGGGGATTTCGATGCGGAATTGCGTGCCGGCTGCCGGCTTTTCCACAAGCGCGATCGTGCCGCCATGGGCAAGCACGAGTTCGCGCGCGATCGCAAGGCCAAGGCCGGTGCCGCCCGATCGAGCCGAGCCGCGGAAAGCGGTGAAGAGGTTTTCGCGCGCCTTCAACGGCATGCCGGGGCCGGTATCGTCGACAGTTATGCCGACGACGCTGCCCAGGCGATGGGCCGACACGGTGATGCGGCGAATGCTGTCCGGCTCGGTCTCGCCATAGGCAACGAGGGCCTGATGGGCGTTGCGGCAGAGATTGTGGATCACGCGGAAGAGCTGCTCGCTGTCGGCGTCGACCTCCAGGTCACGCCCGATCTGCTCGCTGAATTCGATGCCGCTCTCCGGATCGATCGCCAGAATGTCCCTCACCTCTTCGATGAGATCCTGAAGCCGCAGGCGACGGCGCTTCGGCGCCGATTCCGAGGTCTGGCCATAGGACAGCACCTCGGTCGTGTAACCGACGGCGCGGTCGATGGTGCGCAGCAGCTTGGGCGCAAACCGCTTGACCATCGGGTCATCGACATCGACCAGGCGGTCCGACATGAGCTGGGCAGAGGACAGGATATTGCGCATGTCGTGATTGATCTTCGAGACCGCGAGGCCGAGGGCAGCGAGGTTCTTCTGCTGCTTCAGCGTCTTCTGAAGCTGCGACTGCATATTGGCCAGATGCCGTCCGGCGACCGAGAGCTCGTCGCGCCCGTTATCGGGCACAAGCACGCGCCGTTCGTCTTCCGGATCCTCGGCATAGGTCTGCATGCTGTCGGTCAAGCGCCGGATGGGGCGGATCATGATGCGGTTGATGGCAAAGAAAATCAGCGTCGCGGTGAAGAGCGAGATCAGGATCGACACGAGGAAGACATTGATGGAATAGCTGATCATCGCCTTGCGCAGCAGCGTATCGCGCAGGACCACCTCGACGCCCATGTTGGAACTTCCAACCGGGCCGAAGACGCGAATGATCCGATCGCCGCCGAACAGAAGCGTGTCGAGCGCATCGCAGATCGTCGAGGGCAGCGAGACATTGGTCAAATCATACTGGTCGTCGACGGAGGACGGCATCTGGGCGGTTGCCAGCAGCCTGGAGGTGCCATCCTTGCGCAGCACGATGGCGCGCGTGCCTGTCGCCATCAGGGTTTCTCGCTGCAATTCGCGCGGCAGCTCGACCGGCTGTAGTCCGTCGATGACGATTGCCGCGGCGGCCGCCGTATTCAGGCGATCCTCGAGCCAGCGTATGCGCATGTTGGCGATCGAGGGGAGAAAGATCAGCACTTCGGCGAGCATGACGAAGACGACGGTGAGCAGCAGGAGCTTGCCGGACAGGCCGCCGAATATGCCTGTAGGGCGGCTCAGAAGCGACGACCCCTTGGCGGAAGCCCCACCGCTGGCGGCACTCGTATCCTGCCTCATGTCCATTCCGGATATTCCCGCTTCATTGCAAGGCGCGCCTGGCAAAGCCGGCGTTGGACGCGATAATAAGGGATCGCAACCGATTTTCCAATCTCTCCCCAGGCGAATCTAGAGCCCGCTTACTTTGCCTGGATTCCGCGTAGGAATGCGACAGGGCGCAGATGATATGAAAAGCGCCGCGCGTTGCCGCACGGCGCTTCGTCAGGCGCTTGCCTGATCGATCAGAATTCTTCCCAATCCTGCTGGGCCACGGCTGCATTTCCGCCACCGGAGAAAGCCCTCGCGACCTTGCCAACCATGCGTCGCGCCGGCGACCCCACGGCGGCATGCGACTGCGAACGGACCAAGGTGGGCGCGGCGGGTGCCGCATTGCCGACCTTGAAGCGAGAGATCAGGCGCAGCAGGCCATCGGCTTCGCCGGAGAGCTTGTGAGTGGCGGCAGAGGTTTCCTCGACCATCGCGGCATTCTGCTGGGTCACCTGGTCCATCTGGTTGACGGCGGTATTGACCTCCTGAAGGCCGGTCGCCTGTTCGCGGGCAGCAGTGGCGATAGAGTGGATGTGATCGTTGATCGCAAGAACGCGGGTCTCGATTTCGCCCAGCGTCTCGCCGGTCGCCTGCACCAGCTTGACCCCGACCTGCACTTCACCGCCGGACTTGGTGATCAGCGCCTTGATGTCCTTGGCGGCGGTGGCGGAGCGTTGCGCCAGTTCGCGCACTTCCTGGGCGACGACGGCAAAGCCCTTGCCCGCCTCGCCGGCGCGGGCGGCTTCGACGCCGGCATTCAGCGCCAGAAGGTTTGTCTGGAAGGCGATCTCGTCGATGACGCTGATGATCTGGCTGATTTCGCGGGAGGCCTGTTCGATGCGGCCCATGGCAGCGACGGCATCGCGCACGACAACGCCGGAACGGGCTGCATTTTCCTTGGCCTCCGTCACCATCGTGCTCGCTTCCTGGGCCCGAGCCGTCGAATTCTGCACGACGGCGGTGATCTCGTCGAGCGCGGCCGAGGTCTCTTCCAGTGCGGCGGCCTGCTGTTCGGTGCGCTTGGAGAGATCGTCGCTGGCGTGACGCAGCTCGTTGCTGTTGCCGGTGATCGACTGCGTGGTCTCGTGGACCTCTCGCATCGTCTTCTGCAGGATTGCCAGCGTGCTGTTGACGTTCTGCTGCAGTTCGGCGAAAGCACCCTGGAAACTGCCGCGCATGGTCTGTGTCAAATCGCCCTCGGCAAGGCTTGCGATCACGCGACGGGTCTCGGTGACGCCGGTATCGACGCCGGACAGAAGCTCGTTGATGTTGCGGGCGAAACGGTTGAGGTTGGCGTCCTCGTAGTCCTTCTCGATGCGGCGGCTGAAATCGCCTTCCGCGGCAGAGGCAACGACGAGCGACATGCTGGATTGCAGATCGTCGCTCTTGGCGCGCATGGCAGTTTCCTGCGCGTTCATCCGCCTCACCGCAAGACCATTCTGCTTGAAGACCTCGACGGCAGCAGCCATCTCGCCGATTTCATCCCTGCGTCCGGCGAAGGGAACAGCCGCATCGAAATTGCCCTCGGCAACCTCCTTGATGGCATTCGTCACCTTCTTGATCGGGCGGCTGAGATGGGCAGTGCCGATATAGAAGCCCATGCTGACACCCGCTCCGATACCAAGGGCAATAATTCCAAGCACCAGCCAGAAGACGATGCTGCGGAAAACCTCCAGATCGGCATTTACCTCATCGAGCGCATCCTTGTCGGTCTGTACGACGGCGTCGATCTCGGCCTGGAAGGCCTTGCGGTTGGCTCTGTTGGCGTCGTTGTTACCCTGCTTGTTTGCAGCGTCGGGGCTCTCGACCGTTCCGAGCCGCGCGGTCTCGGTGCGGAAAGTCCGGAATTCCTGGGCGCGGGCCAGCAATTTGTCGAATTCAGGCTTTTCGCTTGCCGGAACGAGCGGCGACCATGAGGCAAAGCCCTTATCGATCTCGTCAAGATCCTTCATCAATCCGTCTGCGAAGGGCTTTGCTTCCTTCGTCGAGCCCGAAGCATAGATCCCACGGGACTCCATGACGACGGCCGTGACGTAGCGGTTCAGCCGCTCGCCCATATAGGCGCGGCTCGCCGCCTGCTCGTAGGCCTGCAGCTTTTCATTGTATTGGCGCATCGCATAAAGGGCAGTCACGCCAATCAGCAACGCCGCACAGGCCATGACGGAAACGAGCAGGTTAATCTTGCCGCGAATATTCAACGGTGTATCTCCTTGGGGCGGAGAACAGAAGTTCCCCGGATATACCGCTCAAGATTGACTAAAATGCTTAATGTTACCTTGCGCCGTCCCTAATATAGATCGGCGGAAAATTCATACAGTTGCACATGATTCTCTTCGGGAAAGCGTAAAAATTGCGAAATACTGAGGTTGCTTGGCTGGAAAGAGCAAACTGCGGATATTTTCCAGATCAAAAGCACAACTTAGGGAAACATGCCTGAAGCCACATAGCGCGAGGCGCGAACCTATCAAGGAATATCTCGCCCGAGATGAATCTGCCCGGCGATAATTGACTTCGAGAGCCTTCAACCTTATAAGCCCGCGCACGCTCGATCTTGGAGCCTGCTTTTGCGGGCCTGTTCGCGCTGCATAACGCTCCTTGCTAAAATGCAAACTCAAGAAGGGCCGCACTCCGCGGTGTTAAAATAAATGAAGCGTACCTATCAACCATCCAAGCTTGTCCGCAAGCGTCGTCACGGTTTCCGTGCGCGCATGGCGACGAAGGGCGGCCGCAAGGTCATCGTTGCCCGTCGTGCCCGTGGCCGCAAGCGTCTTTCGGCCTAAGGCCGGAATGCCCGATAGAGATGGCGGGCGAATGACGAATAATCGACCAGAAAAGACTGTCGGGCGGCTGAAAAGCCGGCCGCAGTTTCTTGCTGTTCGGGAGGGAGAAAAGCGCCGCGGCAGCTTCTTCCTGATCGAAGCACTCGATCGCAAAGAGCCCGATACCGATCCTCGCGTCGGCTTTACCGTTACCAAAAAACACGGAAACGCGGTGGAAAGAAACCGCATGCGGCGCCGGCTGAAAGAAGCGGTGCGTCTCCATGGCGGAATTGCAATGCAGCCCGGACACGACTATGTGGTTGTCGCGCGGCGTGAGGTATTGACTGCGCCCTTCGATGTGCTGGCCGACGAGCTCGTCGCCCGCTTCGAAAACAGGCAGAAACACCGGCGGTCCCGTGAGGACCGCCCCAGGAAGGTATGATGCAAAACAACCGCAATTACTTCATCGCGATTGGCCTGTCTGTGCTGATTGTCCTAGCCTGGCAGTTTCTTTACATGAATCCGCGCATCGAAGCGCAGCGCAAGGCCGACGAATTGGCCAAGGCGCAGCAGCACACGACGCAGCAAGCCCAGACGGGACAGGCCCAAACGGGTCAAGCACAAACGCCGGCGGCAGGCACGGGTGCTCCGGTCAACGGCTCTCTTCCGGCGACCGGCCAGTCGACGCCGACGGTGGAGACCGTTGATGAAGCGCTTGCCAAGACCCCGCGCGTCATCATCGACACCCCGGCGCTTACGGGCTCGATCAATCTCGTCGGCGCCCGCCTCGACGACCTGAAGTTCAAGAATTACCATGAGACCGTCGACAAGAGCAGCCCGATCGTCACGCTCTTCGCACCGGCCGACACCAAGGACGGCTACTTTACCGAACTCGGCTATGTCGGCGACGCAGCCGCAGGCACCGCGCCCGGCCCCGGCACGCAATGGAAGCTCGCAAGCGGCGACAAGCTGACGGAGAAGACGCCGGTCACGCTGACCTACACGAACGACAAGGGCGTCACCTTCAGCCGCACGATCTCCGTCGACGATCACTATATGTTTACCGTGGCCGACAAGATCAGCAACGCCGGTCAGGCCCCGGTCGCGCTTTCAAGCTATGGCCGCGTCACGCGCTACAACAAGCCTCTCGTCGCCTCGACCTATGTCCTTCACGAAGGGTTCATCGGCGTGGTCGGCGACAGCCTGCTCGAATACAAGTACGCGGCCGTCGAAAAGGAAAATGTCGCGCCTCCGAGGGCGACAGGCGGCTGGCTCGGCATAACGGACAAGTATTGGGCCGCAACGATGGTGCCGCCGCAGACCGGCGCCTATGATGCCCGCTTCTCGCACTTCACCGATGGAACGCCGCGTTTCCAGGCCGACTACAAGCAGGAAGCCGTGACCATCGCTCCCGGCCAGTCCGTCGACCTGAAGAACCTCGTCTTTGCCGGCGCCAAGGAAGTGCCCGTTATCGATCAGTATGAGCAGACCTATTCGATCCCGCGCTTCGACCGCCTGATCGACTGGGGCTGGTTCTATTTCATCACCAAGCCGATGTTCAAGCTGATGGACTTTTTCTATCACTTCTTCGGCAATTTCGGCGTCGCGATCCTCTGCACGACCATCGTCGTCAAGGCGCTGTTCTTCCCGCTCGCCAGCAAGCAATACGCATCCATGGCGAACATGAAGCGCATGCAGCCGAAGATGGAAGAGCTGAAGAAGAAATTCGGCGACGACAAGATGGGGCTGCAGCAGGCAACGATGCAGCTCTACAAGGAAGAGAAGATCAATCCGATCGCCGGCTGCTGGCCGATCGCCTTTCAGATCCCGATCTTCTTCTCGCTCTACAAGGTGATCTACATCACCATCGAGATGCGCCACGCGCCGTTCTTCGGCTGGATCCGCGACCTTTCCGCGCCAGACCCGACCTCGATCGTCAACCTGTTCGGCCTGCTGCCGTTTGCCGCTCCGACGGTTCTGCATCTCGGCGTATGGCCGCTGATCATGGGCGTCACCATGTTCCTGCAGATGCGCATGAACCCGACCCCGCCGGACCCGACGCAGGCGATGATCTTCAACTGGATGCCGCTGATCTTCATGTTCATGCTGTCGAGCTTCCCTGCCGGCCTCGTGATCTACTGGGCCTGGAACAACACGCTCTCGGTCATCCAGCAGTCGATCATCATGAAGCGCCATGGCGTGAAGGTGGAACTCTTCGACAATCTCAAGGGTCTCTTCCGACGAAAAGAGGCACCATCGAAATAAAGTCAAAGCCCCGCTTCGGCGGGGCTTTTTCGTATCGGGGATACAGTTATCCCGATTCCACATTTGCGTGGTTGCGAATTCGCAGAAATCCTATCTGGCTTCATCGAAGGCGAAATATCCGCTAGCTCCGTACGATAGTTCCGCAACGAGCTTTTTCCTGATGGCAACGGAATAATCCGCATATTTGTTGATATGCATGACGAAGGCGTCCGACCCGAGGACGACATGTCCAGCGTAATAGCGGGCAAGGTCTCCCCCATCGTCGGATATGGCCAGCCCGTTGATCGTTACGCGCATTTCTTTCGCGCGACGGCGCGCGTGATGCAGCGAGATAACGTTTTCCCGCTTTGGACCCAGGGTTTCCCGACCGTCACCCGAGATGTCGATGACCGATCGGCGGGCGCATAGATCGGAAGACGAAAGTCGGTCAAGCGCCGCCCAGATGCCATTACCAATGTCGGTATTGCCATAAACCGCCCGGAGATTGGTTTCGATCTTGCGTGCGAAGAACTCTGCGCCCTCTCCACGGTTCACAACGACCCAATCCAACTCTTGCGATGGCAGCTGGCCGTCGCCCCAGAACACCGCGGACACCGCAACGATCCCTGCCCCTTTCATTGCGTGTAGAACGGCCTTGTCACGGAATGCCGTCGCTATCGAACTGGTCTGGAACCGATACTCTCCTTCATCGACACTATCGGAGCCGTCTACCGCGAGAACAAGCGCGACATCGACGCAGCCAAGCGCTGGAAACACCGTGCCTGCAATGTGGAACAGTGCGGAAGACAGACATAGCAACGTCGGTCGCATGGCCCCCCACCCATGTTTGGATTCATCGAAACCAAACCAGAGGCATAATATCATGGCTGCGAGTGAAACTCTGTAACCCAAAAGATTGGAATCGGCCGCCGAATAGAGCGGCCATGCGATCCGTCGCAAGTGCATTCAGTTCTTGAAGACGGTGCAGGCGCCGCCGGCGGAGCGGATCTGGGCGCAGACCTTATCCGCCTCGGGCCGGGTCTGCCTTGCGATGCGGGCCACATATCGAGGCCGGAAGCCGAAGCTCCTGTCACGCTTACGGAAAATCAGCGGCTGTTCGGCATTCAGCGGCGCCGGCAGGCGATTGACGACCCGGAAGAAGAGGCTGCGGGCGACCTGTCCCTGCGGGTTCGAAGCGAGCTGGACGCCCCAGGGCGCCCATATGCCCTCCGGCTGGAAGGCGGGTTCCTTCAGGTTTTTCGTCCGGGCGAGCGCAACGCAGGCGTCGACGAAGGACTTGTCCTTGTCGAGGGGGGCGGCCGCGACGTCAGGCGGCGTATCCTTCCATTCGTCGGCGGTGTGACCGGTGATCGAAAGCACGTAGCCGCGCGTTTCATAGGGAAGGCCGCCTGAGGCAAGGAAGTTGGACAAGCCGGCCTCTCCTGCATTGTATGCGGCGGCGGCCAGACCGAGATTGCCGAAGCGATTGCGAAGTTCGTCCAGATATTCCGCCGAGGCGCGCAAGGATTTCAACACGTCGAGGCTGTCTTCCAGTCCGCGAAGCTTTGCCGTTCCCGGCATGAACTGGGCGATCCCCTGCGCACCTTTCATGCTCAGCGCATCCGGCTGGAACCGGCTTTCCTTCCAGATCAGCCTTGCAAAGTAATCCGGCGGCAGCCTGTTGGCGCCCGCGAAGTGCTCGATCGCGCCGCAGAGATCCTTGTCATAGCTTTCCTTGCGGATGCAGAGCGTTGCTCCGGGATCGGTCTGAGAGGGGCCGAGATACATGCAGCCTGAAAGAGCCGGCTTGGGGTCTGGATGTGGCTCCGGCTGGGCGCTGGCCGGCTGAGCGGCGGAATGGAAAAGCGGGATGGAAACGCAGAGGGTAAGGATCGTCCTCAGGACGCGGGACTGCTGGTCACTCTTTTCCAACCGGTCACCTCAGCTTCTTCGATACCGATACAAGCATTCCCTCAAGCCGCGGGGCAAAGACTAATATACTTTTTAGCATCGGCAAATATGTGTCATACGCACGGTGGGCCCGGTCCGCGGGCGCTTTCCCTTGACAATCGGACGCAAAAGCCTGAATCGGTCCGCTTCCCTGATATGAGAGACAGGACAGAATGGCCGGAACGACGGAAAAGGATGAAAAGCCCCTCTTCGGGCGCCCCTGGATCTTTATCCGCGGCGTTCCGGCGATGAAGTTCCTGCCGCCTGAGGGACCACCGGAAGTCGCCTTCGCCGGCCGCTCCAATGTCGGCAAGTCGTCGCTGATCAATGCGCTGGTCGGCCACAAGGGTCTGGCACGCACCTCGAATACGCCGGGCCGCACCCAGGAGCTCAACTATTTCGTGCCCGAGGGCTATTCCGGCGAAGCGGGCGACCTGCCGCCGATGGCGCTGGTCGACATGCCGGGCTATGGCTACGCGCAGGCGCCGAAGGAACATGTCGATGCCTGGACCAAGCTCGTCTTCGATTATCTGCGCGGCCGTTCGACGCTGAAGCGCGTCTACCTGCTGATCGACAGCCGTCACGGCATCAAGAAGAATGACGAGGAGGTCATGACCCTGCTCGACAAGGCAGCGGTTTCCTATCAGGTGGTGCTGACGAAGACGGACAAGATCAAGGAAGCGGGTGTGCCGAGGCTGATTGCCGAGACGACCGAAAAGATCCGCAAGCGGCCTGCAGCCTATCCCGGGATTATCGCGACCTCCTCCGAAGAGAACGAGGGGCTGGACGAGTTGCGCCGCGCGATCGGCGATACGGTCGAGATTGCAAATATCTGACGCAAAAGGGCCGCCGCCCCCGATCGGGCAAGCGACGGCCAAAGCTGCCGAGAAACCTTACATTTTCGGCAACAGGACCTTGTCGATCACGTGGATCACGCCGTTCGACTGCTTCACGTCGGCAATGGTGACGTGAGCGATGCCCCCGGCCTCGTCCGTCAGGGTTATCTTGCCACCCTTGTCCATTGCCTTGATGGTGCAGCCGCCGACTGTCTTCAGGTCGTATTCGCCACCATTGCCCATCGTCATCTTCTTGATGGCCGAGGCCATCTCGTCGCCGGCGACGACGTGGCAGGTAAGGATCTTCACAAGTTGCGCCTTGTTCTCCGGCTTCAGCAACGTCTGAACCGTGCCCGGCGGCAGTTTATTGAAAGCCTCGTTGGTCGGAGCGAAAACGGTGAACGGGCCTTTGCCTTCCAGCGTATCGACCAGGCCGCCGGCCTTGACCGCGGCGACCAGCGTGGTGTGATCCTTGGAGTTCACGGCGTTCTCGACGATGTTCTTCGTCGCATACATCGGCGCGCCGCCGACGACAGGGTTCTTCGCATAGGCGAGGCTCGAGCCAGCCGAAAGCGCTGCCGCAATCGCAACGATGCGGATCGTAGTCCTGATCATATGTCTAATCCTCTTCCTCTTTTGGCCCCTATCGCAGCTTGCCTTAGCGCTTGCCGTTCATCGCCGGGGGTATTGGAAGTACGAAGAGGCCGGAAAAAGAGTTTCAGCCGAAATGAGATTCTTCAAAACCCGCGGCGCAGTTCATCGCTGCCGCCCGTAGCGGTGACGGAGACCGTTTCGAAGAATCGTTCAGGGGATACGCGCGGTGCCCGAGGCCACGACGTCGCCGGTCGGCTTGCCGGTCGGCGAACCGCCGAAGGGCTCGATGCTGACGGCAAGCACGTCGCCCTCGGAGATCTGGCCGCGAATATTCTGCGGGATCGCGAGTTCGCCCTCGCCCGTCTGCGGCAGGACGCCAAGGGCGATCGCGGGATCGCTGCCCTTGATCAGCCACAGCTCCAGCGATTTTTCCTCAGGCTGGCCCGAGGCCACGGGTGTCACGCGCAGCTTGCCGCTTTGGGCGTTATAGCTCGCCATCAAGGCAATGGCGCTGTTCTGAGCCGAGAGGGCCGCTACCAACGGCTTGCCGCCCTGTTGAGGCTTGATGAGGTTGGCGTTGAAAATGACGACGCCGGCAGCAAACACGAGAGAGGCAAGCGCCACGACGCGCCAGAGCAGCAAGGAATTCCAAAGATTTCCGCCCGCGCGATACTCGCCGAATATCCGCTGCTCGATCTTCGGAAAGACCGCCGCCGAAGGCACGATGCTCTCATATTCCTCATTGAAGCCGGAAAGGTTCTGTTCCCAGCGGGTAACGATCGCGGCAAACTGCCGGTCGCTGCGCATCCGCTTTTCCACCTTCTGCCGATCTTCCAGCGAAAGCACTCCAAGCACATATTCACCGGCGAGCACCTCGTCGCGGGAGCGTCCCCCTTTGCTTTGATCCGGTGTGGTCATCGGTCCATGCACTCTCTCAGTTTGATCAGGCTTCGGCGCAGCCATGTGCGCATCGTATTCAGCGGAACCGCATATTGCTCTGCAAGTTCCTGGTAGCTCAGACCTTCGACATAGGCGCTTCTAACAGCCTGTGCACGATCAGCTTCCAACTCTTCCATGCACCTGTCAATCCGCCTTCCCTCTCCCTTTATCTCCGCCTGGCGTTCGGGCCCCGGCTCGGCATCCGCCAGATCGTAGACCGTGTCGATTTCATCCGCCACAGGCTTTCTTGAGCGTATCATATCAATCGATTGATTGCGCGCGATTGCCATCAACCACGGCATGGCCGGGTTGTCGGATGCGGCAAAACGATCAGAGCGCTGCCAGATCTTCACGTAAGTTTCCTGGAGAGATTCTTCTGCATCGGTCCTGTCTTTCAGGATACGGAGACATATGGCAAAGAGTTTCGGACTTGTTTTCTTGTAGAGATCGGAAAACGCATTTTGATCCTGCAGGGCAACGCGGCTGATCAGCATGGCTATATCGTCACTGGCCATCAAATCCCTCGAATGCGTCCAAAGTTGATCATATTCGTAAAATCACATGGACAGCAAGCCATGCAGGCTCGTCGCCACAGCCTCTAGTACGCAGAAAACTAATCCCGAGATCATTATTCCATCTGTCAAAAAGTTGAGATAAAAGGCCGCGATCAATTCCCAAGGGGTATGCCATGAACGAGTCCGAGAGCGAAATCCAAGCACGTCTTCTGGCCCAGGCGCTGCCCTTCATGCAGCGCTACGAAAACAAGACGATCGTGGTGAAATATGGCGGCCACGCCATGGGCAACCCCGAACTCGGCAAGGCTTTCGCCAGCGACATCGCTCTCCTCAAGCAATCCGGCGTCAATCCGATCGTCGTCCACGGCGGCGGGCCGCAGATCGGCGCGATGCTGAGCAAGATGGGCATCGAATCGAAATTCGAAGGCGGCCTTCGCGTCACCGACGCCAAGACGGTCGAAATCGTCGAGATGGTTCTTGCCGGCTCGATCAACAAGGAGATCGTCGCCCTCATCAACCAGACCGGCGAATGGGCGATCGGCCTCTGCGGCAAGGATGGCAACATGGTCTTCGCCGAAAAGGCGCGAAAGACCATAAAGGACCCGGATTCCAACATCGAGCGGGTGCTCGATCTCGGCTTCGTCGGCGAGGTGGTCGAGGTCGACCGCACGTTGCTCGACCTGCTTGCCCGCTCGGAAATGATCCCGGTCATCGCCCCGGTCGCTCCCGGCCGCGACGGCGCGACCTATAACATCAACGCCGATACTTTCGCCGGCGCCATCGCCGGTGCGCTGAACGCCACCCGCCTGCTCTTCCTGACGGATGTTCCCGGCGTTCTCGACAAGCAGGGCAATCTCATCAAGGAACTCTCCGTCGCCCAGGCGCATGCCCTGATCGCCGACGGCACGATTTCCGGCGGCATGATCCCGAAGGTCGAGACCTGCATCGACGCGATCAAGGCGGGTGTCCAGGGCGTCGTCATTCTGAACGGCAAGACGGCCCATTCGGTCCTTCTCGAGATCTTTACCGAGCACGGCGTCGGAACATTGATCGTTCCCTGAGCGATCGGTTCCAGAGGCTTACGGCGGCGGCAATGCGATACACATCATCGTGTTGCCGCAGGAAAAACGCGCCGCAACCGGTCCATCCGGCTTCTTTCTTCATTCGAACTGTGATGTTGTCTCCGCCGAAATAGCGGTGCATGCCTCAGCCGTGGCATCCGACAGGCCGGCCGGCAGGGTCGCGCTGTCATTTGCAAGGGCCGACAACGCCGCCCTGGCCGGAATCATCACATGTCGAAATCGTCCGAAGCCGTGCATCCCGAAGGAACGTCGGCCGTCGTCTGGGCCGGCTTCATCGCCATGTGCGCCGGCATGTTCATGGCGATACTCGACGTCCAGGTCGTGGCCACATCCCTGCCGACGATCCAGTCTGCCCTCGACATCGATCCCGACCAGATGAGCTGGATACAGACCGCCTATCTCATCGCCGAGGTGGTCGCCATTCCGCTGACCGGCTTTCTGACGAGGCTGCTGTCGATGCGCTGGCTTTTCGTCACGGCGCTCGGCCTGTTCGTGTTCGCCTCTGCAGGCTGCGCGTCCAGCGGAAGTTTCGGTGAGCTCGTCGCATGGCGCGTGCTGCAAGGCTTTTCCGGCGGAACGCTGATACCCTCGGTGTTTTCTGCCGTCTTCATCCTGTTTCCCGAGCGACGGCAGGCTGTCGCCACGACCATTGCCGGCGTCCTTGCGGTTCTTGCTCCAACGGTCGGGCCGATCGTTGGAGGCTGGCTCACGGAGACGTATTCCTGGCACTGGCTGTTTCTCATCAATATTCTTCCAGGTATTGCCGCGGCTCTTGTTGCGGGATGGTTCCTGCCCCGACGACAGGTCGACTTTTCCGAACTCAGGCAGCTCGACGTCCTTTCCTTGGTCGTGATGGCAATTGCGCTGACAAGCCTGGAGCTTTCCCTGAAAGAGGCGCCGACCAACGGCTGGATATCGCCTTGGGTAATCGGCCCGCTTGCACTGTTTCTTGCTGCCGGATCCTTTTTCGTCCGGCGATCGCGCCGCAAGCGGCATCCTGTCGTCGATCTTCATAATTTCCGCGACCGGAATTTCGTGGCGGGCTGCATTCTCAGTTTCGTGCTTGGGATCGGCCTGTTCGGTTCCGTCTATCTGATGCCGGTTTTCCTCGCTTTCATCAGGGGACACAATGCGCTGGAGATCGGAATGACCATGCTGGTCACCGGCATCGTCCAACTGATTACGGCGCCGATCGCCGTCGCGCTGGAAAAGCGCATGGACGCGCGCCTGCTCTCGGCGATCGGCTTTGCGCTTTTTGCGCTCGGGCTTGGAATGAGCACCTTCCAGGACCCGCGATCGGATTACGATGCGATGTTCTGGCCGCAGGTCATTCGCGGCGCCGCCATCATGTTCTGCCTGCTGCCGCCGACGCGCCTGGCGCTCGGCACGCTGCCGCCGGAGCGCATTCCCGATGCCAGCGGCCTTTTCAATCTGATGCGCAATCTCGGGGGCGCCATCGGGATCGCGCTGATCGATACGGTCATCTACACCCGATCGGAGCCGCTCGGGCAAAGGCTGTGGGAGCGGCTGCAGAGCGGCGACACCGACACGGCGGCCTTTATCGGTGCGCCGGCGCAAACTGTCATCGGACACACCGGCGCCTTTGATGCCGATGTGACGGCAACGCTTGATCCGCTCGTTCAGACCGCCGCCAGCGTCGAGGCTATCAACGAGGCCTGGCTCGCCATCGCGATCCTGACCGCCTGCGCCATCCTCTGCGTGCCGTTTGCGAGAAAAGCGATGCCGCAGAGCGAGATTCAAAGTATATGAACTCGCCGGACGGCATGAAATATGGCGGCCATCGGAATACCGTCGCGACCACGGAATGCGGAGATTTCCAATGAGGACCCTATCGATCCTGGCGGCAACGTTTTTGACGATGGCCGGCCTCGCCAATGCTTCCGACCCCCTGCTTGGAAACTGGAAGACGCAAAACGGCGAGACATCGGAAATCAGCCGTTGCGGTTCAGGCTACTGCATCACCGCCAAGACCGGACAATATGCGGGACGGCAGATCGGCACGTTCAGCGGCAAGGATGACAGCTACAGCGGCAAGATCACCGATCCGCAGACCAACAGGACCTATAGCGGAACGCTCAAGGTGTCGGGCGACAGCATAAAGCTGACGGGCTGCGCGATGAACGTGCTATGCAAGTCCCAGACCTGGACGCGCCGCTAATGCTGCATGAGCGCGGTCAGCGGTAGACCGCCGCGGCCTCGGCCTTCAGCCATTCGATCATCGCACGATAGGGTCCCGGGCCGTAGCTGATGCGGCTGACGCCGAGTTTGGCCATGGTGGCATTGTCGGGCGTCGTCGGGCGGACCATGATGTTGACCGGCAGGGCGACTTTTTCGCATAGCCCGCCGATCAAGTCAGGGTCGACAAGGCCGGGCGCGAAAAAGCCGCTGGCTCCGGCGGCTTCGAAGGCTTTGGCGCGATCGAGCGCTTCGTCCATGACGCCGGCATGTTTTGCGGTATCCGCCTCCTGCAGGAAGATGTCGGTGCGTGCGTTGATGAAAAGCGGCATGCCGCGGCGGTCGGCCATCGCGCGGATTGCACGGATACGCTCGGCCTGCAGCGCGATCGGATGAAGCCCTGTGCCGCCGACAGCCTGATCCTCGAAATTGATGCCGACGGCGCCGGCATCGATGATCTTGGAGACATTGGCGGCGACATCGTCCGACGCCACGGCATAGCCGCCCTCAAAATCGACGGAAAGCGGAAGATCGACGCTCGATGCGATCAGCCGGGCGATCTCGGCCAGGAACGGCAAGGGGATGTTTTCGCCATCGCCGAAACCGTGGGCGGCGGCGATCGACCAGCTTCCGGTCGCAAGCGCCTTGGCGCCTGAGGCAGCGACCGCGCCTGCCGTCCCGGCATCCCAGATGTTATAGAGGATTACCGGGCTGCCTTTGACATGCAGCGCTGCGAACGACTTTGCCTTCTCGACCTCACTCATCCCATTTCCTCCCCGAATTTGCGACGCTCTTACGTCATAGCGCCCGCCATACATGTCGGCAATGACAGCTACTGACAGCATGGGCAGACATATTTCCATTTCCCTCGCCTGATACCCATGCCATAACGCCCGTCATGACACAGACAAAGACCAAGCCCGCCAAGGCCGATTTCGCTGATATCCGCGACTGGGTGTTCGATCTCGACAACACGCTCTATCCGCATCACGTCGATCTCTTCTCGCAGATCGACAAGAACATGACGGCCTATGTGTCGACGCTGCTGCAGATGGAGCGCGACGAGGCGCGGAAACTGCAGAAGCAGTACTATCTGGACCACGGCACGACGCTGCAGGGGCTGATGATCCATCATGGCGTCGATCCTGACGACTTCCTCGAAAAGGCGCATGCCATCGACTATTCGCACCTGATGCCGCAGCCGGAACTGGCTTCAGCCATCAAGGCGCTTCCGGGGCGGAAGTTCATCTTCACCAATGGCAGTGTCAAACATGCTCAGGCAACGGCCGGAGCGCTCGGTATCCTCGATCATTTCGACGATATCTTCGATATCGTTGCGGCCGGCTATGTTCCCAAGCCCGCAAGCGCCACCTACGACAAGTTTAAGGCGCTCAACCGGGTCGATACGAAAAAGGCGGTCATGTTCGAGGACCTGCCGCGCAATCTCACGGTCCCGAAAGCACTCGGCATGCGCACCGTGCTGCTCGTGCCGCAGAACCTCGAGGACACCGTGACCGAATGGTGGGAGCGGCACAGCGACGAGGACAGGAACGTCGACTACATCACCGACGATCTGACCACATTTCTTAACGAAATTATCTAAGCCGCTGGATTACAAAAGTTTCATCCATCTTACAGGAGTTTAACTGGTCCTTACGATGGGTGAGGCCTACCTTTGATTTTGTCCACTCGGCAACGAAAGGTAACAAGATGAACGGGAAAAAGATTCTGATCGCGGCGCTTTCTTCGACCCTGCTGGTCGGCGCAGCCGCGACCGCAGCACTGGCCGCGACCGGCGATAATCACGGCAAGATGGGCCATCACGGCAAGATGCATCAGGGCCGCGACGGCCGCCAGGGCTGGCACCGCATGGGTCCGCCGCCGGAAGTCATCTTCATCCGCATGGTCAAAGAGTTCGACACCAATGGCGACTTCAAGGTCTCCAAGGAAGAATTCACCGCCGGCATCGACAAGATCTACGACCAGATCGACGCGAACCACGACGGCCAAGTCACGCCTGCCGAACTCAAGACCTATCGCCAGGACAAGATGAAGGCCTGGCGGGACGCGCACAAGAACGACACGGCGCAGAACGACCAGAATGGCGACCAGACCGCCAAGCCGGGCGACGGCGACCAGGCCCGGCCTCACCACGGCCGCCATGGCGGTCACGGCCCCTGGATGCGCGAAGCCCGCATGATGGAAGTCATGATGTTTGCCCGCGTCGACACTGACGGCAGCGGCCAGATCAGCAAGGCTGAGGCAGAAGCCTTTGCCAACAAGGTCTTCGACCGGATGGATCGCAACCATGACGGCGTGATTTCGATCGACGACATGCCGGATCGGCCGTTCCCGTAAGCATTCGAAAGCCGGCGCTCCTCCCCGTCGGAAAGGCCCGCCTCGCATCGCGATGGCGGGCCTAATTCATATCAGGGCTCGACGGCCTCGGGGCTGAGGTCGTGCTCGCCTGCGTGCTCGTAGAAATCCGCGACGATCTTCCACGCTTCTTCGGCGGTCTCGACGAAGCTGATCAGCTTGACGTCGTCAGGCGCAATCGTTCCAAACTCCGCCAGTGCCTCAAAATTGATGACCTTATGCCAGAAGGCGGCACCGAAAAGGATGAGCGGCAGGCGCTCCATGCGCCCCGTCTGGATGAGTGTCAGGCATTCGAAGAACTCGTCCATCGTGCCGAAACCACCGGGGAAGACCGCGATGGCCTTGGCCCGCACCATGAAATGCATCTTGCGGATCGCGAAATAGTGGAAATTGAAGCTCAGCTCCGGTGTCACGTAGACGTTGGGCGCCTGCTCGTGCGGAAGAACGATGTTGAGGCCGATCGAAGGCGCTCCCACCTCGGCTGCACCGCGATTGCCCGCTTCCATCACGCCAGGGCCGCCGCCTGTAACGATGACATATTCATGGAAATCAAAGCCAGCCGAATATTTCGAGCAGAGACGGGCAAACTTGCGTGCCTCATCATAATAGATCGAGGCCGCTTCCAGGTTGGCGCGCTGCGTCTCGTTGCGCGCTGCCCAGGCGGCCTGGCCCGGCGCCGGAATACGCGCGCCGCCGAACATGACGACGGTCGACTTGATGCCGCGCTCCGTCAGCAGCATTTCCGTCTTCAACAGCTCCAGTTGCAGGCGGATCGGCCGCAATTCCTCGCGGCAGAGGAAATCCTCGTCGGCATAGGCAAGGCGGTAGGCTGGGGATAGCGACTGCGGCGTCTTCGGCACGGCCTCGGCGCGTTGCTTGTCGGCGGAACTCGTCTTCAACGGATCCCAGACCCCGTCCTTGCGCCGCAATTTGCCGTTCTTCGCCTTTGCCATTTCAGAATGCCTTTCAATAGATAATCCGGCCCGTCACCGCATTTGCGGGACAGCCTCTCGATTCATATGCCGCCTGAAGCCTTGAAGCCAAGTACAATCCAATCCGAAAAATCATTCCATTTTCCGGGGCCTTGCTGTAGAGCAGAACACCGGTCAACCGACAGTATTTCCGGATATTCTCCGGCATGCACGATATCCATTGAAGTTTAAGGATTTCCCATGAGCGCCACCGATCTCACCTCGCTTGAAAAGACCATCGAAGCTGCTTTCGACAATCGCGACAATGTGAATACGTCGACACGCGGCGAAATTCGCGACGCTGTCGAAGCTGCTTTGGAACTGCTCGACGGGGGTAAAGCGCGGGTGGCCGAGCGGGGCAGTGACGGCAACTGGACCGTCAACCAGTGGCTCAAGAAGGCGGTCCTTCTCTCCTTCCGCCTGAATGACATGGCGATCGTCGACGGCGGCCCGGGCGGTTCCACCTGGTGGGACAAGGTACCGTCGAAGTTCGAAGGCTGGGGCGAAAACCGCTTCCGGGAAGCCGGCTTCCGCGCCGTGCCGAACGCCGTCGTCCGCCGTTCGGCATATATCGCGCCGAACGCGATCCTGATGCCCTCCTTCGTCAACCTCGGCGCCTATGTCGGCGAAGGTACGATGGTCGACACGTGGGCGACGGTCGGCTCCTGCGCCCAGATTGGCAAGCACGTGCATCTTTCCGGCGGCGTCGGCATCGGCGGTGTTCTGGAGCCGATGCAGGCCGGCCCGACGATCATCGAGGACAATTGCTTCATCGGCGCCCGTTCGGAAGTGGTCGAAGGCTGCATCATTCGTGAAGGATCCGTGCTCGGCATGGGCGTCTTCATCGGCAAGTCGACCAAGATCGTCGATCGCGCCACCGGCGAGATCACCTATGGCGAAGTGCCGCCCTACTCCGTCGTCGTCGCCGGCTCGCTGCCGGCGGCAAAGCCGATGGGCAACGGCCAGCCCGGCCCCGGCCTTTACTGCGCCGTCATCGTCAAGCGTGTCGACGAGCAGACCCGCTCGAAGACCGGCATCAACGAACTGCTGCGCGACTAAGCGCTGAAGACCGAGGCGCCACGGTTTCGCGGCGCCTCTTATGGGAGGACGCCGAGCCCATTTTTCACGGGCGATAATTTTCATGACGTCTTTCCAGACTTGCCATCGCTTTGCCATTTCCCGCCGGATAATCCGCCCCCGATGACATCAGATCCCGTTGCCAATCTTCAGACTTTGATTCGCTGCCCTTCCGTCACGCCGGCCGAAGGCGGGGCGCTTTCTGCGCTTGCAGACATGCTCTTGCCCCTCGGCTTCAAGGTCGATCGCATGACGGCATCGGAGGCCGGAATGCCCGACATCGAAAACCTCTATGCGCGGCTCGGAAACGCCGGCCCGCATTTGATGTTTGCCGGACATACGGATGTGGTTCCGGTTGGCGACGAAGCGTCCTGGAGCCATCCGCCCTTTGCGGCTGACATTGCCAACGGCGAGCTTTTCGGCCGTGGCGCGGTCGACATGAAGGGCGGGATTGCCTGTTTTGCGGCGGCTGTCGCCCGCTACATCGAGAAGCATGGCGCGCCCAAAGGCTCCGTCTCCTTCCTGATAACCGGCGACGAGGAAGGCCCTGCGATCAACGGGACGATCAAGCTCCTGCAATGGGCCGCCGAGAAAGGTGAGCGCTGGGACGCTGCCGTCGTCGGCGAACCGACCAATCCGGACCGGCTCGGTGACATGATCAAGATCGGCCGTCGCGGCTCGCTTTCGGGAAAGATCATCGTTCATGGGGTCCAGGGTCACGCGGCCTATCCGCACCTGGCGGATAATCCGGTGCGTGGCATGCTGGCGCTGGCCCAGGCGCTGATGGACCCGCCATTCGATCACGGGACTGAGAATTTCCAGCCGTCGAACCTCGAGGTGACGACAGTTGATGTCGGCAACGCGGCGACCAATGTCATTCCGGCAAAGGCAACGGCGAGCTTCAACATCCGCTTCAACGACACCTGGACGGCAGACACGCTGAAGGCGGAGATCATTGCGCGGCTGGACAAGGCCGCAGCAGACCAGACACTTCGCCCTGGCCGTGAGCCGGCTAAATATGAAATCATCTGGGCGGACCGGCCGAGCCATGTCTTCCTGACGCGCAACAACGCTCTGATCGCCTCGCTCTCCTCCTCGATCCAGACGGTCACCGGCCAAGCGCCAAAACTGTCGACGACGGGGGGCACCTCGGATGCGCGCTTCATCAAGGATTATTGCCCTGTCGTGGAGTTCGGGCTTGTCGGCCAGACCATGCACATGGTCGACGAGCGCGTCGCGCTTTCGGACATGGAGACGCTGACTGTGATCTATGAAACCTTCATCGAACGATGGTTTGCGAATGCCGTCGTTTAAGGAGGTCCAATATTATCTCGCCGGTCTCTGGCTGCTGGTTCGCATGGACCAGCGCGGCTTTCGCTATCTCGATATTTCCGATCGCGGCGTCCTGCGCTCCTTCTGGGCGATCCTTTGGTGCATCCCACCGATGGGTATTACATGGATATGGTGGGAGCGTCTCTATCTGGCTGCCATGCCGCCCCAAAGCTCGGTCGGGCCTGCATTCTTCTTTCGGCTTGGACTGGTGGAAGCGGCAAGCTGGCTGGTGCCGCTGATCCTCGCCGGCGTGATGCTGCTCATCTTCAAGACGGGCGAAAAATTCGCGCCGATCGTGGTGACCGTCAACTGGCTAGGCCTGCCGCTGTCCTATCTCAATGCGCTTTTGATCGCATTCGTCGCTTTCGTGCCGGGATCGGAAGGGCTGACCGCCATACTCTGGTACGCGCTGATGCTGGCGCTGATCTTTGTGCTCGCCCGCATCCTGCGGATGATCTGCGGCGCGTATCCGCTCTTCGTCGGTGGTTTGACGCTGGTGCTTCTGGTACCTTCCATGCTGCTCACCGATTTCCTGCAGCGCTTCCTCGGCATCTATCCGCCAAGCTGAAGAGCGATCACTCGTCTGCCTCGTCAAGCGAGACGGGGCAGAAATCCGGATCGTCCGGATAATCCACCTGCATGAAATAAAGCCCTTCCGGCGGAGCGACAGGGCCGCAGGCCTTGCGGTCACGAGCCTCCAGCGCCGCTCTTACGTCATCGGGCGTCCACTTGCCTTCGCCCGCCATTTTCAGCGTGCCGGCAAAGGAACGTATCTGGTTGTGGAGGAAACTCTGGGCCGTGGCGCGGATTTCGATCAGATCGCCGCTGCGCGTCACATCCAGCCGGTCGAGCGTTCTGACAGGACTGTTTGCCTGGCAATGGGCGGAGCGGAAGGTGGTGAAATCGTGCTTGCCGACCAGTGTCTGCGCCGCGGCATGCATGACCTCGTGGTCCAGATGCTTTGCGACCCACCAGGCACGGCCGAGTTCGAGGGCGAGCGGTGCGCGGCGGCTGATGATGCGATAGAGATAGTGCCGGCGCAGCGCTGAAAAACGGGCGTCGAAGCGAGCATCGACCTCCTTGACATCGAAGACCGAGACCCGCTCTCCGCCGAGCTTCAAATGGGCGTTCAGCGCATTCTGCAGCTTGAAGGTCGACCACTCCTTCGACAGATCCGCATGCATTACCTGGCCCATGGCATGCACGCCGGAATCGGTGCGGCCGGCACCGCGAATGGACACGGTCTCTGATGTCAGCGACAGGATCGCCTTTTCGATCGCGCCTTGAACCGAAGGGCCATTGTCCTGACGCTGCCAGCCGACATAGGGGATACCGTCATATTCGACGGTCATGCGGTATCGCGGCATCAGGCAAGCCTCGTGCCCGGCGCTATCGGTGTGCCGCGCAGGAAATCGGCCGCATCGAGCGGCTTGCCGCCGGCCCTCTGCAGTCTCGTCAGGCGCACGGCACCGCTCGCACAGGCGATGACGAGATCATCCGTCAGCACCTCGCCGGGCTGGTCGACGCCTTCCGCAACCTGCGAGCCAAGCACCTTGATCCGCTCAGGTTTCCCGGCAATCGCCGCCTCGAACCAGGCGCCGGGGAAAGGCGAAAGGCCGCGAATGTGATTGTGCACCTCTACGCCCGACTTGGCGAAATCGATACGCGTCTCGCCCTTGTCGATCTTGGCGGCATAGATCGCGCCTTCCGCCGGCTGCGGCGTCAGGGGCAATTCGTCCAGTTCGAGCTTCGTCATCGCCTCGGCCATCGCCTTGGCGCCGACAAACATCATCTTGTCGTGCAATTCGCCCCCGGTCATGGCCTCGCTGATCTCGACCTCCCGCGTCAGGGCGATCGGGCCGGTATCCAGACCCTTGTCCATCTTCATGACCATCATGCCGGTCTTCTTGTCGCCGGCCATGATCGCACGTTGCAGGGGGGCGGCACCGCGCCAGCGCGGCAATAGCGAGGCGTGGCCGTTATAGCAGCCATGGCGCGTGCCATCGAGGATCGCCTGTGGCAACAGCAGGCCGTAGGCGACGACAACTGCAACGTCGGCCTTGAAGTCAATGAAACGCTGACGATCTTCCTGATTTTTGAAATTTATGGGCGTCAGCACGGGCAGGCCCAGCAACTCTGCCGCCTGATGCACCGGAGATTTCTGCAGATCGAGGCCACGCCGCCCGCCTGGACGTGGCGGTTGCGCATAGACGGCGACGATCCTGTGGCCAGCATCGACCAGGGCGCGCAAGGTCGGGACCGAAAATTCGGGCGTACCCATGAAGATGATGCTAAGCGACATTCAAGCGTCCACTATTTTGTTCAGGCGCCTTCAAACGGGTTTACGAGCTTGAGATCAAGCCCCTCGAAGTCTTTTGTATTGCGCGACGCCAGCGTCGCGCCATGCGCGAGGCAGATCGCGGCGATCATGGCGTCCTGAACCGAGATCGGCCGGCCAATGGCTTCTCGTCGGGCGCGCAGCCTTCCGGTCTCGATCGCGGCTACAATGTTCCACTCCAGAACGCGATTTCGAAACTGACCCGTCATCAGATTGTCGAGGGCGCGGTAGAAACGATCAGAGCCGGACTTGAGGAAGGTCTTTTCGGCCCCATAAATCTGCTCCATCACGACGACGGAACAGAGATAGAAGCTGGAATTATCTTCTCGGGCGATCCAGCTCAGGACATTCTCTTGCGGACGCTCTTTTCCCAATTCCGAAACGACGTTCGTATCGAGAACGATCATTCAAAGTCCTCGACGGGCCTGCCGAAGTCAGTCTTACGTTCAGCCTCGATCTCATCCATGATCTTGGCAAACTCGTCGCCCGATGCGCCCGCATCCACAAACGCCCTACGGATCGCGTCGAAGGTGGAACCGCCGTTCGGCTCCATGTCTGCGTGAGTCGCGATCATGCCCTTTCGCAAAAGGTTCTTTGCCTCATCCGAAAGGCTGTTGCCGTTCTTCTCGGCGAGCTCGGCAATATCGAGCTTCATTGCTTCCGGCACATTGCGGATCAGAAGATCACCCATAAGCACCTCCTATTTTGATATCAGCGATATCATAGGGATGGCAGGCGGCATTTTCAACCGCCGACTCAGAGCGCCTTGGTCTTGGCCGCCTTGGTGAACTTCTTGATCACCATTTCCCGCTTCAGCCGCGAGATATAGTCGATGAAGAGAACGCCGTTCAGGTGGTCGATCTCGTGCTGCAAGCAGGTGGCGAGCAGGCCATCGGCATCGACCAGCTGTTCCTTGCCGTCGCGGTCCAGATACTTGACCTTTACCGTCGCCGGCCGCTCGACTTCGGCATAATAATCCGGGATCGACAGGCAGCCCTCTTCATAGACCGAACGCTCGTCCGAAGAGGTAAGGATTTCCGGATTGATGAAGACGAGCGGCTGCTTTTCCTCGCCCTCGCGGGCAACATCGATAACCAGCATGCGGCGGGGTACGCCGATCTGGATGGCGGCCAGCCCGATACCAGGGGCATCGTACATGGTTTCAAGCATGTCGTCGGCAAGGCGCTTGATATCAACGTCCACGCGCTCAATCGGAGTGGACGCTTGGCGCAGCAGGGGATCGGGCAGAATGATAAGAGGCTTGATCGTCATGAAGTCTCCCATAACGCATCTTGTTACGGGAGGGAATTATCAACTTGGCGGGCAAAGTGTTTTTTGCCGAAAGCCGCGCTCAGGCTGCGCGGCGGTCCGTGACCGGCTCGATCGCTTTCCCGTCGAGGCGCGTTGCAAAGCCGCTCAGCAGGTCGATCAGATTGTCCACTTCGGTACGGAGTTGCTTCGTCTCGGCCGAGGTACGCTCGACCATGGCCGCGTTCTGCTGGGTGATGGTGTCCATGTTGCGGATGGCGACACTGACCTCGCTGACGCCCAGCGCCTGATCCTTGGCGGCTGATGCAATGTCCGCGACGAAGCGGTTGATGCCGTCGATGCGGCTGATCATGTCGGTCAGCGCCGTGCCAGTATTCGAGACGATATCGACGCCCGCATCGACCTGCGCGGAGCTCTGGGAGATCAAGTTCTTGATCTCCTTGGCTGCTTCGGCCGAGCGTTGCGCCAGCTGGCGAACTTCCTGCGCGACCACGGCAAAGCCCTTGCCCGCATCCCCCGCACGTGCTGCCTCGACGCCGGCATTCAGCGCCAGAAGGTTGGTCTGGAAGGCGATCTCGTCGATGACGCCGATGATCTTGGAGATTTCGGTCGAGGATTTTTCGATCTCGGCCATGGCGGAAACCGCGCTGGTGACCAGTTCGCCCGAGCTCTTTGCCTGATGCTGGGTGTCGCTGACGGCAGCCGAGGCCTTCTGAGCGTTCGCAGCCGTCTGGCCGACGCTGACCGAAAGCTGCTGCAGGGCCGCCGAGCTTTCCTCGACGCCTGCCGCCTGCTGCGCGGTGCGCATGGCAAGATCATCAGTTGCCTTGGTAATCGTGTCAGTGCCGCTCATGATGCCGTCGGAGCGCTTGCGCACCGAGACGATGGAGTGACGCAGTGACGCAACGGCGTTGTTGTAGTCTGCCGCCATCTGGCGGAAGTTGCCCGGCAGGTCCTCCGGCAGCGTCGCTTCCAGATTTCCCTTCGACAGAGCGTCTAGGCCGCGACGCAGATGGTCCATGGCGATCTGCTGGTCGGCCTCGGCCCGGGCACGTTCTGCCTCAAGCGCCTGGCGCTTCTCCTCGATGGCCTGAAGGTAGACGGAGATCGAATAGTCGATGTCAAGTAGAGAGGCCTTGATCACGGCGGAGAGCTTCTCGCCCAGTGCCTTGGCGTGCTGCCTGCCGAACATGAAGGGCCATTGCTTCTCCATGACGCCCTTGACCAGTTCCGACATGACCAGCGCATAGCCGCCGATATACCAGCGGGGCTCAAGGCCGATACGGGCATGGGTCTTGCCGACAGTCGTAACGCCGGAGACATAGGTCTGATCGAAATTGCCGTTCGAAAGATTGCCCCAATGGCCCTGTTGCGCCTTTTTCGCCCCAGCCATATGCGACTTGTCGCGGAAGAAATGGGAAACGGCAGGCGTCCGGCCCATCTTGTCGTAGAACTTGTCGAGAGCACCGCCCAACAAGCCGGTCAACGTGGGGCGCAGATCGCGAAGGGTCCGGCGCGTCGCCTCGTCCATCTCAATGAAATCCAGGCGTTCTTTCAGCGCGGTCTCTGATGTCTCGGACTTCATTGTCAAATCTCTATTCTGGTAAACGCGGGGCCCGAATGGGTGGCGAACGAAGAAAATGTCATTTGGCAATACACTTCTGCGAATATCGTTGATCATTGGTTAAGTAGCCTCTCAAAAAGTGAAGTTCGGTAAGTATCTCTCGCTCCGGTAACTTTGTTCACGTTTTGATCTGGATATTGTGATTTATTTTGTTATGCTCGCGCCATGAACCCTGCGAACGCTCCTGCCGAAACCATCCTCATTCTTGGCCATGCCGTTCCGATGACGACATTGCTCGTCTCGGCTGGCGCTCTCGCCCTTTGCGTGGCGGTCTTAATCTTTTGTGCCGCGACTGTCAGGCGGCGATCGCAGGAGGCGGCGGATCGCGCCGCAGACAGCGAGAGGGGAATGGCGGAGCTGCTGCGGGTCCAGGCCGAGATGCAGGGCCGGCTTGCCACCATGGCCGAGGTGTTCGGATCGAGGCAGGCGGAACTCAACCAATCGATAGGCCAGCGGCTCGACGGAATGACGCAGCGGATGAACGCCACCATCGGCGAACAGACGCGGACGACCCATGAAAACCTGAGGCGGCTGCAGGAGCGTCTTGCCGTCATCGATGCCGCCCAGACCAATATCCAGTCTTTGGCGAAGGATGTGGTCGGGCTTCAGGCGATCCTGTCCAACAAGCAGACCCGCGGCGCCTTCGGCCAGTCGCGCATGGAGACGATCGTTGCGGACGGACTGCCGATGGGCGCTTATACCTTTCAACAGACACTTTCGAACGGATCGCGCCCGGATTGCACGATCCAGATGCCGAACGGCCTGCCGCCACTGGTCATCGACGCGAAATTTCCGTTGGAGGCGTGGAATGCCATCCGAGACGCCGGCGGTCCCGAGCAGGCCAAGGCGGCGGCCCAGCAATTCCGGCGCGACATGGATGTCCATATCCGTGATGTGTCGGAGAAATACCTGATCCAGGGCGAGACGCAGGACACGGCTTTCCTCTTCGTGCCATCGGAATCGATCTTCGCCGAAATCCACGAGAATTTCGAAACGATCGTGCAAAAGGCGCATCGGGCGCGGATCGTCATCGTTTCGCCGTCGCTGCTGATGCTGTCGATCCAGGTCATCCAGTCCGTTCTCAAGGATCAGCGGATGCGCGAGCAGGCGCATCTGATCCAGGGCGAAGTGGCGCATCTGATGGACGACCTTTCCCGGCTCGACGAGCGGGTCCGCAAGCTGCAGGGGCATTTCGCCATGGCACAGAAGGATGTCGACATGATCGTCACATCAGCGGACAAACTGACGCGCCGTGGCCAGAGGATCGAGGCGCTGGAATTCGAAGCCGGTCCGAAATCGGAAACCGTGGCCGAGGCGCCGAAGACTGTGGAGAGCCGGACGGGACTTCTGAAGCTTCGGGTGGTTGACGAGGACTGACCGCTTCAGGCAGTGTCGCGCCAAAATCAGTTAGGGCGGACCCATTCCATGATCACTGTTTTCGGCTCCATCAATATGGACCTTATCGCCACCACCGAGCGCCTGCCGAAGCCCGGCGAGACCGTTGCCGGCAACGGCTTCTCGACGGCAGCCGGCGGCAAAGGCGCCAACCAGGCGCTCGCCGCCCGCCGCGCCGGTTCGTCGGTGCGCATGTCCGGAGCCGTCGGTCAGGATGGATTTGCGAGCCCCGCCCTTGAATTGCTGGATGGCGCCGGAACCGACCTTTCCGCCGTCAAGCGTGTGTCGGAGCCAACAGGTACGGCGCTCATCCTCGTCGGTGGCGACGGAGAAAACATGATCGCGGTCGTCCCGGGCGCAAATGGAACGGTGACATCAGCGGATGCCACGGCGGCCGTCGCAGCGCTTCAGCCTGAAGATACTCTCATGCTTCAGCTTGAAATCCCCGTCGCTGCCGTCGAGCAGGCGCTGTCGGAAGCGAAGGCGAAGGGTGTTACGACGATCCTCAATCTCGCGCCACTCATTCCCGACGCGCCCCGCCTCGGTCGGCTGGCCGACATCGTGATCGCCAACGAGACCGAGTTCGAACGGCTGGCGGCGCAAGAAGGCATGACTGCTGCTGATCGCGAAGAGGCGCTCAAGCGGCTGCACGGCGAGACCGGCCAGACCTTGATCGTGACACTCGGCGGCGACGGCGTCATCGCCATTCGCGACGGCCACATCTCCAGGGCAAAGGGGCTCGTCATCGAACCCGTCGATACGGTCGGGGCAGGCGATACGTTCTGCGGCTATTTCGCAGCCAGCCTCGACGACGGACTGGAGTTCGAGGCAGCGCTCCGTCGCGCCGCCGTTGCCGGATCGCTTGCCTGCCTGAAGGCGGGCGCGCAGCCGTCGATTCCTGTCGCATCCGAAGTCGCCGCCAAGCTCTGAGACGGCCCCAAGGTCGCGGTTGAAACAGGATGCGTCGCATTGAGCGAAACGCCGGTTTTCCGGCGTTTCCGAGCGTTCAATAAAGGTGCAATTAATCAAATTTTTGCGGTTGTGGACCATATTTGGTGCAGCCTGCGGCACCTATCATCGTGCTGACGGATCCCCCGGCGATCCCATGATGGGATCCTCCTGTACCGACCTTGCCCGCGGATAATGTCATCCGAAGCATCGTTTTCTCGAGGGAATGATGTCCATCTTCCGTATGAAGTCGCTCGCGGCCAAGCTCATCTTGGTGACCGGTGTCGCGATTGCGCTCGTGCTTTTCATCTCGAATTTCTATTTGATCTCTCAAACACGCGACCGTGTGCAGACCCTGACCATGGATCAGGCGAATTCGGAAGCCAAGTCGATCTCCAACGAGATCGCCGCCAATATCGGCGAACTCGCCAGCGCCGCCCGCTCGATGGCCGGCATTGTCGGCCGCGCACATGCCGGACATAATCTCGATCGCAAGGGCATCATCAACATCCTCAAGGCAAATGTTGAGCAGAATGCCTTCGCCTTCGGCAGCTGGTTCTGCGAACAGCTTGGCACCTTCGACGGCAAGACGATGGAACTGGCCAACAACAAGGATCAAGGCGTAAACGAGAAGGGTGCCTTCACGCCCTACTGGTCGAAGACCAAGGATGGCGGCATCCAGTTCTCCACCTTCGACAACGACTATACGGCTGAATGGTGGAAGCTCGCCGCCGACAGCGGTAAGGGCGCCATCACTGCGCCTTATATGGCCGAGGGCACCGACGTTCCGACCCTCATGAGCTCGATCGCCTATCCGGTCCTGTCGAACGGCAAGATGATCGGTGTTGCCGGCGTCGACATCTCGCTCGCCTCGCTTTCGGACAAGCTGCAGAAGCTGCACCCCTTCGGCAGCGGCCGCGTCATGCTGGTTTCCCAGGGTGGCAAGTGGCTGGTTGCGCCCGATGCCAAGCTGCTGATGAAGGACTATCAGGGCGACGGCATCGAGAAGGTCAAGTCCGCGCTGAGCTCACAGACACCGGGCCTCATCAAGGATCTCGGCAAGGATACCAGCGAGCCCTATGACCGCGTTGTTTATCCCTTCGCTGTCCCCGGCCTGAACGCCACCTGGGTCGTTCTCGTCGATGTGCCGCACAGCGCCGTCGCCGGACCGGTCACTGACCAGACCTATACGATGATCATTGCCGGCCTGATCGTGCTCGCTGCCGTCATGCTCGCACTCTACTTCGCGGTTCGCTCCTTCGTGCAGAGCCCGCTCGGCGGTCTCGTCGCCAGCGTCGGCAGCCTCAGCGCCGGCAATTACGCCGAGCCGGTTGCCGGCCAGGATCGTGCAGACGAAATCGGCTCAGTCGCCAAGGCTCTCGAAGGCTTCCGCTTTGCGCTTGCCGACACGAAGCGGCTAGAAAGCGAAGCCAACGAGCAGCGTCACGCCGCCGAATCCGAGCGCACCCGCTCTGAAGTGGAACGCAACGACTCCGTCGCGCTGCAGCGGCGCATCGTCTCGACGCTGGGTGAAAGCCTGGCCGAGCTCTCGCATGGCAATCTCGGCTATCGCATCGCCGAGACCTTCCCGGGCGAGTATGCCCAGCTGAAGGAAGACTTCAACAATGCGCTCGCCAGCCTCGAAGAGACCATCGGCACGATGAACCTCAGCGTCGGCAATATCGGCAACGGTACCGGCGAGATCAGCAACAGCGCTTCGGATCTCGCCCGCCGCACCGAACAGCAGGCAGCAAGCCTCGAGGAAACTGCCGCAGCGCTGAATGAGCTTACCGCCCAGGTCAACTCCAGCGCCGAGAACGCCCGCACGGCTGCGGCAAGCGTCAATGCAGCATCCGAGGATGCCGAGAAATCAGGCGGGATCGTCCAGAAGGCGATCGCCTCCATGCAGGGTATCGAGCAATCCTCGACCGAGGTCTCGCGCATCATCGGCGTCATCGACGAGATCGCCTTCCAGACCAACCTGCTGGCGCTGAATGCCGGCGTCGAAGCGGCCCGCGCCGGTGAAGCCGGCAAAGGCTTTGCGGTCGTTGCCCAGGAAGTGCGCGAACTGGCCCAGCGTTCGGCCAATGCCGCCAAGGAGATCAAGACGCTCATCAACACCTCGGCCGGTCAGGTCAAGGAAGGCGTCGATCTCGTCGGCCGGACCGGCAGCGCGCTGCACAAAATCGCCGAGCAGGTCATGGAGATCAACGGCCTCATCCGCCAGATCTCGGCATCCGCCAGCGAACAGGCAATCGGGCTCAAGGAGATCAACTCCGCGATGAACCAGATGGACCAGGTCACCCAGCAGAATGCTGCCATGGTGGAAGAAACGACTGCCGCCAGCGTCGCGCTGAACGACGAGGCCCAGACCCTGAAGGCGCTGGTCACCCGCTTCCGCATCTCCGGCCAGGGTGCTCAGCCTATCGCCGCGCTGCGCGCTGCGGCCCAGCAGATGCGCGCACCCACGCCGGTCCGCCGCGCGGCTCCCGCGCCGGCACCGGCTCGCCGCCCTCAGCCGCAGGTCCAGGGCGCAACCGCGCTTGCTCAGGATGATTGGGAAGAATTCTGAGAGACGATAAGCTGCCGAAGTTAAGAAGCCGCCGGAGCGATCCGGCGGCTTTTTTCATGCAAACAAATATCTCGTCTGTGACGTCAAATCCTGGCGAATCGCTCGGTCAGGAGCGCGAAGAAGCCGTCGGCGTCGACATTGCGCATGACCTTGGCATTGCGCTTGCGGTCGGTCACGTGCCACCAATCGACCACGGTCATGCCGACCGTCAGTTCCGACTTGGTCTCGATCTCGACATTGCACTCCCGGCCCTGAAACAGCTCCGGCTTCAAGAGATAGGCAACCGTCGTCGGGTCGTGGAGCGGGCCGCCGTCGGATCCATACTTCTCGACATCGAAACGCTCGAAGAACTGCAGCATCTCGACCATGGCAATGGCAGGCGGCGTACCGATATCGGCCATGCGCTGGACGCGATCCTTTTTCGTCAGCAGCTGATGCGTGACATCGAGCGGCATCATGACGATTGGAACACCGGAGCGGAAAACGATATCGGCGGCTTCGGGGTCGACGTAGATATTGAACTCGGCAGCCGGCGTGATGTTGCCGCCCTCGAAGAAGCCGCCGCCCATCATGACAAGCTCACGCACCCGGCCGACGACATCGGGCGCCTTCTGGAAAGCCATGGCGACATTGGTCAAGGGGCCTAGGGTGCAGAGCGTGACGGAACCTTCCGGCTCGTTGCGCAATGTCTCCACGATGAAATCGACTCCGTGCTGCGCCTGCAGCGCCATGGTCGGCTCGGCGAGTTCAGGGCCGTCGAGACCCGTCTTGCCATGCACATGTTCGGCGGTCACCAGTTTGCGGGCGATCGGCCTGTCGGCGCCGGCAAAGACCTTGATGTCGCGGCGGTCGCACAGCTCGCAGATGATGCGCGCATTGCGGCTGGTCAGAGACAGCGGCACGTTGCCGGCGACCGTCGTGATGCCCAGCACCTCGAGCTCTTCCCTGCTGCCAAAGGCCAGCATGATTGCGGCGGCATCATCCTGTCCCGGATCGGTATCGATGATAATCTTTCGTGGCTCGGCCATGGTCCCTGGGTCTCTTTCAATTCCTTGCATTGGCGCCCGAAGGCGCCTTCTGCGCTGTTCCCTAACTCCGTAAAGGGAGCATTTTGAGGCCGCTGTCAGCAACCCTTTGGGCCAGACGAATCGCAATTAGCCCACAGCCGGATTGCGTTTTGCCATCGCCAGTATGGTTTGATGGGGACCGTTGCCGCCTTTGTCAAGCAACAGCAAAGCCTGCTCCGGGAAGTAGCCGGCCAGAATAAATGTAACCACAGAGATTTCACCCGACGGAAGACCGTCGTCTTGCGCTTACTGGGGCCGATGCCCATATTAGCATTATCCGGATGCTCGATACGAGGTCCGGGAAGGTCGCTTGCCCCCAAGGACTTAAAAGACGATGAGCCGAATTACGCCTTTTGCCAGCCCACTCCTTCTGGGGTTCGACGCAATGGAGAAGACGCTTGAGCGGATCTCCAAGGTCAGCGACGGGTACCCTCCCTACAATATCGAACGCCTGCGCGCCGACCGCATCTCCGGCGAGCCCGAGCGGTTGCGCATCACGCTGGCCGTCGCCGGCTTTTCCGAGGAAGAGTTGGATGTGACGACGGAAGAGAACCAGCTGATCATCCGTGGCCGACAGGTCGAACACGAAGAGCGGGACTATCTCTATCGCGGTATCGCCGCACGACAGTTCCAGCGCATGTTCATGCTGGCCGACGGCATGCAGGTTCTCGGCGCCGGTCTCAAAAATGGTTTGCTTTCGGTCGACCTCATTCGACCGGAACCGGCCCGCATGGTGAAAAAAATTAACATTTCGGTCTCACAGTAGGACAACGGCTCAATGCCGCTGGGTCCCTCATGCTGGAGGCACGCGAATGCTGCTGAGAGAAGTCACTGGTCGACTGACACAAACCGAACTTGCCCATCTGGGCAGCGGCGAAGTCGGTTACATCCGCAAAATGCGTTCCGAAGAGGTCTCGCGCTGCTTCCCCGAAGCGCCGGATATCGATCCGGATGTTGACCTCTGGGCACTTTTCGGCGCCGACGGCACGCCGATCCTTCTGACCGACAATCGCTCTAGCACCTTCTACAAGGCAGCCGAAGACGAACTGAAGACCGTCAGCCTTCACTGATTGAAAATGCCTGACGAGGCGGCCATCTGCCGCCTCCGATCAAATCATCCTCTTGATCGCTGCAATGATATCACGGCCGGAATGCACCAGAATACCCGCCCCAAGCGCCGCCAGCATGTCGGCTGACAGGTTAGCGTCCGCATCCTTCGTGGCAATTGCCAAGCAGGGCGGCTCGTCGGGCCAATAGAGCACCGCGCCAACCCGCGTCATCAGGACAAACAGATCGTCAAAGAGTTCGGCGCCGCCGGGTCGGAAGATGGTAATGTTCGATATCTGCGGTCCGATGCCGACATGAAGTGTTCCGCCGCCTCCTTCCGGATAGGTCAGCTCAATCATTCCCGCTTCGTTGACTGCCCGGGTCATGCGAGGGCCAAAAACCTCTTCGACATGGCTGCGCGCGAAGCTCGCGGTGTTGCCATTCTCGAAACGCTGTAGGTAGACTTCAAAGCTCATGGTGCCTTCCCCCGTTGACGCCGGCGAATAGATCGCAGGCGATGCTTCGAGGCAAGGTGGAAATCAGATCCTGCGGAACGTCAGATAGGCGGACGATCGCCCTTCGCGCCGGGCCTTGGCCTCATAGCGCGTGCTCGGCCAACCCTCATAGGGAGTGAGCCAGTCGGCTGCATTTTCGGCCAGCCAATCGAAACCGCCGTGGTCGCGGCAGTGCTGCAGCGTCCAGTTGACGTAGGTATCAATATCAGACGCAAAGCAGAATAGACCGCCGGGCTTCAGGACGCGATGGAAGCGGTCCAGATTGACCTTCGAGACGAAGCGCCGTTTCCAATGCTTCCGCTTCGGCCACGGGTCCGGATAGAGCAGGTCGATCTGATCGAAGCAGGCGTCCGGCAGCCAGTCCAGCAATTGCGTCGCATCGTCATTATAGACGCGGATGTTGCGCGCGCCCGTATCGTCGATGCGCGACAAGAGCTTCTGCATGGAATTGACGAAGGGCTCTACGCCGACAAAGCCGGTCGAAGGTTGCTCCAGCGCACGATGGATCAGATGTTCCCCACCGCCGAAGCCGATTTCCAGGCGCAATCTTTCGACCGGCACCGGGAAAAGCTTGCTCAGCGGCTCCGGGGGAGCCGCTGAGAGGTCGATCAGGAATGCCGGGAGCAGCGTCTTCAGCTTTTCGGCCTGCAGCTCGCGCAAGGGTTTTCCCTTGCGCCGGCCGTAGAATGCTTCCGTCGCCCGGCTCCGGCGCTCCGGTTCCGTCATGCAGCTTCCCGGGTGTTCAGCGCTTCCTTGAGCGCCTTTACCAGATCCGTGCGCTCCCAGGAGAACGAGCCGTCGCGGCCAGCCTTGCGACCGAAATGGCCGTAAGCAGAGGTCTTGGCGTAGATCGGCTTGTTGAGATCGAGATGACGGCGGATGCCTGTTGGGGACAGGTCCATGCTCTTGCGGATCGCGAACTCGACCTGATCTTCCGTTACACCCTTGCCGGTGCCATGCAGGTCGACATAGATCGACAGCGGCTGAGCAACGCCGATAGCGTAAGCGATCTGGATCGTGCAGCGATCGGCAAAGCCGGCAGCAACAACGTTCTTTGCGAGATAGCGTGCGGCATAGGCGGCCGAACGGTCGACCTTGGTCGTGTCCTTGCCGGAGAATGCGCCGCCGCCATGGGCTGCCGAACCGCCGTAGGTGTCGACGATGATCTTGCGGCCCGTCAGGCCCGTATCGCCATCCGGTCCGCCGATGACGAACTTGCCGGTCGGGTTGATGTACCAGCTGCAATCGGCAGCGATCGGCAAATCGCCGAGAGCTTCGCGGATATAGGGCTCAACGACGGAGCGAACCTTGGCAGAATCCCAGCTCTCGTCGAGGTGCTGGGTGGAGAGCACGATGGAGGTCACTTCCGAAGGCTTGCCGTCGACGTAGCGAACGGTGACCTGGCTCTTGGCATCGGGACCGAGCTTGGCGACTTCGCCCTCGCCCTTCTTGCGGGCGATCGAGAGCAACTGCAGGATCTTATGCGAATAGTAGATCGGAGCCGGCATGAGGTCCGGCGTTTCCTTGCAGGCGTAGCCGAACATGATGCCCTGGTCGCCGGCACCTTCGTCACCCTGCTGGTCGGACGCGTTGTCGACGCCCTGAGCGATGTCAGCCGACTGCGAATGCAGCAGGATGTCGATCTTGGCGGTCTTCCAGTGGAAGCCGTCCTGCTCGTAGCCGATATCCTTGATGGCGCGGCGCGCGGCGGCCTTGAACTTCGACGGATTGATGACGTCGTTGCCGTTCTTGTCCTTCTTCATCAGGCTCGGCGGAAGACGAACTTCGCCGGCGATGACGACGCGGTTGGTCGTGGCCAGCGTTTCGCAAGCAATGCGCACGCCCCAGGGGTTGACGCCGGTCTTGGCGGCTTCGCGGTAAACAAGATCGACGATTTCGTCGGAGATACGGTCACAAACCTTGTCCGGATGACCTTCGGCAACTGACTCGCTGGTAAACAGGTAATTCGCGCGCATGTGGGATTCCCCTCAAAGAACAAATCTTCCTTCAGTGTTAGTCAGTTCGCGACGGAAAGACAAGGCACAGAAGGACATAAATATATCTTTATATGGGGCCGATATTGGTAATTTTTTGCAGAAAACACAAAAAAGGCGGCCAAATAGGCCGCCTTTTGCATATTCAAATATGAATGAATTATTCCGCGTCGGCCTCAGCGGCCAAAGCCTTGACCAGTTCCACTACCTTGCGGCGGACCTTGGAGTCGGAAATCTTCACAAAAGCGCGGTTGAGCTGAAGACCTTCCGAGGAGGACAGAAAGTCGACAACGTAGTTCGAGCTGGAGGCCTCGGCCATGCCGGTCAGCGCTCCGGACTGCTCGCCCGGCGCATCCTCGAAAAAGAAGGAAACCGGAACGTTAAGAATGCTCGAGATGTTCTGCAGACGGCTGGCGCCAACGCGGTTGGTGCCCTTCTCATACTTCTGGATTTGCTGGAACGTAATTCCCAAGCTTTCGCCCAATTTTTCTTGACTCATGCCAAGCATAGTGCGCCGGAGGCGGATCCGACTGCCGACATGGATATCGATCGGGTTCGGCTTCTTTTTATTCTCAATCATCATTTAGCCCTAACAAACGGTTGAATTGTAATCCTGCGACCCGGCCCGCCCTTGAAGCACCCCATAACGCCACGTTGTACATGAGGTGCTTACAGCCTTCTAATTTACGTTAAGAAGGTCCACGAAATCCACTATGCAATTTTAGGGGTTTTTGGTCAATTCGCCCTTGAAATAAAACCCAGACGTGAAATCAGAGCGATCAAACCCATACCTCCCACAATCAACCAGAAGTATATTCTCCTTTCCTTATCGTTGATATACGAATGAGTTGCACTACCCAGAGTAGCGTCGACAAATCCTTGCTGATTAAAATCGATTCCGGAAATCAAACGTCCGTGAGCATCGACAAACGCCGAGATCCCGGTATTGGCGCTGCGAATCAGCGGCAACCCCTGCTCGACAGCCCTGACGCGCGCCTGCTGGAAATGCTGAAAGGGTCCGGGTGTCTCGCCAAACCAGGCATCATTTGTAACGTTAAGAATAGCATCCGCTTTTGTGATATCCGGCGTCATTTCGTCCGGAAAGATGATCTCGTAGCAGATCAGCGGATAGAGCTTCACCCCACTTGGCAGCGTCAGCAGCGACCGGCGCGAGGCGGCGGAAAAGCCGCCCGGCATTTCGACCACATTCTCTATGCCGAGGTTCTGCAGGATGTTCTCGAAAGGCACGTATTCGCCGAAGGGCACGAGATGGACCTTGTCCGAGGCACCTATGATCTGGCCTTTCCCATCGATGACATAGACGGAATTATAGTAGCGCGGCGGCGCACCCGGCCCCATGTCCTCGGCGCGGACGGCTCCGGCAATCAGGATCTGGTTGTCATCAAGGACGTCGGCAATGCGCGTCAGGGCGTCCTGGTTATCGGTCAGGATGAAGGGGATCGAAGTCTCGGGCCAGACGATGATATCGGGCTTCTTGCCGCCGTCCTTCGGCGGCTGCGCTGACAGCGACAGATGCTTCTCGAAGATCGCAGCGCGGTCCGCATCCGTATCCATCTTGTCTTCCTGATCGATCTCCGGCTGAACGATGCGCACGATCGGCGCTTTCCCAGCCGCATCGGCCGGCGGCTCCGGCTGATGCAGGGCGTAATAGCCATAGCCGAGATGGGCGGCGAAAAAGATGATGGCAAGGCCGATCCCCGGCGCGGCGCCTTGGCGGGTGCCGAGAAGGGCGGGGGCCGAGAAGACGAACACGGCAAGGACCGTCACTCCGAGCATCCCGACCAGATGCGCCGACTGCATCATGAGAGGGATCGGCATGATGCCATAGCCGATGGCGTTCCAGGGAAAGCCGGTAAAGGCGAAAGTTCTCAGCCATTCGAGAATGCCGAAACCGAGGGCCAGGGCGGCGATCCGCCCCATGCCGTCGGACCAGACCAGTCGGGCGAGCGCCGTCGCCACGCCATAGAAGATGGCAAGGAAGGCAGGCAGCCCGAGGATTGCCAGCGGCAGGGCCCAGGCGAATTCATCGGCATCGATCAGAAGCGCATGGCCGAGCCACCAGAGGCCAGCGACGAAATAGCCGAAGCCGAACAGCCAGCCGGTGGCAAAGGCCGGCCAGAGCCGCCGCAGGAAGCCGCTGCCGGGCGCCGCTGCCGCCCCATCCAACAGCCAGACCAGCAGCGTGAAGGAGACGAACATGGCGGCGAAGAAGCCGAAGGGCGGCAATGCCAGAACGCCGATCGCCCCTGCGAGAATGGCCAATAATGCGCGCTTGAAACCCCATGCGAGAATGATCCTGCCCGCAAGCCATTCCATGCGCGCGCTCCTATCTTTGCCGCGAATCACCTGATGCGCAGTCTTTCAAAAAAGCGGCGTCTTGTCGTGTTTCGTAAGGGAAGCCGCCGGCTTAGCCGGCAGCGCTCCGTCCGGCAGCCGGATCGTCCGGAAGATTGTCCGGCGTCGGGGCTTCGCGGTCCGGCGTGCTGCCATCACCATCCGTCTTGGCCGGACGGCGGCGGACGGCGTGGCGCTTGCGGGTGATGCGCACGCGCTTGATGCGCCGGGGGTCGGCATCAAGAATGTGGAATTCAAAGCCCGGAAGGGCCTGAACCACCTCGCCGCGAACAGGAATGCGGCCAAGTGCAGAGAAGATCAGGCCGCCGAGCGTGTCGACCTCGTCCACTTGTTCGCTGATGTCGAAATCAGGGCCGATCGCCTCGGCGATCTCTTCCAGCTCGACGCGGGCATCGGCGATGAACATATCCTCCGACACCTGCTTGAACATCACTTCTTCGTCATCATGTTCGTCATCGATATCGCCGACGACCATTTCGACGATGTCCTCATGAGAAGCGAGGCCGTCGGTGCCGCCATATTCGTCGATGACCAGCGCCATCTGCGTGCGGTTGACCTGCATGCGGCGCAGGAGATCGGAAGCCAGCATCGAGGGCGGCACGAAGAGGATCTTGCGGATGATGCCGGCTTCGGCGACGGTTTTCTGCAAATCGACCCGGGCGAGATCGAAATTCGGCTTGGCCGATCGCGGCGCCTTCTGAATGTTTTCGGCAACGATCTCGACGATCGGCGCCGGCGCTGCCTTTGTCGATTTCGCAGGCGCCCGTCGCTTGTTGCGCGCCTGCTTTGCCACATAGGAAAGAAGATCGCGGATATGGATCATGCCGCGCGGATCATCGAGCGTGTCGCAATAGACCGGCATGCGGGAGCGACCGGATTCCTCGAAGAGGATCATCAGTTCGCCGATGGTGATGTTCTGGTCCACCGCCTCGATATCGGCGCGCGGCACCATGATGTCGGCAACGCGCACTTCGCGGAAGCGCAGGATGTTGTGCAGCATCGCCCTTTCGTCGGGCGAGAAGGCATCGTCGCCTGCCGCATCGGTCATCAGCGCATCGGCAAGATCCTCGCGCAACCGGGAACCCTGCGCCGGACGCAAGATACGAGTTGCCCGGGTCCAGAAGGATGATCGGTTGACGTGCTTGCCGTTGCTACTACTGCCACCCTCATCGGAGGAGGCGTCGGCACCGTCTTTGGCCTCGGTGGCCGGCTTCGCTGTAAAGTCGCTCATGGTTCCTAATCGATCGGGTCTTGCCCCGCATAGGGATCAGATAGGCCAAGGTTCGCCAAAATGCGAGTCTCGAGGCCCTCCATAGTTTCGGCTTCTGCATTATTCATATGGTCGTACCCAAAGAGATGCAAGAAGCCGTGCACCATAAGGTGCGTCAGATGGTCGTCAAAACTCTTTTCCAGTTCGACCGCCTCGCGCTCCACCGTCTCCCTGGCGATGATGATATCACCCAGCATCGGCCCCGGCTTGCTGCCGGGCTGAAGTGGAAAGGCCGGGAAAGAGAGCACGTTGGTCGGCTTGTCCTGGCTGCGCCATTCCGCGTTGATCTCCCGGATCGAGGCATCGTCGGTAAAGACCAGCGAAAGCTCCGGCGCTACCTCGGGGAATGGCTGACCGGCAACCTTGTGCAGGTAGGTCGCGGCCGTGCCGAGAACGCGCTCTGCAAGCGTCTGAAGCGTCTCCTCAGAGGGCCAGTCGCCCTCTTCGACGCTGATCTGGATATCGAGTTGCGGCATCAGTTCTGTCGGTCGACCTCGATGCCATCAGCCGGCGCCGCATAGGTGGCGTCGTAGGCCCTGACGATGCGGCCGACGAGCGGATGACGGACGACATCCGTATCCTTGAAGCGCACGATCGAGATGCCCTCGATGTCGTGGAGTAGGTGCAAGGCCTCGACGAGGCCGGACTTCACGCCACGCGGCAGGTCGATCTGGCTCGGGTCGCCGGTGATGATCATCCGCGAATTCTCGCCGAGACGCGTCAGGAACATCTTCATCTGCATCGAGGTCGTGTTCTGCGCTTCGTCCAGGATGACGGCCGCGTTGGCAAGCGTACGGCCGCGCATGAAGGCGAGCGGCGCGATTTCGATGACGCCGGCGGTAATGGCACGGTCGACCTTGTCGGCCGGCATCATGTCGTAAAGCGCGTCATAGAGCGGGCGCAGATAGGGATCGACCTTTTCCTTCATGTCGCCTGGCAGGAAGCCGAGACGCTCGCCGGCCTCCACGGCCGGACGCGACAGGATGATCTTTTCGACGGCGCCGCGCTCCAGAAGCTGGCAGGCATGAGCGACGGCGAGATAGGTCTTGCCGGTGCCGGCCGGACCGACGCCGAAGACGAGCTCGGCGCGTTCCAGCGCCCGCATATAGGCATCCTGCGTCGGCGTGCGCGCAACGATGGTCTTCTTGCGGGTGGAAATCTGCGCCATGGTGAGCTTTGCCTTCTTTTCCATGGTCGGCAGGCTCAGTTGGTCATCGGTGGCAACCGCCATCCGGATTGCGCCCTCGACGTCGGATCGTTCCACGCTCCCGCCTTTCTGCAGCTTGTCATAGAGATAGTCGAGCGTGCGACGCGCCTGGTTGGTGGTGAGCACATCCCCCGTGATGACAACGGAATTGCCCCTGGCGCGGGCATCGATGCCGAGCCGCTCTTCAAGAAGCTTCAGATTCTGATCGAACTGACCAAATAGCTCGCTGGCGAACCTATTGTTCTCGAACGTCAGGACGAAGTGATTGGCGTCGCTCGCGATGCGTGGCTGGCGCGATGAGGAAGAAACCAATTCTTGTCCGTTCAAGCGGTCAGGCTCCTTTGGCTGTCCGAAACCTATACCACGTCAGCAAATAAGCTGTTCGTGCTGGTTCCGGTGATTCGCACGTTAATAATGTCACCGATTTGCGATGCTTTTGCATCAACATTCACAGACTGAAGCCAGGGGGATCGGCCGATCAACTGTCCGGGCATTCTGCCGGGCTTTTCGAGCAGGAGATCGATGACCTTGCCCACACAGGCCTCGGCGAACTCCTGCTGCTGCTTCAGAAGCAGCGCCTGCAGACGTTCCAGCCGATCAGCCTTGATCTCTTCGGGCACCTGGTCCTTCAGTTCCGCGCCGGGTGTACCAGGGCGCGTTGAATATTTAAACGAGAAGGCCTGAGCGTAACGCACATCCTCCACGAGCTTTAGTGTATCCGCAAAATCCTCCTCTGTCTCCCCCGGAAAACCGACGATAAAGTCACCCGAAAGGGCGATATCGGGGCGTGCAGAGCGGATTTTATCGATCAAGGCCAGATATTCTGCCGTCGTATGGCGACGATTCATGGCCTTCAGAATGCGGTTCGAACCCGACTGGACCGGCAGGTGCAGATAGGGCATCAGCTTGCGCAGATCGCTATGGGCGCCGATCAGGCGGTCGTCCATGTCGCGGGGATGGCTGGTCGTGTAGCGCAACCGGGCAAGGCCTGGAATTTCCGCCAGACGGTAGAGCAGGTCGCCGAGGCTCCAGGCCTGACCGTTCGGGCCGGCGCCGTGCCAGGCATTGACATTCTGGCCGAGAAGCGTGATTTCGCGGACGCCTCCGTCCACAAGTTTCTCAGCCTCTTCGACGATCTGCTGAACCGGCCGGGATACTTCCGAGCCGCGAGTGTAAGGAACCACGCAGAAAGTGCAGAACTTGTCGCAGCCTTCCTGGACGGTCAGGAAAGCCGTGACGCCGCGCGAGCGGATCTTGCCCTTCTCGGCGATCGGCAAATGCTCGAACTTATCCTCGAGCGCGTATTCCGTATCGACGACCCGCTGGCCCTCCTTGGCGCGGCGCAGCGCGTGGGGCAGGCGGTGATAGGTCTGCGGGCCGATGACGACGTCCACGGCAGGCGCGCGGCGCAGGATTTCCTCGCCTTCGGCCTGGGCAACACAGCCGGTCACGCCGATCATCATCGCGCGACCGTCGGCTGCCTTGCGCTTCTTCATGTCGCGCAGGCGGCCAAGCGCCGAGTAGACCTTTTCAGCGGCCTTTTCGCGGATATGGCAGGTGTTGAGCAGGACTAGGTCGGCCTCTTCCATGTCTTCGGTCGGCTCGTAGCCGTCCTTAGCCAGCGCATCGCTCATGCGCGTGGAATCGTAGACATTCATCTGGCAACCATAGGTCTTGATGAAGACCTTACGGGTGTTGGAGCCATCACGGACAACGGTATCCGGGGCGTCGAGAACTGCGCTTTCCTGGGTCATGGCCGCTATTTAGTGGTTTTTAATCTCGGTGAAAATCGAAATCTTGAGATCAGTCGATCTCGCGTCCCAGCAACCGGCTTGTAAGCATGGTGCGGATGCGGCTGGCGATGGTGGCGCTGACTTCCTTGCGGTTGCTGTCGGCGCGATATTCAACGGCCTCGCCGAAGCAGACATCCACATCGATCGCGCCGCAGGCCAGGATACCTTTCAGATGCGGCAGCAGCTCGATATCGCCGGGCCATGCGGTAACGGGGCGATAATAACGTCCCATGGCGAGACCGTGAATGCGGGTATAGGCGACGGCGACCGGCTGGACATAAACCGTGCCGTTCGGCGCGCCTGGCAAAGCTGCGGCCGCGGCTCCGAAGAGCGAGGATTTTACCTCCAGCAACCGGTTGCCGTCGGAGGTTGTCCCTTCGGGAAACAGCACCATGATCTCGCCGCCTGCCATGCGCTCGGCAATCTCGTTTACCTGGTTGCCGGTCGATCGTTTCTGCTCCCTGACGACGAAGACGCTGTTTTGCAGCCGGGCGAGGAGACCGAAGATCGGCCAGTCACGCACCTCGATCTTGGCGATGAACGCAACGTCGGCGACGGCCGAGAGGACGAGAATATCGAGCCAGGACGAATGGTTGGAGGCGAGCATCAATGGCCGGCGCCGTTCAGGCGTGCCGATGACATGGATGCGGATGCCGAGCCAATAGCAGAGAACGCGATGCCAGATGCGTGGCAGATAGCGGCTCAGTTTCCAGCCGAAACGGAGGCAGAGCATCTGCAGCGGCAGCATGAACAGACTGACGACCGATATGACGATGGCGGCACAGGCCATGCGCAGCCAATAAGTCAATATGTCGTCTCCCGGGCTTCCGGCATCACCTCAACGCTCGTCCTTCTTCAGCGGAATTCCGTAGAGCTCAAGCCGATGATCCACCAGTTGGAAGCCATGCTCCCGCGCAATGCGCTCCTGCAGCGCCTCGATCTCGGGAGAGCTGAATTCGATGACGGTCCCATTCTTCAGATCGATGAGGTGATCGTGGTGCTCTTCCGGCAGTGTCTCATAGCGGGAGCGGCCGTCGCGGAAATCGTGGCGGGCGATGATGCCTGCATCCTCGAAAAGCTTGACGGTGCGGTAGACCGTGGAGATCGAGATCTTGCTGTCGACCTCGACGGAGCGTCGATAAAGCTCCTCGACGTCAGGATGATCTTCCGATTCCTGCAATATCCTGGCAATCACCCGGCGCTGGTCGGTCATGCGCATCCCGCGCTCGGCGCACAGCTCCTCCAGGGTCTTGGTGGGATCGGTCATGGCAGGCGGTCTTCGCGGCTATTTCGTTTCCGATAGGGACTAGCGAAGAACGCGGCGCATGACAAGCGCCGTCGATTTTGCGCCTTTCTCATCCGCGTAGTAGGCCTTTCGCTCGCCGACCTTCTCAAAGCCGAGCTTGCGATAGAGGCCGAGCGCCGGCGCATTGCCGCCATCGACTTCGAGGAACATGGTCTCGCCGCCGCGAGCCTGGGCTTCGCGCAGGGCCGCTTGCATCAGCCGCCAGCCGAGCCCCGTCCGCGCGAGCTTCGGCTGCACGGCGATCGTCAGGATCTCACCTTCACCGGCGGCGTGCCTTGCGAGCACGAAACCCGGAAGCGGCTTCCTCAGGAAGGCATTGGTCTGGCGGGCGACGAAACCGAAGACCGGCTCCTGACTCAAAAGGCTATGAAACTCGCCGTCATTCCAGGCTCTTGGAAAACGCTCGGCGTGCAGGACGGACACCGCGTGGCAATCCTGCGGCTCCATCATCACGATCTCGAATTCGGGCTTCAGGGTGAGATAGGATTCGAGCATGGTCATATCCGGGCAACGGCATAGCCGGCCTGCGGCCGGGCATCAGGTCCACGTAGGTAAATCGGCTTCGGCTTTTCGCCGACGGGTTTCAGCGCCCCCAGCCGGGCGACGAGGCCGATCGGGAAACTGTCGGGCTGATCATTCGCCGGCTCACCTTTGAGGAGCGGAACGGCAGAGCCTGTGACCGTACCGTCGAACCCGCCAGCAAGCGTCCGGGCGTCGGCAACAGACATCGCCTGTGCCTCGCTGGTGGGCGCACCGTGTTCGTCGAAGGTTTGGAGATAGATTTCGTCGCGCTTGGCATCTCGGGCTGCGAGAACCGGCTGGCCGGGCGCTTGCTCGAGTGCAGCGGCGGCCATGGTTTCCAGAGTCGTCACGCCTACTGCCGGAATGCCGAGGGACAAGGCGAGACCGCGGGCTGCAGCGACGCCAACGCGAATGCCGGTGAAGGAGCCGGGGCCAATCGTCACGGCGATGCGATCAACAGCGTCCAGACCGAGACCGGCTTTCGCCAAAGTCTCGTCGAGAATTGCCATCAAACGTTCAGCATGCCCTCGCCCGATCGTTTCCGTGACCTCCCCAAGCACAGAATCTCCATCGCTATTATACACAGCGACAGCACAATCAACACCTGCCGTGTCGAGCGCCAGTACGATCATTTAAGAAATATCCGAAAGGCCGGCTTCAGTTGGTTTTCATGCAATTCCGAATTTTCACGCGATCCGGATGGGAAGCCGTTTCGCGCTTTTCCGGAATTGCCTTAAACGGCTTCGACTTCCTGAACTTCAGGCACGAAATGGCGCAGCAGGTTCTGCACGCCGTGCTTCAACGTCGCCGTCGACGACGGGCAACCGGCGCAGGACCCCTTCATGTTCAGATAGACCTTGCCATCGCGGAAGCCGCGGAAAGTGATGTCACCGCCATCCTGGGCCACCGCCGGACGAACGCGGGTGTCGAGCAATTCCTTGATGGTCAGGACGATGGTTTCATCGCCCTCATCGAAGAATTCGCCGCCGGCATCGAGTTCCTCTTCACGCGAAGACGAAGCGCCCATGACGGGCTTGCCGGACATGAAATGCTCCATAATCGAGCCGAGGATGGCAGGCTTCAGGTGCTGCCATTCCTGCTCTTCCTTGGAGACGGTGATGAAATCATAGCCGAAATAGACGCCGGTGACGCCCGGAATCTCGAACAGACGGGCAGCAAGCGGCGAAACGTCGGCATCCGCAGCGTTGCGGAACTCGGCCGTGCCCGATTCCATCACCACCTTGCCGGGGAGGAACTTCAGGGTGGCCGGGTTCGGGGTGGCTTCGGTCTGTATGAACATCGTCGTCTCCGTGCGGCGGGCGCGTCCACCCTGCCCGATCTTTAGAATTCTTCAAAAGAGATATGCCTATTCAGACCCGCATTCAAGAGCCTTACACTCAAGAAATGCAGGGAATGCAATCAACCGACCGCGTCGATTTCCTCATCCGTCAGCGTGTCCGGCAGGATCGTCACGGGGATCGGGAAGGCGGCACCACGTCCGGCCACCGAGGAGACCAGCGGCCCGGGTCCCTCCTTGGCGGAACCGGCAGCGAGGACAAGGATCGCAATGTCCCGGTCTTCTTCAATCGCGGCGTTGATCTGCTCGGTGACAGCACCTTCGCGGATGACCACCTCAGGATCGATGCCGATGGTCTCGCGCACCTGCTGGGCCGATTTGGCAACCACGGCCTCGGCCTCTTCGCGAGCCTCGGCCCGCATGATCTCCTCGACGCCCAGCCATTGCTGGAAATCGCCTTCGGGGATCACGTAGAGCAGAACGAGCCCGCCATTGGAATTTTTGGCCCGCCGGCCGGCATAGCGGACGGCACGCTGGCATTCGGGCGTTCCGTCGATCACCGCCATGAATTTCCGGCGATGACCTTCGAGCCTGGAGAGTCGCGTTGATACCATGGGCGCGACTCTGACACCTGATTTTGAGGTTTTGCAAGCCCCCGATTTTGTCGGGCGCCGGCGGATTAACCTGCTGGCACCTCAGGCAGCTCTGGCGTTTTAGAAAGACCCTCTCTGCCCTGCCGGGCATCTCCCCCACAAGGGGGGAGAAGACTCGCGGCGACCACTCGCCCGGTCATGAGCTGCGAGGGTGCGGCGGGTTTAGCCCCTCTCCCTTGTGGGGAGGGGTTGGGAAGGGGTTTTCAGCCTCAGTAAATGAAGCCGATAATATCCCGCACCTGCTTCATCGTGACTTCGGCGCGGGCGCGAGCGCGCTCACTGCCGTCGCGAAGGACGCTGTCGATATGGCCGGGATCGGCCATCAGGCGGCGCATTTCGGCATTGATCGGCGCAAGCGTGTGAACCGCAAGATCGACCAGGGCCGGCTTGAAGACCGAGAACTGCTGGCCGCCAAATTCGGCAAGCACATCAGCCTTGGACCTGTCGGCAAGCGCCGCATAGATGCCGACGAGATTGTCGGCTTCCGGGCGGTTGGCAAGGCCGGCGATTTCGCTCGGCAAACCTTCCGGATCGGTCTTGGCCTTGCGAATCTTCCTGGAGATCGCTTCCTCGTCGTCCATCAGGTTGATGCGCGACAGATCCGAAGCATCCGACTTCGACATCTTCTTGGTGCCGTCGCGCAGGCTCATGACGCGGGGCGCCGGGCCATCGATCAGCGGCTCGACCATCGGGAAGTAGGCATGCACCGGCTCGTCGCCGACGGTGATGTCGATGCCGTAACCTGTCCGGCGAATGTGCTCCATGTAATCCAGATTGAATTTCATGGCGATGTCGCGGGAAAGCTCCAGATGCTGCTTCTGGTCATCGCCGACGGGCACATGGGTGGCGCGGTAGACGAGGATGTCGGCAGCCATCAGGCTCGGATAGGCATAGAGACCGAGCGAAGCCTGCTCGCGATCCTTGCCGGCCTTGTCCTTGAACTGCGTCATGCGGTTCATCCAGCCGAGGCGGGCGACGCAATTGAAGATCCACGCGAGTTCAGCGTGCTGCGGCACGGCCGACTGGTTGAAGACGATATGCTTTTTCGGGTCGATGCCGGCGGCAAGAAAGGCAGCGGTGATCGAGCGGATCTGGCCGGGCATGTCCTCATGCACCAGCTGCGCCGTCAGCGCATGCAGGTCAACGACGCAATAGATGCAATCGTTGTTTTCCTGCAGCGCCACGAACTTGCGGATCGCGCCGAGATAGTTGCCGAGATGGAGATTGCCGGTCGGCTGAACGCCCGAGAATACGAGCGGCTTGAATTCTGATGTCATGTCGTCCTCAATAGGCTGGTGGAGGGCCCCAGGGCGTCTCGCGCCCATGTAGCTAACGTCGCGGCTTATGCATGGCGCCACGGTCGCGATCAAGAGGCGAAGTGCCGCTCCTCAAGAAGAATGCTCAATCAAATCCCAGGTGTTGCCATAGGGATCGGCAAAGACAGCGACAGTGCCGTAGGCCTCATGGCGAGGCTCTTCGAGAAAGCGAACGCCCCTTGCGACCATCGCAGCATGATCACGGGCGAAATCATCGGTTTTCAGGAAGAAACCGACACGGCCGCCCGTCTGGTTGCCGATCGCCGCTTTCTGCTTTTCATCCGCTGCCTGCGCCAGCAGCAGAGAAGCTCCGTGCCCGCCCTTCGGCGCGATCACCACCCAGCGCTTGTTCTCCTCCGGCAATGGCTGATCCTGGAGGCAATCGAAGCCGAGCGCGCCGCAATAGAAATCCTTGGCGCGGTCATAATCGTCGACGACGAGCGTCACGAGGAATAGCTGTTGGGGCATGGCGATCTCCGATGTCAGCATGTTGTCGGGCGATCGCGAAGCAAGGTCAAGATCGGCGGCACCGCCTCGACGACTGACGCCAATCGAGCATCGCTGTCACGGCCGGCAGTGTTTTTGTCAACGGAACAGAGCAAGTCAGGCGGGAGCGGACGAGCAAAATAGATGTCGCAAGTCTCTGAAAGTTCACCGTCACCTGCGCCGCGCTCTTCATCTCCGGCAGGCCAGTAAAGCTCTCCGCACACATCAATAATTTATGTGAATATTTCTCACTTTTTGATTTTAATCGTTTTTTAATGATAATTAGCGAGTAATTTTACTACTATTTTAGTATATTTTTACGTATAGATTTTTTAGCCGGAAAACCATTTCCTTCGAGGTCATCGGGCGGGACGCTCGCCTCGGAGGTAGGTCAATGCAACGAGCCTATTCGATCGCGTTCGTGATTCTGGTCGTTCTATTTTCCGCAGCAACAGGCAACGCAGAACCCGTCCGCCGTTACGCGATGGGCAATCGGCAGGAGACAGGCGAATCGCATCGGGAAGCAAGCGACTCTCATCAAGAGGTGAGCCGGTCTTACATGTTGCAGACGGTAAGCGTCCAGGCTGGCTGCTTTCCGGAAAAGCTGCGCAACATCCTCTCCCATATTGCCACCGAAACCCATCACGAGCCCGTCGTCACCTCAGGCCTAAGGGCACATGCAAGCCGAACGGGCTCGCTGCACCGGCGCTGCATGGCGGCAGACATCCGCGTGCCCGGCGCGTCCTATCGGGCAGTGATCGCAGCCGCGGCCAGCGCGCCTGAGATCGGCGGCATCGGCACTTATTGCAACGGCATCGTCCACGTCGATATCGGCCCGAAGCGCTTCTGGAACTACTGCTCGCGCGGACGGCACTTCTTCCGTCAGGGTTCGCCGTTGATCGCTTCGGCGGACGACTCGGCAGGGCGCTTGCGGTTCAAGTTGCGACGAACCATCGCCAAATCCACTCCGCCGATCACGAAGGCGACGACGAAATACACGACCATCGCAACAAGTATCAGTAAGGCCAAGGTGCCGGTCTTGGTCAGTAGCGTCGAGGCGGAGGAAAGAAGCGGCTCCCAGCGATGAAGCAGGTAGACGATGACGCCCCCCATGGCGCCTGACGCGACAAGCAGCAGAATGGTGCGACGTGCCAGCGCCCATTCCCAGGTCAGGTGGCCGCGGCGATAGAGCGTCACGAAGAGCTGCACCGCGTTGAGCCATCCCGCAACAGCCTCGGCGAGCGCGATGCCGCGCTCGTGAAGGATCGGGAAGAGAAGGATCGACAGCGCCGAATTGACGAAGACCGCGACCGCGGTAAAGCGCATCGGTGACTTCGTGTCCTCGCGCGCATAGAAACCCGGCTGCAACGCCTTGATCAGAACGAAGCCGGGCAGACCCAGGCCGAAGATGGCAAGGATGGAACCGACGAGGGTCGTGTTGTTCTGGGTGAAGGCCCCGCGCTCGTAAAGCACGCGGATAATATCGTCCGACAGCAGCCAGATGGCGACGGCGGCGGGAAGCGTGAGGAACAGAACGAATTCGATCGAACGGTTCTGTAGATTGGCCGCCTCTTTGACGTGGCCGGATTTCAGCGCGCGGGCAAGCTCCGGCAAAAGAACGATGCCAACGGCGACGCCGACGACGCCGAGCGGCAGCTGATAGATGCGGTCGGCATATTGCAGGGCGGCAATCGCGCCCTCCTTGCTCGAAGCGATGGCCTGGCCGATGACGAGGTTGATCTGGGTGACGCCGCCGGTAATGGCGGCGGGCACGGCTAAGAGAAGCAACCGTTTGACGTTCGGCGTGAAGCGCGGAAAGCGCAGACCGATGTTGATGCCGGCATGGCGCACGCCGATATAGACCACCAGCAGTTGGAGCACGCCTGCGACGAGCACCGACCAGGACAGATACCAGGCGGTGGCCAAGGGATCGGCACCAAAGTAGATCGCGTAGAACAGCGCGCTGATCATCACAAGGTTCAGGAAGATCGGCGCAACGGCGGCCGCGAAGAAATGATGCAGCGAATTCAGCATCCCGCTCATCATCGCCGTCAACGACATCGACATGAGATACGGGAACATGACGGCCGCAAGCCGAACGGTCAGGTCGAACTTGTCGGCATCGTCGGCAAAGCCCGGCGCGATGATCCAGCGCACGATCAGCGGCATCGCCAGTTCCATGACGACGGTGATCAGGAACAGCACTGAGAACAGTACGCCGAAGACTTCCTCCGAGAAGCGCTTGGCGCCGTCGATGCCGTGGGCCTCGATCTCCTTGGCGAAGAGCGGCACGAAGGCGGCGTTGAAGGCGCCTTCGGCAAAGAGCCTGCGGAAGAGGTTCGGAAAGCGGAAAGCGGCGTAGAAGACGTCGGCCATCGGGCCGGTGCCGAGGGCAGCTGCCATCAGCGTTTCGCGGGCGAACCCGAAGACACGGCTTCCGAGCGTCGCTCCGCCGACAGTTACGAATTTCTTGACGAGACTCATGCGGCGGAATCGGCTTTCTTTTCAGCGTTCAGCGAGCGCGTGGCAGGAGGAGCGATGATGCCCGACGGCATGCGCTCGCGCATCTCATCCTCCTCGCCGGCCATCACCGCCTTCAGCCGCGCGGTGATGTTGGCTCGCTTGTTGTCGTTGGAAATCTTCTGCCCGACGAGATCGGTCACATAGAATGTGTCGATGACCTTCTCGCCAAACGTGGTGATGCGTGCCGACTGGATGTCGAGCGACAGGTCGGACAGCACGGCGGTAATCTCGGAGAGAAGACCGGTGCGGTCGAGGCATTCGACCTCGATGACCGTGAACTTGTTTGACAGGGTATTCGAGATGACGACCGACGGCGGAATGGTGAACGCCTTGTTTTTGCGGCGGTTCTTCGTACGGTTCGCGATGACTTCGGGCAGGCGTTTACGCCCGGAGAGCACGTCCTCGATCATCTTGCCGATGGTCGCGGCGCGGCGTAGTTCGTCCTCATCATTGGGGAATTCGCGATTGACGTGGATCGTGTCGAGCGCCCTGCCGTCCGAGGTGGTGAAGATCTGCGCGTCGGCAATATTGGCGCCGGCAGCAGCGCAGGCGCCGGCAATGACAGTCAGCAGGCGCGGATGGTCCGGCGAGAGGACCGTGATCTCGGTAATGGCGTGGAAACTGTCGGTACGCACCATTGTCGCAAGCGTCTGTCCGGCCTTATCAGCCTGGCGAATAAAGGTCGTATGCCGGATCTGATCTTCCAGCGGCACTGACAGCAGATAGGGCTGGTAGTGCAGCTTCGTATAGGTCTTGCGATCCTTCTGGCTCCAGTCGGAAAGCGCATTGTAGAGCGCCTCGGCGGCAAACGCCGCCCGCTCCTTGCGCGAGACCTCGGAGAAGCCGCCGGCAAGCAGGAGTTCCGTCTCATAGTAAAGAGTGCGCAGAAGCTGGCCCTTCCAACCGTTCCAGACACCGGGGCCTACGGCGCGGATATCGCAGACGGTGAGGATCAGAAGCAGCTTCAGTCGGTCGAGAGATTGAACGCGATCGGCGAAATCGGTGACGGTCTTACGATCTGTCAGATCACGGGTCTGCGCCGTCATCGACATGATCAGGTGTTCTTCGACCAGCCAGACCACCAGCTCGGTCTGCTTCGGCGACAGGCCGAAGCGCGGGCAGAGCTTGCGCGCCACCTTGGCGCCGGCCTCCGAGTGATCCTCCTGGCGTCCCTTGGCGATGTCGTGCAGCAGGACCGCGACGTACAGCGCCTCCCGGTCTTCGACGGCGGGCATCAGCTTGTTGACCAGCGGATGGATGTCGTCGGCCTTGCCCTTGTCGATCTCGGCAAGCACGTCGACCGAGCGGATCAGATGTTCGTCGACCGTATAGTGATGATACATGTTGAACTGCATCATCGAGACGATTTTGCCGAATTCGGGAATGAAGCGGCCAAGCACGCCAGCTTCGTTCATCCGGCGAAGAATGAGCGCGGGATCGCGCTTGGAGGTCAAGATCGAGATGAAGAGGCGGTTCGCCTCCTCGTTCTCGCGCACATCATTGTCAATCAGCGACAGCGAGCGCGTCACCCGCTTCAGCGCATCCGGATGGAACTCCAGACCGTTGATATCGGCGACGTGGAAGAGGCGAATGAGGCTGACCGGGTCGCGCTTGAAGACGTCAGGATTGGCGAGAGCGATACGGCCGCGATCCTCGACGAATTCCAGCGTGCCGGGAATCTTTCGCGAACGATGGGTGAAGCGGCTAAGCACGCCGGTCAGGCCTGGCGTCGCCTTGGCCTGCTGGTCCTCAAGCGCTGCGCAGAGAATGCGCGTCAGGTCGCCGACATCCTTGGCCACGAGGAAATAGTGCTTCATGAAGCGCTCGACGGCCGAGAGGCCGGGACGCGCATGATAGCCAAGCGCCTTTGCGATCTCCGGCTGGATGTCGAAAGAGAGCCGCTCTTCCGCCTTGTTGGTCAGGAAATGCATGTGGCAGCGCACGGCCCAGAGGAAATCCTCGGCTTTCTGGAAAAGGCGATATTCCTGCTTCGACAGTACGCCCACCTTGACCAGATCGGCGGGGTCGCGGACGTGGTAGTAATATTTGGAGATCCAGAAGAGCGTGTGCAGGTCGCGCAGGCCGCCCTTGCTTTCCTTGACGTTGGGCTCGACGACGTAGCGCGTGTCGCCCGCCTTGCGGTGGCGTTCGTCGCGTTCGGCAAGCTTGGCGGCAATGAATTCAGGCCCGGTGCCGGTGACGATCTCCTTGTCGAAGCGCGCCTCCATTTCGCGCACCAGCGGCTCGTAGCCGCAGATGTAGCGCGTCTCCAGGATCGCGGTGCGGATCGTCATATCCGACTTGGAGAGACGGATGCTTTCCTCGACCGTGCGGGTGGCATGGCCGACCTTGAAGCCCATGTCCCAGAGCATGTAGAGGACGAACTCGACCGCCTTGTGGACCTCCTCGTCCGGCTTCGGCATGAAGAGGAAGAGTAGATCTATGTCCGAGCCAGGCGCCAGCGTATCACGGCCGTAGCCTCCGGTCGCAGCAACGGCAAAGCGATCCCTCTGCTTGGGATAGACATGCGTCGTCGAGAAATCGTAGAGCAGCGTGATGATCTGGTCCTGCAGCCAGGAAATACGGTAGGCGCAATTGAGCCCGCTACCGTCCTCAGCCAGCAATTCCCTCGCCCTCTCGCGACCTTCAGCGCTCGCTTTTTTCAGAAGGGCGAGCAGATCGGCGCGAAGGACATCCGGCCTGTTGCGGTTTGCTTCGGCAGCGGCATCGCATTGCTTTCGAAGAAGATCAATATCAAGAATGCCGGAAAAATCGAGATCATGCATAGCCATGCTGCGCTGACCGGAGTCCTCTTGGATGGCTGCAGCCTCTTCCTGGCGCGCCCGTCGTTTCGTCTGCATGCGCTATAGCCTCTCTGTCCGGCGATTGACACAGGCAATATAGGAACGAGATCCGTTAAATTTGACAGAATGCCAAATTTAGAGCGATCGAAAAGCCCAGTGATCTACCCGGTCGTCATGGCGCCGAGATGACGCCATTGCTGTACAAATCGGCGGTTTCAAGGCCTCAGCGACGCAATCGTACGTCTCAAGTCGCTGGCATTGTAGAGAACGTGGCGCGATTGCGCACCGATTTCGTTCAGCGTTTCCTTCTCGCATTCCCAATAGCCGGCCTTGGCGATCTTGCTGCTGAGTTCGGAAATCTGATTGCAGGCCATGACGAGATCGAGCATGCCGCGGGCGGAATGCCAGGCTACCGGCTCACCATCGGGCTCGGCCTTGCGGGCGGCCTCCATCGAGGTGAACCGCTGTGCAAGCGTGCGCACCTCGCCAACCAGGCTTTCCATGAACATCGGCACCGTCTCCGTCGTCAGATCGTCTTGTCGAGTTTTTTCTTCAATTCGTAAAGGGCATCGAGAGCCCCGCGCGGAGTCAAATCATCGAGATCGAGCGCCTTCAGCGCCTCCTCGACCTTCGAGGGGCCGCGACGCCCGGCTGCCTCCTCACGCCTTACCGCCACCTGGAACAGCGGCAGGTCGTCGATCAGCTGGCTGGCCGGATTCTTGCGGTCGGCATCCTCGAGCCGGGTCAGCACGTCGCGGGCACGGGCAACGACCGAGGCCGGCAGGCCGGCGAGCCGGGCCACCTGAATGCCGTAGGAGCGATCGGCAGCACCGGGTCCGACTTCATGCAGGAAGATGACGTCGCCGTCCCACTCCCGAACGCGCATAGTCGCGTTGGACAGACGGTTCAGCTTCTCGGACAACACGGTCAGCTCATGGAAATGGGTGGCGAAGAGGCCGCGGCAGCGGTTGGCCTCATGCAGGTGTTCGACCGCGGCCCAGGCGATGGAGAGACCGTCGAAGGTCGCGGTGCCACGGCCAATCTCATCGAGGATGACGAGCGAGCGGTCGGTCGCCTGGTTGAGGATCGCCGCCGTCTCGACCATCTCGACCATGAAGGTGGAGCGGCCGCGGGCGAGATCGTCTGAGGCGCCGACGCGTGAGAACAGCCGGTCGACAATGCCGATATGGGCGGATGCGGCCGGAACGAAGGAGCCCATCTGCGTCATGATGGCGATCAGCGCATTCTGGCGCAGGAAGGTCGATTTACCGCCCATGTTTGGGCCGGTCAGCAGCCAGATCGCGCCATCCCTGCCGTCTTCCTGTGGCGAGAGATCGCAATTGTTGGCGACGAAGGGACCACCGGCCTGCCGGCGCAGGGCCTGTTCGACAACCGGATGCCGGCCGCCACCGATCGCAAACATTTTCGAACCATCGACCTGCGGGCGGCAATAGGCCTGCTCGTCCGCCAGAAGCGCAAGGCCGGATGCGACGTCGATGATCGCGAGCGCCCGGGCTCCCGATTTTATCGCTTCGGCCTCTCCGACGACGGCCGTCACCATGCGGTCGAAGGCTGCGAGCTCGATAGTCAGCGCCTTGTCGGCGGCGTTGGCAATGCGGCTTTCGAGATCGGCAAGTTCTGTCGTGGTGAAGCGCATCGCATTTGCCATGGTCTGGCGATGGATGAAGCGTGCCTTGGCTTCCGATGTGTCGGTCATCGGGCCGGCATTGCCCGCGGTGACCTCGATGAAATAGCCGAGCACATTGTTGTGCTTGATCTTGAGCGACTTGATGCCGGTTTCGTCGGCATATTGCAGCTGTAGGCCGGCGATGACGCGCCGGGACTGGTCGCGCAGCGCACGTACCTCGTCAAGCTCGGCATCGGCGCCCTCGCGCAGGAAACCGCCGTCGCGTTTGAGAAGCGGCAATTCGTCGGCGAGCGTGCCTGCGAGCATTGCTTCAAGCGCGTCAGGAAGCGCCCGCAGGCCGGCGAGCGCAATGGACAGTTCTTCCGGCAACATCGCATTTGCAAGCTTCCCGGCGATATGGGCAGCGGCACCCAGACCCTGGCGGATCGCCCAGAGATCACGCGGGCCGCCACGGTCGAGCGCCAGCCGCGACAGGGCGCGCGGCATATCAGGGACATGTTTCAGCGCATCGCGCAGATCGCTGCAGAGCGAGGGCTCTTCCATCAGGAAGCCGATCGAATCCAACCGCTCGTTGATCCGAGCCGGATCGGTCAGGGGCGACATCAGCCTTTCTGCGAGAAGCCGGGCACCGCCGCCCGTCACCGTGCGATCGATCGCCTTCAGCAGCGAGCCGTTGCGGTCGCCCGAGAGCGTGCGCGCCAGTTCGAGATTGGCGCGGGTCGCCGGATCGATGAAGAGGGTGGAAGCGCCACTTTCGCGCTCCGGCTTGCCGAGCGGCGGGCGTTCGGCAATCTGGGTCTTTTCGACATAGGCGATCGCAGCGGCTGCGGCTGCGAGTTCGGCGCGGGTGAAAGTGCCGAAACCATCCAGGGTCGAAATGCCGAAATAGCGGGTGATGCGGCCTTCGGCACTGGCGCTGTCGAAAAGTACGGCCGGCTGCGGCACTGCGGTGCGGCCGAGCACGTCAAAGACCGGCTTCAGCTCGGCATCGTGGAACATCGTATCGGGCAGGATCAGCTCGCGCGGGTCGATGCGCAGGATATCGGCGAGCAGCCGTGAAGCTTCCGTTTCAGCGAGACGGAAGACGCCGGTCGAAATATCGATCCAGGCAAGCGCCAGCTGCGGCTCACCTGCGCCACGGATGCGGGTCAGCGCCATCAGATAGTTGGATTCCGAGGGCGAGAGCAGCTTCTCCTCGGTGATGGTGCCAGGTGTGACGAGCCGGACGACATCGCGTTTGACCACAGATTTGGAGCCGCGCTTCTTTGCCTCCGCCGGATCTTCCACCTGCTCGCAGACGGCGACGCGGAAACCGAGCGCAATCAGTTTCTGCAGATAGTCGTCGGCCGCATGCACCGGCACGCCGCACATCGGGATATCCTGGCCCATGTGCTGGCCGCGCTTCGTCAGCGTGATGCCGAGCGCGCGGGAGGCATCGACAGCGTCCTCGAAGAAGAGCTCGTAGAAATCGCCCATGCGATAGAAGAGCAGCGAACCGGGATTGTTCGCCTTGATCTCTATATATTGCTCCATCATCGGCGTGGCCGAGGCCCGGCTTTCGTCGGTGGCGAGTTCGGCAGCCGAGAAGGCATCGATGCTGGCGATCATTCGTTCGTTCACGGCAGTGCAGTTTTTCCTGAAAAATGAGGTGCCACCCTATCCACGCGCCGCTATAGAAGACAACAGCAATCGGGAAAGGCGAGCCGCTCGCCCACAGGAGGTTTCAAGGACGCGTCCAAACCGGCTGAAAAGCCTGGGCCGTCCTTCATAGGGCACATGTCGGTCGATCTGAGGCCGAGGCGGAAATTTTAATCGTTTGTAACAGGACGACTTTTCCCAAAAGCGTCGTGTCAGCCAAAAAAACCGTCATTATAGGAAATGGCGGCAGCCGGATATGAAGGTCTGATGCCAAGAGGGTTTGGAGGATATATGCCTGAGATGAACGACAAGCCGCGCCCAGCCAACGGGATTACCGATCAGGAAGCGCTCGATTTCCATTCGCAGGGTCGCCCCGGCAAGCTGGAGATCAATCCGACCAAGCCGATGGCGACGCAGCGCGATCTGTCGCTTGCCTATTCGCCGGGCGTCGCGGTTCCGGTCAAGGCGATCGCCGCCGATCCCGGTACTGCCTATGACTATACGTCCCGCGGCAACATGGTCGCCGTCATTTCCAACGGCACCGCCATCCTCGGCCTCGGCAATCTCGGCGCGCTGGCATCGAAGCCGGTCATGGAAGGCAAGTCCGTTCTCTTCAAGCGCTTCGCCGACGTCGATTCCATCGACCTCGAAGTCGATACGGAAAATGTCGACGAGTTCATCAATTGCGTGCGCTACCTCGGCCCCTCCTTCGGCGGCATCAACCTTGAGGACATCAAGGCGCCGGACTGTTTCATCATCGAGCAGCGCCTGCGCGAACTCATGGACATCCCGGTTTTCCATGACGACCAGCACGGCACGGCGATCATCGCAGCTGCCGGCCTTATCAACGCGCTGGAACTGACCGGCCGCGACCTGAAGACGACGAAGCTGGTCTGCAACGGCGCGGGTGCCGCGGCCATTGCATGCGTCGAACTCATCAAGGCGATGGGCTTCAATCCCGAGAACATCATTCTCTGCGACACCAAGGGCGTCATCTACCAGGGCCGCAGCGAAGGCATGAACCAGTGGAAATCGGCGCATGCGGCAAAGACCGACACGCGCACTCTGGAAGAAGCGATGAAGGGTGCGGACGTCGTCTTCGGCCTTTCGCAGAAGGGCGCCTTCTCGGAAGACATGATCCGCTCAATGGCAGCCAAGCCGATCATCTTCGCCATGGCCAATCCCGACCCGGAAATCACGCCGGAAGAAGTGGCCCACATCCGCGACGACGCGATCATGGCCACAGGTCGTTCGGACTACCCGAACCAGGTCAATAACGTTCTCGGCTTTCCCTATATCTTCCGCGGTGCGCTCGACGTGCGCGCCACGACCATCAACGACGAGATGAAGATCGCCGCCGTCAAGGCGCTGGCCAGTCTTGCCCGCGAGGATGTGCCCGACGACGTCGTCGCCGCCTATCAGGGCGCCCGGCCGCGCTTCGGACCACAATATATCATTCCCGTGCCTTTCGACCCCAGGCTGATCTCGGCCATTCCCGTCGCCGTCGCCGAAGCGGCGATCGAGACGGGCGTTGCGCGAAAGGCCATCACTGACATGGCCGCCTATGCGCGGGAACTCTCGGCCCGCCGCGACCCGATCGCCTCCACGCTTGCGCGGCTCTATGAACGGGTTCGCCGGCATCAGAAGCGCATCGTCTTTGCCGAGGCCGAAGAAGAGCAGGTCATGCGCGCGGCCCTCTCCTACGCCAACCAGCAGCTCGGCACCGCCATCCTGCTCGGCCGCGAGGACCTGATCCATGCGACAGCGGAACGGGCCGGCATCGACCTCAACCGGCCGGGGCTGGAAATCGTCAATGCTCGCATCTCGACACGCGTCGATGCCTATATCGACTACCTCTATGCGCGGCTGCAGCGAAAAGGCTATCTCTTGCGCGATGTCACTCGCCTGATCCATAACGACCGCAACCATTTCGCCGCCTGCATGGTGGCAATGGGCGACGCCGACGGCATGGTGACGGGGGTTACCCGCAACTACTCAACCGCGCTGGAAGACGTGCGCCGCTGCATCGACCCCAAGCCGGGACACCGCGTGATCGGCGTTTCGCTGGTGCTGGCCCGCGGACGCACCGTCTTCGTTGCCGATACCGCCGTGCACGATATGCCGACGGCGCTCGAGCTTGCGGAGATTGCCGAGGAGACCGCAAGCCTTGCCCGCCGCATGGGCTATGAGCCGCGCGTCGCCCTGCTCGCCTATTCCACCTTCGGCCATCCCTCGGGCGAACGTTCGGAGCGGGTGCGCGAGGCTGTCGCCATCCTCGATCAGCGCAGGGTCGATTTCGAGTATGACGGAGAAATGGCGGCTGACGTTGCGCTAAACCGCAAGATCATGGAGGGGCAATATCCCTTCTGCCGTCTCTCCGGCCCCGCCAACGTGCTCATCATGCCGGCTTTCCACTCGGCCTCGATCTCGACCAAGATGCTGCAGGAACTGGGCGGCTCCACCGTCATCGGTCCCCTGCTCGTTGGCCTCGACAAGCCGGTGCAGATCACCTCCATGGGCGCCAAGGATTCCGACATCGTCAACATGGCGGCGATCGCTGCCTATGGGGCTGGGACGTAAGTTCAACTCGACAGCGGCGGCCTTCCGACCGCCGCTGTCGCCTAGCCTTTGGCTCGATTGTCAGCATGTCCGGTCAGACGGGCGCTGGGTTTTAATCCGTGGAAAGCTCATCCGGCCACATCTGGGCTCCGTGGAGAACGCGTAGGATCCGGATGCGATCGGGCAGTATGATATAGGCAAGGATGTAGGGCGTTCGCGGGACAACAAGTTCTCGTGTGCCCTCGATGCGTCCGATCCTGCCGCTTTCGGGAAATTCTAGGAGACGACGTGCTGCCGATGCGACTTGTTGGTCGATTAAAACTGCGGCTTTCGGATTTTCAGCTCGAATATAGGTAAAGATGCCGTCGCGATCGGAAAGTGCATAGCGCGCCCAGACGAGCTTCACTGATCAGCCTCATCAATTTCCCGCAGCGCCTGGGCTCGCCGCTCTTCGAAATGTGCTTCGACGTCCGCGTCGTCGATATCCTGCCGCGTATCGGCAAGCGCCTGCAGAACCTTGGTTCGAAACCAGGTGTCGTGCGCCTCACCATTACTTAAAAGCTCAAGCGGCAAGGCGCCTTCATTGGCAGTTCTGGTGAGCAATATTCGAACGGCGTCGGAAACCGTCAGCCCCATTGTCTCAAGAACAGCAGTAGCGCGTTCCTTGATCTGCGGATCAATCCTTGTCTGAACAAGCGCGGTCGACGCCATCTACTGTCTCCTTCAACCAGAATAGAGTGTAATGCAATTGAATGACGATTTCCACCATCTCCCTCCAAAAGCCATCTCGATCATGCGTGTCCGACCTGGCCGCGTATGAAAGAAAGACGCTGTCCGCAGTCGTGATTTCGGTATAAAATCGCAAGATGGATGACGCTATGCCCCTGTTTGCAGCGCTTAGGCATTCGGCGCTGCCTGATATTGCGGATGCCATAGAGCGGTTGGTCGTCGAAGCACCCGACCATCATCTTTGCCGCGTGAATGCGCTTGCCTTTGCCCGCAAGCACGGGTTCGACGAAGACCTGACGATCAACGCCTTTCTGCATGCGGCGCGGCTCGGGCTGTTCGAGATGTCCTGGAATGTCCTCTGCCCCGGTTGCGGCGGAGTTCTCGATGCCAATACCTCACTGAAGACCATCCAGAGCGATACCTATAGCTGCGCGCTCTGCGCCGCCGGCTATGAGCCGACACTGGACGAGATGGTCGAGGTGACCTTCACGGTCAGCCCACGCGTTCGCCATATCGCGGCGCATGATCCCCATTCCTTGTCTCCCACGGAATATTTCCGGCAGATCTATTGGGGCTCCGGCATCGAGCTTCCGGAAGAAGGTTACGAGGAAAAGGTCGATGCGTTCGTGCTGGAATCGCTCGAACTGCCGCCGGGGGAAAAGGCCGTCATATCGCTACAGCTGCCGGCAGAGTTCACCGTGATCTTCGAGCCTGTCACGCATGCTGCGCAATTCATCGACGTGCAGGGCGAGCCGACCAGGGAGCGGCAGAACCTTTCCCTCGTCTTTGACCGCGTGCAGCGACATGGCGATGTGCTTAAGCTGAGGCCCGGGCCTCTGCGCCTTTCCGTCGAGAACCGGACGGAAGTGCGCACGCTTCCATCTGTTTGCCTTGCCAACGACGCGCTTCATTCGCTGCTGCACAATCGCCGGCCCTTCCTGACGGCCAAGCGGCTGCTTTCCAACCAGACGTTCCGTGACATCTACCGCACCGACACGATCGACGTCGATCAGCGGCTGAAGATCACTAGCCTCACATTTCTTTTCACCGATCTGCGCGGCTCGACGGAGCTTTACGAGCGCGTCGGCGACCTTGCCGCCTTCGATCTGGTGAGGACCCATTTCGGCATCCTCAACGATATCGTCGGCGCCGAGGCCGGTGCCGTCGTGAAGACCATCGGCGATGCGGTCATGGCCACTTTTCCGACGCCCGACCGGGCCATCATGGCTGCCATGCGGATGCGCGAGGCGATGCTCAGCCTCAACAAGGAGCGCGGCAGTGACGACCTGCTCCTGAAAATCGGTATCCATGAGGGCCCGTGCATTGCCGTCAGCTTGAACGAACGACAGGACTATTTCGGCCAGACGGTCAACATCGCTTCCCGCGTACAGAACCTCGCGACGTCGCATGAAATCTTCGCAACCGGTTCCGTGCTTGGATATCCCCAGGCGGCAGAGCTATTGAGCACGCACGGCCTGAAGCCGGTATCGCACAATGTCGCCCTTCGCGGCATCACGAACCAGATCGATGTTTTTGCTATCCCGTGATGAAAGCCGCGCAATGGCTCCCTGAAGACGTTTCAAAGCCTTCAGGGATGCAAATCAGCTGGCGAAACGGCCAGCGTCGGCGCCGTAGTAGTTCACATAGCGATCGGAAATGCTTGATATCGGCAGAACGATGAGGACGTCTGTCGTGTTGAAGGCTTGATCGACGACGGCGCCGGAGCCGACCATCGCGCCGAGGCGCAGATAACCCTTGATGAGCGGCGGCAGCGCCATCAACGCCTTCTTGGAATTGACTGCCTCCACAGGCATCAGGTCCATGGTGCGGGCAAGATTCGGAAGCGCGCCAACGGTCCATTCGTCCTTTGCAAGCACATTGTGATGCAGGAAGGACAAGGCGAGCGCATGCTGTTCCGGCTGGATACCCGGGAAGGAAGCGCAACCGAACATGGCGCTCATGCCGTGCTTCAGCGAGTAGGCCCAGTTACCCTGCCACAGCAGCTCGACGGTGCGCTTATTGCGATAGGCAGGCAGTACGCAGGAGCGCCCGAGCTCCATGAAGCGCTTTTCCGGGTGACGGGCGAGCAACCCGTCGATGGCGAATTCCGAAGCAGAATAGAAGCCGCCGTTCGCCATGGCCACTTCCTGGCGCAGCAGACGATAGGTGCCGACGATCTGGTCTTCCGAATCGCCTTCGAGCGAACGGTCGAGCACCAGCAGATGATCACAGATCGAATCATAGGCATCGACGTCGCGCCCGCGGCGCATCGCATCTGCCGGCAACTGAGCATTCATCTCTTCGACGAACACGCGAAAGCGCACGGCCTGCGCGGCATCGATCTCGCGCTCCGTACGGGCAAGGCGCGTCTCAAGATTGCCGATGCGTCCAAACACATCGCCGCTCACGGGCACACTGGTTTTATTCGACGTCTGAACTGCTTCGCCCTGAATTTCGCGATTCAACATTTCGATAGACATGGCGGTTCCCCTCTACGGGTTGGGTTACACGCCATTAAGCAAATGTATACGACAGGAAAGTGACATGGTGCAATGCGAAATGCAAGAACCGTGCCTGTTCAAAACCTTCCACAAAGCCGGTTTTCAGTGGACGGAAGCGGCCTCCAAAGCGCGGGTTGCAAGTCTCTGAACCTCGGTCACCAGACGCTCCGGATCGACCGGTTTGGCGAGTACGGCATCGGCTCCGTTGAGGAGAGCCTTATTGTGAGTCTCCTGGCGATGGTCGGCGGTCAGCACGAGAATCGGCAGGGCCGGCAGGCCGTCGCGGCGTTCACCGGCGCGTATCCGAGCAAGCACATCCAGCCCTTCTCCGCCGGGCATGGACAGATCCGTGACCATCAGATCCGGCCGGTCCTCGCCCATCTCGGCTGCAATGCCGAGAAGGGTTTCGAAATCCCCGACAAGCTGGACATTGTGCCCCGCCTTCACGAGCGTTGCGCGCACCAGCATGGCGTTGACGGGATCGTCCTCGCCAAGAACGATACGGAGGCCGGCCGGGGGCTTCACCTCCGGTACTGCCGGGCCGAAACCACGCTGGTTGTCGTTGATCGCATCCCGCTTTTCCATGCCCCGCATGCGGCCGCTGAGCACATCGATCAGCGACTGTTCACGAAGCGGTCGGATGAGCCAGGCATCGAAGAGATCAAGCGGCCGGATCGCGCGTTCCTCGGGATTGACAAGAAAGATCTTGCGCAGATCGGGTGCCGCGATCTGGACGCGGTCCGAAAATTCGCGGAAGAAATAGGGAGCCATACGGTGATCGACGATGATGTCAGTCGGCAGCTCGTCCGCCTTGCCCACCGCGCTCAGCGAAAAGCCGCCGATGTCGCCCGGTTCAAGCCGCTGGCAATGACCGCCGAGCGTGCGGATCGTGCTGGCGATGCCGATGCTCGCAGGGCCATCCGGCGCAAGCAGCAGCACGCGCGTTCCCTTCAGCAGGCCACGACGGCTCGAACTGCGGTGTTCCGGCGATACGCTTAGGGGGAATCGGATCGTAAATTCGCTGCCCTTGCCTTTTTCGCTGGTCACTGTCAGCGAGCCGCCGAATTCCTTGATGATGCGGGCTGAGATGGGCAGGCCAAGGCCCGTCCCTCCGCTTCTTTCGATCGCGTCGCCGGCCTGTTCATACTCGCCGAATATCCGGGCCTGTACAGCCGGCGTCATGCCTGGGCCGCTGTCCCTTACCGTTATCAGCAGGTCGGCTCCATCGAGGCCAGCTCGGATCAGTACACCGCCCTGATGCGTGAACTTGACTGCATTGCCGATGACGTTGAACAGCACTTGCCTGAGGCGTGCGGGGTCGAAATTCATGAGTTCGGGGACGTCGGCGGACACAGTCGTTCCGACCTCTATGCCTTTTTCATGTGCCCGATGAGACAGCATCTCGACGACGCTTTCGATCAGCTGGCGCAGGGGTTCCGCGCGAGGGCGGAGCTCGAACCGACCGACCTCGATCGTCGAAAAATCGAGAAGGTCCTCGACCAACTGCACCAGCGCGTTTCCGGACTGGCGAATGCCCGCCAGATAATTGCCCTGCTCGGCGGTGAGGTTCGTCTGGCTGAGCAGGTGACTCATGCCGAGAATGCCCGACAGCGGGGTTCGGATCTCATGGCTGACAGTCGCAAGAAGCCGGGACTTGGCGGCATTGATGTATTCCGCCTTCAGGCGGGCTTCCTCGCGGGCGTGGGCCGTCAGGCGTTCGTCGGTGACATCGCGGGCGATGCTCTGCACCATCAGGTCGCCGGAGGCCGGATCGCGGATCATGACGTCATGCCAGGCAAAGATGCGTTGGCCGAGCGGCGTGGACATCTCGACATCATAGCGATTGGGCTCGGTGCCTGGTCGGAAGGCGAGACCCAACTCTTCGCAGCTCATGCCTTCCGGATGGGGCCTGCCCGTCATCTGCCGGAAGACCGTGTTGGCGCGGACGATGCGGCGATCCATGTTTCGTGTCACGGCGATGTCGCCGAGCTGGTCGTGTATTGTCGCAAGAAGCATGGCGCGTTCGTCCTGCTCCCACTGCCGGTCATACTGATGCTCGCTGTAGGTTTTCGGCTGCGACGAATGAACGCGGCCTGCCGTGCCTTGGCTGTGTCGGATAAAATCGGTCGCGGCGATTGCGACGGCCACAAGGACGAGAAAGGCAGCCAGGGCCAGCGGGCCACCGGCATAGCCGATGGAGAGCATCAGGACGCCCGCGACAAGACCGCCACCGCTCAGCCAATAGCGATGAAGCCGTTCCGGAAGTCGGGGCGATCTGGCCTGGACCGGCGAATTTTCAGCATTTTCAGGGATATGGCCATCGGCCAGATTTTCCGGCGCAAGCGGAGGCGCATCGATCCGCGGGACACCAGATCTGCGCGCGCCGTCACCAAAGGTGGACGCCAGCCTGTCCTGCAGATTTCCGAGAGCGCTCATGTGAGCCCTCTAACATGAGCACCCTTCCAAATGCCTTCCAGATATCGTTAAAACTTTATCCTTTGGCCTTTTTTGGCAGCAGCAGCTCATCCAAAATGACTGCCGCTGCGCCTACCGAAATCAAGCTGTCGGCGAGATTGAAAACGGCAAAGGACCATGTCTCGGTGTGGAACAGGACATAGTCGATCACATGGCCGTAGAGAAAACGATCGACAAGGTTGCCGAGCGCACCTGATATGATCAACGCAAAGCCGAGATGGGCGAGCCAGCGGTCCTTCGACGTGCGGTGCCATAGCCAGAGCACGAAAACGACGATGACAAGGCGCATGCCGACGATGAACCAGCCGTCCATGCCCGACAGCATCGAGAAGGCGACGCCAACATTATAGGTCCGGTAAAGCGCCAGCATGGGAATGACCGGAACAGCCTCCTGCAGCGGCAGAAAGCGGTCGACCGCGATCTTGATCGCCTGGTCGAGAATGACGGCGATGACGATGAAGATCAGGATCGGCAGCGGCCGGGAAAACAATGCTGATTTGCGCGGCTCGGTGGACGGAAGTTCGGTCATCTGGTCTCGCTGAGCGTCAGGATGTGGCGGCGGGCCTCAAACAGCATCACTGCTGTCGCGACTGCCAGGTTGAGGCTGTCGGCGCGGCCGGATTGCGGGATGCGGGCAAGCGCATCCGCCTCTTTCGCAAGCATGTCGGGCAAGCCGGATTGCTCGTTGCCCATCAGAAGGACGACGGGCTTCTTCTTGTAGTCGATAGTCCGGTAATCGACCGCGCCGGCGAGATGGGTGGCGACGACCGACACCCCGGCGCTCTTCTTCCAGGCGAGGAACTCTTCTGCCGTCGCCCTTGCGACCGGGACGGCAAAGACCGATCCCATGGTGGCGCGCACGGTTTCCAGCGAAAAGGGATCAGTCGCCTCGCCGACGAGGATGACGCCGGAGGCGCCGGCCGCATCGGCGGTTCGGATAATCGTACCGAGATTGCCGGGATCACGGACGCGGTCGAGCGCCACCCAGGTTTCGCCCGGCTTCGGATGGATGTCTCGCAGCGTCGTCCAGCGCTGGTCGAAGATGCCGACCACCATCTGCGGATTGTCGCGACGGGTGATCGAGGAAATGACCTTTTCGCTCACTTCCAGCACCAGTCCGCCCGAGGCCACCGTCTTTGCGGCGACCTGCTCGACCAGCGGCTTGCCCTTGGCTGCCTTGGCGTAGACGAGCGTACGGATGGTCCAGCCGAGCTCCAGCGCATCGATGACCAGCTTCAGGCCCTCGGCCATGAAGGTGCCGGTCTCTTCGCGCGTCTTCTTCGATGTCAGCGCCTTGATGTCTTTAATGATCGGGTTGGCAAGGGAGGTAACTTCCTTCACCTGCCCCACCCGGCGCGGACCGCGCTCCTGGAATTCGTTCATTTCGGCACCCAACGGGAAAAGAGAGACGTGGAGAGCGCCTTGCCCGGCGTCTTTCCATCAAGGCCTGCTTCGCGGATGACCAGCTCGCCCGATTCCACGGCGCCAACACGGCCACGCATGGTCTCGCGCATCAGCTCGTGGATCGAATAGAAGCTGGCGCGGATCGAATAGGCGGTCAAGACGAGGCCGAGCGCCTTCGGCGACAGGATCTCGCGGCAGATATCCAGCATCAGCGGTAGGTGCTCGAAGAGATGCCAGACTTCGCCGTTCGGGCCGCGGCCGAATTTCGGCGGATCGGTCAGGATGATGTCATAGGTACTGCCACGTCGTTCCTCCCTCAGGATGAACTTCATCGCGTCCTCGCAGATCCAGCGGATCGGCAGCTTCTCCATGCGGCCGAGCGCCTGGTTCTCGCGCGCCCAGCCGATCGCCTTCTTGGAGGCATCGACATGGGTGACTTCGGCGCCGGCGGCAGCCGCCACCAGCGAGGCGACGCCGGTATAGCCAAAGAGGTTCAGCACCTTCAGCGGCCGGCCGGCCTTCTCGACCTGATCTTTCATCCAGGTCCAGTGGACGATCTGCTCAGGGAAGACGCCGACATGGCGGAAGGAGGTGAAGCGGCCGTGCAAATCGACGCCGAGCAGATGCAGCGGCCAGGTCTGGCCGAGCGCCGCCTTCGGAAAGCGCCAGCGCCCCGTTCCTTCCTCGTCGGTGTCGCCGGTGAAGACAGCATCGACATTTTCCCAGGCATGGGTGGGCAACGACGGCTGCCATAGCGCCTGCCCCTCGGGGCGAACAATGCGGTAGGGTCCATATTGTTCGAGCTTCAGGCCGTTGCCGCTGTCGATCAGATGAAAGTCGCCGGCGCCGAGGGATTCCAGAATGATCGGCACGCGTTCGGCAGGCCGCTCGCCGGTGCGGGCGATCAAAGGCCGCTCAGGCGCTGCGGGGGCCGCCGCTTCCCGAACCGGAGCCGGCTTGGTATTCCCCGCAGAGACGGTTGATGCTGCCGGTTTGATCGGGCGCTTCTGACGGTCGTCCGTGCGCCGCCCGCCACTGGGAGCAGCCGCATTTCTCTGTCCCGGCCGGCGTTCTTTCTGTTTCACGTTCTCTTCCGTGTCCAAATAATTTGAGCGTCCTTCGGAGCCCTTCCGCTTTTCTTCGAACGGCGGACAGGCTCCCGTCCTTTGTTTTCCGCAATTCCGGGAACAAAATCGCTGGATACTTTCGTTGGAACTGCTCTAGTCACAAAACCAGGCGTAATCAACCTGAGCTCCAAATCTGGGGCCAGAAGGTTCAACCTCTCGCGATAGCTGGCCTATTTCAAGCCCCGTTTACCTGCACATCCTCATTTAGCCGCAGCCAATGCGCCGCGGCATAGAGGGCTGCAACACGCATGGCCTGGATGACGAGGATGCCCGACTGAATATCCCGCAAGACATCACCGAGCGGCCGAGACAATACCTGCACGTATTCGCTCTGATCCAGTGATTGCTCCGCCACCTTGTTGAGGCCGAGCGCAAGATAGGTCGTATTGATATTGTTATGGGTCGCCGAATTGGGATACGTGACGAGTACTTTGACGAACCTGTCCGCCTCGTAGCCCGTCTCCTCCAGCAATTCACGTTTGGCTGCTTCCATGGCAGGGTCGTCGGACCGTCTGGCCTTCCTCAACCCCACCGGCGACGACGCCCAGCACGATTTCGCCGCGACCGTGTCGGTATTCTCTGACGAGCAAGACGCGTCCATCCGGCATAACAGGAACAACGGTAATCCAGTCGGGATATTCCAGCACATGGAATGGCGCGACCAAGGTGCCGTCTGCTGTCACTCAATCGTCGCTTCTAACCTTGATCCAGCGATCCTGGTAAGTGACGCGGCTTGTGGTAACGCTCCAGGGCTTGGGATCTCTTTCCATGACAGCCATATGTTTGAAATGTGATGACGGATGAGATTAGCACTGGCGAAATAGCATCTGGGCGCCACTTGGCAAAGCGCTTTCCGATCTGCGATTATCCCGGCTCGAATGCGGAAATGGGAGGAATTGCATGGACATGACCGGGCAAGAGCGGATTTCCGCGCCACGTGATGTGGTGTGGACCGCCCTGAACGACCCTGACATTCTCATGCAGTGCATTCCCCGATGTGAAAGCCTGCAATGGGTTTCGGAAAGCGAATTGACGGCGCGGGTGAAGGTCAAGGTGGGGTTGATTTCGGCCGGTTTTACGATCGCGATCACGCTTTCCAACGTCCGCGGGCCTGAGAGCTACACGATTTCGGCCGAGGGCAAGGGCGGACTTGCCGGTTTCGGCAAGGGGTCGGCAAATGTGGTGCTCGAGGAGGATGGCAGGGAAACCATCCTTCACTACGAGGCCGGCGCCGAAATCGGCGGCAGGATCGCGCAGATCGGGTCGCGGCTCATCGGATCCGCCGCAGGGAAATTGGCGCAGCAGTTCTTTGCCGATTTCAACGCAGCGGTCAGCCAATAGAGGGGGAATGTTGACGAACAGATCTTGGACGATCAGGCCGGCCGAGCGGGAAGACCGGACAGTGCTTTCGGATATCTACCTCTATGTGCGCCGCACGACCTTCACATGGGTCGATCCAGGCCAATTCCACGAGGAGGACTTTGCCGCCCATACGCGCGGCGAGCGGGTCTTCGTCTGTGAGGACAGAGCAGTCGGCATTGCCGGGTTCCTGGCCCTGTGGCAGCCGGAGGACTTCATCCACATGCTTTACATCAGGCCGCGCTTCCAGGGCCAAGGTGCGGGCACTGCCCTGCTGGAAGCCCTGCCGGGATGGCCCGTGCGAGCCTATCGCCTGAAATGCCTTGTGAGGAACAAGCCGGCGATGGGCTTTTACGCGTCCCTTGGCTTCCAGGTCACCGGCAATGGCACCTCGCCGGAGGGGGATTATCTGGACATGCAGCTGAGCGTAGCCGCGGAGATGTCCAGATAGATCTTACTTGGACGGAAGGTGACCGGCGATCTGTTCGGCGCGGCTGCGATGCCGGTCGGCTTCCGCCTGCCAGCGGATCGCTTCACGAGCCTCGGTGCGCGCCCGCTTGCGGTGACGGCCCTGGCTGAACCAGGTGGCGGCGGCGCCAATGAGCATGCCGAGGATCAGCGCCACAAAAAGGAAAACGAACAGGGGCGCGTGAACCGCCAACACCTGGTCTTCCGGCCGGAACGGATTGAAAGCTACTGTCGCGGCCTGGCGGTTGGCAACGCAGAAGACGATGAGAATAACGCCGAGCGGTATCAGAACCAGCAGGTTGACGATCTTCTTTGCCATATCCGCAATCTCCGTTTTCCAAGCCCGCAACATATAGCCGGAACTTTCGGCGGCAGAATAGGCAAGATCAAGGCAAGTTCAAGTGTCCGCTTGTCGCAAGCGGCTTTCGATCCAGCTGGTGCCAGATGTCAATTTTCGTCGTCGTGCTCGTCGCCGGAGCCGGGATTGAGGCGCTCGCGGAGCTCCTTGCCGGTCTTGAAAAATGGGACCCATTTTTCTTCAACGAAAACGGTATCTCCAGTCCGCGGATTGCGACCGGAGCGCGAAGGACGGTTCTTGACGGAGAAGGCACCGAAGCCGCGAAGCTCGACGCGATTGCCTCCTGCAAGCGCATCCGTGATCTCGTCGAGGACAGCGTTGACGATATTCTCGACATCGCGGTGATAGAGATGCGGGTTGCGCGCTGCAACAATCTGCACCAATTCCGACTTGATCACGGTCGTCCCCTTTAAATCATTGATTTATCAATGCCCGACACCCTGCCAAACAGAAAGCAGGCCGTCAAGAAACAACTTCTCGGTCATAAGTTTCTGGAAGTCCTCTCCCTTAACGAGATCACCATAACCAAAAAGATTTAGCAAGTCGGCAGCGGCTCGGGAGAAGAAGAAGGAGGACCTCTTCCCGGAGGCATCCCAATCGACGATCGGGATGTCCTTGCCGACCTTGCGAGTATCAAGATAGGCGCGGATCGCCTCGTCGCCGCCGAGGCTGTCGACAAGCTTGTTCTTCAGCGCTTGACGCCCGGTATAGATGCTGCCGTCGGCGAGCTTCACAACCTCGTCGCGCGGCAGTTTGCGGCGATCGGCAACCAGATCCACGAACCAGTCGTAGCTGTCCATGACAAGATTACGGATCATCGCCTTGGCATCGTCACTGGCGGGATGGAAGGGCGACGGCTCGGCCTTCAGGGGCGCCGACTTGATCTCGTCCAGGGAGACCCCGACCTTGTCCATCAGATCCTTTACCTGCGGATATTGGAAAATGACGCCTATCGAGCCGGTGATCGAGGTCTCGCCGGCAACAATATCGTCGCCGGCCGTCGCAATCATGTAGCCGGCCGAGGCAGCCACCGTGCGGATATCCGAGACGACAGGCTTCTTGGCAGCCACTGCGCGGATCGCCTTGAATATCCTCTCACCGCCATAGGTCGTGCCGCCGGTCGAGGAAATGGAGACGATCAACGCCTTCACCCTATTATCGTCCTCGATCTTCTTCAGCCGCTCCAGAAGTTCGGTATCATCCTGGATAAGGCCTGAAATCTTGATCCTCGCGATCTGGGGTCCGCGGTTCACAACAAGGTCGCCGCCGGCGACGCTATAGAGCGCGAAGCCTAACGCGACGAGAAGCAAAACGGCCACAATGCGCCAAAAACCGACTTTGCGGCGCAATTGCCGCCTGTCTGCGATTGCAGAACTGTCCATGACGTCCTATTTCCCTCCGTGTCACGAAGCGGACACATAGTTTCCTGGGCGGTTTCAGCAGTAGCGGCACACACCCAGCCATATGAAACATTCATAGAATGGATTTTTCTGCCGAGATTGTTTGTTGCAGAAAAAAATCCATATTGGCAAGTCAATGCAATAATGCGAAAGGACGTGGCGAGCTTGAATATGCACTGAGTGCAGAGTTCTCCCGGCCCCAATAGACGGACCATTGCATGCTCAACACTCTTGAAGCTTCTGACCAGGAAAAAAACAACGCGCTGCGCCGCAATGCGTATAGCGCTGCGTTGTTTCATTCCCGACGGGTGAGAAAGCTCAAGTTCTTGCTTCCGATTGCCGCGGTTATCATCTCCGCAATCTTCATCGCCGTATCCGTGGCGCGCTCCTATCTGCCGGAAAACATTTCCATCGAAGGTGCCCAAATCGAGGATGGCAAGGTCGTGATGTCGCGGCCGGCGATCGCGGGGCGCAATGCCAACGGCGTGAACTATTCGATGGTGGCGGAAAAGGCATTGCAGGATCTGAAGAATCCCAACCTGATCACCCTGAAGAACATCAAGGCATCCATGCCCGTCAATGCCGACGTGATCGCGCACGTGGAAGCCCTCAGCGGGGATTTCAATCGCTCAGCAGATACGCTCAAGATGACGGAACCCTTTACCGTTGTCATGGACAACGGTATGAGAGCTGAATTCAAAACCGCCGACCTGGATATCAAGTCTGGTAACCTCGTCTCAAATGATAGGGTCGCAATCCAAAAGGGCGGTGCATCGGTCGTTGCGCAATCTGTAAAGATGACCGATAAGGGCAAAGTAATCGAATTCGATGGGCAGGTTCAAATGCATATCGACCCATCTACCATACATAATTCAGGCACCTAACAGCCGGACGGCCCATGACAAACGATTGTCGCTTCTCATTCTCTACCTCTGGCCTTCGCAAAGCCGCCTTGGCTGGGACGATAGGCATGCTTGGACTTCTGGCGGCCGCAAGCGCGGGTGCCCAGCAGTCGACGACCAGCAACATGCCGGGCCTGAAGCTTTCGAAGGATCAGCCGATCCAGATCGAAAGCGACAAGCTGCAGATCCACGATCAGGAAAGCACGGCTGTTTTCACCGGCAACGTTAAGGTCGTTCAGGGAACGACGACGATGCAGGCCGGCACGATGACGGTCTTCTACAAGAAGAAGCAGCCTGCCGATGCCAACGCAGCTGGCACCAAGCCTGCAGCCGACGCAAAGCCAGCCGCTGACGCGAAGCCGGCAGCCAAGACACCCGCCGCCGGCGGGGGCAACAATTCGCTCGTCTCCGGCGATGCCGACATCGACCACATCCTGGTCAATGACAAGGTCTATATCGTTTCGGGAACGCAGACAGCGACGGCCGACAACGGCTCCTTCGACATGGCAGGCCAGCTCGCCATCCTCAACGGCGACAAAGTCGTCCTGACGGATGGACCGAATGTTTTCACGGGCTGCAAGCTGACCGTTCACATGAATACCGGGGAAGCACAATTGGATAGCTGCGGGGGCCGCGTCCAGATTCAGCTCGACCCGAAGTCGCAGCCGTCCGCAACTCAGAAAAGTAACTGATCCCGGTCCCTACGTGAAAATAATGTCGCTCCCCACTAAGCCCGGCAAAGCCGGGCCGCAGACTGGTGCATCCGAAACGGGCGCATCGGACAAGACCCGCTATCAGGGTACCCTGATAGCGCGCGGCCTGACCAAGACCTATCGGACGCGGCGCGTCGTCAACGGCGTCTCGCTTGTGGTGCGACGCGGCGAGGCCGTGGGGCTGCTCGGACCGAACGGTGCGGGGAAGACGACCTGTTTCTACATGATCACCGGTCTCGTGCCCGTTGACGAAGGCACGATCGAGATCGATGGCAACGACGTCACGACCATGCCGATGTACCGTCGTTCTCGTCTCGGCGTCGGTTACCTTCCGCAGGAAGCTTCGATCTTTCGCGGCCTGACGGTCGAGGAGAATATCCGCGCCGTTCTCGAGGTCCACGAAAAGAGCCGCGCCCAACGCGAGCAGAAGCTCGACAGCCTGCTTGAGGAATTCCACATCCGCAACCTGCGCACGGTTCCGGCTGTCGCACTATCGGGCGGCGAACGCCGAAGGCTGGAAATCGCCCGTGCGCTTGCCACGGACCCGACCTTCATGCTGCTTGACGAACCCTTCGCGGGCGTCGATCCGATCTCGGTCGCTGATATCCAGAACCTCGTCCACCATCTGACGGCCCGCGGGATCGGCGTTCTGATCACCGACCACAATGTGCGCGAGACGCTCGGGCTGATCGACCGCGCCTATATCATCCACGCGGGTGAAGTGCTGACCCACGGTCGCGCCAATGACATCGTCAACAATCCGGAAGTGCGCAGACTCTACCTTGGCGACAATTTCAGCCTCTGATACCGTATCAGCAGGCTAGAAATTCACCTTCCCCTTACTGTTCCGCTTGACCAAACCCAATAAAAAAGCAATTTTTGGGCCAGTTGGAAATCCGCGCCTTTTTCCCAAGCGATAAAGAGCGATTTCCCTGGGAGTCGAAGGGAGTTTCGCGTCCATCATGGCGTTGTCTGCCAACCTTTTTCTGCGCCAAAGCCAGAGTTTGGTGATGACGCCGCAGCTGATGCAATCCATCCAGCTGCTGCAGATGACGCATTTCGAGCTCAACCAATTCATTGCCCAGGAAGTCGAAAAGAACCCGCTGCTCGAATTTACGACAAATGACGGCGAAATGGGCAGCGATGACGGTCGCCAAGCCGAAGACGAAGGCTATGACGGTCACGGCGAAGACCGCTCCGATCATCAAAGCGGCAATCTGGAAAGCGACTGGTATGAAAGCGACAATACCGGTCATGCGGATCGGCTGAGCGCCGAGCTGGATACCAATTTCAGCAACGTCTTTCCCGATGACGGTCCGCCGCAGCGCCTGGACGCGCCGGAACTGCTCAGCCAGTGGAAATCCATGCCCGGCAGCTCGGAGCCGAGCGAAGGATACGATCTCGACGATTTCGTCGCCGGCCAGATCTCGCTCCGCGATCATCTGAACCAGCAAATCCCGTTCCTGCTGCCCTCCCCCGCCGACCGTCTGATCGCCCAGCAGCTGATCGACCAGCTGGACGAGGCCGGCTACCTGCGAGCCGATATCGACGAAGCGACCGGCCGGCTCGGCACGGAAACTGCGGAAATCGAGCGTGTCCTTGGCATATTGCAGACGCTCGATCCACCCGGCGTATTCGCCCGCTCGCTCGGCGAATGCCTGGCAATCCAGCTCAAGCAGAAGGATCGGCTGGATCCCGCGATGGCGATGCTTTTGGAGCACCTCGATCTGCTGGCCCGACGCGATTTCGCCACGCTCAAGCGGGTGTGCGGCGTCGACGAGGAAGACCTTCTCGACATGATGACCGAGATTCGCCAGCTCAACCCGAAGCCGGGCAGCGGCTTCGAGACCGGCGTGTCCGAGGCGATCATGCCCGACATCATCGTGCGCCCCTCGGCCGACGGAAGCTGGCTGGTCGAGCTCAACCCGGATACGCTGCCCAAGGTCCTGGTCAACCAATCCTATTTCGCGTCGATCTCCAAGACGGGGGGCGATTACGCATTCCTGTCCGAATGTCTTCAGAACGCCAATTGGCTGACGCGGAGCCTCGATCAGCGCGCCAAGACCATGATGAAGGTGGCAAGCGAGATCGTCCGGCAGCAGGACGCCTTCCTGGTTAATGGCGTCGATCACCTGCGGCCGCTCAACCTCAAGACCGTCGCCGATGCGATCAAGATGCACGAGTCGACCGTCAGCCGCGTTACCTCCAACAAATACGTGCTGACGCCGCGAGGCCTCTTCGAGCTCAAGTACTTCTTCACCGTCTCGATCGGCGCGGTCGAGGGCGGGGACAGTCACTCGGCGGAAGCGGTCCGTCACCGGATACGGACGCTGATCCTGCAGGAGAGCCCGGAGGCGGTGCTTTCCGATGACGATATCGTCGACACATTGAAGGAAGGCGGCATCGAGCTTGCACGCCGAACCGTCGCCAAATATCGCGAAGCGATGAACATCCCCTCCTCCGTCCAGCGGCGCAGGGAGAAGCGGGCGCTTGCGAAAGTCTCCGGTTTCTAAGCCACAGCATCTTCAACCATACGCTGTCGGGATATTTCGATTCGTTAAGAGACTGTTGACTTTCGCCTTAGTCGCGGCTAGAAGCCCGCCGCAATCGGTGCAAGACATTACCGTGAGACTTATCCCCATCATCCTGAAGGCGCCTGACAAACGCAATTTGTCTTCAATCGTGCGAAGTGCTTGGATGAGCTTGAGGCTTGGCGTAAACTGATACGCGCAGATCACTACAAGAAGGGAAACTCCATGAGTGTGCGTGTATCCGGTAAACATATGGAAATTGGCGATTCTTTCCGTCAACGGATCGAAGACCAGGTCGGTATGGCCGTCACGAAATACTTCGACGGGGGGTATTCGGGCCAGGTGACAGTTGAGAAATCCAGCTCACGCTACGCGGCAGACTGCAAAGTTCATCTCGACAGCGGCGTGGTATTGCACGCAGCCGGCGAGGCAATGGATCCTCAACTCGCGTTCGATGCCGCTCAAGTCCGGATCGAGAAACGTCTGCGCCGCTACAAGCGCAAGCTGAAGGATCATCAGGCAGCGAACCATATCAACGGCTTTGCCGAGGTTGCCTACACGGTCATGGACGGCGTCCCTGATGAGGATGATGAAATTGCCGACGACTTCGCACCCGCGATCGTCGCTGAGAGCACGAAGCAGCTGAAGACCATGTCGGTCGCGACCGCCGTGATGGCGCTCGACATGACCGACGAGCCGCTGCTTCTGTTCCGCAGCCCTGGCAAGGATCACTTGAATATCGTCTACCGCCGACAAGACGGCAACATTGGCTGGATCGACGCAGCCAATATCAAAGGCTGAGAAATGAAGATGGGCGGCGGCCCACGGGCCGCCGCTTCCCGGTCATCGAATCTCGGCGACACGAAGGAACGAAGAGAATGGCGTTGGCAGATCTTCTGCAACAAGATGCAATCATCCCCGCCTTGAAGGCTAATTCCAAAAAACAGCTGCTTCAGGAACTGGCGATCAAAGCCTCCAAACTCACGGGACTGCCCGAGCGGGAAATTTTCGATGTCATTCTGCAGCGCGAGCGCCTCGGCTCCACCGGAGTCGGCAACGGCATCGCCATCCCGCACGGCAAGCTCACAAGCGTAAAATCCATTATCGGCATCTTCGCCCGCCTGGAGGCACCGGTTGATTTCGAGGCACTGGACGATCAGCCGGTCGATCTCGTCTTCCTGCTGCTCGCCCCCGAGGGCGCCGGCGCGGATCACCTGAAGGCCCTGTCGCGGATTGCCCGCGTGCTGCGCGACCAGGATCTGGTCGCCAAGCTCAGGGCCACCAACTCGGCTTCGGCCATCTACGCTTTCCTCAACCAGGAACAGGCGTCCAACGCCGCTTGAAGCGGCTGATATCTCCCTTCTCCCTCCGGGAGAAGGTGGCCTGAGGGGCCGGATGATGGGCGGCACAGCAGACGGAAGGTATTATCCTTCGCTCGCCGCTCACTCTATTTATCGTTTCGCTACCCCATCTCTCCGTCCGCCTACCGGCATCTTCTCGCCGCTGGCGAGAAATGGCCTTTCGGGCGCCCGGCACGATTTGCCGTCTGCGGGGCCGAATTATTCGTAGATTTTCGCGGCTGCGAGCAGCGTGGCGGCGTGTTCCCACGGATTACCCGGCAATGGCTGCTGCCAATCGATTACCCATGCCTGTATGGCTTCCAAAAAGCATGCGAGATCAGCGTTTTCCCATTGCCCTGTTGCGCCAGAATCATTCAGATCCATCCTCAACTGCCTGAGAAATTCAATGAAAGTATCACGGTCGCAAACGAGACTTGGGTTCATCGGAATAGCATGACAAAGCCGGCGTATCTCTGCAATGGGCAAAGCGGCGATGCCCGGAGAGCGCTGAATGCAGCGTGCCAACTCTTTTGGGGAGAACTTACGTGCTGATCGATAGCATCGACGAGCTATATAAAAGGAGGCATTGGCGGTACTGGCGAGTAGACGAACTTGTTGCCAAAAGAGGTCCGGAAAAGAACGATTTTTTGTTCATCAAGCTGATTATGGCTCGGCCTGATTTGACTGAGAAGAACACCATTACCTACTATTTCGACCAATGTATCGATTTCGAGCCCATTAAGGTATCGAACTTTTCCGGCATCCATTTGATGATCGAGCACAAAAGGTCAGACTTTCGCGAAGAGGTTCGCTTTAGAGTGTACGATGAAGAGCACAAAGCGTTTGATTTCCTCTGCGGGCAGTTTGTCGTAGAAATCGATGAGTGACCGGTTTGGGCCGAAAGCCGTCATGGAATCTTCGCCCCACGCATAATCATTTCCAATGGTCGATAAATCTTTTAGCGATTGGGCCGTCCTTGGTAGCAAGGACGCTCCAACCGGGTTTCGCCCCCGGCACTAAAATGCCCACCAGTTCATCGTGTAAATATATCCTGGCAATGGCTTCATATTGCTCGGATGCTTCCCAAGAAATACGTACGTCTGCCGGTTGCTCCATGAATCGAATTGCGAGGTCGGTACGTACATATTCAGCAGGATTCAAAAATGGCATTGCCTCTTTGTCGTGCCATTGGCCCTCAGCCGGGGCATGGCTACGGTTGTATAGCCATACGTCAGCGATAAATTTGTTTTTCCTATCAGTTAAATAACCATAAGCCACTCGTCCATCGTCTTCCACGAGAACGCTGTAACCAGACGCCACATCTCTAACGATAGCCATTATTGAATCTTCTGCGCTCATCGGATGAACCAACTTTATTTGTGGCGACCGCGGGAATCCGGTGAGGGTTTTATACCGCTTGGCTTGGCAAGGCTATGTCCGCAAAGGGCCGATAGCGGCCCAATTCCCTCTTTCATCCCCCTAGAGGCATGGCTGATTGAGCTGAAGGCGCGGCTATCAGACGCCCGCGCCCAGGGTGATGAGAAGTTCATCCAGCTGCTCGAACTGCTCGGGCATCGCGTCTTCCATGCCGACGAACGACTGGTCTAGGGCTTCCTTGGAGGGATAGAGTTCTCGCAGGACCAGCAGCGTCTTGCCGTCCTCTTCCTCGAAAGTGACGGTGGTGACGGCGCCTTCACCGCTTTCGTCATTGGTCCAGACGAGGCGCGAAGGCGGCGTCACTTCGAGATATTTGCCGAAGAAGGCCATGGAATTAGAGGCGTCGCGTCCGAACGCGATACGATAGCCGCCCCCGGTGCGAACATCCATTTCGCAGGAAAGCAGGGGGACGCCAATCGACTTCGGCGCCCACCACAACTTGAACAATTCAGGTTTGGTCCATGCGTCGAAGACGAGACGAACCGGACCATTGAAGGTCCGCGTCACGACGAGTTCGAGCTCGGACCTCCGTTCGACTGCCGTGCGGCTGTCACTCACTCTGCTGCCCATCGATTTTCTCCTTCCGTTTCAAAGCCTCGACGACCTGGTCCAGCGCGTCGAAGCGCGTGTTCCAGATCCGGCGGCGTGCTTCGATCCACGCTGCCTCCTCCTCGAGCGCGCGCAGGCTGAGCCTGCAGGTCCGCACGCGCCCGACCTTCTCCGTCGTAACCAGCCCCGCCTGTTCCAGGATGCCGACGTGCTTCTTCATGCCCGTAAGCGTCATGTGGAACTTGTCTGCGAGTTCCGTGATCGAAGCATCCGCACCGCCGAGCTGCTCCAGAACGCCGCGTCGCGTGGCGTCCGAGAGTGCGGCAAAGGAGGCATCAAGGCGACCTGTCGAAAACTGAACCATTTGGTTCAGTGTTAGCATGCGAAACGGCGTCGCGCAACAGGCCGGCCAGCGGCAGAGCCTCCGAACGACGTCCACGCAAAGACGAAAGGCATCAAACAAAAACGCCGCGCGTCGAAAGACACACGGCGTCATTCATTCCAAAATGCAGCTTTGCGCCGATCAGGCGTCCTTTTCGTCGAGCGGACTATTGGCGCCCGACTCGGATGCCTCGACGATTTTCGGGCCGCCCTTGGCGACGCCGACCATGGCAGGGCGCAGAACGCGCTCGCCGATGATGTAGCCGTCCTGCACGACCTGCACGACCGTGTTGTTCGGCACTTCGGCATTCGGCATTTCGAACATGGCCTGGTGGAAGTTGGGATCAAACTTCTGCCCGACCGGATTGATCTTGCGCACGCCGTGCCGCTCAAGAGCGGACAGCATGGAGCGTTCGGTCATTTCCATGCCTTCGATCAGGGTCGTGAGGCCTGCGTCAGCCGTCTCGCGGGCTTCTGCGGGAATGGAATCGAGCGCGCGGCGCAGATTATCCGAGACGGTGAGCATATCGCGAGCAAAACCGGCAACGGCGTAGGACTTGGCGTCCTTGACCTCGCGCTCCGTACGGCGACGCAGATTGTCCATGTCGGCGGCGAGACGAACGAAGCGCTCACGCACGTCGGCGTTCTCAGCCCTCAGAAGTTCGACGGGATCCGGTTCGGCCGAGACCTGATCGACGGCATCGGCATTCTCCTGCGCGATATCCGCAAAGTTGTCGGCCGCCGTGGCATCAGGTCCGTTTTTCGTTGTTTCGTCGGTCATGACGGTCTCCGAATAGTATTGTCCTTGGGATTTGCCCCCGATATCGAGGTTTGGCTCGGAAAAATCAAGACTTTGTCGCGAAGAAGCCTTGTTCTCCGCGGCCATTCGACCTTGAAGCACGCTTCGTCAGGAGCCGGGCCTCGACATCCTGGAAATCAGCTGGGCGGTATAATCCACCATAGGGACGATGCGGGCATAGTTGAGGCGTGTCGGGCCGATTACGCCGACAGCGCCGACAACCTTGTCGTCTTCATCCCGGTAGGGCGCAACGATCAGCGAGGAGCCGGAGAGCGAAAACAGTTTGTTTTCCGAGCCGATGAAGATGCGCACACCCGGGCCGCTCTCCGCCAGATTGAGAATCTCGATCAGGCTGTCCTTCTTTTCGAGATCATCGAAAAGCAGCCGTAGCCGATCGAGATCGTCCGCGCCGACATCTGCGAGAAGGTTGGAGCGACCGCGCACGATCAGTTGGCCCGGCTTGCTCTCGTCTCCGTCGCCGGACCATACCGCGATGCCTCGTTCGACGAGTTCCCTTGACAGAATGTCGAGCTCATGACGGACATTTTCCTTCAGCGACTGAAGCTGCTTGCGCAGTTCCGGCAGCGTCTGGCCCGTCATGTGGGCATTCAGGAAATTCGCCGCTTCCGTCAGCTGGGACGATGTTACGCCGGCTGGCAGCTCGATAATGCGGTTTTCCACCTGGTCATGGTCGCCGACGAGAACCGCAAGAGCCTTCGTCGGCTCGAGGCGAATGAATTCGACATGCTTTAGCACCGCATCGTTCTTGGCGGTTATGACGAGACCGGCACCGCGGGAAATGCCCGACAACATGCGGCTTGCTTCGCTCATGACGGCTTCCATCGGCTGGTCGCGGTTGCTGCCGCGAACCTGCCGGTCGATGTTGGCGCGGTCTTCGGCCGAGAGATCGCCGACCTGCATGAAGGCATCGACGAAAAAGCGCAATCCGACCTGGGTCGGCAACCGTCCTGCACTGATATGCGGGGAATAGATCAGGCCGAGCTCTTCCAGATCGCTCATCACGTTGCGCACGGATGCCGGCGAAAGGGACATCGGCAGCAAACGGGAGAGATTGCGGGAGCCAAGCGGTTCGCCGTGCTCAAGATAGCTTTCGACGATGCGGCGGAAGATTTCCTTCGAGCGTTCGTCCAGCGCAGTAGCGGCATCAGAAACCGGCGTTGTCGGGAACCCCATCTCGTTCTTCAAATCCACTCCGTTGATCCTTGGTAAGGATATAATCAATCAACCGGCATTGGCAAAAGGGAAAATACTGTCGATGAAGCCGACGGCGCGGTCTTGGCTTGCATTTAACCTGAATGTGATTTCGGCCCATCTTTAACGATGAACTATTGCAATCGCGGGAGGCGATGATAGACGGGAATTCCGGCTCTGTTTCAAAGGGAAATTTTCATGCCGGATTCTTCCACATTATTGCTTTTCGCCGCCGCGTCTTTGGTCCTCACCGCAACGCCCGGTCCCGATATGCTGCTGATTGCGTCGCGGAGTGTCAGCCAGGGGCGATCTGCAGGATTTCTCACCTATGCGGGAATAGCTGCCGGCACGTATTGCCACGCTATCGCGGCCGGGCTTGGGCTATCCCGCCTCTTTCTCACCGTGCCTGTCGCCTACGAAGTCGTGCGCTGGGCCGGCTGCGTCTATCTGCTCTATCTCGCCTACAAGACGGTCAGAACACGAGGATCCGCCTTCGCTCCCTCTTCCTCGCTCATGCGACGCTCGGGCAAGCGGATTTTCGTGGAAGGTCTCGCCACCAATCTCCTCAACCCGAAAATGGCGCTTTTCGTGCTGGCGCTCTTTCCGCAATTCGTCGAGCCAGCAGGTAGCCCTCTGCTCCTGCAGATGGTTCTCCTCGCTACGATCTTGAACGGAGTGGGCTTCATCGTGAACGGCACCGTCATCTATTTGGGAAGCCACATCCGCACCCGGCTCTCTGCAATTCGCCGTTTTCCCAGGCTCCCTCAGTATCTGCTTGCGACCGTCTTTACCGGATTGGCGTGCCGTCTGGCTCTCGGAACGGGAAACTAAAACCCTTCGAGGTCCTGAGGCAGAGGAGCGCAATGATGAGCATTTCGTATTTTGACCCACGGCTCGTGGTTCCGGCCTGCTTTTTCTTTGCAAAAGGCAGTAACCAATCGTAGAAGCGGGTCATCAACATCAGGAGAAAAGAATGCGCCCTTCAGGCAGAAAAACCGACCAGATGCGCAAGGTCTCGTTCGAGCGCAATTTTTCCAAGCATGCCGAGGGATCGTGCCTGGTGAAGTTCGGCGATACCCATGTGCTCTGCACGGCGAGCCTGGAAGAAAAGACGCCGCCGTGGCTGCGCAACACCGGCAAGGGCTGGGTCACCGCCGAATACGGCATGCTGCCGCGCGCGACCGGCGAGCGCATGAAGCGTGAAGCTGCCGCCGGCAAGCAGGGCGGCCGCACCCAGGAAATCCAGCGCCTGATCGGTCGCTCGCTGCGCGCCGTGGTCGACCTGGTGGCGCTCGGCGAACGCCAGATCACCATCGACTGCGACGTCATCCAGGCCGATGGCGGCACGCGTACGGCATCGATAACAGGCGGCTGGATCGCGCTCTACGATTGCCTGAAATGGATGGAAAGCCGCAACATGATCAAGGTCGACCGGGTGCTGAAGGACCATGTCGCCGCCATCTCCTGTGGCATCTTTGCCGGCCAGCCGGTCATCGACCTCGACTATCTCGAGGATTCATCCGCCGAGACCGACGCCAATTTCGTCATGACCGGCGCCGGCGGCATCGTCGAGATCCAGGGCACGGCGGAAGGCACGCCATTCTCGGAAGAAGAATTCAGCGCGCTGATGGGCCTTGCCAAGGCCGGCATCGCCGATCTGGTGTCGCTGCAGAAGCAGACGGTCGCCTGACACCAAAGGGACGCAGCCGATGAACCCAATGCTGGAAGGCATTCTGGAGACCGCGCTCTACGCTGAAGATCTTGACGCAGCCGAAGCCTTCTATGAGGGCACGCTTGGGCTTTCGAAGATCACGCGGGCCGGCAACCGGCATGTCTTCTTCCGCTGCGGGCCGGGCGTTCTTCTGATCTTCAATCCGGCGGAAACGGTCAAGCTGCCGGCTGCCGATGCTGCCCTGCCCGTGCCGCCGCACGGCATGCATGGACAGGGACATGCCTGCTTCCGGGTGTCGAAAGAAAATATCGATGCCATGGCGGCGAGGCTGAAAGCTGCCGGCGTCGCCATCGAAGCCGACTTTCATTGGCCGAACGGCGGCCGTTCGATCTATTTCAGAGACCCTGATGGCAACAGCCTGGAATGTGCCGAAGCCGTGATCTGGGGTCTCGTTTAAGGATTTTTTGAATGCGCAAGCTCGATACGAAGACCATCGTGGTCGCCAGCCACAATGCCGGAAAAATCCGCGAGATTGCGGATCTGATCGGCCCCTTCGGGTTTACCGCGAAATCCGCTGCGGAACTCAACTTCATCGAACCCGATGAAACGGGCACGACGTTTGAGGAAAATGCCACGATCAAGGCGCTCGCTTCGGCCCATGCTTCCGGTCTGCCGGCGCTTTCCGACGATTCCGGCCTCGTCGTCGACGCTCTTGGCGGCGATCCGGGCGTCTATACCGCCAACTGGGCGGAGACGGCTGAAGGCACGCGCGATTTCGCCATGGCGATGCGCAAGGTCGAGGACGCGCTGGAGAAGGTAGGGGCGAAGGCGCCTGAAAGCCGTACAGCCCGTTTTGTCAGCGTTCTCTGCCTTGCCTGGCCCGACGGCCACACCGAGCTTTTTCGCGGCCAAGTCGAAGGCACGGTCGTCTGGCCGCCGCGTGGCGGCCAAGGCTTCGGCTACGATCCCGTCTTCCAGCCTCAGGGCTATGACGTCACTTTCGGCGAGATGAGCGCCGAACAGAAGCATGGCTGGAAACCAGGCGAGCCTCAGGCCCTGTCGCATCGCGCCCGGGCGTTCAAAATCTTTGTCGAAACCTGCCTGGAAGCGTAAGGTCAAGCGGTGGACACTCTCGATTCGCCAAGCCATGGCCTACGTAATACGCCCCTGCTTCCCGATACCGGCGAACCCGGTTTTGGCGTCTATGTGCATTGGCCTTTTTGCGCGGCAAAATGCCCCTACTGCGACTTCAACAGCCATGTCCGGCATCAGCCCGTCGACCAGGAGCGCTTCACCGCTGCTTTCCTGAAGGAGATGGCGACGATGCGCGCCATCAGCGGGCCGAAGACCGTCACCAGTATCTTTCTCGGTGGCGGCACGCCTTCCCTGATGAAGCCGGAAACCGTCGATGCGATCCTTGAGGGGATTGCCAAGAATTGGCATGTGCCCGATGGCATCGAGATCACCATGGAGGCCAATCCATCGAGCGTGGAAGCCGAGCGTTTCCGCGGTTATCGCGCGGCCGGCGTCAATCGGGTTTCCATGGGCGTGCAGGCGCTGAACGACCGCGACCTGAAATTCCTCGGTCGACTGCACAATGTCGAGGATGCGCTGAAGGCGATCAAACTGGCGCGCGAGATCTTTCCGCGCATGTCTTTCGATCTCATTTATGCTCGCCCCAATCAAACGGTCGAGGAATGGGAACGGGAACTCAAGGAAGCAATTTCCTATGCCGTCGACCATCTGTCGCTCTATCAGCTGACAATCGAGGAAGGCACGCCCTTCTTCGGCCTGCACAAGGCCGGCAAGCTGATCGTGCCCGATGGCGAGCAATCGGCGCTTCTCTACGAGGCGACGCAGGAGATCACGGCGCGCGAGGGGCTTCCGGCCTATGAAGTGTCCAACCACGCCCGTCCCGGCGCTGAAAGCCGGCACAATCTCACCTACTGGCGCTATGGCGACTATGCAGGCATCGGGCCTGGCGCCCATGGCAGGCTGACGCGGGGCCACGAGAAACTGGCAACCGCGACCGAGCGCAAGCCCGAGACCTGGCTCGACATGGTGGAGCGCGACGGCACCGGTATGATCGATCGGGAAATGCTCGGTTATGACGAGCAAGCCGACGAGCTGTTGCTGATGGGCCTGCGGTTGAAAGAGGGTATCGATCTTGTGCGTTGGCAAGAGCTTTCCGGCCGCGACCTCGATCCGAAGCGCGAGGAATTCCTGCTGGAGCACGGCTTTATCGAGCGGCTCGGCAATTCCCGCCTGCGCTGCACGCCGTCGGGCATGCTGATCCTCGATTCCGTGGTCGCCGATCTCGCCTGCTAGAAGCAATTCCAGCAAAAGTGCGCAGCGGTTTTGCGTCCGGAATTGCAGAAGGCTCCAAGGCTCAGGCGATCCGCTTTTTCCCGAAGCTTAACAATCGCCCGTCGATCGCGGCAAGTCCGATCGCGATCAGTGCCATTCCGACGAGATTCCTGCCCTCAAGATGCTCGCCGAGGACGGCAGCGCCCAAGAGGATGGCGCTGACGGGGATGAGAAAGGTCACCAGCATCAGATTGGTGGCACCTGCTGTCGCCAGGATACGGAAGAAGAGAACATAGGCGATTGCCGTCGAAAGCAGCGCGAGGCCGAGCAGAGCCAGCCATGTCTCGGCAGAGGGCATTGCGAGCGTCCAGGGGTGATCGGCGATCAGAGCAATCGGCAGCATCAGGACCGTGGATGCCGTGACCTGACCTGCGGCCGGGATGAGCGGCGCCATGCCCATGCGGCGGAAACGGCGACCCCATATGCCCGCCAGAGAGTACGACACGGCAGCACCCAGGACCGCGAGTTGGGCCAGAAGGTTTGAACCGAGATCGCCCAGCGCTTTAAAGCCGATCATATAGGCGACGCCGGCGAAACCGACCACGACGCCGACCAGCCGATTTGCCGTCATCTTCTCGTCGGTCGTCAGCAGATGCGCGACCACGACGGCAAAGAGCGGCGTTGTCGCATTGAGGATGGAAGCGAGGCCGCTTGCGATATGGGTCTGGCCCCAGACGATCAAGCAGAAGGGGATCATATTGTTCAGAATCCCCATGCCGAAGAAAGCAGCCCAGGATTTTCCGTCCCGCGGCATGGCTTGACCCGTGGCGCGGACAAAGAGGTTCAGCGCAATGGCCGCAAACAGCACCCGGCCGGTGACGATCGTAAAGGGCGGCAATGTCTTTACCAGAATACCGTTGAAGAAGAAGGAACCGCCCCAGAGGATCGACAGGGCGATCAGCATCGTCCATTCCGCCGCGCCCATCTGTTTGCTCGACATATCCGCTCCTCCGCATCGTCTTTTCTTATCGAATAGAGATTGGCGATGATTGGAGCCACCCGTTTCCTGCGGCTTCGCTTTCTCGCTGACGCCGCGGTTCTTCGTGAAACGGAAATTGGCGGAGGCCGCTGGCTGCCGACCGAGGCGGCCGGCAGCCAGGCAAAGCCTTAGGACCGGCCGGTTACGCCGCCCTTGAAAAGGCTGCCGGTGCGTGTGCGCAGGAACATTTCCAGCGGGATATGCTCCTGATGCAGGAAGCCGGTCTCAGGCAGCAGCCCGTCGCGGACCATCTCGATGATGGCGACGACCGAGGCCGAGGTGGTCCAGGAGATGGCCGTGCGCCGCTCGCCGGCAATTTCGATCGGATAATAAGCGCGCACGAACTCCCTGCGGCGCAGGCTGCCATTCTCCGTGCCTTCCGCCGAGACATGGACATAGACGACATCATCCTCGACCAGCGGCTTGGCTTCCGTCAGGATCTCGCCCGCCAGCTTGCGATGATCACGCATCAGAAGTTCGTGGAAGAAGAAGTTCATCAGCTCCATATGGCCGGGATAGCGCATGGTCTTGTAGTCGAGATTGTCGACGCGGCCGAGCATGGTGCTGCACATGGTTCCAAGCCCGCCTGAAGTCGTGAAGGCCTCGAGCTTGACTCCGTTCACGTAGAGGATCTCGTGCCATTCCATCGGCGAGACCAGCTTTCGCACGCCGCCCTCGATGACCTCGCAATCGTTGAGATATTCATTGACGACGCCTTCCGGCGACCAGTTGAAGGCATAGCCCAAAAGACCGGTCGGATGCTGCGGAAGAGCACCGACGCGCATCCGCACTGAGCGGCAACGATCAAAGCCGTCGGCAAGGCTCGCCCCGACAATGCCGACGAAGCCGGGCGCCAGGCCGCATTGCGGCGCCATCAGGCCGCGAGCGGTGCGGGAAAGCTCGATGATGCCGTTGGTGGTGGGCACGTCCTCGGTCAGATCGAAATAGTGGATGCCGGCGAGATGCGCGATCCGCGCGAGCTCGGCATTGAGATGAAACGGCAGGCAGGAGAGCACCGCCTCCACCTTCGAAAACAGTTCGCCGATGACCGCACCATTGGTGACGTCGCCCGCCTCGCATTGAAAAGGAAGCACTTCTCTCGGCAATTGCATATCGACGCCGGTAACGACGAAGCCGCTTTCATGCAGCAATGTGGCTGCAAGCCGTCCGACCTTGCCCAATCCAAGAACGGCGATTCTTTCAAAATTCATGCAGTTTCTCCCAATGGAATCGCTCCTCGCGAGACCGACTCTCTCCCCTTCCATGTCTATAGAATAAAAAACTTATAAAAGAAAACGGCCGGCGATGACGCCGGCCGTTCGGGCAAGACGGGAAAATCCTGCCTTTATTCGTTGATGAGACGCTTCAGAAGCTCGATCTCGTGCGACAGCTTGCTGTCGCCTGAAATCAGTTCCTCGATCTTGCGGACGGCATGCAGCACCGTCGTGTGGTCACGTCCGCCGAAGCGGCGACCGATCTCCGGGAAGGAGCGCGGGGTCAGCGTCTTCGACAGATACATGGCGATCTGGCGCGGCTTGACGATGACGCGCGTGCGGCGGTTCGAGACCAGTTCCTGACGCGAGACATTATAGTGACGGGCGACGATGCGCTGGATGTCCTCGATGCGGACCCGACGCGGCTCGCCGGAACCGACGAGATGGGCCAACAGTTCGTCGACGCGCTCGACCGTCAGGTTCGGCTCGAAGGAGCGACGGAAGAGCAGCTGGTTGAAGGCGCCTTCCAGTTCGCGGCCGCTCGCCGTGACGTTTCTTGCGACGTGCGAGAGCAGGTCGGCAGGAATATCCAGCGACGGATCTTCCTGACGGGCCACTTCCAGGCGACGCTTGAGGATTTCGAGGCGCATTTCATAGTCCGGTGCCTCGACTTCGATGGCGACGCCGCCCTGCAGGCGGGACCGCACGCGCGGATCGAGCGATTCCAGCTCCCATGGGGCGCGATCGGCCGCAACGACCACCTGCTTGGCGCTGTCGAGCAGCATGTTGAGCAGATGGCAGAACTCGTGCTGGATCATCTTGCCCTGCAGAAACTGCATGTCGTCGATGATCAGAAGGTCGATGTTGCGCAGCGAATCCTTCAGCGTCAGCGCATCATTGTCGCGGATCGCGGTTGCGAAACGCCACATGAAATATTCCGCCGTGAGATAGACAACGCGCAGTCCACGCGGGTTCTGCACGGCGGCATTGGCGATCGCCTGCAGAAGATGCGTCTTGCCGAGACCGACAGACGAATGGACGAAAAGCGGATTGAACCGGACAGCGCCGGGGCCGGCTTCCGCGATGGTCTTGGCTGCTGCAAGACTGATGCGGTTGGAGCTGCCCTCGACATAGGTGTCGAAGGTAAACCGCGAGTCGAGTGGCGAGCCGAAGAGCGGCGAGCCAAAACTGGCGGGACGGGCAGAAGCGACAGCACTGACAGCCTGTGCTACTGCCTGACCGGCGGGCTGAGCCGCCGGACGACGGATCTGCGCAACCGACGCAGGTTCAGGCAGAGACAGCTGCTCATCCGCGTTAGGCGCCTTAACGCCCCCACGGGTAGCCGTACGCACTAAAATTTCGACTTTGAGAATTTCCGCATCTTCTGCCTGGAACAGGCCGGTAATCAGATCGAGATAGCGGTTGTTGATCCAGGATTTGAGAAAAGTCGTCGGAACAGTCAGCCGAACGACACTTTTCGAGACCGAATGCAATTTGAGACGCGCAAACCAACTCGCATAGACATCGGGACCGACCTGAGCCTTCAAGCGCGCGCTAACACGCTCGAACAGAATGCTATGCTTCATGTCTCCTTTTTCCCCCGCCGCTTCAAGGCAAACCGAGCCGAGAGCCTGCTGTGCATTGTCCCCTTGCTTCAATGCACCGGCCGTCATCGTATTCATTTGCATTATTGCCGCCTTCCAAAAATTCATTCGTATCGGGCAAAACGGAAGACCGCCGTCCGATGCTTAGCCAAATGGTCTGGGACCGCTCCTCGCGAGCAGCCACATACCGGTTCATCAGCCATCGCCCCCTACCCGAAGGGCGTGTGCAAGAGGCTGCGGCGAAAACTGCAATCAAGCAGTTTGCGTCATACCTTCCTGCCAGGGCAGTCGCTCAGTCCTCGTTTCCGACCGGCTGCACCCGCATGGCTTTCAATTTTTCTCCCCTGCCCCTGCAGCCTTGCTTGGATTGGCTGCCTGAGGTGACAAGTTCCCACGACCGGAAACATCGCTGCTTCCGGGGTTCACCCGTCAACTGTTTGAAAGACCGGAATATTTCATCCGTCACAAGGGACAAAAGACCACCCACGCCGCCTTGAATGGCAGTGTTCGCGTAAGCCGTTTCAGGTGATGTCCGCGCCCCTTGTTGGATTGCATTTAGGCAGGATCACCGACGGGAATCAACGATGAATTTTACGCAAAATTAAGAGCCGGCCATTGACTCAGGATCGCATTTTTGACTGTCACACCGTCGTCAAAAAAGAATCGCTTTTGAATCAAGGGGATTCCCCAATGGTGCGATTCCGCCACGCCCTGAAACAAAAAAAATAATAAACTGCTTGACTCATCTGGTAGCCGGCAGCCAATCCGAGGCATCGAGCGGCATTGGAGCAACCTGCCATAAATCATTGTTTTTAAATGATTTTTTCTGTCATCGCACTGACATGGACAGGTGTTGCAAATTAACCATTTGGGTGAGTTTTGTACGAATCCAAAAAGCCCGGCCAAAGGACCGGGCTCATCATAACGCTATAATTGTTAACGAAATTTAAGCGGTTGCCGTCGACAGCGCCTTAACGCGCTTGGCAAGACGCGAGACCTTGCGGGACGCCGTGTTGGCGTGAAGGACGCCCCTCGTTGCCGCGCGCTGCAGTTCCGGCTGCACGACTCGGAAAGCTTCCTTGGCGCGATCGGCATCACCCGATGCGAGGGCCTCTTCGACCTGGCGAACGAAAGTGCGAACGCGCGAGCGACGAGCCTTGTTGACTTCGGTGCGGCGTGCGATCTTGCGGGTCGCTTTCTTCGCCGAGTTGGTATTGGCCATGTATGCCTCTCTCAAGAATTCGAACAAAACTCCGCTATTGCCGCGTCAGGCCCTGCGGCCGTTTCATCCAGCAATGCGGGAGCAATTGCGGAAAACCAGATCGGCTTTCCAAACTGTGGCGGGCATATAGCTCTATTGAGCCCCGGCGTCAACGCGGATTCTTAGCAAATCCGCCAAAACCCGCCACATCAGGCGGCAGTCCTCACCGGTTCTTGAACGCCGGCTTGCGCTTTTCGATGAAGGCCGCCATGCCCTCTTTCTGATCCTCGGTCGCAAAGAGGCTGTGAAAGAGGCGCCGCTCGAAACGCAGGCCTTCCTCCAGCGTGGTCTCCAGAGCCCGGTTGACGGCTTCCTTGGCCATCATGACCGACGGGCGCGACAGCGAGGCGATCTTTGCGGCTGCCGCCAGCGCCTCGTCGAGAAGCTTGTCTGCCGGCACGACGCGGGCAACGAGCCCCGAGCGCTCCGCTTCCGCCGCATCCATCATGCGGCCGGTCAACACCAGATCCATGGCCTTCGCCTTGCCGACGGAACGGATCAGCCGCTGCGAGCCGCCCATGCCGGGAATGACGCCGAGGGTGATCTCCGGCTGGCCGAACTTGGCCGTGTCCGAAGCAATGATGAAATCGCACATCATGGCAAGCTCGCAGCCGCCGCCGAGCGCAAAGCCGCTGACGGCAGCGATGACGGGCTTGCGCGCCTTGGCGATTTCTTCCCAGCCGCTGATGAAGTCGCTCTTATATATATCGGCGAATTCGAGGGGCTGCATTTCCTTGACATCGGCGCCGGCCGCAAAGGCCTTTTCCGATCCGGTCAGCACGATCGCGCCGATCGCCTCGTCTGCGTGAAAGGCGGCATAGGCCTGCCTGAGTTCGGCCAGCACCGTGGAATTCAGCGCGTTCAGCGCCTGCGGTCGGTTGATGCGGACGAGGCCCACGGCTCCATGCGTTTCGACGACAAGCGTTTCATAGCTCACGGCTCTTCTCCCAAGGTTATCTCTGGCGACTTAATTCTGGCTCGATCTATTTCTGGCAGGTGGCGCAATAGAAGGTGGAACGCCCCGCCTGCACGATGCGCGAAATCGTACCGCCGCATCCCGGCGTTCGGCAAGCCTCGCCTTCCCGGTCGTAGACGGAGAAGGAGTGCTGGAAGTAGCCGAGCGAGCCATCCGTCTGGATATGATCGCGCAGGGACGAACCGCCGGCGGCGATCGCATCGGCAATGACGTCGCGAATGGATGAGACGAGCAGGGTCAGCTCTTCTTTCGGCTTGCCGGATTTGGCAACCAGCGTGCCTGCCGCGCGGGTGGGCAAAAGGTGGGAGCGCCACAGCGCCTCGCACACATATATATTGCCGAGGCCCGCTATGTTCTTCTGATCGAGCAGGGCGCTCTTCAGCGGCTGCGCCTTGTCCTTGAAGCGCTCGGCCAGATAGTCGGCATCAAGCGAATTACCTGTCGGCTCCGGCCCGAGATCGCGAAAGGACGGGTGGAAGGCAAGCTCGCTGCGCCGGGCCATGTCCATGAAGCCGAAGCGGCGAGGATCGTTATAGATGACGCGGCTGCGGCCTTTCTCGCCCTCAAGATGAAAAATCACGTGATCGTGTTTCTCGTCTTTCGAGCGCGGATGGTGAAAATCACCCGGAATATCGTCCCGCCCGCCCGCCTCGATACGGAAGGAGCCGGACATGCCGAGATGGGCAATCAGGGTCATGCCGTCGTCGAAATCGATCAGCAGATACTTGGCGCGACGGGACAGGCCGATGATGCGCCGCCCGGCGGCAAGCTTGGCAAGCTCGGGCGGAAAGGGGAATCTGAGGTCGCCGCGGCGCAGCTCCAGCTCGGTCAGCAGGGCGCCTTCCATCGTCGGCGCCAGGCCGCGCCGGACGGTCTCGACCTCTGGCAATTCGGGCATGATGATCCATCTTTATATTTCAGCCGCTTGCAATGGGCGATCAGCAAGATGAGCTTTAATTTAACCTCGTCTTGATCTAAACCAGCGCCAACGTGCCACGGCGTGTTAGCTTGGCCCTTGAGATAGCGTGGTGTCGGCGGTTTCGCTATGGTCACCGTTGCGATTTATGGAATGGAGTAGAGTTGATGGCACAAAGCCGCACCTCCGCCGATGGCGGCATGGAAACGTCCTACGGCTTCCGCGAGGTGGCAGACGGCGAAAAGCAGGGTCTGGTCAACGAGGTCTTCCACAAGGTCGCCAAGCGCTACGACGTCATGAACGACGTGATGTCCATGGGCATGCATCGCGCCTGGAAGGATGCGATGATTTCCGCGCTCAATCCGCGCAAGGATTCCTCCTACAAAGTTCTCGACGTCGCCGGCGGCACGGGCGACATCGCCTTCCGCATCGTCGAGGCATCCAACCGGCTGGCGCATGCCACCGTTCTCGACATCAACGGTTCAATGCTGGCAGTCGGCTCGGAGCGGGCAGAAAAGAAAAAGCTCTCCGACAACCTCACTTTCGTCGAGGCGAATGCAGAGGACCTGCCTTTCGAGGCAAATTCCTTCGACGCCTATACGATCGCCTTCGGCATCCGCAACGTGCCGCGCATCGATGTGGCGCTGAAGGAAGCCTTTCGCGTATTGAAGCGCGGCGGGCGGCTTCTGGTGCTGGAATTCTCCGAGGTCGACATGCCATTGCTCGACCGCGTCTACGAGGCATGGTCGTTCAACGCCATCCCGCGCTTCGGCAAGGCGATAACGGGCGATGCGGAGCCCTACCAGTATCTGGTGGAATCGATCCGCAAGTTCCCGAACCAGCAGGATTTCGCAACGATGATCCGCGAAGCCGGATTTTCGCGCGTGACCTATACCAATTACACCGGCGGCATTGCGGCGCTGCATTCCGGCTGGAAGCTTTAGGGCATGATGCTGAAGACTGCGAAACGGCTTGCCGTTAACACGCTGCGGGCCGGACAAACACGATGAGTGCTTTCGGCGCATATTTCGGGCTCCTCAGGGTGGGCTGGGTGCTGGTGCGCGAGGGTGTCGTCTCCGCGCTGCCATCAGAAGGGCTTCCCCCCTCCGTTAGCCTGGCAAAATCCTTTGTCAGCATGTTTGCCCGAGGCGGCTCCAAGAACCAGGCGCGCAGCGACCGGCTTTCCAAGGCCGTCGAGCGGCTTGGCCCTTCCTATGTGAAGATCGGCCAGTTCCTGGCGACGCGTCCGGATGTCGTCGGCGTCGAATTCGCCAACGACCTGTCGCAGCTTCAAGACCGCATGGCCTTCTTTCCTGTTGCTGCGGCAAAGGCCAATATCGAGGGCTCGCTGGGCCGTCCGCTCGATGAACTCTATGCCAGCTTCGGCGACCCGATCGCCGCCGCCTCGATCGCGCAGGTGCATCCCGCCGAGATCGATACGCCCGAGGGGCGCAAGAAGGTCGCCGTCAAGGTCGTGCGACCGGGTGTCCGGCAGCGCTTCGCCAACGATCTTGCGGCCATGTACATGGTCGCGGGATTGCAGGAGCGCTTCATGCCCTCCAGCCGCCGCCTGCGGCCGGTCGAGGTGACGAAGACGCTGGAGCAGACGACCAAGGTCGAGATGGATCTGCGTCTGGAAGCTGCCGCCTTGTCGGAAATTGCCGAGAACACGGAAAAAGATCCCGGTTTCCGCGTGCCTAAGGTGGATTGGGAACGCACCGGCCGCGACGTCATCACCATGGAGTGGATCGACGGCATCAAAATGTCCGATGTCGAGGCGCTCAAGGCGTCCGGTCACGACCTCAACGCGCTCGCCGACATCCTCATCCAGTCCTTCCTGCGCCACACGCTGCGCGACGGCTTCTTCCATGCCGACATGCATCCGGGCAATCTCTTCGTCGCGCCCGATGGCATGATCGTCGCGGTCGACATGGGCATCGTCGGGCGGCTGGGCAAAAAGGAGCGCCGCTTCCTTGCCGAGATCCTCTACGGCTTTATTACCCGCGACTATCTTCGCGTCGCAGAGGTGCATTTCGAGGCAGGTTACGTGCCGGGCCATCACAATATGGAAAGCTTTGCCCAGGCGATCCGCGCCATCGGCGAACCGATCCACGGCCAGCCGGCCGAGACGATCTCGATGGGCAAGTTGCTGACGCTGCTGTTCGAAGTGACCGAACTCTTCGACATGGAAACGCGGCCCGAGCTTGTCATGCTGCAGAAGACGATGGTGGTGGTCGAGGGCGTATCGCGCATGCTCAATCCGCGTTTCAACATGTGGAAGGCATCCGAGCCCGTCGTCGGCGACTGGATTCGCACCAATCTCGGCCCGAAGCGCATCGTCGCCGACCTGCGCGACGGGCTCAAGGCCGCCGTCAAGCTGGCGGAAGCCGTCCCAGAAATTGCTGCCAAGACTGAGAAATTCCATCACGAACTGCTGCAGATGAGCGAGAACGGGCTTCGCTTTGACGCACAGACGGCAGAGGCGATCGGCAAGTCGGAGGCAAAGCACAATCGTTCCGCCCGAGTGGCGCTCTGGTTCATCGCGCTGGCGCTCATCTATATCGCCTGGCGGCTAAGCTGAGCTGCGGCACCCCTATCAGGGCCGCCGCACAAAAACATCACGTGTTCGATATTTGGGATATCCCTCCCTCCTTCATGGTCGCATAATCTTGCTGCAAAAGGAGAATCGAAACCCATGCAACGCCAGATGTCCGGCATCGAACTCACGGGCCAACCGCTGAGTTTCACCGATCTCTTGAGGATCGGAGCGGGCGTCACGATACCGACCGCTTGCGAAAAAGGCATGTTGCGGATCGCCGCTGCCCGCCAGATCGTTCAGGAGGCAATCGACTCCGGCATGCCCGTTTACGGGTCCACGACGGGCGTCGGCGCCATGAAGGATGTCGAATGGTCGGCCGATGAGCTGTCCGCCTTCAATCTCGGCCTGGTGCGCGCCCACCACTTCGGCACCGGCTCCCCCTTTCCCATGTCCGTCGTTCGCAATGCCATGGCGATCCGCGTCAACACGGCACTGACCGGACAGGTGGGCTGCACGCGGGAACTGATCGAATCCTACCTTCGGCTGCTCAACGCAGATGTCATTCCCGTGGTGCGCCGCACCGGCTCGATCGGCTGCGCCGATATCGGCCTGATGGGGCAGATCGGCGCCGTATTGACCGGCGTCGGCGAGGCGGTCTACCGCGGCCGCCGGATGCAGGCGGCGGAAGCCTTTGCCGCAGCGGGTCTCGAACCCATCAACATGGCGCCGCGCGACAGCCTGGCCTCCCTCAGCGTCAATGCGGTCAGTTTTGCGGCAGCGGCGGAAGCCACGCGCAATGCGGCCGCCTCGACCCGCATATTGCTTGCGACCGGCATGATGGCATCGGGTGCGCTCGGCGCCTCGCGCGATCCGTGGATTTCGGTGCGCCATGTCGGAACGGCGCGGGAGGCCTTGATCGGCTCCTGGCTCTGTAATGCTTCCGAGGACTGGCAGTGGCCGGTTGCCACCCATGTCCAGGACCCGCTCAGCCTGCGCATGATCGCCCAGGTCTTCGGCGCCGTCATAGAAAACCTGCTCTCGACAGGCCACAAGATCCTGGCCGCGACAGGCCGTTCCGACGACAACCCTGTTGTCGTCGAGGGTCGCGTGATGACATCGGGTGGATCGTTGCCGCTCGATGTGACGATCCTGCTCGAATCGGCAGCGCTCTGCATGGCGCATGCGGCGCGAAACGCCTTCAACCGCTGCGTCCTGCTCGGCAATGGGCAGCGCCGCGGGCTGCCGGTCAATCTGGTGCCGGAGGGCCGCATCGCGACCGGCTTCGGCCCGATCATCAAGCTCGCCGGCGAGATCTTCTCGCGGGTTCTTTCCATGACCAATCCGGTTTCGGCGCAGTCGCTGGTGGTTGCAGCCGGCATGGAAGACGAGGCGGCCTTCCTGCCGCTCGTTATCGAGCGTTTTGAACGGCAGATGCGGGCGCTGAAGCGTCTCGCCGCTTTGGAAGCGCTGCTCGCGGCCCAGGCGATAGACATTCTCGGCGACAAGCCGGATGGCGTCGGCAAGATGCTTTACGAGGTGGTGCGCCGCCATGCCGATTTCTATGTTGTCGACCGGCCGCTTTCGGCGGAGGTCGAGGCGATCGAGGAAGACCTTGCCTCGGACGATTTCATTTCCATGTTGATCGAGCATACGCCGATCGCGTCCTTCGATGACTTCTTCGCGCTGGGATCGGTGCGACGGGTGGAAGAGCGCTGGTGCCAGGAGCCGATCGCCGCGATGGCAGACATGTTGCGCGACACGCAGATTCGAACCAGCGAAAGGCAGTGACATGGCCGATTTCGATCTCGTGCTCCAGGGAACCGTGGTTCTGCCTGATCGCATTGTCGAGCAAGGCTATGTCGCGGTGCGATCGGGCAAGATCGCAGAGGTCGGCATCGGCGTTGCGCCGGCGGCGCGCGAGCGGCATCTGCTCGGCAAGGCTCTGATCCTGCCAGGCGCGATCGATGCGCAGACGCATTCGCTAAGCCAGAAGGACCAAGAGGATTTCATCTGGTCGACCCGATCGGCAGCGGCCGGCGGCGTGACCACCATCGTCGACATGCCCTATGACGAAGGCAATCTCGTCTGCTCGGCGGAAGCGGTGAAGAAGAAGATCGACCATGCGAGCCCGCAGGCCCGTGTCGATTTCGCGCTCTACGGAACGGTCGATCCCGAGGAAGGCCCGAAGCGCATCCGCGAGATGGTGGATGCCGGCGTCGCGGCCTTCAAGTTCTCCACCTTCGGCACCGATCCGAAGCGCTTTCCGCGCATTCCCCCTGCCCTGCTCGACGCCTGCTTTGCGGCGATCGCGCCGACGGGGCTGACCGCCGGCGTCCACAACGAGGACGACGAGGCGGTTCGCACCTACATGGAGCAGGTGAAGGCAAGCGGCATTTCCGACTATCGGGCTCACGGCCTGTCGCGCCCGCCGATCACCGAGCTGCTTGCCATGCACACGATCTTCGAGACGGGCGCCAATACCGGCTGCCCGGCGCATGTGGTGCATTGCTCGCTCGGCCGCGGCTACGACATTGCCCGCGCCTATCGCCGCGATGGTTTCGAGGCGACGGTCGAATGCTGCATCCACTATCTCGTGCTCGACGAGGAAAACGACGTGAAGCGGCTCGGTGGCAAGGCAAAGATCAATCCGCCGATCCGCCCCCGTTCCGAGGTCGAAACGCTGTGGCGCAAGATCGCCGACGGCAATGTCTGGCTTGTTTCGACGGACCATGTCAGCTGGTCGGAAAACCGCAAGACCAATCCGGATATGCTTGCCAATGCATCCGGCGTGCCTGGGCTCGAAGCCATGGTGCCGCTCTTCGTCAAGGGCGCCCTGGAGCGCGGCATTCCGCTGACCTGGGCGGCAAAGCTGATGGCCGAAAACCCGGCAAAACATTTCCGTCTCGATCATGTCAAAGGCGCGCTGACACCGGGCAAGGATGCCGATATCGTGGTTCTCGAACCGCGGGAAACAGTCTATGACGCTGCTGCCAGCGGCAACAACGTCGTCGGCTGGAGCCCCTATAACGGCATCCGTCTGCCCTGGACGGTGTCGGCCACCTATCTCCGCGGCATCAAGATCGCCGACGGCGCCAAAGTGCTGGCAGAACCCGGCAGCGGCGCCTTCGTCCGGCCTCTGCCGCGGCAGGTCATTGCCGGAGAGACCGCATCATGAACCGCAACCTGCCCGTCAACGCCGATCGCATTGCCGAGGATATCGACGCGCTCGCCAAGATCACCGAGCCCGATCATCCCTGGACGCGGCGCGCCTTTTCGCCGCTGTTCCTGGATGGCCGCGCCTACATTGAAGCGCGCATGAAGGCTGCGGGCCTCGAAACACGGATCGATGCCGGCGGCAACCTGATCGGCCGGCGCGCCGGCAAGAAGCCCGGCCTCGGCACGCTCATGGTCGGCTCGCATTCCGACACCGTGCCCGACGGCGGCCGTTTCGACGGTATTGCCGGAACCATCTCGGCGCTGGAAGTCGCCCGCGCATTGAAGGACAAGGGCATCGAGCTCGACCACGATCTGGAGATCGTCGATCTGCTGGCCGAAGAAGTCAGCATCTTCGGCGTTTCCTGTATTGGCAGCCGCGGCATGACCGGGCAGCTGCCCGAAGCATGGCTTTCGCGCGCCAGCGGCGACCGCACGCTGGCCGACGGCATACGTGAAGTGGGCGGCGATCCCGCAATCTTGCTTGAGCAGAAGCGCCCCGATCTCAAGGGCTTCCTCGAACTCCATATCGAACAGGGACCGATCCTCGAGGCCGAGCATAGGGATGTCGGCATCGTCACCGCGATTGCCGGCATTACCCGCGTCGAGATAACGGTCGAAGGCAGGGCCGACCATGCCGGCACGACGCCTATGGACCGTCGCGCCGATGCGCTTGTTGCCGCGTCGCAGCTCGTTCTGGATATAAGGGAAGCGGCAATCGGCCTGACCAAGACGCCTGGCCATTTCGCGGCAACCGTCGGGGAATTCCGCATCGAGCCGAACGCGGCCAATGTGGTTCCCTCGAAGGTGGTGATGCTGATCGACGGACGCGCTGAAATCCGCTCCGACATGGAAACCTTCTGCGTCTGGCTCGACGAGCACGTCGCCAAGATCGCCGCCACGCATGGGGTTGTGATTGCAACGCCGAAGCGCGTCTCCGACAATTTCCCGACGCCCGGCAATCCCGGCATCATCGAAACGCTGGAGCGCGCCTGCGACACGGTCGGCGCCCTGCATCGCCGCATGGCGTCAGGCGCCGGACACGACACGGCCTGGATGGCCAAGGTCGCTCCTGCGGCGATGATTTTTGTGCCCTGCAAGGACGGTCGCAGCCATTGCGCCGACGAATGGGCGGAGAACGACGATATCGCGCTTGGCGCAGCCGTCCTCTTCGAGGCCGTGCGCGAGATGGACAAGGCCCTGGCTTAATTATTGTTTTCGTAATTCCGGTGAGGCGGCAGCGCCTTGCCGGAATGATTTGAGGAGAGATCGATGGGACGCATACTGGTCGAGAAGGATGTCGAGGCGGCGGTCAAGGGCGGGTCTGTCTATGCCGCCGGCGGCGGCGGCTGGGCGGATCATGGTCGGATGCTCGGATATGCCGCCGTCAATGTCGGCAAGCCGGAACTCGTCTCCATCGAAGAACTCAATGACAATGACTGGATCGCGACGGCAGCCGCGATCGGCGCACCGGCCTCGACCACGCCCTGGGAGATGCAGGGCATCGACTATGTGAAGGCCGCCCAGATGCTCGAAAAGGAGCTCGGCGAAAAGCTGTCCGGGCTCATCATCGGCCAGAACGGCCGCTCCTCGACGCTGAACGCGTGGCTGCCCTCGGCGATCATGGGAACCAAGGTCGTGGATGCCGTGGGCGATATCCGGGCGCATCCGACCGGCGATATGGGCTCGATCGGCATGGCGGGCTCGCCGGAACAGATGATCCAGACGGCCGTCGGCGGCAACAGAGCCGAGAACCGCTATATCGAACTGGTGGTGAGGGGCGCAACCGCGAAGATCTCGCCGATCCTGCGGGCCGCATCGGACCAGTCGGGCGGGTTCATCGCCAGCTGCCGCAATCCGCTGCGCGCCCACTACGTCCGCACCCATGCGGCACTTGGCGGCATCTCCATGGCGCTTTTGCTGGGCGACGCGATCATCGAGGCAGAAAAGAAGGGCGGCTCCGCCGTCATCGATGCGATCTGCAAGACAACAGGCGGGCATATTCTGGCCGAAGGCACGATCTCGAAGAAGAGCGTGGTCTATACCAACGAGGCCTTCGACATCGGCACCATCGTCGTTGGCAGCGGCGACAAGGCGGCCACCATGCACGTCATGAACGAATACATGGCCGTGGAAGTCGATGGTAAGCGCCTGGCGACATTCCCATCCGTCATCACCACGCTGTCGCCGGAGGGCGAACCGCTCTCAGTCGGCCAGCTGCACGAGGGCATGCAGGTCTTCATCCTGCATGTGCCGATGGACATCATTCCGCTGTCGGCCAGCGTGCTCGATCCGACGGTCTATCCCTTCGTCGAAAAGGCGATGGGGATCGAGATCGCCAAATACGCACTCGCCGGGCAGCCGGGCTGAGAGGTGGGCGGCTATGGCGCGCGATGCCGGACTGGAAGAATTGCTGAAGGAACAGCTCGGCAACCGGCCGGGCCTTAGCGAGAAGGCCATGTTCGGCGGCTGGGGGTTTCTGCTCAACGGCAATCTGCTCTGCGCCGCCCGCGAAGACGGCATGCTGGCGCGGCTCGGCAAGGGCAATGACGACTGGGCGCTGAAGCTGCCGGGTATCATTCCGATGATCGCGCGCGGCCGGCACATGCAGGGCTGGGTGCGCGCCGAGGCCGAGGCCTATGGCGATGACGCGTTGCGCGGTCGGTTGCTGGATGCGGCGCTTGCCTATGTGGATACGCTGCCGACGAAGTGAATGTTGGGGCACGCTCCCATCTCCCCGAGGGGAGAAGGGAGAAATCGCGGGCCTCCGTGCTCACCGAAAAACTTAGACAGAGGACCAAGGACGATGCCCAAAGCCAATCCCCGTCATCCGAAATTTCCCATTCCGGGCGGTCCGGAGCTACGCACCAAGGGATGGCGGCAGGAGGCATTGCTCAGGCTTCTCGAAAACGTGCTGTCCGTCGGCGAGGATCCCGACAATCTGGTGGTCTATGCCGCGCTAGGCAAGGCGGCGCGCAACTGGGCGGCGCATAAGGGCATCGTCAAGGCGCTGACCGAGATGGAAGAGGACCAGACGCTGCTCATCCAATCCGGCAAGCCGATCGGGTTGATCCGCACCCATGCCAAGGCGCCGCTGGTCATCATGGCGAACTGCAACATCGTCGGCCAATGGGCAAAGGCCGAGGTCTTCTACGAACTGCAGCGCAAGGGCCTGATCTGCTGGGGTGGGCTGACCGCGGGCGCCTGGCAATATATCGGCAGCCAGGGCGTCATACAGGGCACTTATGAGATCTTCATGCGGATCGCCGAGCGGCGCTTCGGCGGCGATCTCGCTGGACGCTTTATTCTGACGGCAGGCCTAGGAGGCATGGGTGGCTCGCAGCCGCTCGCCGGCCGCATGGCCGGCGCCGCTATCCTCTGCGTCGATATCGATCCAGAGCGCGCAGCCAAGCGCAAGGAGATCGGCTACCTGCAGGAGATCGCGCCTGATCTCGACACCGCGCTTGCGATGATCGACGCCGCCGTGAAGGAGAAGCGGGCGCTCTCCGTCGGCCTCGTCGGCAATGCGGCGGAAGTCTATCCCGAGATCGCGCGGCGCGGCATCGTGCCCGACATCGTCACCGACCAGACCTCGGCGCATGACCTCGTCTATGGCTATGTGCCGAAGGGCATGAGCCTCGCCCAGGTCAAGGAACTGCGCGACGACGGCCAGGGCCAGCTGATGGCGGCGAGCCGCGCCTCGATCGTCCAGCATGTGACGGCCATGCTCGACTTCCAGAAAAAAGGCTCCGAAGTCTTCGACAACGGCAATCTGATCCGCACACAGGCGAAAGAAGGCGGCGTCACGAACGCCTTCGACATTCCGATCTTCACCGAGGCCTATCTGCGCCCGCTCTTCTGCCGCGCTATCGGGCCCTTCCGCTGGATGGCGCTGTCGGGTGAGGAGAGCGACATCGCCCGCATCGACGACCTCTTGCTCGAAATGTTCCCAAACAACAAGATCATCACCAACTGGGTGCGGCTGGCGCGCCAGCATGTGCCCTTCGAGGGCCTGCCGGCGCGCATTGCCTGGCTGGGACATGGCGAGCGCACGGCGCTGGCCCGCCGGGTCAACGAGCTCGTCGCAAGCGGCGAACTGAAGGGGCCGATCGCCTTTTCGCGCGACCATCTCGACGCAGGCGCCATGGCGCATCCCAATATCATGACGGAGCGCATGAAGGACGGATCGGACGCCATCGCCGACTGGCCGCTCATCGACGCCATGATGTTGTGCTCCTCCATGGCCGATCTCGTCGTCGTCCATTCCGGCGGCGGCGGCTATGCGGGCTATATGACGAGCTGCGGCGTGACTGTGGTTGCCGACGGTACTCAGGAGGCCGACGAGCGGCTCGACCATGCGCTCACCAACGACACGGCGCTCGGCGTCATGCGCTATGCGGATGCGGGCTACGAAGATGCGTTGGATGAGGTGGCGAAGAAGGATGTGCCGTATATTCGGTTGGGGTGACGATTTGGGCTACCCAAAAAGACCCCTCCCCACAAGGGTGGGGCTTAACCTAGCCTCACCGCTGAGGCCGTTAATTGACGCAAAGCGGTGCCGCGAGTCATCTCCCCCCTTGTGGGGGAGATGCCCGGCAGGGCAGAGAGGGTCTTTAAGCAACCGGAGTGCCACCCAATGATCCCCTGGACCCTGCTCGATACGGCGAAAATTCCCGGTGGCGGAGAGCTGCGCTTGAAGCAGCGCGGCCAGGAATTCTCGATCATGCTCGGCACCAACGAGCTGATGAACAGCCGCCTTAGCGGCTCCGAACGGGCGCTGGCAACGCTGTCCTGCGAGAAGATCCGCGATCGCAAGCATCCGCATCTGCTGATCGGCGGCCTCGGCATGGGGTTCACCCTGCGGGCGGCTCTTTTCGAACTCGGCAAAGACGCGAAGGTGACCGTCGCCGAGCTCGTTCCAGCCGTCATATCCTGGGCTCGCGGGCCGATGGCATCGGTATTTGATGGCTGTCTCGACGATCCGCGCGTTGCGCTCCACGAAGGCGATGTCCGCCCTCTCATTCGCTCCTCCAAGTCGATCTATGACGCCATCCTGCTCGATGTCGACAACGGGCCTGATGGCATAACGCATGAAGCCAATGACGGCCTCTACGACTTCAAGGGCCTGCGCGCCGCTCGCGATGCCTTACGGCCCGGCGGCGTGCTGGCAGTCTGGTCCGCCCATCCCGACCGCGACTTCACCCGACGCCTCAGGGAAATCGGCTTTGCGGCCGATGAGGTGAATGTGCGCGCCAACGGGAAAACCGGTGCGCGGCATGTCATCTGGATTGCGGTCAATCCATCGCGATAATGGGCTGGGTGATTGTCGGATTGCGATAGCGGATGGCGCAGTCCAGGCTGCCGGGCTTGAGCAATCTTCAGTAGAACTGACCTTCCTCTATGGGCCGACGCCTTCCAAGGCGTGGCATGCCCTTCCCGGAGCACCAATGAACGGCCGCACTTACGGAATCCTTCTCGTCAGCATCGCGACCGTGATGTGGAGCAGTGCCGGGCTTTTCGTGCGGCTGCTCGGGCTTGATACCTGGACGACACTTGGCTGGCGGTCCTTGTTCGGCGGCCTCACGCTTCTCGTCATATCGCTTTACCAAAACCGACGCCCAGCGCCCGCGGGCGAAAAGCATGCGATCGGCCTCTATCTCTTCGCCGGGTTCATCGCCGGCCTGTCGATGTTCGGCTATATCGGCGCACTGAAATTCACCTCGGTTGCCAATGTGCTGGCGATCTACGCAACGACGCCCTTCATCTGCGCCGGCATCGCCTTTCTCTGGATGCGAGAGCGGGCGGAGCGACGCGTCTTGATCGCCAGCGGTATCGCTCTCATCGGCGTGCTTGTCGTGGTGGGGTTTGCGGCGCGGCCCGACGATCTCGCCGGCAACGGGCTGGCTTTGCTGATGACCGTCAGCTTCGCTTACCTGCTAATCTTTGCGCGACGCCATCCGACCCTGAAGCTCGCGCCGGTGAATGCCGTCGGCTCCGGGCTTTGCCTGTTGTTGTCGCTGCCGCTGATGTCGCATCAGATCCCGCCGCCTTCGGAACTGGCGATCCTCGCCGTCTTCGGCTCCACCACCTCGGGGCTTGCCTATCTGCTTTTCATGACTGGCAGCCGCCACATCCAGGCAGCGGAAGCGGGGTTGATCGGGCTGCTCGATATCGTTCTCGGGCCGCTCTGGGTCTATCTCGCATTCGGCGAAAATCCGGGCATGCCGACGATCATCGGCGGCGCGCTGATCCTGTTTTCGGTCGTCTGGTATATGTGGGGTCGGTTGAGGGCTGCTCGGGCGTTGTCACGGCAGAGGCTGAAGAACGCCGCCTAGAGCGTTCGCTTTTCTTCGAATCGCAAAGCCGCTCTATCTCTTTGATTTCACGAAATCCCGGACGCAAAACCGCTCCGCACTTTTGCTGGGATTGCTTTAGAGATAGTTCGAGACTTCGATCAGGTTGGCATCGGGATCACGGATATAGACCGAGCGGATCGGTCCAGTGGCCCCTGTCCGATCGATCGGGCCTTCTTCGATCGCCACCCCGATTTCGCCGAGATGGGCGATGACGGCATCAAGCGGGGTTTCCGTGATGAAGCAGAGGTCGGCGGAACCGGGCGTCGGTCGTTTGGCTTTCGGCTCGAATTCCCGGCCCGCCTGATGCAGGTTGATCTTCTGATTGCCAAAGGTCAGCGCCTTGCGGCCCTCACCGAAGGTTTCCACGCCCATGCCGAGCACGCGAACATAAAAATCGCAGGTCGCTTCGACACTGGCAACCGTCAGCACCAGATGATCGAGACGGTCGATGCGGATCATCGGCAAATCCTTCAGCGTGCACCAAGCCTTGCTGCAACGACCGCTGCTACAAGGCAGGCGGCAAGCATGGCGAGAATGAAGGAAACCACGGCCGACCAACCGTCGACAAGCCAGAAATATCCGCCGATCGAACCGGCAATGCTGGAGCCGAGATAATAGGCCAGCAGATAGAGCGACGAAGCATGGCCCTTCGTATCGCGCGCCAGACGACCAACCAGGGCGCTTGCTACCGAGTGGGTCACGAAGAAGCCGATCGTCAGAAGCACGATGCCTGTTATGATCAGGAACAATGAAGAGGCGAGCGTGATGGCCGTGCCGGTGGCTGCAATCAAGACCCCGATCGGCATGACGACGAAATGGCCGAGGCGGTCTCCCAGCCGGCCCGCCGCCCAGGAGGCGACGATGCCGAAGAGATAGGCGGTGAAGATCAGGCCGAGTTCGGTCTGGCTCAGATTGTAAGGCGCTGCGACCAGCCGGAAACCGGCATAGTTATAGACCGTCACGAAGGAGCCCATGGCGAGGAAGCCGATCGCAAAGAGCAGCGGCAGCGCCGGATTTCTGACATGGCCAAGCCATGCCTTCACATGGAAGCTCGCTTGGAAGCCCTTGCGCGGCAGGAAATTGCGCGACGGCGGCAGCAGGAAGAGGAAGCCGATGGCGGTTGCCAATCCGAGCAGGCCGATCGCTGCCAGCGCCGGGCGCCAGCTGAAAAATTCCGCCAGTGTGCCCGTCACCACCCGGCCGGCCATGCCACCGAATGCGTTGCCGGCAATGTAAAGCCCCATCGAGGCGCCGAGGCCACGCGGGTCGATCTCTTCGGCAAGGTAGGCCATGGCAACGGCGGGAACGCCGCCAAGCAGGAAGCCTTCAAGAGCCCGGAAGATCAGGAGAACCTGCCAGTTGGGCGCGACCGAGCAGGCCAGCGTACAGACGGCGGCGCCAAGCAGCGAGGCGAACATCAGGCTTTTGCGGCCCATGCCTTCGGAGACCGCGGCGGCGCAGAAAATCGCAAAGGCGAGAAAACCCGTCGAGAGCGACAGCGAGAGCGAGCTTTCCGCCGGTGTGACGCCAAAATCCTGAGAGAAAACAGGCATCAGCGGCTGGACGCAGTAGAGCAGCGAGAAGGTGGCAAAACCGGAGAGAAAGAGCGCGAAGCTGGCGCGCTTATAGGCTGGCGTGCCGCGCGTCAGGAACTGCCGGGCCTCGGCTTTCGACTCGCTTGTGATGACGCGCAGTTCGGGGCGGGATGGGGTTTCAAGCGTCGGGGCTTGCTGCTCTGCAGGGCGGGACATGGGACACAACCTTTCTTGCATCCAGATCTAGCCACGGCATCATCATTTGTCCAATATATGGAACTGTCGATCTTGATCGGTTTTGGAGATAGCGATGGAGCTGCGTCATATCCGTTATTTCCTGGCTCTCGCCGAGGCCGGAAATTTTACCCGTGCGGCGGCCAAGCTCGGCATCGGCCAGCCGCCACTCAGCCAGCAGATCCGCGATCTGGAGGATGAGGTCGGTGCCCAGCTTTTCCATCGCGTGCCACATGGCGCCGAACTGACGGCGGCCGGGGAAGCCTTCCTGTCGGAGGCGAAGGCGGCCGTCGATGCCGCTGACAAGGCAAAGCTTGCCGCACAACGCGCCAATCGCGGCGAGATCGGCCGGCTGTCGCTTGGCTTTACCGCCTCTTCCGCCTTCAACACCGTCGTCAGCGCGACGATCCGTCAGTTCCGCAGCCGTTTTTCGGATGTGCGCCTGTCGCTGACGGAGATGAATACCAATGCACTGATGGAAAGATTGATGCGTGGGGAGATCGATGCTGCCTTCATCCGCCCCGGTCTGGAGGACCCCGGGGATGTTCGGCTGAAGCGGCTTCCCGATGAGCCGATGTTGATCGCGATGCCTGCGAGCCACCCGCTGGCCGGAGAGGCCGAGGTGCCGCTTTCCGGCCTTGCCAATGACCCTTTCATCCTTTTCCGACGAGTTGTCGGCCTCAGTCTCTACGACGATATTTTCGCTGCCTGTCGCGACGCCGGCTTTGAACTGGTCGTATCCCAGGAAGCGCCACAGATTCCGTCGGTGGTCAATCTGGTTGCCGCCAATCTCGGCGTATCCATCGTTCCGGCCTCGATTGCGCAGATCAGGCTACCCGGCGTTGCCTATCGGCCGATCAAGGGGCCGCCGCTGGTGGCGCGGCTGGCGCTGGCGATCCTGAAATCGCAGCGCGGGCCGGTAACGGAAAATCTGATGCGGCTGGTCGACTAGACGCTTTCGTCGACTTCAGCCTCAGCGCCCGCATCCCAATAGGGCGGGTTGCCGAAAGCGCGCTTCAGGTGCTGAGCCATGGCCTTCAGCTTGACCGAGGGGTGACGTCCTTCCGAATGGGCCATGTAGATGAATTCCGGCTGCGCGCGATAGCCGACATCGATCTCGACGAGCTTGCCTGCCTGGACCGGCGGGCCGGCGATGAAGGCAGGCAGGAGAGCAATGCCAAGACCGGCAATGGCGGCATCGGCGATCATGTCGCCATTGTTCATACGCAGGGCAGAGCGGGCACGGACGATGACAGGGCCTTCCGGCCGTTCGAAACGCCAGTCGAAATTGCCCCGGTTGGTATAGAGGATGCCGCGATGGCTATCGAGTTCGGCAAGTGAAGCAGGCCTGCCGTTGCGCAGCAGATAATCCGGCGAAGCCACCAGCAGGCGGCGGCTGGGGGCGAGCTTCCAGGCGATTAGGCGCGTATCCTGGATGGTTCCGTGCCGGATCACCGCATCGTAACCATCGGCAGCAGCATCGACCCGCCGGTCGTCGAGATCCATGATCAGTTCGATATCAGGGTGTTCGCCGAGAAACGCATAGAGCGCCGGGCCGAGATGCAGGCGGCCGAAAGTGACGGGGGCTGCTATACGCACAGGCCCGGCCAACGTCCCGCGCCGCTCAGCAATATCGGACGCTGCCTCCTGTACCTCATGCACGATACGCGTAGCACGCTCCAGGAAGGCGACGCCATCTTCCGTTAGTGTCAACTTACGGGTTGTGCGATGCAACAACTTGGCGCCGAGTGTCTTTTCCAGTTCCGCCAGTCTTTCGCTGACGACGGATTTCGACAGGCGCAGGCGGCGGGCGGCCTCGCTGACCGAGCCGGCCTCGGCGACGGCGACAAAGGCGGTGATCCCCTCGATCTTGATCATCGTTCGGTAATTCCGAATTCGAGTTCCATTATCCGGAGACTAATCCGAACGATCGAAAAACGCCATTATCCATTGCATCGGACAGGCCAACGAAATGGCCACCCTCAACAAAGGAGATGGATCAATGAATCGCTTGAATGGAAAAGTCGCAATCGTAACCGGCGCAAGCTCTGGCATCGGCCGCGCAACGGCAAAGCTCTTTGCTGCCGAAGGTGCAAAGGTCATCGTCGGCGCACGCCGCCAGGCAGAACTGGAAAGCCTTGTTGCCGAAATCAAGGCTGAAGGCGGCGATGCCGCAGCGCTTGCCGGCGACGTACGCTCGGAAGAGTATCACAGAGGGCTGGTTTCTCTGGCCGTAGACCGCTTCGGCAGGCTTGACATCGCCTTCAACAATGCCGGCATTCTTGGTGAGGCTGGCCCGAGCACCGGCGTTTCGGAAGCTGGATTTGCAGAGGCGCTGACAATCAACCTCACCGCGTCCTTCCTCGCCGCCAAGCATCAGATCGCCGAGATGGTGAAGCATGGCGGCGGCTCGGTCATCTTTACCTCGACCTTCGTCGGCTACAGCTTCGCCTTCCCGGGCGTTGCAGCCTATGCCGCCAGCAAGTCGGGTCTGATCGGCCTCACCCAGGCGCTGGCTGCCGAATTCGGCCCGCAGCATGTCCGCGTCAACGCGGTTCTGCCGGGCGCTGTTGACACCGACATGTATCGCGAGATGAACGATACGCCGGACAAGCAGGGCTTCATCACCAACCTGCATGCGCTGAAGCGTGTTGCAGCCCCTGAGGAACTTGCGCGCTCGGTTCTCTATTTCGCCTCGGATGATTCAAGCTTCGTGACCGGCACGGCTTCGCTGGTCGACGGTGGCGCCTCGATCACCCGGACCTGACGCCAATATGGCGCGATTATCCGCTTGGGCTGGAAAGTCCTTTCCTGGACCAGCGGATTATCGCGCCGGCAAATCCATAGCATTGTCATTCTCAACAAACGGGCCGCCAGGCGGCTCAGAGCAAGGAATACAACCATGTCACGCCTGCAGAACAAGACTGCCCTGATTACCGGCGGCACCAGTGGCATCGGGCTTGAAACCGCCCGCCAGTTTATTGCCGAGGGCGCTCGCGTCGCTATCACCGGCAGCAGCGCCAGGAGTGTCGAGACGGCTCGCGCCGAGCTTGGCGACAAGGCCCTCGTCATCCAGGCCGATGCCGGACATGTCGAAGGGCAGAAAGCCGTCGCCGAAGCGGTGAAGACCGCATTCGGCCATCTCGACATCCTCTTCGTCAATGCCGGCGTGGCGGAATTCGGTCCGCTTGAGCAATGGAGCGAGGCGGCCTTCGACAAATCGATCGCCATCAACGTCAAAGGTCCGTTCTTCCTCGTGCAGGCCCTGCTGCCGATCTTCTCCAACCCGGCCTCGATCGTGCTCAACACCTCGATCAACGCGCATATCGGCATGCCGAATTCCAGCGTCTATTCGCTGACCAAGGGCGCGCTGCTGACGTTTGCAAAGACGTTGTCCGGCGAACTCATCGACCGTGGCATCCGCGTCAACGCCGTCAGCCCCGGTCCGATCGCAACGCCGCTTTATGACAAGCTCGGCGCTACGGCAGCGGACTCCAAGGCAATGACCGACCATATCAAGTCGCAAATCCCCGTTGGACGTTTCGGCGACCCTGCTGAAGTCGCCAAGACCATCGTCTTCCTCGCCTCTGACGAGGCGGCCTACATCGTCGGCAGCGAGCTCGTCATCGATGGCGGCATGAGTAACCTCTGAGTAGTCGAGCACTCGGGGGCATGAGAAAGGCCGCGGCACCCTCTCCTGCCGCGGCCTTTCGAATTCAAAGTATAATCATCGCTGCGAGAGCCGGTGTCAGCCGCGCTTGACGAGCTCGCGGGCAACCGCCTCGATCGTCGTCTTCCCCTTCAGCGAAGCGCTCTCGCCACCCTCGAACTCGATCCAGCTTTCGTTGAAACCATCGAGCATTCGCATGCGCGGCTCGGGGTTCTTCATGCCCTGCGAGCGGAAAAGCTCTTCCCAGGTCTCGCGGGCAACGACTTCAGCCTTGACCGGCTTTCCAAGGGCAGATGCGAAGGCAGCGGCGATGTCCAGGGGTCTGATGCGGGCCGGGCCCTCAAGCTGAACGACGCGCTTGCCGGTCCAATCTTCCTGCAGCATCTCGGCGCCGAGCGCCCCGATATCATCGACGGCAACCATCGGTACCGGCTTGTCGAGCGGGTAAAGGAAGCTCGGAATGATGCCGGCTTCCTTTGCCGGGCCGACATCCCAGGCGGAATTCTCCATGAACCAGCCGGCACGCAGGAAGGCGATCGGCATGGGGAGATCAGACAATTCCTGTTCGACGAGGCCGAGTTGATTGAGGAGATTGAACTCCGTTGCCTGGGCACCGATCGTCGAGAGGCAGACGACTTTCTTCGGCTTGGCCGCAACAAGCGCGGTCTTCAACGCTGTGATGACCGACCGTACCTCCGGAAAGCCTGGTGTCGGGTCGAAGGTCGGCGGGATCAGCAGAAAAGCGGCATCGACGCCGGAAAACGCCTTAGTCAATGCCTCGGCATCAGCCATATCGGCAAGCGCGATCTCAGCGCCCCGCTCCTTCCAGACAGCGCCCTTCTCCGCATTGCGGACCACGGCGCGAACCGGCAGACCCTTTTCCAGCAGTCGCGAGGCGATAACGCCGCCGACCTGACCTGTAATTCCTGTGACTGCAAACATGATTGGCTCCTTCATCGCCCGCCATCGCTCGTCGACGGCCTGTTTGTGCGCATAATCCTCCAACAGAACCTTTGACTGAAGTGCGCTTCTGTCACATGATTGATGACCTGAAATCACGGATTAGATCGAATGTTCGACGGTCGATTGCTGAACGGCGTCAGCGTGCTTGCGGCTGTTGTCGAGGGCGGCAGCTTCGTCAGGGCAGCCGAGACGCTTGGCCTGTCGCCTTCAGGGGTCAGCCGCGCGATTGCCCGGCTGGAAGCGCGGATCAATGTCCGGCTGCTGGAACGCACCACGCGGTCCGTGCGGCTGACGGACGAAGGCGCGCGTTTCTACGCCCAAGTCGTGCCATTGCTTGGTGGCATCGAGGAGGCAGCGACCAATGCCGCAGGCGCCATGCAGTCCGTGCGTGGACGGCTGCGGATCAATGTCGATCCCTATTTCTCCCGGCTGGTGCTCGGCCCGCGGCTCGGCACGTTCATGGACCGCTATCCTGAGCTGCAGATCGAGATCTTCACCCGCAACGAGATCGGCGATCTCATCGCCGACGGCATGGACGTGGCCGTGCGTTTCGGCGAGCCGCCGCAGACCTCGTTGATTGCCCGACAGCTGATGCAGACCCGGGTGATAACCGTCGCCTCGCCGGCCTATATCGAACGGCATGGTCGGCCGAAAGCACCTGCCGACATGGCATGGCATACCTGCATATTCTATCAGGACCCGCGAACCGGCCGGGCTTTCGAATGGGAGCTTCGGCGCGGGAAGAAGGTGGTCGAGCTGGAAACGCACAGCCGCATTCTCGTCAACGATGCCGGAACGACGCTTGCGACCTGTCTTGCCGGGCTCGGCATCGCGCAGGTCTTTCTGATCGGGCTCAAGGACTATCTCGACAGCGGCCAGCTGATCGACCTCTTCCCCGACTGGCCGGACGAGCTGTTTCCGCTTTATGCCTTCTATCCCTCCCGCCAACATGTGCCCGCAAAGGTGCGCGCCTTCATCGACTTCTGCGTCGAGATCACCGGCTGATTGCATGTTGCGGGCCAAAGGCTTAGGCTCAAATCAAGGTCAAAAAGGCGACGGGAAAAAGCCATGGCTCTCAGCGGCAAACGCATCCTTCTCATCATATCCGGCGGCATTGCCGCCTATAAGAGCCTTGACCTGATCCGGAGGCTGCGCGAGCGCGGCGCTTCGGTGCGCCCTGTTATGACCGAGGGCGCACAGCAGTTCATCACCCCGCTCGCCGTCGGGGCACTCGCCGCCGATCATGTCTTTACCGATCTCTTTTCGCGACAGGATGAGCAGGATGTCGGCCATATCAGGCTGGCGAGGGACTGCGATCTCGTGCTCGTCGCGCCCGCGACCGCCGATCTCATGGCGAAGATGGCGAACGGGCTTGCCGACGATCTGGCCTCGACAGTTCTGCTTGCGACCGACAGGCCAGTGCTGGCAGCACCCGCGATGAACCCGAAAATGTGGGCACATGCCGCGACGCGCCGGAATGTCGAGACGCTCAGAGGCGACGGCATTCGCTTCATCGGCCCCATGGCCGGCGAGATGGCCGAAAGCAAGGAGGCTGGCGTTGGCCGCATGGCCGAGCCACTGGAAATCGTTGCAGCCGTCGAGGAAATGCTGGGCGCGGCCACTCCCGGGCCGCTTTCCGGCCGGAAGGCGATCGTGACATCAGGGCCGACGCATGAGCCGATCGACCCCGTGCGCTACATTGCCAACCGCTCTTCCGGCCGCCAGGGCCATGCGATCGCGGCGGCACTCGCAAAACTCGGCGCGGAGGTGACGCTTGTCTCCGGTCCGGTCAACATTCCCGATCCGTCGGGCATGACGGTCATTCATGTCGAGCGGGCGGAAGAGATGCGCGACGCCGTGCTCGGCGCGCTGCCGGCGGATATCGCCGTCATGGTGGCTGCCGTCGCCGACTGGCGGGTGGCGTCATCCGCCGACCAGAAGATCAAGAAGCATCCAGGGGAGTCCATTCCCACGCTGGCGCTGACCGAAAATCCCGACATCTTGCGGACCGTCGGACATCACACGATGCGGCCGAAGCTGGTGGTCGGCTTTGCCGCCGAGACCCAGGATGTCGAAAGCAATGCCCGCGCGAAGCTGGAACGCAAGGGCGCAGACATGATCGTCGCCAATGATGTTTCGCCCGCGACCGGTATCATGGGCGGCACGCGCAACAGCGTGAAAATCATCCGCCATGACGGCATAGAGCAATGGCCCGACCTCTCCAAGGACGAAGTTGCCAGCCGGCTCGCGACGCTTATCGCGGATCGTTTCAGGCAGGGATGACGATGGCGCCCTTATGGGTACCCTTCGACCGCTCTTCCGGCAGGAAGGGAGTGACCTCGACACCATCCTGATGGACGACGACGGCACTGCCATCGGGAACCTCCGTCCAGGCATCGACATCGTCGTTCAACGGCTCGGAGACGATGCAATAGCCGCTGCCCTTGCCAAGAGGTGCTGCATAGAGTGTCGGCGCCTTTCGATCGGTGGCGTAACGGATCGCATAAAGCGACTTGCCGTTAGAAAAGGCGGCCGTGAAGCGCACCAGCGCCTTGCCGGTCAGATGCTCGGCGAGACCCTCGACGAAGCCGATCGTCTCCTTGATCGCACGGACGGGGTTCTCGGCGAGGCCAAACTGCAGCGCGAGCAGGAACAGCAGCTCCGAATCCGTCGTGCCGGATCGGGCGTGAAAGAGTTCGTCGTCCAGCATCGCCTCCATCGGGCGGCGAAGGCGGTCGAAATCGGAAATCTGGCCATTGTGCATGAAGGACCAGTCGCCATGGACAAAGGGATGGCAATTATCGCGCCGCGTGCCGCCGCCGGTCGAGGCGCGGACATGGGCAAGGAAAAGCGGCGAGCGGATCTGGCGGGCAAGGCTCTTCAGATTGCAGTCGGACCAGGCGGGCAGGATATCGCGATAGCGGCCCGGCTCGGAGCGGTCCCCATACCAGGCGATGCCGAAGCCGTCGCCGTTCGTCGCCGTCTTGGCGCGCGTTGCGCAATGGGATTGCTCGATCAGGGAATGGGCGGGCGACGACACCAGCTCCTCCAGATAGAGGGGGTCTCCGCGATAGGCTGCCCAGCGACACATGCTTGTCTTTACTCCGATTCCCGCATCTATCCTGTCCTGCGGGAGAATGGCGAAATCAAGGAACGATTGTTCAGCGGAATAGGTAACAAAGTCTTAATGCGATCCGCTACTTGACGCCAAGAATGACAGATTTCTGACACATGGTCCGATCACATTTTTGCAACGCAACATTTTTCTTTTGTGAACAGTCCGTCTCGGTCTGTCGCCCTTCGCCTCAACAAGTGTCGTCGATATATTCACCGTCAAGTTGACACTCCAGGAGGCAGACATGTCCTTTCGCCCTGTAAAACATCAAAGCATCGCGCAACCGACCATGGAAGGCGCTGGCGTCAAGCTGCATCGCGTCTTCGGTTTCGGCGACCCGTCCCTCACCGACCCGTTCCTGATGATGGATGATTTCCGCAATGACAATCCGTCGGAATATATCCGCGGCTTTCCCTGGCACCCGCATCGCGGCATCGAGACGATCACCTATGTGCTGGCCGGAACGGTCGACCATGGCGACAGCCTCGGCAATCAGGGCCAGCTTGGCGCCGGCGACATCCAGTGGATGACAGCCGGCAGCGGCATCATGCATCAGGAAATGCCGAAAGGTGATTTCGCCGGGCGCATGCATGGCTTCCAGCTCTGGGCGAACCTGCCCTCGTCGCTGAAAATGACGGCGCCGCGCTATCAGGATGTCAAATCAGCCGACATTCCCGTTGTCGTCGACGATGACGGAACGGCGGTGCGCGTCCTCTGTGGCAACTTCTGGGGCAAGGCGGGTCCGGTCGACGGCATCGCCGCCGAGCCGATCTATCTCGACGTTTCGGTGCCGCCGGGCAAGAAGAAGCGCCTGCCGGTCGATACCTACCGGACTGCATTCGCCTATATCTTCGCCGGCTCGGGCACCTTCCGCGATGCTTCGAAGCCTTTCGGCGTCCGCGTCGAGAAGGAAGTCAATGGGGAAGAGGTCAATATTCGGGACATGTCCGGCAACCGGACGCTCGTCGTCTTCGACACCGGCGACGAAGTGACCGTGCAAGCTGGCGAACAGGGCATCCGCTTCCTCCTGATCTCGGGCAAGCCGATCGAGGAGCCGGTCGCCTGGCATGGACCGATCGTCATGAATTCACGCGAAGAGATCATGCAGGCCATGCGCGAGCTTCAGAACGGCACCTTCATCAAGGCCCCGCACTAGGCCTCGTTGACCGAAGCCCAAAAGAAAACAGCCCGGGTAAAACCGGGCTGTCGATTGATCTGGGATAGCTTGGCGAGCGTCTAGCGATTTCCGCCGCTGCCGCGGCCACTTCCGCCGCCGTTGCCGTTGCCACCACCATTGCCCTGGCCGCCGTTACCGCCGCCGTTGCCCTGGCCACCGTTGCCGCCGCCATTACCACCGCCGTTATGCGGATCGCTGCCGTTACCGCCGCCATTACCCTGGCCGCCGTTACCGCCGCCATTACCCTGGCCGCCGTTGCCGCCGCCATTGCCTTGGCCACCGTCACCGCCGCCATTGCCCTGGCCGCCGTTACCGCCACCATTGCCCTGGCCGCCGTTGCCGCCGCCATTGCCCTGGCCGCCGTTTCCGCCGCCATTGCCCTGGCCGCCGTTACCGCCACCATTGCCCTGACCGCCGTTATCGCCACCGTTGCCCTGGCCACCGTTGCCGCCGCCATTGCCCTGACCGCCGTTACCGCCGCCATTACCCTGACCGCCGTTACCGCCGCCATTACCCTGACCGCCGTTACCGCCGCCATTGCCCTGGCCGCCGTTACCGCCACCATTGCCCTGACCGCCGTTATCGCCACCGTTGCCCTGGCCACCGTTGCCGCCGCCATTGCCCTGGCCGCCGCTGCCGTGGTCGCCGCCATTGCCTTGGCCACCGTGGTCTCCGCCACGTCCGCCATGGTCACCACCGCGTCCGCCGTTGCCTTGGCCACCGCTGCCGCCACCATTGCCTTGGCCGCCGCTGCCGTGGTCGCCGCCACGCCCGCCATGATCGCCACCGCGGCCACCGTTACCGCCTTGGCCCTGGCCGCCGTTGTTGCCGCCATTGCCCTGGCCGCCATGATCGCCACGGCCACCGTGGTCTCCACCACGTCCGCCATGATCGCCACCGTTACCACCTTGACCGTGACCGCCGTGATCGCCGCGTCCGCCACGGTCGCCACCTCGGCCACCGTGATCGCCTTGGCCGCCGTTGCCCTGGCCGCCGTGGTCGCCACGGCCACCATGATCACCACCACGGCCACCATGATCACCACCACGACCGCCATGGTCGCCGCCACGTCCACCGTGATCATCACCACGACCGCCGTGATCACCGCGGCCACCATGGTCACCGCCACGTCCGCCGTGTTCACCGCCGCGACCGCCATGGTCGCCACCTTTGCCGCCATGGCCGTGGCCGCCGTGATGGCCGCCATTGCCGTTGTTCCCACCGTTACCGTTGTGATCGCCGTCGCCATCGTGGCCGTGATGACCACCGTCGTGTCCATGGCCATTGTGGCCGCCATGGCCGCCGTTACCGTTGTGACCGCCATTGCCATTGTGGTCGCCGTGACCGTTATGGTCGTGGCCGCCGTGATGGTGGCCACCATGATGATGGTCGCCGCCACCGCCATTGCCGCCATCACCACCGTTGCCGCCGTCACCTCCATTTCCACCGTCGCCGCCATTGCCACCGTCGCCGCCGGAGCCGTTGTCGCCGCCGTTACCGCCCGACCCATTGTCCCCGCCGTTACCGCCGGAACCGTTGTTGCCGCCGCCATTATTGCCCGAGCCGTTGTCGCCGCTGCCATTGCCGCCGCTGCCGGAACCATTATTACCGTTGCCACCGGTGCCGTTGCCGGCAGAGTCGCCACCGGTACCGCTGTTGGTGCCCGAGCCGCCATTGCCGCCGGTCCCACCTGATCTGGAGGTACGGAATCCCTTCGAGTTGTTCTGCCCTGAGGAGGACGGATCGGATGTCGGGTTTATCGTTGCTGTCGGCTTGCACAGTATTGCCGCTATGGAGCCGGGCGCCGCATGCGCGCAATCCGCTGCTGATTGAGCACTAACTAAACTTGTAGTTGCAAGCAAGAATGCAGCACTTGCTGCTATGATTATGCCATAGTGTTTCATTACGCTTCCCCTCCCTTGCCAAGGTCTTTGAGCTTAACGTTGCGTTAGGATGTACTTAACCGAACGTTAATTACAATAAATCTTCATGATGAGAGGGTTTAGGCAGATTTAACCTGTGATTTTTCTAGTTATACATTCGCGGCTAATTCCTTTAATCACTCCGAAAGATGCGTATGCCTAAATGATTACTCCGATTCTGTATCGAAGTGGCACTTTCGCCTTTTACGGGAGACTTTCTCATGAGAATCCTGCTTTTTGTGGCGTTTGCGTTTGTTTCAGTGATTAGTTCGAATGAACCGAGTTTCGCCAATTCTCACCTAGCCTCCACGCGTTCCGTCGGCGCGCCGCCGGCCTTCGTGTCGGCCTGTCACCGCTATGCCTGGCTTTGCAGCAACCGGCCTGGACGAGCCATGAGCGATAATGAGGCACTGTCGCTGCTGAAGCAGGTCAATAGCCGGGTGAACGCGGAAGTAATCCCCGCCGAGGATGTTGCAACCTCCGGCAAACAGGATTACTGGTCGCTGCCGATTAACGGACGCGGCGACTGCGAAGACTATGCGCTCCTGAAGAAGAAGGAATTGCTCGACGCCGGCTTCAAGTCGGACCGGCTTGCAATGACCGTCGTGCTCGATCGAAACGGCGGAAACCACTCCGTCCTGATGGCTCGTTTGGATAGCGGCGACTATGTGCTGGACAATCTCGGCAGCCGGGTCAAACCCTGGGAAGACACCGGCTATACTTTCATCGCCCGACAGAATTTCGAGAACCAACGGAGCTGGCAGGTTATTCTGGCCGGACCACGGGCGCGCCTGATCGCATCGAAATAACTTTTACATCGGATGGGACGAAGGACCGCAAGTTGCGGTCCTTTCTGTTCGGTCGCCGCTTGACGGGCAGTTTCCTTACCATTATTCATAAAGTCATCCGATGACTTTATGAATATGATCTCGATGGAACCTCTCTCCCGCAGCAGCCTGGCTGAAAACGCCGCCGACAGTATTCGCGCCGATATTCTCGCGCATCGTTGGGCCGTCGGCGAAAAGCTGCCGAACGAAGCCACGCTGTCGACCACACTCTCCGTCAGTCGCGGCACGATCCGCGAGGCCGTGCGCGTCCTCGTCTCCCAGGGCTATCTCGAAACGCGGCAGGGGTCGGGCACCTATGTCCGCTCGACCGTCGATGCGACGCGAACCCTCGGCATGGCCCGCAGGGCCGGATTGCGTGACCAGTTCGAGGCGCGCTGCGCGCTCGACGTCGAGGCTGCGCGGCTTGCGGCGATCCGCCAGACACCCGCCGTCATTGCCGAATTACGCGCGCTGCTTGCTGCCCGAGGCCATTCCACCGATAGCGATCGCGCGGCTTTCGTCGCCCGGGACATCGCCTTTCACAAGGCGGTCATCGCCGCCTCCGGCAACCGGGCGATGATCGAAATCTATGAATTCTTCTCCGCCTCGATCCAGGAAACGATCGAAGCGACCATCTCCGCCGAGGTGCCCGAACCCGACATGCAGGCGCATGCCGAGATCGTCGACGCCATCGAAACCGGCGACCCGCAACAGGCCGATGCCGCAGTGCGCCGTTTCATGGCGCCCGTCATCGCCGCATTGGACAGGATGCTGCTGTCATGAGCCAATCCATATCGCAAACGTCAGACATCCTCAGCGACGCCGAAGAGCCGCTGATCGACGCGGAAGCCGATAGCATCCCCCAGCCGCAGCCTCCAGTCCTCCAGAGCGCTGCCGGCCGGATTATTCTCGGCGTCAGCCTCGTTCTCATTGCCTTCAATCTTCGGGCGATCTTCTCCAGCGCCTCGGCATTGCTGCCCGAGATCCGCACGGAACTCGGCCTATCGGCGACCGGCGCCAGCCTGCTGACCACCCTTCCCGTCGTCTGCCTCGGCCTCTTCTCGCCGCTTGCCGCCAGGCTTGCGCAGCGTATCGGCTCGGAGCGGACATTGCTTGGCGTGCTGGTCCTCCTGGCAATCGGGACGGCCATGCGCGGGCTGCATTCCGTCCCTCTGCTCTTTCTCGGAACGGCGATTGCCGGCGGCTGCATCGCAGTCGGCAACGTTCTCCTGCCGGGGCTGGTCAAGCGCGATTTCGCGGACAAGGCCGCACTTATGACCGGCTTTTACACGATGGCGCTTTGCGCCAGCGCGGCCGGTGCTGCCGGCCTCACCTTGCCCGCGGAACGATTTTTCGGTGGCTCGCTCGACATGGCGCTCGCCATCTGGGCGCTGCCGGCCTTCGTCACCATGCTGATCTGGCTGCCGCAGGCGCTTTCCGCGGGCAAGCAGGCTCGAAAAACCGGCTTCCGCGTCGAAGGATTGTGGAAGGACAGGCTGGCCTGGAAGGTCACGCTCTTCATGGGCTTCCAGTCGGCGCTCGCCTATTGCGTCTTCGGCTGGCTGGTTCCGATCCTGCGCGAGCGCGGCGTCGACGGCGTCACGGCTGGCGCCATCGTTTCGGTGTCGGTCATGGTGCAGGCGGCGTCCTGCCTCGTTTGCCCGCACATCGCCGTACGCGGCAAGGACCAGCGGCTGATCAACGTGGCGCTCTGCGCGATAGCGGTTATCGCGCTGCTGGGGCTGCTTTTTGCGCCGCTCTCCACCGTCTGGCTCTGGGCCGTGCTGCAGGGTATCGGACAGGGCGGGCTGATCGCCGTCGCACTCACCGTCATCGTCCTCAGGTCTCGCGATGCCCATGTCGCGGCACATCTGTCCGGCATGGCGCAATGCGTCGGCTATCTCCTGGCCTCGATCGGCCCGCTGATCGTCGGGCTGATCCGCAGTTGGACGGGCGGCTTCGGCTGGACCGCGGTTCTATTCGTCCTCCTCGGCCTTGCGGCGGCGATCAATGGTTGGCAAGCCGGACGCACGGGGCATGTCGGGGCACGGACTGTCACCATCAAACCCGAGTGATCGGTCCCCTGCCAGTGGATTCTGCCTTGCCGCAGGAGCATCGTGACATAGGTACGTTCCTATGTCTTACCAGGAAAAGCTTGCGACTGGCGCAACGTCAGAAGCGCCAATGGACGAGCCGGCATTTGCCGCGCTCTCACTCAATCCCCAAGAATGGGCTCTCTTTCTTGATATCGATGGTACGCTGATCGATCTTGCGGAAACGCCGGATAGGGTCGTGGTACCTCCTAGCTTACCGGCCAATCTCCATGCCTTGTCCGAAAGACTGGGCGGCGCTCTGGCGCTGGTGACGGGACGGACGGCGTCGCTCGCCGACAGCCTGTTTTCGCCCTTCAAATTTCCGATCGCCGGGCTGCACGGCGCCGAGAGACGGGACGCTGAGGGCCAAATCCGGCGTATTCACATCACGCCCGCCTTCGAGGCGATGAAGGCGGCGATCGCCGGGGAGGCGAAGGCCTGGCCGGGCGTTCTTATCGAGGACAAGGGTGCTGCCGTCGGCGCGCATTTTCGCCAGGCTCCAGAGCATCAGGCCGTCGTGGACGAGATGATGCAACGCCATATCAGGGCGGCTGGCCCCGACTGGACCCTGCAGCGCGGCAAGATGGTGGTCGAAATTCGCCCCGCCCGCGCCGACAAGGGTGCGGCGATCGAGGCCTTTCTGGAGGAGACGCCTTTCAAGGGACGTCGTCCGCTCGCGATCGGCGACGACGTCACCGACGAAGCGATGTTCCATGCCGTCAACCGCATCGGCGGTCAGTCCCTGCGTGTCGGTCCGCTCAATGCGCAGACCGTCGCCCGTTCGTCCATCCCCTCTCCTGACGCTCTTCGCCACATGATCGGGAGGCTCGTGGCGTGAGCATTTTCAGCACCATTTGTTTTTTGCCTGAAAGGATATTTCCGTGAGCCGTCTTGTTGTGATTTCCAATCGTGTCCCCGTCCCTGACAAAGGCGGCATTGCGCCGGCGGGCGGGCTTGCCGTCGCCTTGCACGCTGCGCTGGAAGAACGCGGCGGCATATGGATGGGCTGGTCGGGAAAATCCAGCGGTGAACGCGAGCCGGAGCCGCTCTCCCAGAAGGTCCAGGGCAAAATCACCTATGCCCTCACCGACCTCACCGACACAGATGTCGAGGAATATTATCACGGCTTTGCCAACCGCGTTCTTTGGCCGATCTGCCACTACCGGCTGGATCTTGCTGAATACGGGCGCAAGGAGATGGCGGGATATTTTCGCGTCAACCGCTTCTTTGCCCATCGCGTCGCGCCGCTGATCAAGCCCGACGACATCATCTGGGTGCACGATTACCATCTCATTCCGCTTGCCGCGGAACTTCGGCAGATGGGATTGAAGAACCGCATCGGCTTCTTCCTGCATATCCCCTGGCCGCCGGCCGATGTGCTCTTTGCAATGCCGGTGCATGAGGAGATCATGCGCGGGCTTTCGCACTATGATCTCGTCGGCTTCCAGACGGACCATGATCTCGAGAATTTCGCCGGTTGCCTGAAGCGTGAGGGAATGGGCGGAGCGCTGGGCGATAATCTCTATTCCGCACAGGGCCGAACCTTCAAGGGCGGCTTCTACTCGATCGGCATCGAGACCGCCGCATTTGCCGATTTCGCCAGGCGCGCCGCCCACCAGAGCATGGTGCGCAAGGCGCGCCAGAGTATCGAAGGCCGCGACCTGATCATCGGCGTCGACCGGCTCGATTATTCAAAGGGCATCACCCAGCGGATCGACGCCTTCGAACGCTTCATCAAGGCCAATCCCGCGCATCAGGGGCGCGTGACCTATCTGCAGATCACGCCGAAATCGCGCTCGGAAGTGCCGGAATACGAAGCGATGCAGCGCATGGTCGCCGAGCAGGCCGGTCGGGTGAACGGCGCCAGCGGCACCGTGGACTGGGTGCCGATCCGCTACATCAACCGCTCCGTCGGCCGTCATATCCTGGCCGGACTATACCGGCTGGCGAAGGTCGGCCTCGTAACGCCACTGCGCGACGGCATGAATCTCGTGGCCAAGGAATATATCGCCGCACAGGACCCCGAAAATCCCGGCGTTCTGGTGCTTTCCCGCTTTGCCGGCGCTGCCCGCGAACTCTACGGCGCGTTGCTCGTCAACCCATACGACGTCGAGTCGACCGCAAACGCGATGGCACGGGCGCTGAACATGCCGCAGGAAGAGCGTATCGAGCGCTGGCGGGGCATGATGAACCACCTGCTCGAATACGACGTCTCGCGCTGGTGCAACGATTTCCTCAAGGACCTGACCTCGGACTAGAGCCCTTACCGGCTCTGGCGGCGTCGCAAATAATCCGTTTTACAGCGCTGCCACCTTCGTGCGACGAAACCCCTTGCTCTAAAAAGACATAAGGCATCGGGAAACCGGCTCGCTTAGGCGTTCCGACATCCCTCGACAGGCAGGATATGGTTTCATGGCGCGCCCGAACATTCTCATCATCATGGTCGATCAGCTCAACGGAAAGTTCTTTCCGGATGGCCCGGCCGATTTCCTGCACGCGCCGCATCTGAAGGCGCTGGCGGCCCGTTCCGCTCGCTTCCGGAACAACTATACCTCGTCGCCGCTCTGCGCTCCGGCCCGTGCCTCCTTCATGGCCGGACAGCTGCCGAGCCGGACCGGCGTCTATGACAACGCCGCCGAATATGTCTCGTCGATCCCGACCTATGCGCATCATCTGCGCCGCGCCGGTTACTACACGGCTCTGTCGGGCAAGATGCATTTCGTCGGGCCCGACCAGCTGCACGGCTTCGAGGAGCGGCTGACGACCGATATCTATCCGGCTGATTTCGGCTGGACACCCGACTATCGCAAGCCCGGCGAGCGCATCGACTGGTGGTATCACAATCTCGGTTCGGTGACCGGCGCCGGCGTTGCCGAGATCACCAACCAGATGGAATATGACGACGAAGTCGCCTTCCTCGCCAACCAGAAGCTCTATCATCTCTCTCGCGAGAATGACGACCAGGGCCGCCGCCCCTGGTGCCTCACCGTTTCCTTCACCCATCCGCACGATCCCTATGTGGCACGGAAGAAGTTCTGGGATCTCTATGAGGGCTGCGAGCATCTGCTACCCGAGATCGGCGCCCTTCCGGACGACGAGCAGGATTCGCATTCGAAGCGGATCATCCATTCCTGCGACTACCAGAATTTCGACGTGACCGACGACAACGTCATGCGCTCGCGCCGCGCCTATTTCGCCAACATCTCCTATATCGATGAGAAGGTCGGCGAGTTGATCGACACGCTGACGCGCACGCGGATGCTCGACAACACCTACATCCTGTTCTGCTCCGACCACGGCGACATGCTCGGCGAGCGCGGCCTCTGGTTCAAGATGAACTTCTTCGAGGGTTCGGCCCGCGTGCCGCTGATGATCGCGGGCCCCAACATCAAGCCTGGCCTGCATCTGGAGCCGAGTTCCAATCTCGATGTGACGCCGACCATGACCGATCTCGCCGGCATTTCCATGGAGGACGTGCAGCCCTGGACCGACGGCATCAGCCTCGTACCGGTTATGAAGGGCGAAGGCCGCACCGCGCCTGTCTTAATGGAATATGCCGCCGAGGGCTCTTATGCGCCACTCGTCTGCATTCGCGAGGGCAAGTGGAAATATATCCATTGCGTGCTCGATCCGGACCAGCTTTTCGATCTCGACAGCGATCCGCTGGAGCTGAAAAACCTTGCCGACGATCCTGATTTCGCCGACATCGTCGCGAGCTTCCGCAGACAACGGGAGGAGCGCTGGGACATGGGCGCCTTCGACGCGGCCGTTCGCGAGAGCCAGGCGCGTCGCTGGGTGGTCTATGAGGCGCTGCGCAATGGCGCTTATTATCCCTGGGATCACCAGCCGCTGCAGCGCGCCTCGGAGCGCTACATGCGCAACCACATGGACCTCAACATCCTGGAAGAGAGCCAGCGCTATCCGCGCGGCGAGTGAAGAGGCGGGGCTAGTCCAGACGCGGGGCGCATAATCGCGCGTCGCTGCCGGTGACCGAGCCGATGACGACATCGATGCCGTAAAGCCGCTTCATCGTCTCAGGTGTCAGCACCTCAGCGGGGGCGCCGAGCGCGATCAGCCGCGCCTCGTGCAGCAACGCGACGCGGTCCGCGACCAGGAAGGCATGATCGGGATTGTGCGTCGACAGGATGATAGACAGGCCGCGCCGCGACAGCCTGCGGATATGCGCAAGCAACCGCATCTGGTTGCCGTAGTCGAGGCTCGATGTCGGCTCGTCCATGACGAGGATGGATGGCGATTGCGCCAGCGCGCGGGCGATCAGGACTATCTGCCGCTCGCCGCCGCTGATCTCGGTATAGGGACGCTCAGTGAGATGAGCCATGCCGAGACTCGATAGAGCCTCCGCCGCGGCGGCCCGATCGGCAGCGCCGGGCATGGCGAAGGGTTGCAGATGCGCTGCCCGCCCCATCAGCACCACATCGAAGACGGTGAAGGGGAAGAGCGCGGTATGGGCCTGCGGCACATAGGCGATACGCTTCGCGCGCTCGCGGCGCGACCAGCCGGAGAGCGGCTTGCCATCCAGTGTGATCTCGCCCGCTTTCAGCGGCAGCAGGCCGAGAACAGTCTTGAAGAGCGTCGTCTTTCCCGCCCCATTGGGGCCGAGCAGGGCCAACACCTCGCCTTCCGCCAGCGACAACGTTACATCCTCGCCAATCGTGCCTGTGCCATAGCCGAAAGAGAGCCTGCTAAGATCAAGCTTCATTGCCAGCCCCTCCTGCCTGAGGCCAGCAGCCAAAGGAAGAACGGCGCGCCGACGGCCGCCGTCAGGATACCGAGCGGCACTTCGATCATTGCGATCGTGCGGGCGAGCATGTCGACGACGAGGAGATAGGCACCGCCCAGCATCATCGAGGCTGGCAGCAAGCGGCGAAAATCGGGACCGACGAGCATGCGGGCAATATGTGGAATGACGAGGCCGATCCAGCCGATAATGCCTGAGATGGAGACGGCGGCCGCTGTGATCAGCGTGGCGGACAGGATCAGCGTGAGCCTTATCCGGCGCGTATCGACGCCGATCGACTGCGCCTCCTCGTCGCCGAGCGCCATCAGGTTCATCTGCCAGCGCAGCAGCACCAGCGGCACGAAACCGAGTATCAGGGCCGGGAGGATGGAGAGAATATCGCCGCGGGTAATGACGGTGAGGCTGCCGAGCAGCCAATAGGTGATGGCCGGCAGCTGGTCATAGGGATCGGCGAGGATCTTGATCAGCGATATGCCCGCGCCCACCAGCGCCGCCACGGCGATGCCGGCCAGCACCAACGTCAATGCCGGATCGCGGCCACGCATGGTCGCTCCAACAGCATAGACTGATGCCACCGCAATCAATCCGCCGAGGAAACTCGAAATCTGGATGAGCACCACGGGAAGCGAGAGAAATATGCCGAGCACTGCACCGAGGCTGGCACCGGCCGAGACGCCGAGGATATCCGGCGATACCAGCGGATTGCGGAAGAGGCCCTGATAGGTGGCGCCGGCCGCCGAAAGCGCAGCACCTATGCAGAGCCCGGCAGCGACGCGCGGCAGGCGGACATTCCAGAGGACGGCCGACAGGATGGGATCGACCTTTTGGCCCGTCAAAGCCGCGCCGACCGCATCGAGCAATTGGATCGGTCCGGCACCATATTTTCCAACCGTCATCGAAAGGCAGGCGAGGATGAGCACGCCGGCGACGCCGAGCCACAGGAGGCCGTTGCGTGACGAGGTCCGCGCAGACACTGCCTCTCCTGCCGCTAGTTTTGCGATGTCGCGGCACCTTTCAGCAAGCCTGCCAATTGCTCATCCGTCAGATCGACCTGATAGAAGAGCTTGTAGAAATTTCTGACTTCGCCGGACAAGTCGAAGGTGAAAACCTTCGGATAAAGCAGCTTTTCCAGCCAGGCGATGCCGATCAAGCGGTTGATGCCGGGCGGCGCATCGAACCAGCCGAAGGGCAGGCTCGGCGTGACGAAAACTCGGCTGTTCTTTACGGCGTCAATGCTCGCCCAGGTCGGATCGCTCTTGACGGAGGCCGCGAATTTGCTGCTGGCGGCGAGGATCGTATCCGGGTTCCAGGAGAGGATCTGCTCGAGCGAGACTTGCGTCAGCCCGCCCTTGCCCGCAGCGGCCGCGACATTGGTTGCGCCAGCCGCTTCCAGGATTTCCAGGTTGATGGAGCCTGCGAGCCCGGTTTCGAGACCCGTCGGGCCGCGGCCGTAATAGACCTTCGGGCGCCAGTCGGACGGAATCGTCGCGAGCTTGTCGTTGAGATCCGTCAGCTTGGCGTCGGCATAGTCCGCAAGCGTCTTGGCGCGATCAGGTACGCCGAGGATATCGCCCGCCTGTTTCAGCGTCTCGGCGCTCTTTGCGAAGCTGCCGTCGATCAGCACGTAGGGAATGCCGGTCTGCGCCTGCACCTTGTCAGCCAGCGAGGCATAGGTCGGATTGACCGTGCCGACATCGATGATGAGATCGGGCTTGGCGGCGATGACGGATTCCATGTTCGCCGTACCGCCCTTGCCCGCCAGCCGGCCATAGGCGGGCAGATCACGGACTGACGGCATCAGGAACGGCTTTTCCGCATCGCTCGGCGCCTGCACCCAGCCGGTCAGCTTATCGGGCGCAAGCACATAGACGAGCACGGAAGCCGGCGGGCCGGCGGCCAACACGCGGCTGATCTTGTCGGGAATATCGACCTTGCGGCCGGCGGCGTCGGTGATCGTTCGAGCGTCGGCGGCGGACAGAAATCCAAGAAAAGCAAATGAAACAGCCGCAATGAATTTCAGCATCGCAAATCGCGCCCTGATCGAAAACCTATCAGGGCGGTACTATGGCATAGCGTTATAGCCGATGGAATATGTCGAGCCCGGATATCACGCCGCTTTGACGGCGTGATATTCCTTGATGGCGACCATCTTGATTGCCGGATGACGTTCGGCCTCGTAGCGCAGCGAAAAACCGTCCTGCGCCAGGAAAACAGGATCGCCATCGAGATCGCGGGCAATATCGCCGCGCTTGACCGTGATGAACTTGTCGAGGTCGGCGGCCTGATCGGCGGAGACCCAGCGGCAAACCGAGAAGCGCGACATTTCGAAGGAGACCGGCAGGCCATATTCGGCCATCAGGCGTTCCTTCAGCACGTCGAGCTGCAGCGCGCCGACGACGCCGACGATGGCCGGCGAGCCGTCTTCCGGCGAGAACAGCTGCACGACGCCTTCCTCGGCCATCTGCTGCAGCGCTTCCTTAAGCTTCTTCGCCTTCATCGCGTCCTCAAGGCGGACGCGGCGCAGGATTTCCGGCGAGAAATTCGGCACGCCCTGGAAGACAAGGCTTTCGCCTTCGGTCAGCGTATCGCCGATGCGCAGCGCGCCATGGTTCGGAATGCCGACGACGTCGCCAGCGAAGGCGGTGTCTGCGAGCTGGCGCTGCGAGGCGAAGAAGAATTGCGGTGCCGTGAGACCCAGCTGCTTGCCGGTGCGGGCGAGCCGCGCCTTCATGCCGCGCTCGAGCTTGCCGGAGCAGATGCGGGCGAAGGCGATGCGGTCGCGATGGTTGGGGTCCATGTTCGCCTGGATCTTGAAGACGAAGGCGGTCATTTTGTCTTCGGCTGCATGGACGGTTCTGACGTCGGCCACCTGGTCGCGCGGCGGCGGGGCGAATTCGCCGAGCGCGTTGATGAGGTCGCGGACGCCGAAATTGCGCAGCGCCGAGCCGAAAAAGACGGGCGTCATGTGACCTTCGAGGAAGGCCTGACGATCGAAGGGCCGGCAGGCCTCGATCGCGAGTTCCGTCTCCTCGACGAAAGCCTGGCGCTCGTTTTCCGGCAGGCGGTCGGCGACGCTCTGCGGGCCGTTGACCGGCGTACCCTCGACTTCGGTATCGGAGCCGCGCACGGTGTTGCCGGCGAGATTATAGGAGCCGCAGAAAGTCTTCGAGCGGCCGATCGGCCAGGTGACCGGGGCCGTGTCCAGCGCCAGCTTCTCCTCGACTTCATCGAGGATCTCGAAGGGATCGCGGCTTTCGCGGTCCATCTTGTTGATGAAGGTGATGATCGGGATGTCGCGCATGCGGCAGACTTCGAAGAGCTTCAGCGTCCGCGGCTCGATACCCTTGGCGGCATCGATGACCATGACGGCCGCATCGACCGCAGTCAGCGTACGATAGGTGTCGTCGGCGAAGTCTTCATGGCCGGGCGTGTCGAGAATGTTGAAGACATTGTCGTTATATTCGAAGGTCATAACCGAGGTGACGACCGAGATGCCGCGCTCGCGCTCGATCTTCATCCAGTCGGAGCGCGTCTGCATGCGGTCCTTCTTCGCCTTGACTTCGCCGGCGAGCTGAATGGCGCCGCCGAAGAGCAGCAGCTTTTCGGTGAGCGTCGTCTTACCCGCGTCCGGGTGGGCAATAATAGCGAATGTGCGGCGGCGGGAGACCGCCTCGGCGAGACTTTCGGCCATGATGTGAATCCTGTGGAATTGCGGCGTATCTAGCGATTAAAGGGCTGCATTGCAATTGACCTTCTAGGCTTGGGGGCAAACTAATGCCCCATGACCATTCACACAGACACCCGCCCGACCCTCAATCTCGTTCGTCTTCCCAACGGTGAAGGCCTCGACCTGCCCGCCTATGAAACGAAGGGGGCGGCAGGAATGGACCTGCGCGCCGCCGTCGAGGATGGCGTTGCGATGACGATCCTGCCGGGCAGGCGCGCACTGGTGCCGACCGGCTTCATCTTCGAAATCCCTGACGGCTACGAAGGTCAGGTCCGCCCGCGCTCCGGCCTTGCCTTCAAGCACGGCATCACCTGCCTCAACACGCCGGGTACAATCGACAGCGACTATCGCGGCGAAGTGAAGGTTCTGCTGATCAATCTCGGCGAAGAGCCGTTCGAGATCACCCGTGGCATGCGGATCGCCCAGATGGTGATCGCACCCGCCCTCCAGCTGCGCGTCGCTGAAATCACCGAGCAAACGCAGACCCTGCGCGGTGTCGGCGGCTTCGGCTCGACCGGCGTGTGATGGCTGACCCTGGCGATCGCGGGCTGAGTTTTCGGCAGGACTATTTCGGCGATCCGGCGGGGCGGGCCGCGCTTGTCGATCTTCTGCAAGACATATTTTCCATCGACGTAAGCCTGCTGGATCAATTCGGCGGGCCTGATCCAACAAGCATGCCGTTCGGCTATTTCAACGATGCGGGCGTATGTGTGGCGAATTTCAGCGCCTTCTCCATGCCTGTCGTCATCAATGGGCGGTCGGTGAAGGCTGCCGGGTTTCAGTCAGGCGCCGTGCGGCCGGGATGGCGCGGGCGGGGGCTCTATCGCGACCTGATGCGCAGGGCCTTCGCGTGGACGGACACACAGGGTTTCGAACTCGGACTGCTGCTCACAGAAAAGCCGGCGCTTTACGAGCCCTACGGTTTTCGGACCATACCGCAGCATTGTTTTGTTGGTAAACCACCGTCCGTCCTGCCGGAGCAGCCGCCTGCAGCCACCCTCTCCCTGCCCGGCGACGGCGAAGCGATCAAATCGCTGCTGCTCGAGCGAACACCGGTCTCGCGACACTTCGCCGTCACGAAGCAGATGGAAATGTTCCTGCTGAATGCCTGTTTCGATCCGGATATCCGGCTCAGCCGGCTTGCGGCGGAAGATGCCATCGTTGCCTGGAAGCTTGATGGATCCTGCCTCAGACTTCTCGACGTGGTCGGAAAATCCATGCCTTCGCTTGCCTCGATTATAGCAAGCCTGGGCGTCGCGCCCGATCGGATCGAGACCTGTTTTCCCGCCGACCTCCTGGACTGGGCGGGAGCCGCCACGCCCTATCAGGGCTACACCGTGCTGATGATGCGCGGGGCGGCCGCAGATGACATAACCAAGCCGGTCATGCTTTCGCCGATGGCGGAGTTCTAGCCGAAGACATTCCAACCGAAGACATTCCGGCCGAAGACAGGGGCGGCAGACGACGCTTCACCGGTGTCGACTTGACCATCGACGTGCTTGTTTCCGCGCGTTCGACGATCCTGTCCAGAATTCCATCGAGTTCGCTCATCGAGCGAACCACCAGACGTCCGATGAAACAATCGTCGCCCGTGACCTTGTCGCATTCGATGAATTGCGGGGTTTCCTGGATCAGGCGTTCGACCATGTGCAGCATGCCCGGCAATGGCCGGATACGAACAATCGCCTGCAAGGGATAGCCGATGGCAGCCAGGTCGAGATCGATGGTGAACCCGCCGATGATGCCGCGCTCTTCCAGTCGGCGCAATCGATCCGCGGCGCTGGGAGAGGAAAGCCCGACCTCCTGCGCCAGTTCCTTCAGCGACATGCGCGCATTGCGCGCAAGCGCTTCCAGAAGCCTCTGGTCGACTGCATCGAGGTCCAATTCATTATTATAGGAATTCATCTTCTTGCCTTCCATAAGCAGGCATTTTCCGACATTACCCTTCTAAAACATATATAAATTCGGCCGATCTGACAATAATATCGGATGGCAAAGAGGTGATTGTCATGAGCGATTTGAAACGCGGAACTGTTGAAATGACGGCGGCCATGCTGATCTCAGGGACGATCGGCTGGTTCGTACTGATGTCGGGCCAGCTTGTGATGGCTGTGGTCTTCTGGCGCTGCGCCTTTGGCGCCCTCAGCCTGCTCGTCATCTGCGGTGCGCTGGGCTTGTTTCAGCGCAAGTTTCTGACCTGGCGCAGCCTTCTCGTCGCGGTACTGGGCGGTGTCGCCATCGTTTCCAATTGGCTGCTGCTTTTTGCATCCTATTCGCATGCTTCGATCTCCATAGCGACGACCGTCTATAATACCCAGCCATTCATGCTGCTGGGGCTGGGTGCGCTTTTTCTAGGCGAACGGATCACGCTCGATAAGCTTTTCTGGCTGATGCTTGCCTTCGTTGGGATGGCGGCGATCGCGATGGGTAAATCGGCAGCGGGCGACGGCAGCTATTTCCTCGGCATACTTCTGGCGCTGGGTGCCGCCTTTTTCTATGCGCTGGCGGCCCTTGCCGCGAAATGGCTGAAGGGCACGCCGCCGCATCTGATCGCGCTTATCCAGGTGGTCACGGGCATGCTGATGCTGGCGCCCTTTACCGATTTTTCCGCCCTGCCGCAGGGTGCCGCTCCCTGGTCGATGCTGGCGACGCTGGGCATTGTCCACACCGGCATCATGTATGTGCTGCTCTATGGCGCAATCCAGAAGCTGCCGACGCATCTGACCGGTGCTCTGTCCTTCATCTATCCAATCGCGGCGATCGTCGTCGACCGCATCGCTTTCGGTCATGCGCTGCAGACGATACAGATAGCAGGCGCCGTGGTGATCCTGCTGGCTGCGGCGGGCATGAACCTTGGATGGTCGCCGAGAATTCTCCTTCGCAGGGCTGCTGCCGGCTGGTCTGGTGCCGCCGGCTCGCAAGGGGCGCCGATTGCAGACAGCGGCAAGGAAAGCTAAAAGAAGGAAAGGGATCCGGAGGAAAATCCATGACGCTGGCGGGGCTGCTGACCTATAGCGGTGCATTGTTCATTGCCGCTGCCATTCCAGGACCGGGGATTACGGCGATCGTGGCGCGGGCGCTGGGATCGGGCTTTCGCGAAACTTTTTCATGGGGCTCGGCCTTGTCCTGGGCGACATGACCTATCTGACGGCCGTGATCCTCGGCCTTGCCTTTGTGGCGCAGACCTTCACGGAAGTGTTCCTCGTCATCAAATTCGCTGGCGTTCTCTATCTTGCCTATATCGCCTGGAAACTCTGGACCTCGGGCCTGTTGCCCCAGGAGATTGCGGCGCGCAAATCCTCCAGCATCGGCATGTCGTTTCTATCAGGTCTTCTCGTGACGCTCGGCAACCCGAAGACCATGCTTTTCTACGTGGCGCTGGTGCCGACACTGATCGATATCCGCTCGATTGGCCTCAGAGATTATGGCCTGCTTCTCGGAACGACATCAGTCGTTCTGCTCGTCGTGCTCGTTCCCTATATGCTGCTTGCCTCGCGCGCCCGCACCTTGATGAAGAAGCCGAAAGCCCTACAGGCGCTGAACCGGGTGGCGGCGGGCATTCTTGCCGGAACGGCGGCATTCATCGCGACACGGGCGGCCTGAAAAAACGTTTCCCAAAGCATTACGGTTGAAGGCTTTTTTCTCACGCGCCGAGCGGCGGATGCGCAAAGCCGCTCTAGTCACCTGCCATGTTTGACCCTATTCTCCCCCTCCAAACCTGAAGGGAGAGCACCATGTCCGAAACCCATAAGCCAGGCCGCGGCCGCATCTATGGTTCGATCACAGAAACGATTGGCGACACACCGATCGTGCGCCTCGACAAGCTGGCGAGGGAGAACGGCGTCAAGGCCAACCTGCTGGCAAAGCTGGAGTTCTTCAACCCGATCGCATCGGTCAAGGATCGTATCGGCGTCGCCATGATCGAAAGCCTCGAAGCCCAGGGCAAGATCACGCCCGGCAAGACAACGCTGATCGAGCCGACATCGGGCAATACAGGCATTGCGCTCGCCTTCGCCGCCGCCGCCAAGGGCTACAAGCTGATCCTGACCATGCCGGAGACCATGTCGATCGAGCGCCGCAAGATGCTTTTGCTGCTTGGCGCCGAGCTCGTGCTAACCGAAGGGCCGAAGGGCATGAAGGGCGCGATTGCCAAAGCTGAAGAGCTGGCCGCCTCGCTTGGCGACGCGATCATTCCGCAGCAGTTCGAAAATCCGGCCAACCCTGAAATTCATCGCAAGACAACCGCCGAGGAAATCTGGAACGATACCGAAGGCACGGTCGACATCCTCGTTTCCGGCATCGGCACGGGCGGCACGATCACTGGCGCGGGCCAGGTGCTGAAATCGAAGAAGCCCGGTATCAAGGTGGTCGCCGTCGAGCCTTCGGAATCGCCGGTTCTATCCGGTGGCGCGCCGGGTCCGCACAAGATCCAGGGCATCGGCGCCGGCTTTGCGCCCGCCATTCTGGACACCAAGATCTATGACGAGATCATCACGGTCAACAGCACCGAAGCGCTCGAGACCGCCCGCCACGTTGCTCGCCTTGAAGGCGTTCCGGTCGGCATCTCATCGGGTGCTGCCTTGGCCGCTGCCATCAGGGTCGGCCAGCGCGAGGAAAATGCCGGCAAGAACATCGTCGTCATCATCCCCTCCTTTGCCGAGCGCTATCTCTCGACTGCGCTGTTCGAAGGCCTGGGCGGCTGATAGCCGGCTATATTCTGACCAGATCCGGAAGGGCGCTACGGCGCCCTTCATGCTGTTCGGCCCCACATTTCCCCCGCACTCAACCTTGCCAGAAAGCCCTGAGTTCCATGCTGCTGATCGTCGGAACAATTCGCCTGCCACCCGGGAACCTTGATGTCGCCCGGCCGGTGATGAAGCGGATGGTGGAGGGCACTCGCGCGGAAGACGGCTGCCTGGAATATTCCTATGCCGAGGATGTGCTCGACCGCGGCCTCATCCACGTGAAGGAAATGTGGCGGGACCAGCCGTCGCTGGATCGTCATTTCGAATCGCCGCATTTGGCTGAATGGCGGGCAGCCTGGCCGGAACTCGGCTTCCATGACCGGAAGCTGCGCAGCTACGAGGTCGGCGAAGCGCGCGAAACCTGAGAGCCCTTCGCTGTCCCCAACAAGTCTAAACGGCGGTTATGCCGCGGCCGTCAACCGCTCGCCGGCGATGCGATAGGAAATCGCCTCGGCGAGATGGATGCGGCCGACGGTCGACTTCTCGTCCAGGTCGGCAAGCGTCCGCGCGACCTTCAGCACGCGATGATATCCGCGGGCGGAGAACTTCATCTTTTCCGCCGCATCACGTAGCAATTGCAGCCCGGCTGCATCGGGTTCGGCCAGCTTCTCGATCATCGACGTGGAGCAGCGCGCATTGGTGCCTGTTCCCGGCATCCCGGCGGCGACAAAACGTTCCCGCTGACGCTCCCGGGCGCGCGCAACGCGTGCGGCGATATCGGCGCTCTTCTCGGCCGGCATCGGACGGATGAGGTCGGCCGCCGAGACAGCGGGAACGTCGATGCGGATATCGATGCGATCCATCAACGGGCCGGAAATGCGGCCCTGATAGTCCGTCATGCAGCGCGGACCGCGGGCGCAGGTATGTCCCGGCTCGCCCGCCATGCCGCAGCGGCAGGGGTTCATCGCCGCAACGAGCTGGATGGTCGCAGGATAGGAAATCCGGTGATTGGCGCGGGCGATGATGCATTCACCCGTCTCCAGCGGCTGGCGCAGGGCATCCAGCGCCTGAGGCGAGAATTCGGGAAACTCGTCGAGGAACAGGACGCCATGATGGGCGAGCGATGCCTCGCCGGGCCGGGCGCGCAGACCGCCGCCGACAAGCGCCGCCATGGTCGCGGAATGATGCGGTGTGCGGAAGGGCCGCCGGTCCGAGAGCTTGCCACCGGACAGCTGGCCCGCGATTGAATGGATCATCGAGACTTCCAGCAGTTCCTGGGCGGACAGCGGCGGGAGGATTGAGGGAAGCCGCGAGGCGAGCATGGATTTTCCGGAACCCGGCGGTCCGACCATCAAGAGATTGTGCCCTCCTGCCGCAGCCACCTCCAAAGCACGCTTGGCGTTTCCTGGCCCTTGATGTCGGCGAGATCGGGAAGGTTGGCAGCATTGGCGCGAATGGCGGGCTCCGGTCGCGAGAGCACCTGCGTGCCGCGGAAATGATTGGCGAGCGCAATCAGGCTGCGCGGGGCGAGGATGTCGATTTGCGAGCCGGCCCAGGCTGCCTCCGCGCCGCTTTCCGCCGGGCAGATCAGGCCCTTACCCATGGCGTTGGCGCCCATCGCAGCCGGCAGGGCGCCTGCGACAGGGGCGATCGTGCCGTCCAGATTGAGTTCGCCGAGAACGACGAAATCGGATAGCGCATCGGCCGGAATGGCTCCGAGGGCAGCCATCAACCCGAGGGCAATCGGCAAGTCGAAATGCGACCCTTCCTTCGGAAGATCAGCGGGGGCGAGATTGACCGTCACCTTCTTTGGCGGCAGCGCCAGGCCCGAAGCATGGAGCGCGGCCTGAACCCGCTCCCGGCTTTCGGCCACCGCCTTGTCAGGCAAGCCGACGATCTGAATGCCCACCTTTCCAGGCGCAACCATGACCTGAACTTCGACGGGAACGCCTTCAATGCCCTGAAATGCAACCGTGCTTACCCGCGCGACCATGCCCTGTCCCCCATGCCGCAACCCCTTACACCGCGATCTACAAATCTTCTGGTGCTATGAATTGCAATCATGCATGGAAAAAAGAATAAAACAAGAACAATAAAAGAACAATCGCACCTTACCGCTGCATTTAAGTTGCAATGAGTTGTAGCGGCGGAACAAACGGCAGATGAATCGCGAAACCGCGCTGACAGCTAGGTTTGTCGGCAAGCTCTCAACGTCATCCACGGCCTCGTTGTAAAGCCCGAGGATGACGAAAGAGCCGTTGGCAGACTTCTTCGGTGGTCTGACGCGCCCTCAGGCGCGCTTGCTCTCGATTGCATCCCAGAGGAGGCTGGCGATATCGGCGCCGCCGAAGCGCTTGACCTCGCGGATGCCGGTCGGCGAGGTGACGTTGATTTCCGTCATGTAGTCGCCGATGACATCGATGCCGACCAAGAGGAAGCCGCGCTCCCTCAGCGCCGGACCGATGCGCTTGCAAATCTCCTGCTCCCGCGCTGTCAACTCGGTCGCCTCGGCGCGTCCGCCGACATGCATGTTGGAGCGGCTGTCATGTTCTGCCGGCACGCGGTTGATGGCGCCGACAGCTTCACCGTCGACGAGGATGATACGCTTGTCGCCCTTGCGGACATCAGGCAGATATTGCTGGGCGATGAAGGGCTCGCGGAACAACTGGCCGAACATTTCCAGGAGCGACGAGAGATTGCGGTCATCCTTGGTGGAATGGAAGACGCCGGCGCCGCCATTGCCATAAAGCGGCTTCAGGATGATGTCGCCCATCTCGTCGCGGAAGCGGCGGATCTCGGCGGGGTCCTTGGTGATCAGCGTCTTCGGCATGAGATCAGCGAATTCGGTGACGAAGATCTTCTCCGGCGAATTGCGGACCCAGGCCGGGTCATTGACGACGAGCGTCTTCGGATGGATGCGCTCCAGAAGATGTGTCGATGTAATATAGGACATGTCGAAGGGCGGGTCCTGGCGCAGCAGGACGACGTCCATGGTGGAAAGATCCACGCGCTCCGGCTCGCCGAGGGTAAAATGATCGCCCTTGATGTCGCGCAGTTCCATCGGCTCAACGGTGGCGAAAATCTTGCCGTCGCGCATGCTCAGCCGCTCAGGCGTGTAGTGAAAGAGCTTGTAGCCGCGCGTCTGCGCTTCCAGGCTCATGGCGAAGGTCGAGTCGCCTGCAATGTTGATGCCTGATACATGGTCCATCTGGACCGCGACGTTCGTAATCTTTGCCATGTCTGTCCCTCGCTCGGATGCCGGACAGATTTAGGTCTGCCGCCCTCCAAACGCAACGCCTGTTCGGCGAGTTCGCAAAGCTTGTTTCAGGCCGCTATGCCCTGAAGACCGCCGCTGCGGACGAGATTGCGAAGACGGTAGGCCATGGTGAGCGGTTTCGGGAAAGGCTTGCGGCAGAAGGCAACCTTCTTCACATAGCGCTCGATGCGCCAGACCGCGGAGGTACCGCCGGCGAAATAGGCGACGTCGCCGGCGCGAAGCAGGCGCTCGGTGCCGTCCTCGGCGGTCACATGGACTTCGCCTTCCATGATCATAACGGTCTCGTCCCAGCCGAACTGCCACTGGAATTCGCCTGCCGTGCAGTCCCAGATTGCCGTCATCGCCGCATCGTCCTGCCCACGGGAATGTTCGGCCAGCCGCGCGACCGGCGCGCCCGAGAGAATCCAGGACGGCTCGATCGGCGAGGGCTTCATCTCCATCTCGTCTGCCGTACCGGCCACGAAGTTCCTCGGTGCGGGCTGCGCCATCATTTCAGGCACAGCGCGCACGGCAAATGCCGCAGCACTCGCAAACACAAAGTTCCAAGCCATAGCAAAGCCCCCGTCATGCCTCTTGCGTCGATCTTTGAATGGCATGACGGGAGTAACGGCTTGATTGAAACGAAAGCCGGCATTTTAACGATTTCAATTTTTAGGCGAAACTTTCAACCGTACAAACAATCATATCGTGGTCGGTGAGCGGCTTTCCTTCCTCGTTCAGCGAGGAAACGAGATGGCTCTCGCTGATCTTGAGGCCGCGGCTGACGATCCAGTCGAGCTTCATGGCGCGCTCGGGAAAACGGGTAATCAGGCTCGGGCGGGTGCTCGTCTGGTCGAGCGGGCCGCCATGGCATTCGAAGCCGCGCGCTTCAGCCATCGCAAACAGCGTGTCGGTCCGGTAGTCGCCGCCCGAGTGATTGCCGGTGTTCAGGTCACCGCCGATCAAGATCGGCAGGCCGGGAGCATAGGCCTCGACGGCGTCCATCAAGGCGGACATCTGCCGCTCGCGGTAGGGACCGTCGGCGACGCTTTCGAGATGGACGGAGATGGCAACGAAGGGACCGGCTTCCGTTTCGACCGTGGCGCCGATCGCGCAGCGTTCGCCGACGCGCGGCTGCTCGTTGCTGTCCTTGAACCACTTGCCTTCGCCCGGAAGCCGGAAAACAAAGGGATCCTTCAACGGGGTGGATGCCATCAGCGCGTTGCCGTGGAAACCCTTTTCGTTGAAGTCGTCCTTGCAGAAGGAATGTTCGATTTCGGAACCGAGGCTCAGTTCGAGGAACTCGACGCCATAGGCATAGTTCATGCCAAGCTCGCCGGCGACGATAGCGGTGGGATCGGCCTGGCCGGTGCGGGCCATGCCCTCATCCATTTCGGAGACAAGGACGAGCGGCGCCCCGGTTTTCCGCAGCTTTTCGGCGCTTTCCAGCGGGAAGAGGCAACGCTCGAGATTCCAGGCGGCAACGGTGAAAGGAAAGGCGAGCGGGGCTGAAAGGTCAGCGCCGCCTATCCGAACCGTATTCATGCAGTTGAGCGAGGCAATGGTCGCATCATGGATATCGGGGCGCTTTTCCAGCGTGATGAAGGCTTCGCGCGCCTCCTGAGTGGGGACGTCGAATGCGGGTACGGTCTTGCGGATCATGATGAATGCCTGCCTATGTCTGATGGGGCTTCGGCTTTGCTTTATCAGCAATGCCAGATGAGCCGGCCATAGGCGCGTTCCATGACAGGGCCGTGAAGATCGCTCAGAAAGCATCCATGAAATGTCGCGGCCAGCGGCCGGGCAGAATGGCGACTATATCGTATCGCTGCGACAGGGCCGCATAATCACGCTGGCGGGCGAGCCAGAGGTCGCTTGCAGCACGGATTCGCCTTTGTGTACCATAGGACACCGCGTCCACGGCCTGCTGTTCTTCGCGCCGCGCCTTCACCTCGACGAAGACGGCCAGATCACCCTTGCGTGCGATGATGTCGATCTCGCCGAGCTTCGTGCGATGCCGGATGGCCAGGATACGGTAGCCCTTCAGCAACAGAAAGGCGGCGGCGAGATATTCCGAGACGTGGCCGCGGCGCCAGGCTTTCTGCCGCTTGCGGCGTTCGTCGTTCTCGATCATTCAGCGTTCTTCCTGTCGAGCAAGCGCTGATAGAGCTCCTTGCGTGGCAGGCCGGTCAGTCGCGCGGCTTCGGTCGCGGCCTTGGCGGTCGGCAATGTCCGGGAAAGATCGGCAAGGATCGCCTCGACATCGGCCTCCGGGGTCTCCTTCGCCTCCGGTGGCCCGACCACGAGGACGATTTCGCCCTTCACGTTATCGACCTTCTCGTAATGGGCTGCCAGCTCGGACAGCGTGCCGCGGCGGAACTCCTCGAAGGTCTTGGTGAGTTCGCGACAAACTGCGGCGCGCCGATCTCCCCCCAGAACATCCGATGCGCTGGCGAGGGTGGCGGCGATGCGGTGGGGCGATTCAAAGAAGATCAGCGTCGCCGGAACTTCAGCTAGTTCGCTCAGCCTGTCGCGACGGCCCTTGTCCTTGGCGGGCAGGAAGCCTGCAAAGAAGAAGGCATCGTTCGGCAGGCCGGAGCCGACGAGGGCGGCAAGTGGGGCAGATGCGCCAGGGATGGGCACGACGCGATAGCCGGCCTCGATAGCCTGAAGGGCAAGCCTGTAGCCGGGATCAGAGACCAGCGGCGTTCCGGCATCCGACACCAGCGCCACCGAGCGGCCATCTGCCAGCGCCTGCAGCAGGCGGGGACCGGCTTCGTCGGCATTGTGCTCGTGATAGGCATAGGGCCGGTTCTGGATGCCGTAGCGGTCAAGGAGGACGCGGGTGACCCGCGTGTCCTCGCAGGCGAGCACGTCGGCGCCTGCCAGCGTTTCCAAGGCTCTCAGCGTGATATCGCCGAGATTGCCGATCGGCGTCGCGACAAGATAGAGCGCGGTCTCCAGGGGGCGGGCCGGAACTGCCGTGTTATGCAGCCGGAAGCCGCGAACCCTGCCTCCCTCGCCCGAAATCTCGTCGCTCATGTCGTGTCGATACCCTGTCCTAAAGTCTAGCCTTTATGGGCGAGGCAGTCGCCTTCGGCAAGACCGGACGAAATCCTGTGCGCATTCAGCAGGAAATGCCGAAATGACCTTGCGTACCAATGCATAGCTCTTGCATTCGCATGCGGAATTCTGCCATTTTGCCTGTCCAATCCTTCGGGCTAGGCCCGGAGAGGCATTCCTCCGCGCGCTCCGGCGCCCGGGCAGTAACGGTCGAAAGCGGTAGCATCCCATGCGTATTACTATTGAGCGGTCAAACCTCCTGAAGTCGCTGAACCACGTGCATCGCGTGGTGGAACGTCGCAATACGATCCCGATCCTGTCGAACGTACTGCTGAAAGCCGAAGGCGCCAATCTCGACATGAAGGCGACCGACCTCGACCTGGAGATCACCGAAGCGACGCCGGCCAATGTCGAGCAGGCAGGCGCCACCACCGTTCCGGCCCATCTTCTTTACGATATCGTCCGCAAGCTTCCCGACGGCTCCGAAGTTCTCCTGGCCACCAATCCGGATGGCGGCTCGATGACGGTCACATCTGGCCGTTCGAAATTCTCGCTGCAGTGCCTGCCGGAGTCCGATTTTCCCGATCTGACCGCCGGCACTTTCAGCCACTCCTTCAAGCTGAAGGCATCCGATCTGAAGATGCTGATCGACCGGACGCAGTTCGCGATCTCGACCGAAGAGACCCGCTATTATCTGAACGGCATCTTCTTCCACACCATCGAGGCCGACGGCGACCTGAAGCTTCGCGCTGTCGCAACCGATGGCCACCGCCTCGCCCGCGCCGATGTCGATGCTCCCTCGGGATCGGAAGGCATGCCCGGCATCATCATTCCGCGCAAGACGGTCGGCGAGTTGCAGAAGCTGGTCGACAGTCCCGATGTCATCGTCACGCTCGAAGTGTCCGATGCCAAGATTCGCCTGACGATCGGTTCGATCGTCATGACCTCGAAGCTGATCGACGGCACCTTCCCTGATTATCAGCGGGTCATTCCGGCCAATAACGACAAGGAAATGCGCGTCGATTGCCAGACCTTCGCCCAGGCGGTCGATCGCGTGTCGACGATCTCCTCGGAGCGCGGTCGCGCTGTGAAGCTTGCCCTTTCCGACGGACAGCTGCTGCTGACGGTCAACAATCCGGATTCGGGTAGCGCCACCGAAGAAGTGGCCGTCGGCTACGACACTGACGCGATGGAAATCGGCTTCAATGCCAAATATCTCCTCGATATCACCGCCCAGCTTTCCGGCGACGAGGCGATTTTCCTGTTGGCGGATGCCGGCTCTCCGACGCTCATTCGCGACACGGCGGGCGACGACGCCCTCTACGTTCTGATGCCGATGCGTGTTTGATCTGTCACACGAGCGTCGCAAACCTGTAAGGAATGCGACGTTTTATCTTGTCTTTGCGTCATGACCTTGCAAGATTGCGCGCGAGCGATACCTCAAATCGCGTCGGTGAGATTCTGGTGGGAGGAAAGCATGGCGCTGCGCCTGAAAGAACGGTTGGGCAAGAAGTTCGACGAGGAAATCCGTTTTTTCAAAGGCATGATGCAGGGGCCGAAGACGGTGGGCTCCATCGTGCCGACGTCGTCAATCACCGCCCGGAAGATGGCAAGTGTCATCAATCCGCAGTCCGGCTTGCCGGTGCTGGAACTGGGTCCGGGAACCGGCGCCGTTACCAAGGCGATCCTGGCCCGCGGCATTAAACCTGAAAATCTGGTCGCGATCGAGTATTCGACCGATTTCTACAAGCATCTGCTGCGGCTTTATCCCGGCGTCCATTTCATCAATGGCGATGCTTTCGATCTGGACAAGACGCTGGGCGTACTGCGCGGCCAGACCTTCGATTCAGTCATTTCCTGCATTCCGCTCCTGAACTTCCCGATGCAGGCGCGTGTTGCGCTGCTGGAAAGCCTTTTGGACCGCATGCCGGCGGGACGGCCTGTCGTGCAGATTTCCTATGGCGCGATGTCACCGATCATCGCCAAGCCCGAGCGCTATCATATCCAGCATTTCGATTTCATCGTCCGCAATATTCCCCCTGCCCAGCTCTGGATCTACCGGCGCACTTAAGATCAATCATGTTTGCGCTTTATATTACGCATCCGCAGGTCCGCATCGCCCCTGACGTGGCCGTGCCCAAATGGGGATTGTCAGATGTCGGCGCTGCGCGGGCGCGACTTGCCGCGGAAAGCGCTTGGGCCGGCCAGCTTCGGCGGATCATTTCCAGTGACGAAGTCAAGGCGATCGAGACGGCCAATATTCTGGCTTCTGCGAGTGGGGCCTCGGTCGAGATCGTCGAAGGCATGCACGAGAACGACCGTTCGGCGACCGGCTTTCTGCCACCGCCGGAATTCGAGAAGGCGGCCGACTGGTTCTTTGCCCATCCGCATGAGAGCTTCAAGGGCTGGGAACGGGCGATCGACGCGCAGGCGCGGATCGTCTCGAAGGTCGAGGCCATTCTTGCCGACCATGATCCGCAAGCGCCGATCGCATTCATCGGCCATGGTGGCGTCGGCACGCTGTTAAAGTGCCATATCGCCGGCAAGCCGATCGCGCGGCAGGGCGACCAGCCGGCAGGTGGTGGCAATCTCTTCTGCTTCGACCTTGCGAACCGGGCCATCTCGTGCCACTGGACGCCTATGGAAAGCTGGAAGGGCGAAAGCCGGAAGGGATAGGCCGGACAATGAGCGCACGGACCGCACGCGACCACTTGATCGTCGGACTGGATGTCCCGACCCTTGGCGAAGCCGAGAGGATCGTGACGACGCTCGGCGACGATATCGTCTTTTACAAGATCGGCTATCAGCTCGCCTTTGCAGGCGGCCTGGAATTCGCCCGCGACCTCGCAAAGAGCGGCAAGAAGATCTTCCTCGACATGAAGCTGCTCGACATCGACAATACGGTCGCCTCGGCCGTCGAGAACATCGCCAAGATGGGCATGTCGATGCTGACGCTGCATGCCTATCCCAAGGCCATGAAGGCAGCCGTTTCCGCCGCTGCAGGGTCGGATCTCTGTCTGCTCGGCGTGACCGTTCTCACTTCCATGGACGATGCCGATCTGCGCGATGCCGGCTATGGCGACGATGCCGCCTCGCTGGTTCTGCGCCGCGCGGAACAGGCTCGATTGGCGGGCATGGGCGGTATCGTCTGCTCTGCCGAGGAAGCTGCTGCCGTTCGCGAAGTCATCGGCCCTGATATGGCGCTGGTAACGCCGGGTATCCGTCCGGCCGGCAGCGACCATGGCGACCAGAAGCGCGTCATGACGCCCTTCGACGCCCTGAAGGCCGGTGCCTCGCATCTCGTCGTCGCGCGACCGATCGTCAAAGCGCCAGATCCCCGGGAAGCGGCCAATGCAATTCTCGGCGAGATGCTGAACGCGCTGTGGCCGGCCAACCGCTAACATCAGGACAATCATAAAAGGAGGAAGACATGCCCAAGGGATATTGGATTGCGCGCGTCGATGTCCGCGATCTCGAACGTTACAAGGACTATATCGCAACGGCCAAACCGGCATTCGAGCGATACGGTGCGAACTTTCTTGCGCGCGGCGGTGCGTTCACCGAACTGGAAGGCAAGGCGCGCGGCCGCAACGTCGTCATCGAGTTCCCCTCGCTGCAGCACGCCGTCGACTGCTACAACTCACCTGAATACCAGGCAGCCGCGAAAATCCGTCATGAAATAGCGGATGCGGAAATGGTTGTCGTAGAAGGCGTTTAGAGCATCTGGCAGGAGGCCGAAGATGCGGGCGCGATGGTACTTCACCTTGCGCCCCGATTCGGCTAAGACGAAACCATATCCAGCATCTGTCCAAGCCTTTCGAGGAGCCTGCCATGACCCTTGCCGACCTTCCACCGCTCGTGACCGTGTTCGGAGGGTCTGGCTTCGTCGGACGGCACGTCGTGCGGCAGCTTGCCAAGCGCGGCTATCGCATCCGTGTTGCCGTTCGTCGTCCTGATCTTGCCGGCTTCCTGCTTCCGGCCGGCAATCTCGGCCAGATCTCGATTGTCCAGGCCAATCTTCGCTATCGCAACTCGGTCGACCGTGCCGTCCAAGGCGCGCAGCACGTGGTCAACTGCGTCGGCATCCTTTCCGAAAGCGGGCGCAACACGTTCGACGCAGTGCAGGACTTCGGCGGCCGTGCGGTTGCCGAGGCGGCTCGTAGCGTCGGAGCGACGCTCACGCATATTTCCGCGATCGGCGCGAACGCAAACTCTGCGTCCTCCTATGGCCGCACCAAGGGCCGTGCCGAGGCTGCCATCCTCTCCATCAAGCCGGAAGCCGTCATCCTGCGGCCCTCGATCGTCTTCGGTCCCGAAGACAACTTCTTCAACAAGTTCGCTGAAATGTCGCGCCTTGCGCCTGTCCTGCCCCTCATCGGCGGCGGCCAGACGAAGTTTCAGCCGGTTTATGTTGAGGATGTCGCCGAGGCAGTTGCCCGCGCGGTCGACGGCAAGCTTCTTCCCGGCAAGATCTATGAACTCGGCGGCCCCGAAGTCCTGAGCTTCCGCGAATGTCTCGAGACAGTCCTCAAGGTCGTGGATCGCAAGCGGCCACTGGTCACTATGCCGTTCGGCGTCGCATCGCTGATCGGCAGCATTGCCTCGCTCGTTCCAGTGATTGCGGCGCCGATCACGCCAGACCAGGTTCGCCTGTTGAAATACGACAATGTCGTGTCGAAGCATGCGGAGACCGAAGGCCTGACGCTGAAGGGTATCGGCATCCTACCGACCATGCTGACCTCGGTGCTGCCGTCCTATCTCGTGCAGTATCGGCAGCACGGACAGTTCTCGGGTTCTGGCAAGGCCGCCTGATTCTCGAAGCGCCCGAGAATCAAAGCCGCGCGGTCTTTCCGGGCGGCTTTTTCTTTGCCCTTCGTGCGGCCTTTTCGTTCCAAAACGGCGGCTTTTTCGTGATCGCGCACAGGTAAGCGTTGCTTAAAAGACGCATCGTTTAATTAGTGGCATTAACGTCAAATTTAACCGGAACATTTATTGCTAATTCCCATTCCTGTGACTAACACAAGCCGCGCGTCCAACGACTGTCCCAAGGGTTTTTGAGGCGTGCTGATTATTGCGGAAAGGCATTTCGATGGGCAAGTCAATCGCGCTTCTGTTTGCGTGTGCGGCATTGGTAATCCTGGCGGGTTCGTTCGTAGCGCCCGGCAGCATTGCAGCGGTCAAGGGCGAATGTTCGCCGGCTTATGGTGTCGATCCCTGCTCGACGGGTTCGATCGGCCATTAATGAAAAGGCCGGCGCTTCAAGCACCGGCTCTCTTCTCTCCACATAACAACAGGCAGCTCGGTTTGAGCGTGTGAAACGCGGCGCCCAAGTTTTGGTGCGATCCACCTGCCGGTTGATGAAAAAGGCCGGCAGACGCCCCGCCATCCCTCTATAGTTTCTCTGAAAATTGATATGTCCGAGGACTGATATCGCCTCACTGCATCCGCGCCATGGATTGCGCGAATGCAGTGCGAGACCGATGTCTCAGTTGATCATGCCGGCCATTGCCATGCCGAGCAGCAAAACGCCGAGAATAATGCGGTAGATGGCGAATGCGGTGAAACGGTTGCTCTGGATATAGGAAAGCAGCCATTTGACGGCGATGAAGGCGACAACGGTGGAAACCACGAAGGCAATGCCCAGCGAGGTCCAGTTTTCGCCTGCAGCTCCGCCACCCTTGAATGCCTTCAGCAATTCGTAGCCGCTTGCGGCATACATGGTCGGGATGCCGACGAGGAAGGCGAATTCGGTTGCGGCAGCGCGGTTGCCGGTGCCTGCCAGCATGGCGACGAAAATCGTAGCGCCGGAACGCGATGTTCCCGGGAAGACGCCGGCAACGATCTGGGCAATGCCGACCAGGATGGCGACGAGCCAGGTGATCTTGGTGTGTGGCGGCCGGCGGGCGGCTGCCCATTCAGCAAAGATCATCCAGATACCGCCGATGATGAGCGCCCAGGCGACCGGCGTTGCATCCTCAGGCAGTTCGAAGCCGAGTTTCTTGACTATAAGCCCGAGGACTGCCGTGATGAGAAATGCGACGATCAGCTTGGCGGCGTAATCGCGGTTCCTGGGATCGCGCCAGCCAAGCACCAGATCCACCAGGCGGCGCCAGTAAATGATCGTGACGGCGATGATGGCGCCTGCCTGAATAACGATGTTGAAGAGCTCAGACCGCGCGCCGAGCCATTGCTCCGCAATGATGAGGTGGCCGGTGCTCGATATCGGCAGAAATTCGGTGATACCCTCTATGATGCCCAGAATTATAGAGTTTATGTATTCCATTCATTGTCTCCGGTTTTGAGTTCGGTCGGACTTGAAGCACGCTTAAGCCGAGTGGGGCGGCATCCGTCTTCAGTGGTCAGAGGCGGGGTAAAAACATGGCCATTGGCGGCGTGATAATGATTTGTTCAGCCATGTGATGTCCTTATGTCAGACGGCGAGGCGGGCCGATTCGCTTGTATTAGCGTGGCCAAACTCCTATAGCTTCAACGAATGAGTCATGACTAGGGCCGCATAAATAGAAGCGCTCCGTCCATGCAAGCAACAATCACAAAGTTCGAGTATCAATGCCGACGCTCTACCATCATTCCATGTCTTCCGCATCACGCTTCGTCAGGTTGATCCTGACCGAATACGGCTATCAGGCAGAACTGATAGAGGAGCAGACCTGGGAGAAACGGCGCGACTTTCTTGCGCTTAACCCAGCGGGCACCCTGCCCGTCTATGTCGACGACAGCATGAGGGCGCTCTGCGGCGCGACGGTCATTTCCGAATATCTCGACGAGACGCATGGCGTGCTGAAGCGCGACCGGCGCCTCTTGGCGGAAGATCCGTTCCAACGCGCAGAAATTCGCCGGCTCACGGAATGGTTCATGCAGAAGATGGAACAGGACGTCACCCGGCCTTTGGCGCGCGAGCGTGTCTACAAGCTGCAGATGCGCGCGGAACACGGCGGCGGCGCGCCTGATTCCAAGATGATGCGCACCGCGCGCGCCAATATCCGCCAGCATATGAAGTACCTCGCCTGGCTTGCCGGCTCGCGGCAGTGGCTGGCCGGCGAGCGGCTGAGCTATGCCGACCTTGCGGCCGCAGCCTCGATTTCCGTGCTCGATTATCTCGGCGAGATCGACTGGGCGGAATCGCCGATCGTGAAAGACTGGTATCAGCGGCTGAAATCGCGCCCATCCTTCCGGCCGCTGCTTGCTGAGCGCGTCCGCGGCCTGACGCCCGTCTCGCACTACGCGGATCTGGATTTCTGATGGATACGGAGCCATGCCCGAGGAGCGGTCAACAGAGAAGGAACGCAAGCGTCGCGAGACGCTGACGGCTTTTCTGCGCGCCGAGGCGCAAGCTCAGGGTTTCGACCTTTGCCGCATCACCGGGCCCGATGCCATACCCCAGGCGCCCGCGCGGCTGAAAAGCTTCCTTGAAGCCGGCTATCACGGCACCATGGACTGGATGGCAGAAACGCGCGAGCGCCGCGGCGATCCGCGCGTCCTTTGGGCTGACGTCCGGTCCATCGTGGTCTTCGGCCTGAACTATGGCCCCGACGAGGATCCGCGCGGTATTCTTTCCAAGCCGGACCGGGCGGCGATTTCCGTCTATGCCCGCAATCGGGACTATCATGACGTCATCAAGGGGCGCCTCAAGGAAATTGCCACGCGCTTTGCCGCCCGGGCTCAGGAGGACGTGAAGGTCTTCGTCGACACCGCTCCCGTCATGGAAAAGCCGCTGGCTGCGGCTGCCGGCCTCGGCTGGCAGGGAAAGCACACCAATCTCGTCAGCCGCACGCATGGCTCATGGCTGTTCCTCGGCTCTATGTTCACGACCGCCGACCTAGTCGAGGATGCGCCGGAGTTCGATCATTGCGGCTCATGCCGCGCCTGCCTCGACTCCTGCCCGACAGCGGCTTTCCCGGCGCCCTACCAGATCGATGCGCGGCGCTGCATTTCCTATCTGACCATCGAGCACAAGGGGCCGATCGATCCGGAGCTCCGGCCGCTGATCGGCAATCGCATTTATGGCTGCGACGATTGCCTTGCGGCCTGTCCCTGGAACAAGTTTGCGGCACAGGCCTCCGAGATGAAGCTGGTCGCGCGCGAAGACCTGAAGGAGCCGACGATCGCTTTTCTGCTTGATCTCGACGATCCGACCTTTCGCTCCTTCTTCAGCGGCTCGCCGGTCAAGCGGATCGGCCGAGACCGGTTCGTGCGCAATGTGCTCATTGCAGCCGGAAATTCGGGCGATCGGAGCCTGATCTACCGCTGTCGGCGGCTTGCGGGCGATGGCTCGGCTGTGGTGCGCGGAATGGCGGTCTGGGCGCTTTCGCGACTGATGGAGGCTGGCGAATTCAGCGCGTTTGCGGCAGAAAGGCCCGTCGAGGCGGATAGCGATGTTCGCGCGGAATGGGACCTGGCGGGGATGAAACAATGAATCTGACGATTTTCGGCTGCGGCTATTCCGGTACGGCGATTGCGAAGGCTTTCGCCGATTCCGCGGACCATATCGTCGGCACGACCCGCTCGCCTGACAAGGCCGCCGTTCTGGAAAGGGACGGTATCAGGGCGTTCGTCTTCGACGGAGCCGAGATCAGCGACGCATTGCGCGCCGATATCAAGGAGACGACGCATCTCGTCCAGTCGATCGCACCCGGCAAGGATAGCGATCCGCTAATCCGGCTTGTCGGCAGCGATATGCGGGCGCTTATGCCGAAGCTCGAATGGATCGGCTATCTCTCGACCATCGGCGTCTATGGCGATCACAAGGGCGCATGGGTAGACGAAACGGTCTCGGTGCATCCCGTTTCGGCACGTTCGGTCGAGCGTGTCGAGGCTGAGGAGAACTGGCTTTCCATCGGTGAGGCGAACAGTATTCCTGTCGCCGTGCTGCGGCTCTCCGGCATTTACGGGCCGGGACGCAATGCGTTCTGCAATCTTGAGAGGGGAACTGCCCGGCGGCTCATCAAAAAGGACCAGGTCTTCAATCGCATCCGTGTCGAAGATATCGGCGCTGCCACCCGCTTTCTTTCCGACCGCGGTCTCGGCGGCATATATAATGTGACCGACGACGAGCCTCGGGCACCGCAGGACATCATTGTCGAGGCAGCGCGGCTGATGGGTATCGAGCCACCGCCGGAACAGCCCTTCGAGACGGCCGAATTGACCCCGATGGCGCGCTCCTTCTACGGTGAGAACAAGCGCGTCTCAAATGCCAAACTGCGGTCGCTCGGCTTTGCCTTCCGCTTTCCTGAATACCGCATGTCGCTCTCCGAGCTCTGGTCGTCGGGCCGCTGGAGAGGCTGATCCTCTCCCTTCGACCAAGATCGGTTTCGTGCGGAATCGACGCGCGCGCAAGCCCTTCTGCCAGCCGAAATTCGACGGGTAAACCGGGTGGATTCCTGCGCCTGAATGGCCCGATTGCGAGTGAAATTCACATTCTCAAAGGGCAGGAATTTCCTACTAATCCATTTGCATTAGCTAATTTTACCCTCAAATAGGGTTAACGACCTTTAAATTTGCACAAATGTGGCGGCGAATATGGCAAAGTCGGAAAAAAATTTTTCCAAATTTTGTGATCTACCCATCCCTCACATCGCCGGCAGAAAAATCATTCAATTTTGAACTGATTTCATTGCCTTTTTTCCATATATTAGATATTTATAATCACCTAACCGTACGGTAATCGAAATCACAAATGTTACATGCTGTAACATTCCGTGATTTTAGATGGCACTTTTTCGCCACGTTTGACCCGATTGAAACGGCCCGCGCCAATAAGCGCATGGGTCTACATGTAGAGGGAAAATCGGTTTGAAGAAAATCTGTCGTTCAGTTCTCACAATTTCAGCTATTGCCGCTGCCTTTGCTTTCCATCCGATGGCAGCATCAGCAGCAACGGGATGCGGGGGCGCATCGTGGTATTCATTGGGCTCGAGAACTGCTTCCGGCGAGCGCATGAGTTCTTCGACGTTAACTGCAGCTCATCGCTCTCTTGCGTTCGGCACCCGGCTGAAGGTCACCAACCGTCATAACGGCCGCAGCGTGGTCGTCCGGGTCAACGATCGCGGCCCCTTCATCCGCGGACGCGTCCTGGATCTCTCCCGCGCCGCAGCGCAGAACATCGGCATGGTTGCTTCAGGCACGGCCAGCGTCTGCTACCAGGTCGTCGGCTGATTTGCAGACAGGCCGAAGCGCAAAGCTTGCTCTCTCCGTCAATCGCGGTTACGACCCGATCGAGACGTTTCAATAATCCGCCGCCACGTGCGTTTTTTCGTGCGGATTGATGAAATGCCAGCTTTAAGCAGGAGAGAAGACTTATGCGTTTGGGCGGCCGGCTGCAGGGGGCCATCGAGGTACTTGGCGATATCGAGGCTCGCAAGCGACCGGTGGCCGACGCGCTCAAGGACTGGGGTCTGGCCCACCGCTTTGCCGGGTCGGGCGACCGAGCGGCAATCGGCAACATTGTCTACGACGCCCTCAGGATGCGCCTCTCGCATGCATGGCTGATGGACGATGACAGCCCCGCCGCTCTTGCCCATGCCGTGCTCTTTCGCCAGTGGGGCCTGACGCCTGACATGCTTGCCGCCGAACTGGAAGGCGACCGCTTCGCCCCGGAGACCCCGGGGGAGGCCGCCATGGCGGCCTTTGCCAGCCGCTCTCTCGCCGATGCGCCGCTTTACATACAGGGCGACATTCCCGAATGGGTCGAGCCATCCTTGGCGCAATCCTTTGGTGAGGAATGGCTTGATGAAGCCAGGGCGCTCGCCGAACGTCCCACCCTGGACCTGCGGGCCAATATCCTCAAGTCGAGCCGCGAGAAGGCGGTGAAGGCACTGGAACGCGCCGGCGCCATGCCATCCCGGATCGCCCGCTACGGGATGCGCATCCCCGCCGGCGAAGGTCCCTCACGGCTTCCGAACGTGACTGCCGAGCTTTCCTTCCAGAAAGGATGGTTCGAGGTTCAGGACGAGGGCTCGCAGATCGTGGCCGATCTCGTGCTGCCGCAGGAGGGCGAGCAGGTTCTCGACTATTGCGCCGGCGGCGGCGGCAAGACACTTGCCATGGCAGCCGCCATGCAGAACAAGGGCCAGGTCCACGCTTACGACGCCGATCGCAAGCGGCTCGCGCCGATCATCGAGCGGCTGAAGCGGGCGGGTACCCGCAACGTCCAGGTCCATGACGACAAGAACGCTCTCACTGCGCTGCGCGACCGCTGCGACAAGGTGCTGGTCGACGCGCCCTGCACTGGAACTGGCACATGGCGCCGGCGGCCCGACACAAAATGGCGCCTGACGCAAAAGAACCTCGACGAGCGCATCGGCCAGCAGCAGGAAGCGCTGGCGCAGGCCGCACAATTCGTCCGCGTCGGCGGTATGCTGATCTATGTCACCTGCTCGGTGCTGCCTGAGGAAAACGAGGCTCAGGTCAACCGCTTTACCGCCAATAATCCCGAATTCGAGATCGTGGAGGCACAGAGCTCGTGGAACGCCCTGTTCGGCAACGACGCGCCGAAACCGCGCTCCTCCGATGGCAAGACGATTACGCTCACGCCGGCCTCGACCGACACGGACGGCTTCTTCTTCTGCCGCATGCAGCGCAAAGCGTAAGCCCGAGCAGATTTTCCGCTCTATGGTTGTCGCTAGGCGGCTTCACAATATGGTGAAGTCCGGCGGTCCGAATACCGTTCGAACAGCCGGATCTCTGTGTAGCCGGCTCGCAAACCCGCCTTTGGCACCTCGCATTCCCGTCCACCGGTCGTTCGCCCGCAAATCCCGCATCGCGTGCAAGGGAAAAGCGGAGTTTCTCTTACAACAATTCTAAACTAGAGTGTTTGACACCAGTTTGCTTTTCCGCCATGACACGGGTCGCGAATTTTTGGGTGGCATTTGCCGCCAACCGGAGAGGGACCCCATGAAACTGACCATTAATCTTGGCGCCACGCTGGCGCTGCTGGCCGCCTCGGCGCTGACAACGGCGCTTCCGGCGCGTGCTGCTGTCGACGAAGCTGCGATTGTCAAGCATTACGCAGACGTCGCCCATGCCAAATACGAGGACTCGCTGATCCTCGCCAAGAAGCTCGACAAGGCAATCGACGACCTGATCGCCAATCCAAGCAAGAAGACGCTGGATGCAGCCCGCACCGCCTGGATCAGGGCCCGTGTTCCCTACTCGCAGTCTGAAGTCTACCGCTTCGGCAACCCGATCGTCGACGACTGGGAAGGCGATGTGAACTCCTGGCCGCTGGATGAAGGCCTGATCGACTATGTCGACAAATCCTATGGCACCGAGAGCGATGAGAACGCGCTCTACGTCGCCAACGTCATTGCCAACAAGACGATCAAGATCGATGGCAAGGATGTCGATGCCTCGCATCTGACGCCCGACTTCCTGAAGTCGCTGAACAGCGCCGACAAGGTCGATGCCAATGTCGCGACCGGCTACCACGCCATCGAGTTCCTGCTCTGGGGCCAGGATTTGCACGGCACCGGACCGGGCGCCGGCGAGCGTCCCTATACCGATTACGACCAGAAGAATTGCACCGGCGGCAATTGCGACCGCCGCGCCGAATACCTGAAGTCGGCCTCCACGCAGCTCGTCGACGACCTGCAGGAAATGACCGATGACTGGAAGCCGGACGGCGCCGCCACGAAGCGCGACCTTGACGACCCGAAGGTCGGCATCACGGCAATCCTGACCGGCATGGGCTCGCTCTCCTACGGCGAACTGGCAGGCGAACGCATGAAGCTCGGCCTGCTGCTCCACGATCCGGAGCAGGAGCATGATTGCTTCTCCGACAATACCTACAACACCTACAACAACGACATCGTCGGCATCGAGTCGGCCTATACGGGCAACTACACCCGCATCGACGGCACGAAGATGAAGGGTCCGTCGCTGCACGCGCTCGTGGCCTCCAAGGACAAGGCCGTCGACAAGGAAATGATGGACAAGTTCGCTGCGACCGACAAGGCCGCGAAGACCATGGTCAAGCGCGGCGACACCGTCGAAAAATACGACCAGATGATCGGCGAAGGCAACGCGGAAGGCAACGCGGTCGTCCAGCACGTCATCGACGGCCTGCTCGACCAGACGAAGAGCATCCAGCGCGTGATCGCTTCGCTCGACCTCGGCGAGATCAAGCTCGAAGGTTCGGACAGCCTAGATAATCCTAGCTCCGTTATGAAGAAGTGATAAAGGAGGGCGGCGGCATTCCGCCGTCGCCCTTGATCCCTTGATGTTGCGTATCGTCACCCGCCCTGTTCTTTTGTCCGCGCTCGCAATCGCAGCGCTTGCGGGCACCATTTCTCTGGTCGCTGCCGATACAATCAATTTTCCGAAGGTACGGACGGACCTGACGCCTGAGCAGCTGAAGCGCGTCGAGAACCTCATGCGGCCGACCACCGATTTCACCAAGGCCGAGACCTACGAGGCGATGGAAAGCGGTGCGACGACCTCGATCGCGCCCGTCACTCTCAACGCATTCTCGCAGCCGTCCGCCAATCTGGGGTTCGATCGCGAAGAGAATTTCCATCTCGGCAATGCGCTTTTCCGCCAGCTCTGGGTCTCCTCCCCCTCCTCGACGCAGGCCACCGACGGGCTTGGCCCGCTTTTCAATGCACGCTCCTGCCAGAGTTGCCACATCAAGGACGGTCGCGGCCATCCGCCCGATAGCGACGGTAATGCCAGCTCCATGGTGCTGCGTCTGGCGCGGCCGGCCGCCACGCCTGACGAACAGAAGGCGTTCGACAGCTTTCACGCCATCAATTTTCCTGACCCGACCTATGGCGCGCAGCTTCAGGATCGGGCCGTGCCCGGCCTTGCCGCCGAAGGCAACGTGCAGGTCACCTACACCGAAGAGACCGTGGCGCTCTCCGATGGAGAAACTGTTTCATTGCGCAGGCCCCACTACACGGCCGGCGATCTCGCCTATGGCCCGCTTGATCCCGCGACCACCGTATCTGCCCGCGTCGCGCCTCCAATGCTCGGCCTCGGCCTGATCGAGGCGATCCCCGAAGCGGATATTCTCGCTCACGCCGATCCCGATGACCGCGATGGCGACGGCATCAGGGGACGAGCGGCCATCGTGCGCGACCATCGCACCGGCAAGCTCGCGCTCGGCCGCTTCGGCTGGAAGGCGCAGAACGCGACCGTGCGCGACCAGGCCGCCGATGCGCTCGATACGGATATCGGCATCTCCAATCCGGATCGGCCGAACGCCCAGGGCGACTGCACGGACAAGGAGCCCGTCTGCCTTGCCATGCCCAACGGCGTCCAGAAGCGTCTCGGGCCGACCGAGGCATCAGAGACGATCCTCGATCTCATCACCTTCTATTCGAAGAACCTCGCGGTTCCCGCCCGCCGCAAGGCGAGCTTCCCGGATGTGCTCCACGGCAAGCAGGTCTTCTATCAAGCCGGCTGCACCGCCTGCCACACGCCGAAATTCGTCACCAGCGATAAAGCCGCCGACCCGGCCCAGCAATTCCAGCTGATCTGGCCCTATTCCGACTTCCTGCTGCACGACATGGGTGAAGGCCTCTCCGACGGCCAGCAGGTGGGCGTGGCCTCCGGCCGCGACTGGCGAACCCCGCCGCTCTGGGGCATAGGCCTAACCCAGATCGTGAGCGGCCACACCTTCTTTCTTCACGACGGCCGCGCGCGAAACCTGACCGAAGCCATCCTCTGGCATGGCGGAGAAGCTGAGAAGGCGCGCAACGCATTCGCATCCCTGCCTGGAGATGACAGGCAAGCCCTCATAACCTTTCTGGAGTCTCTCTGATGCGTCCCTGGAAATTCCCGCTTACCGGCCCGATCGCAACAATGTTTGCCAGCCTGCTCCTTGGCGTCGCGGCATTGCCTGCAGCTGCCCAGCAGGCGGCTCCCGTTGGAACGCTGAACGAGGCTGCGGTGCCAGCCGTCATGCAGAAGGCCGTCGACGACTTCATTCGTCCCGGTTATCGCAACATGCATGACTCCGCCTCGCGGCTGACGACAGCGATGAAGGCGCTCTGCTCGGCGCCCTCAGACGATACGCTGAAGGCTGCCAAGTCCGCCTTCGCCGATACGGTCAAGAACTGGTCCATGATCGAGATCGTCGAGGCCGGTCCCGTCATCGAGAAGAACCGCTTCGAGCACATCCTCTTCTACCCTGACCGCAAGGGCATCGGCCTCAAGCAGGTGCAGGCGCTGATCGCCAAGGCCGATGAAAAGGATGCGACGGTCGAGGGCGTTGCCTCGAAGAGCGTGGCGCTGATGAGCCTGACGGCACTCGAATATGTACTCCATGGCAGCGATTCCGACACGCTTTCGAAGGACAAGAACGGTTTCCGCTGCCGCTACGGCGCGGCCGTTGCCGGCAATATCGAGAATGTTTCGAAGGAACTGACGGACGCCTGGGAAGACCCCAACGGCATTCAGAAATCCTGGAAGAACCCCGGCAAGGACAGCCAGGATTTCATGGACGGCAAGGAAGCGGCAACCGCCCTACTCGGCGTCCTTGTGCATGGCGCCGAGAACGTTCGCGACCAGCGGCTTGAGAGCTTCTACAAGGGCGATGTGAATGCGGCGCGGCCAAAGATGGCGATCTACTGGCGCTCCGGAAACACCTGGACTGCCATCGACGGCAATCTTGAGGGGCTACAGGCGCTCTGGCAGAAGGCCGGCATGGCCGATCTGTTGCCACCGGACAAGCGCGACGTCGTCGGCAAGATCGACGGCCTGCTGAAGACGCTTGTTGCGACCGCTCCGACCGTCAATCCTGACATCGAGGCTGCGATTTCCAGCGATGCCGAGCGGACCAAGATCGATGTGCTGCGCAATGAGAGCCGCCAACTGACGACCGATTTCTCCGACGGTTACGGCGGCGCGATGGGCCTTTCCGCAGGCTTCTCCTTCGCCGACGGGGACTGAGCGATGCCGCGCAGTGCGCTGATCGATCGCAGGGCGTTCATGAAGGCCGCAGGGATCACTTTCCTTGCGGCTTTGCGACCCAGCGCCGTTCTCGCGCTGGAGCGGGCCGATGCGGTTTATGCGTCGGGCATTCGCGCGGCTGACGGCTCCTACGCGGTCGCGACCGTCACCGAACGAGGCGAGATCGTCGACCAGGTTGCCTTGCCGGCGCGCGCGCATGGCATGGCCTTTTCGCCGGTCACCGGCCGCACCGTCGCCTTCGCGCGGCGGCCGGGCACCTATGCGATGATCTTCGATCCCTGGACGAAGAGCGAGGCAATCGTCATCGCCGCGCGCGAGGGCCGGCATTTCTACGGCCATGGCACATTCTCGCCGGACGGTCGGCTGCTCTATGCCAGCGAGAACGATTTCGAGAACAATCGCGGCATGATCGGCATCTATGATGCGCGCAATCGCTTCGCCCGCATCGGCGAATACGAGACCTTCGGCATCGGGCCGCATGACATGACGGTTTCCGACGACGGCCGGTCGCTTGTTGTCGCCAACGGCGGCATCGAGACCAATCCGGATTTCGGCCGCACCAAGCTCAATCTCGACCATATGGAACCCTCGCTAGCGCTGATCGACGCGGCGACCGGGTCGCTGATCGAAAAGCATACGCTGCCGCCGCAATATGCCCAGGTGTCGACGCGGCATGTGGATATCGATGCGACGGGACGGATCTGGTTTGCCTGCCAGTACGAAGGCCCGCGCAACGAGCTGCCACCGCTGGTCGGTCATTTCTCCAGGGGTGAAGACCTGACCTTCGTGTCGCTGCCCGACGAGACGACGCGCAAGCTCGGCAACTATGTCGGCGCAATTGCCGTCAACCGGGCGGAAAACCTCGTCGGTGTGACCTCGCCGGTCAATGGTGCTGCGGTAACGCTCGATGCCAGAACCGGAACCCTCCTCAAGGTGGAAAGCATAGCGGATGCAGCGGGGATAGCGCCGGCGAAAGACGGATTTGCCATCTCCTCTTACCGCGGCGATTTTCTCGGGCGGCACAGCGATGTCGCCTGGGATCAGCATATCGTGCGGATCGCGGAACCCGGTCGGCAGCGCAGCTGATCGAGGCTGGCGGAATTCGGGACGGGCCCTAGCTAATCCGACATGAACAAGCCTGCGATTTATCTCCTTTTCATCATCTTCGTCGTCGGCATCGGCGTGCTGATCGGCTTCATCAATCTTCCCGGTGAATGGTACAAGACGCTCGCCAAGCCGCAATTCACTCCACCGAACTGGCTATTCGGCCCGGCCTGGACGATCCTCTACATCCTGATCGGCATTGCCGGTGCGAGGGCCTGGATCGGCGATCGCGGTTCTGCCGGCATGAAGCTCTGGTGGTTGCAGATTTTGCTGAATTTCTCTTGGTCGCCCGTCTTCTTCGGTTTTCGGCTGACGGTGCCGGGGCTTTTCGTGATCGTTGCGCTGCTTGTCGTCATCCTCTGCTTCATCGTGGAACGTTGGCGCCGCGATGGGATCGCCGCCCTGCTTTTCATTCCCTATGCCGCCTGGGTTAGCTTTGCGACACTGCTCAATGCATCGATCGTTTATCTGAACTAAATCGACCACTTGGCGCTTGTCGAAAATTAACCGCCATGCCACTTTCGCAACCGCGAGAGGACAGCAGATGATTGGCGACGAGAGCGGCGATTTCCGGCAGCGGATCCGCCAGAGTTTTGAGCGGCAGGCGGCGATGGCGACCATCGGCGCGGAACTGACGCGCGTCGAACACGGCATGATCGAGATCGAGATGCCGTTCGACGTCAAGCTGACGCAGCAGCATGGCATTCTGCACGCGGGAATTATCTCCGCCGCGCTGGATTCGGCCTGCGGCTTTGCCGCCTACAGCGTGATCGATCCCGATGCATCGATCCTGACCATCGAATTCAAAGTCAATCTGATGTCGCCGGGACGCGGAGACCGTTTCCTGTTTCGCGGCGAAGTTACAAAGCCCGGCACGACGATCATCGTTGCCGACGGCCGGGCCTATGCCATTACCGACGGACCTGCAAAGCTCATCGCCTCGATGACTGGCACGATGATGGTCATTAGGGGAAGAGAGGGAATTACAGGATGAAATTCGAACTAAAATCCGTGGCGGGAAAATCGATCCTGTTCGTCATGGCGGCAGAGGCTGAATACGGCCCCTTCCTGCGCTCCAGGATCGACCCGCTGATGACTGGTGTCGGGCCGGTCGAGGCGGCGATTGTGCTGACCCGGGCGCTGACGCAGCTCGAAGCCCATGGCGATCTGCCAGATATGGTCGTCTCGCTCGGCTCGGCTGGCTCTGCACGGCTTGAGCAGACGGAGGTCTATCAGGTCAGCTCGGTCTCATACCGCGACATGGACGCCTCCCCTCTCGGCTTTGAAAAAGGCCGGACGCCGTTCCTCGATCTTCCTGCGGTCATCGATCTGCCGCTTCGCATTCCGGGCGTTCCGGAAGCAAGCCTTTCCACCGGCGGGAACGTGATCTCGGGCCTCGATGCCTATTCCAAGATTTCAGCCGACATGGTCGACATGGAAACCTTTGCGATCCTGCGCGCCTGCCAGCAATGGGAGCTGCCGCTGATCGGCTTGCGCGGCATTTCCGACGGCGTCGTCGAACTGCAGCACATTTCCGGCTGGACCGAATATCTGCATATCGTCGATCGCAAGCTTTCCGATGCCATCGACAGCCTGTTCACCGCACTGGAAGACGGAGTATTCTGGTTCTGATCAGTCAAACGGTCGTTCTGCTGTTTTGCCCCGGCGAACATCCCGTTTGCCGGGACAATCGGGACAATAAAATCGGATTTCCGCCGTTTTGCCGGATTGCAAGGGAAAGCGCTTTTCTTTAAAGGCTCGCCATGACCCAGACAGCACATCCAGACACCGTCCTCATCGTCGATTTCGGCAGCCAGGTTACACAGCTCATCGCACGGCGCGTGCGTGAAGCGGGTGTCTATTGCGAGATCGTTCCCTTCCAATCTGCCGACGAAGGTTTTCGCCGCCTCAAGCCGAAGGCCGTGATTCTATCAGGCAGCCCGGCCTCGACGGTCGATGAGGGCTCGCCGCGGGCACCGCAGATCATCTTCGACAGCGGCGTTCCCGTTTTCGGCATCTGCTACGGCCAGCAGACCATGTGCATGCAGCTCGGCGGCAAGGTCGAGAGCGGCCACCACCGCGAATTCGGCCGCGCCTTCCTGGAAGTCGACAAGGACTGCGCCCTGTTCGAAGGCCTCTGGTGCTCGGGCACCCGCCATCAGGTCTGGATGAGCCACGGCGACCGCGTCACGGCACTGCCTGAAGGCTTCGAGATCGTCGCGACCTCTCCCAACGCGCCCTTCGCCTTCATCGCCGACGAGGCCCGCAAATATTACGGCGTGCAGTTCCACCCGGAAGTCGTGCACACGCCCGACGGCGCCAAGCTGATCAGCAATTTCATTCACAACATCGCCGGTCTGAAGGGCGACTGGACGATGTCGGCCTACCGCGCCAAGGCGGTGGAAGCGATCAAGAAGCAGGTCGGCGACAGCAAAGTCATCTGCGGCCTTTCTGGCGGCGTCGACAGCTCGGTTGCGGCACTGTTGATCCACGAGGCAGTCGGCGACCAGCTGACCTGTATCCTCGTCGACCACGGCCTGATGCGCAAGAACGAGGCGGCCGATGTGGTCGCCATGTTCAAGGAACACTACAATCTGCATCTGGTGCATGTCGATGCGTCCGACCTGTTCATCAATGCGCTGGAAGGCGAGAGCGATCCGGAAACCAAGCGCAAGACGATCGGTCGGCTATTCATCGACGTCTTCGAAGCCGAGGCAAAGAAGCTCGGTGGCGCAGAATTCCTGGCCCAGGGTACGCTCTACCCTGATGTCATCGAAAGCGTCTCCTTCTCCGGCGGCCCGTCGGTTACCATCAAGTCGCACCACAATGTCGGTGGCCTTCCCGAGCGGATGAACATGCAGCTGGTCGAGCCGCTGCGCGAACTCTTCAAGGACGAAGTGCGCGTGCTCGGCAAGGAGCTCGGCCTGCCCGACTCCTTCATCGGCCGCCACCCCTTCCCCGGTCCCGGCCTTGCCATCCGTTGCCCGGGCGGCATCACCCGCGAAAAGCTGGAAATCCTCCGCGAAGCCGATGCGATCTATCTCGACGAGATTCGCAAGGCTGGTCTCTACGATGCGATCTGGCAGGCTTTCGCGGTGCTGCTTCCCGTCCAGACCGTCGGCGTCATGGGCGACGGTCGCACCTACGAATTCGTCTGCGCCCTTCGCGCCGTCACTTCGGTCGACGGCATGACCGCGGACTTCTACCACTACGACATGGAATTCCTCGGCCGCGCCGCAACCCGCATCATCAACGAAGTCCGCGGCATCAACCGCGTGGTCTACGATGTGACGAGCAAGCCGCCGGGTACGATCGAGTGGGAATAATAGGGCGTGCCAACGATATGCGGGGATAGAGCAGCATACCGTTGGCCACTAGGTGTATCGATAGGTGTCGATTGTCACCGGTCTTTGGCTTCCTGACACGGCGACGTTAGCAGCTGACTAAAGCAATTCCAGCAAAAGTGGAACACGGTTTTGTGTTCGGAATTGCGTCAAATCAAAGAGATAGAGCGTTTCCGCGATTCGGAGAAAAGCGGGAATGGTCTAGAGAGGATTGAACGAGCGGTTCATTGTGATGATGGCGTCGTGGACATCGGCGTAGGCTGGGTTATTGGCGAATAGCTGGCCGTACTTTTCTCGCCATAGGGTGTCGCGTATCGTTTCTGCCTTACCTTTGACCGCAGCAGCGATCCCCCGCAGAGTCGTCTCTGCGTCATAGTCACAACAATACGCCGGCGTCGAAGGCTGTTGCCGCCACGAATCCTGCAATAATCCACCGTCTACCGGATCAAATCCCATATCGTTTATGAGCTCCATAACAACGGATTTTCCCCGAGAATTATCGCCGGCCACAGGGATGGCCAACCGGTTGGAAGACCCCTCCGGCTTTCCAAACTCTGACAGAGCATAGAACATGATACTGTTAAACGCTTTGAAGATGGGGCGACCGAGTTGACGCGAAGTCCACACGCTTTCCGGCATGCCGTGATCGATCTCGGAAATACGGGCGTCACGCACATCGGGGTAGTAGTTTGACGTGTCAACTATGACGAGGTCATCCCTAGCCTGGCTGAATAAATCTCCGGGTAACGTAGCCGCCACCGGGAATGCCATCGCGAGCAAGACGACGTCCGAATTGGCCACTGCACCGTAAATATCCGTCGCTTCCGCCCCAATAGCATCCGCGAACGGCTTAACCGCAGAAGGGCCTCGTGAGTTGGCGACTCGCACGGTGTGTCCCTTCTCCCGCCAACGGCGGGCCAAGGTTCCACCCATTTCCCCTGCACCGATAACGCCGATTTTCATATCGTCGGCCTCCCTGTCTCGCGGCTCAATCGATTGCCGATCAGTTTCAGCCACGGAGCGGAATGGAACACGCTCATCAGCAAATACATCGACCCCATTCCCCCCAGCGAAGAAGGATCGGCGCCGCACATCATCTCCATGTTCCCGGCGGTCGGCAACGTGGTGATGATTGCCATGGCTGCAAAGGTCGGCGCGGCTGCGATCGGCAGCCACGTCGCGATCCGACATGTCAACGGATGGGGTATTTTCGATGCGCCCGTCGACCGGTCAATATAAGACTCGCTCATTCGTGCGAGCCTTTGTTTTGATTTCGGAACGCCGCCTCACCAACGTCCGACACCTCGACCCACTTGGCGTCGGGTGCCGCGCCGGCCTCGTAATTGTCGTTCCAATTCCACCACTTGTATGTCTGTGTCTGGGGATAGCCTTCCGGAGAGTCCTCCCAGACCTCCTGCCGCCCGAGTGGGGTGATGTCGAGATAGCTCCAGGTGGTACCCAAGGCTTCGTCACCGCGGTTGTTGGTGAAATAGGTGCGGAAAATCTGGTTGCCATCGCGGAAGAAGACATTGTGGCCGTGCCATTGGTCTACGCCGAAATCAATATCGAAGCTCCCCTCGAAGCTGTACCAGGGCATCTCCCAGCCCATCCGGGCCTTCAAACGTTCGATATCGGCCAGAGGTGCGCGGGAAGCGTATGCGAGGGTGGTATCCCTCGCGTTCAGGTGGGCAAGATTTGAGACCTGATCTGCCCCGAGCGAGCAGCCGCGACAGGCGTGGTCCGGCCAGCCGTGAACGCCAGGCTCGAAGAAGGCGCGGTAGACGATCAACTGCCGACGGCCTTCGAACAAATCGAGGAGGCTCACCTTGCCTTGCGGTCCCTCGAATGCATAGTCCTTCTCGACTGCCATCCATGGCATACGACGGCGTTCCGCCGCCAGCGCATCGCGAGCGCGGGTCGACACTTTTTCCTTAACAAGCATTTCCCCCCACGCGGACGTCCACTCGTCCGGCGACACGATCGGGGGCATATTGGGACGTCTTCCCTTATTGGAGTCGTCTGCAGGTACAGTCCTGTCGTTGATGGTCATGGTCTTGCTCCAGTGATTACTCTCTCCAAGACGTTCAACGGGAGCAAAAAGAGTCAGGGATTTTTGCGCGCCGGCGAATAGACGCGAGGCGGCAGCGGGTGGCCCAAACATCTGGTTATGGGTTCTGCGACTATCGGGGCTTGCTTCGTCCCCGCATTCCCGGAGCTTGTGCCGATGAGATCTAACAAAGAGGCATCAAAAGAGCCGGGATCTGACTCTTTTCCGGCGCTTCGATCGTCTTGGCTTCATTGGAACATTGGAGCAAAGCAGATGAGCCTTAGAGATAAAAGCGCGGTTGTGACCGGTGGAAGCCGCGGCCTTGGACTGGGTTTGGTCGAAGCGCTTGTTGCCGAAGGCGCAAAAGTTACCGTGGTCGCCCGGGGAGCAGACGCACTCGAAGCCGTGAGAGCCCGTCTTGGGGTCGCAACCATCTCCGCCGACGTAACGGATCGCGCCGCCGCCAATCGCATCCTTGCCGATATCCGGCCGGATATCCTGGCGCTCAATGCCGGTGTGACGCCGCGGATGGGGCGATTGGATCAACTGAGCTGGGAAGACTTTTCGGTGGCTTGGGAGACGGATGTGAAAGCGGGCCTGTTCTGGCTTCAGGCAGCTCTCAATCTTCCGCTGAAGCCTGGGAGCAGGGTTCTGGTCGGCTCGAGTGGCGCCGCGGTGACCGGTTCGCAAATGTCGGGCGGCTATGGCGGCTCGAAGAAGATGCTATGGTTCATGGCGAAATATGCGAATGGCGTTTCGCGGGAATTGGACCTGGGCATCCGTTTTCAGGCGATCGTGCCGCGGCAGATGATTTTGGGAACCGGAACCGGCGATGCGGCCGCCGGCGCCTATGCAGGCTCGATGGGAATTACGCCGGAGCAATTCGTCGCCCGATTTGGCGCGCCGATGCCACCTCGACAATTCGGCGACCGGGTGATTTCTGTTCTGGAAGATCCACAATATGCCGATGGCATCGTCTTCGGCCTTAACGGCGACGCCGGCGTGACGGTTATGGAGGGGTGACGGCTTGACCAACGGCGAACAGTCTTCGAAAGCCGATCGACGGGCTGAGCTTCTCGCCCTGGCTGGAGAGTTGCGGCCCGAGCTTCACCGCTATTGTTCACGTCTCGTGGGTTCGGTCATCGAGGGCGAGGACGTCGTGCAGGATACGCTTGCCAAGGCATTCCTCGCCCTTGATGGACTGACGGAAACGCCGCAACTTCGCCCCTGGCTTTTTCGGATCGCCCATAACCGCGCCTTGGATATGCTGCGCAGCAAAGCCATCCGAGCTGCAGAGCCGATAGAGGCAGCACATGATGTCGTCGACCAGGCAAGCCCCGATCCCGTGGAGATATTGATGCGTCAGGAAGCGGTGAAGACAGCGGTATCGCGCTTTACAGAGCTTCCGGTTCTCCAGCGCAGCGTGATTGTCCTAAAAGACGTTCTGGATGAGCCGCTCGCCGAGATCGCCTCACTCCTTGATCTCACAGTCGACTCCGTCAAGGCGCATCTTGCACGCGGGCGTGCTCGTCTTCGCGAGATCAACGAGAAAGCGTCCCCGTTTCCTGAAATCAAAGCGCCCTCCGCCGCGGTGGAACGTTATGTCGGTCTGTTCAACCGGGGGGACTGGAATGGCCTGCGCGCGATGCTGGCGGATGATGTGAAATTGAATCAATCGACGCATCCCGTTCGAACAGGCTCGGCGGATGTTGGAATGTTCTTCAGCATCTACGCCAAGATCGGCGAAGTATGGCTTCAGCCCGCCTGGCTGGAGGGACGCGAGGTCATCGCGGTATTTGACAGCCGCCTGGACACTAAGCCGAGCTATTTCATGTGGCTGGAATGGCGCGGAAGAGAGATCACCTTCATCCACGACTATAAATATGTCCGCTACGTCATGGAGGGTGCGGAACTGACAATCTCACCCTAGGTTGCTAGGTTCCACAGAGTTCTGTTCGTCGCCATGCCCAAGCAGGCAGGCCGTATCACCAGATGAATGGAACCAGGCGCCAGCGCACCTGGCGGGCATATTCGTCATAGCCTTCGAGGCCCATCCGCAGTGTCTGTTCCTCGATGCTGATCCGGATGCCGAACAAGATGGCCAGCAACGGGACCGTCACCAGCCCCCACCACGATCCGAGCACAACAGAAGTACCGGCGACGTAGAAGAGTGCGCCGAAATACATGGGATTGCGGACGATGGCATAGGGGCCTGTCGTGATAACCGCCTGCCCGCGGTCTTTTTGTATCTTTACGACGGGTGCTGCGAAGCTGTTTGTGCGCATCGTCCAATAGATGAACAAGAGTGCGGCCATGAGGACGCCGGCCTGCCCATTGCACGGCGGGCGGCATCATGGACCAATGCCAGCGCGCAGCATCCGCCGCCATGAAGGCCATCCCTGCGAATATGAGGAGCAGGAGCGGGACGATAATCAACTTGTCCGCGAGTGGCTGGTCCTTCTGTACAGGCGGCTTCAGGCGCTCTCTGAGCAGACCCGGATCGACGCGCATTATGTCCAGCCCAAAAACGACTGACACGACGATCATTCCACCGAGATAGAGCCAGCCGCCGGCGTAATCCATCGTGCCCGCAGCAGCAAAAATGATCGCGCCCATGAGGCCGAACCAGACAATCGTCTGGACGAGGAGATTTAGAACGAGGCCCATTTCCAACCTTTCCCGTCGGAGCCGTTGATTCCTCTGCGCGGCGATTACCGTCGCCGGAATTCGGCTGCTCACTAAGGGCGCAGCGTATCAAGTACCCCTATATTTGACGTGCTCGATGAAGGCACGCAGCTTGGGCAAGACCTGGCGTATCCCCGAATGATAGAGAAAAATTCCCGGCGTTTTGACGGCAAAGGGTGCGAGCAGCGCTTGCAACCGGCCGTCAGCAAGCGGCGCTTCGGCAAGCGGGCCAGGCACCTGCGCAAGCCCCACACCACGGATCGCCGCGCCAAGGAGTGCGGGGTAGTCGTGGGCGATCAGCGGCCCGGAAACGATTGCCTCGACCGCCCTGTTGCCATCCGCAAAAGGCCAGGGCGCGATCGACCCATCCGAGCGGCGCATGCGCAGGCAGGCGTGTCCGCGCAGATCGTCGATGCGTTCCGGCCGCTTTCGCTGATCGAGGTAATCGGGGCTCGCGACGACGACTAAAGGAAAAGGCGGCGTCAACCGCACCGCGACCATGTCGGCGGCGATAAACTGGCCCATCCGGATGCCGGCATCAAAGCCTTCGGCGGCCAGATCGACCAGTTCCCCTTTTGCGGCAATCTCCACCTCAACCTCAGGATAGAGCCGGCAGAAGGACGCGATCAGCGGCTCCAGCAGGATCGGCACGACGGCCGGAGGCACGGAGAGGCGCAACAGCCCCGTTGGCCGCTGTCCGAGGTCACGCGCGACTTCGCTTGCGGCGACAAGCTCCTCGAAGGCTGGCTTTGCGCGTGAAAGGAAACGCTCGCCGGCTTCGGTCAGGCCGACGCTGCGGGTCGTGCGGATGAAGAGTGCTGCGCCGACGCGCGCCTCAAGCGTGCGCACTGCCTGGCTGATGGCAGATGGCGTTACTCCGAGTTCCGCGGCCGCTTTGCGAAAATTGCGGTGCCCGGCAACGCTCAGGAACGCTTCTACGCCATCGAGCGCGCCCTGTCTGACTGTGAAGTTATGCTTCATGGCTCGTCGACATTATCGCGAATAGTCGCTCACAGGAAGCAGTTGTAAACATGGCCTGACCGGAAACCTGAAAGGAATTTTGCGATGACCGACATAGCAGACGGCGTCCGCGACCACTATCTCGCGAACGGCCTGACCGAGCGGCTGAAGACGGCGCTCAGCGTTCTAGGGCCGGAGGATCAGCGGCTTACGCCTGAACAACTTGCGAGCCTTGATCAGTTTCACACGCTCGGTCTTGCCGCAACCGCTGGGCTTGCCAAGTTGGCGGGAATTTCCGCCGATATGTCGGTTCTCGATGTCGGTTCCGGCATCGGCGGGCCGGCGCGCTTTCTCGCTGCGACCTATGGCTGCCGCGTGACCGGCGTCGATCTCAGCAAACCATTCGTCGACGCCGCGCGCTATCTGACCGAGCGGACCGGATTGAGCGGGCAAGTGACATTCGAGACAGGGAGTGCGCTTGAGCTTCCGTTTGATGCCGGTCGTTTCGACGTCGTACTGCTGCAGCATGTGGCGATGAACATCGCCGACCGTGCGGGGCTTTACCGTGAGATCAGGCGCGTGCTGAAACCAGGTGGCCGCTTCGCGACCTTCGATGTCGTGTCGAAAGAGGGCAAGCCGCATTATCCCCTCCCCTGGGCGCGCACGCCTGACATCAGTTTCCTGATGACTGCTACCGCGACCCGCGAAGCGATCGAACAGGCCGGTTTCCACATGTTGGCCTTTCAGGATGACAGCGAGGCCGCAAAGGCTTGGTTCAGCGCTTTGCGTTCGTCGGGTGCGCCGCCCTCGCCAAATCTGGGCGTGGTGATGGGACCCGACTTCGCGCAGCTCTCCTTCAACCTCGGACGAAATCTGCTCGAAGACCGCCTTGGTATCCTGACTGCGGTGTTCGAGGCCGCGTCAACCAACAGCTGACAGGAGGAGACATGTCCCCGGCGATCATCTTCCAGATACATCTGGTTTTGGGTTACGTGCCGTGGCTGCTTTGCTTCGGCACGTATGTCTGGCCCCGGCTCAAGGCGATGGACCGGGTGGATGCGCAACGCGCCATCGCGACGCTCCACAGCTTTCGCTTCTTCGGGCTCGTCTTCATCGTTCCCGGCGTCGTCGGCCCGAACCTGCCTGCCGGTTTTGCTGCCTTCGCCGCCTATGGCGACTTCGCGACCGGGCTGCTCGCCATGCTGGCGCTTTTCACGGTCAGGATGGGCCGGCTCTTCTGGCTGTTCGTCGTCGCCTTCAATCTCGTCGGCGCGGCCGACATCATCATTGACTATTATCACGGCATCCAGTTCGGCCTTCCCAAACTTGCGGGGGAGTTGGGCGCCACCTACGCAATCCCGATCCTCTACGTGCCCCTGCTGATGATCACGCATTTCGCAGCATTCTATTTGCTGATGCGTCCGCAGGCGAAAGCAGCCAAGGCACTCGCCGGCAATGTGATGGCCTCCTAGGCTTCCGTAAACGGCAAGTTCGCCGGGAGCAGAGAGCAAGCGAGCGGTGCGTGATGTCGCGCGCCGCTAGCCGTTAGAAGCCGAGAGATTGCTGGACCGGCTCCTGAGATCCCACATGGACGCCTTCGAGTACAAGCATTCGCGCCTTAGAGACCGAGCCCCCGGGCGCTGAAAAGCCACCGATCTTGCCGCCGGCTGCAAGGACGCGGTGGCAGGGAATGATCAGGGCCACGGGATTTTTGGCCATGGCCTGGCCGACATCGCGGGCAGCCTCAGGACCGGCGCCGAGTTCTTTCGCCAGCGCCCCGTAAGTGGTCGTATGACCCCACCCGATCCGGCGTGCTGCAGCGTAGATCTGCTTGAAGAAATCGTCCTGGCCGTCGAGATCGAGCGTGATGGCCGAGAAATCCGTTTCCTCGCCAGCGAAATAGCGCTTTACCGCGGCTATTGCTTCGGCAACTTCAGCGGTGGGATCGCCGCGTTCGGCATCCGGCAGGCGGCGCAACATCAGGCGTTCCGTGCTGTCAGCGCTTTTCGTCGGCAGCTGAAATCGCGTTACGCCGACATCGTTCCAGGCGATCGCGCAGTAACCGCCCTCGGTTGCGAAGACATGATAGTGATGTGTTGGGTGAGCCATAACGCGGCCTCCATTTTTTCATTTGCCTTCAACATCGTGCGTTGGCGCTGCTGTTTCAACCCGATTCTTGCGCCTCTCGTCACGCATCGGCAAGTATTTTGTTCACTTTTTGTTCTTGAACTAGGACTCTTTTCACGTTAGTCTTATTCATCCTTTCATCATTCGGAGGCGAGGCTGCATGAGGCAGCCTCGAAAAGCGATGGGTTCTGCGTCAACACAGCTACCTCTTGATCTTCAAACCATGCAGCGGTGGCATCGAGTCACCCCTAGGAATGGTCAACCGGCATACTTCATTGCCATTTTGCCTGGCTTTGAGATCGCTCAGAAAGCCACCCTTATTGCGGATGGCTTACATCGAGAGCATGCTTTTTATAGAGGCCCGCGCCCAGCGGGCCTCCTGCATCTGACGACATGTGGAATAGGTGGCTACGAGGAATCACCCGAAGAAATCGCTGTCGCCATCAGTGAAGCTATTAAGGACATTCATATGGAGCCGTTCACATTGGTTCTGGATTGTCTGATGACCTACGATACGCCGACGAAACATGTCGTGCTCTGTGGCGAAAAGGGCCAAACTCAATTTCGGCTGCTCCATATCAAGCTCGTGAAGGCGCTTCGCCTCGCCGGTTTTTACGCAGCGCTCGATTGTGGATGCCAGCCGCACATGACCTTGTTCTATCGGGGGAAGGATATCGGCAAGAGACGATTGCCTGATCCCTTCGTGATCCAAGCGAGCCAAATATTCCTCGTGCAGAGCCATATCGGCGAAGGGCGGCATGACCATTTTGGCCCTTGGCCGTTGCACTAGATCGAGGGCGAAAGCAATCTTTCACTCCCTTATCTGACATGCCTTCCCAACGATCTCGCTTAAGAAATCCATGACGCTGCGGATCGCTGGCGACCGCCTCAGATCAGGATAGGTCACAAGCCACAGATCCCGTGCGGGAGAAGGAACGGCGGTCGGCAGGCGAACGAAGACGGGATCTGCGTCGCCCAGAAAAACGGGAAGTGCCACGACGCCGAGACCCGCACGTGCCGCCTCCTGCTGGCCGAAGACATCACCGGCGCGAAAGACGATTTGGCGGCCGGCAAGCAGGCTGTTCAGCCATGCCTGCTGCGTCAAGTGATCCAGCCTCAAATCATAGCCGATGAAGCTCCAGCTTTCAGGCGGCTGAGCGGCAACCTTCGGCAAGGCATAGAGACCGAAGCGCATCGTCCCGATGCGGCGAACCAGGAGGTCGGCCTCTTCGGGGCGTGTCATGCGCACGGCGATCTCCGCTTCGCCGCGATCCAGCGCCGCGGCCTCGGTCGATCCAGACAGCGTCAAGGTGATATCGGGGTGGCGCCGCCGAAAATCGGGAATATTGGGCGCAACCAGGCGTGCGGCAATCGACGGAGGCGCGCTCACCCGGATTGCCGAGGCGGGCTTGGCAGCGGCACCTCTGGAATAGCGGCGGATCGCCTCCACTTTCTCCTCGATTTCCATGGCGAGTTCGGCAATCGCCCGGCCATCCGATGTGAGGGGAGAACTCCGTGGCAAGCGATCGACGAGGCGCAAATCCAGGGCATGCTCCAACGCTGCGATGCGGCGACCGACCGTTGCGTGATCAACGCCGAGGGTGCGCGCCGCTGCCGACAGGGAGCCGGTGCGGGCGAGTACGACGAAATGAAGAAGGTCCTGCCAATCGATCATCGGTGCATTATTGCACAGATGAAGTGAATACATACCGAATTTATTCCAGTTCCGCTTTGTGGTCCTCTCTTCCCTGGAAAAAGGAGAAAGCCCATGTCGCTCGCCGTCATTCTCACTGCGCCAGGCGCGCCCGATGTTTTCAAGCCTGCGGATGTTTCGGTGCCCGCACCGGGACCGGGTGAGGTCCAGATCCGCCAGAGTACGATCGGCGTCAATTTCGTCGATATCTATTACCGCAAGGGGCTCTACCCCATGCCATCGGGCCAGAACGTGCTGGGGCTCGAGGGCGCCGGTGTCGTCGAGGCAATCGGTGCGGATGTGAGCGACCTGAAGGTCGGAGACCGTGTGGCCTATACCGGCCATCCGCTGGGCGGTTATGCCGAGCTGCGGACCCTTCCTGCAGCGCGCCTGGTTCGCCTGCCCGATGGTGTCAGCGAACGCGTCGCCGGCAGTTCGATGCTGCGCGGCCTCACCGCCCATATGCTGCTCCATAGGATTCATCGCCTGAATGCCGGCGAATGGGTTCTCGTCCATGCGGCAGCCGGCGGTCTCGGCCAGCTCGTCACAAGATGGGCGAAAAGCCTGGGTGGCCGGGTGATCGGCACGGTCGGCTCCGAGGCGAAGATGGCGATTGCGAAAGAGGCGGGTGCGGAAGCAGTCCTGCTGCACACGGCATCGGATTGGGCCGAAGAGGCGCGACGTCTCGCCGATGGCAAGGGCGCGCATCTTGCCGTCGACGGCATTGGCGGAGAGATGCTTTCGAAGACGCTCGGAACCGTGCGCCCCTTCGGCGTCGTTGCCAGCCTTGGCCAGCCGGCAGGCCCGATCCCGCCAGTTCGCATCGAGGAGCTGAGCTCTCCCCGCGTCATTGGCCTCGCCCGGCCGAGCGTGCTTGCCTATGCCAACGATCCCGACCTTTATCGCCAGGGCGCCAAGGACCTGTTTGCAGCGCTGCAATCGGGCCTGATCAACCCGATCGGCGCAGAATATCCGCTGGAAGAAGCTGCAAAAGCGCACGAGGATCTCGAAGCCGGCCGTACCACCGGGAGCGTGATCCTGACGGCTTAGCGCGGGATTGATAGAGGTCCCAGACGTGTCGTCCTGTCGACGGCGGCACGTCGTTTACGGCTGTCACGATAATTTATTGCTGCAGAGCAGCAATTTGATTGACGAGCTTAGCAATCGGCTGTTATCGGCATTTCAGTGACTTTGCGTATTCATTCGGATACGCCGTGTCATCACCATCCTGAACGGCAGCAAATTCCGGCACATGACGCGCCGGCGGATGAGGCCGTGCTTGCCCCTTTCAGCGGCCTTGAGCCGATCGCCTGATCCCCGTAGCGCTATCACCGATCTGCCCTGGCAAAGCAGCAGCATGGACATCGCTTGTCGATGCCCGGCGGTCAGATCTTGTGAAAACAGCCATGCAATCCACCTTTTCGCTCCTGTCCATCGTCGCGCTAACCTTCTTCGGCTACCTCGCGATCGGTCTGCCCCTTGCCGTACTTCCGACCTATGTGGATACCGGGCTCGGCTTCGGCGTCGTCTGGGCAGGCATCGCGATCAGTACCCAATATGTGGCGACGATCGTCAGCCGCGCCCAGGTCGGGCGTCTTACGGACCGCCACGGGCCGAAATATTCCGTAACGCTCGGCTTCTTTGCCTATATCCTCTGCGGCATCCTCACGCTGCTTTCGGCACTGGTCACCTCCGTGCCGGCTCTGAGCCTTGTCCTTCTGCTTGCCGGCCGGCTTGCGCTCGGCGTCGGCGAGAGCTGGGTCAGCACCGCGGCGATCACCTGGGCGATCGGGCTTTTCGGCCAGAAGGACACGGTCCGCATCATTTCCTGGAACGGCATTGCGACCTATGGCGGCATCTCGCTGGCAGCACCCTTTGGCGCGTGGCTGGAAGGCCAGTTCGGTTTCGTTGCCACAGGCGTAGTCACAATCCTGCTTGCGATTGCCGGTCTGCTCGTGGCGCGGACGCGGCCGACAGTGCCCGGCATCAGGAAGAAGGGCATGGGGACAGGACAGGTCTTCACGCGGATCGCCCCGTTCGGCACGGCTATGGCCCTTGCCTCCTGCGGCTTCGGCGTGATCATGACGTTCATCGCGCTGTACTTTCATAGCCGCAACTGGGATGGGGCGCCGTTTGCGCTCAGCGCCTTCGGTCTCGCCTTCATGGGTATCCGCATATGGCTTGCCCGCGTGGTTGCCCGCTATGGCGGCCTGCCGGTGGCGCGTCTTTCACTCGTTCTGGAGGTCGTCGGCCTCGTCACCCTTGCCTGCGCACCCAATCCGATCATAGCCATTATCGGCGCAGCACTTGCCGGCGCCGGCTTCGCGCCGGTCTTTCCGGCGCTCGGCAACGAGGCTATGGCTCAGATCCCGCCGCAAAACCGCGGCGTCGCACTTGGCCTTTACTCGGTGTTCCTCGATGTGGCGCTGGGTGCGACCGGGCCTCTTGCGGGTCTCTTTGCCGCCCATCTCGGCTATGCCTCCCCTTTCTTCCTCGGCATCGGGGCGGTGCTTCTGAGCCTAGCCTTGAGCTTTGGCTTGCGAAAAGGCGGCACGCTCTGAGCCATCGGACGCCTTTCTCCCCAATGATGGTTGCATCCTCGTGTTTGGACTTGCTATTGAGCCGATGAAAAGGCAGGCGACCAACAGGGAGGCAAGCGATGGAAATCACCGAAATCGTCATCGAAGGGGATACACCCGGCATCTCGTGGCGGCTGCCGGTATTTCATTTCAAGGGATCAGAGCCCGCTGCTCCGAAGATTTACATCCAGGCGGCCCTGCACGCCAATGAGCTGCCCGGCACGGCGCTTTTGCACTTCCTTTGCCAGAAGCTGCAGAAGGCGGATGGAGAAGGCGCAATCCTCGGCGACATAACGGTCGTGCCGCAGGCCAACCCGATCGGTGCGGCGCAGTGGCACTACGGCGAGATGGAAGGCCGGTTCGACCTCGGCACACGGACGAATTTCAATCGCGACTTTCCGCTGATTTCCATTCGCGACCGCGACAGCCTTGTCGAAAATCTCGATCGCTATCGCGCCTCCGAGAGGCTGAAGCGCCAGCTGATCCATATGGCGCTTGGCGCCGATCTGGTGCTCGACCTGCACTGTGATGACGAATCCCTGCAATATGCCTATATCGACGAGGCCTTCTGGCCCGAGGCAGCGGATCTCGCCGCAGCGCTCAACATGGACGCCGTGCTGCTTTCGGATGGTGAGAGCTCGGCCTTCGAGGAGGCCGTAAGCTTTGCCTGGAAATATGCGGTGCCGGGGGAGAAGAAATCACACTTCGCCGACAACCTCTCCGTGACTGTCGAATTGCGCGGACAACGCGATGTGTATCCGGACATGGCGCGATCAGATGCAGAAGGCCTGTGGCGTTTTCTTGCCGCGCGCGGCATCGTGCGTGACGACAGCGTCCAGCTCTTAGAATTCAAAGGTCCGGCAACGCCGCTCGACAACATCGAGATGATCCGCGCGCCGCAATCCGGCACCGTCTTGTTCCATCGCACGATCGGCGAGCGCGTGGCGGCGGGCGACCTGCTTGCGACCATCATCACCAGGCCCGGCATGGCCGATGGGTCGATCGATATTCATGCGCCGCAGGCGGGCCTGATCGTCACCCGCATCTCGGACCGCCTCGTGCATCGGCGCGGAGACCTTATGAAGATCGCCAGCGACAAGCCGAGCGCTGCGGGGCGCAAACCCGGCACATTGGAGGATTGAGAACACGATGACGGTCACGATCTACGGCATCAAGAACTGCGACACGATGAAGAAGGCACGCAGCTGGCTTGAAGAGCACGACATCGACTATCGCTTCCATGACTACAAGGCCGAGGGCATCGACAGGGCGCATCTCGATCGCTGGACCAGCGAAGCCGGATGGGAAACAGTGCTCAATCGTGCCGGCACGACCTTTCGCAAGCTGCCAGACGAGGAGCGCACCGACCTGACCAGGGAGAAGGCGATCGCGCTGATGCTGGCCCAGCCCTCCATGATCAAGCGACCGGTGTTGGAGAAGGACGGCGAACTCCTGGTTGGGTTCAAGCCGGAGATCTACAGTGGCGTACTTATTGGAAATGCATAGAGGGTTGCCATGTCCAAAACCACCCGTGCGACGCAGGTTCTGACCCAAGCCAAAGTCAGCTTCACCGTTCACGCCTACGACTACGACCCCAATGCCGAACGTGTCGGCCTGCAGGCGGCGGAAGCGCTCGGCGAGGAACCGCATCGTGTCCTGAAGACGCTGATGGCTGAGGTCGATGGGAAACCCGTCTGCTGCGTCGTCCCCTCGGACCACGAAGTGAGCATGAAGAAGCTTGCCGGCGCCTTTGGTGGCAAGTCGGCCAATATGATGAAGCCTGCCGATGCCGAGCGGCTGACGGGCTATCACGTCGGTGGAATCAGCCCTTTCGGCCAGAAGAAGGTGGTGCCGACCGCAATCGAGGAAGCGGCGATGAGCGAGGCCTATGTCTTCATCAATGGCGGCCAGCGCGGCCTGCAGGTTCGGCTCGATCCGAAGGATGCGCTGAAGGTCCTGAAAGCGAAAGCTGCGCCGCTGATCGCTTAAGCCGGAAGCACCTTCAATTTCGCCGCAAAGGGGACTAAGTCTTAGTTCCTCTTTTCCGAAATCAGCAAGCAGGTTTTCCCATGACGATCGTTCCGCAAAACACCCATTCCGTCGATGCCGCCAAGCTGGAAAAGCTCGCCGAAGTGGCCGTAAAGGTCGGGCTACAGCTGCAAAAGGGCCAGGATCTTGTCATCACGGCGCCTGTCGTTGCGATGCCGCTGGTGCGGCTCATTACCCGGCATGCCTATATTGCCGGCGCCGGGCTGGTGACGACCTTCTATGCGGACGAGGAGGCTACGCTCGCTCGCTACGAGCATGCCCCGGATGAAAGTTTCGATCGTGCCTCCAGCTGGCTCTATGAGGGCATGGCAAAGGCCTATGCCAACGGATCCGCGCGCCTTGCCATTGCCGGCGACAATCCGCTGCTGTTGTCAGGACAGGATCCGAGCAAGGTGGCCCGGGCCAACCGCGCCAATTCGGCGGCTTACAAGCCGGCTCTCGAGAAGATCTCGAATTTTGACATCAACTGGAACATCGTCTCCTACCCCAATCCCTCCTGGGCAAAGGTCGTCTTTCCGGACGATCCGGAAGAAATCGCGGTTGCCAAGCTTGCCAAGGCAATCTTTGCCGCATCGCGCGTCGATGTTCCCGACCCGATCGGCGCATGGGCCGAGCACAATGCCAATCTGCACAAGCGTTCGGCCTGGATGAACGAACAGCGATTTTCGACGCTGCATTTCCAGGGACCGGGCACGGACCTGAAGGTCGGGCTTGCGGATGGCCATGAATGGCATGGCGGCGCCTCCACCGCCAAGAACGGCGTGACCTGCAACCCCAATATCCCGACCGAGGAAGTCTTCACCACGCCGCATGCGCTGCGCGTCGAAGGCCATGTATCGAGCACCAAGCCGCTGTCACATCAGGGCACGCTGATCGACAATATCCAGGTGCGCTTCGAGGGCGGCCGGATTGTCGAGGCAAAGGCTTCGCGCGGCGAGGAAGTGCTGAACAAGGTGCTGGATACGGACGAGGGAGCCCGTCGTTTGGGCGAAGTGGCGCTGGTGCCGCATTCCTCGCCGATCTCGGCAAGCGGTATCCTGTTCTACAACACGCTCTTCGACGAAAACGCCTCCTGCCATATCGCGCTCGGCCAGTGCTATTCGAAGTGCTTCATCGACGGCGCCAAGCTCAGCCAGGAGCAGATAAAGGCGCAGGGGGGCAATTCCAGCCTGATCCACATCGACTGGATGATCGGCTCCGACAAGGTCGACATCGACGGCATCAAGCCGGACGGTTCGAAAGTGCCCGTCATGCGTCGGGGTGAATGGGCCTGAGAAGGCTGCCTCTTTCCCCTTCTCCCCTCGGTGAGAAGGGGGCCTCCCCTCGGTGAGAAGGGGGCCCGAAGGGTCGGATGAAGGTGCGGCACTGGAGACCTATCAGTTGAGGTGCGCGCAGGCCCCTCATCTGCCTGCCGGCATCTTCTTCTCGACGGGGAGAAGAGACTCGTGGCAATGGCACCCCGGCCATCGTGGACGTCCGCCTCTCAGAAAAGGCTGCCCTGCTTTGGCGGATGGATAGGCTCGGTTGCTTTTGGCGGGCGTTTTTTGACAGTCGCGGAGGGTGGTGCGGAAGATGGTGTGCCCTCCTCGCCGGTCACCGCCCCCACACGACCATCCGCGAATTCGATGGAGATGGCGGCACCCGCTGACAGGGCCGAGGCCAGTGAAACCGGCCTGTCATCCTCGTCTCGAACGACCGCATATCCTCGCTTCAACACGTTCTTGTAGGAAAGCGATTGCAGCACGCGATCCTGTGCCACGAGCTCCCCGCGGGCGCGTACCAGTTGATGGCGGATCGCGGTGTCGGCGTGGCGGGAAAGATTTGCCAGTTGATCGCGGGCGCGGGCCGTCTGGGTCGCCAAGCGGGTCGGCATGCTGCGCAGGGACACCTCGGCATTCGACAGACGTTTGCGGCTTTCCGACAGCAGACGCTCCACCCTGCGTTCGGCGCGGACGATCCGCTCGTTCAGCATCTGGCGCTTTTCAGCGATACGGCTCGAAAGGACTTCGGGGCGCAGATGGGCGGCAGAGCGCTCGAATGCGCGGCGCTTGTTCAGCGTGTTGAGTTCCAATCCGCGACCGAGACCGCTAGCTGCCTCGTCGAAACGGCGGCGCGGCAGGGCAAGGAGTTGGTCGAGCGAGGGCAGCGCCCGCAACAGTGACCTCACCGCCTGACGGCGCTGCTCCATGTGGCGGCTCATGCTCGTCTGCAACCGTGCTGCAAGACCTGAGATCTGGGCCTCCAGCTCGGCCTTGACGGGCACGGCCATTTCGGCGGCACCCGTCGGCGTCGGCGCGCGGACGTCTGCCGCATAGTCGATCAGCGTCCAGTCGGTCTCGTGGCCGACCGCCGATATCAGAGGGATCTCGCTTGCCGCAGCCGCCCGCACCACGATCTCGTCATTAAAACTCCAGAGATCCTCCAGGCTGCCGCCGCCACGAGCGACGATCAGCACATCGGGGCGCGGGAGGGCGCCGCCGCGCTCGAATGCGTTGAAGCCGCGGATGGCGTTCGCCACCTCCTCGCCCGACCCCTCGCCCTGAACCTTGACCGGCCAGACAAGAACATGAACGGGAAAGCGATCGGAGATGCGGTGCAGGATATCACGGATAACGGCGCCGGTCGGTGAGGTCACGACGCCGATGACATCAGGCATATAGGGCAAGCGCCGCTTGCGCTCGGGATCGAACAGGCCTTCGGCACCGAGCTTGCGCTTGCGCTCCTCGATCAGCGCCATCAGCGCGCCAGCGCCGGCCGGCTCCAGCGTTTCGATGACGATCTGGTATTTCGAGGAGCCGGGGAAGGTCGTCACCTTGCCGGTAGCGATCACCTCCATTCCTTCCTCGGGACGGAACTTCAAACGCGAGAACGAGCCCTTCCAGATGACGGCATCGATGCGGGCGCGGTCGTCCTTAAGGGAAAAGTAAGCATGACCGGAGGAATGTGGCCCACGATAGCCCGATATCTCTCCGCGCACGCGAACCTGGTCGAACGCATTCTCGACCGTGCGCTTGATCGAGCCGGAAAGCTCCGACACCGAATATTCGGCAAGGTTCGACGGCGAATCATTCTCGAAGAAGCTGCTCATGAAGCCTTTCTAGCGCAAGCTACCGGCAAGATCAGCAAGGGAGACGCATTTTCCCGAGCGATGTGGGGACGATATCTCGACGGTAATCGTTGGGAATAAGAATTTCTTCGGAAATAACCCTAACCTTTTCAACGGTGTTTCCGAATTCATCCTCGCAGCCTGCAATCCTTTCCATCCTCGCTCGTCCCGATGTCGGCACAATCGTTCTCATCACTTTGTTGAAGAGGACCAATATTATGACCGATCGCTTCGAATCCCTCAGCCCCTCGATTTCCGGACCGGCGATTTCCGGTTTCCCCGTCGCTCCGAACGATGCCTCCGACCTGCAGGAGACGACGCGCGGCCTTTACATCGGCACGGGCGGCGATCTTGCCGTGTTCATGCTGGCAGGGGACTCGCTGCTGCTGAAGCAGGTTCCCCAGGGCATCGTGCTGCCGCTCAGAGTGACGCGTGTCCTGCAGACGGGGACCACTGCCGCCGATATCGTCGCGCTGGTCTAGCGAGAATTGGCCAACTTATTCGGTCGCATTTGAGCGAATAAGTTGCAGAAGGATTCACCCTTCTCCTCAAGGCTTCTTTAGCAGGGATCGTGCAATATCAGGACAACGAAATTTTGCACGAACGGGAGATGGCCGTGATCTTCGCGACCGCCATGACAATCGGGATCATCGTTGGGATGATGCGCTCAGCCGCAAGCGTGGCGATCGTCGCCGCGCTCATGGGCCTGGCGTTCCTCGCGGCCCTTTTCGTTTCCTCAGGACCGGTGTCCTTCCTCTCGCTGGTGCTTGCAATTGCGGGCTACAACTTCGCGCTTCTCGGTCACGTCGTGGCCCTTCTCACCTTTGAGCGCGCCCGCCGGCAGCAAGCCCAAATATCCTGACTATTCCAAGCCTTTTGCGGCAAATTTCCCGCGATAGGCGACGTCAGCGCTTATTGTGCGGGGCAACTATAATTCGCTTGAACAACCTCCGTCATGAGGTCATCACCCGTCGCGTCGCGTACGCCCGGATTTTGTTCGAGGAATGTGCAGAGCACATCGCCCAACACCTCCGCCTTTGTCCCGACCGGCACACACAAGTTTATCCCGACGGATTCGCCCAAGTACGCGGCATTCACCATTGCCTTTGTATTCGGAGCGTTATCGACAATATTGCGTCGGGCAAGGTATTCGTCCCTGTTCCATTTATCCAACCAGCCGGCAACATAGCCCCGGACAAATTGCCGCGAGCCATGACAATCGGCAAGAAGCAGCTCGCCGGTGGAAAACCCTGCAGGTACCTTCGCAGCAATAGTCGCCAATAGAGTAGCGATAAGAATGCCTGACATTTTGGGCTCCAGCGTTCTTGGTGAGCGCAGATTTCAGCCCAAAAGTGTCGGAAATTAGCCGAGGTGCTGGTTTCCTCAAAACAACTCAAAATAGCGAATTTTCTTCTGACGATATCCAGACATCGCCCCGATGCCCGGGAGTCAGATGGCATTCGCGTAGCCATGGTCTGAACTTCGACCGATATGGACCTCAGGGCTTGAAACGGAAGAATTTCACGTCTGCGCCTTGCCCATTCGGCAGGGGTTCGAGATAAGAGGGCACCTGCCCCTTTTTGAGCGCTGCATAGAGGCCATCCGGCTTGATATCGGCGATATCGCTGGTCTCAGGGTTGCCGGGGCAATAGGCGAACAATGTCACCTTGGCTCCACGCAGGAAGGCTTCCGCGTCTGCGGGTTCCGCCAGTTCAATATGCAGCTGGGTCAGCATGCCTGCTTGGTCACGGTGGTATGGTCCGGAGAGTGCGCGATGCTTCGTGAAACGGAGAATGGGCGCGCCCATATCCGACGGAGCGGAAACGACTCCGGGATCGAGACCGGCTATCGGCGCCAGCGCCTCCTTGGAAAAGCATCCGGCTGCATTTTCCTTGTTTGAGCCTGGCTCCACGACAAAGCTGGTCTTCATCTGCCCATTGACCAGCCCGCCTCCGACGGCCCAGACGGCGGGAACCGAAATGAGCGCGCCGACGATATAGAAAAAGGCGGCGGCAATATTTTCGGAATCGGCATTGGAGACACGACGCAGCTCGATCAGCAGCAAGGTCAGCGGCGGAATGGCTAGCAGGTTCGAAAATGTCGAGCCACGCACCTGCACGAAAGCTATGACGAGATTTACCAGAAGAAGCGCGAGCAGGATAAGATATAGCCTGACACGCTCGCCGCGAACGATCCTGAACAGGCAGGCGGCGCAGGCAAAGACGCCAACCGCATAGAAGGCGCCGAGTGTCTCCGGTGCCTTGCGAGCGAGGTCTACGAATGACTGAGCCTCGCTGATACCGTTCAGCCACAGCTTGACGAGCATCGGATCCAGATCACCCAGCGGGTTGCCGAGGCATTGCGGCGCGAGCAGCAGTGCGGTCCCGGCTATGACGACACCGCCGGCCGCGAGGACGACGAACCGGCCGACACGTGAAAGGCCTGACGCAAAGAGCGAAGACAGCAGGAGAACGACACCGCCGACGCTGGTGATGCCGTAAAAGCCGATCGAGAGATTGTCGCAGGTAACCGTCGAATAGAGATGCGGTGGAACCGTTGCGAAAAAGGCCACGCTGATCGAGACGGCAAGGGTCAGCGAGAAGGCCTGGGCCGCAGCCGCAAATGCCTTTCCTTCCCAGGCCCAGAGAAGCGCGACCGCAAGGCAGGCGACGGCGACGAAGGGCGTCGTTTCGGCGCCGATGGCGATCGCGAGCGCGGCTGCAAGTCCGGCGATGGCGAAGCTTGCAGGACGAAACCTGTCATCCACCAGCATGGCCGTCATGATGGCGACGAGGCCGAGTTGCACATTGTCGTGGTCGATCGAGCCGGGCAGGAAGCGGTTCGACGTCATGACATAGAGCCCGGTCAGGCCGAGCGATATGTGCATCCCGACGATACCGCCCGTGCGATATCCGGTCAGACCCATTCCGTACATGAGCTGCAGAACCAGCGACAGCGGCCAGACCGTCAGCGCCAATACTTCCGCGCGTTCGGGCGCGACAAAGAGGCGGAAAAAGGCAATGAGACTGGCGATCGGCAGGTCGATCAAACGCGACCAATGCATCAGCGTCCCGGCATCGAGGCCCAGGCGGTATTGCATCAAGTCGAACCAGCCCTGACCGGCAAGGAAATCGCGCACCTCGACCAGACGCATGACGTCGTCATTGTCGGCGCCGACATAATCCGTCGCGCTCCAGCGCAGGAAGACCAGCACTGCCATCAGGAAAAGGCTGTAGAGAATGGACATTATCCAGAGGCGCGACCAGATCGAAGACTTGCCATCGCCCGGCTTCGCGGCCGTCATGCCGCGCACTTCCATCGCATCCGTCATGATCCGTAATGTTCCGTTGCCTCAAGCTTTGGCGGTAGTTTAGCGTTTCAGCCTCAAGAAAGGGTAAAACCGCCGGCAACGACGATCACGACAATGTTCCGCCAACAGGCCCCGGTTCTCCTTATTTCCCAAGCAATCATAGGGTTTGTTAACGAGCACGGAGATAAGCTCGCCTGCGGATTTTCCATGTATCGAGTGAAAACCATGCCAGAGACTTGGGCCGAAAGCCTGGACATCGCCGTTCTGCTGCCATGCTATAATGAAGCAGCAACGATCGGGCCGGTGGTTCGCGGGTTCCGCGCGGCGCTGCCAAGCGCCCGCATCTATGTCTACGACAACAATTCGACCGACGGCACGGCGCTGCATGCCATGCTTGCCGGCGCGATCGTGCTGCGCGAGCGGCGCCAGGGCAAGGGGCATGTGGTGCGTCGCATGTTCTCCGATATCGATGCTGACATCTATATCATGGCCGATGGAGACGGTACCTACCAGCCTGATGACGCCGAGGAGCTGGTTCGCACGCTGGTGACGGAGCGCTCGGATATGGTGGTTGGAACGCGGCGCGGCGTGCATGACGATGCCGGCAGGCACGGCCATGCGCTGGGCAACCGCATCTTCAACATGCTTTACCGGACCATCTTCGGCCCCGATTTTACCGACATATTCTCCGGCTATCGCGCCTTCAGCCGACGCTTCGTCAAAAGCTTTCCCGCTGTCTCGGGCGGATTCGAAATCGAGACCGAAATGTCGGTGCATGCCTCCCGGCTGAAGCTACCCGTGACCGAGCTGGAACTAGACTACGGCCGGCGCCCCGAGGGATCGCACTCCAAGCTCTCCACCTTCAGGGACGGCGCGAGGATCCTCTGGATGTTCGCCATGCTGATGAAGGAAACGCGGCCCTTTGCCTTCTTCGGCCAGCTGAGCGCGCTGTTCATGGCGGCGAGCCTCGGCTTCATGGCCCCGGTTCTCGCCGAGTATTTCGAGACGGGTCTCGTCAGCCGCATGCCGACCTGGGTGTTCTCGATGGCGCTGATGATGGTGTCGTTCATGCTCTTTACGGCGGCTCTTATTCTGGATTCCGTCGCACGTGCCCGTGCAGAGCAGCTTCGGATCCACTATATGGGGATCGAAGCAATCGGTCTGAATGACAAGCCGGCGGCGATCACGATCCATCAGGCGGAGAATTCCACCCGCCGCAAGAAGAAAGCCAAGGCTGCATGAAGAGACTGTTCTGGTTCGGCATTGCCGGTGGTATCGGCTTTGTCGTCGATGCGGGCTTGCTGATGCTGCTTTTGCACTTCACTACGCTGGGCCCGTTCTGGGCGCGCGCAATCAGCATACCGTCGGCCATGGTCGCGACCTGGATCCTCAACCACACCTTCACGTTCGAGAATACCGGCCGGTCCCTCGCAGTTGAGGGTTTCCGCTACGGTTCGGTCGGGATTACCTCGGCACTGGTGAATTATGCGATCTACACGTCACTGCTGGTATCGATACCGGTGTTGCGCCCGACGGCCGCGCTGATACTTGCCTCGGCGGCGGCGACGGCGTTCAGCTTCTTCGGCTATTCCCGCTTCGTCTTCCGCCGCTGATCTCCGCCGCTTATCAGGAAGCCGGTCAGACCGGCTCCCAGCCATCCTTTTCGCTGGCGCGATAGATAGCGTCGATGACCTTCTGGTTCAGCTTGGAGCTTTCCAGCGTCACGATCTCGGACTTGCCGCCGACCGCAGCATCGGCGAAGGCTTCCGCCTCGCGCTTGTACTGGCGGCTGTCGGGGAAGCGGAAAATCTGCGATTCCGAATGGTTGCGGTTGGTGAGCTCGATTTCCTCGGCACCGTAGCGGTCCGCATTGAAAGGCGACTTGACCTCGATGAAGCCGTCTGTGCCATGGAAGACCATGACCTGACGGGCAGCCATCTGCGTTGAGATATAGAAGCTCTGCTCAAAATCGCCGAAATCGGCCTTAACGCTCGAATAGATGTCGGTGCCGAACTCCGGATCGCGCTCGGTCACGGCCTGGATGCGCAGCGGCTCCTTGCCGGTCACGAAGCGCGTGCTGATCGTCGGATAGACGCCGATGTCAGGCAGGCCGCCGCCCCCGAGCTCGGGAATGTTGCGCATGTTGCCAGCGTCGCGGTTGAAATAGGTGAAGGCGCCCTGGACATGGCGCAGCTTTCCGATCGCGCCGTCGGCCAGCAGGGCACGGACCTTCTGCCAGACCGGCGTGTAGGTGACCATATAGGCCTCGGTCACAAGTACCTTGTTGCGGTCGCGGGCAGCGATCAGGCTATCGATCTCTTCGGCCTTGAGCGCGATCGGCTTTTCGCAGAGCACATGCTTGCCGGCATCGGCGGCCTTGATGGTCCATTCGACATGCTGCGAGGTCGGCAGCGGGATATAGACGGCGTCGATCGTGTCGGAGGCCAGCATCTCCTCGTAGGAGCCGAAGGCATGCGGCACGGAGAAGCGGTCCGCCATCTCGCGGGCGCGGGCCAGATCGCGGCTGGCGACCGCGGTCACCACGCAATTCTCGGCATCCTGGATGGCCGGTACGACAAGCTCGCGACCGATCTTTGCGGTCGACAGAATTCCGAAACGAAGCATGGTCTTCCCTCCCAAAAATGATTTCGGCGCACCTTATGCAGCCGTCGCGCGAAGCGCAATGCCGCTAGAATGCCGCACGGATATTTCACCGAAGTTTGGTTTCCCTCGGCGCCATAAAGGCCTAGATAGGTAAAGCGGTTTTCGCCGCATCTTTCTTTTCACCACTTTAGTCATTTTCGGGAGAGCGGCATGGAAATGCGCCGGCTAGGTAAAACAGAGATTTCGATCGCGCCAATCGTCTTCGGCGGCAACGTCTTCGGCTGGACGGCCGATGAGAAGACCTCCTATGACATTCTCGACGCATTTTTCGGCGCCGGCTTCAATACGATCGATACGGCAGATGTCTACTCGCGCTGGGTACCCGGCAACAAGGGCGGCGATTCCGAGGAAATCATCGGCAAGTGGCTGAAGAAGGGAACCGTGTCCCGCGACAAGGCTGTCATCGTCACCAAGGTCGGGTCCGATATGGGCGAGGGAAAGACGCTGAAGGCGGCCTATATCCTCAAGGCCGTCGAGGATTCGCTGCGTCGCCTGCAGACCGACTATATCGACGTCTATCTTTCGCACTGGCCGGACGAAGAAACGCCGCATGAGGAATCGCTCGGCGCCTATGCGAAGCTGAAGGAACAGGGCAAGATCCGCTCCGTCGGGTGCTCCAACTATGATGCCAAGCTCCTACAAGCATCGCTCGATGCGGCCGACAAGGCCGGACTTCCACGCTACGACGTTCTGCAGCCGGAATACAATCTCTATGAGCGCGCCAGCTTCGAAGGCCCGCTGGCTGATCTCTGCGTCAAGGAAGACATCGGCGTCATCACCTATTTCAGCCTTGCGGCCGGCTTCCTTTCCGGCAAATACCGCACCAAGGCCGATACAGAAGGCCGGGCGCGCGAAGGACGCGTGGCGCAGTATCTCGACGACAAGGGCATGCGCATTCTTGCCGCTCTCGATACGGTCTCCAAGGATACCGGCAGCAAGCCGGCGGAAGTGGCGCTTGCCTGGCTGCTGCGCAAGAAGGGCGTGACCGCACCGATCGCGAGCGCCACGAGCCTTGGCCAGCTCGACGCTCTCATCAATTCGGCAAAGCTCGACCTTTCCGCTGAAGCAATGAGCCTGCTCGACAAGGCTGGCGAATAAGGCCGGCGAACAGGACGGAAACAGAATGACCGTGATCACCCGCGATGCAAGGCCTGAAGACGAGACGCGCTGGCGCGAACTCTGGGCCGACTACATCACCTTCTACAATGTGACCATCGCGCCTGATATCACCGACATGACGTGGCGCCGGATCTTCGATTCGGCTTCCGCCATCTTCATGCGGGTGGCCGAAGTCGACGGGAAGGTGATGGGTTTTGCCCTTTGCCTCACCCATGAGGGCACGTGGATTCGCGAGCCGGACTGCTATCTCGAAGACCTGTTCGTCGATGCTGCGGCCCGCGGCAAGGGCGTCGGCAGGGCACTGCTCGACGATCTCGTCGGCCTCTGCAAAGAGAAAGGCTGGGCGCGGCTTTACTGGCACACGGAAGAAACCAACACCACGGCCCGCAAGCTCTATGACAGCTATGTCGAGAGCGACGGGCACATTCGCTACCGCATCAACTTTTGAGCGGCGGAAAGCCGTCATAGAGGGCCGAATGGTCCTCTTTCCAGTTCGCCATTCCGGGCCGTGTGAGAATACCGCGCGGCTCGGCATAGCTGGTGATCTCTTTCGTCGGATGCTCATGCCAGGTGATGTTGACCGCCCATAGCTTCGGAAAGAATTGAAGCGACGCATAGGGCAGGTGATCCCTTATCCACCACGCCAGCCGACGCCAATCGCCGGGCTCCTGGTATCGATCCCAGACCCAGGGCACGACGACACAAGCCGTAGCACCCATGTAACCCTCTACGTCGCGCAGATCCCAGATGTGATTGGCAGCGGTCGCCTCGTTGCGCGCGCAATTGAGATTGTTTTCGTTGCCGAATTTGTTGAGAGCAGGCGCCCGATAGCCCGAACGCAAGTGAAGGCGTCCGAATGTGGCCTCCAGCGGCTCAAGCAGTTCCTCGCAGAGGCGTTTGCCTGCTGCAATCGCCAGATCGGGATTTTCGGGGATATTGGAGATGCCGTAGAGGCTGCCGATCTCGGAATGCAGGAAATCGCGCAGGAAGAAATTCTTCGACAGTCGCACGCGACCCAGATCCTCGAGGCCTCGCATCGATGCCGGCTTCCTCATCGCACTCTCCTTTTTCGCGGAACCTAGCCCCAGTTTCTCCCGGTGCCACCCGAAACCTGCAAAACCCTCAACCGCCGATCTTGAAGAAGTCGATGAAGGCCCGTAGCGCCGGACGCATCTGCCTGCGGCTGGGATAATAGAGAAACGGACCGGGATAGGGCGGGCACCAATCTTCAAGCACGCGGATCAACTTTCCCTCGGCGAGTTCGTTATGGACGCGCATGTCGAAGAGATAGGAAAGGCCGGCGCCGCTGAGCGCGCCCAGCAAAGAGAGGCGGTCTTCGCTGACCGTCAGGGGGCCATCGATCGACACGATCAGTTCCCGGCCATCCTTCTCGAATTCCCAGCGATAGATCGAGCCGTTGGCGAAGCGGCGCTTGATGCAGCGATGGTCGACAAGGTCGCGCGGATGGAGTGGTTTTGGATAGCGCTCGAAATAGGCGGGCGAGCCGGCAATGACGGTGCGCAGGTCCGAAGAAATCCTGACCGCGATCATATCCGCCTCAAGGCTTTCCTCGAACCGGATGCCGGCGTCGAAGCCGCCTTCGACGATATCGGTAAAGGCGTCCTCATTGGCGATTTCGAGGGTGATATCGGGATAGGCATTGAGAAAATCGCCAAGCCGCGGGCCAAGAATGACATCAGAAGCAAAGCGCGGGGCGGTCACGCGTAGATTTCCGGCCGGCCGGCCGCGCGCATCAAGGACGGCATCCAGAGCGGTGCCGATTTCCTCCAGTGCGGGGCCGAGACGCTCCAGCAGCAACCTCCCCTCTTCCGTCGGTGCGACGCTGCGGGTCGTGCGCGCCAGCAGGCGCACGCCGAGGCTTTCTTCCAGGCTCGATATGGCATGGCTGACCGCCGAGGGAGCGATGGTCAGCTCCCTGGCGGCGGCACGAAAGCTGCGGTTGGCGGCAACGGCGGCCAGAACCGCGAGTTGGGAGAGTTGCGTTCTGTTCATTGATCTAAATAATAGAACAAGCTGTTATGCTTTGCACGGATTTTCAAACATGGAGAGTCGCCTTAGCTTTCATGGCGTGCCGAGCGATTTGACCGCCGGCCAGAGCAATCAGCTCAGGGAGCTCCAGAATGAAAACCCGCAAACTCGGAAACGACCTTACCGTCTCCGCCATCGGTCTCGGCTGCATGGGCATGAGCTTCGCTTATGGCGCAAAGGACGACGAGGAATCCACGAAGACGCTGCGCCGCGCCGTCGATCTCGGCGTGACCTTCTTCGACACTGCCGAAACCTACGGCCCCTTCCACAATGAAGAATTGCTTGGAAAGGCACTGAAGCCCGTTCGCGACCGCGTCGTCATCGCGACCAAGTTCGGCTTCAAGCTCGACCTGACCAAATCCGGACCGGCCGCAATGGTTGGCGTCGACAGTCGTCCGGAACATGTGAAGGAGGTCGCCGAAGCCTCGCTGAAGCGCCTCGGCACCGACGTCATCGATCTCTTCTACCAACACCGCGTCGATCCCGACGTTCCGATCGAGGATACGGTCGGCGCCATGGCCGAACTGGTTCGGGAAGGCAAGGTGCGCACGCTGGGTCTCTCCGAGGCAAGTGCCGCAACGATCCGCCGCGCCCATGCCGTTCACCCGATTGCGGCCTTGCAGAGCGAATATTCGCTCTGGAGCCGGGATCCGGAAGCCGAGGTTCTCGCAACCTGCCGCGAACTCGGCATCGGTTTCGTGCCCTATAGTCCGCTCGGACGTGGCTTCCTGACGGGCGCCATCCGCAAGGTGGACGATCTGGATCAGGACGATTTCCGCCGCAATTTGCCGCGTTTCCAGGGCGAGAACTTCGATGCGAATGCCGCATTGGTCGCCGCTCTCGAACGCCATGCCAGGGAAAAGGGCGTGACCGCAGCGCAGCTTGCGCTCGCCTGGGTTCTGCATCAGGGCGAGGAAATCGTGCCGATCCCCGGCGCCCGCAAGCTTAATCATCTGGAGCAGAATGTCGCTGCCGCGGAGATCGTGCTTTCGGCGGAGGAAATGGACGAACTGAGCAATATCATTCCGCTCAGCGAGGTCGCGGGGAAGCGCTATTCAGACGCTTCGTTGGCCATGACAAACCGCTGAGAATCTAAAAAACAGCCCGCCCGGGAAATCTGCCGGGCGGGCTGCTGCAGGCTTTGCGCCCATGTGATCCGAACGGCCGCGGCAACGTTCTTCCCCGAAAAACGTTGATGATCAAAGATGGTCTAACTTCGTCATGTACAGTACCATCGTGCCCGGGAGCACAGGAGGTGCAGGAATGTTGGACAGGCAGGCAATCGAGGCGACCGTTCACCTCTATGTCGAGGGAATGGCTTTCTCCAACGGGGCCGCGCTGAAAAAGGCGTTTCACCCCCAGGCGGCAATTATCGGAAATTATCAGGGGTCGGTCGAATGGATGTCGCGCGATGAATTCATCGCCGCCGTTCTATCAGAAACGCCGGCATCTCCCGGCACGCAACCGATGATGGATATCGCTTCGATCGATATCGAGGGTGATGCGGCAACCGTCAAGGTGGTCGACGAATTCGCCGGCATGCGCTTTTCGGACTATCTGTCCCTGCTGAAGATCAATGGCCGCTGGACGATCGTCAACAAGCTCTACCATCTGCATTCATGAGGGAAGGCCGGCGAACCATCGCCGGCCTTTTGATATTTACCCTCTGAGCACGCCGCCGGTCGTCTTGGTGACGTTGGTGACGATCTTCTGCGTCAGGGCTTCGAAATCCTCATCCGTCAGCGTCCGCTCTGCGGGCTGGATCTGGACCTCGATCGCGACGGACTTCTTGTCCTCGCCGAGCGACGCGCCTTCGAATATGTCGAAGACGTTGACGCCCGATATCAGCTTGCGGTCGGCGCTGGTCGCAGCGCGGATGATCGCGCCTGCTTCAACAGACTTGTCGACCACGAAGGCGAAGTCGCGCTTGACGGCCTGGAAGGGCGAAAGCTCCAGCGCCGGCTTGGTACGCGTCGCCTTCTTCTTCGGTTCAGGCATGGCGTCGACATAGACTTCGAAGCCGCAGAGGGCGCCGCCGACATCAAGGGCATCAAGCGTCTTCGGATGGAACTCGCCGAAATAGCCGAGAACTACCTTCGGACCCATCTTGATCGTGCCGGAACGACCCGGATGATACCAGGCGGGGCCACCCTGCTCGATCTGGATATTGGCCATCGGCAGGCCGCAGGCTTCGATCACAGCCAGCGCATCAGCCTTGGCATCGAAAACATCGACCGGCTTGCCGCCGCCCTTGGCAGCGTTGGACCACATGCGGCCGGAACCGGCGAGCGAGGCCGTGCCGCGGCGGATGCCGCCGGCGGCGCGGCGCTGGCCTTCCGGCCGATCATTCTCATAGGTGCCGGAGACCTCGAAGATCGCCACATCGCCGTAGCCTTTGTCGGCGTTGCGTTGCGCTGCTGTGAGCAGGCCGGGCAGCAACGACGGGCGCATGTCGGACATATCAGCTGCAATCGGGTTTGCGAGCTTCAGCGCATCCGAGCCGCCGCCAAACAATGTCGCCTGGTCCGCCGGGATGAAGGACCAGTTCACGGCTTCCAGCATGCCGCGGGATGCAAGCGCCCGTTTGGCGATGCGGGTGCGGATCTGCAGCGTCGTCAGGATCTTGCCGTTGACGGCCGCATGGCTTTCCAGCGGCGCCGGCTTGATGTTGTCGACGCCGTGGATGCGCATGATCTCCTCGACCAGATCCGCCTTGCCATCGACATCCGGCCGCCAGGAGGGCACGGAGACAGAGACACGTTCACTGGTGCCGGAAACGGAGAAGCCGAGCTTTTCGAGGATCGACTTGCCCTCATCCGTCGAGACTTCGAGGCCGGTCAGGCGCTTGACCTCGGAATAAGGGAAATCGACGATCTTGGCCTTGTAACCTTCATAGCCGACGATCTTCGCCTCGGCGGCAGTACCGCCGCAGCATTCCAGCACCAGTTCGGTCGTGCGCTCGAGGCCGGGGATCATGTATTCCGGATCGACGCCGCGCTCGAAACGATAGCGTGCATCCGTGATGATGCCGAGACCGCGGCCGGACTTGGCGATGTTCATCGGATCCCAAAGCGCGGATTCGATCAGGACGTCGGTCGTGTTCTCATCGCAGCCGGAATGTTCGCCGCCCATGATGCCGCCAATCGACTCGACGCCGTTCTCGTCGGCAATGACGACGTTGTTCGGGCCGAGCTTATATTCGCGCTGGTCGAGCGCCAGTACCGTCTCACCCTCTTTTGCCCGGCGGACTGTCAGGTTGCCCTGAACCTTTGCCGCGTCGAAGACGTGCATCGGGCGGCCCTGGTCGAAGGTCATGTAGTTGGTGATGTCGACGAGGGCGCTGATCGGGCGCAGGCCGATGGCGAGCAGGCGCTGCTGCATCCATTTCGGGCTCGGGCCGTTCTTGACGCCGCGTACGAGGCGCAGGCCGAAACCGGGGCAAAGCTTGGGATCATCGAGATCGAGCGTCACGCTGACCGGCGTCCCGCCGCTGACCGGGAAGGACGGAACATGACGTGCCTTCAGAGTGCCGAGACCCGAGGCCGAGAGATCGCGTGCGATGCCGTAGATCGAAGTGCAATCCGGACGGTTCGGCGTCAGGTTGATCTCGATGACCGGATCGTCAAGATGGGCGAAAGCGGCATAGCTGGTGCCAACAGGCGCATCACCCGGAAGATCGATGATCCCGTCGTGACTGTCTGATATCTGCAGTTCCTTTTCCGAGCACATCATGCCGCGGCTTTCGACGCCGCGGATATTGCCGACGGCAAGCGTCACGTCGATGCCGGGAACATAGGTGCCGGGAGCGGCGAAGGCGCCGACCAGCCCCTCGCGCGCATTCGGAGCGCCGCAGACGACCTGAACCGGAGCGCCCTGCCCGATATCGACCATTAGCACCTTCAGCCGATCAGCCTGCGGATGCTTTTCCGCCGAGAGAACCTTGGCGATGACGAAGGGCTTGAATGCCGCCTTGTCATCGACATCCTCGACCTCCAGACCGATCTGGGTGAGGCGTGTGCAGATTTCATCGAGGGTGGCATCCGTTTCCAGATGATCCTTGAGCCAGGAGAGTGTGAATTTCATTGGTCCAATCCTTCCTTACACGCTCAGACCGCCGAACAGCGTCGGCATGTCGAGGGGGCGGAAGCCATAGTGGGTCATCCAGCGGACATCGGCGTTGAAGAAGTCGCGCAGATCAGGCATGCCGTATTTCAGCATGGCAATGCGATCGAGGCCCATGCCCCAGGCAAAGCCCTGATATTCGTCCGGATCGAGCCCGCCCGCGCGCAGCACGTTCGGGTGAACCATGCCGCAGCCGAGGATTTCCATCCAGTCCGTGCCTTCGCCGAACTTGACGATCGGACCGGAGCGGTCGCACTGGATATCGACCTCGAAGGAGGGCTCGGTGAAGGGGAAGAAGGACGGGCGGAAACGCATCGTCACGCTGTCGACCTCGAAAAAGGCCTTGCAGAATTCCTCGAGCACCCAGCGGATATTGGCGACGTTGGCCTTCTTGTCGACCACGAGGCCCTCGACCTGATGGAACATCGGCGAGTGCGTCGCGTCGCTGTCCTGACGATAGGTCTTGCCGGGGATGATGATGCGGATCGGCGGCTTCTGCGCCTCCATGGTGCGGATCTGCACAGGCGACGTGTGCGTGCGCAACACTTTACGCTCACCCTTTTCATCCGGATTGAAGAAGAAGGTGTCGTGCATCTCGCGGGCCGGATGGCCTTCCGGGAAATTCAGCGCCGTGAAATTATAGTAGTCCGTCTCGATATCGGGACCTTCCGCGATCGAGAAACCCATGTCGCCGAAGATGGCGGTGATTTCATCGACGATCTGGCTGATCGGGTGAATGCGGCCGCGTTCGACCGGCGAGGAGCGGACCGGCAGGCTGACGTCAACGGTCTCGGCCTTCAGGCGGGCATTGATTGCCGCGTCCTTCAGCGTCGCGCGGCGGTCAGAAAGCGCTTCCGTGACCTCGTTCTTCAGGCCGTTGATCGCAGCGCCGCGGGTCTGGCGCTCTTCCGGCGTCATGGCGCCAAGCGTCTTCAGGAGTTCGGAGATCGAGCCCTTCTTGCCGAGGGCAGATAGGCGCACGGCTTCAAGCGCCGGCTCGTCAGCGGCGGCCGCAATCTCGGCAAGCAGTGAGGATTTCAGCTGATCGATATCTGACATTGTCTTCTTTCCGTCCGGGATCGGGCAGGTCATGAAAAGTCGGCGCAAGCAGTACAGAGAAAGAAAAACCCGCGCTAGCCCAAACCAGCGCGGGTTTCCCAAAATTCAAAAAAGCGTAAAGCCTGGGAAGTGCTGGCAGCGCATGTCCCGTGCGGGCGAAGCCCGCTCGAAAGGTACATGCGCCACTTTAAGCGTTGAGCCAGCTTTGCACGTTCTTACGAACGTGCGCGGCTCAACGAACCGCGCCTTCAAACTCGTTCGGGGTGCCAGAGTCCTTGAGGTACTCGAGCGCCTTCTTGGCGGCTGCAACCAGCGCGCCGAATGCTTCCGGCTCGTGGATCGCCATGTCGGAGAGAACCTTGCGGTCGACTTCGATGCCAGCCTTGTTGAGGCCGTCGATGAAGCGGCCATAGGTCAGGCCGAATTCGCGGACGGCAGCGTTGATACGCTGGATCCAGAGAGCGCGGAAATTGCGCTTGTTGACCTTGCGGTCACGGGTTGCGTACTGCTTGGCGCGATCGACAGCTGCCTTTGCGGTACGGATGGTGTTCTTGCGGCGGCCGTAGAAGCCCTTGGCCTGCTTCAGAACCTTCTTGTGCTTGGCGTGGGCTGCTACGCCTCTTTTTACGCGTGCCATGTCATGATCTCCTTAGTCTTAAGCGTTACGAAAAGTCTTAGAGACCGTTCGGCAAGTAATTCTTGATAACCTTGCGGCCATCGGGTTCTGCGAGAACCATGGTGCCGCGTGCATCGCGAATGAACTTGTTGGTGCGCTTGATCATGCCGTGGCGCTTGCCAGCAGCGGCGGCCTTTACCTTGCCGGTCGCGGTGATCTTGAACCGCTTCTTGGCAGAGGATTTCGTCTTCATCTTGGGCATTTTGCTACTCCTTTTGTGCCCCGTCTGCGCTTTATGAAAAAGCGCCCCTCGCAGATCCGGCTTGCCGGGTCCGCAAAAGCGCGGGTGCTTGTGTTGTTGAACTGCTAGAGCGGTGACGAACCGTCTTGCAAGCATTCTGAACCGCCACGGCATGCCCTGCCGGTCAGTTCGGACGCGCGCTTATAACCGCAGCGCCGCCAAAGTGCAACGGGGCGTCAGGCGGAATTTTGACTTGCGTGTGACAACCCAGAACGAGGGGGCAAAGAAGAAGATGCAGAAAAGAAAAAGCCGCCCCTTCGGACGGCTCGGTCTTCCACCGGATGGCGCGCTCACGCCTTGGGCGCGAGCACCATCATCATCTGGCGGCCTTCAAGCTTCGGCTCAGCCTCAACCTTGGCAATTTCCAGCGTGTCTTCCTTGACCTGCTGCAGAAGCTTCATGCCGAGTTCCTGGTGAGCCATTTCGCGGCCACGGAACTTCAGGGTTACCTTGACCTTATCGCCCTCGTCGAAGAAGCGACCCATCGCCTTCATCTTCACCTCATAGTCGTGGGTGTCGATGTTCGGGCGCATCTTGATTTCTTTGATTTCGACGATCTTCTGCTTCTTGCGAGCCTCGGCGGCCTTCTTCTGGTTGGCGTATTTCAGCTTACCGAGATCGAGTATCTTGCATACGGGCGGCTCAGCATTGGGAGAAATCTCAACCAGATCGAGGCCGGCTTCCTCTGCCATCTTCAATGCCTGGTCGGTCGGGACAACGCCCATGTTCTGTCCATCAGCCGTGATCAGCTGAATTTTGGGAATGCGTATTTCCCTATTTGAACGCGGCCCTTCCTTTACGGGCGCGTCGGTTTTAAAAGGTCTGCGAATGGTCGTACTCTCCTAGATTTATTTCGGATGATTGCAGCCTCAAGCCTCCGTCGGCGCAACTGACGGCAATGTCGTGACTGCTGCTATGAAGTCAATAGCACGCCTTAACGGAAAAATCACCTCCTGTCAGCCATCCGCGAATCTGTTTTATAGAGTGTAAATCTAGGAGTTACCGATGTCCGAGGCGCCAAAGACCCAAGAGACGCAATTTCTTTCCATCGGGACCGGCGATCAGGAACGGCAGATCGCCATGCTCATCCGTCCAGCGACAAAGAAGGTTGCCGGCACAACATTTGTCTGGCTCTCCGGCTATCGTTCGGACATGAGCGGCACCAAGGCGCTGGAACTGGACGCCCTTGCCGAACGGCGCGGGCTTGGCTGCATCCGTTTCGACTATTCCGGCCATGGCCTGTCATGCGGCAAATTCACCAACGGCACGATTTCCCGCTGGCTCGACGAGGCGCTTGCCGTGCTCGACCACGTCAAACCGAAGCGCCTCGTGCTCGTCGGTTCCTCCATGGGCGGCTGGATTGCGCTGCGCATCGCCCAGGAATTGCGCAAGCGGAAGAAAGCGCCTGTCGTCCAGGGCATGGTGCTGATCGCGCCTGCGCCCGATTTCACCATAGACCTGATCGAGCCAAACCTTTCAGAGGCGGAAAGGAAGGCCCTTGCGGAGAAGGGCTATGTCGAGGAACGGTCGGAATACAGCCCCGAGCCGAACATCTTCACCAGGGCGCTGATCGAGGACGGCCGCGCCAACCAGGTCTTGACCGGCATGATCGAGACGGGATGCCCCGTGCATATTCTGCAGGGCATGCAGGACGCGGATGTTCCTTTTGCCCACGCGCTGAAATTGGTCGAGCACCTGCCGGCCGATGATGTCGTGCTGACGCTCATCCGGGACGGCGACCACCGGCTGTCGCGGCCGCAGGATTTGGACCGTATGCTTGCTGCAGCCGAGGCAATGGCGGCACGTTAATCAATTTGACGGCATCTGCCTTTTTATCGGCCAAATTTGCGCCGAACTTACGCAACGTAAGCTCCTGTTTATGTGCCATTTTAACCATGTTTAGGAGTAACCGGCGTTAACGAATAAGTAACGATTGACTTCCCGCACCCCCCTCCATTAACAATTCGTTAATAAATGACGGGGCGATACAAGGAAGTTGGGTGTGCGTATCAAGGGCCTGTTCGTAGCCTTGGCGGCTATTATTGTCATGTCCACGCCGGCGATGCCGGCGACACAGAACACGCCATCGATGGTTGTCGGTGACGTGACCTCCCAGCCGATCGGGCACTACGATTTCTGCCAGCGTTACAGCAACGAATGCGGCCCGACCCGCGAATTGATGCCGGTCAGCATGACGCCCGAGACCTGGACGCTGATCAGCCAGGTCAATCTGTACGTCAACAAGACCATCACGCCGGCGACCGATCAGGACATTTACGGCGTCGAGGAATACTGGGCCTATCCCGTCACCGCCGGCGATTGCGAAGATTTTGCGCTGCTGAAGCGCCGCATGCTCATCCAGCGCGGTATTCCGACATCCGATCTGCTGATGACTGTCGTGCGCAAGCCGGATGGCGAAGGCCATGCCGTACTGACGCTTCGCACCGCGCAGGGCGACTACATTCTCGACAATCTGAGCGACGATATAAAGCTCTGGTACCAGACGCCCTATTCCTACATCAAGCGCCAGGCGAGCTATAATGCCGGTCGCTGGGTCACGATCGAAAACGGCCGCGACGTCCTGGTCGGCGCGCTGAAATAATCGAACGCAGACATCAAAGAAAAGGCCGGCTTTTGCCGGCCTTTCTATTTTCAGATCCACGGATTCGCGATCGCGAACTCTTGGGATCGAGCAATAGTTGCTAATTGTTCTTGTGGCCCTGCTGGCCAGACTTCCCATGCTGCTCGTGCGAGCCGCCACGGTTGCCGCTCGACTGATCGTTTTTGGAACCGGACGAAGCCTGCTGGCTGCCCATATTCTTGTGGCTCTGCTGACCGGCCTTTACGTGCTGGTCATGGGTTCCACCCTGGTTTGCCATTTGATTTCTCCTTGGGTTTCATGTCGAGACCATTGCGGCCTCGACACACAAACCAGTCAGGGACAGGAGCGTTCCCGCTTTTAATATTTCGTTATCTTAAAATTCGAGGGAGTACCTCAACCGTTGCCGATCAGGATGCCGGCAGCCAGAACCAGCGAGCCACCGATGACAACCTGAAAGGCTGCCCGGAGGAACGGCGTTTCCATGTAGCGGTTCTGGATGAAGGCAATCGCCCAGAGCTCGAAGAAGACGACGATGCCGGCGGTGATCGTGGCGGTCCAGAAATCCGGGATGAGGTATGGCAGCGCGTGACCAAGGCCGCCGATCGCGGTCATGATGCCGCAGGCAAGCCCGCGCTTGATCGGTGAACCACGACCGGAAATCTTGCCGTCATCATGCGCTGCCTCGGTGAATCCCATCGAAATACCAGCGCCAACGGACGCGGACAGGCCGACAAGGAAGGTCTGCCAGGTATCCTGCGTGGCGAAGGCGGCCGCAAAGATTGGCGCTAGCGTCGAGACCGACCCATCCATCAGGCCCGCAAGGCCGGGCTGGACATAGGTCAGGACGAATTGCCGACGGGCGGTCGCATCCTCCTCCTCCTTGACGGATTCCGGCGTGTGCTTGCCCTCCAGCATCCGCGCAATGTCCTCGTGCCCCTGCTCGGCAAGGGCCAGATCGCCGAGAAGCTGGCGCGTTCCAGCATCGGAAATCTGTTTGGCGGCCTCGACATAGAAGCGATAGGCCTGCGCTTCCATGGCTTCCGCCTCCTGCCTGATTGCCTCGAGCGAGAGGTTCTTGCGCAGCCAATCCGGCTTTCGCTCGTAAAAGCCGCTGACATGCTCGCGGCGGATCAGCGGAATACGCTCCCCGAAACGCTTTCGATGCATGTCGATCAGCGTCTTGCGGTGGGTATCCTCCACCTCCGCCATATCTTCGAAGACCTTGGCGGATGCCGGATAGCGTTCTCTGAGATCATCGGCATAGGCGAGGTAGATGCGGGCGTCATCTTCTTCGGCCGCAATGCCGATGGCGAGGATTTCCTGTTCTGTCAAAGATGAAAAAGAACGTTTGGACGACCTGAAAAATCCAGCCATCGTGAGAATCTCCATTTTAGAATTATTCTAAAACTAAAGAAGCGGCCGTTTCGGGTCAAGAGCCCCGAGGCTTGATTTCGGTGCAATGCGGCAATGCAGGCCGCCGGGCTTTGGGACCGGGCAGAGAAAGCTTATATCAGGTGTGCCGCATAGTGCGGCCGAGGTGGAATTCGTGACGGATAATGATCTTCAGGGACGCGCAGCGCATGTCGCCGCGATCCGTGAGCGCGCCGAAGCCGATATGAAGGCGATCGGGGTGGATGCAGCTTTCATCGACAAATTGGTGGAGACCTTTTACGGTCGCGTGCTTGATCACCCGGAACTCGGGCCGGTTTTCGACGCCAAGCTGAACGGGCGCTGGCCCGACCATATGGCCAAGATGAAAAGCTTCTGGTCGGCCGTCGCCTTCCGCAACGGCGCCTATGGCGGCAAGCCGGTGCAAGCACATCTCGGCGTCCAGGACTTGACCCCGGCGCTCTTTCCGAAATGGCTGAGCCTGTTTTCGCAGACGCTCGACGATATCGCGCCGAATGCGGAAGCCAAGGCATGGTTCATGGCGACGGCCGAGCGCATCGCCAAGAGCCTGACGCTCTCGCTCTTCTACAATCCGGCTCTGGACGATCCGGCACGGAAACCCGCCTGACCTCACGACTTTTCAGCCGAGAAGGTGGCGCCGGCGCTGGCGGTCACCACGAGGGCCGTCCCCATCATCTGGAGGATCGTCATCGGCTGCGTCAGGATGACGAAGCCAGCCAGTGCGCCGATGGCCGGTTCCAGGCTCATGAGGATGCCGAAGGACGCTGTCGGCATGCGCCGAAGCGCGGTCATCTCAAGCGCGTAGGGCAAGAGCGGCACCAATAGCGCCAGACCTGCCATTTCCAGGAGGCCATAGGCGTCGAGATGGGGAGCGGCTGCCGCAAAGCCGAAGGGTGTTGCGACAACAGCCGCGACAAGCAGCGACATCGAGAGACCTTCCAGCCCCTTGAAGGCGGCGCCGACCTTCTTGGTCAGCAGAATGTAGATCGCCCATCCGACCGCTGAACCTGCGGCGAAAAGGACGCCGGAAAGGCTCCCGACCCACCCCTCTCCGTCATAGGCAAGGAAAAGAACACCAACTCCTGCCAGAGCCGGCCATGCCAATCGCCAGCTCATTCCAAATCCCAGCGTCGCCACAGACAGCGGCCCGAGGAAATCGATGGCGACAGTAAGACCAAGCGGGATGCGCTCGATCGCCGCGAAGAAGCACATGGTCATCAGGGCCGTGGTGGTCCCGAGCACAAGGGCAGCGCCCCACTGCGCGCCGCTATAACGCAAAACCGGCGGCCGGATGGCGACCACAAGCATGACGGCCGCAAAAGCAAGGCAGCCACGATGCGCCGGCCGGCCCGAACGTGGCGATGGCCGGCGCCGACAGCGCCGCCCCGAACTGGATCGACGACATTGACATCAGGCACATCAGGGCGCCCGCAGCCATGCCTGATGAGGAGGCCGATTGAAGCTTCGCCTCCACGCCATCCATCCCTATATCACCCGGCTGTTGAGCCACTGCTTTCTCCCAATTTCGGGTTGTTGATAGAAGGCTTGCAGCAGCACGGCAAATTCAATCTTCTGATGCTGGGATAACCGGCATTGATCTTGAGCGCGGCTCAGGACAGCGGCCGATCGGGATAAAGGACCTCGTCCGCCTCCTCCGCGTCCATTTCGAAAACCCGCCTCCCGATCTCGAAGCCGAATCCGTTTCGCGCAAAGGCCGATAGTTCCTTTGCCTTGCGCTTCTCATCCAGATCTCCTCGCCGGAATGGGCCGAAACCGCGCTTCCGCGCGAAGATGACCGCCGCGACGAGGTCGTCGGCATCCTGCACCGCCGATTGGACCGTTTCTGTCGCCACGCCCTTCAAGGACAATTTCTGAGCGATGACGCGCTTCGACTTGCCATTGCGCATCGCCGTGCGCGTGCTGATCGCGGCGAAGGCGACGTCATCCAGCGCTTTCTGGTCATAGGCGAATTTCACCGCGTATTCGGCGAGCGCCTTTACCTGGGCGCTGCTGATATCCTCGAATTTCGATTTCGCCTTCTTGGCGATGGCATCGAAGAGCTGCTTTTCGGTCATCATCCGGCGTTCGAGCCTGTAGATGGTCGAGTTCTTGGCCCAGGAAAGCATGCGCGACGTCGGAACGTCCGAAGCTGGTGTATCGTCGTCGGTGACAGGCAAATTCATCAGCGAGGCGTCTCTAGGCTTCCAGCCCTTTGAGCATATTGGCGACGTTCAGGCCGATTTCCGGCACGCCGTAGCCGCCCTCCATAAGGGTCAGGACCGGCAAGCCGGCGCCGGCGATTTCGGAACCCATGCGCAAGAAATCCTCCGATGTCAGCTTGAAGAAACTGATCGGATCGCGCTCGAACGTGTCGACGCCGAGGGAGACCACGATCGCTTCTGCGCCGAACCCCTTGATCCGTGAGAGCGCGTCGGCAAGGGCTGCCGACCATGGCTGCCATGTCGTGCCGCGCGGCAACGGATAGTTGGCATTGCAGCCTTCGCCCTGCCCCTGCCCGTTTTCATCGGCATAGCCCCAGAAGTAAGGAAAGGCATCAGCGGGCTCGCAGTGGAGCGAGACGAAGAAAATATCGCCCCTGTCATAGGTGATGTCCTGCGTGCCATTGCCATGGTGAAAATCGACATCGAGGATCGCGACCTTCTTGGCGCCGAGATCGATCAGGTGCTGTGCGGCGACGGCTGCGTTGTTGATGAAGCAATAGCCGCCAAAGAGATCGATGCCGGCATGATGGCCGGGCGGGCGGCAGAGCGAAAAGGCAAATCGATTGCCGGCATTCAGCCAGTCGGCCCCCGTCAGCGCGCATTTCATGGAGGCGATGGCGGCCTCATAGGTGCCCTCGGTGATCGCCGTCTCTGCAGCGTTGGCATAATAGCCGAGCAGGGCGTCGATATCGTTTGGCACGCGCTGTGTCGAGCGGCGCACCGGAAAGGAGGTCGGGATCGCCTCGCCCTCCGCCCCGCTCGCCTTCCATAGCGCCCAGGCGTTCGACAAGAACTCGAGATAGCCCCAATCATGGACCTTCAGCGCCGTCTCCAGCCCATGCACATTCGGCGCGACGACATCCGAAAACCCGGCATCCCTGACGGCCTCCAGTATCCATTCCGCCCGGAACGGCCCCTCGAATGGCGTCACCAGAAGCCCGCCATGCAACTCTGTCTTGGCGTCGCGCAGTTTGTGATCTTCGGAGTAGATGACGCGCATATCAGGCCCCTATGGATGACGGTTGCATTTGACGGATCGAGAGTTACACGGATTCGCGATGAAGAGAAAAGTAATCCCAAATGGTCTTGCCCTTGCGGCAAAACGACAGCATCTTCACGCCGATTTTCAGAGCGGCCGATTTTCAGAACGAGAGATATTTTTATGAAAGCCCTTATGGTCGATGTCGATGGCGTGCTGGTTCATGGACGTCCGGCAGATGGTCTACCGTACTTCACCTATCTGGAGCGGGATCTCGGCCTTACCCGCGAAATGCTGCAACAGGCGTTTTTCAAACCCTATTGGGCGGATATCGTCACCGGCCGCGAGCAGATCGAGCCGCGCCTTAAGAGTGTGCTCGACCGCATCGCGCCGAACATCACGCCTGAAACGCTGATGGATTACTGGTTCGAAAACGATTCCCGCCTGGACAGGCAATTGCTCGAAGGGCTCGTTGAGTACCGGAACAAAGGCGTCACGCTATTTCTTGCCACCAACCAGGAGCATCGGCGCGCCGCTTACCTGATGGAGCGGCTCGGGCTTTCCGAGTATTTCGACGGCATCTTTTATTCTGCTGCCCTTGGTCACAAAAAGCCTTCCGAAGATTTCTTCCGGATTGCGACCGAGCGTTCCGGTTATGAACGCCACGAGATCGCCTTCATCGACGATTCAGTAGAAAACATCGATGCCGCGCAACGTTTCGGGTGGAATGCTCTTCATTGGACGTCCGGAATGACGCTCGAAACGGCAAACAGCCACTTCAATCAGCCGATCCGCTTGTAGAAGAAGGTGGTGGAGCAGAAGCCACCCTCCGGCCACAGCGCGTAGTCCGGAATAACGCCCACCCGCTCCCAGCCAAGGCGCGGATAGATCGCTTCGGCATCGCTGCCGGTTGCCGTATCCAGCACCAGCAATGTCTTGCCCTGTCTTGCCGCCTCCCGCTCGACCGCTTCCATCAGCAGTCGCACAAGACCCTTGCCGCGGGCAGAGCGGTGAATCAGCAGCTTCTTCAGATCGCCGCGATGTGGCTGGTTCGGCATGGAAGCAAAGCCGATTTGCACCGTGCCGACAATTGTTCCCTCCAGTTCGGCGACAATAAGCAGGGTTCCGCCTGTTTCGACCGTTTCGACGACACCTTGCCAATAGGACAGAGCGTCCGCCGAGGTATAGGGCTGCATGAAGCCGACCGAGGCGCCGTCATTGACGCAATCGGCCAATATCTCGCAGAGATCGTGAATGGCGGCGCGCGCCTCGGTGGCGGTGAGAAGGCGGATATCTGGCATGGTCTGCTCCTGAAGGGAGGGGAATTATCGGCCGCCGCGATCGAGCACGACGCAGTAGCGCGCCGGCCTGTCGGACGGGTTGTGAAAGACGTGGCCCTCGCCCACGGGCATGTAGAGGCAATCGCCGGGCTTGAGGTGATAGGCGGTGTCGCGGGAGGTGATCTCCATCTCTCCCTCGAAGAGCCAGACATGCTGCCTCATGCCGTGGCTTGCCGCATGGGGCGGAAAGCTGACGCGGGCTCCGGCGGGAAAGACGACCTCGATGAGATCGACCATCGAATCCGTGGCCGAAGGCGAGACGGAACGTCTGAGATAGCCAGTTTCCGGATCGCGCCAGACCTGCTGATCGTTGCGGCGGGAAAGCGGCGAGGAAAGCTTGTCCTCTTCGGCAAAGAAGGCCGACAGCGACAGGCCGAGCGCCGCGCAAAGTCTTGCAAGCAGCGAGGCCGTCGGGCTGGCTTCCGCTCGCTCGATGCGGGAGATCATTGCGCGGCTGACACCTGACGCTGTCGCCAGTTCGTCGAGTGTCAGACCCCTGGCGATCCGCAGCTGGCGGATACGCAGACCGATCGCGATTTCGAGTTCTTCTTCCATCTCGGCACCCAATTTCTACTATAAGAGAAATACATGATCCGATGATGGAATCAAGGTCAAAAACTACCGTAGCCGACGATCGTCTTCGAATGGCTGAGCAAGTGCGTTTTGCGCTGTCTTTGCCATAGCTTTTGCCTATTGTGGCGCTGTAATAAGCCGGGCCGCCCGGCAATCAGGATTGGAATGGATAAAGGCATGCAAGACAACCAAATGGCCAGCCAGCCGGCAACGGACAGCTTCACGACCGCCGCATGGGAGAGGATCGCATCGATCCGCGCCAGCATCGAAGCCCTGCCGCTGCTGGAACGGCTGTCCGACGGCACCCTGCCGCCCGAAATCTTTCGGCACTACATCCTGCAGGACGCGCTTTATCTCAAGCATTACGCCCGCTGCCTGGCCGTCGTTGCGGCAAAGGCGCCTGACAACGCGCAGGTCCTGCGCTTCTTGGGCTCAGCCCAGAAAGCTCTCAACGTCGAGCAGGGTCTGCATGCGGGATTTCTGACCCAGTTCGGCATCACCTCTGCGGATGTCGAGGCTGCCGAACCGTCGCCGACCGGCCTTGCCTATACAAACTTCCTGCTCGCTACAGCCTATCACTGCTCCTACCCGGTGGCGCTTTCCGCCATCCTGCCTTGCTTCTGGATCTACTGGAAAGTCGGCGAGGCCATCAAGAACAGGCCCTTGATCGAAGGCAATGCATTCCAGGCCTGGATCAACACCTATGGCGATCCGCAATTTGCCGCCGGCGCCCGCGAAGTGATCGCCTTGACCGACCTTGCCGCCCGTGGAGCATCCGAGGCGGAGCGGACGCAAATGCTCGATGTCTTCGTGCGCGCTTCGCAATATGAATGGATGTTCTGGGACTCCGCGTGGAACCTGGAGACATGGCCCGTCTGACCCATGCCGCGTCCCGATGGCAGGACTGCATCGCGCAGCCTGTAAAATAGGGCGAACATAGGGTTAATTACCGCTTTGCGGACGTTGCCGCCGCTGCTATATGGCGCGCATGAGCACCAATTCGACGACTCCGCTTTCGCATATCCGCAATTTTTCGATCGTGGCCCATATCGACCACGGCAAATCGACGCTGGCCGACCGCCTGATCCAGACGACGGGCGGCCTTGCCGAGCGCGAGATGTCGGAGCAGGTGCTCGACAACATGGAGATCGAGCGCGAGCGCGGCATCACCATCAAGGCGCAGACCGTTCGCCTGCACTACAAGGCGCAGAACGGCGAGACCTATATTCTGAACCTCATCGACACGCCCGGACACGTCGACTTCGCCTATGAAGTCTCGCGGTCGCTCTCGGCCTGCGAAGGTTCATTGCTGGTCGTCGACGCCTCGCAGGGTGTCGAAGCGCAGACGCTTGCCAACGTCTACCAGGCAATCGACAACAATCACGAGCTCGTCACCGTTCTCAACAAGATCGACCTGCCCGCTGCCGAGCCGGAGCGCATCAAGGAACAGATCGAGGAAGTGATCGGCATCGATGCCTCCGACGCCGTACTGATTTCGGCAAAGACCGGGCTCGGCATTCCCGATGTTCTGGAAGCGATCGTCCACAAGCTGCCGGCGCCGAAGAGCGCGGGCGGCGAGAAAGCGCCGCTGAAGGCGCTGCTGGTCGACAGCTGGTATGACACCTATCTCGGCGTCATGGTTCTCGTGCGCGTTCTCGACGGCGTGCTGACCAAGGGCCAGACGATCCGCATGATGGGCACGGACGCCAAATACCAGGTGGAGCGCGTCGGCGTGCTGACGCCGAAGATGGTCAATGTCGACAGTCTCGGCCCCGGCGAGATCGGCTTCATCACTGCGTCCATCAAGGAAGTGGCCGACACGCGCGTCGGCGATACGATCACCGAGGACAAGCGTCCGACGGCTGAGGCGCTGCCGGGCTTCAAGCCCGCCCAGCCTGTCGTCTTCTGCGGCCTCTTCCCGGTCGACGCTGCCGATTTCGAGGATCTGCGCGCTGCCATGGGCAAGCTGCGCCTTAACGATGCAAGCTTCTCGTTTGAAATGGAAAGCTCTGCTGCGCTCGGCTTCGGCTTCCGCTGCGGCTTCCTCGGCCTGCTGCATCTTGAGATCATCCAGGAACGTCTGGAGCGCGAATTCGATCTCGACCTGATCGCAACGGCGCCTTCGGTCGTTTATCAGCTGAGCATGACCGACGGCAGCGAGCGCGAGCTGCATAATCCGGCCGACATGCCCGATGTCGTAAAGATCGGCGAAATCCGCGAGCCCTGGATCAAGGCGACGATCATGACGCCGGACGACTATCTCGGCGGCATCCTGAAACTTTGCCAGGATCGCCGCGGCATCCAGACGGAACTCACCTATGTCGGCAGCCGCGCGATGGTCACCTACGACCTGCCGCTCAACGAAGTCGTCTTCGATTTCTACGACCGGCTGAAGTCGATCTCGAAGGGCTATGCCTCCTTCGACTATCATCTTGAAGACTACCGCGAGGGCAACCTCGTCAAGCTGTCGATCCTCGTCAACGGCGAGCCGGTCGACGCGCTCTCCATGCTCGTCCATCGTTCGTCTGCCGAAAAGCGTGGCCGCGACATGTGCGAGCGGCTGAAGGAGCTGATCCCGAAGCACATGTTCAAGATCCCGATCCAGGCAGCGATCGGCGGCAACGTCATTGCCCGCGAGACCATCTCGGCGCTGCGCAAGGACGTGACCGCGAAATGCTACGGCGGCGACGCCACCCGCAAGCGCAAGCTGCTGGACAAGCAGAAGGAAGGCAAGAAGCGCATGCGGCAGTTCGGCAAGGTCGAAATCCCGCAGGAAGCGTTTATTGCCGCGCTCAAGATGGGCGACGAGTAAGTCTTTGCACAGGCGACTCATGTGCATATGATGTGCGCATGATGGAGCCGCTGAAATGTCTCAACAGCAAAGAAAAGCAGCCAATCTTTCTCTGGACGAAAAACTCGTCACTCAGGCGCGGGATCTGAAGATCAATATCTCCCGCGCCACCGAGGACGGCATCGCGCGCGCCGTGAAGGCGGAGCGCGAACGGCTTTGGCTTATCGAAAACGCTGAAGCCATCCGCCTCGAAAACGAATATGTCGAAAAACATGGGCTGCCGCTCGCTAAATACCGGCAATTTTAATGGCTCGCTTTCAGGTCTATCGATTGAAAGGCAGCGATATCCTGGTGCTCGATCTGCAGGCCAATTTCTTCGATAGCCTCCCGTCCAGAGTGGTGGTTCCGCTTCATTCTGTCGACGAAATGAGCTAGGCGGCATCGAGCCTCAATCCGCGCTTCCGGATCAACGACGAACTTTATGTCATGGCCACCCAACGCATGGCGTCCGTGCCGGTCTCCGAAATCGGCGAGGCGATTGCCGATCTTTCAGCAAAGGCCGATACGATCATTGCCGCGACCGACTTCCTCTTCCAGGGCTTCTAGGACGCCTGCCCCATATATTCCTTCACCAGCACCTCATACTCCTCCATGGCCGGCAGCGCCGCGTAACTATGAACCGCCGGCGTCGTCGCGCCGGGCAGCTTCTCGCTCGTCCAGGTCTCGATGAAGGGAGAAAACCAGCTTGGGTCATCCAGCATGGTCGGGCGCAGGTTGACGAACCAGTCCATGCCTTCCGACTTCGTAAACATCCAGCTCATGCAATAGGGGCAGAAGTAATGGTGGGCGTCAGCGCCGTGAAGCCCACCGATGACGGGTTCGCCCTTTGTTACCTCGAAGCCGTCCGCCGGGATCGCGGCGCTCAGCGAATAGGCGCTGGACGACATCTGCTGGCAGCCCCTGCAGTGACAGGCCATAGTCAGCAGCGGGGGTGCGGTGATCTTCAACCGCACGCGCCCGCAGCGGCATCCGCCTTCCGCAGGTAGGTTCAATTCGCTCACGATTGGTCCTCCATTCCCGAAATTACTTAGAGGGCGACACGTCCACTAACCCTGTGGCTATCGTCCGCTCCCGGCATCAATCCTTGTCGTCAGGCGGGCAAGGCCAGTTCGCCGGTATGTTCAACCCGGAAGGCAGCTTCGTCGCCTTGTCGCCGCAAGCAAGATCGATCTGGCTCTGCTGCAGGTTCGCCGCGGCAGAGAGGTCCAGTCCCTCGATCCGCGTCAGGTACATGAAGGCCCTATCGAAATTGATTGGCCCCTGCAGCTTGGCGCTGCTAAGGTTGGCGCGAGAAAGATTGGCGAGCGTGAAACGGGTATCGCTCAGATCCGCCTTGTCGAAATTGGCTCGGCCGAGTTCCGCCTTCTCGAAATCCGTTTTTGCCAGCCTGGCGCCGCTGAAGTCCGCCCGCTGGAGTTCGGCACCGGCAAAACTGGCGCCGTCGGCTACGACATTGGTGAAACTCGAACGATAGGCCTCGATATGCGAGAAATTGGCACCCTCCGCATGGGCATCCGTCAGCCAGGTGCGCACCATGGTCGCCTTTTCCAGATTGGCTGACTGAAGATTGGTGTTGCTGAGATCGGTGCTGTCGAAATGGGTGCCGGCAAGATTGGCACCATGCAGATCGCTGCCCTGGAGAATGATGTTGTTCCGGTGGCATCCGCTCCAGTTTATGCCGGGCGTAGCCATATCGTCACAATCCGCGGCGGCTGCCGGATTGGAGCCCGCAAGCAATAGAACCAGGGCAATAGCAGCACCAAGAGCGGCAGGCACGCTCCCCAGCGCCAACAACGGATTGGAAAACCGCGCCCGAATTCTGCCCCCCAGTGATCTCACGCTTTTTACGCTGCCCATCCACGCGCTCCGTCCGCCCGCTTGATCAAGACCGATCGCCCGTATGATTCGGGTGACCGCCTTTCCTTTTCTATATAGTGCGTGCGGCAATAAAAAGAGTGCGGCAAATCTCGCTTCTGCGGCAATATCAAGCGGGTCTTCAATGCTTGCGACCACTATCCGGCCTGTCTAGAGCGCTTCCGCTTTTCTTCGAATCGCGGAAGCGCTCTATCTCCTTGATTTGACGCAATTCCGGACGCAAAACCGTGTGACACTTTTGCTGGAATTGCTCTAGATAATCGAGATTGATCGAAAGGAACGCTGATGAGCGACAAGCCCCGGATAACCATACTCTACTGCACACAATGCAACTGGCTGCTGCGGGCCGCGTGGATGGCACAGGAGTTGCTGCAGACCTTTACCGACAGTCTCGGCGAAGTCGCATTGATTCCCGGTACCGGCGGAAATTTCGAGATTCGCATCGACGGTGAACTCCTTTGGGAGCGGAAGCGCGATGGCGGCTTTCCTGGCCCCAAGGAACTCAAGCAGCGGGTGCGCGATGTCATCGATCCCAGCCGCGACCTTGGCCACACCGACCGCACGGCAACGGACGCCTGATCAGGTCAGTTCATTGGTAGGGTGAGTAACAGGCCAGCGACCCGCCGCGAAAGGTCCGGTAGCGATTGGTGGTCGGATCATAGGAGCGATATTTCGCCTGACACCACTGCACATGCTGGCGGCTGAGGGTTGGCGCCCGTGTGGCAGGGCGAACCGGCGGCGGGACCGAGGTCGTGGTCGGCGGCTGGTATATGAGGTTTGGCGTACCCGTTGCGCGCGGCCTGTAATAGACCGGCGGCTGGTATCCTGGGGGGCGATAGGTAGGCGGGCGATATGTTTGCCGAGGCCCGAAGCCAAAGCAGCCCCTGTAATCGCACAGCGTCTGCACCTTCACGATATCCGAATGCACCTGTGGACCGATTGACCCCAGCGGCACGGCATTCGCGGCTAGGGGGGACAGAAGCAAAACAAGAAGAGACACGCAAACCAGCGTGATCCTAGCGAAAACGATCATGGCAACTTTCCATCCCCTGCGCGACTTCCCCACAACAGCATTCTCTAAAATGTAGAGCGAAATCATCGCCATCCAAGACGCGGTCACGCTATTGCGATGAGAGGCTATCTCGAGGACGGCCTTCAAGAGCGTAGGAGAAGTGGTTTCGTCGCCGTTCGAGGGGTGGTTGGAAACGGTTTTTTGCGGATTGCCATGAAAACTTCAAAAACCCTGTTGACAGCAAAGAGCCACCCCCGTACATGGCTCTCCGTCGCCCAGATGGCGGAATTGGTAGACGCGCCAGCTTCAGGTGCTGGTACCCGAAAGGGTGTGGAGGTTCGAGTCCTCTTCTGGGCACCATTCCATTTTGATCGTTGCCACGATCATCCTTAAATCTTTAATTTTTTCATTATGTTGACCGCATTCAGCGCTGCCGCTGGTGGCTGTGCTGAACAAGCGCCAACGGTGGCTACCTGCGTTGCGTTTCAGTCGTCGCGATGCAAACCGTGGATTGGCGTTGTTCTGCCTCCATCAATGCAGATATAGCAGGCGGCCACCGTCCTGAATGCGCTACTGATTCTTGTTCGGACCTTTTCCGGTTGTGGGATTGCAGGTTTTGACCCTGCATTTCGGATCATCGCTCGTCGGCACGGTCGTGTTTGCCATGCCGCCCATCCCGACACAGCTCATCGAGTTTGTTACGGCACGGCTGTACATCATCATGTCTGATTTCTGCTTGGACGGATAGCGCAAGACCATCATGCCGTCTTTTGCAATTTCGTCATGCACCTGGGCGCATGTCATCGACTGGGAGCTATGCCGCGACATCGCCATGGCGTTTGAGGCAAAGAGGCCAAGAGCCGCAATCAAAATGATCTTCTTCATCGGGATTCCTCTTCTCGGTCATAGACATCGCTTTCGGAGGCATCCCGATTGTTGTGCAGCTATCCTATCGTTTTTGTGACAGAGCATACAGGCTTAGCAACCGCACGCTGTGACACGATCCTCGCGCACGGCGGCATAGAGCTATGTGGGCGCGCCATGAACTACGACAAACAGCGTTCTGTGGTTATCTGTTCCGGTCGTTATACTGCCAGTAGGACCAATTCGGCGGTCTGGTGCTCGACGATATGACACCGTTCTGGTCACAGACATAGCCAAGCCGCGGCAGGCCGCGATAAATACCGCCACGCCACCAATAGGAATGAATGGTCGTGGTGCGGCAGCTGAACTTGTCGTCGGCTGTCTGCTGCGTCGGTGCAGTGACGCCAGGCAAATCCTTGTAGGGATATATGGTCTTTCCCGCAGCGGCCCAATTGACCGGATTTCCCGCCATGGACAGACCAGGAGCGATAGCAGCAAACACCAAGGCGACGATTGTGGTTTTGATGGCGATCTTCATCTGCCTTGGTCCTTAGCGGTGTCTCAACATTCGGTCATTGGCCTCCATTCGATATAGTGATCGCCATGACTTACGCCAAGGTAAAGGCAAGCATCTCTTCAGGCACCGTGGTCAACGCTATCGGTCGTCCTGAGTGGTCCGGAGATCGCGGAAAGACGTGCCGCTCCCATGGCGAGATCGGCTTTGGCCCCGGAATTTCATGGGATAGCGCTGTTGCGCAGATCCGACCTTATACACAGGAGATTAAAAACGTCTTGCAGTCTCCGACAGCCGGGTTCATATAGCCGGGGGGAGAGTGGCAGAGACGCAATCCTTGTTTGTGTCCCTATGGGTTTCTGCTACATTAGCATGAGATATCAGGCATACCGTGTCTTGCGGGTGGGATTATTTAGTCGGAGTTAAGGCTATTCTCGAGCGAGTGAGTAGGGGGAAATCGTCCGCAGATAGCGATGCAGCCGACGTTCCGGCAGCACCCATTCTCATATATGCGATCAACCTGGATCGCTCCGTCGATCGGTGGGAAAGATTGCGCGGACAAGCCGTGCGGTACGGTCTAAACGTTGTGCGTATTACAGCCGTCGACGGCAGTGCGGTTCCCGAGCAGGATCGGGTCGATTTCCATCCCCATCAATTTGTATATCATAACGGCAGAAGACTTCTGGCCGGCGAATATGGCTGCTACCGCAGCCACTTGATGGCTATGGAGCAATTTGTCGACAGTGGCCACGAACTGGCGATCATCATCGAGGATGACGTCGACCTTAATCCCAGGCTGATACAGCGTGCCATTGCGGCAATCACTGCCGCGCCCGATATGGGCCTGGTAAAACTCGTCAACCACCGCGCCGTCGGATTCAAGCCGCATTTGGAAACGTCCGAAAGGGATATCGTCGGTCGCTGTCTGCACGGGCCGCAAGGCTCGGCCGCCTGTTATATTCTCACGCGTAAGGCAGCTCAAAAGCTGCTGGTTACGCTGCGACCGATGTTGTTGCCTTTCGACGTCGCCCTTGAGCGCGGTTGGTCGACCGGCGTTCAAACCTTTTCAATGGAAAAGAACATCGTCGAGTTCAGCCCGTTCAGGGGGGATACTGCAATCGGCAGGCGAGTGCATTACCGGGCAGTCAAAAAGCACTTCATGCTTCGTGTCTCGGCTCACTGGTTCCGCACCCACGACCAGGTTCGACGCTGGTACTACGCGGTGAAAATGCGAAAGATGCTGGCTAGCAAGCAGATCCATCAGGCGGCTGTGTCTGCTTCCCTCTCCCGGAAAACGAGGTCGACGACCTCCACGGTCGGCGAATAGCCGGCAACAAGCTTTTCCAGCATGCTGCGCGTCAGCGGCACGTCATTTTCATCGAGAGCCGCTTCCAGAGCGTTCAAACGCTTCGATAATTCCAGCCATGGCAGAAAATCCTCATGTGCCCGCATGATTCGGGGATGCGGAGTGGCCTGCGGATCATCGCCGATCAAAAGCTCCTCGTAGAGCTTCTCACCAGGCCGCAACCCCGTGATCTCCATCTCGATGTCGCCGTCGGGATTTTCGTCGTCGCGCAAAGTCAGGCCGGAAAGCTCCACCATCCGCATGGCAAGGTCAGCAATGCGAACGGGTTCGCCCATATCGAGAAGGAAGACATCGCCGCCCTGTGCCATAGCGCCGGCCTGAATGACCAATTGCGAGGCTTCCGGGATCGTCATGAAGTAGCGGGTTATATCGGGATGCGTCAGCGTAATCGGCCCGCCATCGCGTATCTGCTGGCGAAACAGCGGCACGACCGATCCGGACGAACCGAGCACGTTGCCGAAGCGGACCATCGAGAATGTGGTCGACGCGCCCGGCTTCTGATCCGCATTCAGTGCTTGAAGAACGAGCTCGGCGAGCCGCTTGCTGGCGCCCATGATGTTTGTCGGACGCACCGCCTTGTCCGTGCTGATGAGCACGAAGCTTGCGACCCCGGCATTCTGCGCGGCCCGGGCCGTCGTCAGCGTGCCGAGCACGTTGTTCTTGATTCCTTCAGCGGGATTATACTCCACGAGTGGGACATGCTTGTAAGCCGCGGCGTGATAGACCGTACTCGGCTTCCATGTTTCCATGATCTGCTGCAACCGGCGACCGTCCCGGACGGAAGCTAGAAAGGGAATGATGCGTATATCTGCGCGCTCAAGTAGCAGTGCAGCCTTTTCCAACTCGGCGTGAATGGCGTAGAGCCCGAATTCATTCTGCTCCAGCAAGAGAAGGCAGGCAGGACCATTTCGAAGGATCTGACGGCAGAGCTCACTGCCGATGGACCCTCCTGCCCCCGTCACCATGACAACCTTGTCCTTAATATGTCGATCAAGCAGAGCCTGGTCCGGCACGACAACGTTGCGGCCGAGGAGATCTTCGATGTCGAGTTCTTTCAGGTCCGTTACGGCGATGCGGCCTTGCGCGAGCGCGGTCAAGTCCGGCATCGTTCGCACGGTCACTCTGACCTTTCGCATCTCCTCCAGGATTTCGTTGCGACGTTGTCGGGTGGCATTGGGCAATGCCAGGAGGACGTCGCCGATCTCCCCGGTTGCGACCAACGCAGCCAAATCCGACGGGTCGTAGATCGGCAAGCCGCCCATGATGCTGCCGTGCAAATTCTTGTCATCATCGAGATAGCCGACGACGTTGAGTTCGGCGCTGTTTGCAAGTGCACCGGCGAGTTGCCGACCGGAAGTCCCGGCACCATAAATCAATACCCTGGAGAGGGCATTCCGATTGAGGAGGCGTTGATAGGCGTTACCAAGCCAGTAACGCGTCCACATGCGCGAAAGGCCAATCGCGATCAGCAGCAGAAGTGGCTGCAGGATGCCAACGGTTCGCGGCACGCCCGGTACGCTGATCGCGGTGAAGATCGTCATGAAGGCCAAACCGTAGATCGAAACGGCCTTTACAACGGTCATGAAGGCGGACAGTCCGGCATAGCGGAAGATGGCGCGGTACAGACCAAGCACGATGAAGATCGGGATTGCGACAAGCAGGGACACGATTGCCGGCAGCCATTCGACGCCTTCCAGAATCACCCAACCATCCAGACGAAGACAGTATGCGAACCAGACAGTGAGAACACACAGGCTGGAGTCCACGATCAGCGCCAGGGCGCGCTTGGTCGTACGGGGTAGCGCGAGGAAGGGTAGAACGAGCTTATCGGCCGGTATCATAGCTATGTCTTCCTCCGGCGCCGATCATCAGAACAGCGTATCATATCTCTTGCATGGTTCCCGGTGTATTTGTCCAGGCAGGAACCTCTATTGATGCCTCTAGAGCCAAAAGGCAACAGCTCCCACCACTTCTCCGTGTTTGGTGCGGTAGATCGCCGGGGCGGCGAATCTCAATACAAACATTCTCAAGTCGCCGACGCAGCGGATCATTTCGACAAATAGCCGCGTAAGACGGGATGCCGAAACAGGCTGGCAATGACCGCAATAGCCATGCCCAGGCAAATGCCAAAAAGGGCGCCGGCGATCAGGCCGGCTACCATCATGACCTTCCCTCCCGGCCCGTCAGCCTTCAATGGCGGCACCGCCTCGGAGATAACGCGGATATTGGTCTGCGACAGGCTTTGGTCTTCGCTCGCCTGGTCCGAGCGCTTCATCAGGGCCTCGTAAATGTCCTTTGCAGCGGTCGCCTTGCGTTCAAGCTCGTTCAATTCGACAAGCTTGCCCGAGGTGTTGACCTGGGTTGCCTTCTGGACGGCCAGCTCCTTGGCAATGCCCTGCTCTGCCTTCTGCGCCTGTTCATAATCAGACTGCGCTGAGGTCGACAGGCGCTGAAGCTCGCTTCGAATTTCAGCCGCGATACTTTCGAGGGAAGACCGCGCCGCCAGCAGCCTCGGATGGCGAGCGCCAAGCTGGCTTTCGAGGCTTCCGACATTGGCGGCCTGAACGGCATATTGCTGACGCAGGTTGGTCAGCGAATTGGAGGTGGAGTTCAGGGCCGGTGGACTGGTACTGGCAACGACATCCTCGAAGCTCAGCTTGCCGACGGCGTCCGCACGGGCCTTGGCCTCGATTGTTTTCTGCTGGGCGGTGACCAGGAGGTCGTTCAACGCCGTCAGGCGCTTGTCAGAAATGAAGCCGCCACCTTGCACGGCAACCATGTCGTTGTCCGCCCGATAGGTCTCTGCGGCTTTCTCGGCATCAAGCACCTGCTGGCGTAGATCGTCCAGTCGGCTGTCGAGAGCAGTGTTGGTGCTGTGATAGGCCGTCGCAGCCGCCTTGCTTTCCTCATCCCTGAAAGACGTCACGATCTGGTTTGCGATCTGGGCCGACTTCAAGGGGTCGCGCGTCGTAACCTTGAGCGAGACCACATAGGTGGTGGCTTCACGGGCGATGACCGCAGCCTTCTGCAGCACCGCGATCGCGACGTATTTCGCGGTCTCGCCGGTCGCTCCACCGTTGAATTGAGGATCCTGATCGAGCTTCAGGGCATCGACCACGCGACCCATGACCTTTCCGGAGCCGAGTATCTGCGTCTGGCTGTCGATAAGCGCGGAAATCAATTCGGGTGCGGCGGTGCCCTGTTGCGGATCCGAAGCACTGACCTGATGCGGATCGAAGTAGAGGCTGGTCTCCGCCGTGAATTTCTGCGGCAGCATTGGAATGACAGCGGCGCCAAGACCACCCATGATTGCCGCGAGAATAATAATGAGCAGGCGTCTCGCCCAGATCGCGCGAACGGCGGAACGGAGATCGAGAATGGGGCCGGGCGCGACTGTTTCGACGGGCTTTTCGTGAACCTCTTCCTGCGGCGGAGCGCTGGGAGCAGGTACGGGTGCCGATGCCGGTCGAGTTTCCGCCTGCGCGGATGTCTGTCGTGCAATTTCCTCTTCGGCGCGTTCGCGCAACTCGCTGACAGGCGCAGGCCGGGGTTGCTGGATGAAATCTGACGGCCGGATCACGGGGCCGCGCATACGAAGATCCTCGGGCTGCCCAGGAGGCGGCTCGTTGCTGCGCCAGCTCGGAAGGCGGCTTGTTCCCTTACTCTTCTCGTACGAACTCATGTCAGACTTTCGCTGCCGTCCGCATTACCCGTACACGGCAGATCACCTGGAGTTTAGAAATGTTTGGCTAAGGGATTCTTAAGGACGTTCCAATCTCGTCCAGATCTCACCGACAATTGCTGGCTGACCCACATAGACCTGTCATCCGGGCGCCTGTAAGAAGTAGCGTCCGGAGAGCCGCCTTCCCCTTGGTGTGCGAGGAAAGGGAGCCTGCATGAGTATAGTAAAGAGGCTGATGCGTCTTTCACTTGCCGCCACAGCCGTTTTCCTACCAGCCTTGGCCGCAAGTACATCCGGTGCAGCCACTCCCGAGATATGCTACCGCGGAATAAACCTTTCCGGCGCGGAATATGGGGATCGCGGCGGGGTTCTCGGCACGAATTATACCTACCCTTCCGAAGCGACGGTGCGCTATTTCGCCCGTAAAGGCATGAACGTCGTCCGTCTGCCCTTCAAATGGGAACGGTTGCAGCCGACGCTGGGGCAACCACTCGACACGGGTGAATTGCAGCATCTCAAGGACGCCGTCGAGCTCATCCGCAAGAACGGCATGGCCGTCGTTCTCGATCCGCACAATTTCGGCTACTACGACAAGACGCAGGTCACGCAGCGACCGGCAACAGACATCGCCTTCGGCGATTTCTGGGCGCGGCTAGCCGTCGAGTTCGCCAACGAAAACGGCGTCCTCTTCGGGCTGATGAACGAGCCGCATGATATCAAGGCACCCGACTGGCTGAACGCGGCCAACACAGCCATTCGCAGCATCCGGACCGTCGGCGCCCGCAATCTCATCCTGGTTCCGGGAACGATCTGGAGCGGCGCCTGGACCTGGAGCCAGGACAGGCTCGGTGGTGGCTCGAACGCCAGTGTCATGATCGGCGTCAAGGACCCTCTCGATTACTATGCCTACGAGTTCCATCAGTATCTGGACGCCGACTCCTCAGGCACTCACGCGACCTGCGAAGGTGCGGACCAAGCCCGCCAAGGGCTGGTGGAGGTGACCAACTGGCTGCGTCAGAACAAGAAGCGCGGCTTCCTCGGCGAATTCGGCGCCGGGGCAAACGACCCGTGCCTGAACGGCCTGACACAGATGCTCGACGTGATGAACCAGAACAGCGATGTCTGGCTGGGCTGGACCTATTGGGCGGCGGGCGACTGGTGGCCGCCGGAAGAGCCGCTGAACGTTCAGCCCCGCAACGGCAGGGACAAGCCGCAGATGAAGGTTCTGACCGCAGGTCTTAGCAAGAAGGCATTGCCGGCGCCGGCATGCACGGCGGTCAAACCCGGGAACTGACCGCTCGATCCGGCCTTTGCCGCGAATCACGTGACTGATATCCTGCGGCCGGGCGACCGAACGCCGTCATTTTTGGATATTTCATGCATAGTTCAGGCGAAAAGCAGCGCATCGACTATCCCATTCTTGCGATCACGCTGCTGTCGGTGCTCTACAACTGCATCCTTGCCTATATCAACCACAACATCATGCATCTGACTGTCACGCCCGTCGTGCTCTGCGAAAGCACGGCGATGCTGCTCAGCGTCGCCTATATCCTGAAGAAGGGCATCTATGAGGAGGATCTGCCACTCTTCCTCTATCTCCTCTTCACGCTGATCATGACGATCTACGTGACGGTGCTCAACCATATCACCTTCATCGATCAGTTCCGCAATGTGCTGATTGTCTTCTGCTTTGCGGGAATCGGCGGCTGGGCCAACGAGCGCACGATGCGGCTTGCGTTCTTCATCGGCTGCCTGTGCGTTTTTGCGGGCCTGGTCTGCGAGGTGGTCAGCACTCCCTTCTACGTTTCGCTGTTTGGACCCGGCGAATATTTCGAGAACACGCGCGGCATCAAGCAGGCGAGCTTCAACAATACCGGCCTTTTCGCCAACGCACTGGGTTTCGAAGGTCGCTTCTCCTTCGGCCTTATCAATCACCGCTCCTCGTCGATCTTCCTGGAGCAGGTGTCGCTTGCCAATTTCTGCGGCGTGATCGTCATCTACCTGCTGTCCTTCTGGCCGAAGCTGGGTTTCATCGAAAAGGCTCTGTGCATCGCGACGATCGTGCTCATCCTTTTGACCAACGACACCCGCACGATGCTGATCTTCTCCTTCATCAGCATATTCGGCTATTTTCTATTTCCGAAAATCCCGAAGGCCTTCGACCTCGTGCTGATGCCGATGCTGATCCTGGTCGGGTTCTTCGTGCATTACATGAAGCCCAACGAGACGGGAGACAATTTCACCGGCCGCATCGGTCTGACGATCACTAAGATGCTCGATCTTGACGTCAACGCCGTGCTTGGCCTTGAAGTCTCGCGCATCACCGAATTCGCCGATAGCGGCTATGTCTATCTCATCTACGGGTCGACGATCTTCGGCCTTATCATGTTTTGGCTGTTCATCTGCCTCTTTCCCGCAGGCGAGAGCCCGGCGCAGCGTCGCTGCGCCCATTCACTTTCTCTTTTCATTTTTCTGAATATGATGATTGGCGGAACTGCGATCTTTTCGATGAAGATCGCCGGGCTGTTGTGGCTCCTGGTCGGATATATGCGGTTTTCCGAAAATCCCCGCTCGACCCAGGAACACCTTGAAGATGTAGCGAGTAGCAAGGTGCCGGGCTAATCGAGGGAGACGCCAGATCTTTCCGAGCATGTCATGGCTGCGTAAGGGTTAGGGCGTTCCATGCTTGTTCAGCTCCAGTATCTGCGTGCGATCGCCGCGCTGATGGTCGTCTATTTCCATTCGGTCCTGCAGGTTCCCAAGGTCAATGCCGGCTTCGACTGGCAGTTTCACCTGTTTGGAGAGACCGGCGTCGACATCTTCTTCGTTCTCAGCGGCTTCGTCATGTGGCTGACGACGGTGGGACGGCGGATTTCGCCGATCGAGTTCTATCGCCGGCGCATCAAGCGCATCGTGCCGCTCTACTGGCTGGCGACGATCTTTTCGGCCGTGGTCGCCCTCATCGCTCCGACGATCCTCAAATCGACCGTCTTCAACCTCCCGCATCTCGTCGCTTCGTTGCTGTTCCTGCCTTGGCGCAATCCGGCCGATCCCGATCTCATCACGCCGATCGTCGTGCCCGGCTGGACGCTGAACTATGAAATGTTCTTCTATTGCGTGTTCGGCCTGCTTCTGCTGGTGCCTGAAAGATGGCGGCTCTATTCACTCTTCGGCGCGATGACTGCCATCATCGTCGGCTGCCATCTCTTGCCCTTTCAGAGCACGGCGACAACCTTCTACGGCGATCCGATCATCTACGAGTTCCTGGCAGGCGTGGTTCTCGCCAAGCTCTATCTCGAAAAGATATTCTTGCCGCAAAGACTGGCATGGCCTGCCATCGCGCTCGGCTTTGCGTTTCTGCTCATCAACGAAACGCTGTGCGATGCGAGTATGCGCTCCTATATGTGGGGCATTCCGGCGGTCATCATCGTCTATTCCGCAGTCTCGATCGATTTCTCCCGCCTGCCCGAAATCGGCTGGCTGAACTATCTCGGCGATGCGTCCTACAGCGTCTACATCACCCATGCCTTCACCCTGGCCTTCCTGCGCGTCGCCTGCGGCATATTGAAGATCGACATCGTCACCCACGGTCCGGTCTTCGTGACATCATGCATGATCTTCTCCGCCATCGGTGGCGCTATCGTCCATGAACTGACGACGCCGACGCGGTGGAAGAAATGGCGCCGGAGCGCGCCGGTACTCGCCAGCCCGTCCAAGGCCAGCCCGTCCAAAGGATGAGGCCTGAAGCCTTAAAACGCCTGCCCGTCGAGCCCCACGGCGGGGATACGCGTTTCGAAGGCGCAATGGGAACGGGATTTTCCGATGCCTTCCGTAATTTGGACGGCAGGGAGCACCGAGGGACGAGACCAATCCTGCAGGAATTTGAGGACTTGCCGCACTCATTGTCGCAGAAATGAAATTTCCTCGACCTATCCGGCGCTTTTCATTTGATTTAAGCAGGCGGCACCACCTGCCACAGAGGAAAACGACATGAAGAGCTACGTTCTGACGGTATCCTGCAAGTCGACGCGCGGGATTGTTGCGGCGATATCGAACTATCTGGCCGAGCAGGGCTGCAACATCGTCGACAGCTCGCAGTTCGACGATCTCGACACCGGCAAGTTCTTCATGCGCGTCAGCTTCATCTCTGAGGAAGGCGTCGGCGCCGAGGCGCTGGTCGAGGGCTTCAAGCCGGTCGCCGAGAAATTCGCCATGGATGCCGAGCTGCATGATGCCACCAAGCGCATGAAGGTGCTGCTGATGGTGTCGCGCTTCGGTCATTGCCTCAACGACCTGCTCTATCGCTGGAAGATCGGCGCGCTGCCGATCGACATCGTCGGCGTAGTCTCCAACCATTTCGACTACCAGAAGGTCGTCGTCAACCACGACATCCCCTTCCACCACATCCGCGTCACCAAGGAAAACAAGCCGCAGGCGGAAGCCCAGCTTCTGGACCTTGCCGAGCAGAGCGGCACCGAGCTGATCGTGCTTGCCCGCTACATGCAGGTCCTGTCGGACGCCATGTGCCGCAAGATGTCCGGACGCATCATCAACATCCACCATTCCTTCCTGCCGAGCTTCAAGGGCGCCAATCCCTACAAGCAGGCCTATGAGCGCGGCGTGAAGCTGATCGGGGCGACGGCGCATTATGTCACCGCCGATCTCGACGAAGGCCCGATCATCGAGCAGGACACGGTGCGCGTCACGCATGCGCAGTCGGCCGAGGATTATGTCTCGATGGGCCGCGACGTCGAAAGCCAGGTACTGGCCCGCGCCATCCACGCTCATATCCACCACCGCACCTTCATCAACGGCAACCGCACCGTCGTCTTCCCGGCAAGCCCGGGTAGCTATGCGTCGGAGAGGATGGGGTGAGGGTCGACAGCAGCCGCATGACAGAGCGCCGGAAACCGGCGCTCTTTTTGTTGGTCGCCCAGCCCTCGATCGGATAGCCCGAAGCAACCATCTGAAACGCACTCCTTCCTAAGTATCACGGGCGATTGCATCTTTGTCTTGCCGCTGGCAGGTTTGCGCTTATTTGCTGTTGTAGATAACCGCTTTCCGGGGATGCCATGGCCGACGTCGCTCTCGCCAACCGTATTCAATTGCCAAGACCGGAGGTCTCGGCGGAAGACGCATCGGACATCCTTCACATACATTACGGACTTTCCGGCACGCTCAGCGAACTCGGCAGCCAGCAGGACCGGAATTATCGGGTCGAAACCGATCAGGCGCACTACGTGCTGAAGATCTGCCGGGCGGAATACGCCGTTGTCGAACTCGAAGCGCAGAATGCGGCAATTCGGCATCTCAAGGCCAAGGAAAATGCGCTGCGCGTTCCGGCCGTCATTCCATCCTTGAGTGGTGAGGAGATCGTCGACCTCACCCTGCACGATCAGGAATACCGGGTCCGCCTGCTGGAATATCTCGACGGCCAGTCTTTGACGGGCCGCAAGCACCTCCCGGTCGCCTCGATCTCGGCCCTCGGCGCGCTCTGCGCACGCCTTGCCAGCGATCTCTCCGATTTCGACCATCTCGGACTGGACCGCAACCTGCAATGGGATCTGCGCCGCGCGGGCCCGGTTGCCGTGCAGCTGCTCTCGGCAATCACCAACAACGAAACCCGCGACCGTATCGCCAAGGCGATGGTGGCAGCCGTCAAGCGGATCCAGCCGCTGGCAAGCGGCCTGCGCATACAGCCTGTTCATCACGATGTGACAGGCGACAACGTCGTCAGCCGGCCGGATGCCAACGGCCGTCTCATCCCTGATGGCGTCATCGATTTCGGCGACATCATCCAGGGCTGGCTGGTCGGCGATCTCGCCGTGACCTGCGCTTCGCTTCTGCATCACGTGGAGGGCGACGCATTCGCCATCCTTCCGGCAATTCAGGCCTACCACGCCGCCTATCCGCTCAACGATGCGGAGCTGCGTGCGCTCTGGCCGCTGACCGTGGCGCGCGCCGTCATCCTTGCCGCCAGCGGCGAGCAGCAGCTCTCCATCGATCCGGACAATGATTACGTCCGCCGCAATCTGGAATACGAACGCAAAATCTTCGAGATCGCCACCTCGGCAGATCCCGATGTCATGGAGGCCGCAATCCTCAAGGCGGTGGGCGTGGACATGCCTGCGCTCGATAAGACGGGCTGGTTGCCGCTGCTGCCCGACATTGCATCCGAGACCATGACAGTCATCGACCTCTCGGTCACAAGCGCGAATTTCGGGGACGGCAACTGGTCGAAACCGGATATGGACTGGCAGCTGCTCGCAAGGGCCGCGATCGAATCCAGCATTGCGGCAACACGCTACGGCGAATTCCGGCTTACCCATACGAAGACCCTGAGCCTTGAGCCACCGCAGAATTTCGCCCTGCATAGCGATATCTGCCTGCCGGCAGGCACCGCAGTCGCAGCGCCCTTTGCCGGGCGCATCCATTGGCAGGGGCAGCATCTGGTTCTGTCGTCAGACGATCTTAGCCTTCATCTCGACGGCGCGGACTCCTCGCTGGAAGAGGACGCCGAAGTTGCAGCGGGCGAGCCCCTCGGCACCGTCTCGGGAGAAGAAGCTTCGGTGGGCGGGTTGCGCGTCCAGCTCTGCCGCATGCCCTCGCTGGTGCCGCCGCTTTTCTGCAGCGCCGGTCATGCCGAGGTCTGGGCGGACATATGTCCGTCCCCGGCCGGCATTCTCAACCCGGCGATGGACGCACCGAGACCGCAGGCCACAGCCTGGCTCGCGCTGCGCGACGCACATTTCGCCAAGCCGCAGAAACATTACTATCAGTATCCGCCGCAAATCGAGCGCGGCTGGCGGGAACATCTCTTCGATGTGCAAGGCCGCGCCTATCTCGACATGGTCAACAACGTCACTATTCTTGGTCATGCGCATCCGCGGCTGACGGCGGCGGTCGAGCAGCAATGGTCAAGGCTCAACACCAATTCCCGATTTCACTATGCGGCTGTCGCGGAATTCTGCGAGCGGCTGACGGCTTTGGCGCCGGAAGGGCTCGACAGCGTCTTTCTTGTCAATAGCGGATCGGAAGCCAACGACCTGGCGCTTCGTCTGGCCGCGGCGCATACCGGCTCCGTGAATATGCTCTGCCTGCTGGAGGGTTATCACGGCTGGTCGGTCGCAAGCGATGCCGTTTCCACCTCGATTGCCGACAATCCGCAGGCTCTGACGACGCGGCCGGACTGGGTGCATCCCGTGATGGCGCCGAATACCTATCGCGGTCGCTTCCGCGGACCGGAATCAACCGCAGATTATGTCGAGGCGGCAATGCCAGTTCTCGACGGGATCAGGGAAAGGAACGAGGGACTTGCCGGTTTCATCGCCGAATCAGTCTACGGCAATGCCGGCGGCATTCCGCTGCCGAACGGCTATCTCGAAAGGATGTATGCCCTGGTGCGGGAGCGCGGCGGTCTTTGCATCGCCGACGAGGTGCAGGTCGGCTACGGCCGCCTTGGACATTTTTTCTGGGGCTTCGAACAGCAGGGCGTCGTGCCCGATATCATCACCGTGGCCAAGGGCATGGGCAACGGCCACCCGCTTGGCGCCGTCATTACCCGCCGCGAGATCGCCGAATCACTGGAAAAGGAAGGCTATTTCTTCTCTTCGACCGGCGGCAGCCCGGTGAGCTCTGTCGTCGGCCTGACGGTTCTCGACATTTTGAAGGACGAGGCACTGCAGCAGAACGCACGTGAGGTCGGCGATCGCCTGAAGGCCGGGCTTGTCGGGCTGATGGGACGCTTTCCCTTGGTCGGGGCCGTTCACGGCATGGGTCTCTATCTCGGTCTCGAATTCGTCCGCGACCATGATTCGCTGACGCCGGCCACCGAAGAAACGGCCGCGATCTGCGATCGGCTGCTCGAGCTCGGCATCGTCATGCAGCCGACTGGCGATCACCTCAATGTGTTGAAGATCAAGCCGCCCCTCTGCCTGCAGCCCGAAAGTGCCGATTTCTTCCTGAAGGCCCTGGAAAAGGTGCTGGATGAGGGGTGGTAGCCGCCTTCAAGGCGGCATTAACCATTAGGGTGATTTCGCGACCATCCTATTTTTACCCTTACTGGGCATTGTCGATAAGGCTGCGACTTCCTAAATGTAGGTCGGTGATCGGCGAGCCGCTCGCCGCGCGAAGTCGTACGAAAGCGTGATATCGTTCTTTCCTAAACTTCGCCGGCAAAAGAATTTTATTTCTCCGATCGTCGACATTTTGACATCTTTCGGAATATAGTTCCGTAGATATCTTCGTTATAGTCTACATCATTGGTAGATTAATAACGGCTCATCGGTGACTGTCCGGGTCTGCCCGGAAAGCCATACAAGTACAACGCCAACTAAGGAAAGTGATATGCAGGTATACGAAGTCATCGCTTTTGGCCTTGGGCGGTTCGTGCTTGGCCATGACCGCTCGGGCGCACTCTCCCGCCCGCGCTGTCGAATGTGACGTTCGTCCCCCACTCGGACCAAAACTGTCAATTCGCCGTATCTGCGCCACGTGAGTGCAGTGGGAGTATTTTTTATGAAGAAGCAAGTGATCGAATACGCCGGCGTTCCCGTCGGCATCGTTGTCCCGGATGAAGATCGGTTGAAGTTCATCGCCGTGAAATTCCATGTGCATGATCTTGATGAGCAGCGTTTCCGGAACACGGATGAGGTGAAACTCGCCATCCGTGACCTGTTGGCGCGCCAGAACGCAAGGCCGATGCATGTCTGACATAGGCCGACGGCCGGGACTCTAGCCACTGCCATTTATGTCAGTCCCGACAATTAAGACCGCTCCGAGCCTCAGGCCGGGGCGGTCTTGTCTTTCCGGCCTCTTTGCGATCCTATCGCCAGCATGCTGCGCATGTCAGACGAGCGAAGGATAACCCGTGGCCGACCTCCTTAATCTCCTCACCGATATCGAAGGCGTTTCCGTCGGCAACGTCACGGATCTGTCTCTCGGATCCGGTGTTACCGCTGTTGTCTTCGACGAGCCGGCGATTGCCTCAGGCGTCGTGCTGGGCGGCGCTCCCGGAGGACGCGACACGGCGCTGCTCGATCCTTCGATGACGGTCGGTACGGTCGATGCGCTGGTGCTCTCGGGCGGATCGGCCTTCGGCCTCGATGCTGCCGGTGGCGTGCAGGCGGGCCTGCGAGAAGCCGGACGTGGGCTACAGGTGGGAACGACGCGCGTGCCGATCGTGCCGCAGGCGATCCTCATGGATCTGCTGAACGGCGGCAACAAGGACTGGGGCCTGCAATCGCCCTACCGCGAACTCGGTTACGACGCTTTCAAGGCTGCGAAGAAGGGCGTTTTCCAGCTCGGCACCGTGGGCGCCGGAACGGGCGCGACGACTGCGACGTTCAAGGGTGGCCTCGGTTCGGCGAGTGCCGTCAGCAGCACAGGACATCGGATTGCGGCGATCGTCGCAGTCAATGCGCTGGGCTCGGCGACGATCGGCGACGGCCCGCATTTCTGGGGTGCACCATTCGAGAGAGGCGGCGAGTTCGGCGGGCTGGGCTTACCGCAGCAGATCTCGGACAGGGACATTGCCATGCGCCTGAAAGGCGTGAATGTTACAGCGACCACGATCGGCGCGATCGTCACCGACGCGACGCTCACCAAGGCCGAGGCGCACCGCCTCTCCATTCTTGGCCAGGACGGGCTGGCGAGAGCGCTGCTGCCCGCCCATCTGCCCTTCGACGGCGACACGGTCTTTGCCGCTTCAACGGGGCACCGACCGATGGCTGATATGCTGGACTTCATGGAACTATGTCACCTCGCGACATCGGTCATGGCCCGCGCCATTGCCCGCGGTATCTATGAGGCATCAGCGCTCCCGGTCGAGGGGGCTCAGAAGGCATGGCGCGACCGCTTTCCTGCGGGACGATGATCGCCTAGAGCGCGTCCGCTTTTCTTCGAATCGCCGACCCGCTCTATCTCTTTGAATAGACGCAATTCCGGACGCAAAACCGTATAACACTTTTGCTGGAATTGCTCTAAAGGAAAAGGATGCCAAACGGCGGAGTTTAAGTGAATGCAGATCCGGGCCCTGATGTATTTCGACGAATTGGTCAGGACCAATTCCATGCGCCAGGCTGCGGAGAACCTGAACGTCGCCCCGACCGCGATCAGCCGGCAGATCGAAAACCTGGAGTATCATTTCGGAGCGCCACTGGTGGAGCGCAGCGCCCGCGGCGTGAAACTGACGGCGGCGGGCGAACTGCTGGCCGCCCGGGCCGGCCGGACGCTGCGCGAACTCGACCATGTGCAGCAATTGATCGGCGACCTGAAGGGACTGCAGCGCGGACGCGTCAGCATCTACGCCAACGGGGCAACCGTCGCCAATCTGCTGGCGCCGGCGCTTGCCGAATTCAGCCTCAAATATCCGAAGCTGCGGTTCCAGGTAGCGATCACCAGCGCGCGGCAGGCGGTGGAAGCCGTCAACAGTGCCGAGGCCGATATTGCCGTTACGCTGTTTGCACCGGCAATGTCCGGCGCCAAGGTGCGACTGCGCTCGGAGATCGCCTACGACCTGATAGCGGCGCCGAACCACCCGGCGGCGGGGCGGCAGGATATTTCGCTGAGAGAACTCGCCGAATATTCGCTGGCATTGCCGGAACAGTCCTTCGGTTTCCGGCAGGCATTCGATGCGTTGTTCGAGAAGGAAGGACTGGAGCTCGATCCGGTCTTCATCACGAGCTCGCTGGAAATGCTCAAGGAGCTTGTTCTCAGCGGCGCCGCGGTCACGCTTCTGCCCGCGCTGACCGTCAATCGCGAAATCCAGGCGGGACAGCTGGTCGCCATACCGCTCAGCGGCAAGAGCCGTGTCCGCACCCATGTCGATCTCTGCGTCGCGCCCGATCGGCAATTATCCTTTGCTGCGACGAAGCTTCTCGATTTCATCGAGCGCTTCATGCGCGAGCGAACCGACCGCAGGAGTGACTTGAAAGAATAGCTGCGGGCTTGCATCCGGCGACAATTTCCTGTGTAGCTTTTTCGGCTACACCGAGCACACAAAATTGACATTGTGTGTGCACCGGCGCGGTGCCACTATTTTCTTCAAAAGGGGTTTGTCGTCACGCCACGGCAGCCAGACAAGGGAACATGATGATCAAGGTTTCATTCGCGTCTTCAACGCGTCTCGTCCGGCTCCTTTCCCTGGGTGTGGCCATGTCGGCCGGCCTGATGCTGATGGGCCTGACGCCGGCCGAGGCCGCCAAGACCACGCTCAACCTCGGCATGGCCGTCGAGCCGACGGGCCTTGATCCGACGATTGCGGCACCCGTCGCGATCGGCCAGGTGACATGGCAGAACGTTTTTGAAGGGCTTGTCGCAATCGACGAAAGCGGCAAGGTCATCCCGCAGCTCGCCAAGAGCTGGGAGATTTCACCCGATGGCCTGACCTATACGTTCAAGCTGCAGACCGGCGTGAAATTCCACGATGGCGAGGCATTCGATTCAGCCGCCGCCAAGTTCGCGCTCGACCGGGCGCGTGGCGCCGACTCCGTCAATCCGCAGAAGCGCTTCTTCTCGACGATCGCCTCGATCGACACGCCCGATGCCGAGACGCTGGTGCTGCATCTGTCCTCGCCGGCCGGCAGCCTGCTCTACTGGCTCGGCTGGCCCTCCTCCGTCATGGTCGGTCCGAAGTCGGCCGCCAATGACAAGATGACGCCTGTCGGCACCGGGCCGTTCAAATTCTCCACCTGGGCCAAGGGCGACCATGTCGATCTCGTCAAGAACCCCGACTACTGGAACAAGGACGTCCAGGTAAAGCTCGACAAGGTGACGTTCCGCTTCATTGCCGATCCGCAGGCGGAAGCAGCGGCGCTCAGGGCCGGTGACGTCGACGCCTTTCCGGAATTCGGAGCACCCGAGCTGATGAGTTCCTTCGATGGCGACGCGCGGCTTACGACCAAGGTCGGCAATACCGAGCTTAAGGTCGTTGCGGGCATGAACAACACGCGCAAACCCTTCAACGACAAGCGCGTGCGCCAGGCGCTGATGATGGCGCTCGACCGCAAGACGATCATCGACGGCGCATGGTCGAGCCTGGGCACGCCGATCGGCAGCCACTATACGCCGAACGATCCGGGCTATGTCGACATGACCGGCACATTGCCCTTCGATCCCGCCAAGGCCAAGGCGCTGTTGGCAGAGGCCGGCTACCCCAACGGCTTCACCTTCACCATCAAGACACCGCAGATGCCCTATGCGCCGCGTAGCGCCCAGGTGATGCAGGCGATGTTTGCCGATATCGGCGTGACGATGAACATCGAGCCGACCGAGTTTCCGGCAAAGTGGGTGCAGGACGTCTTCACCGGCCGCGACTATGACATGACCATCGTCGCGCATGCGGAGCCGCTAGATATCGATATCTATTCGCGCGACAACTACTACTTCAACTACAAGGTCCCCGCCTTCAACGACCTGATGAAGAAGATCCAGGAGACATCAGATCCGGCCGAGCAGAACAAGCTCTATGGCGAAGCGCAAAAGATCCTCGCCGAGGACGTGCCGGCGCTTTATCTCTTCGTTATGCCCAAGCTCGGCGTCTGGGACAAGAAGCTGAAGGGGCTCTGGGAAAACGAACCGATCCCGTCGAACGTTCTGACGAATGTTTCCTGGGAGGAATGACCCATCAGAACGCCGCCGGTGGCATGAGCCGCCAGCCGAATGACATATCGATACTGAACCGGAAGAGGTCCGGCATGGGAATGCAATGATCGTCCTCCTCACCCGCCGGATCATCGGGCTTATCCTGACGCTGATCGCAGTTTCGCTGCTGGTCTTTACGGTCATGGCAGTCCTGCCGGGCGATCCGGCGGCGATCACGCTCGGCACGTCGGCGACGCCGGAGACATTGGCGGCACTTCGCCACGCGATGGGTCTCGATCAGCCGTTGATCCTGCGATATCTCGGCTGGCTCGCAGGCGCGATCAGCGGCGATCTCGGCCAGTCCTATACCTATGGCGTCCCCGTTGCCGGGCTGATCCTGGAACGGCTCGCCGTGACCCTGCCACTCGCAATCCTCGCCATCATCCTGTCGGTGCTGATCGCGCTTCCGTTCGGCGTTGCAGCTGCGGCCCGGCGCGGCGGCGTGTTCGATGTCGTCGCCTCGCTTTTCTCGCAGATGAGCATCGCGGTGCCCGGTTTCTGGGTGGCGCTGCTGCTGATCATCCTCTTTGCCACGACGCTCGGCTGGATGCCGGCCGGCGGCTTTCCCGGATGGGGCGGCGGCGCGCTGCCGGCGTTGCGGGCGCTTGTCCTGCCGGCAGTCGCGCTCGCCCTGCCGCAGGCGGGCGTGCTGACACGAGTGACGCGTTCGGCTGTTCTCGATACGCTGCATGAGGATTTCATCCGCACGGCGCGCGCCAAGGGCCTGTCGAACGGCTTCATTCTCTGGCGCCATGTCGTGCCGAATGCGCTGGTGCCGATCCTCACCATCCTCGGCCTGCAATTCACCTTCCTGATTGCCGGCGCCGTGCTGATCGAGAACGTCTTCAACCTGCCGGGCCTCGGGCGGCTGGCCTACCAGGCACTGACGCAGCGCGACATCATCGTCATGCAGGACGTGGTGCTGTTCTTTGCCGGCCTTGTCATCGTGATGAATTTCCTGGTCGATGTCTCCTATCTGGTGATCGATCCGCGTCTTCGTGCCGGGGGCCATGCATGAGCGCCGTCTCCGTCGACCGCATCATCGCGCCACGCTCGCGCTATCGACGCATCCGCAAGCGCACCAACCTCGCTGTCGGCCTCCTCATTATCCTCGCGCTGGCCGGCGTCGCTGTCCTGTCACTGTTCTGGACGCCGCTGCCGCCGGCGAAGATACAGATCATCCACAAGCTGCAGCCGCCGCTTACCTTCGGCATCCTCGGGACGGATCAGTTCGGTCGTGATGTTCTGTCGATGCTAATGGTCGGATGCTGGAATTCGCTGTCGATTTCAGTTTTGGCCGTTGCGATCGGTGGCTTCATCGGAACGATCATCGGCATGCTTGCGGCGGCTGAGCGCGGTATGTTCGCGGCTCTTCTGCTCAGGGCCTGTGACGTCATCTTCGCGCTGCCGCCGATCCTGTCGGCCATGGTACTCGGCGCCTTTCTCGGCACCGGCCGCATGACCGCGATCATCGCGATTGCCGTCTTCATGATTCCCGTCTTTGCCCGCGTCGCGCTCGGTTCTGCGCTGCAAGCGTGGAGCCGCGACTACGTAACGGCGGCGCGAGCGCTCGGCAATACGCGGCTCACTATCACCACCCGCCATGTGCTTCCGAACATCATGAGCGGGATCATCGTTCAGGCAACGATCCAACTCGGCCTCGCGATCCTGACCGAAGCGGGCCTGAGCTTCCTCGGCCTCGGCGTGCCGCCGCCGGCGCCGACCTGGGGGCGGATGCTGGCCGATGCGCAGACCTATATGGCGCTTGCGCCCTGGCTTGCGATCCTGCCCGGCCTTGCGATTGCCCTCTCCGTTCTCGGCTTCAACCTGCTGGGTGACGGATTGCGTGACCTGCTCGACCCGCGCGAGGCGAGCCGATAGATTTTTCAAAGCGAGAGACGCCAAGAGATCGACCATGGCTGAAGAAACCGACATTTCCGTTCGCGACCTGCTAAAGCGTTTTTCAGAAAGAAGCCTTTCGCCCAGCGAATACTGGCTGGCGCTTGAAAAGCACATCGAAGCCTGGGAGCCTGTCATATCGGCGCTCTACGCCTACGACCCCGATGAAGCGCGCCGCATGGCTGCCGCCTCGACCGCGCGCTGGGCAAAGGGTGCGCCGACGGGGCCGCTCGACGGCATTCCCGTGACACTCAAAGAGCTGATCGCCACGAAGGGCCAGCCAGTGCCGCTCGGCACGCGCGCGACGGAACTGACGCCGGCTTTAGAGGATGCACCGATCGCGGCCCGCCTGCGCGAAGACGGCGCAATCCTCTTTGCCAAGACCACCTGCCCCGACTACGGCATGCTGTCGTCAGGCCTTTCGAGCTTCCACAAACTCACCCGCAATCCCTGGGACCCGACACAGAACCCCGGCGGCTCGAGCGCCGGTGCTTCGGCGGCTGCCGCTGCGGGCTATGGGCCTCTGCATATCGGAACGGATATCGGCGGATCGGTGCGCCTGCCGGCCGGCTGGACCGGTGTCTTCGGCTTCAAGCCGAGCCATGGGCGCATTCCGGTCGATCCCTATTATGTCGGGCGCTGTGCGGGACCAATGGCCCGCACAGTGGAGGATGCCGCCTATTCCATGGCAACTCTATCGAGGCCGGACTGGCGTGACGGAACCAGCCTGCCCCCCAACGATATCAATTGGATGGATCTCGATATCGACGTGCGCGGCATGAAGATCGGGCTGATGCTGGATGCCGGCTGCGGGCTTGCCGTGGATGACGAGGTTCGCGATGCCGTTGCCGCTGCAGCGCGGCGTTTCGAGGAAGCCGGCGCTGTCGTTGTCGATGTCGCGCCGGTCCTGACGCGAGAAATGCTCGACGGGCTCGACGTGTTCTGGCGAGCCCGCTTCTGGGGGGATATCGTCGGCCTGAGCGAGGAACGACGGCAGTCGATCCTGCCTTACATCCATGACTGGGCGAAAGGCGGCGCCGATATCAGCGGCGTCGAGGCGGTGCGCGGCTTCAACCAGACGATCGAGATGCGCAAGACCTGCGGAAAGCTGTTTACTGAGGTGGACACCGTGCTTTCCCCGACCAATCCGATCGTTTCCTACTCCGCGGAATGGGCATCGCCGACCAACGATCCGCAAAGGCCCTTCGAGCATATCTGCTTCACGGTTCCTTGGAACATGTCCGAGCAGCCGGCCTCCTCGATCAATTGCGGGTTTTCCCGGTCCGGCATGCCGATCGGCCTGCAGATCATTGGGCCACGGTTTGGCGACATGCGGGTGCTACAGTTATCGAAGGCATTCGAAGGCTGGACTGGCGGCATGAGCGTGTGGCCGAAGAGGCCCTCTCAACAAGCAACGGCCTGAAAGCCAGTCACATCAAGCCGCTGTCCTGCGTATCGGCACCGAGCTGCTGGAGCGCTTTCTCGACGACGCGCAAATCATCCTGAATGCCATCGTCTATGGTCATCGGTCTTCCGATCACCGCTCGCTGGACGCCCCGCGTTTCTCTCTGCAATTTCCGAAGTTCGTTCACCTTGCTGCTTCTCGGAAGCTGGCCATTGCTGACGATGTCTTTGACCTTCAATTCCATTGCAGTAACCGGCATAGCTATTCTCCCGGCATCGGCACAGTGATTAATCCAAATGGGTAACGATTCCGGCCGCCTAGAGTTCCACTATTGCTTCAGGGGCGGCGGTACCCGGTCGGGCGATCGTAGAGCCAGCCGATCCGTTCGATCGCCGCTTCGAAATTTTCCCGGACGACCGACATGGTGTTGCCGTTCGCATGGAGGATCGTCTCCGGATCCTTCATGATCGCCACATGGCCCGGCCAGAAGACGAGATCGCCCCGGCGCAGCTCTTCGCGCTCGATCGGCTCGCCCAAACCAGCTGCCTGCATATCGGTATCGCGCGGGGCGCTGCGTCCGGTCATCATGAGGGACAGTTGCACGAGGCCGGAACAATCGATGCCGAGTCCCGAACGGCCACCCCAGAGATAGGGCGTCTCCAGGAAACGGAACGCGATATCGACATAATCATCCCCGCCGATCTCGCTGATCGGCTTGACGTGCTTTTCGAAGATCGCGGTGCCATCCTCAAGCACGACATAGCGGTTGTGCCTTGGCCCTTCCACGGCATCAGTCACCCGGACACGGCTGCCCATGGATAGCACGCTGACGTAGGGCTTCCTGAGTTCCGGCTCGGGATAGAGGAAGGTCCGCTGCGGCAGGACGATATGCGTCGGCTCGGACATGCTGCTCGAGATCGACGTCTCGGGGAGATAGCCGACATATCCATCGCTTTCGGCCTTGACCCAGCACCAGCCATCCCTGCGCTCGAAGACGGTGATGTCTTCACCGAAAAGGAGTTCTGTATCGATGCCCCTGATAGCATCAGGTGCCGGACGCAAGGGCGCGACGGGGACGGCGATGCGCGCCTTTTCTCCCTCGACAAAACGCCCCGCCTCGACCTTGCCCTTGAGCGAGGCTTCGGCAATGTCGGGCCGGAAGGCATGCAGTCGTCGATCGAACATTCCATTCTTCCTTAAAGCGGCAGCTTGCGGCCCTGATCCATGACGAGATCGCCAAGTTTTTCCAGATAGAGCGCGCCGGTCACCGTTCGCTTGATAATGACATTGCGGCGGTCACGGTCGTCGCGAACGCGGTCGACCAATCCCATCTCGCCCATCGTGTCCAGGGCTCGGGTGATGACCGGCTTGGTGACGCCAAGCGTCGCCGCAAGGCCACGCACCGTGTGCGGCGGCGGCACGAGATAGATCTGCAGCAGAATCGCCATCTGCCTCAGCGTCAGATCGCGCTTGTCCAGCCGCACCTGCTCCAGCGACACGCCGTGCCAGAGACCAAGAGCCTGCGAGGCGGACAATTCAAGCGGCAAGCCGAGCTCCGGATATCATTACGCTGCCGTTTTATTTAGCGGGCAGATCATGGCGGATTCAAGGGCTTTCTGCTTGTCGGCAAAGGAGGGAGGGGCTGAGGCCCCTCGCCTGCTATGAGACAACCCTCCCCGATCGGAGAGGGGACAAAGGTTTAGCGAACGCTCTCGCGAATGTGATGGTATAGCGCCCGGATCGCCTGTGCCTCGCCGCCACCCGGCGAATGCGGGCGTTCGTTCTGCGCCCAGCCGTAGATGTCGAAATGCACCCAGCTTGGCGTTTTCGTCACGAAGCGCTTGAGGAAGAGTGCCGCCGTGATCGAACCGGCCATGCCGCCCGAGGGCGCATTGGTAATATCGGCGAACTTGGCGCGGATATCCTTGTCGTAGCCCATGTAGAGCGGCATACGCCACAGCGGATCGTCGGTCTCGATCGAGGACTCGATCAGGTCATGCGCCAGCGTTTCGTCGTCGGTGAAGAAGGGCGGTAGATCAGGGCCGAGTGCCACGCGGGCTGCGCCCGTCAGCGTTGCCATATCGATCATCAGATCAGGCGCATCCTCGTCGGCATAGGCAAGCGCGTCGGCCAGGATCAGCCGGCCTTCGGCATCGGTATTGTCAATCTGAACCGTCAATCCCTTGCGGCTCGTGTAGATATCGCCGGGACGGAAGGCATTTGATGAAATCGAGTTCTCGACGACGGGGATGATGACGCGGAGATCGACCTTGAGCTTGGCGTCCATGATCATCAGCGCAAGGCCCATGACATTGGCTGCACCGCCCATGTCCTTCTTCATCAGGAGCATGGAGGCTGCCGGCTTGATGTCGAGACCGCCGGTGTCGAAGCAGACGCCCTTGCCGACCAGCGTGACCTTCCGGTGTCCCTTCTTGCCCCAGCGCAGCTCGAGCAGGCGCGGCGCGTCGGCGCTGGCACGACCGACCGTGTGCACCAGCGGGAAATTCTCCTTCAGGAGATCGTCGCCGATGATGACGGACATTTCGGCCTTATAGTGCGCGGCGAGAGCGCGGAAGGCCGCCTCCATCTGCTCCGGGCCCATGTCGTTGGTTGGCGTGTTGATGAGATCGCGGGCGAGGAAGACGCCGGCCAGCTGACGCTTGATATCGGCGGCGTCGGCATCCCGCGGAATGAGCAGCGTCGGCGCCTGCGCCTTTTCGGACTTGTAGCGCTCATAGCGATAGCTGCCGAGACCGAAGCCGAGCGAAAGACGATTGGCGGTCAGCGGCGCCGTTTCGATATGCCAGTCGCCAGCCGGCAGCGTGCGCGCCAGCTTTCCTGTCAGAAAGGGCTGTTCGGAAGGATTGGAACCCAGCCCATAGAGCGCGCCGCCAAGATGCCCCTCCTCAGTCGGGATCAGCAGAAGCGATCCGCTTTCGGCTCTGTAACCCGCCTTGCGTGCCCAATCGAGAGCGATGGGATCGATGGTGCCTGTGTCGATATGCGCCGGTGTCACGGCGAAGATCGGCAGCGTCTTGCTCCCCTTGGTATTGAAGGGGGTCGGACGTTCGATAAACTGATAGGGGGCCATAATTTTCCTTCGACGATCGCAGCGGGAATCAACGGATTAACTCTCTGTTAGGGTTAACAGATTATTGCTGGAGTGAAGATTGCGTCAAACCTTCCCTGCTTCCGTTTAGAGGCCAGGCGCAGGATCATGGATTTCAGGGACCGCGCATGACCGCCTCGGCACTTTCGTCCTCTCTCAAAATTCGTCCATTGTTCGGAGCCTTTGCGGCCATTCTGGCGCTGGGTTTGGCCGGATGTTCGACGACATCGAAAGACAACATGACGACGGGTTCTATCCCGACGATGTCCAAGCCGGTCGATCAGATGAACGAGACGGAGCTTGCAAGCGCAAGCGCATCGTTCAGCAAGGCCTATAACGCTCATCCCAAGGATCCAGCCGTCGGCGTCAGCTACGCCAATGTGCTGCGCATGACCGGGCGAAACGACCAGGCGCTCGCCGTCATGCAGCAGGTGGCGATCGCAAACCCCAGCGACCGCACGGTGCTTGCCGCCTACGGCAAGGCGCAGGCGGCCGCGGGCCAGCTCAACGAAGCGCTCTCGACCATCGATCGCGCGCAAACGCCGGATCGCCCGGATTGGAAGCTGGTGTCGGCGGAAGGCGCGATCCTCGACCAGCTTGGCCGCTCCGATGAAGCGCGCCGCAAATATCACGACGCACTTGACCTGCAGCCGAACGAACCGTCGATCCTGTCCAATCTCGGCATGTCCTACGTGCTGACCAATGATCTCAGGACCGCGGAGACCTATCTGCGGTCGGCTGTGGCCCAGCCGGCAGCCGATAGCCGTGTGCGGCAGAACCTTGCGCTTGTCGTCGGCCTGCAGGGACGTTTTCCGGAAGCAGAACAGATCGCCCGGCGCGAATTGACGCAGCAACAGGCGGACGCGAATGTCGCCTACCTGCGCTCCATGCTGTCGCAGCAGGGATCCTGGCAAAAGCTCGCCTCAGGCGACAAGACCGAGACCAAAGCGGTCAACTGAGTAACTGGGCCTAACGGGGCAGGCTTTCGGCGATCAGGCGGATGCCGAGGCCGCCGATGACGACGCCGGCCAGCCGATCGATCCAGCGCTTGAGACCGATATAGATGGCGCGCGGCCGGTTCGACGAGAAGGCGACGGCAACGATCGAATACCAGCCGGCTTCGATGCAGAACACCGTGGGCGGGATCGTGAGGGCAAGCCAGAGAGGCGGATGCGCGGGAAGCAGCGCCGCGAAAATGCTGGCGTAGACGACCGCGGTCTTGGGATTGCTGAGTTGTGTGGCGAGACCGAAGGCAAAATTCCGCACGATACCTGAACTTGCCGGAGAGCCGGAGACATCCATGGCGATATCCTGCGTCGCGCCCTGCCAAATCTTGACCGCGAGATAGACCAGATAGAGGCCGCCTGTAATTTTCAGCACCAGATAAAGCCAGGAAAGCTGCATCAGCAGCGCCGTCAGGCCAAGCAGGGCCAGCGTCGCAAAGACGACGCCCCCTGCCCCCATGCCGAAGGCTGCTGCCAGCCCCGCCTTTCTGGAGCGCGAGATCGAGATACGCGAGACGAGGACGAAACTCGGCCCCGGGCTCATGGCGCCGATCGCAAGCGTTGCGGCAATCGTCAGGAATACGGTAATCGATGACATCAGGTAGCTCCCGTTCAGATGCCAATCATTAGCTTCGAGCAGGAGGCGGAGCAATATCGCCGTCAGAACCGATCCATGACCTGGATGCCGGCGGGGCCTAGAATGACCGCAATGAGGACAGGCAGAAAGAACAGGATCATCGGCACCGTGAGTTTCGGCGGCAAGGCGGCCGCCTTCTTCTCCGCTTCATTCATGCGCTCGTCGCGGCCTTCCTGCGCGAGTACACGCAACGCCTGCGCCACAGGAGTACCATAGCGCTCCGCCTGGATCAGAGCCTGGGTAACGGCCTTGACGATCTCGATCTGCGTACGGTTGGCAAGATTGTCGAAAGCCTGGCGGCGATCCTGCAGGAACGACAGCTCTGCCGTGGTCAGGACCATCTCTTCGGCGAGCGCCGGTGATTGCTCGGCAAGCTCTTCCGAAACGCGCCGCATGCCCGCCTCGATCGAGATGCCGGATTCAACGCAGATCAGCATCAAATCGAGGGCGTCCGGCCATGCGCGCTTGATCGATTTCTGCCGCTTGCCCATGGCGTTGGAAATATACAGGTTCGGGGCATAGAACCCTACATAGGCAAAGCCGATGACGGCCAGCAGGCGGATCGGCAGTGGCCTTGTCACAAGATGATTGAGAGCGAATACCCAGATGACTGCAACAATCAGGAAGACGAAAGGCAGCACGAACCGCGCGACAAGGAAGGTGTTCAAGGCATTTTCGGAGCGAAAGCCGGCGGCGCGCAGACGGTTGACGGTGTTGGCGTCGACGAGCGCCTCGCGCAGATTGAACTTCTCGACGATCTGTCGGATCGGTCGGCTATTTTGATTGCGCAACGACGCCTTGGCCGGGTCAGCATTCAACTTGGCGCGCTCGCGGGCCCGGATCAGATCCCGCTCCGTGGATACGGCCTTCATGCGCTTGCTGAGATCACCGCGCTCGAAATAGGGAATGGCGATGGTGTAGAAGGTCGCAAAAACGGCAATTGCGACGGCGACCGCCAAGATCATCCCCGGATCGGTAAGCGTAGCTGCGAGATCAGTGGACATGGGGGCCTTCCTTCAGGTCAGATATCGAAACTGACCATGTTTTTCATCACGTAAATTCCGATCGACATCCACACGGCGGAGCCGGCCATGATCAGATGGCCTCGCGGATCGGTGAAAAGGATCATCATGTAGGCCGGTGAGGTCAGGTAGACGAGCGTTGCGACAATGAAAGGCAGGGCGCCGATAATGACGGCGGAAGCCTTGGCCTCCATCGAGAGTGCACTCACTTTCGCCTTCATCTTCTTGCGTTCACGCAGCACCTTCGAAAGGTTTCCGAGCGCTTCCGAGAGATTGCCGCCGGCCTGGGACTGAATTGCGATGACGATCGCGAAGAAATTGACTTCCTGAAGCGGCAGGTGGCTGGTCATACGCGCACATGCCTCGGACATGCTCAATCCTACCTGCTGTGCCTCGATTACGCGACGGAACTCGGTCTTCACCGGCTCCTGGGCTTCCGAGGCGACCAGGCGCACCGCGTCGTTCAGCGGCAGGCCAGAGCGCAACGAACGGGTAATGACATCAAGCGCATTCGGGAATTCCTCGAGAAATTTGTTTTGGCGGCGCTTGATGAGAAAGCCGACGACCCAGCGCGGAAGACCAAAGGCGGCAGCGAAGGGCAATCCGAACACAACAGGCTTGGGCGCACCGGCGATAAAGGCAACGACCAGAACGAACAGGCCAAACAGCACGCTGAAGATATAGAAGCGCGATGGCGTGATCGGCAGACCCGCCTGTGTGAGCCTCGACTTGAGCGATAGGGCCTTCTTGCTCTTTTCCTGCTGCCGCTTTTCCAGGTCCTTCAGGGAATCCTGCACGGACTTGCGTCGCTTCGACATTTCCTGGACACGGTCGCGGGCAGCCTTGACCTTGACACGATCGACCTCGGCCGATTTGACGCGGTTGACGCGAATCTCGGCCTTCTTCTGGCTCTCGATCTGGGAATAAAGAAAGGTATAGCAGATCGCCGCCGCGGAGACGGCGGCAAGGACGACTATCAGCAATATGACCGGATCGATTCCGAACATCCCTTAGACCTTCGACTTGTCTTCCATCTCGTCGAGGGCGGCGGCAAGGCGCTTTTCCTCGTTGTAGTAACGGGCGCGATCCCAGAAATGCGGCTTGCCGATGCCGGTTGCCACATGGCGACCGATCAGGCGGCCGGCTGCGTCCTCGCCCTCGATTTCGTAGCGCATCAGGTCCTGGGTGATGATCACGTCGCCTTCCATGCCGACCACCTCAGTGATCTGGGTGATGCGGCGGGAGCCGTCGCGCAAGCGGGCCGCCTGAATGACGACGTCGACGGAGCTCGCAATGATTTCGCGGACGGTTTTCGCCGGCAGCGTATAGCCGCCCATGGCGATCATAGATTCCATACGACTCAGGCATTCGCGCGGATTGTTGGCGTGGATGGTGCCCATGGAACCGTCATGGCCCGTATTCATCGCCTGCAGGAGGTCGAAGACTTCGGGTCCGCGCACTTCGCCGACGATGATGCGTTCGGGACGCATACGAAGGCAGTTCTTGATGAGATCGCGCATGGTAATCTCGCCCTCGCCCTCGATATTGGGCGGGCGGGTTTCCAGGCGCACGACATGCGGCTGCTGCAGCTGCAGTTCCGCAGTGTCCTCGCAGGTGATGACGCGTTCGTCGGTGTCGATGTAGCGCGTCAGGCAATTCAGGAGCGTCGTCTTGCCGGAGCCGGTACCGCCCGAGATGACGACATTGCAGCGCACGCGACCGATGATCTGCAGGACGGTCGCACCTTCTGGCGTGATTGCCCCGAAGCGGACGAGCTGATCGAGCGTCAGCTTGTCCTTTTTGAACTTACGGATGGTGAGCGCGGGGCCATCGATCGCCAAGGGCGGCGCGATGACGTTGACACGCGAGCCGTCGGGAAGGCGGGCGTCGCAGATCGGGCTCGATTCATCGACGCGGCGGCCGACCTGGCTGACGATGCGCTGGCAGATCGACAGCAGCTGGGAATTGTCGCGGAAGCGGATTTCGGACTCGATCGTCTTGCCGCCGACTTCGATGAAGGTCTGGCCGGCGCCATTGACCATGATATCGGCAATGTCGTCGCGCGCCAGCAGCGGTTCCAGCGGACCGTAGCCCAGAACGTCGTTGCAGATGTCCTCGAGCAGTTCCTCCTGCTCGGAGATCGACATCGCAAAGTTCTTGATCGTGATGATGTCGTTGACGATGTCGCGGATTTCCTCGCGCGCGCTTTCGCCGTCGAGCTTGGAGAGCTGCGAGAGATCGATCGTATCGATCAGCGCGCCGAAGACCTGAGCCTTGGTATCGTAATACTCTTCAGTGCGGGCCGGGCGACGGCGCTGCGGCGTTTGCATCGGGGGCGGCGTTACCTGCTGGCGCGGGCTCGCGCTTTCGCGAGCCGGTTCCATCAGTGTGGTCGAACTTTGCGGCGGCGCACTGACATTCGGCGTCGGCGTCGGCGCATGCGACGGGGTCGGAGGCGGAGCTCCAGCTCCGCTCTTTCCAAAACCTTCATTTCCGCGTTTGCCAAACATGCCGACAATCCATTTCTATTCGACGGAACACTTTGACCCGAGAAGCCAGGGCGAGCATTCCTGCAACTCTCGGCACCCTTGGATCAGTCCGTCTGCGGCGACCAAAGAGTGCCTGACAATCATTTGCGCCTGAGCAGGCCCATAAGCCCGCCCTTCTTTGCCTTCTTCACCGCGACGCGACCGGTGACGATATGCGATATCTGTGAAAATGTTTCCGCCACCGCGGACTTCGGATCAGTCTCCGCGATCATGCGGCCGCTATTGGCGGCATTGCCGAAGAGGTGGATATCAAAGGGAATGATGGCGATCGGATCGGTTTCAAGCGGCTCGCAAAATTCAGCGGGCGCGATCTCCGGTCGCTTGGGCATGCCGACCTGGTTGAGGATGAGATGGGGAGCCTTGTCGTTGGGACGCAGCTTGCGCAGCGCATCCAACTGGTTCTTGGCGTTGCGCAGGTTGGCAAGATCCGGAATTGCGCAGATCACGACCTCGTCGACAGCGGCAAGCACCGACCGTGTCCATTCCGACCATGCGTGAGGCACATCGAGCACGGCCACTGGCGCACTGCGCTGCAGCACGTCGAGCACTGGCTGGAAGGCGGTGCCATCGAAATCATATGCGCGATCGAGCATCGACGGAGCGGCGAGCAGCGACAGGTGGGTCGAGCACTTCGTCAGCAGGCGATCGAGGAAGACCTCGTCCAGACGCTCGGGCGCGAAGACGGCCTCGGCGATGCCCTGAGCCGGATCCTGATCGAAATCGATATTCGCCGTGCCATAGGGAAGATCGAGATCTGCCAGAATGGTCTCGGTCGAGAAAAGGCTGGAAATTCCGAAGGCGCAATTGTGAGCGATGGTCGATGCGCCGACGCCACCTTTGGCGCCGATGAAGGCGATGCTGCGGCCGAGCGGTTCGGCTTCCGGATCGACAAAAATCGCGGCCATGGCCGACATGATATCCGTCATGGAGACGGGCTGGACGATATATTCCGAAATGCCATTTCGGATCAGTTCGCGATAAAGGCCGATGTCGTTGTGGTAGCCGACGATGATGACCTTGGTGCTCGGGTCGCAGACGGCGGCCAGCGGCGCCAGATCTGCAAGAAGGCTGGACGGATTTGCACGGGTTTCCAGAATGATGAGGTTCGGTGTCGCCGTGCTGGCAAACATGTTCGCCGCCGCCGCCGTGCCGCCGCTGGTGATGCGAAGGCTGACCTTGGCCATTCGCCGGTCGCTGCCGCAGCGCTCCATCAGATGCTGCAAAGCCTCGCTTTCGCAGAATGCGTGAACCGAGATGCGCGGCAGCGGTCGCATGTTTTCGAGATCGTCGGTCCGCGGTACATCGTCGATGTCCCCCGCTTCCGTCCTGATATCGTATTCGATCGGGTTCATGGCCTTGTCCTGTTAACCCGGCCTCAACCGGAAATTCCTGTTAGAAGCCGTTGCCGCCGAGACCGCCGATTGTCGCAGTACTCGTGGGAGTCGAACCGCTTCGATAGCCATCGATGACCTTGCTGCGCTGTTCGGCATCTATCGGGGTCTGGGCGCGTGGCGCAATGAGGTCGGTCGGGTTGGCAACCTGAGCCGCCAGATTGTTCTGCTGGGCGCAGCCGAAATTGTAGTAATTCTGGTTGTCGAAGGCATTGGCCGAGAGGTCTGCAGGCCACTGTCCGCAGGCATTGGTAACGGCAGTCGTTGCCGTGAAGCGCAGGCGGATGGGTGCGGCGTCACCCGCGCCATCGGCAGGGTAGATGCTGTCGACGATGAGCCGCGACGGGACACCGTTGGCGACCAGTTCACGACGTATCTGCTGACGCAAGGCCACGACCGAGCGCGAATTCGGCGATCCCTGCGGCGCGAGAATTTCGACGGTTCCGGTGGAATGCGCCTTGTAGTCCTGCGTGAACCCGCGAACTGTATCGCGGGCGCCTGACGTCAGGCCGCGCTGGCCGGCAGAGACCGGAATGTCGACATTATGCTCGGCCTGCGTGAGCACGATCGGATGACGCTGGCGGTAATCGTCCGAGAGAGCGCCCGTCACCATGCCGTCCTTGGGGTTGGCGCAGCTGCTGACCGAAGCGGCCAAAGCGATGAGGGTGACGGCGGCGAACGACAGCCGTGCGATACGGGATGCATTGCATTCAGGGCTGGCCATCGATCGGTCTTTCATGGGGCTGATGGAAAGATGATGCGTCATGAGCCGCGGCCTCACTTGTAGATGAAGCCGACGGAGCCGTGGAATTCGGCATCGGCAACCGGCGTATCGCGCCGGCCGTAGATCTTGTTGACACGGTTCAGGAAGAAGGTTCCCCCATCGCCGGCGGGCGAAAAGTTATCATCGGGCCGCGCCAGCTGATTGCGTGCGACGGGGCGCACCAGATAGGGTGTCGCTATGATGACAAGCTCGCTTTCGTCGCGCTCGAAGCTCTTCTGGCGGAAAAGCGTGCCGAGGATCGGTATCTTGGAAACGCCGGGCGTGCCATTCGTGGTGTTCTGAATGTTATCGCTCAGCAGGCCGGCCAATGCGATCGAACCGCCGGAGGGTAGCTCGACCGACGTGTCGGCAGCGCGCTGATTATAGGTGGCTTGCCCGGCCGTGCCGACGGGTTCCGAAACCTGCGTCTGGATATGCAAGCTTATTCTTCCTGCAGACAAGACAACCGGCGTGAAGGCGAGGCTTATGCCATAGGTGTACGGCGTAATCGTCACCGTGCCCTGATTGTCCGTCGTGGAGTAAAGCGTCTGGCCACCGGAATTGAAGGTGGCTGCCTGGCCGGAGATTGCGGTCAGGGTCGGCTCGGCCAGCGTACGAATTGCCTTCGCCTGCTCCATCGCATTCAGGTAGGTGGAGATATCGTATTTACCGATTGCACTCTTGAACAAGGCAGCGATGCCGCCGCCTGCCGTGCTGATGGCCGAATCGGCATTCGGGCTGCCAAGCTGGGCCACGGTCAGACCCGAGGAATTGGACACCAGATTGTCGAAACCAAGCTGCTTCAGGACGCTCCGCTTGATTTCCGCCACGGTAACCTTGAGCGTTACCTGATCCTCACCCTCTATCTGCAAGAGGTTGACGATCTGCGATACTTGGCGCGTTTCGGCAAAGAGCGCGACGGAACTGTCGCCGCCAGTGCCGCTGGCGGTCTCCTTTCTCGTCGTCGCCTCACCGCCCTTCAGAAAGGCCTCGGCCAGTTGGGCGGCGCGTGCCGAATCCTGGGGCGTGCGGACCGTTCCCGTCATGACAATATTGTCCGAGACAATTTCGACATCGATATCGGAATCGGGAATAAAGCGCCGGAGGTTGGCCTGCAGCCCGGAAATGTCTCGTTCGATTTCGATATCCAGATTTGCGATCTGTTCGCCGTGTTCGCCGAAGACGAAGATATTCGTCTGCCCGACCGTCTTGCCGAAAAGATAGATGCGTCGCGAGGTGCGGGTGACTGCATCGGCCATCGTCGGATCGGAAACCAGAATGTCGTGAGCGTCTGCGGGCAGGTCGACCACGAGCGCCTTGTTGAGACCGAGCTTCAAACGCCTGCTGGCGCCCACCGATGCAATGGTCACGATGCTGTCGGAACCATCGGCCAAGGCCACGGGCGTCCGCAGGATGCCGGGCAACTCGTGAAATGGCAAACCGGCAAAGGCAATGGAGAAGGACAGAAGCGCCACAAACGGAAGGGCGCCTTTTTTCCGAATATTCCACATGATGTCGCTTCTTCTCATTGTGCCTTGACCGCCGTGCCGTTGGTGACGATCGCACCCGATTTGATGACTTGGACGACCGAGGCGCCGCTGTCGCCTGTCAGAAGATAATCGGCAGCTCCCGTATCCGGCTCCTGTGCATCGGCAACGGAGCGCAGCGCGAGGGAAAGCCTGTCGGCCATCTGCTGGGCGACAGCCAAAACCTTGGTCTGATCGGGTGTGAGCTCCAGTGTCGCGGTCGTGCCGACCACAGCCTTGGTGCCGTCATCCTTTTCCTGGATCTGCTGGTCGATCGCGAGAACACGAACGTTGCTGAGTACGGTCTCGGTCTGGAATTTCTGGGCGTCGGTACCCTTCCGGACCATGATCACGTCGACACGGTCATTGGGGAGGATGAAGCCGCCGGCGCCCGTTGCGACCGAGATCTCCGTCGCCACAGCCCGCTTGCCAGTGGGCAGCAGCGACGAGAGGGTGCGGCTATTGGCATCCGCCACCTTCTCTTCACGGATCGGTTCGCCCTCGAAGATCGGCAGGCGAACGATGGCCCCGTTCAGATCCTTGAGCGCATCGGGCCGTTCCGCCTGGGTGATGAAGCCCTTGACCACACCGCTCTGCGGCCAGGCCATCCAATGGATGGATTTGTCGTTCAGCCGGGCGCCGACGGGAAGGTTGGCATCTGCCACCAGCACATTGACGCTGGGCTCCTTCTGTATCACGGCCTCGACTTGCCGCTGCACGACGTTGTGGCCGCCAGCCAGACGCATCGCCAGCAGTCCGGCAAGACCTGCCGCGACGACCGCCACTGCGAGTATCATTATGCGAGCGGGTTTCATGGATCATTCCTCGGGGAATTCGACTCTTCGCCCCGCAGAATGCTCCGGAATTGGTGTAAGTATGGTTAACGGCTTGCTTACAATTTAAGTTAACGGAAAGTGTCTTTCGCCGGAACGCTAGTGAAGCCGGGCAAGCGCTGCTTCCATAAGGGGCGATGAGGGATAAGCAAGGAATCCAGCGATTCCGATTGCGATACCGTAAGGTATTTTCTTGGCAATAAGCAAGGAATCGGGAATGCGCAGGCCCATCGTATTGATCGTCTGACGCTGAGAACGCAGCAAGACGATGGCAATCGTGACCAAGCCACCAATATAGGCAACGTAAATCAGAAAGATCAGCAGCGAGGGGTCATAGCCGAACCAGAGAGCGGCCGCAGTCAGTAACTTAGCGTCGCCGCCGCCCATGACATTGACGGCAAAGAGGGCGAAACAAACTGCAAAGACGATGGCTGCACCGGCAAAATGCATTCCGATCAATTGCAAAGGCACGCCTGATAACAGGGCGATGACCAAGAACGAAGCGATGAGGATCAGCGACACCCGGTTCGGGATCGTCATCGTAAAAAGATCAGATAGCGCTGCAATGGAGAGGCATAAAGGAAAGATCAGAAATGTAGCAGCTTCGATCATCATGCTCTCCTGCGCGGAAACTAATCCCGCAATGTTGCGGAAGCGATAAGTCAAAAAACCGCCTTTCGTTAAAAAGGCGGTTTCATTATCACCTGGCCATCTGTCGAGACTTAACAGCGGCAACTAGAGCCCGTATCACGGCGCCTTAACAGCAGAAGACGGGTCGGTCATTACGGTAGCAAGGTTCTGGAACTGCGTGTTCAAAGCGTTGCCGAGGCTCGAAGCGCCGGCGATCAGGGCAACGGAGATCAGAGCGGCGATGAGGCCGTATTCGATGGCGGTTGCACCGGATTCATCTTTCAGGAAACGGGCGAAAAGCTTGGTCATGGATCAATCCTACTCCACTTGTTGGTCAGCACGTCCGCCAACTGTTTGCCGTTGATCGGATGCCAAAGACGGTACCGAATGCCCGTTTCTATCGACTTAAAGAAGTGAGTTAACAATCAGTAAACCCCGAAACCGCAATAGCTTAGTTAACGTTTGATAGCAAAGTTAGAAATCATTTTATTGAATTTATGGGGCGTCTTCTGCAGTATATAGCTTTAGAAATTGATAATTAAGCGGAGCAACGTTTCGAAATATTACATGCTGCGACGCACGTTCCCATTTTGAATATTCCCAGCACCTTCAGCGACCCGTATTTATACACCAGCACCATATCTTAATCGTTCATTTACCATTTTTTTTCATTCTATGGCATCTTTACCCTGCATGAACGCTCCAAGAGGCCTGATAATGTCAACCCGCGGTAGAACGGCATCCCTTGCTTGCGTCATCGCCATTTCCTGGCTGATCCCGCAGATTGCGCAGGCTGCGGATGACATGCTGCGGGTTTATATGGACCATGCCCGCGTCTTGAAACTCGACCGGCCCGTGAGCAAGGTCATCGTCGGAAATTCGCAGGTTGCGGATGCGACAGTGGCGGACCCAAAGACCATCGTGCTGACAGGTCGAGCCTTCGGCACAACGAACATCGTGCTTCTCGACGCAGACGGCAATGCGATCCTCGACGACCGCATTCTGGTGTCGATCGATGAGGGCAATACCGTTCGCGTCTTCCGCCAGACGGATCGATCGGTCTTGTCCTGCACGCCCAATTGCGAAGTGCATGCGCAGCAGAACAACAACGGAACTGCTGCCCCGGCCGCCGCCGGCCCCTGAAGCCTCATCGCTCCCTCAAATTTCATGGAGCCAAGAAACGGAATATCAACAAACGTTTCCTAGTTTAGCCTGGGTTTCGAAATGATATTCGGTGGCTGGATGACGGTAGGGCGTAAAGACAGAGGCGGAGCTACGACCGTTCTCAGGGGATGGCGTGGTCTTATCCATTCGCGGGATGGTGCAACCGCGATCGAATTCGCGCTTCTGGCCATTCCCTATTTCGTCATCGTTTTTGCCATTCTGGAAACGTTCATAGCCTTTACCGCCGAGCAACTGGTGTCGAACGCGGTCGACACTGTCGGGCGCCAGCTTCGAACCGGACAGATCACCTACAATCTCGGCCGCAGCACCGACAAGACGCAGGCGCAATTCCGCCAGCTCTTCTGTAACGAGATCAACATATTGATCCAATGCTCGGCAACAGAGATCGCCACACCGGACAAACTCTGGCTCGACGTGGAAAGCTATACCTCGTTTGGCAGCATGCCGACGACAGTTCCGATGAAGAACGGCGACCTTGATACGTCGGGCCTGAAATATTCACCTGGTGGTTCCGGCACGATCAACATGCTTCGAGCCTACTATCGCTGGCAGATCATTACCGACCTTGTTCGCCCTTTCGTCAGTACGATCCGACCTTCGGATGGATCCATACCGAGCATATTCCTGATCGTGGCCACTGCTGCCTTCCAGAACGAAAAGTATCCCTGAAATGGTGCGTGACCGTAATTTCCGAAATGAGTCGCCCGCCCCGCAGCCGACCGACGCGCGCGGAGTCATGATACCTTTGGGACTCCTGATCCGCCTTAGCCGTGACAAGCGCGGCATCGGAGCAATCGAATTCGCCATTCTCGCTCCCGTATTGCTGCTGCTCTATCTCGGCGCGCTGGAAATCACGGTCGCGCTGAGCGTTGCCAAGCGTACAAGTCGCGCCTCCGGTACGATCGCCGATATCGTGACGCAGCAAAGCAGCGTCACCAAATCCTTTCTTGCGACCATGCCGTCGGCGGCCAGCGCAATCTTTGCACCCTTCGGCACGACGGGCATGACCATGAAGATCACCGGCATCACGATCGACAGCAGTTCCAAGGCAACGGTGGCGTGGTCGTGGGCGCAGAACGGGACCACGCCTTACAGTGCGGGCAGTGCCGCGTCTGGCGTCCCCACGGACATGAACACGGCGGGTTCGTTTCTCGTTCGCACGGAACTATCCATTCCGTATCAGATGCTGAGTTTCGGCCCCGATTTCCTGCCGTCAGGGACCAATACGATTACGATCTCCAGGGAATATTTTTATCGGCAACGCACCGGACAATCGATCCCGTGCAGCGACTGCTGAGGCGGCTACCTCCTTCACCTGCCCGAACATGAAAATTGCAAAGCCTCTTACCTCGATATATGGGTGAGGGTTAAAGCGCATGGAGGCGGCTGCCGGCCGGCAGTCGGCGCTCTCAATCTCGTATCGGGTGGATAATGGCACGCGCGTTTCTCTTCGTTCTCGACTCCTTCGGCGTCGGCGGTGCTCCGGATGCCGTGGATTATGGTGACGAGGGTGCCGACACGCTTGGGCATATCGCCGAATTCTGCGCCGCAGGGGCCGCAGACCGCGCCGGCTTGCGCGAAGGCCCCCTGGCACTGCCCAATCTGTCGACCCTCGGCCTGATGCAGATTGCGAAAGCGGCCACCGGCGCCTATCCGGCGGGAATGCCAATGCCGGAAAGGCTTTATGGTCTCTATGGCTGCGCCAACGAAGTCTCGCGAGGCAAAGACACGCCTTCCGGGCACTGGGAGATATCAGGAACGCCCGTCATGTTCGACTGGGGCTATTTTTCGTCCGAGGGCGATGCCTTCCCGCCTGACCTTGTCGAGGCGATCTGCAAGGCTGCGGAGATACCGGGCATCCTCGGCAACTGTCACGCATCCGGCACCGATATCATCGCCAGATACGGCGAGGAACATATCCGTACCGGCAAGCCGATCTGCTATACGTCGACGGACTCCGTCTTCCAGATCGCGGCCCACGAAACCCATTTCGGCCTCGAGCGGCTGATCAAGCTCTGCGAAACCGTCCGCACTCTGCTCGATCCCTACAATATCGGCCGCGTCATTGCCCGACCCTTCGTCGGCGAGACGCGAGCCACTTTCGCAAGGACCGGCAATCGTCGTGATTTTTCGGTGCTGCCGCCGGAACCAACCTTGCTCGACCGGCTTGTTGCGGCCGAGCGAACGGTCCATGCGGTCGGCAAGATCGGCGATATCTTTGCACACCAGGGTGTCTCCAAGGTGATCAAGGCCAATGGCAACATGGCGCTGATGGACGCGACGCTCGAGGCAATGGACAATGCGGCGGACGGCGATCTCGTTTTTACCAATTTCGTCGATTTCGACATGGTCTACGGCCACCGCCGCGACGTTGCGGGATATGCGGCAGCACTCGAAGCCTTCGATGCGCGGTTGCCGGAAGTCCATCGCAAGCTCAAGGCCGGAGATCTCGTCATCCTGACCGCCGACCATGGTTGCGATCCGACATGGCGCGGCACCGACCATACGCGTGAACGCGTGCCGATCATCGCCTACGGGCCGGGAATTCGATCGCGGGCCATCGGCGTTCGTTCCACCTATGCCGATATAGGCGAAACCATTGCATTTCATCTGGGGATTGCGGCCGGGCCGCATGGAAGGAGCTTTCTGTGACATCGCATCTGAAGAAGGTCGAGCTGCATTGCCATCTGGAAGGTGCGGCTCCGCCTGCTTTGACGGAGAGCCAGGCGCGTAAATACGGCGTCGACACCACGAGCTTCATGCGCGACGGCGTCTATCTCTGGAATGATTTCGCGGAATTCCTGGTCAGCTACGACAAGGTATCGGAAGTTTATCGCACGGAAGAGGACTACGCCCTTCTGACCGAGACCTATCTCGAAGAACTGGCATCCATTGGCACGATCTATAGCGAGCTGATCGTCTCTCCCGATCATGGGGAGCGCATCGGTCTCGGCGCTGACGCCTATATGGCCGGCGTCTCCGCGGGCATTTTGTCGGCAAAAGAGAAGACCGGTATCGAAGCGCGGCTGATCGTGACCGGCGAGCGCCATTTCGGGCCGGAACGCGTCATCAAAGCAGCCGAATATGCCGCCAAAAGCGACAATCCGCTGATCACCGGGTTTAACATGGCGGGCGAAGAGCGCATGGGTCGCGTGGCCGACTATGCACGCGCCTTCGATGTCGCGCGCGAGGCCGGCCTCGGGATTACCATCCACGCCGGCGAAGTGTGCGGTGCGTTCAGCGTCGCTGACGCGGTGGATCTCGTCAAACCGGCGCGCATCGGCCATGGCGTTCGCGCGATCGAGGATAGCGAATTGGTCAAGCGGCTCGCCGATCTCGGAACCGTGCTGGAAGTCTGCCCCGGTTCCAATATTGCGCTCAAGGTCTTCCCCGATTTCGCCTCGCATCCGTTGCGCAGGCTGAAGGAAGCCGGGGTGCGGGTTACGATCAGCTCGGACGACCCGCCATTCTTCCACACCTCGCTGAAGCGCGAATACGAACTGGCCTCGGAGGCATTCGGCTTCAGCGATACAGAAATCAACGAGATGACACGCACCGGCATCGAGGCCGCCTTCGTCGATGAAGCGACACGGAAGGCGCTGCTTGCCAAAATATGAGAGATTCCGCCTCGGATTGGGGATGGCTTGGCGCTAAAATCGCCTCCTCTCTTGCAGCGGGATCGATTTCGGTGAAAGAAACATCTGATATCAGGAAATTATCGGAAGGCTGAAACCATGGACGGCGTCACTGTCATCGATCATCCCCTTGTGCAGCACAAGCTCACCATCATGCGCCGCAAGGAAACATCGACGGGTAGCTTTCGTCGCCTGCTGAGGGAAATCTCGACGCTTCTCTGCTACGAGGTGACGCGCGATCTCGAACTGACCATGGAAACGATCGAGACACCCCTGCAGGAAATGGAATCCCCTATCCTTGAAGGCAAGAAGCTGGTCTTCGCCTCGATCTTGCGCGCCGGAAACGGGCTTCTGGAAGGCATGCTCGATCTCGTGCCCTCGGCGCGTGTTTCCCACATCGGCGTCTATCGCGATCACGAGACGCTGCAGCCGGTCGAATATTACTTCAAGGCGCCCGAGGACATTTCGGAGCGCCTGATCATCGTCGTCGATCCGATGCTGGCGACGGGCAACTCCTCCATCGCGGCAATCGACAAGCTCAAGGAGCGCGGCGCTCACAATATCCGCTTCCTGTGCCTGCTGGCAGCACCTGAAGGCATCAAGCATTTTCGCGACGCCCATCCTGATGTTCCGGTCTATACCGCTGCCATCGACAGCCATCTCAACGAGAAGGGCTACATCGTTCCCGGCCTCGGCGATGCCGGCGACCGCATGTACGGTACGAAGTAACTTCAGCCTTTCTTAACTACTTCACAAATTTAAAGCCCGGCGACATCAAACGCCGGGCTTTTTCTTTCCTCGTTCTTAGCAACTTGTCAGCAAACAAGAGGTAAAGGTTGCGATATGAAGCACGCCTCGCATGAAGCCGGGGTTTATACGGGAAGGATTCTTGTTGATGCTCATTCGTATGCTGGTTTTCGCCGGGGTGGTCGCGGCGATCGCAACCCAAGTGCCGTCTCTCTTCGAGACGAGCGGCTCCGCCGACATTTCTCCCAAACCCGTCTTGAACGTTGCGCTATCGCAGCAGCCGATCGTGGTCGATGCCCATGGCAATGTCCGGCTGAAGGCCGACACGCAGGGCCACTACAATGGCGACTTCAAGATCAACGGCAAACCCGTCCAGGGGCTTATCGATACCGGCGCAACCTATGTGGCGCTGAACGAGACGACCGCAAGGCATCTGGGTTTCAGCGGCAATGCTCTCGACTATCGCTATTCCGTCAACACGGCCAACGGCGCCACGAAGGCCGCCTACGTCAAGCTTGACCGCATGGAGATCGGCTCCATCAAGGTCAACGATATCGACGCGCTCGTGCTGAAGGACGAGGCGCTGAGTTCCACGCTGATCGGGGTCAGCTTCCTCAAGAAGCTCAATTCATACAGCGTCGAGGATGGTTCGCTCCACCTCGTGCAGTAGCGTTTACAGTCTCGCCACGATGACAGGCGGCAAATCAGGCGCATCATCGGAAATCCGATAGCTGTCCAGAAGACCAGCCGCAGCCCTTTCTGCAGCATCCTCATCCGCCGCATGCACGGTCGCGATGGGGTTGCCTGCTGTCACCTTCGTTCCGAGCGGCAGAAGATCGCTGAAACCGACACGGTGGTCGATGCTGTCCTGCGGGCGGCGGCGACCGCCGCCAAGGTCGATGACGGCAATGCCGGTCGCGCGAGCGTCGCATGCGGCGAGCCAGCCGTCGACAGGTGCGTACACCGCCTTTTGAACGGGGGCCTTCTGGAGATATCTGTCGGGCTGCTCCAAAAGATCGGCCGGCCCTCCCAGGCCGTGAACCATTCTGCCGAAGGCTTCCGCCGCTCTGCCTGAGGTCAAAGCCTGACGAGCCGCGATCTCTCCTTCCTCGAGCGACGCCACGAGTTTCGACTGAACAAGCATCTCGGCAGCGAAGGCCAGGACCACGGTTTCGAGGCGCGTATCCGCCTTGCGGCCAGCCAGAAAATCCAGACAGCTTCGCAATTCCACGACATTTCCGGCTGCATCCGCCAGGGGCTCGTTCATGTCGGTGATGAGCGCCGATGTCCGCACCCCCGCCCCGTTGGCAACTTCGACCAGCGAGCGGGCAAGCGTCTCGGCCTCGTCCTTTGACGTCATGAAGGCGCCGTTTCCGATCTTAACGTCGAGTACGAGCGTCTCAAGGCCGGCGGCCAGCTTCTTCGAGAGGATGGAAGCGGTAATCAAAGGAACGGAATCGACGGTCGCGGTCACGTCTCGCACCGCGTAAAGCCTGCCGTCCGCGGGTGCCAGACTGCCGGTCTGGCCGATGATGGCGCAACCCGCCTGCTCGACGACCTTGCGGAAAAGCGCCGCATCAGGCGTAATCGTATAGCCGGGAATGGATTCCAGCTTGTCCAGCGTGCCGCCGGTATGGCCAAGTCCCCTGCCCGATATCATCGGCACGGCAAGGCCGCAGGCGGCCGCGATCGGCGCGAGCATCAGCGAAACATTGTCGCCGACACCGCCCGTGGAATGCTTGTCGGCGATCGGCCGGTCGAGGCCCGACCACGAGAGCGTGTCGCCGGAGTGTGCCATCGCAAGGGTCAGCGCCACCGTCTCTTCCGGAGTCATTCCGCGGAACCAGACGGCCATGGCAAAAGCACCGATCTGGCCCTCGGAGAGCTCGCCCCGGGCAAGCGCATCGATGAAAACATAGATGTCGGCGGCGGAAAGAGTTCCGCCGTTCCGCTTCTGCCGGATAATCTCCTGCGGAATCATGTCAGTAGCTGGCCGCAGCCACCTTTGCCGGCTCGCCGCCGCTCAGCACGACGAGGATGTCATCGAGCAGACCGGACGCACCAAAGCGGAAGGTCGACGGCATCGCCCAATCCGGCGCCATGATGGTTTCGGCAAGGCTCAGGTAAAGTGCCGCATCCGCAACGGAGCCAATGCCGCCCGCCGGCTTGAAGCCGATCTTCCGGCCGCTTTCGCGGACCGCCCGCAGCATGACGTCCGCTGCCTCCAGAGTCGCGTTTACGGCAACCTTGCCGGTCGATGTCTTGATGAAATCGGCGCCTGCGGCAATGGCGAGTTCCGAAGCACGCTTGATCAGCGCCACATCCTTCAGCTCGCCGGTCTCCAGAATGACCTTGAGCAAGGTCGATCCGGTGCATTCGGCGCGCACGGCGGCAACCATGTCGGTGACGGCCTGCTCATTGCCAACCATCAACGCGCGGTAAGGAATGACGAGATCGATCTCGTCGGCGCCGTCAGCAATCGCCTCACGGGTTTCTGCGGCAACGTCAGCGACCTCCATATCGCCGGCGGGGAAATTCACCACCGTTGCGATCTTCACCGGATGGTCGGCACCGAGAATGCCGCGGGCCTGGGCCACGAAACGCGGCCAGATGCAAATAGCGGCGCTATGGCCGAAAGGAGTTTGGGCGCGGGCGCAGAGCGTGACGATCTGCGCGTCCGTGCAATCGTCCTTGAGATTGGTCAGGTCAAGCAGGGAAAGTGCTACCGCCGCCGTCTCCCTTATCGAATGGTTTGCCATTGTTCGCTTCCTCCATCCGCAATCATTTTTTTCAGAATCGCGGCCAGACGGGCGCCACCGACGGGCGCCATGTCTTTTGTTTCTTCGTGGGTCAATTCGTTGCCGGTCATACCCGCCCCATAATTGGTGATCACGGAGGCCGCCGCAACCCTCAAGCCGAAAAGACGCGCAAGAACGACCTCGGGCACGGTCGACATGCCGACGGCATCGGCGCCGAGAATGCGGGCCATCCGGATTTCCGCCGGCGTCTCGAAGCTTGGCCCGGAAAACCACATATAGACGCCGTGGAAAAGGCCGATGCCTGCAGTTTCGGCGGCGCGCCGCATCGCCATCGACATTTCACCGTCATAGGCGTTGGTCATGCCGACGAAGCGATTATCGCTGTGCTCGCCGATCAGCGGGTTCATGCCGGAATAGTTGATGTGATCGGTGATCTGCATGACCGACCCGGGTGGCATCTCCTCGCGGAGGGAACCTGCGGAATTCGTCAGGATCAGCTTCTCCACCCCGAGACCTTTCAGGGTCTCGATCGGGATACGCATGGCGTTCGCATCGCCCTGCTCATAGTAGTGAACGCGGCCTGACAGCATGATAACCGGCACATCGCCAAGCCGTCCGGCAACGAGTTCGCCGGCATGGCCGGAAACCGCGCTGACCGGGAAATCCGGCAGTTCCGCATAGGGAATACGGACGGCATCGGCCAGTTCGGCAACGAGTGAGCCAAGACCCGAACCGAGCACGATGCCGTGGCGCGGTGACAGCGGGCCGAGCCTCTCGGTGAGCAGGTCGACGGCGTCGGTCATCCCAGTATCTCGGTTTCGAAGCTGAAGGGCAGAAGCTCTTCCATGGACATGGTCTTCTTCACACCAGTCTCGTCGCAGAGATAGATCTTGGTGCCCTTGCTGGCGAACTCGGCGATCTTCTGCCGGCAGCCGCCACAGGGCGGGCAGAGCGGCAGCTTTTCGGCAATCACGGCCATTTCGACGATCTTCTTCGCTCCGCCCATGATCATATGGCTGATCGCAGTCGGCTCGGCGCACCAGCCCTGCGGGAAGGACAGGTTCTCGATGTTGGCGCCGGCATAGATCTTGCCGTCCTCGGCGCGGATAGCCGCGCCGACCGGGAATTTCGAATAGGGCGCATGGGCAAAAGCCATCGCGTCACGGGCGGCTTCGAAAAGATCATGCGACATGGATCAGCGCTCCTTCACATAGGGGACGCCACCGGCCTTCGGCGGATTGGCAACGCCAATGAAACCGGCCAGCAGAATGCAGGTAAGAATATAGGGCAGCGCCTGGAAAATCTGCACCGGCACTTCGCCGATGAACGGAACCTCCTTGCCCTGCATGAAGTTCGCGAAGGCATCGAGGAAACCGAAGAGCAGGCAGGTGAACATGACAGGCACCGGCTTCCACTTGGCAAAGATCAGCGCGGCAAGCGCGATATAGCCCTTGCCGGCCGACATGTTGTTGATGAAGGCCGCCGACTGGGCAATCGCCAGATAGGTGCCAGAGAAACCGCAGAGGATACCCGCGCAGATCAGCGAGCGGTAACGCAGCCACTCAACTGAAATACCGGCCGTATCGACCGCACCCGGATTTTCGCCGACGGCGCGCAGTCGCAGGCCAAAGCGCGTGCGATAGAGGATCCACCAGCTGATCGGCACCGCGATAAAGGCGAGATAGGTCAGAATATTGTTGCCGGATATGACGTTGGCATAGAGCGGCCCGATGATCGGCACGCCCCGCAATGCATCGGCACCCGGCAATACGATCGAGCCGAAACGCGCGGTTGCGGGAAGCGTCGGCGTTCGACCGCCCTGCCCGAACCAGGAGTTTCCAAGCACGATCGTTAGACCAGCCGTCAGGAAGTTGATCGCAACGCCCGATACGATCTGGTTACCGCGATTGGTGATGGAGGCAAAGCCGTGCAGCAGGCCGAACAACACCGAAATGAGAATACCGGCGAGCAGGCCAAGCCAGGGCGAGCCTGTCACCGAGGCAACACAGGCCGCAGCGAAGGCGGATGCCAGCATCTTCCCTTCGAGACCGATGTCGAAAATGCCCGCCCGCTCGGAGAACAAACCGGCAAGAGCGGTGAAGATCAGCGGGATCGAGAGGCGGATCGTCGAGCCCAGGATACTGATGAGGGTGTCGTAATATTCCATTGTCCGATCCTCAGGCTCTCGCGAATTTCTGATAGGCACGCACCATGGCTGGTCGGAACATATATTCCAGCGCACCGGCAAAGAGGATGACAAGCCCCTGGATCACCACGATCATGTCACGGGTGATGTCTGGCATGTCAAAAGAGAGTGCATCGCCGCCCTGATACAGGATCCCGAACAGGATAGCCGCCAGGATGATGCCGAACGGATGGTTTCTGCCCATCAGTGACACCGCAATGCCAACAAAGCCCGCACCGAGCACGAATTCAACCTGCAGGCGTGCAGAAGCACCCATGACGGGGTTGAGCGCCATCATGCCCGCAAGGCCGCCTGATATCAGCATGGCAATAATGACCGTGCGCGCATAGGGAATGCCGGCATAAACGGCAGCGGTCTGGCTAAGGCCGAGGGTACGCATCTCGTAACCGAGCTTGGTCCTCCAGACGAGGAACCAGACCAGAACGCACATGACGAGTGCGATCAGGAAGGAAACGTTGAGCGGGGCGGCACCGATCGTCGAGCCGAACATGGCGATCAGCCAGTCCAGTTTCGGCAGCTGCCCGCCTTCGAGGAAGGTGCGGGTTTCCGGCGCCATCTTGCCGGGCACGATCAGCACATGCACCAGAATGAAGTTCATCATCGCCGAGGCGATGAAATTGAACATGATTGTCGTAATGACGATATGGCTGCCGCGCTTGGCCTGCAGCCATGCCGGAATCAGAGCCCAGAGTGCGCCGAATACCGCGGAGCCGATGACCGCGAAGGGCATCGTCACATACCAGGGCACATATTTGTCGAGCGTCAGCGCCGCAAGCGCGCAGCCGAGGCCGCCGACATAGGCCTGCCCTTCCGAGCCGATATTGAACAGGCCGGCATGGATAGCAACGGCGACCGAAAGGCCGGTGAAGATGAAGCTCGTCGCATAGAAAAGCGTAAAGCCGATGCCTTCGCCGTTGCCGAGCGCGCCCTGCAGCAGAAGCACCAGCGCGTCCAGCGGATTCTCGCCGATCAGCCAGACCACAAGACCGGAAATCAGGAAGGCGACGATGATATTGATGACAGGGATCAAGCCATAGCTGATCCAATTGGGAAGCGGTACGGAAGCAGTGCTCATCGGGGCCTCATGCGGCAATGCCGGCCATCATCAGGCCGAGGGTCTGTTCACCGGCATCAGCCGTCTTTTCGCCGACCACATGACCGGCGAACATTACGAGGATACGGTCCGAAAGCGCACGAATCTCATCCAATTCCACCGATACAAGCAGGATCGCCTTGCCGGCGTCGCGCATGTCGATGACACGACGATGGATGAATTCGATGGCGCCGATATCGACGCCGCGCGTCGGCTGGCCGATCAGCAGCATCTTCGGGTCGCGCTCGATCTCACGCGCGACGACGATCTTCTGCTGGTTGCCGCCGGAGAAATTGGCGGTCTTCAGCTGCGCATTCGGCGGACGGATGTCGTATTTCTCGATCTTTTCGATCGCATCCTTTTTGATGGCCTCGAGATCAAGCAGGCCGCCACGGCCGTATTTCTGGTCGCGGTGATAGCCGAGGATCGAATTCTCGTATTCCTCGAACTTCAGGACGAGGCCCATATGGTGCCGGTCTTCCGGGATATGGCCAAGGCCAAGTTCGCGCAGCCTCGCCGGGTCCGCTTTGTCGATAGATTTGCCGTCGAGGAAGATTTCGCCCGAGGTCGGCTTGCGGATGCCTGATATCGCCTCAAGTAGCTCCGACTGACCATTGCCGGCAACGCCGGCAATGCCGACGATTTCGCCGGCGCGAACATCGAAGGAAACATTGTCGACCATGGTCACGCCGCGGCCGTCCTTGACCGTCAGATTGCGAACGGAGAGAACAACGTCGCCGGGATTGGCCTCGCCCTTTTCGACGCGCAGCAGAACGCGCCGGCCCACCATCAGCTCGGCGAGCTCTTCGACTGTCGTCTCCGATGTCTTGCGGGTGGCCACCATCTCGCCGCGGCGCATGACGGACACCGTATCGGTGATAGCCATGATCTCACGCAGCTTATGGGTAATCAGTAGAACGGTTTTGCCCTGGTCGCGCAGAACGCCAAGGATGCGAAACAGGTGATCGGCTTCGGCAGGCGTCAGCACGCCGGTCGGCTCGTCCAGGATCAGGATCTCCGCGCCGCGATACATGGCCTTGAGGATTTCGACACGCTGCTGCAGACCGACGGGAAGCTCCTCGATCAATGCATCCGGATTGACCTCGAGGCCGTAATCCGTTTCCAGCCTTTTCAGCTCGGCCCTTGCCGAGGCCACGCCCTTGGCAAGGAGTGCGCCACCCTCGGCGCCGAGCATGACGTTTTCAAGCACTGTGAAATTGTCGACGAGCATGAAATGCTGGTGCACCATGCCGATGCCGGCGCTGATCGCGGCCTGGCTATCGCGGATCGTGATGGGGCTGCCATTGACGCGGATCTCGCCGCTGTCGGCTTGATAGAAACCGTAGATAATCGACATCAGCGTCGATTTGCCGGCACCATTTTCGCCGATGATTCCGTGGATCGAGCCCTTGGAAACAGTCAGGTTAATATCTTTATTGGCGTGGACCGCACCGAATTTCTTATCGATGCCCACGAGTTCGATAGCAGGGGCTTGGCTCACTTACACGGCTCCCAAAAAGCGGAATTCCGGATATGAAAAGGGCGTAGACGATACAATACCGTCATACGCCCTCGTTTCATATCAGCTCTTCGGGCAGGCGTTGTCGGTCGTGTAGTCGTGAACCTTCACAGTGCCGGAAATGATGTCGGCGCGCGCCTTGTCGACGGCGGCCTGCATGTCGGGCGTGATCAGCGACTTGTTGTTGTCGTCGATCGCAGCGTCTACGCCCTGTTCCTTCAGGCCGAGTTCCTGGGTGCCGGGAGTGAACTTGCCGTCCTTGGCATCCATGAAGGCATTGTAGACTGCGAGGTCGACGCGCTTGACGACCGAGGTCAGAACCGAGCCCGGATGCAGGTAGTTCTGGTTCGAGTCGACGCCGACGGAGAGCTTCTTGTTGTCGGCTGCCGTCTGGAGAACGCCAAGGCCGGTCGCGCCTGCAGCTGCGTAGACCACGTCGGCACCCTGGTCGATCTGGTTCTTGGTGAGTTCGCCGCCGCGAACCGGATCGTTCCAGGCTGCGCCCGTCGTGCCGGTCATGTTCTGGAAGACTTCGATCTTCGGGTTGGCGGCGCGGGCGCCGAGTTCATAACCACATTCGAACTTGCGGATCAGCGGAATGTCCATGCCGCCGACGAAGCCGATCTTGCCGGTCTTGGAGGCCATCGCGGACATGACGCCGGCGAGGTAGGAGCCTTCGTTTTCCTTGAACTTGACCGACCGCACGTTGGGCAGATCGAGGCTGTCGTCGATCAGCACGAACTGGGTCTTCGGATATTCGGCAGCGACCTTCTGAAGAGCGGACGTCCATGCGAAGGACACAGCGATAACGGGATTGAAGCCCTTGCTTGCAAAGTTGCGCAGCGCCTGTTCGCCCTGGGTGTCACCCGTCGGCTCGAAGTCGCGATATGCAACGCCGGTTTCCTTCTTGAACTTCTCTGCGCCGTTATAGGCTGCTTCGTTGAAGGACTTGTCGAACTTGCCGCCAGTACCATAGACGATCGCCGGCTTGATGTCGGCCGCAAGCGCCGTTGCCGACATGGCAGCCAAGGCAAAGAGAGTCAGAAGGGATTTTTTCATGTGATGCAGCCCTGTTGTTGCTATTTGTTGGGTCCTCCCGCAAGCTCTTATCCGAGCGTGTCTGCGGTACCGCCAGCCTCCCCCGAGGCACGGCTTGGCGCGCATCCTTGCATGGCTGCACGAAAAATTCACGAGAAATTTTTCAGTTGGTAAAGATTTGTAGAGTCTGCCAAAAACCCGGCCAAATGGCCTTATTTTTGAACGTTTTAGCCGTCGATCTGCGTTTTTTATAGCCAGATAAACAGCTTAAAATGCCCAGATATGCAGTGGATTCCGACGCAGGACCGAGCGCGACAAGAGCCAGATACGCAGTTTTTGCAACCAATCCGACATCAAGCCGCAAAGCGGCCAGAAGCCGGCGGCTTCTTATAGGCGATCATCCAGAGAAGAAGGGAAATGGTGAGAAGAACTGCGAAAGCCGGCTGCGACATGACCCACTCGATGACCTGATTATAGAGGCTCGGATGAATGTAATAGGAGACGGCGGACTGAAGCGTTGTAAGCGCCGAAGGGCTCAAATCCTGCAAGGCATCCTGCATCGGCGTCATCACGACAGCAGACGCTGCCACTGACTGAATGGAATCGAGCGTGCCGGCAATGGTGGCTGCAACCAGTGCCACGAGACTCGCAAAACGGAGCAGGAAACGCATCGACCCTTCCTATACTCAAAACCGATCGGCAGGCGTTTGGAGGGAAGCCGCCAGCTATAAAACTCCGCCTGAAAAAATAGATAGGGCGTCAGCAGCATTCGCGCAACGGAGGTCTGATCGAGAGTTTTATACAGAGAAGTCAAAAAACTGTTAGACTCGGGTTGATCCGGCGAAATTCATCGGTATATATCGCGCCGTTCCGACGATTTGCCTCCAGACCGGATGTGAAGCGCAGATGGACAGGTGGCCGAGTGGTTTAAGGCGCACGCCTGGAACGCGTGTGTACGTGAAAGCGTACCGAGGGTTCGAATCCCTCCCTGTCCGCCATGATTTTTTCGAAGACATCCCGCCAGATTTAGCGACGCATCAGCCATTGCATCGAACCCAAGCTTTAAAACAAAATTAACCGCCATTGCCAGCTGTGGCTTGGCTGCGCGGGCCTTGTCTCTATTTCATCTTTGCAAGAGAAAGCTGATGGAGGACATGGTTTGCTTTCCTGGGAGAACAAGGGAGGCCCTGGCGTCCCCGCCGATGCCTGCGAGCGAAGCTTCCGCGAGATCAGCGCATCACGGCTTTTCGATGCGGTAAAGCATGTCGACGAGATGACGGTGTTTGAACAGCGGCGTCTGCTCAGACAGGCAGCCGATGAAATCTGGAAGACGCGAGAAGAGTTCGAATTCCACGACGGAAGGTTTTCCGAGGCGCCGAACGATCTCGCCAGCGAATTGAGGCTGATGGCCGAACATATTCTTCGAACGCCGCATCCCCTCGTTCGACTTGCATTCCAGGAGGCGGCAGTGGCGCTGCAGGAATTCGAATGCATCAATTCGAATGAGCCTGTCGCGCATTGAAACCGCCCGCGGATGCGCTATGACTTCCAGGCATGAATGCCAACGCCGGCTGCAGACAAAGCCTGCTGCCATTCCGTGCGTCCGGAGACCGACATGCCAATATCATCCGACGATCTCGATCCGCTGTATCTTGCAGAGGATTGGAAAAGTAACGGCCGCGATGTCGCGATTGCCACCGTTATCGACACCTGGGGATCGGCTCCCCGGCCTGCCGGCAGTCATCTGGTGGTCGATGCGGACGGCAATTTTGCAGGTTCCGTTTCGGGCGGCTGCGTCGAAGGCGCGGTCATTGCCGAAGCCATGGACGTCATCGCTTCGGGCAAGGCGAAAATGCTGGAGTTCGGCGTGGCCGACGAAACCGCCTGGAATGTCGGCCTGTCCTGCGGCGGGCGTATCCGTGTGTATGTGGAGCGGGTGAGCTGACCCACAGCGCTTCCCGATTTCGGAAAGCTGCCGGCAACCTGTCATTCACCCTGCCCATCACGTCTCTTTAACGGAACATCATTCGTGACCGCGCCGATTGCCGCGGAAATGTCGTCGGGCCCGTAGGGTTTGCGAATGAACGCCGAGGCAATATCCTGGTCGATGGACGGCGGCTCGTCCTGGCCCGTGGCAAAGATCACGCCGATATCGGGCCAGCGCTTTGCTATTTCGCGCGCAAGATCCATGCCCGTCAGTCCTTGAAATCCGAGATCGGTTATGACGACATCGATATCACCGCTCTCCAGATGACGGATTGCGTCGCTGACATTGGCGGCCTCCTCGACGCTGTGCCCGAGTTGCGACACCATCTCGAGGGTCGACATGCGTATCAACGCGTCGTCTTCGACGACAAGCACGGAGTGAGAGGGTCTTTTCGCCGGTTTGAGCGGAGAGTTGACAGCCCCCAACGTCTCCTCGACGAACTCGCGCTGCTTGCGATTGTTCAGCACGGCCCTGATCTTGCGGGCCAGAGCCTCCCGACTATAGGGCTTTGACAAGAGTTCGACACCGGGGTCCAGGCGCCCGCCATGAACGATCGCGTTTTCGGTGTAACCCGAGGTGAACAGAATGGCGAGGTTCGGCAGCCTCCGGCGGGCCTGACGCGCGAGTTCCGTGGTTTTCAGCGTACCGGGCATGACGATATCGGTAAAGAGAAGATCGACCGATACGCCGCTCTCGATGACGCTGAGCGCGCTGGCGGCATCCTTCGCTCTCAAAACGCCGTAGCCGAGCTCATGAAGAAGTTCGATGACCGTTGCCCGGACCTGCTCGTCATCCTCGGCAACCAAAATGGTCTCCGTGCCGCCAGTGACGGGACCGAAATCGGTCTCGCTGGCAGTATCCTCCCGCTGATGAACGCGCGGGAAATAGAGCTTGACCGTAGTTCCCTGCCCCACCTCGCTATAGATCTTGACGTGGCCGCCGGACTGCTTGACGAAACCATAGACCATGGACAGACCAAGGCCCGTGCCCTTGCCGACAGGCTTCGTCGAGAAAAAGGGGTCGAAGACCTTATCCACCACATCGGGCGGCATCCCAGACCCTGTATCGGTGATGGCGAGCATGACATATTGGCCAGCCAGGACTTCGTCGTGCTGCCGGGCGTAGTTGTCGTCGAGATAAGCGTTGCCGACCTCGATGGTGAGCTTGCCGCCGGCGTCCATTGCATCTCGCGCGTTGATCGCCAGATTGAGCAGCGCATTTTCCACCTGGGTCGGATCGACTAGCGCATTCCAGAGGCCGCCGGAGCGAACCGTCTCGATCTCGATCGACTCGCCGAGGGTTCTTCTCAGCATATCCTCAAAGCCGGATACCAACCGACCGATATTGACGACCCTTGGGTCGAGCGGCTGTCGCCGTCCGAAGGCTAAGAGCTGGCTTGCCAATTTCGATCCGCGGCTCACGCCCGCCAATGCGTTTTCGACGCGTCTTTGAGCCCTGGCATTGTCGGATACGTCCTGCGACAGGAGTTGAAGGTTGCCGGAGACCACCTGGAGCAGATTGTTGAAATCATGCGCCACGCCGCCGGTGAGTTGGCCGAGCGCTTCCATTTTCTGTGCCTGGCGGAGGGCTTCCTCCGCCTTGACGCGCTCGTTGAACTCGTCCGATACGCGCTGTTCGAGCGTGACATTCAGGGCTTGCAGCTTTTCCTCGGCCCGCCGGCGCTCCGCGAGTTCCCGTTCGGCCGCCCGAAACAGTCGCGCATTGTCCATGGCGATGGCGCCCTGACCGGCCGCGCCGACGATCAGTTCCTCATGCTCTGCCTTGAACATGGCAGGCAACCGATGCCCGAAGAAGAGGCCGCCTATGACTTCGCCCGAACTGGAGATTACCGGGGCAGCCAGATAGCTTCTGACGGGGAGATGCCCATTCGGCATTCCCTTACGGGGTTCGTTTTTTCCGTAGCGGGCATCCTGCAGAATATCGTCGGACCGAATGACGCCCTCGCCCTTGAAGGTCGGCTGGAAGACTGCCGTTGCCCGCGGCATTGGGAAATCAGCAAATTTTTCGCGTGGGACGCCGGACAACGCATAGAGCATGTAACGCTCGCCGTTTTCGTCCATTACATTGTAGAAAAATGCACCAAACTCGGCGCCTGTCATCTCCACGCCGGCGTCGGTGATCATTTGGACGACCTTCTCAAGGTCCAGCTCCGCGGCGAGATCGGCACCCAGCCTGTTCAAGACGCCGAGGATCCGCGTTTCCCGCCGAAGGGCGTTCTCCGCCCGCTTCTGCTCGGTTACGTCATTTCCCTGGATGAAGATGCCGACCGGCTTTCGATCCTCTCCCAGGACCGGCTGGAAGATGAAATCGACGAATATTTCAGCGACGCGACCGGGCTCTCTTTCCAGCAACACGCGGGAGGATTCACCGACAAACGGCTCGCCAGTGGAATAGACGCGGTCAAGCAATTGGCGAAAGCCCTGCTCGTTCAGTTCCGGCAGGGCTTCCAGCAGCGGATGATCCAAGATGTCGCGATTTCCGATGAGCCGCAGGTAGGCTTCATTTGCCATTTCAAACACGTGGTTGGGACCCACCGTCATGGCCATGAAACCCGGGGCCTGCTCGAACATGCGCGTCAATCGCTCGCGTTCGCCCCGCAGGCGCCGCTCCGCCTTGACCTTGGCCGTCGTCTCGACGACCACGGCGATGACACCCGCCGGCTTGCCCGCCTCGTCTATGACGGGCGAATAGTAGAGATCCATCCAGCCTGCTTCGGGCTTGCCCGTGCGGTTCAGAACGAGTTCCCGATCGGCGTAGTCGAGGGTGCCGCCGCTCAAGCCCACCTTCATCACGTTATCATTGAAATCGGCGACCTCGGGCCAGCCTTCCCGTACCTTCGACCCCAGCAGCCGCGGATGCCTTTCGCCAGCGAAGACGGAATAGGCATCATTGTAGATCATGATGCCTTCTTCGCCCCAGAGCGTGACGATCGGAACGGGCGACTGCAGGACGAGCGCTATCGTCGTCTTGAGGCTTTGCGGCCAGCGCTGGTGGGAACCAATCGAAGTGGAAGACCAATCAAAATCGGCGATCAGGCGGGCCAGTTCGCCGTCATGTGCCAAAAACGCAAATGCTTCTTGCATGAAACCCATCGATTCGGTCGCGGAACGGAAGGAACGTGGGTTAACTAGATTAGTGTTCCGCAACGGCTAGGGACTCGCCCGCGCTGCGACTGAAAAATATTACCATGACCCAATGCTCTGCGTCTGTCCCACAGGGTCGCCGCGAACGGTTCCGCTCACATTTCGCGCTCGGATTTCAGGCGATGGATCGACGTCAACAAGGCCGCGTATTGATAGGGCTTGGGGAGGAAAACCGCATTTGCCGGCAAGGCCATGGGATCAAGCTGCACGACACCTGACGTAATGATGATACCGATGTCAGGGCGGATGGCCCGGACCCTTTTCGCAAGCTGAATGCCATCCATGGATCCTGCCATGTTGACATCGGTAAACAGGATTTCGACGTCACGGCGGCTTTTCAGCAAAACCATGGCCTCATCGGCGTTGCCTGCTTCCAGCGCAACATGTCCGACACCTTCCAGAGCATCCAGCGTGCTGAAGCGAATGAGGGGCTCGTCTTCGACGATGAGGACGACGGACCTGTCGGTATTCATTTTCTCTCCTTTTGGGCGTTCGCTGCGGCCAAGGCGGCCTTGAAAGCAAGCGGTCTTACCCAACATCCCTATGGTCGGCGGAGTGCTATATATATTCGCGATTCCCAAAGGAAACCTCTTGTCGATCCGATCTTTTGGGAGGTTAATGATCTTGGCATGGGGGAAATTGATCGTGGAGGACTGCATTCCGCTTGGATAACTGACATCAACGCTGCTGGCCGAAATCGGTCATCGGAGGTGAAGCATGGTTTTCAATCGCGCTTTACCCGTGCTGGCATCCCTGCCCGCAATTGTTGGAGTCTGTTCCGAGCCTTCCATAGCCAGCGATATAAGCCGGCCTTTTCTCCAGGAAAGAGTGGCGACGCTCGCGCCCTTCGCTCATGTGCGCTTCTGCCTGTCCAATCCGGACCAATGCGTCAAAGGAAATGGTGCGTCGGTCATATTGATGACGCCTGAAATCGAGCAGCAGATCGAAACGGTCAACAGCTACGTCAATCAAGAGATAAGGCCTGAGCGAGATACATCGGCAGAGGAAGATTGGCGCATCGATGTATCCGCGGGCGATTGCAACGATTACGCGGTCACCAAGCGCAAGGACCTCATCGACCGCGGCTTTCCTATCCCCGCCCTTCGATTGGCTGTCGCGATGACGCCTCAGGGCATCGGGCACACGGTGCTCGTGGTGCGTACGACAAAGGGCGACCTCGTTCTGGATAACCGCACCGCGGACATCAAGACATGGAGCCAGACCGGCCTCAGGTGGCTCAAGATCGAATCCGCAACCGACCCGCATCTATGGTTCGCGCTCTAGAGCCTTTCCGGAACGAAAACGTCTCCTTATTCGTTATGAACCACCGGAACCAAAAACGTCATTGAAAAATTCGCGAGAATCCGCGGCCTTGTCGGAGGCGCGGCTTTTCGCGGAAGCGTAGCCGCTAGCACACGGCTGCGTTTCGAGCAGGGAGAAAATTATGCAAAGCAGACCGCGTGCAAAAATGCTTTCGCCGGCGGAGAAAATAAAAAAGGCGGAAGAGACCAAGCATGTAGCACAGGCAACCATCGACGCAGAAAAGAAGGCTCGCGATGAAAAGACCGCGCGGCTGCGTGCCCTTCGGCTTTCGAAGAGCAAGGAGGACTGATTTCCCGCTCTGTTCCGCGGCCCCGCTCAAGCATCGTCACCGCATTCATTATCCCAAAGACGCATCAGCCTTCACTTGCGTGTGACAGGAGCGCGCCATAAATGATGTCCGTCATTTTAATTGACGACGGCATCGATCACCACAGGAGATGTCGTAGAAAAACGCCACGTCAGGAGGACATCCGATGCCGTCCAAGCTCTTCTCGCCCCTGCAGTTCGGCCCCTATCAATTGACGCATCGGGTGGTCATGGCGCCGCTGACGCGCATGCGGGCCGCACAACCGGGCAACGTGCCCCACGCGCTCAACGCCGAATATTATGGGCAACGTGCAAGCAAGGGCGGCCTGATCATATCCGAAGGGTCGCAGATTTCGCCGAGCGGCCAAGGCATGCCGGCAACGCCGGGCATCCATTCTCCCGAACAGATCGCCGGCTGGAAGGCGATCACCGATGCCGTCCATGCAAAGGGTGGCATTATTTTTCTCCAGCTCTGGCATGTCGGACGGATCTCGCATTCCTCGCATCAGCCGGCGAGCGCCCTGCCGATCGCACCCTCTGCGATTGCCGCTGCCGGTGACGCCTTTACGGCCTCCTTCGAGCGTGTTCCCTTCGAAACGCCTCGGGCGTTGGAAACAGGCGAAATCCCCTCATTGATCGAGAGTTACCGGCATGCGGCAGCGAATGCCAAGCTCGCAGGCTTCGATGGCGTCGAGATTCACGGAGCGAACGGCTATCTGCTTGAGCAATTCCTACAGTCGCGCTCGAACCAGCGGACCGACCGTTATGGCGGCTCGATCGAAAATCGCACACGGCTCTTGATCGAGGTCGCCCAGGCCGTCTCCGAGGTCTGGGGAGCCGATCGAGTCGGCGTCCGCCTCTCGCCATTCGGCGTCGCAAACGATAGCGGCGAGGAGGATCCCTTGCCGCTCTATACGCACGCCATCAAGGAGCTGGCAAAACTCGGTCTTGCCTATCTGCATTTCATCGAGCCGCGCGCAAGCGGCGCCGGCCAGGCCGAAGTCGACCACAAGGATGTGCCGTCGGCTGCCGAACTCTTCCGGCCGCTCTGGCCGAACGTGCTGATTGCGGCCGGCAACTTCAAGCCGGATACGGCGGAAGGAGCGGTCGCGTCGGGCAATGCCGATGCCATTGGCTTCGGCCGGCTGTTCATCGCCAATCCCGATCTGCCGAAACGGCTCAAGAAGGGTGCCGAGCTCAATCCCTATTATCGCCCGACCTTCTATGGCGGTGGCGCTGAAGGCTACATCGATTATCCCACGCTGGACGCAAGGGAGGCTGCGGAATGAGCCGACCGAGCGCTATCGTGGTCGGCGTCGGCGCCGAGATGGGGCTGGGTGCTGCCCTCTGCCGACGCTTCGCCTCCGAGGGGTACCACGTCATCATTGCCGGCCGGACAGCCGAGAAGATCGAGAAGGTCGCGGCAACGATCACCGCCGACGGCGGCACTGCCGAGCCGGTTGCGGTGGACGCAGCGGATGAGGCAGCCGCCGTTCGCCTGTTCGATGATGCCTTTGCGGCAAGGGATGGCATTTCGCCGCCGGATCTCGTGGTCTTCAACGCCGGCATCAACCGCCCGATCGGCTTTCGCGATGTGACGGTCGAAGATTTCGAGGAATTCTGGCGCGTCTGCTGTCTGGGCGGTTTCATCGTCGGGCGGGAGGCGGCAAAGCATCTCGTCCCGCTCGGGCGCGGCACCGTCATCTTCACGGGGGCCTCCGCCAGCCTGCGTGGCAAGGCGGGCTTTGCGCAATTCGCGGCCGCCAAGGCCGGTCTTCGGATGATCAGCCAGAGCATGGCCCGCGAGTTCGGACCGCTCGGCATTCACGTGGCCCATACGATCATCGACGGCGGCATCGATGGCGAGAAATTGCGGTCAAGACGGGTTCTTCGCGAAGGTGACGCGGAAGGCCTGCTCAACATCGACGCCATCGCAGACAGCTACTGGCACATTCACCGCCAGCATCCGTCCGCCTGGACGCAGGAACTCGATCTGCGACCCTTCAAGGAAACTTTCTAGGGCCGGCGCAGTGCGCGCCGACCCCTGGCGTTCGTATCAGCCGGCCGGGAACGGGTTGCGTTCGCCAAAGCCGCGCTGGTGCCAATAGGGATAGGCAGGCGTTTTCTCGCTGGCCGCATCGAGGCGTGCGACCTGCTCTGCGGTCAGGTTCCAGCCGATCGCACCGAGATTGTCGCGCAGCTGGCCCTCATCGCGGGCGCCGATGATGATGCTCGACACCGTCGGCCTTTGCAGAAGCCAGTTCAAGGCGACCTGCGGGATGGTCTTGCCCGTCTCCTTGGCCACTTCATCGAGCGCATCGACGACGTTGTAGAGATATTCATCGTCCACCTGCGGACCGTTGTCGGCCGTCTTGTGCAGGCGGCTTACTTCGGGCAGAGGCTGGCCACGGCGGATCTTGCCTGTCAGGCGACCCCAGCCGAGCGGGCTCCAGACCACGGCGCCGACCTTCTGGTCGACGGCAAGCGGCATCAGTTCCCATTCGTAATCGCGGCCGATCAGCGAATAATAGGCCTGGTGGGCGACATAGCGCGGCAGGTTGTAGCGATCGGCGACCGCCAGCGACTTCATCAGGTGCCAGCCGGAGAAATTCGAGCAGCCGACGTAGCGGATCTTGCCAGCACGGACGAGATCGTCGAGCGCCGACAGCGTCTCCTCGATCGGTGTCATGGCATCGAAGCCATGCAGTTGGAAGAGATCGATATGGTCGGTCTGCAGCCGCTTCAGCGCCTTTTCGCAGGATTCGATGAGGTGGAAGCGGGAGGAGCCGACATCGTTCGGGCCATCGCCGGAGCGAAAGGTGGCCTTGGTGGAGATCAGGACCTTGTCACGCCGTCCCTTGATCGCCTCGCCGAGCACTTCTTCGGCAACGCCGCCGGAATAGACATCAGCGCTGTCGAAGAAATTGAGACCGGCGTCAAGGCAGATATCGATCAGGCGGCTGGCTTCCTTGACATCGGTCGCGCCCCAGGCGCCGAAGAACTCGCCCTTTCCACCGAATGTACCTGTTCCGAAGCTGAGTACTGGCACGCGAAGGCCCGAGCCTCCGAGGTAGCGATAATCCATGATACGTCCTCCAATAATAAAATAGCTCTTGTGAATAAATGCGCCGAAGACGGCCGGAAGGACCATAGGGCGCGGCTCGATGTATGAATGCCTGCACTTCGGTTCAACGATGAGGCATCCGACAACAGTCAGGATGCAGCCTTGCCGGAAGGCGTTGCCAAAGCCACCCGAAAGACTATCGTCAGCTTTAACCGAATTCTGTCCAGGGGCGAAATATATGACTGATCGGCTGAAGGGAAAGATCGCAATCATATCGGGCGGCGCGACTGGAATGGGCGGTGCCGCGTCGCGCCTGTTTGCGGCAGAAGGGGCGCGCGTCGCCATCATCGACCGCAATGCGCAAGCGTCTGCCGAAACGGTCGCTGAGATCCGCAAGGCCGGCGGCATCGCGGAATATTGGGTCGCCGATGTCTCGGACGAAGATGCCGTCAACACAGCCGTCAAAGGCGTCGAGGAGCATTTCGGGCCTGTCACGGTGCTTTTCAATCATGCCGGAACGATCGTCATCAAGCCGTTCCTCGAAACGACGCTTGAGGAATGGGAATGGCTGCATGCGGTCAACGTCCGCTCGATGTTTCTGATGACGCGCGCCGTGCTGCCGCAGATGTTGGCCTCCGGCGGCGGCTCGATCGTCTGCACCTCGTCGATTTCGGCGGTTGCGGCGACGCCGATGGAAGTACTCTACGATACGACCAAGGGCGCCGTTCACATGTTTGCCCGCGCTATCGCCGTCGAGTTCCGTGACCGCAACATTCGCTGCAATGCCGTCTGCCCCGGCTTCATCCGCACACCGCACGGCCTGAAGGAAGTCGCCGAATTGCAGGCACTGGGCGTGGATGTCTCGGATGCGGCAATCGCGGCGCAGCAAGGCAGGATCGGCGAGCCCGAGGATGTCGCGCGGGCAGCCCTCTATCTGGCGAGTGATGAATCCAACTTTGTCAACGGCGCGCATCTTTTCGTCGACAACGGCTTCACCGCCATCTGACGGCTTCGGTCAGACCAAAACGGCCTGGTCGACGCGATCCTCGGCGCCGAAGAATTTCAGGTAACGCTCGACCTCATCAGGCTCGCCCGTCGCCTTCTGCGGATTGTCGGAGAGCTTGACGGCCGGACGGCCGTCGGCATCCGTCACCTTGCAGACGATCGAAATCGGGTTCAGGCCCTGGATGTCAGTGGGAGCGCAGCCGGCAAAATCATTGGTCAGGTTAGTGCCCCAGCCGAAACCCATGCGCGCGCGACCGTCGAAGTGCTTGTAGGTGTCGATGATCGCGTCGACATCGAGGCCGTCGGAGAAGATCAGGAGCTTCTGCCGGGGATCGCGGCCCATCTTCTTCCACCAGGCAATGATTTTCTCGCCGCCCTCTATCGGCGGAGCGCTGTCGGGACGGAAGCCCGTCCAGTCGGCAACCCATTCCGGCGCATCGCGCAGGAATGAGGCCGTACCGAAAGCATCGGGCAGCACGATCAGCAGATTGCCACCATAGAGCCGGTTCCAGTCGCGCAGGACCTTGTAGGGTGCATTGCGCAGCTCTTCGTCGGTACGGGCAAGTGCTGCGGCGACCATCGGCAGCTCATGCGCATTGGTGCCTACGGCTTCGAGATCGGAATCCATAGCAAGCAATACATTGCTGGTGCCGGTAAAACCCTGGCCGACGCCTTCCTTCAGCGCTTCCACACACCAGCGCTGCCACAGGAAGCTATGGCGACGGCGGGTGCCGAAGTCAGAGATGCGAAGCTTCGGCAATTCCCGCAGCCGCTCGACCTTTTCCCACATCTTGGCCTTGGCGCGGGCGTAGAGAACATCGAGGGTAAACGGGCCAAGCGCCTTGAGCGCAGCGCGCGAGCGCAGTTCGTTGATGATGGCGAGCGCCGGGATCTCCCACATGGTCGTCTCTTTCCACGACCCGCGAAACTCCAGGATATACTGGCCATCCCGCTTGGAAAGTTCGTATTCGGGGAGCTGGAAAGTCGACAGCCAGGCGAGGAACTCAGGCTCGAAAATCTGGGCGCGGCCATAGAAACTGTTACCCGCCAGCCAGATCATTTCCTTCTTCGAGAGGCGCAGCGTGCGGGCATGATCCAGCTGTTCGCGCAATTCCCTTTCGTCGATGACCTCGGCAAGCCTCACGCTCTTCGTACGGTTGATGACGGAGAAAGTCGCATCGACATCTGGATAGAGCTTCCAGATCATCTGTAACATCAGCAGCTTGTAGAAATCCGTATCGATCAGGCTGCGGATGATCGGATCGAGCTTCCAGGTGTGATTGTAGACACGGGTGGCGATATCCGTCTTGGTCATGCTGTTCCTGCCCCGTCTTCCAACCCGACGCCGCGTGCGCTGCCCAAGGGAAGACCGGCAGCGTGGTGCATTCCTACTCTTATCAAAAAATGTTGAGCGAAAGTCCAGTCATCGCAAGAAAATTGATACAAAATAAAACGCCCTGCTACCAGGCGGACGTAGGGCTTTACTGTCTTTGATCTTCGGCGTCTATTACTTGTGCTGGGCATCGACCTCCGCCGGTGTTTCAGGCGTCTTGTTCGGCAGCGTATTCGGCGTAACCTGGCCCTGAGCCGACGGCTGCGGAGCGGCCTTTTTCGCCGCGTGGCTGCTCCAGATCTCAACCGGCACCCAGACGATGAAAGCAAGGACCAGAGCCGTTATCAGAACCGTCAGCACGCGGCGGCCTGTGCGGCCTTGCTTTGCCTTGGTAGCCGGCAGTTCCTGTTCACTGTGCAGCCGATTGTCGACCTTTTCCCATTCGGTATGGGTTTCCATCTGCTGTGCCACTGTTGCCTCCTTGGATCTGCAAAAGGCAGGCAAAGACCCGCCATTCAGAAGCGTTCCTTTTGGAAACGACCCGATCTGGCGAAAGTTCCGATGCTTTTCGGCGGCTGAAATGCGGGTCAGTAGCCCGTGGCGCGGTCCACGACATGCTGCAACACTTCGCCCCGCTCGTAGCGGGCGATCTGCGTTTCGACATGGCGAAACAGCGCGTTCACATCCGAGGCCGCAGCCGCATGCGGCGTGATGATGACGTTATCCATGATCCATAGCGGGCTATCTGCCGGCAGCGGCTCGACCTCGAAGACGTCGAGCGATGCCGCTCCGAGCAGACCGTTCTCAAGGGCTGCCACCAGCTCACGCTGGTTCTGGCTCTTGCCGCGGCCGGCATTGATGAAAACAGGTTTTCCGAGCGCTCCGCCCTGGCGCAGCTTGGAAAATAGCTTGCGATCAAAAATTTCCGTCGTTTCAGCGGTCAACGGAAGCAGGCCGACCAAGATGTCGGTTTTGGCGAGAAACGTATCGAGTTGCCCGGCATCATATGTCTCTGTCCCGTCGATCACCTTGTGACGCCGCGACCAGCCGATGACGTTGAAGCCCATCACCTTCAGCTTCGCCACGGCATCCAGGCCGAGAATGCCGAGCCCCATGACGCCGATCGTGACCTCCTTCGCTTCCGGCTGGACGCGTTCATTCCAGACGCGGTCACGCGCCTGCTTTTCATAGGCTTTGACCTGGCGCAGGTGCGTCAGGCATTGCAGAACAATCCACTCGCTCATCCGCGTCGTCAGGCTATGATCGACGAAGCGAACGACCGGGATGTCAGGCAGTCCCTTGCTCGTCATGACGTGATCGACGCCGGCGCCACCCGAAAACACCACCTTCAGGTTCGGTGCACGAGCAAAGAGATCCGCATGCGGCTTCCAGATGACGGCATAGTCCAGGCCGGACAGATCACGATCCCCGTTTGCGGGATCGGCCAGATCAATGCTGCCGCGATCGGGGAATGCGGTCTTCAAAGCGTACGTGATCGCCTCAGGATCGAATTTGAGGTCGATGAGAACGGGGGGCTTGGTCGGCATGGGGCTGTCTTTATTGCTGGACGGTTGCTGAAGGCACCGCCTCGATGTTGAAGGCGGCGGCAAGAAGCGCCTTGGTATACTCTTCCTGCGGCGCGCGGAAGATATCTGCGGAAGCGCCCTGCTCGACCACCTTGCCGAAGCGCATGACGATCAGGTCGTTGGCGAGCGCCTTCACGACCCTCAGGTCGTGGCTGATGAAGAGATAGGCGAGATCGTGCTTGCGCTGCAGGTCGCGCAGGAGATCGACCACCTGCGCCTGCACGCTCATATCGAGCGCAGACGTCGGCTCATCCAGCATCACAAAGCGCGGCTTCAGCACCATGGCGCGGGCAATCGCGATGCGCTGGCGCTGGCCGCCGGAGAATTCATGCGGGAAACGCCAGCGGGTCTGCGGATCGAGGCCGACTTCCTCCAGCGCCCAACAGACGCGCTGGTCGCGATCCTCCGGCGAAAGCTCGCGTTCGTGGACCTTCAGGCCTTCCGCCACGATGTCGCCGACCGACATGCGCGGGCTGAGCGAGCCATAGGGATCCTGGAAAACCACCTGCAGCTGGCTGCGCAGCGGACGCATCTCGCGGAAGGAATAGGCCGCGATGTCATTGCCGACGAAACTGATGCGGCCTTGCGACGAGATAAGGCGGGTCAGCGCCAGGCCGAGTGTCGTCTTGCCTGACCCGGATTCGCCGACGACACCCAGCGTCTGCCCGGCGCGCAGCTTGAGATCGATGCCGTCGACCGCCTTCACATGATCGACGACCTTGCGCATCAACCCCGACTTGATCGGGAACCAGACGCGGATATCCGAGCCCTCCATGACGACCGGCTTTCCCGCATCCGTGACCGGCGGCTCGCCACGCGGCTCTGATGCCAAAAGATGGCGCGTATAGTCGTGCTGCGGATTGGTGAAGACCTGTTCGACCGTGCCTGTTTCGACGATCTTGCCCTTGGTCATGACGCAGACGCGATCGGCGAATTTGCGCACGATGCCGAGATCGTGGGTGATGAACAGCATCGACATGCCGTGCTGGCCCTTGAGGTCGCGCAGCAGTTCGAGGATCTGCGCCTGCACCGTCACATCGAGCGCCGTCGTCGGCTCGTCGGCGATCAGAAGCTCCGGCCTGTTGGCGAGCGCCATAGCGATCATGACACGCTGGCGCTGGCCGCCGGAAAGCTCGTGCGGATAGGCTTTCAGGCGCTTTTCCGGCTCGCGGATGCCGACCTGGTTCAGGAGTTCCAGCACGCGGGTCCGGGCCGCCTGACCCGTCAGCCCCTGATGGAGAGCGAGAATCTCGCTGATCTGCTTCTCGATCGTGTGGAGCGGGTTGAGCGATGTCATCGGCTCCTGGAAGATCATCGTGATGTCGTTGCCGCGCACGGCGCGCAACGCGTTGTCCGACGCTTTCAAGAGGTCCTTGCCCTTGAAGAATATCTCCCCGGAGGGATGGCTCGCCGAAGGATAAGGCAAAAGCTTCAGGATCGAATTGGCCGAGACCGACTTGCCCGAACCGGATTCGCCGACCAGCGCCAGCACCTCGCCCTTCATGATATCAAAGGAGATGCCGTCGACGGCGAGTGACGTACCGCCGCCCTGATGAAAGGCGACCGAGAGATTGCGGACGGAGAGCAGGGCTTGCGAGGCTTCGGTCATTTGAACGTCTTTCTCGGATCGAAGGCATCGCGAACGGCTTCGCCGATGAAGATCAGGAGCGAGAGCATGATCGACATGGTGAAGAAGGCGGTGAGACCCAGCCAGGGCGCCTGCAGGTTGGACTTGCCCTGCGCGATCATCTCACCGAGCGAGGGCGAGCCGGGCGGCATGCCGAAACCGAGGAAATCCAGCGAGGTCAGCGTCGTGATCGAGCCCGACAGGATGAAGGGCAGGAAGGTCAGCGTCGCGACCATGGCGTTCGGCAGGAGGTGACGCCACATGATCGTGCGATTGTTGACGCCAAGCGCGCGGGCGGCGCGGACATATTCGAAATTGCGGGCGCGCAGGAATTCGGCGCGCACGACGCCGACGAAGCCGGTCCAGGAGAAGAGCAGGAGGATGCCGAGGAGCACGAAGAAGCCCGGCGGCAGGATGGCGGCGATGATCAGCAGGATATAAAGCACCGGCATCGACGACCATATTTCAATGAAGCGCTGCAGCAGCAGGTCGGTCCAGCCACCGAAATAGCCTTGAATGGCGCCTGCCGTCACGCCGACCAGCGCCGAGCAGATGGTCAGCGCCAGGCCGAACAGCACCGAGATGCGAAAACCGTAGATCATGCGGGCCATCACGTCGCGGGCCTGATCGTCGGTGCCGAGCCAGTTGAGATTGCCGAGATTGCAATCGGGATCGGCGGCCTTCTGCGGATAGCCCGAGCAGCGCTCATCCTTGCTCATCATCCAGAAGGGCGCTGTTGGCGCCGAATGCGGAATGTTCGAATTGACCGTCTGGTAGGAATAGTGGACCGGCGGCCAGATCATCCAGCCATTGCCGTTGATCTCGTCCTTGATGAAGGAGGAGCGATAGTCGGTTTCGGCGAGGAAGCCGCCAAATTTCTCCTCGGGATAATTTACGAAGACGGGGAAGAGGATTTCGCCCTTGTAGGAGACGATGATCGGGCGGTCATTGGCGATGAATTCGGCACCCATGCTCAGGATGAAGAGGATCAGGAAGAGCCAGAAGGACCAATAACCGCGGCGATTGGCCTTGAAATTCTGCCAGCGGCGGATGTTGGTCGGCGACAGCAGGCCCTTGCGGGGCGGCTTGACGGGAACCGACGTCGGCGCGGTCACGGGCGTGTCCATCTCAGACATCCCTCCGCTCGAAATCGATGCGCGGATCGACCCAGGTATAGAGAAGGTCGGAGACCAGGCCGACGAAAAGGCCCATCAGCGAGAAGATGTAGAGCGTGGCGAAGACGATCGGGTAGTCGCGGTTGACGATCGAGAGATAGCCGAGACGGCCGAGTCCATCGAGCGAGAAGATGTTTTCGATCAGCAGCGAGCCGGTGAAGAAGGCCGAGATGAAAGCGCCGGGAAAGCCGGCGATGATGATCAGCATGGCATTGCGGAAAACGTGTCCGTAGAGCACCTGCCGCTCGTTCAGCCCCTTGGCGCGCGCCGTGATGACATACTGCTTCTTGATCTCCTCGATGAAGGAATTCTTGGTCAGCAACGTCGTGGTCGCGAAGGCAGCGAGCGAAAGCGAGATCAGCGGCAGTATGAGATGCCAGACGTAGTCGAAAACCTTCTGATACCAGTGCAGGTCCCAGAAATTATCCGAGACCAGGCCACGGAGCGGAAACCAGTCGAAGAACGAGCCGCCGGCAAAAATCACGATGAGCAGAATGCCGAAGAGGAAGCTCGGCACGGCATAGCCGACGATGATCACGCCCGAGGTCCAGACATCGAAGGTCGATCCGTCCTTGACAGCCTTGCGGATGCCGAGCGGGATCGAGATCATGTAGGAAAAGATCAGAATCCAGACCCCGAGCGACATGGAGACGGGCAGCTTGTCGAGGATCAGATCGAGGACGGGCGTGTTGCGGAAGAAGCTCTCGCCGAAATCGAAGCGGATATAGTTCCACATCATCTCGCCGAAACGGGTGAGCGGCGGCTTGTCGAAGCCAAACTGCTTCTCGAGCTTGGCGATGAGTTCGGGATCGAGTCCCTGCGCGCCGCGATAGCGCGAGCCGCTGTCATCGAAGGATTGCTGGTTGGCGAGATCGCCGCCGGCGCCGGACAGGCGGTCCGAGGCACTGTCGCCCTGCCCTGTCAGCTGCGCGATGACTTGCTCGACCGGGCCGCCAGGGGCAAACTGCACGATCGCGAAGGAGATCGCCATGATGCCGACGATGGTCGGTATCATCAGCAGAATGCGCCGGATGATATAGGCACCCATCAGCCTGCCGCTCCCTGAAGAGCGAGACGCGCCCGCCGACCCTGCATCACCCTATCGATCAATCCGCCAACCTCTTTATCCGCAGCCCTTGGGAAACATCGCAAATCGCTGCGATTCGGCATGGGCCATTTGGACCCCAGCGCGCACAGCAATGCAAGCACCTGCTACTTTGCCGCCGATTTCGACCACCAGACATCGGGGAAGCCGATCGCGTATTTCGGCAGCTCGGGCAGATGCTCGAACTTGTCCCAATAGGCGATGTTGTAGTGTGTCGTGTAATACATCGGCACGACGTAGTGGTTGGCGAGGAGCACGCGGTCAAGCGCCTTTACCGAGGCCTTCTTCTCCTCGAAGTCCTGAGCGAAGATCACCTTGGGGATCAGTGCATCCACGGCAGGATCCATAATGCCGGCGAAATTATGCGATCCCTTGCGCGACGCCGCTGCCGAACCCCAGAAATCCGCCTGCTCGTTGCCTGGGCTCAGCGTCTCGCCCCAGACATACCAGATCATGTCGTAGTCGAAATTCTGGACGCGATTGATGTATTGCGAGGTATCGACAGTGCGCACCCGCGCATCGATGCCGATCTTCTTCAGATTCTGGGCGTATGGCAGCGCCACGCGTTCCAGAATCGAGCTGTTCAGCAGGATTTCGAAGGACAAGGGCTGGCCGGTCTTGGCATTGACCATCTGGTTGCCCTTCAGGGTGTAGCCAGCCTGCTTGAGAAGCTCGAGCGCACGGCGAAGGTTGTCGCGCGATTTCTGCGGATCGCCGCCGACAGGGTTGGTGTAGGGCGTCGTGAAGACCTCCGGCGGAACCTTGTCCTTGATCTCATTCAGCAACTCCAGCTCCTTGCCCTCGGGCAGACCGGAGGACGCAAGCTCCGTCCCGAAGAAATAGCTGTTCACCCGCGTATAGGCGTTGAAAAGGACATTGCGGTTGAGATCTTCGAAATCGAAGGCGTAGTTCAGCGCCTCGCGCACGCGCTCGTCCTTGAACTGGTCGCGCCGCATATTCGGCACCATGGCCTGCATCACGCCGGATGCGCGCAGCGGATTGGGCAGTTCCTCGCGCTTGATGCGCCCGTCCTTGGCAGCCGGGAAATTATAGCCGGTCGCCCATCGGCTTGCCTGATTGTCCATCCAGTAGTCGGTATTGCCCGCTCGGAAGGATTCGAACTCGACGTCCCGGTCGCCGTAATAGGTGTAGGTGATCGAACCGAAATTGTTCTGGCCGACATTGACCGGCAGGTTCTTGCCCCAATAGTCGTCACGCAGCTCGTAGCGGATGGTCGAGCCGGCCGTAAAGGAGGCTATCTTGTAGGGGCCTGAGCCCATGACCGGCTCCAGCGTCGTGCGGGTGATGTCGCGCGGCTTGCCATCAGGACCGGTCCCTTCCCACCAATGCTTGGGAACGATCGGAAATTCGCCGAGGATCATCGGCAGCTCGCGATTGCCCTTCTGGTCGAAAGTGAAGGTGACATCGCGGTCGCCGGTCTTCTCCGCCTTCGTCACATGTGCGTAATAGGCCGTATAGAGCGGGTTCAGCTCCTTGTTATTGTTGAAGCTGAAAATGACGTCTTCAGGTGTCACGGGCGTGCCGTCCGCCCATTTCGCTTCAGGGCGCAGCCGGAAGGTGGCACTCGATATATCGTCCGGAACGGCGACGCCTTCTGCCAGCAACCCATAGGATGCAGCGGTTTCGTCGTCGGAGTGTTTCAGCAACGTATCGAAGACTGCACCTACGCCAGCCGCGGTCGCGCCCTTCTGCAGCAACGGATTGAAGGTATCGAAGGTGCCGTCGTCCGACAGCTTGAGATCGCCACCTTTCGGAGCATCGGGATTTGCATAGTCGAAATGCTTGAAACCAGGCTGGTACTTCAGGTCACCGATAATGGTGGTCCCGATCTTGAACTGCGGATCGTCCGCCCGCGATGTTGCCGTCGACGTCAACAGGCAGATGAAAGAAAGAGCCAAACCCGCTGATCGCACCAATGCCATGCAAAACCCCTGCCATTTTGTCGTTTGAATCAAGCATAAGACAAATGAGGGCAAAAAACAGGACGGTTTTGCTCATCTCTTCGCAGATGCAAAGATTAGCAGGAATCACCCCTTCGCAGACGCCTCCTCCAGCCGTTTGCGCAGCATCAGGCGCAGTTCCCTGACAAGACGCTGATCCTCTACGGCATCGGGATCACTGGCCGTCGTGACCGCAATCCGCAGCAATTCCAGGATGATCGCCGAGAGCAGCCCGACATCGTCGGTGACAGGCGGCCGCGCGCGCCGCAGCAGGGAGGCGAGGTGCTCCTTGAGTTCGGCGCGCGAGCGTGCCTTTCGATCCCTGGGAACATCGCGACGACCCGCAAGGACCGGAAATTCCGGAAATTCCTCGATGAAGGCGGCCAGCCGGTCAAAAATCTCCTCGCCGATATCGGCCGCAGACAGGCCGTCGGCCTTCTCACCAATATCGCGCAGCACCGCCTTCAATCGTTCGAGGCGGTCGATATGCAGGTCTTCGGCAAGTAGCGGCTTGGTCGGGAAAAACTGGTAGAGCGAGCCGATGGAGGAGCGGGCCTCGGCGGCAATCTCCGTCATCGTTGCGGCATCGTAACCCCGCTCGCAGAAGACTTTCGCCGCTGCCTCCAGCAGCACTGCGACGCGGTCATGGCCGCGCTGACGCTTCGGAACACGCGCTTTCGGCTCCTCGCTTGACTTTTGCGAGGCCTCCTTCATATCTTGCATTGTGAGGATACCCTCATGTTTCTTTCCGGAGCCTTCCCATGTCTCTTTACGATCCCAAAACGACCGCCCTTGTTTCGATAGATCTCCAGGGTTTCGTCCTTGGCCGCGCGCTTGCCCCCCATTCCGCACAGCAGATCGTCGACAATACGGCAGCAATCGCCAAAAAGCTGAAGGCCGATGGCGGCACCACCGTATTCGTCACCGTCGGATTTTCTTCGGACTATGCCGACGCTGTCAACCAGCCAGTCGACGAAAGCACGAGCTTTCCTGTCGGCGGCCTGCCTGCCGCCGCTTTGCTGCCGCCGCCGGAAATCGCTAAACTGACGCCCGACGTTTCGGTGCTCAAGCGCAATTGGAGCGCATTCTACGGCACCGATCTCGATCTTCAGCTGCGCCGCCGTGGCATCAAAACGGTCATTTTGACCGGCGTCGCAACGAATTTCGGTGTCGAGGGAACGGTGCGTGACGCCTATGCGCACAATTACGCCGTCATCGTTGCCGAAGACGCGACCACGACCTTCACGGCCGAGATGCATGATTTTTCCTGCACCAGAATCCTGCCGCGGCTGTCGCGCGTCCGCAAGACCGCGGAGATCCTTTCCAACTGAAACACAGAGCGCCCGGAGCCGGTTTCGGCGTAACTGTCGATTCATAAGGAAACACAGATTCACCAAAATCGCTTTTCAAGCTAGATTCGGTTGCAAATCACCTCGGCAATAGCCGGCAAGCTTGCAAGGAACGGCATGATCTTCCGTTTGGCTCGGACCCTCAGCGCATTAGCCCTCGCCGCAAGCATCGGCGCGGGCCTTACTGCCGGCGATGTCGCGGCTCAGCAGAAGACCCCGACGCCCGGCAGCGCGAAAGCGATCTTCGGCGCCGTCGGCCTGCCGACCAAGGGTCCGGCGCAATCGATCGGCTTTTATGCCAAGGGCTGCCTTGCCGGCGGGGTTGCGCTGCCGACCGACGGGCCGACCTGGCAGGCCATGCGGCCTTCGCGCAATCGCCGCTGGGGACGGCCGGACATGATCGCGTTCCTGGAGCGCTTCTCACAGGATGCCGCAAAAAATGACGGCTGGCCCGGCCTTCTCGTCGGCGACATATCGCAGCCGCGCGGCGGCCCGATGTTCAACGGCCATGCCTCACACCAGATCGGGCTCGATGCCGATGTCTGGCTGACGCCGATGCCGCCGCGCACGCTGACGGCGACCGAGCGCGAGACCATGCCTTTCACGACCATGCTCGACAAGAACAAGTTTCTGACCGTCGACGACAGCGTCTGGACCGAGTCCCACGCGCGTCTATTGATGCAGGCGGCAAGCTATCCGCAGGTCGAGCGCATCTTCGTCAATCCTGCCATCAAGAAGAAGATGTGCCAGAGCTGGACGGGCGACCGCTCCAATCTCGGCAAGCTGCGTCCGGAATATGGTCACGATTCGCATTTCCATATCCGCCTTCGCTGCCCTGCCGGCTCGATCGGCTGCAAGCCGCAGGCCCCGGTTGCCGCCGGCGACGGTTGCGACAAGTCGCTGGCCTGGTGGTTTACCAAGGAACCGTGGGCTAAGCCGAAGCCGAAACCGCCCGGCGCGAAGCCGCCACCGAAGCCGCGCGAAGTGATGGTCTCGGATCTTCCGAAAGCCTGCCAGACGGTTCTCGATACGCCATCCGTCGCTTCCGTAAAGGCCGCAACCTTCGGCGCCAAGCCAGCGACGGATTCGCCTGCGGCGGTCGAGCCTGTTTCCGGCGCATCCGCGGGTGATACGCCGCCGGGTGATCTGCCCTTGCGGGCAACGCAGCAATAGGACGTCGTATCAGGGGAAACCCTTTCCGGTTCCCCCTTTCCGGGTCCCATGTCTTTCAAACACTAAACTGTTGGTATAGAAGGCTGTCAAATCGATTAAATACCGGATGCGGTTGGAGGTTTTCATGGCTGGCGAGAAGTGCGTTGCGCTGATTGCGCATGACCAGAAAAAGGAAGACATGGCGGATTTCGCCCGCCGCAACCGGGACATCCTCGCCAAATGGCGGATCGTGGCAACCGGCACCACGGGCGGCCGCGTCATCGACGCCGTTCCTGATCTCTCCGTGACGCGGCTCAAAAGCGGTCCGCTCGGCGGTGACCAGCAGATCGGCGCGATGATCGCCACGGGCCAGATCAACGCGCTTATTTTCTTTGTCGACCCGCTCACGCCAATGCCGCATGATGTCGATGTGAAGGCCCTCATGCGGCTTGCCATCGTCTATGATATTCCAATGGCCCTGAATGCGGCGACCGCCGAACGACTGATCAAGACCCTTTAAGACCAATCCGCCTGCCGGCGGCAACACGGATCCGGCCATGCCACAGCTCAACCATAGTGATGCACCCCTGCCCTTTCCCATTCTGATGGGCGATATCGGCGGAACGAATGCTCGTTTTTCGATCCTCGCTGATGCCGGCGCGGAGCCAATCCACTTCCCGAACCTGCATGCCGCCAGCTTCGAGACGATCGACGAAGCCATTCAGAAGGGCGTGCTGGACAAGTCTGCCGCGCGTCCGCGCTCGGCAGTGCTTGCCATTGCAGGCCCGATCAGGGGCGATGAAATCCCGCTCACCAATTCCCATTGGGTCGTGCGACCGAAGACGATGATCGGCGATCTCGGTTTCGAGGACGTTCTTGTTATCAACGACTTCGAGGCGCAGGCACTGGCGATCGCTTCCCTCACCGGCGATGCCCGCGAAGCGATCGGTCCCACGCAAGCCGACATGATGGCCTCCCGCGCAGTTCTCGGTCCGGGCACCGGCCTCGGTGTTGCTGGCCTCGTACACGCTCAGCATGCCTGGATCCCGGTTCCGGGTGAAGGCGGCCACATCGATCTTGGCCCGCGCAGCGCCCGCGATCTGCAGATCTGGCCGCATCTCGAAGAGATCGAAGGCCGTATTTCCGCCGAGCAGGTGCTCTGTGGCCGTGGCCTGCAGAACCTCTACCACGCAATCTGCAAGGTCGACGGCATCGAGCCCACGCTGAAGGAGCCGGCCGACATCACCACTCATGCCCTGGCAGGCACCGACAGGGCAGCGGAAGAGACGGTCTCCCTCTTCGTCACCTATCTCGGCCGGCTGGCGGGCGATGTCGCGATGCTCTTCATGGCGCGCGGCGGCGTCTATCTCTCCGGCGGCATTTCGCAGAAAATCATTCCGGCGCTGAAGAAGCCAGAATTCCGTGCGGCTTTCGAGGACAAGGCGCCGCATTCGGCAATGCTGCGCACGATCCCGACCTATGTCGTCACGCATCCGCTGGCGGCCCTGGAAGGCCTGTCGTCCTATGCCCGAGCGCCGTCGAGCTTCGGCGTTGCAACCGACGGTCGCCGATGGCGCAGCTGAGCGCAGTCTAGCCAAAGCCCCGCTAACTCTTTATAGAGCCGCGAAGACCATGAGCCTTCGCGGCTCGCATGTTTCTATACAGGAAGCCGATTGTTGAAATCGCCCGAGACCAAGAAAAGCGTCAGCAGCGAAACCGTGACAGGTATCCTGAAGCGCATCATTGCCGAAAACGGCCGTGAGCACATCTGGGGCTATGCTTTTGCCATCGTCTGCCTGATCATCGTCGCGCTTTCCACGGCGTTTACGGCCTGGATCATGCGCTCGATCATCGACGAGGCCTTCGCCAACCGCAGGGCCGATGTCGTCTGGATCATCTGTCTGTCGATCTTCATCGCCTTCGTCATGCGTGGCTTTGCGAGCTACGGGCAGGCTGTTGCGCTTTCCAAGGTCGGCAACAATATCGTCGCCCGCTATCAGCGCCGTCTCTACTCCCATCTCATGACCCTGTCGGTCGGCTATTTCAACGAGGCGCGTTCGGCTCATATCGCAGCCCAGGTCAGCCAGAACGTCAGCGGCATCAGAGACGTGATGAACCTGACCATCACGTCGACCGCGCGCGATCTGCTCACCTTCATCTCCTTGCTCGGGGTGATGCTATTCCAGGATCCGCTCCTGAGCCTTGCGGTATTCATCATGGCGCCACCGCTGCTTTACGCCCTTCGCTACGTATCGAAGCGGCTGCGCGCGGTGACGAAGGAAGCCGTCCATCTCAATAGCCATGTTCTCGGCGCGATGCAGGAAACCATTCAGGGTATTGCGATCGTCAAGGCCTTCACGATGGAGGCGGAGCTTGAAAACAAGGTCAACAAGATCATCGCCAAGGCCGAGAGCCGGGCAAATCGCATCGCTCGCCTCTCCGAGCGCACGTCGCCTCTGACCGACAGTTTTGCCGGATTCGCCGTTGCGAGCGTGCTTGCCTATGCGGCCTATCGCTCGATCTATCAGAACGTCCTGCCCGGCGCCTTTTTCTCATTCGTGACCGCATTGCTGCTTGCCTATGACCCGGCCCGCCGCCTAGCCCGCCTGCAGGTTCAGATGGAGCGCGCGGTCGTCAATGCGCGAATGATCTACGACATCCTCGACATGGAGCCGCGGCAACGCGACCTTCCCGATGCCAAGAACCTCGTGGTGACCGACGCGAAGATCGAGTTCCGCGATGTCAGCTTTGCCTATGCCAATGGCGAAGTTGTCCTCAACAAGGTCAACTTCGTTGCCGAAGGCGGACGGACGACGGCGCTGGTCGGTCCCTCGGGTGCCGGCAAATCGACCGTCATCAGCCTGATCCCACGCTTCTACGATCCGCATGAAGGCCAGATCCTGATCGACGGGCAGGACATCAGCCGCATCACCAAGAGTTCCCTGCGCCAGCACCTAGCCTATGTCTCGCAGCAGCCCTACCTCTTCGAAGGCTCGATCCGCGACAACATCCGATACGGCCGGCCGGAAGCGACGGATGCCGAGGTCGAGGAGGCCGCCCGTTTGGCCTACGCGCATGATTTCATTCTCGCGCAGCCGCAGGGCTACGACACGCCGGTCGGCGAAAACGGCGTGACGCTCTCCGGCGGCCAGCGCCAGCGGCTTTCGATCGCGCGCGCCCTGGTGCGCAATGCGCCGATCCTGCTGCTTGACGAGGCGACCTCGGCGCTCGATACGGAATCGGAAGCGGCCGTGCAGAAAGCGCTGGACGAGGCAATGAGCGGGCGCACTGTCGTCGTCATCGCGCATCGGCTTTCGACGGTCGTGCGGGCGGAAAAAATCGTCGTCATGCAGCAGGGCAGGATCGTCGAAGAGGGCAACCACGAGACGCTTGCGCAGGCGCCGGACGGACTCTACGCTCGTCTCAACAATCTACAGAGACCAGCCGCATCCGGTCATTTCTAGAACCCTGACAGCAGACGGATATTATGAGCGACAATGCGATGAAGCTGGTGGTGGTGGGTGCTGCAGGCCGCATGGGCCAGGCGCTGATCCGGATGATCCATGAGACCGCGGGCGTTACCCTGCATGCCGCGATCCAGCGCGAAGGTTCTCCGTTCCTCGGCAAGGATGCCGGCGAGATCGCTGGCCTCAGACCGATCGGGGTCCCGATCACCGACGATCCGCTTTCCGCCTTCCTGCATGCCGAGGGCGTGATCGACTTCACCAAGCCGGCAGCGACGGTCGCCTTTGCCGGGCTTGCTGCACAGGCGCGCATCGTCCATATCATCGGAACGACGGGCTGCTCGACCGAAGACGAAGCGAAGATCAAGGCTGCCGCGCGTCATGCCCGTGTCGTCAAATCGGGCAATATGGGTCTCGGTATCAATCTCTTGAGCGTGCTGGTCGAACAGGCGGCGCGGGCGCTGCCGCCGGCCGACTGGGATATCGAGATCCTCGAAATGCATCACAAGCACAAAGTCGATGCGCCCTCGGGCACGGCGCTACTTTTGGGGCAAGCCGCAGCACAGGGCCGCGGCATCGATCTTGCTGACCATTCGGTGCGGGTGCGCGACGGCCATACGGGACCGCGCGTTGCTGGTACGATCGGTTTTGCGACGCTGCGCGGCGGCTCCGTCATCGGCGATCATTCGGTGATCTTCGCCGGCGAAGGCGAGCGCGTAACCCTGTCACACAATGCGGGCGACCGTTCCCTTTTCGCGCGCGGCGCCGTGCAGGCAGCGCTGTGGGCGCGCGACAAGAAACCAGGCCATTACTCCATGCTCGACGTTCTCGGGCTTTCTTCACGTTGACCTTAATTCGGAGGCATATTTCATGAGCGGCACACTCGTCCTCGTTCGCCACGGGCAGAGCGACTGGAACCTGAAGAACCTTTTCACCGGCTGGAAGGACCCTGATCTGACCGAAGTCGGCATCCAGGAGGCAGTGACCGGCGGCCAGGCGCTCGCCGACTACGGCATCCAGTTCGACATCGCCTTTACCTCGGCGCTGACGCGCGCTCAGCACACGCTGAAGCTCATCCTCGACAAGGTCGGCCAGACCGGGCTCGAAACCATCAGGGATCAGGCCCTCAACGAGCGTGACTATGGCGACCTGTCCGGCCTCAACAAGGACGATGCCCGCGCCAAGTGGGGCGAAGAACAGGTCCATATCTGGCGCCGCTCCTATGATGTGCCCCCTCCGGGCGGCGAAAGCCTGCGCGACACCGGCGCCCGCGTCTGGCCCTACTACCTGACGGAAATCCTGCCGCGCGTGCTTGCCGGCCAAAAGGTGCTGGTCGCCGCTCACGGCAACTCGCTGCGCTCGCTGGTCATGGTGCTCGACCGCCTGAGCAAGGAGCAGGTGCTCTCGCTCAACCTCGCGACCGGCGTGCCCATGGTCTACAAGCTCAAGGCCGACTCGACCGTTGCTTCCAAGGAAGTTCTGGGCGATATGTCCGGCGCGCATTGAGTGCGTCGACGGTTTAATCTGGACCGTTGGCCAGCAGATACCCATGTGTTATGCTGTACATCAGATGTAACACATGGGTTCGATATGACAGATACGACTTTCACGTTCCGCATCGATGAGGAACTGAAAAACGCTTTCAGCAATGCCGCCAAAGCGCATGATCAATCGGTGGCGCAATTGTTGCGCGGATTTATGCGCGACTATGTCGAACGCGAGCAAAGCGAAGCCGAACATGACGTTTGGTTCCGGCAACAGGTTCAAATCGGTCTGGATTCGGCAAATGCCGGAAATCTTATTTCCGGAGAAGATGTAGAGGCCGAGTTCTCCGACCGCCGAGCTCAGGCGCTGCGTCGCATGGGCGGTAAGATCGGTTGAAGCTGAAGCTCCAGTGGACATTTGAGGCTAGGGCGGATCGCCTAAATATTTTCGAATACATTGAAGCAGACAGTCCCATCGCTGCGCTGAAGCTGGACACACTCTTTCAAAAAGCGGTGGACCGCCTCTTAGTTCATCCCAATATCGGCCGTCTCGGGCGCGTGTCTGGAACCCGTGAATTTGTCGTCAGCCGAAATTTCATAGTTGTCTATGATCTAACCGGCGATGCGGTCAGAATTATCCGAATTCTCCATGCCGCGATGCAATGGCCGCCCCACCCTGAAAACTAATTCTCTATCGTGAACTGCACCCTGTCCGCCGCAAAGCGGGTGATGGAATATTGGACCGGCTTGTCGTCGAGATCGGTGTTCATCGCGCGGGTGATCAGGATGATTGCGCCTGGCGACAGTTCGAGATCCGTGAGATCGCTGATGTCGGCATGGGTTGCCGTGATTTCGGTCTTCGCGCGGATATAATCCGATAGGCCCAATTCCCGAAAAGCCTTGGTGATCGAACCGGTCACGCGATAGACGTCACCGATGCCGGCAAAGCGATCGGCCGGAAACCAGCTCGTTGCCCGAGAGACCGGACGCTGGTCAGCTTCGCCGCGCGTTTCGAGACGGATGACATCATCTCCCGGACGCAGGTGCAGCCAGCGCGCGATCTCGGCATCCGCCTTTTCTTCGGCAAGGTCGAGGAGTGTGGCGCGGGTCTCCCTTGCCTGATCGCCGATGCCTTGCGAAAAGCGGGTCCGCTTGGAGATCGGGAAGTTAAGCCTCTCCTTGCGCTCGATCAGGGTACCTCGCCCCTGGACAGCCCGGACCACGCCTTCCTGCGCCAGGGCGGCAAGCGCACTCCTGACGGTATGGCGATTGACCCCGAATTGCAGCGCCAGCACCGTTTCCGGCGGCACCATGCCGGTCGAATCGAAGTCGCCGTGATTGATCGATGCGCGAATACGGTCGGCAATCTGCCGCCAGAGCGCTACGCCCGTCTGCCTCTGTACCTGTTTTTGGCCTGCCATAAGATTCCCATGTCATACGCTTGTCATGCCGCGCCACTATCTGTAAGACTATCTTGTATAGTTGTCTATATCAATAGACATTTTGAGGTGACAGGATGAATTCAGCACAAAGGCATCAAGCGGCAGCCCTGGAGCTTCGCGAACGCAAGCGTACAATCGACCTGCTGGCCCGCGCGGAGCACGAAGAGCTCGATGCGGCCTGGAGCGGGCTCGCAAGCAAACCGGACGTGCATCCCGTGCGCGGCCCCGAAACGGGTCTCGTCATGGTGCGCGGCCGCATCGGCGGCGGCGGTTTTCCCTTCAATCTCGGCGAAGTCACCGTGACGCGCGCGACCGTCCGTCTCGGCTCCGGGACGGTCGGCCATTCCCAGGCGCTGGGCACGGATCGGGAGAAGGCGCGTCTCGCGGCAGTCTTCGATGCGCTCTGGCAGGAGCCGGCAACGAAGGACCTCGTCGAAAGCATGATCCTGACACCGGTGGCAGAGCGTATCGCAGCCGGCAATCGCAAGAAGGCGGAGGAGACTGCGGCGACTCGCGTCGACTTCTTCACCATGGTTCGCGGAGAAGACTAATGAGCCTCAGCAACGAAGCACTGACCGGCGGCTTTGCCGAGCCGGTCTATAATGCCCAGAGCGTCTTCAAGATGCTGATGGACGCAATGGCCCGTCCGGGCACGATCCAGACCGTTGCTCCCGAGGTTGTGCCACCGGCGCCGCTCGGGCTTGCAGCCGGCGCGATCGCCCTGACGCTCTGCGATCACGACACTCCCGTCTGGCTCTCCGCCACTCTTGGCAAATCGGCCGTTCCGGCATGGCTCGGCTTTCACACCGGCGCGGCGATGACCGACGACAAGCTGGAAGCCCGCTTTGCGCTCGCCGAAACCGTAGTGACGCTTTCCTCCCTCGGCCAGTTCTCGGTCGGCACCCAGGAATATCCGGATCGTTCGACGACACTCATTCAGGAGATCGAGAGCCTCGAGGGTGGCGCTGAGCTTGCCCTTTCCGGCCCAGGCATCCGCGACATCAGCATGATCGCTCCGAAGGGACTGCCGGAAAATTTCCTCAGGGTATGGAATGAGAACCGCGCGCAGTTTCCGCGCGGCGCCGATCTCGTTCTGACCGCCGGCAGGCATTTCCTCTGCCTGCCGCGCACCACGAAGATAACAGCAACGGAGATGTGACCCCATGTATGTTGCCGTCAAAGGTGGCGAGGCCGCCATCGCCAATGCCCACCGCCTGCTCGCTGACCGCCGCCGCGGCGACCGGTCTCTTCCCGCCATCGGCATAGACCAGATCGTCGCCCAGCTGTCGCTCGCTGTCGACCGCGTCATGGCGGAAGCTTCGCTTTACGACCGCACGCTGGCAGCGCTCGCCGTGCGCCAGTCGCGCGGAGACATGATCGAGGCGATCTTCCTGCTGCGCGCCTATCGCACGACATTGCCGCGTTTCGGCTATTCGAACCCGCTCGACACGGCCGACATGAAGATCGAGCGCCGCATCTCGGCGACCTACAAGGATCTGCCGGGCGGCCAGCTTCTCGGCCCGACCTTCGACTACACGCATCGTCTGCTCGACCCGACTCTTCTCACCGACGCGCCGGTGGACGAGCCGGTGAACCGGCCCGCCGAAGACGGCCGGACGATGCGCGTATCGGAAATTCTCGCACAGGAAGGCCTGATCGAGAGCGATGGCGAATTGCCGCTCGACCATGAGACCGGCGACCTGACGCGCGAGCCGATGGAATTTCCGATGAGCCGCGACCTGCGCCTGCAGGCGCTTGCGCGTGGCGACGAGGGCTTCCTTCTAGCGCTCGGCTATTCGACGCAGCGCGGCTACGGTCGCAACCATCCCTTCACCGGCGAAATCCGGATCGGCGACGTCGAGGTCGAAATGGATATGCCCGAGCTCGGCTTTGCCGTCTCGCTCGGCGTGATCCAGGTCACCGAATGCCAGATGGTCAACCAGTTCAAGGGTTCGGCCAAGGCACCGCCGCAGTTTACCCGTGGCTACGGCCTCGTCTTCGGCCAGAGCGAACGCAAGGCCATGGCGATGTCGCTGGTCGACCGCGCCCTGCGCACGGAAGAGTTCGGCGAGGATGTCACAGCGCCGGCCCAAGACGAGGAATTCGTCATGTCTCACTGCGACAACGTCCAGTCCACCGGCTTCGTCGAGCATCTGAAGCTGCCGCATTATGTCGACTTCCAGGCCGAGCTCGATCTGGTGCGCCGCATGCGCCGCGACTTCGAAGCGGCACGCGACGCCGGCAAGGATCCCATTCAGGAGGCTGCGGAATGACCGAGCTTGCTACCTACAACTTCGCCTATCTCGACGAGCAGACGAAGCGGATGATCCGCCGCGCGATCCTGAAGGCGATCGCCATTCCCGGCTACCAGGTTCCCTTCGCCTCGCGCGAAATGCCGATGCCTTATGGCTGGGGCACCGGCGGCGTGCAGGTTACGGCCTCGATCATCGGCCCGGAAGACGTGCTGAAGGTCATCGACCAGGGTGCTGACGACACGACGAACGCGGTCTCGATCCGCGCCTTTTTCCAGAAGGTCGCCAATGTCGCTGTTACCACCCATACCGGCGACGCCACGATCATCCAGACGCGCCACCGCATTCCGGAAGAGAAACTGAAGGCAAACCAGGTGCTGGTCTACCAGGTGCCGACGCCGGAACCGCTGCGCTTTCTCGAACCGCGCGAGACCGAGACCCGCAAGATGCATGCGCTCGAGGAATACGGCCTCATGCATGTGAAGCTCTACGAGGACATCGCTCGCAACGGCCGCATCGCCACGACCTACGACTACCCGGTCAAGGTCAACGGTCGCTATGTGATGGACCCCTCGCCGACACCGAAATTCGACAATCCGAAAATGCACATGTCGGATGCGCTCCAGCTCTTCGGCGCCGGACGCGAAAAGCGCATATACGCGGTGCCGCCCCATACCCAGGTCGTCAGCCTCGACTTCGAGGACCATCCCTTCGAAGTCCAGCGCTTCGACAAGCCCTGCGCGCTTTGCGGCGCCGAACAGGTCTATCTCGACGAGGTCATCCTCGACGACAAGGGCGGCCGCATGTTCGTCTGCTCCGACACCGATCACTGCGAAGACCGCCGGGCGCACGGCCATGTCGGCGCGATGCTGGCCCAGAAGGAGGCTGCGGAATGAGTGATACACCACTCCTGAAGGTGAGCGACGTCTCGAAGTTCTACGGCAACCGCATCGGCTGCCAGAACGTGTCCTTCGAGCTGTGGCCGGGCGAAGTGCTTGCGATCGTCGGCGAATCCGGCTCGGGCAAGACGACATTGCTGAACTGCATTTCGACGCGGCTGATGCCGACGACGGGTATCGTCGAATATCACATGCGCGACGGCAGCTACCGCGACCTCTACCGCATGAATGAGGCCGAGCGCCGCTTCCTGATGCGGACGGACTGGGGATTTGTGCACCAGAACCCGGCTGACGGGCTGCGTATGACCGTGTCTGCCGGTGCCAATGTCGGCGAGCGTCTGATGGCGATCGGCAACCGGCACTACGGCAACATCCGTTCCACAGCAGTCGACTGGCTGGAACGCGTCGAGATTGACGCAGACCGTATCGACGACCAGCCGCGCGCCTTCTCCGGCGGCATGCGCCAGCGCCTGCAGATCGCCCGCAACCTCGTCACCGGCCCGCGTCTCGTCTTCATGGATGAGCCGACCGGCGGTCTCGACGTATCGGTGCAGGCGCGCCTGCTCGATCTCGTGCGCGGCCTCGTCCAGGATCTCGGCCTTGCAGCCATCATCGTCACCCACGACCTCGCGGTTGCCCGCCTGCTCTCCCATCGCATGATGGTGATGAAGGACGGGGAAGTGATCGAACAGGGCCTCACCGACCGCGTGCTCGACGATCCGCGCGAGCCCTACACCCAATTGCTCGTCTCCTCGATCCTCCAGGTCTGAGACGGAAGAACGGAAAGAACAGCCATGGCAACGCCCCTCGTCGTTTCCGAAGTCCATAAGAGCTTCACCATGCATCTGCGCGATGGCATACGTCTGCCCGTCGTCGCCGATGTCTCCTTTTCCGTCGCCGCTGGCGAGTGTGTCGTGCTTGGCGGTCCGTCCGGCATCGGCAAGAGCTCGCTGCTGAAGATGATCTACGGCAATTATGCCGTGGATGCCGGCCAGATCCTCATCAATCACAAGGACAGGATCGTCGATCTTGCGACCGCCGACCCGCGCACCGTTCTCGACGTGCGGCGCCAGACGCTCGGCTATGTCAGTCAGTTCCTGCGCACCGTGCCCCGTGTCGCTGCGATCGATGTCGTTGCCGAACCCTTGCTTGCCCGCGGCGAAAGCCAGTCGGTCGCCAAGCAGCGGGCGGCCGATCTGCTGGCGCAGCTCAACCTGCCGGAAGAACTCTGGCAGCTTCCGCCCGCCACTTTCTCCGGCGGCGAGCAGCAGCGTGTCAACATCGCCCGCGGCTTCATCACCGATCATACGATCCTTCTGCTCGACGAGCCGACGGCATCACTCGATGCGCGCAATCGCGGCGTAGTCGTCGAGATGATCGAAGAAAAGAAGAAGGCGGGCGTTGCCCTGCTCGGCATCTTCCATGACACCGAGGTCCGCGACTCCGTTGCCGACCGCATTCTCGACGTCAGCAAATTCTCTCCCAGAAAGACCGCCGCATGAGCCGCAAGCTGGGCGAAACGCCCTATATCCACGAAACCGCCCGGGTGAAGGATTCCACCCTCGGCCGCTTTACCGAAGTCTCGGAGCGTTGCCGCATCGACGAAGTCGAGATGGGCGACTATTCCTATATCATGCAGGACGGCGCCGTCTGGTGCGCGACGATCGGCAAGTTCGTCAACATCGCGGCTGCCGTGCGCATCAACGCCACGAACCATCCGACCTGGCGCGCAACGCTGCACCATTTCACCTACCGCGCCGCAGACTACTGGCCGGACGCCGACATGGAGACGGACTTCTTTAGCTGGCGTCGCGATAACCGTGTCACAATCGGCCACGACGTCTGGATCGGCCATGGAGCGACCATCCTGCCCGGCGTCAATGTCGGCAATGGCGCCGTGATCGGAGCCGGTGCGGTCGTCTCGAAGGACGTCGCCCCTTACACGATCGTCGGTGGCGTGCCTGCGAAACTCATTCGCGAGCGTTTCACCAGGGAAATCGGCGAGAGGATGAACCGGATCGCCTGGTGGGATTGGGACCATACAAAGCTGCGCGACGCGTTGCAGGATTTCCGCGCGCTGGGCGCAGAGGATTTCTTGGTGCGCTACGGCGGCTGACCGGATCCGGATCGGGACAGATTTCGTGGCGATCGAGCCGCGTTAATACACTGTCACAATCAACGCCGCGGGCGGCGGAAAAAGAAAACCATCGAGTGAGGGCGGAACAACTCCACCCTCGCCGGTGGCGTTTGCGTGTCGTCAGTTTATCGCGTCTTTTGCGCCTAAAACGCCTGTAAACTCTGGCCTTACGTCAGTTTATCGCCGGAAAGAGCGGCAAAGGCATTTGTGACAATGCTTACATAAAACTGACATTTGAGCTTCATGAAGCAAGTCTAAGCCCTTCCCTCGACGCAGGCTAGAAATACGAAGGAAGAGCATGATGTTCGAGCTAAAGAATGTCTCCCGCCGTTTCGGAAACAAGCTGGCCGTAGATTCCGTAAGCCTTGAAATTCCGCAGGGACAGATGGTCGGCATTATCGGCCGCTCAGGCGCCGGCAAGTCGACGCTGCTGCGCATGATCAACCGCCTTGCCGACCCGACCTCGGGCTCCATCCATTTCGGCGGCGTCGAAGTCTCCGCGCTCAGCGGCCGCAAGCGTCGCGACTGGCAGCGCGATTGCGCCATGATCTTTCAGCAGTTCAATCTGGTGCCGCGTATCGACGTGCTGACCAACGTTATGCTCGGACGCTTGAACCAACGCTCGACCTTGCTCAGCCTGCTCAACGTATTTACCCGCGAGGAGCGCATCGACGCGATCACGGCTCTGGAGCGGCTCGGTATCGAGCAGACCGCCATGCAGATGGCCGGCACGCTTTCCGGCGGTCAGCAGCAGCGCGTGGCGATCGCCCGCGCTTTGATGCAGAAGCCGAAGATGATGCTGGCGGACGAGCCGATCGCATCGCTCGACCCGCTCAACGCCAAGATCGTGATGGACGCGCTGCGCGACATCAACGAGCGGGAAGGCATTACCGTCATCACGAACCTTCACACGCTCGACACGGCGCGCAACTACTGTGAGCGCATCGTCGGCATGGCGGCCGGCAAGGTCGTCTTCGACGGCGCTCCATCCGATCTGACCGCCGACGCGGTTAAGGCGATCTACGGCACCGACAAGGACGGCGCCGGCATCGACGAAAGCATGACTTCGACCAGCATCAACATTCCCGAATTGCCTGCGGCTGCCGCGGCAAATGCATCTGCCGGCTTGCAACCGCTGGCAATGGTCGGCCTCTGAGGGAGCCGACCAAGATCGAGAGCCCGCGTAAAGGGCGCTTCTCTTCAAGACGCAAGACCATCCGGGGACACCGGTCAATCAGGAGACGACACCCATGTTGAAGAAGACTCTTCTCGCAGCCACGGCGCTTCTCGCGCTCGTCGGTTCTGCATCCGCAGCCGACCTCAAGGAATTCCGCGTTGGTATCCTTGGCGGCGAAAACGAAGCCGACCGCCTGCGCAACTATGCTTGCCTTGCCGACCACCTGAAGGAAACCTTCGGTTTCGAAAAGGTATCGCTGTTCCCGGCCGCCGACTATGACGGCGTTATCCAGGGCCTTCTCGGCGGCACGCTCGACTTCGCCGAACTCGGCGCTTCCGGCTATGCAGCTACCTACATCAAGGACCCGAACGCCGTTACCCCGATCCTGACGACCCAGCAGACGGACGGCTCGACCGGCTACTACTCGATCGGTCTCGCTCTGAAGTCCTCCGGCATCAAGACGATCATGGACGCCAAGGGCAAGAAGCTCGGCTACGCCGATCCGGACTCCACGTCTGGCTACCTCGTCCCGCTGACACAGATCCCGAAGACCACCAACATGCCGAACGACAAGTTCTTTGGCTCGACCCAGTTCAACGGCGGTCACGAGAACAACCTCCTCGCTGCCTATGACGGCAAGGTCGACGTTGCTGTAGACGACTCTTCGGGCCTCGGCGATTTCAAGGACGGCTTCACCTCCGGTACCTTCCGTAAGGAAGTCGACAAGGGCTCGGTTGATCCGAACAAACTCGTCGAAGTATGGCGTTCGCCGCTGATCCCGAACGGCCCGCTGGTCGTTTCGAACAAGATCGGCCAGGAATGGCAGGGCAAGCTGGCCGACTTCTTCACGAAGCTGCCGACCACCGACGCCAAGTGCTTCTCCGCTATCGAAGGCGGCGACTTCAAGGGCTACGTTCCGGTCAAGCAGGAATTCTACAACGCTGTTATCGACATCCGTAAGGCTGCGATCGGCGGTTGATCCCCATGCATGCGAGGGCGGCCGGCCAACGGCCGCCCTTTCCATTCTCGCCGTTTTCCGGTTCCAGTACGGGCGAATTCTTCATGACCTTTGCCGATCCCCAGCAACACCTCAGCGCCCACGACATCGGCGAGGCATGGCGCAAGGTTATTGCGCGCCGCCGGATGTATACTGGTTTCGGCCTCCTCCTGCTGGTCGTTGCCTTCGTCTCCTCGGTTCAGTTCGCCAACGAGAGCAATGCCGGACACTTCTTCGAGCGGCTGCCGCATCTCTTCGATTTCACGACCTGGCTGATCCCGAAAGACTGGAACGACGTCTGGCGTGCGCTATTCGACATCGCCAGCCCGAACAATCCGGGCACCGGCGGCGAAGAGTGGAACTTTCCGGAAGGTCGCGTCTATATCTGGGGCAGTTTCTACATTCCCGAATATTTCGAGCTGATGATCATCACCTTCAACGTGGCGCTGGTCTCGACGCTCGTCGGCTTTATCTTTGCCGTGCCGCTTTCCTTCCTGGCCTCGCGTAACCTGACGCCCGCCTGGCCGGTTCGCCTTGTCGTCAAGCGCTTCATGGAAGTGCTGCGCGCCTTTCCGGAGATCGTCATCGCCGGCCTCTTTGCCGCGATCGTTTCGATCGGCCCCGTCTCGGCGATCATCGCGGTCGGCCTGCATTCGATCGGCGCACTCGGCAAGCTTTTCTACGAAGTCGTCGAAAACGCCGACATGAAGGCCGACGAGGGCATCCGCTCCGTGGGCGGCAGCTGGACGGAACGCGTCCGCTTCGCAGCACTCCCGCAGATCCTGCCGAATTTCATGTCCTATGCTCTGCTTCGCCTTGAGATCAACGTTCGCGCATCGACCATCATCGGCGCAGTCGGCGGCGGCGGTATCGGCCAGGAGCTGAAGCTGGCGATTTCGCGCGGCTTCGGTCCAAAGGCCCTGGCGCTGATCCTTCTGCTCTTCCTCACCATTCTTGCCGTTGATCAGTTCTCCGCCTGGCTCAGACGGCGCCTGGTCGGCGAGCACGCCTTCCTGCTGCAACATTGAGGATTCCATGACGATGACAAGTGCGAGCCATGCGGCATCGATCGAGGAGCGCTTCCCGGAAGCCTTCAATCCTCCCTTCCTCAAGCGTTTCGGCCCGCTGCTGACGGTCATTGCGCTGATCCTCTACGGCATCTACTCCGTATGGTTCTTCGATATCCCGAAGATCGTGGCGGAAGCCCATTGGGAGCGTGTCGGTCTCTATCTCGGGGAATGGATCAGCTATGACGTGCAGCCGGAGTTCCGGCTTTCCGGCAGCAAGATCACCCCGCGATATCCCCGCTTCTCTCCGCTCGGCGACGATCCGCATCCGGACTGGGTCACGCAGAATGCCGATGGCACGGTTACCGTCGATGTCGGCGGCGCGCAGAAAATGGTCACCCTCAGCAAAACAGAGGTTACCGTTCTCAACCACGGCCAGAGCGTCGTTGTTTCGCTGACCAGCGGCCAACCCAAGGTCGTCGGCACTCCGCCGGCCTGGATGACTGTCTATGACGACAACGTGCTTGCCAACCTGGGCTTTGCCGGCGACGTCAGCATCGACGTCGATCGCGTCAAGATCCGCAAGCGCTTCCTTGGCTGGCCGAACTTCATCTTCGACACGCAATCGAAATTCTTCGGCAAATCGGCCAGCGAAGTTGCCACGCTGCTGATCAGCGGTCCGCAGCTTGAGAAGGGCACCTCCAACTGGGCGCTCGCCTTCGACAATTTCTGGAACAATAGCGGCTGGCAGCACGGTGACGTTATCACCAAGCTGCTACAGACGATCGTCATGGCCTTTCTCGGAACGCTGCTGGGCGCCGTCTTCAGCTTCCCCATGGCTTTCCTGGCAGCGCGCAACATCACCCCGAACCGATTTGCAAATCACCTGTTCAAACGCTTCTTCGATTTCCTGCGTTCGATGGACATGCTGATCTGGGCGCTGTTCTTTACCCGCGCCTTCGGTCCCGGCCCCTTGGCCGGTAGTGCGGCGGTCTTCTTCACCGAGACCGGCACGCTCGGCAAGATCTACTCCGAAGCGCTAGAAAATATCGATGACAAGCCGCGCGAGGGTGTTTCCTCGACCGGCGCGGACAATGTTCTCGTGCAGCGCTACGGCGTGATGCCGCAGATCGTGCCTGTCATTGTCAGCCAGACACTCTACCAGTGGGAGTCGAATGTCCGCGGCGCCACCATTATCGGCGCGGTCGGCGCAGGCGGCATCGGCCTCAAGCTCTGGGAGGCGATGGCCACCAATGCGAACTGGGAAAACGTCGCTTACATGGTGCTTTTGATCCTGATCGTCGTCTTCCTGTTCGACATGGCATCGAACGCATTGCGTACGCGCCTGATGGGTCCGAACGTCCGTTAAACATTGCTGAAAAATGATGGCGGACGCCGCTCCGCCATCATCATTCTGTCATGGAAATCTTTTAGCGCAGGGCCGTCTTGCGGTTCGTCGCCAAATCACCCATCAGTATGGCCGCCGCCGATTTCCAAGGATATTCCCTTGCGCTACGCACTCTATTTCACGCCTCCGAAGGACGACCCGTTGACTGGACTGGCTGCGCGCTGGCTCGGTCGCGATGCTTTTTCCAACGATAGTTTTCCGGCTACCGGTTCCGGCGATATTTCCGCCGACGAGCAGCGCGATATCACTGCCGAACCGCACCGCTACGGCTTCCATGCCACGCTGAAAGCGCCTTTCGAGCTGGCTGCCTCAGTGACCGAGCGCGATCTGATGGCGGTCGTGGAAGATTTTGCAGCCCGCACGCCGGCCTTCACGCTTCCGGAACTGGTGCTGGGCCAGCTTGGCCGCTTCTTCGCGCTCGTGCCGGGTGCCTTGTATCAACCGCTGCAGGATTTCGCCGCCACTGTTGTCAAATCCTTCGAGCCTTTCCGTGCGGCCTTGTCGGAGGCTGATATAGCCCGGCGCAAACCAGAAAGCCTCAGCGAAGCGCATCGCAACAATCTCCTGCGCTGGGGCTACCCGTATGTTATGGATGAATTCCGTTTTCATATGACGCTGACGGGCCAGGTCGCGCCTGAGCGGCAGGCCGTTGTTCACGATCTGCTTCGCGAGACCTTTGCCGCCCATACCGGTCGCCCGATTGCGATCTCCGGCCTCGCCGTCTTCGTCGAAGAGGCGCGCGCTGCGCCGTTCACCGTCCACTCCTGGCTGCCGCTCGCCGGCGCCCAAAGCTGAAAGTGACTGCAATGTCCAAAGAGACTGTCCTATCGAACGCCCGCATCGTCCTGGAAGATCAACTTCTCTCGGGCTCGGTGCTGATCCGCGACGGCAAGATCGCCGACATTTCGGAAGGACACTCCACGGTCGGCGAGGATTTCGAGGGCGACTACCTGATACCCGGTCTCGTCGAATTGCATACCGACCATCTCGAATCACACTATTCGCCGCGTCCGGGCGTTCGCTGGAACAAGACGGCAGCCATCCAGGCGCATGATGCGCAGGTGGTGACCTCGGGCATCACCACCGTCTTCGATTGTCTGCGCATGGGCTCGGATGAGGACGGCGGTTTCGAAAAGGGCGAGATGCGCGACATGGCCGACGCCATCCAGCAGGCACAGCGCGAGGACCGGCTGCGTGCCGACCACCTCATCCACCTGCGCTGCGAGGTGTCGGCCGACAACGTGCTCGACCATTTCCACGATTTCGAGAACGACAACTACGTCCGTCTCGTCTCGCTGATGGACCATGCGCCCGGTCAGCGCCAGTTCCAGACGATGGACCAGTATATCTTCTACTATCAGAAGAAGCGCGGTCTGAGCGATGAGGCATTCGCGCGTTTTGTCGCCAAGCGACAGGAAGAATCGGCCAAATATTCGAAGCCGCACCGCGACGTGCTCACGAAGATCTGCCACGAGCACGGCATCACCATTGCCAGCCATGACGACGCAACGCTCGACCATGTCGACGAAGCGATCGGGTATGGCGTGCGCCTGGCGGAATTCCCGACCAGCGTCGAGGCTGCCAAGGCCTCTCACAAGGCGGGCATGAGCGTTCTGATGGGCGCTCCCAACATCGTTCGCGGCAAGTCGCACTCCGGCAATATCGCGGCCCGCGATCTCGCCGAACTCGATGTGCTCGACGTGCTTTCCTCCGACTATGTGCCGCTCAGCCTGTTGCACGCACCCTTCATCCTTGCGGACGAGGTCGAGGCCATTTCGCTGCCGAAGGCGATTGCGATGGTAACGGCGACGCCTGCGCGTACCGTCAGCCTCGACGACCGCGGCCGTATCGCAACCGGCCTGCGCGCCGATCTGGTGCGCGTTCGCCGCGACCACGGTGTACCGGTGACGCGTTCGGTCTGGCGGGAAGGACGGCGTGTGGCATGACGGCGAGCCCCAACATTCACAGCGCAGCCGACATGACCGGTACGAAAGCGGGCATGATGGTCGTGGTCGTCGGCCCGAGCGGCGCCGGTAAGGACACGCTGATGAATATTGCGGCCAAGCATTTTGCCGGCCGGCGCGACGTGCATTTCGTGCGCCGCGTCATTACGCGGGACGGTGAGGCCGGCAATGAGGATCATTTGAGCGTTTCCGTCGCCGAGTTCTTCGCGATGGACCGGGCCGGCAGCTTTGCCGTCTGCTGGGACGCCCATGGCCTGAAATACGGCATTCCGGCTGCCGTGCGCCAAGAACTGTCGCAGGGGCATCTTGTGATCGCCAACGGCTCACGTTCCGTGCTCGACCGGTTCCAGGCAGCTTTTCCCCGGCTAAAGGTGCTGAACATCACCGCCCGGCCCGAGGTTCTGGCGGAAAGGCTGATCGCACGCGGTCGGGAGACACGCGAGGATATCATCAAGCGCCTCGAGCGCGGCTCACTAACGGTTCAGGGCACCTATGACGTGACCGACATCGACAATAGCGGCAAGCTCGAAGATGCCGCGCGCACGATCGTCGAAAAGTTGGAAACCCTGCTGAAAGGGTGAGGCCGTCCACCTCGCCGCAGCCGTCACTTGGTGGACGCTCATTGAGTCCAGACCCCTGGACGACAATGTAAACTCTCGCCTAGGCTGCCGCCTGTGAGTGTCGAGGCAAACCGAACCGCGGATGCCACATCACGAATTAGATCGGTGGGACCATGACAGCAAAAAAGGACGCTGGAACGCCGCAGGAAAAAGGTGCCGAGCTTTTGGTCGCGATGACCGGCAAGGCGAGTCCCGCGAAAGCGGCCGAAGGCGACAAGCCGGTATTTGCCTATATCGAGAGCCTTCCCGAACCGCAGAAGAGCATTGCCAAACATGTCGATGCCTTGGCCGCCAAGGCACTGCCGGACCTCAAACGCGCGGTGAAATGGGGAATGGCTTACTATGGCGTTCCCAATGGGTGGTGCTTCACTTCCGGCGCCTTCGTCGGTCACCTGAAGCTGATGTTCATTCGAGGCAACGAACTGCAACCAGAACCCCCGGTGACCCCGATCGGAATGGGCAAGGCTGCCCGTGGCGTCGAGTTGACCTCCATGGACGAGCTCGACGAAGACCAGGTGCTTTCGTGGATGGCTCAGGCCGCCGAGAAACCGTTCGTCGGAGGGAAGAAGAAGAAATAGCTCCTGGCTGCTTAACGGGCCACCCGAATGCAGCCCGAGGCCGTGACGACGGTCTACCCACCGGAATCTCGGAATCGGCCTTCGGCCCGAGCGCCAGCTGATTGAGTATGAACCCTAGTGCGCCTCGTCCCAGTTGGTTGCGGCGCGCGCATCGACCTTCAGCGGGACCTTCATGTCGACAGCCGGCATGGCCGCGTTCTCCATGACTGACACAATGATCGGCATGGTACGCTCGACATCGGCATCTTCGACCTCGAAGATCAGTTCGTCATGCACCTGCAGCAGCATGCGTACGCGGTCGCCGAGACCTGCTTTGCCAAGCGCAGGCTCCATCTTGATCATCGCGCGGCGAATGACATCCGCAGCGGACCCCTGGATCGGTGCGTTGATCGCGGCGCGTTCGTTGAAGGCGCGGACGGACGGGTTGGACGAACGGATTTCCGGGTAATGGGCGCGGCGGCCGAAGATGGTCTCCACATAGCCCTTGTCGCGAGCGATGGCCTTGGTGCTTTCCATGTACTCCTTGATGCCCGGGAAGCGCTCGAAGTACTTCTTGATGTAGTCACCGGCTTCGGATCGCTCGATCGAGAGTTGGTTGGCGAGGCCGAAGGCGGAAATGCCGTAGATGATGCCGAAGTTGATCGCCTTGGCGCGGCGGCGAACCTCGCCCGGCATGCCTTCGACCGGCACGCCGAACATTTCCGACGCCGTCATGGCGTGAATGTCGATGCCGTCAGAAAAGGCCTGCTTCAGCTGCGGGATGTCGGCCACATGTGCCAGTACCCGCAGTTCGATCTGGCTATAGTCGGCCGAAATCAGCTTATGGCCGGGCGTCGAGATGAAGGCCGTACGGATCTTGCGACCTTCGGCAGTGCGGACCGGAATGTTCTGCAGGTTGGGTTCGGAGGACGACAGGCGGCCCGTCGAGGTCGAGGCCAGCGAATAGGAGGTGTGCACCCGCTTAGTCTCGGGATGGACATAGCCGGGGAGCGCGTCGGTATAGGTCGATTTCAGCTTGGTGAGCTGGCGCCAGTCGACGATCTTGCGCGGCAATTCGAAACCGGCCGCAGCCAGATCTTCCAATACCTGCGCCGAGGTCGACCATTGGCCGGTCTTGGTCTTGGTGCCGCCGGCAAGGCCCATCTTGCCGAAGAGGATATCGCCGAGCTGCTTGGGGGAGCCGATGTTGAACCGCTCTCCGGCAAGCTGATAGATTTCGTCCTCGAGCCTTGCGGCTCCCTGGGCCAGTTCGCCTGACAGGCGCGACAGGATTTGCCGGTCGATGGTGATGCCGCGCTCTTCCATATGGGCGAGAACCGGCACAAGCGGGCGCTCCAGCCGCTCGTAGATCGAACTCAGGCCGGCGGCAGAAAGCCGCGGCTTCAGGACCATCCACAGGCGCAGCGTGACGTCGGCATCCTCGGCGGCATAGGCGGTGGCCTTGGAGATATCGACGAGATCAAAAGTGACATTGGCCTTGCCGCTGCCGGCAACGTCCTTATAGGCGATCGGCGTATGTCCGAGCCAGCGCTCCGACAAGGAATCCATGCCGTGCGGATTGTTTGCGCCCGCGTCCAGCACATAGGACATCAGCATCGTGTCGTCGAAGCTCTTCGTCTCGATGCCGTAGCGCTTCATCAGCAGGTAGTCGTATTTCAGGTTCTGGGCCACCTTCAGGACGGAGGTGTCCTCAAGAAGGGCCTTCAGACGCGGCAAGGCATCTTTCATCGGGATCTGGCCTTCCACCAGGCCACCGCCGAGCAGGTCGCCGACGCCATTCTTGTGACCGAGCGGCACGTAAGCGGCGCGCGTCGCCATTCCCGAGGGATCGCGCGTATTGTCTGCGATCGCCAGGGAGAAGCCGACGAGTTCGGCCTGCATCGGATCGAGCGACGTCGTCTCGGTGTCGAAGGCAACGAGGCCGGTCTCCATCGCCGACGCTATCCACGCATCGAGGGTGGCGACGTCGCGGATCGTTATATAGCTGGCTATGTCGATGGGTGCAGTCGAAAACGCCTCGGCGCGCGACTTGACGAGGGCGCCGGGTTCGGCGGCATCGGTGTCTGGCCGGAACTTCGGCTTGTCGGGCACAGACACGGACGGACCTTGCACATCGGCGGCAGCGCCACCGACCAGCGGCACCGCCTCGCCGGTGTCGAGATCCGGACCATGGGCCTTGTCGCCCCATTCGATCTTGATGACTGAGGGCTCGATGGCGGCGGCATCGCATTGGCAGGCTTCGGCCACGCGACGGGTCAGCGTGGTGAATTCCATAGCCTTCAGGAAGCCGACCAGCTTCGGGCCGTTCTGGTCTTCGAGGACGAGCGCGTCGAGCGCGAGATCCAGCGGCACATCCGTTCGCAACGATACGAGTTCGCGGGAGAGCCGCGCCTTGTCCGCATTGGCGATAATCGTCTCGCGACGCTTCTGCTGCTTGATCTCGCCGGCGCGCGCAAGCAGCGTGTCCAGATCACCGAACTCTTCCAGAAGCTGGGCCGCGGTCTTGGGACCAATCCCAGGGATGCCGGGCACGTTGTCGATCGAGTCGCCGGTCATCGCCTGGAGGTCGATCATCTTTTCCGGCGGAACACCCCATTTTTCGACGACGTCGGGGATGCCGATGTGCTTGTCCTTCATGCCGTCGTACATGTGAATGGTCGGCGTGACGAGCTGCATCAGATCCTTGTCTGATGAAATGATGGTGACATCGGCGCCGATACCGGCTGCCTGCCGCGCATAGGTCGCGATGATGTCATCGGCTTCGAAACCTTCGGTCTCGATGCAGGGCAGGTTGAAGGCGCGGGTCGCCTCGCGGATCAGGCCGAACTGCGGGACCAGCTCTTCCGGCGGGGCGGAACGATTGGCCTTGTAATCAGGGTAGATTTCTTTGCGGAAGGTCTTGGAGGAATAGTCGAAGATAACCGCAAAGTGCGTTGGCGTGACGCCGACCGAGGTGTCGCGGGCGGAGGTGAGCAGTTTCCATAGCATGTTGCAGAAGCCTGAAACGGCGCCGACAGGCAGGCCATCCGACTTGCGCGTCAGAGGCGGCAACGCATGGAAGGCCCGGAAAATGAAGCCCGAGCCATCGACGAGGAAGAGATGATCACCTTTTTTCATGGGAAGCATGGATAGCGCGGGCTATCGCCAACGTCCATACTGTTCGCTGCGCAAACGGGCATCGGGCAAAGTTAAGTATTCACTGAAACGTTACCAATTTGTAACCGGATGCAACCGCGAACTCCCTTGAAAAACCACATTTGCAATCACACTTCAGAGTCACCGGCGTTTGATCGCGCCGAGGGTCTGATGACCGGCCTGTCCCCCGCCGCGTCAGACTTGGACAAAGGCCTTATCCCCCTCTCCGGGCCTTTGTCCCCAATTCGAGCCGCCATGGTCACACCTCCAGACCATGGCGGCTTTTATCTTCTAGCGACAATTCTGCCCCAAACGCGAAGTCAACCTAACCCAAGGTGAGTACTCTAGCGGAAGGCAATACATCGCCTGCGATTTACTCATTGTCTTTGTCAAAAAATAGCGCATATCCTAGCCCCATGGGATTTAACCGGATGGACTCTGCGGCATACCTTGCCAGCCAGCTGGCCAAGGGTTTTGCCCGCTCGTTGCACCAACGGGCGGCGGGCCTCGGCTTTTTGCCCGGCCAGTTTCCGATCCTCCTCGAATTGTGGTCCGAAGACGGGCTCACCCAAAAGCAGCTGCTGGAACGGGTGGACATCGAGCAGGCGACGATGGCGAACACCCTCTCGCGCATGGAGCGGGACGGGCTGATTGAAAGGCGGCCGCATCCTTCCGACAAGCGGGCGCAGCTGATCTTTCTGACACGGAAGGCGACCGCGATGCAGACCGAGGCCGTTCGGGCAGCCATGGCGGCGGATCAGGATCTATTCCGCGGTTTCCGAACCTTTGAGCGGGAACTGCTCCTGGAATATATTCGCCGCATCCTTGACAATGCGAAACGCCTCTAGGATTAGGCCACGGTTCTCCGCGAGCCGCCCTGGAGCCCTCGGCGCCTGGAGCGGGCAGGAAACCTGATACTCGGTTCAATATCCGGCTTGCCGAGCAGAAAGCCCTGGATCTGGGCACTGCCTTCCTCGACGACGATCCGCCGCTGCGTCTCGGTTTCCACGCCTTCCGTTACAACCGACATATCGAGACTGTGGCCAAGGCCGATGATGGCGCGCACGATGGACCGCGCGGCCGGATCATGCTCAAGCGCGCCTGTAAAACTGCGATCGATCTTGATCTTGTCGAATGGAAAGGCGCGAAGATTGCTGAGCGAGGAATAGCCGGTACCGAAATCGTCCATGACGACGCGGACGCCGAGCTTATGAAGGCGCCACAGAATGGAGAGGACCGCGCCCCGGTCGCGTATCAGCGCCGATTCCGTGATCTCGAGCTCAAGCCTTGCGGGATCAAGGCCCGTCTTGGCCAGAATACGCTCCACCTGGTCGTAGAGCGTGGGCAACAGGAACTGCACCGGGGAGACGTTGACGGCGATGCTCATATCCTGACGCCAACGGGCCGCTTCCGTGCACGCCTGCTCCAACACCCATTCGCCGATCTTTATGATCGAGCCGCCCTCCTCGGCGATCGGAATGAAGACTTCCGGCTCGATCATCCCGCATGTCGGATGAGACCAGCGCAAGAGTGCCTCATAGCCGCTCGTATTGCCGGAACGGGCATCGAGGATCGGTTGATACGACAGGTGGAATTGATTGCGAAATATAGCCTGACGCAGATCGGCCTCAAGCTGACGCCGGCTGCGGATGGTCTGATCCATGTCTGAATCGAAGAAGCATGCGCTGCCACGGCCATCATGCTTGGCTCGGTACAGCGCGGTGTCGGCGTTGGCGCAGAGCTGCTCCGGAGTGCTGCCGTCGAGGGGATATAGGGCGATCCCCATGCTGACGCCAACCGCTGTCGGGTCGCGGGAAACATCCATCTCGGCGGCGAACCTTTTGAGTATCTCCTCGGAAAGTCGACGGGCGCCACCCGGCTGGTCCTTGCCGCACTGGATGATCGCGAACTCGTCGCCGCCAAGCCTCGCCACCGTGTCGCTGCGATCGTCGGCGGCATAATGCAGGATCTGAGCGACCTTTTTCAGGATGCGGTCGCCTTCGGCATGGCCAAAGATGTCGTTGACGGCCTTGAAGCGATCGAGATCGAGATAGAAAACGGCAACCGCTTCGTTCCTGACCGTCGCCGCCTGAAGGGCCTGGCCTATGCGCCGCGCAAACAGCGTGCGGTTGGGGAGATCGGTCAACATGTCGTGCAGGGCAAGATGCTCGATCATCTCCTGCGCCTCGCGCCGTTCGGTCAGATCCCGCAGGACGAAGACGCGGCATTCATGCCCGCGATAAGTGATTTTCCGCGTGGCGATTTCGACGGAGATCTGACTACCTTCCCGTGTCGTCAGCAGCGTTTCCACCAGCACATCGCCTTCAACCCTTGCGATACAGTCCGCCGAGAGGAAGGCTGACGGCGCCTTGCCAACCACCTGCGGCAGGCTGCATCCCGAAATGGCCAGGAAGCGCTCGTTGGCATCGATGATGTGACCGTCGCGAACGATCAAAAGCCCTTCCAGCGACGCATTGGCAAGGCCACGCAGGTCCGTCAGGTGGCGCTCGACGAACACGGCACCAAGTGCCAGCAGGATCAATACCGTCGAAGACACGATGATGATGCCAGCCAGAATGCCGCGATCGATCGCCGTGGCTGCAACCTGCCTCTCCGGATCAGGGACGAGCGTGACGCTGCTCATCGCGGTGAAATGCAGAATGCAGATGGCAAGCACCAGGAGGAGAGAGGCCGAGATGATCCCTCGCCAGCCGGAAACCTTGTGAAAGGTGACGAATGCGAGGATGCAAAAGAGCGCGCCGATGACAAATGCCGCCGCAACTCCCAGGAAATCATAGGAAAAATTCGCTGGAGCCTCTATCGCCCGCATGCCGGTGAAATGCATGAGCGCCACGCCGAGCGCCATCAGCAATCCCCCCATCGCCTGGGAGGGCAGGCCGTTGCCCAGAGAACCCACGGCAATAGCGCCCGCGGCGCCGGCAATCGCAAAGACAACCGACAGGAGGGTGAGCGACAATCCATAACTTATGGGAAAACCGCCCCGATAGGCGAGAATGGCGATGAAATGCGTGGACCAGATTCCGACACCGCAGGCGACAGCCGCGGCAGCGAGCCAGGAGCGACGCTGCCAGCCGGCACATTCCTGCGCCCTTGAGAGCAGGAGCATGGTTGCCAGGCAACCGATCATGCAGACGCCTGCTGCGGATAGAACCAAACGCCAGTCGTGATCGTTCCGAATGCATGCAAGAACTGCAAACATCTGCCCCACTCCATTGCTCCCCAGGATTGAATTTATGGGGCATTTTCTAAATAACCGTAAATTGCATTAGATAAGTCTTTAATTATCTCGATATTGAAACGCTTCGTTATGCAACCATCAAAATTCTCTTTCCGTCGCCTCGAAACGGGAGCGAGTTTGGTCTATCGTCCTGCCAATTTCAGAGAAGGAATCTGGTATGACCGACATAAAGCCTGTTCTTGAGCGCGCCGATCACAATCTCAATTCAAGCCTCGACAAGCTGTTTGACCTCATCCGCATCAAATCGATTTCCACCGATCCCAGCTTCAAGGCGGAGTGCCGCAAGGCAGCCGACTGGCTGGTGAATTATCTGGGCTCGATCGGCTTTGCAGCATCCGTGCGCGATACCGCGGGCCATCCGATGGTGGTTGCCCACCACGATGGCGCGACCGCCGACGCACCGCATCTGCTGTTTTACGGTCACTATGACGTCCAGCCCGTCGACCCGCTGGAGCTGTGGGAGACCGATCCGTTCACGCCCGCCATCAAGGACATCGGCAACGGCCGGAAGGTCATTACCGGCCGCGGCACATCCGACGACAAGGGGCAGCTCATGACCTTCGTCGAAGCATGCCGGGCCTATAAGGACATCCACGGCTCGCTGCCCTGCCGGCTCACGATCCTGTTCGAGGGTGAAGAGGAATCCGGCTCGCCGTCGCTGAAGCCGTTCCTGGAAGCGAATGCGGAAGAGCTCAAGGCCGATTATGCGCTCGTCTGCGACACGGGCATGCTCGATGCAGAAACGCCGGCAATTTCGGCCGGTCTGCGTGGCCTGGTCGGCGAAGAAGTTGTCATCACCGCGGCCAATCGCGATCTGCATTCGGGCATGTATGGCGGCGTTGCCGCCAATCCGATCCGTATCCTCGCCGATATCCTGGCCGGCTTGCACGACTCCACCGGCACGATTACCCTTCCCGGTTTCTATGATGGCGTCGACGAAACGCCCGAGGACGTCAAGGCGGCGTGGAAGAAACTCGACGATTCCGCTGAATCGTTCCTGAGCGAAGTCGGCCTATCGGTCCCGTCAGGCGAGAAGGACCGCTCCATTCTCGAGCTGATCTGGGCCCGGCCGACGGCCGAGGTCAACGGCATTACCGGCGGTTACACGGGCGAAGGCTTCAAGACCGTCATCGCTTCCAAGGCATCCGCGAAGGTGTCCTTCCGTCTCGTCGGCCGCCAGAACCCTGCAGCGATCCGCGAGAGCTTTCGCGCCTATGTCCGCTCGAAGATCCCGGCCGACTGCTCGGTCGAATTTCATCCGCACGGGGGTTCGCCGGCCATCCAGCTCCCTTACGATTCGGCGCTGCTCAGCAAGGCCAAGGCTGCCCTTTCCGACGAATGGCCAAAGCCGGCCGTCGTCATCGGTATGGGTGGATCGATCCCGATCGTCGGCGATTTCCAGAAGATGCTCGGCATGGAATCGCTGCTCGTCGGCTTCGGCCTCAGCGATGACCGTATCCATTCGCCGAACGAGAAATACGAGCTGACCTCCTATCACAAGGGGATCCGTTCCTGGATTCGCATTCTCGACGCACTCGCGGCCTGATAGCCCATGAAGGGGATGCGCGTATCTCGCGCATCCTCCGTTGATACCAATATCCTCCCCAAATCTGGCGACTTGCCTTCCGCGAGTATCAAGAACAAAATCACAAGCGGGGGTGAATTTGGATTCGACATTGCCCCCGGACTGCTGTAAACGTTGATTAAACGATTAATCATCAGTCTACGAGATACATGGCAACACGCCCAGGACCCAATCTCAGCAGAATTGCCGCCTCGCTCGGTGTCTCCGTCGCGACCGTATCCAACGCGCTTTCGGGAAAGGGCCGCGTCTCGGCCGAATTGGTCGAGCGTATTCGGGCGACGGCCAATGCACTCGGCTACGTGCCGAGCCAAGCCGGGCGCGCGCTCAGAACCGGCCGCAGCGGTGTCCTCGGATTGGTGCTGCCTGATATTTCCAACCCGCTCTTTCCGCAAATCGCGCAGGCCATCGAATATTCCGCCTCGGTTGCCGGCTATGGCGTTCTGATTGCCGATTCACGCGGCGATGTGGGCATGCAGACCGAGGCGATCAATCGCCTGATCGAACGTGGCGTCGACGGCATGATCATCGTACCGCGTCGCGGCACCCGCATTGCTGATATCGGCTGTCCCGTCGCCGTCATCGATACGCCGTCCACGCCGGGCAATACCGTTTCGGCCGACCACTGGCAGGGCGGGCGGGAAATCGCAAAGCATCTTGCCTGGCTTGGCCACCGCAAGGTTCTGCTGATCGGCGCCAATCCGGGATCGAACGTGCAGAATGACCGTATCGGCGGGATAAAAGCCGGATTCGATTCCGCTGTTCAGACCGAGGTTCTCTGGATCGAGAAGATTGAGGATCAAAACGGCGGCGGCTGTCTGCTCGGTCTTGCCGAGAAGGCCACGGAGGGCTTCACCGCCTTTGCCGCCGTCTCCGACCTGCATGCATTGCGAGCACTCACCGAATTGCAGCGGGCCGGCATCAATGTGCCCGGCTGCGTCAGCGTGACCGGCTTCGACGATCTTATCTGGTCGCCCGTCGTCACGCCGGCGCTGACGACCATGCGCATGGATATGGACACGATCGCCGAAATCGCGATCTCTGCTCTCGTGCATGCCATCGAAAAGGGGGAGCCGGAAGAAGCGTCTGCGGACGAGACGCCTTCCGAGCGGAGGCTCGTCACCGCGACCGTATCGCGCGTGCCGATGCAACTCGTCGTTCGCCAATCTTCCGGGCCTCCGGGACCGGCAAAAACGAACCTTCCAGATGGAGACCTTCCGAAATGAGACTACTGCTCGCAGCATCGGCCGTGCTGCTCTCCTTTTCCGCCCTTTCGGTACAGGCGGCCGACAGAACGCTGACGATTTCCGTCTACGCCTTCGCACAGGACGATTACAAGAAGCTTGTCTACGATCCCTTCGAAGCCAAATGCGGCTGCAAACTGGTGGTCGAAACGGGCAACAGCGTCGAGCGCCTGCAGAAGATGGAAGCCAACAAGGCCAATCCTGTTGTCGACATGGCCGTGGTCTCCATGGCCGATGCCTTGCAGGCCGCCCGTTCCGGCCTGGTCGACAAGATCGATACGTCCAAGCTTACCAACTTCAACAAGCTCTATGACATCGCCAAGGATCCGAACGGCGACGGCATGAGCATCGGCTATACGTTCTATGCCACCTCGATCGCCTACCGGCCGGACAAGATGAAAATCGAGTCCTGGGCTGACCTGCTGAAGCCGGAATATGTGGGCCATGTCGCGTTTCCGAACGTCACGACCAACCAGGGACCACCGGCGCTCTACATGCTCGGCAAGGCGATCGGCAAGGACACGCCCGATCTTAAGGGTGCGATCGCCGCCATCGGCGAGCACAAGGACGATATCGTAACTTTCTACGAGAAGTCTTCCCAGCTCGTTCAGTTGATGCAGCAGGAAGAAATCTGGGCGGCACCGATCGGCAGATTCTCCTGGGCCGGCTTTACCAAGCTCGACGTTCCCGTTGCCTGGGCGACGCCTAAGGAAGGCCAGACCGGCGGCATGAACGTCATGATCATGACCAAGGGCAGCAAGGACCAGGATCTGGCTTTGCAGTTCATGGATTTCTGGTTGTCCACCGAGGTGCAGACGGCGCTGGCCACCAAGCTGGTCGACAGCCCGGCCAACAAGGAGGTTAAGGTGCCGGACGATGTCGCCAACAACATCACCTATGGCGAAGACACCGCCAAAAGCCTGAAGCTCATTCCGTCTGCCGAAGCGCTCGACGAGCGCGACACCTGGGTCAAGGAATGGAACGAGACCGTCGGCCAGTAACGTCCATGACTGATAACGATATCCCGGTACCTTGCCGGGATATCCTGCCCGCCGCTCCGACAATCCGCGCTCATGAAGGTTGGTTTTGATGTTCCAGAATAGGGCCGAGGCTATGGCGCTTGCCTTGCCGGCGGCAGTTTTTGCGGCGGTCGTCTTCCTTGTGCCGGTCGTGCTGCTGCTGTCGGAAGGATTTCACTCCGCCGGCACCTGGTCGCTTGCCGCCTATACCGGCTTCTTTTCCGAGCCACTGAACCGGACCGTCTTCCTGCGCACGCTGCGGCTCGGCGCTGAGGTGACCGTCGTTTCCGCCGTCATCGGCTATGCCGCTGCCTTCGCAATCGTCAACCTGCCGCCAAAGGGCAAGGGCCGCATGGTTGGCCTCGTGGTGCTGCCGCTGATGATTTCGCCGGTCGCGCGCACCTATGCGTGGATCGTCATCCTCGGGCGCACCGGCATCGTCAATGAGGCGATCCGCGGCCTCGGCCTCAGCGAGACCCCGCTCAGGCTGCTGTTCAGCGAGACGGCGATCTTCATCGGCCTGCTCCAGCTCTTCCTGCCGCTGATGATCCTCTCCCTGATCAGCGCTCTCGAAAACATGCCGAAGGACGCCGTTCCGGCGGCGCGCGTGCTCGGCGCAAACTGGCTTCAGGTGTTCTGGAAGGTTGTGCTGCCGCTCACCCGTGAAGGCCTTGTGATCGGCGGAACGCTCGTCTTTACCGGCTCGCTGACCGCCTATATCACGCCAGCCATCCTCGGCGGGTCGAAGGTGTTGATGCTGGAGACGCTGCTCTACCAGCGCGTCACCGTCTCCAATGATTTCGTCTCTGCCAGCGTCATCGCCTTCATCCTCATCGTCATGAGCTTCGGCGCCAATCTGGTGCTTAAACGTCTCGCCACGGCGAAGAACAAGGCTGCGAGGACCATGCCATGAGCCGACGCCTGTTTTCGCCAATCGTGCTCTTTCTCGTGCTGGCCTTTCTGATCGGGCCTTTCATCATCATCGTCGCCGCCTCGCTCTCGGCGGGCGAGACGCTCGCCTTTCCGCCGCAGGGCCTGTCGCTGCGCTGGGTCGCCAAGGTCTTTACGGTCGACAGCTTCCGCGCCAGTTTCGCCATGTCGATGTTTCTCGCGATTGGCGGCACGATCTTCGCGCTGATGTTAGGCATTCCGGCGGCCTATGCGCTCTCGCGCTACAAACTGCCTTTCGCCGAGACGATCCGCACCATTGTTTCTTCGCCGATCATCGTGCCTGGTATTATCGTGGGCCTCGCGATCCTGCGCTATCTCGTCGTGCCTTTCGCCTTCAGCATCACCATTGCGCTGTTCTTTGCCCATACGGCGCTGGTGCTGCCCTATGCCGTGCGCGTCGTTTCCGCCAGCCTCAACAATCTGCGCTCGGACATAGAGGAGGCGGCGGTGCTGCTCGGTTCCTCCCGGATTGGCGCCTTCTTCCGCGTCGTGCTGCCGAATATCAGAGGCGGCGTGCTTGCCGCCTTCATCCTCGGCTTCGTCACCAGCTTCAATCAGGTGCCGGTCTCGCTGTTTCTGTCAGGCCCCGGCATTCAGACGATGCCGATCGACATGCTGGGCTACATGGAGACGACCTATGATCCCTCCGTTGCGGCCCTCTCCTCGCTGCTCGCCTTTCTTTCCATCGGCATCGTCTTCCTTGCCGAACGCTTTCTAGGATTCTCCCGCTATGTCTGATGCCGCCTATCTCTCGCTGGAGAAGCTGACGCTTGCCTATGGCGACACGGTCGCAGTCAGGGATCTCGATCTGTCGATCGCCAAGGGCGAACTTGTCGCGCTGCTTGGCCCCTCCGGCTGCGGCAAGACGACGACCATGCGGGCGATTGCCGGGCTGCTCAATCCGACCTCCGGCAAGATCAAACTCGACGGTGCCGACGTCACGCGCGTCTCGGCCAACAAGCGCGCCGTCGGCCTCGTCTTCCAATCCTATGCGCTGTTTCCGCATTTGACGGTCTATGAGAATGTCGCCTTCGGCCTGCGGCTCAAAGGCATGCGTGGTCAGGAGCTTGATGCACGCGTCGGCTCAGGCCTCAAATCGGTCGGCCTTGCCAGCTTTGCCGGCCGCAAGCCCGGCGAACTTTCCGGCGGGCAGCAGCAGCGCGTCGCGCTTGCCCGCTCCATGGTGATGGAACCGAAGGTGCTGCTGCTCGACGAGCCGCTCTCCAACCTCGACGCCCGGCTGCGGCTCGAAATGCGGACCGAACTGCAGCGCGTGCAGAAGGAAACCGGTGTCACAATGATCTTCGTCACCCATGATCAGGGCGAGGCCCTAGCGCTAGCCGACCGCATTGTCGTCATGCTGAATGGCGGCATCGAACAGATCGGCACGCCGGAAGATATCTACAACAGGCCGATTTCGGCTTTCGTCGCCGATTTTGTCGGCTTCGAGAATGTGTTTGCGCTTGATGACGGCAAGCTCAAGACGGCAAAGGGTGCGGTTACGCTTTCGGAGCCTGCGCCATCCGGTGCGGCGAGCCTCGCATGGCGGCCGCGCGCCGTCACGCTGGGTTCCGGTCCGTTCCGGGGGACCGTGCGCGGCACGTCCTTTGCCGGCAGCACCCGCGAATATCTGCTCGATACGCCGCTGGGGCCGATCAAGGCCGAGATCGATGCTGCAAAGCCCGGCCATGCCATAGGGGACGAGCTTGCCTTCGACCTGCCCGTTGCGGCAGCCGCTCCCCTCAAGAAGTTCAGGTGAGATCATGGGCGTCTGGATCGATACCGATATGGGGTTCGACGATATTGCAGCCATTCTCGTGGTCGCGCATTCGAACATTGAAATCGACGGGGTCTCGCTCGTCATGGGCAATGCACCCCTCGAACAGGTGCGCGCCAACGCTGCAAGCGCCGCTGCCGCCTTCGGCTGGTCGTTTCCGATCCATTCCGGTCGCGCGCTTCCCGTTCTCGGCAAGCTCGAGACCGCGCAACGCATTCTCGGTGATAGCGGCATGTCGACAACGGGCAAGAGCCTGCCCGCCGCTCCGGAGCTGCCGTTCAGCAATGCATTCGAGGCGCTCTGCCGATGGCTCGAAGAAGGGACAGGCCCGAGGCGCATCCTTGCGCTCGGGCCGCTCACCAATATTGCTGCGGTTGCGCTTGCCCGCCCGGATCTTGCTGATCGCATCACCGAACTGACGTGGATGGGCGGCGGCGTCACGTCAGGCAACCATACCGCTTCTGCCGAATTCAACGCCTTTGCCGATCCGGACGCGCTGGCCATCGTGCTTTCGCATGGACTGCCGCTAAAGATGGTCGATCTCGATATCTGCAGAAAAGTGCTGGTAAAGCCGGACGATGCGGATTGCCTGCGCCAGGGGCCTGGCAAGAATGCCGAATTGCTGGCGGACTTATTAGCCGGCTATATCAATATCGCCATCAGCCGCGGCCGGCCGGCAATGGCGCTCTACGATCCGACAGCCGCCGCCATCTTCATCGCGCCTGAGATCGCCACCTTCCGGCATGCCCGGATCGATGTCGAGCTGCAGGACCAGCATACGCGTGGGCGTACCGTCGTCGAGATGCGCGCCTCGCATGGAAATTTCAATGCATATTTCGCGTCCGAGATCGATGCCGACATGGCTCGGGTCATCATTCTCGGCGCGCTTGCCAATGAGGCACGTCAATGAACCAGCAGTCCCCCCACGAGCCTGCCGACCTGAACGATCCGGATCTGCGCGCCCGCGCCGTGGCGGCGGCGCGCGGTGACCGGCCGTTCGATCGCCTTGTTGTCGGCGGACAGCTTGTCGATATGGTGACCGGTCAGATCCGGCCCACCGACATCGGGATCGTCGGGCCGCTGATATCAAGCGTCCACCCGGCAGGCACGCGCTTGGATGCGGCTGAAATGATCGATGCATCGGGCTGTTTCATCACGCCCGGCCTGATCGACACGCATATGCATATCGAAAGCTCGATGGTGACGCCGGCTGCCTATGCGGAAGCTGTGCTGCCGCGTGGTGTGACCACCATCCTCTGGGATCCGCATGAGTTCGGCAATGTGCACGGGCTCGACGGCGTGCGCTGGGCGATCGAAGCGGCGCGGCAGCTCCCGCTGCGCATCATTCCGCTCGCCCCCTCCTGTGTCCCGTCCGCCCCCGGCCTTGAGATGGCGGGCGCCGACTTCGACGCGGGCGACATGGCCGACATGCTGTCCTGGAAGGATATCGGCGGGGTCGCCGAGGTCATGAACATGCGCGGCGTCATCGACGGCGATCCGCGCATGACCGCAATCGTCAATGCGGGGCTCAAATCCGGCAAACTCGTCTCCGGCCACGCACGCGGATTGGAGGGAGCCGATCTCAACGCCTTCATGGCGGCGGGCGTCTCCTCCGATCACGAACTGACATCGGGGGCCGATCTTCTTTCCAAGCTGCAGGCGGGCCTGACGATCGAGCTGCGCGGCTCGCACGACCATCTGCTGCAACAGTTCGTCGAAGTCATCAACGGTCTGGGCCACATGCCACAGACGGTGACGCTCTGCACCGACGACGTCTTTCCGGACGAATTGCATTTCGACGGCGGTCTCGACGATGTCATCCGTCGCCTCGTCCGCGACGGGCTGAAGCCGGAATGGGCGCTGCGGGCGGCGACGCTGAACGCCGCCATGCGGCTTGGCCGCGCCGATCTCGGACTGGTCGCCGCCGGCCGTCGCGCCGACCTCGTTCTCTTCGAAAATCTCTCGGATTTCAAAGCCAGGCACGTCATCGCCAATGGCAAGTCCGTGGCCCGGGATGGACAAATCATCAGTTCGCTGCCGCGGATCGATACGACCCCGCTTCATGGCTCGGTCAAGTTGTCTCCGCTGTCGGAGGCGGATTTTCGGGTGCCGGCATCAGGCAAGCGCGTCCGTGTCGCTACGATCGACCGGCCGCGTTTCACGCAATGGGGCGAGGCTGAAGCGGATGTCAACGACGGTTTCGTCGTTCCGCCCCCCGGCAGCACAATGATCTCGGTCGTGCACCGCCACGGCAAGGCGGACAGCCGGCCGCGGGTCGGTTTCCTAACCGGCTGGGGCGAATGGCGCGGCGCCTTCTGCACGACCGTTTCGCACGACAGCCATAACCTCACGCTGTTCGGCGGCAATGTCCGCGACATGACGGTCGCCGCAAACGCCGTCATCGCTGCCGGCGGCGGCATGGCGGTGGCGCTCGATGGGAAGATCGAGGCGATTCTGCCGCTGCCTCTGTCAGGTCTCGTCAGCGAGGCCGATCTCAGCGACACCGCAGAGGCGTTTCGCGGGCTTCGCAAGGCGATGGAAAAGATCGTCGACTGGCAGCCGCCCTATCTGGTCTTCAAGGCCTGCTTCGGCGCCACACTCGCCTGCAATGTCGGGCCGCACCAGACCGACCGCGGCATTGCCGATGTCGTGGCAGGGACGTTGATGGAAACGCTGGTGCTGTGAGGGCGCCGCGCGAGTCTCTTCTCCCTCGGGGGAGAAGGGAATTCTCCTTACTCACCCAGTTCCTGCTCGACCAGGGTCGTCCAGAAGGCCACGCCTGACGCAATGGCGTCGTCGCTGAAGTCGTAGGACGTGTTGTGATGGAGTGCGCCGGCGATGGCAGGGCCGTTGCCGAGCCAGACATAGCATCCGGGCGCCTGCTGGCCGAAGAAGGCGAAATCGTCGCCGGCGGTGGAGGGCGGGAAGCGGGTGCGCACCTTGCTGCCGAAAACAGTTTGCGCCGCCTTCAGCGCCCGGGCCGTGGCATCCGGATCGTTGACGACGGGCGGGATGCGGCGCTCGAAGGCATAGTCGACGGCAATGCCATACATGGCCGCCGTGCCGCGGGCCAGTCGTCCGATTTCTTCTTCAAGCTGGTCGCGCACTTGGGGCGTATAGGCTCGCGCGGTGCCGCCGATATCAACCGTATCCGGGATGACGTTCAATGCTTTGGGGTCGCCGGCCCGCAGCGAGCAGGCGCTGACGACCGCCGGCTGCAGCGGATCGACGACGCGGCCGACGATGGTCTGCAACGAGGAAAGAAAGGTTGCGGCCGCCGTGATCGGGTCTTTGCCGAGATGCGGCTTGGCACCATGCGTCCCGGTCCCGCGGAAGGTGATGCACCAGCTGTCCGACGAGGCAAGCTGCGGCCCCTCGACGACGGCCATTTCATCCACGTCGAGGCCCGGCATGTTGTGCAGGCCGTAGACGGCATCGCAGCGGAAGAGATTGAAAAGACCATCCTCGACCATGCGCTTCGCGCCGCCTCGTCCCTCCTCGGCCGGCTGGAAGATGAAATGCACCGTGCCGGAAAAATTGCGCGTCGCGGCCAAATGCCGGGCGGCACCGATCAGCATCGTGGTGTGGCCGTCATGTCCACAAGCATGCATCTTGCCTGATACTGTTGACTTGTAGGGCCGATTTGCCATCTCGGGCATGGCGAGCGCATCCATATCGGCGCGAAGGCCGATTGTGCGGGTTCCGTTGCCGATCTGCAGCTTGCCGACAACGCCTGTTTTGCCCAGGCCACGATGGACCTCGATCCCCAATTCCTCCAGCAATTCGGCCACGATGTCGCTGGTCCGCTCCTCCTCAAACCCGAGTTCAGGATGGGCGTGGAGGTTGTGGCGCAATGCGGTCAGGAAAGGAAGATCGTTGATGATCCGCTCAGAAATAGGCATGGATGCATGTCCTTCTGGCAGCCGCGTGGGTTCTGGTGGACGGCGCTCCACCTCTTCTTTCGCAAAAGGGCGAGGGATTCAACCGCTATCGCTAAGGAGAACTTAGCTGCCGGCGATATCGAAGACGTGCGCCTTGCCGAGCACGGTCACGCGCACATTGCTGCCGACCGCCGGAAGCCTTGCGCTGGAGCTGCGCACCAATAGCGGATTGCCGCCATTCGTATTGGCGAGCAACAGCGTGATCGTGCAGAGCGCGCCGCCGAACTCCACATCCGACACCGTCCCATGGCAGCCGCCGGCATCGATTTCATCGTATCCGGTCGATGTCAGGAACAGCTGTTCCGGCCGCAGCATGATCTCGGCATTGCCCCGGCGACCGCCCGCGTCGGCGGCGATGCGGCCGAGAGCGCAATCGGCAAATCCGTCGCCCAGCTCCGCGGGCAGCAGGATCGCGTCTCCGAGGAACGTCGCCGTGTCGCGATCACGAGGCGTCAGGTAGAGCGCCTGCGGCGTACCCGCCTGGATCAGCCTTCCCTCGCGCAATACGGCAACCTGATCGGCAAAGGACAGCGCCTCGGCCTGGTCGTGCGTGACCAATATTGCCGTGATGCCTGCCGCCTGCAGCACGCGGGCGACGGCCTTGCGCATGTTTTCGCGCAGGCCTGTGTCGAGCGCCGAAAAGGGCTCGTCGAGGAGCATGAGGCGCGGTTTGCGGCCGAGCGCGCGGGCGAGCGCCACGCGCTGCTGCTGGCCACCCGACAGCTCGTGGGGGCGGCGGCTGAGCATTCCACGGTCGAGTTCGACCATGTCGATGAGTTCGCCAATGCGCTGCTCACGGTCCGATGCACCGCGCTCTATGCCGAAGCCGATATTGTCTGCGACGCTCAGATGCGGGAAGAGCGCGCCGTCCTGCGAGACGATGCCGATGCCGCGGCGATGGGCGGGCACGATGGACGGGCCATCCGCCAGCGTCTCGCCTTCGAGGATCAGCTTGCCCGTATCCGGCGTCTCGAAGCCGGCGATGATGCGCAGCAGCGTCGTCTTGCCTGATCCCGAGGGGCCGACGATCGCGGTGCGGCTGCCGGCCAGCACTTCGAGATCGATCCCGGCGAGTGCAGACACAGGGCCGTAATTCTTGCTGATATCCTTGATCGCCAGAAAGGTCATTGCCCTGATGTCCGCTTGGATTGCATGTAGAGAAGAAGGGTGAGCGGCAGTGACAGGACCACCATCATGAAGGCATAGGGCGCTGCCGAGACATAGTCGATTTCGCTGGTCAGCGACCAGAATTTCGTCGCGAGCGTCTCGGTTCCGTTCGGCGACAGCATCAGCGTTGCGGTGAGCTCGTTGGTAATGCCCAACGCGACCAGGGCGACGCTGGCCGCAGCGCCGGGGGCTGCGAGGCGCATGGTGATCTGCCGCATCGCCTGAGCAGGCGTGCGGCCGAGCGCCATGGCGGCGCGCTCGAGTTCGACGGGTGCCTGGGCGATGCTGGCGCGTAGGCCGACCATGGCGCGCGGCAGGAACAACAGGACATAGGCGAGCAGCAGCGTCGCGAAGGTCTGGTAGAGCGGCAGGATCAGCCGGACGGTGATGGACACGAGCGCCAGCGCCACGACGACGCCCGGCAGCGAGCCGACATAATAGTGGCAGGCCTCGAGCACACGCTGCAGGCGGCCCGGCGCGCGGACAGACAGCCAGGCCATGGGCGCCGCTGCGATGGTTGCCAACACGCCGCCGATGATCGCAAGGCCGATCGTCTGCAGGAAGGTCGAGCCGACCTCGGCATTCCAGATACCGAGGCCGCCGATGACAAGCCAGCGGGCGAGCGTCACTGACGGCACGCCGATGGTGAGCACCGCGGTTGCGATCGGCAGCGCGACTGCCGGCAAGGTCATCCACCCGAGCCGGCGGCGATCGGCCGGGCGGGCAGCGCCGGAGCCGACGCGAGCATAGCGCTCATTGCCGCGGATCAGCGCTTCGAGGCCGAGCAGCAGCAGGCAGGAGAGGACGAGCACGCCGCCGAGCATATTGGCTGCCGGGCTGTTATAGGCCGACTGGAACTGATCGACGATGGCGGTCGCGAACGTATCGAAGCGGATCATCACGAAGAGACCGTATTCCGACAGGAGATGCAGGCCGATCAGCAGCGAGCCACCGCAGATGGCAAGGCGCAGCTGCGGCAGGACGGCGCGGAAGAAGACGCGCCAGGGGTTCAGCCCGAGCGAGGCTGCGGCATCCTCAATTGCCGGATCGAGACGACGAAGGGCTGCGGCAACCGGCAGGTAGAGAAACGGGTAGTAGGCAAGAACGGAGACGAGTACGCCGCTCCAGAGACCGCGCATGCCGGGCACGAGGCTGACCCAGGCGTAGCTGTGCACGAAGGCAGGCACGGCAAGCGGCGCGACGGCCAGCCACGACCAGAGCCGGGCGTGCGGAATATCCGTGCGCTCCGTCAGCCACGCAAGGGCGACGGCAAGCAGGATCGACAGCGGGATGGTGCAGACTTCGAGCAGGACCGTGTTGACCAGCAATTCGCCGACACGGCCACGAAAGACAAGAGCGATCACCTGGTGCCAGCCGGTCTGGATGGTGATCCAGACAATGAAGCCGAGCGGCAGGAGGCTGAACAGGGAGACGACCGAGGCGAAGATCACGACCGACGCATGCGGCATGCGACTGCGCGGCGCGGCTGCGACCGGTGACGGCCGGCGCTCGATGGGGTAGCCGGGCGCGCCGACAGATGTGCTCTTCTGCAGCAAGATGTCCGCTGCCTCTTTCTCAATACAATAAGGCAACCGCCGGTTCAGGGCGATTGCCGGTTTCCGATTGCTCAGCGCTGTTGCAACTCCCCCTAGCAGGGCTTGCAACAGCTGCGCAAGGCGTCAGATCAGCCCGGCATCCGTCATCAGGTCGGTGACTTCTTTGCTGTTCAGCTTCGAGGGTTCGATCCTGGGTGCCTGGAGATCGGGAAGCGGTACCAGCTTGGGATTGGACTGGACGCCATTGCCGACGGCATATTCATAGGAATCGCCGTCGCGCAGAATCTCCTGGCCGCCCTTGCCGGTGATCCACTTCAGGAAGGCCTGCGCCTCCTTCTGATGTTGGCTCGAAGCAAGGATACCGCCGCCGGAAAGGCTGACGAAAGCGCCCGGATCCTGGTTCTTGAAGTAGTGCAAGGCGGTGTTGTTGCTGTTTTCGCCGGTCTTTGCCTGATCGCCGAACCAGTAATAGTGATAGATGATGCCGCCCTCGATCTCGCCTGAATTGACGGCCTTCAGGGTCACATTGTTGTTCTTGTAAGCGTTGGCGTTTTCCTTCAGCGCCTTCAGCCAGGACTTGGTAACGTCCTCGCCCTTCAGCTCCAAGAGCGCGCTGACGATCGCCTGGAAATCGGCGCCTGCGGGCGCTGCACCCCAGCGGCCTTTCCAGGCGGGGTCGGCAAGATCCAGCAGCGATTTCGGCAGATCGGATTCCTTCAGTTTCGTCTTGTCGTAGACGAACACGGTGGAGCGGGCGGCAACGCCGATCCAATGGCCATCTGATGCCTTGAAGGTATCGGGCACCTGCGCCAGCGTATCAGCGTTAACGGGTGCAAAGAGGCCCGCGGCATCCACTAACGCCATGCCCGGGGAATTCTCGGTCAGGAACACATCTGCGGGAGAAGCGGGGCCTTCCTCGACGATCTGGTTGGCAAACTGCATGTCACTGCCGTTGCGGATCGTGACCTTGATGCCGGTTTCCTTGGTGAAGCCGTTCGCCCAGGCCTGCGTCAGCGCCTCGTGCTGGGCGTTATAGACGACGATGCCCTCGGAATCCTGAGCGCTTGCAGCGCCTGCCATCAGCGCCAGACCAAGGCCGGCGGCCGTGAAAAGCAGCGCTCTGTTCAAACGCGCAAGGGAAAGGATCATCGGTGTTCTCCCGCTTTTTTGTCCGCCGGGGATGACGGTCGCACAGGCTATATTTTTCTTGATTGCAGTTTTCAAGTTTGCTGGTTGGGGCTTCTATCACAAATGTTTGAGAAAATGGATATGCCTGAGCCCTGTTTTCTTGCGTCAAAACGTCAAGAAAGCAAAAGCTGCGGCAGTTTCCCGCCGCAGCCTCGATTTTTTCGGATGTCCGAAGCTCAATTGTCGAGCGTTTCCAGACGCTTGTTGAAGATCAGCGCGAGGATCGTGCAGACCGCGCCCGACAGCAGGTAGAAGCCGACATAGCGAATGCCGAACTGGCTTGCGAGGGTCAGCGCCACAAAGGGCGCGAAACCAGCACCGACCAGCCAGGAAAGATCCGATGTCACGGCCGAACCGCTGTAGCGGTATTCCCGACCGAAGCGCCCGGCAACGGCGCCCGAGACCTGACCGAAGGACAGGCCCAGCAGCGAATAGCCGAGGATGACGAAGGAGTAGCGGCCCGCGGCGCCCGCATCGAGCAGGAGCGGCGCGATGAAGCTGAAGATCGCGATCAGGACAGCGCAGATGCCGAGCTGGTTGCGACGACCGACCCGGTCCGCGAGCAGGCCGGAACAGATGATGGTGACAATGCAGCAGATTGCGCCGACGAGCTCCACCAACAGGAACACGCTCGGCGACTGCGAGGTGTAGAGCGTGACCCAGCTGAGCGGGAAGACCGTGACGAGATGGAAGAGCGCGAAGGTTGCGAGCGGCACGAAGGCGCCGATTATAACGTCGCGGCCATGGGTGCGCAGGAGATCCGTGATCCGGGTCGGCTCCAGCTCATGACGGTCGAGCAGGGCACCGAATTCCGAGGAAGCGACGATGCGCAGCCGGGCAAAAAGCGCAACCACGTTAACGGCGAAGGCGCAGAAGAACGGATAGCGCCAGCCCCATTCGAGGAAGTCCTGTGAATTCAGGCTCACAACGAAGTAGGCAAAGAGCGCGCTGGCGATCATAAAGCCGATCGGCGCGCCGAGCTGCGGGATCATTGCATACCAGCCGCGTTTGTTCTGCGGCGCGTTGAGCGCCAGAAGCGAGGCGAGACCATCCCATGCGCCTGCAAGCGCCAGGCCCTGCCCGATACGGAAGGCAGCAAGCAGAATGATGGCGAGGCTGCCGAGGTCGTTATAGCCAGGCAGGAAGCTCATCGACACGGTGGAGCCGCCGAGGAGGAGCAGCGCGGTGGTCAGCTTGACACCACGGCCATAGGTCCGATCGATTGCCATGAAGATGACCGAGCCGATCGGTCTCGCGACAAAGGCAAGCGCGAAGATCAAGAAGGAATAGAGCGTTCCCTGCAGCGGATCGACAAAGGGAAAGAACAATCGTGGGAAGACAAGAACCGACGCAATGCCGAAAACGAAGAAATCAAAAAACTCCGACGTGCGACCGATGACTACACCGATCGCAATATTGCCAGCATCCACCGGCTTGTCGGCGTGGATCTGACGGGCATCGCGTTCGAGACCCGAGGACGTCGGCTCCATGGTTGCATGCGCAAAATTCGCCATATTGAAATACCCTCCTCATGAGACGAACCCCTCCACGAATTCGCCATCAATTAGGATGTTGAACGAAGTTACGAGCTTATCAAGTGTTGGGCGCGGAAATAGTTCACAAAATTGCGGTCAACCGGGGCCTATTTGATGAGTTTCTGAAGAGATCGACGAAAGAACGCATTTCCGACGGTGGTCATTTCGACGCGCCCGGATATATTAGGTTTCCAAAAATAAATGCTGGACTGGAAAACCTTCTGGATTTTTCAGGATTTTCTGAGTAGTTCGACAGGTATCCACTACCGCATTGCAACCGATTTGCTGCAGTGCGACGAAACACCTCATATCGTTCATGACCACCGTCCTTTAGTCGCGGTACGGTCGAAACAAAAAGAGCTTTGGGACGTGTCCAGACTTTCGAAGATTTTCAGCAGCTTATCTGCTATTTCGCTAATGTTCATGCTGGGGGGCTGCAACCTTGTTGTCATGGCGCCCTCGGGCGATATCGCGACGCAGCAGCGCGACCTCATCCTCATTTCCGTCGTTCTGATGCTCTTGATCATCGTGCCGGTGATGTTCCTGATATTCCTGTTCGCATGGCGCTACAGGCATTCGAACACCGCGGCCCGCTATGAGCCGGACTGGCATCATTCCACCCGCCTTGAAGTGGTGATCTGGTCGGCACCACTGGTCATCATCATCGCGCTCGGCGCGGTGACCTGGATCAGCACGCACAAGCTCGACCCCTATCGTCCGCTCGACCGGATCGATGCGAATACGCCGATCTCGGCCAAGGTGAAGCCGCTCAACGTCGAAGTCGTGGCGATGGACTGGAAGTGGCTGTTCTTCTATCCCGACCTCGGCATCGCCACGGTCAACGAGCTTGCCGCGCCGGTCAATGCGCCGATCAACTTCCGCATCACGGCGACCTCGGTCATGAACTCCTTTTACGTTCCGGCACTGGCAGGCCAGATCTATGCCATGCCGGGCATGGAGACGCAGCTTCATGCGGTCATCAACAATCCCGGCGAGTTCGACGGCTTTTCGGCCAACTATAGCGGTCCCGGCTTCTCCGGCATGCGCTTCAAGTTCCATGGCCTGAGCCAGGCCGATTTCGACCAGTGGGTCCAGAAGGCCAAGTCCGAGGGAACGGCGCTCAACACCGACGCCTACCTGAAGCTCGTCAAGCCTAGCGAGCGCAATCCGCCGCAATTTTTCGCCTCCTTCGACAACAGCCTCTTCAGCAAGATCCTCAACATGTGCGCGACACCGGGCAAGATGTGCTCCAGCGACATGATGATGATCGACATGAAGGGCGGCGTTCCCGGCGAGCAGGGCGAACAGAATCGTGAGCGCCTCCTGCAGGAGTCGGCACCGATCGACCAGTTCGGCGCGCCGAATGCGGCGGAATATTTCGGCAAGGACACTTCGGCCAGCAGCGAGACCGCGCCCAAGGCGGCGACCGGCGACGACCATTCCATGTCCGGGATGGACATGCAGGGAATGGACATGTCCGGCACCAAGCCCGCGCAGTCGAGCAACGGTAACTGACGCCTGGCGTCAAAACAGTCTTAACGAACAGGCAGAACAATGAACCCTGATCTTCAAAAGCTCATATTCGGTCGGCTGACGCTCGACTCGATCCCCTATCATGAGCCAATCCTCATAGTGACCTTCGCGGGCGTCGCCGTCGGCGGCATCGCGGTCTTTGCGCTGCTCACCTATTTCCGTCTCTGGGGCTATCTCTGGAAGGAATGGTTCACCAGCGTCGATCACAAGAAGATCGGCATCATGTATATCGTTCTGGCGATCATCATGCTGATCCGCGGCTTCTCCGACGCGCTCTTGATGCGCGCCCAGCAGGCAATCGCCTTCAACGGCTCGGACGGCTTCCTGCCGCCGCACCACTACGACCAGATCTTCACGGCGCATGGCGTCATCATGATCTTCTTCGTGGCGATGCCGCTGGTGACGGGCCTGATGAACTTCGTCGTGCCGCTGCAAATCGGCGCACGCGACGTTTCCTTCCCCTTCCTGAACAACTTCTCGTTCTGGATGACCACGGCCGGCGCGATCGTCATCATGATCTCGCTGTTCATCGGTGAATTCGCCCGTACCGGCTGGCTTGCCTATCCGCCACTGTCGGACGCGGCCTTTAGCCCGGGCGTCGGCGTCGACTATTACATCTGGGGCCTGCAGATCGCCGGTCTCGGTACGACGCTGTCGGGCATCAACCTGATCGCCACGATCGTCAAGATGCGTGCGCCTGGCATGACCATGATGAAGATGCCCGTCTTCACCTGGACTGCGCTCTGCACCAACATCCTGATCGTCGCTTCCTTCCCGATCCTGACCGCAACCCTCGTTCTGCTCACGCTCGACCGCTATGTCGGCACGAACTTCTTCACGAACGATCTCGGCGGCAACCCGATGATGTACATCAACCTCATCTGGATCTGGGGCCATCCGGAAGTTTACATCCTCATCCTGCCCGCCTTCGGCGTGTTCTCCGAAGTCGTCGCGACCTTCGCCGGCAAGCGCCTGTTCGGCTATGCCTCGATGGTTTACGCGACCTGCGTGATCATGATCCTTTCCTACCTCGTCTGGCTGCACCACTTCTTCACGATGGGTTCGGGCGCCAGCGTCAACTCCTTCTTCGGCATCACGACGATGATCATCTCGATCCCGACGGGCGCCAAGATCTTCAATTGGCTCTTCACGATGTATCACGGCCGTATTCGCTACGAGCCGCCGATGCTGTGGACCGTCGGCTTCATGGGAACCTTCATCATCGGCGGCATGACCGGCGTTATGCTGGCCGTCCCGCCGGCCGACTTCGTGCTGCACAACTCGCTGTTCCTGATCGCGCACTTCCATAACGTGATCATCGGCGGCGTCGTCTTCGGCATGTTCGCCGGCATCAACTACTGGTTCCCTAAGGCCTTCGGCTTCAAGCTCGACCCCTTCTGGGGCAAGATGAGCTTCTGGTTCTGGCAGATCGGCTTCTGGTTCGCCTTCATGCCGCTCTACATCCTCGGCCTGATGGGCGTGACCCGCCGCATGAGCTCGTTCGACGATCCGTCGCTGCAGATCTGGTTCATCATCGCGGCCTTCGGCGCCGTGCTGATCGGCATCGGCATCCTCTCGTTCCTCATCCAGATCTTCGTCAGCATCAAGAACCGTGAACAGCTGCGCGACTGGACGGGCGACCCCTGGGGTGGCCGCACGCTGGAATGGGCAACCTCCTCGCCGCCGCCGGAATACAACTTCGCTCACACCCCGATCGTCTACGACCACGATTCTTGGTGGGATATGAAGAAGCGCGGCTACGTGCGTCCGACCGACGGCTTCCGGCCGATCCACATGCCGAAGAGCACCGGTACCGGCGTCATCCTCGGCGTGCTGTCCATCGGCTTCGGCTTCGCCATGATCTGGTACATCTGGTGGCTCGCCGCACTGACCTTCGCCGCCATGATCGTCATCACGATCGGCCATACGTTCAACTACAAGCGTGACTTCTACATTCCCGTCGACGAAGTCATCGAAACCGAAGCCGAGCGCACAAAAATCCTCGCAGGGCAGGTGTAAGACATGACGATGCACGCAGAAACAACAGTGACGGACGGCGAGACGCCGGCCTTCTACCTGACCGAGGACCATCATCCCGAAGGCAGCACCATGCTGGGCTTCTGGATCTACATCATGAGCGACTGCCTGATCTTCGCGGTCCTCTTCGCCACCTACGCCGTGCTCGGACGCAATTACGCGGCAGGTCCTTCCCCGAAGGACCTGTTCGAGCTGCCGGTCGTGGCGCTCAACACCTCGATGCTGCTGTTCTCCTCCATCACCTACGGCTTTGCCATGCTGATGATGCAGAAGGACAACAAAAGCGGCACGCTCCTGTGGCTGGCGATCACCGGCCTCTTCGGCGCGGCCTTCATCTATCTCGAGCTCAACGAGTTCTACCACCTGATCCAGGAAGGCGCCGGCCCGCAGCGCAGTGCCTTCCTCTCGGCCTTCTTCACGCTGGTCGGCACGCACGGCCTGCACGTCACCTGCGGCATCATCTGGCTGATCACGCTGATGGTTCAGGTCGGAATGAAGGGCCTGATCCCGGAAAACCAGCGTCGCCTGATGTGCCTTTCGATGTTCTGGCACTTCCTTGACGTCGTCTGGATCGGCGTCTTCTCCATCGTCTATCTGCTGGGAGTCATCGGATGAGCTCGAACGCACATACTTCGCATCATTCCGACGGCCACGGTCACGGGCATGGCCACGGACACGATCATGGCGGCCACCAGGCCAGCCACGGCACGTTCAAGAGCTACATGATCGGCTTCGTGCTGTCGGTCATCCTGACGGCGATCCCCTTCTGGCTCGTCATGGCCAAGGTGTTCTCCGATCCGGTCGTAACGACGGTACTGGTCATGGTACTCGGAGGCATCCAGATCATCGTTCACATGATCTACTTCCTGCACCTCGACTCCAAGTCCGAAGGCGGCTGGAACATGATGGCGATGATCTTCACCATCGTCATCGTCGTGATCGCGCTCAGCGGTTCGATGTGGGTCATGTACCACCTCAACAACAACATGATGCCGATGTCGCCGGACGTCATGCGTAACCTTCCCTGATCCTGCAGCGGGCGGTCCTTGCGGCCGCCCGCCTGCCCTCTCCGGCCGCGCAAGGCCGCCGGACATGCGCCTCCGATGGAGTTTTGCGCCTTGAATGAAATCCCCTCCCCCGCTTCCCCATCCCGCCGTTCGCCGCTCGTCCTCGGCATATGGGTCTTTCTTCTCCTCCTCCTCACCGCGCTGCTGATCGGGCTTGGAACCTGGCAGGTGCAGCGACGGCACTGGAAGCTCGACCTGATCGCCCGCGTCGATCAGCGCGTGCATGCCGCACCGCAGCCGGCGCCCGGGCCGGCCGAATGGGCATCGGTCAATGCCGATGGATACGAGTATCGCCATGTGGAGCTGACGGGCACGTTCCTGAACGACAGCGAAGCACAGGTCTATGCCTCGACGGATCTTGGACCCGGATATTGGGTGATGACGCCGCTCAGGGCGGCTGACGGAACGATCACCATCATCAATCGCGGCTTCGTGCCGACCGAGAGACGCGATCCGAAAACGCGTGCTGCCGGCGAGCCTTCGGGTCCCGTGACCGTTGTCGGCCTCTTGCGGATGAACGAGCCCAAGGGCACGCTTTTGCGCTCTAATGTGCCTGATCAGGATCGTTGGTATTCCCGCGATGTCGATGCGATTGCTACCAAGCGCGGGCTCGGCACGGTGGCGCCCTATTTCATCGATGCGGATTCGACCGCAAATCCCGGCGGTCTGCCCGTCGGCGGGCTGACACAGATCGTCTTTCCCAACAGCCACCTGGTCTATGCCATCACCTGGTATTGCCTGGCAGTGATGACATCCGGGCTTGCAGCCTATCTCGTCTATTCGGAGAGAAGCCGCGGAAAGGCGCAGGCGTAGCCATATCTTTTAATGCAAGAAAGCCGGGGCTGAGACAGCCCCGGCTTTTGCATATCCAGAATTAAGTGCCGGCAGGATCAGCTGCCGGCATGCCAATCAATACCAGCCGGGCGGCGGGCGGTGCCAGTAGCGCGGCCGATAGTCACTACGCCAGTCGTCAGGCGGCGGCGGTGGCGGGCGGTGACCCCAGTAACCCGGAGGCGGACCGCGCCATTCGTTCCGGCGGCATTCGCCCCACCGGTTGAGGTGCCAACCCCTGCCGCAGGCATAGTCCACCTGTATGGCCGCGGGCGCCTTTTGCGCGACGGCGGGCTCGGCCACAAGCGGCATCGCTTCTACCGATGGTGCAATCATTCCGCCGAGCAGAAGAACACCTGCAATCAATGACAATCTCATCTCGAAAACCTCCATTCGATTCCCTTCAGTAGCCATTTAAGCGCCAAACGGATGAACCCTTCCTGAACCGAGTTTGACCTTTTCGTGGCGATATCAAGGCCTTAGGTTATCGAAAACCTCAATATAAAAACCGTCGATTGTAAGCCGGCTAGTGCTCGTACGGACCATTGATTGAATACGTCACATCAACTTCATCAAGATCGCATAGTGGAAAGGGGTCATTTACCATAGGGGATAGCGAGTATGGTGGACGTGGCCTCAAGCCGCCATGACGGCGGAAATGAAAATCATCCTCTCCATGGCACCGGCGCTGGCCGTTGGTTCCTTCCGGTCTTCGGCATTATCGTTCTTGCAGGCCTTGCCTATGTGGCCTACGCGCTCGGCAAGGATCTCGCCAGTGCCGTCTATGTCCCCTGGATCCTGCTCGGCCTGGCGCTTCTGATCGCGCTCGGCTTCGAGTTCGTCAACGGTTTCCATGACACCGCCAATGCGGTTGCGACCGTCATCTACACCCGTTCGCTGCCGGCCGAATTCGCGGTCATGTGGTCGGGCTTCTTCAATTTCCTCGGGGTACTGACCTCCTCCGGTGCAGTCGCCTTCGGCATCCTGGCCCTTCTGCCCGTCGAACTGATCCTGCAGGTCGGTTCCGGCTCGGGCCTCGCCATGGTCTTCGCCCTCCTGGTCGCCGCCATCATCTGGAACCTCGGCACCTGGTATTTCGGTCTGCCCTCTTCCAGTTCGCACACGCTGGTCGGCTCGATCATCGGCGTCGGTCTCGCAAACCAGTTCCTGGCTCCTGCCGGCAGCGCCACGAGCGGTGTCGACTGGTCGCAGGCATCGAGCGTCGGCACGTCGCTGCTGGTGTCGCCGATCGTCGGCTTCGGCATGTCGGCCATCCTGCTGCTGGTCATGAAGGTGCTGGTGCGCAACAAGGCGCTTTACGAAGCTCCGAAGACCAATGCGCCGCCGCCGGTCTGGATCCGCGCGCTCCTGATCTTCACCTGCACCGGCGTCAGCTTTGCCCATGGCTCCAACGACGGGCAGAAGGGCATGGGCCTGATCATGCTCATTCTCATCGGTCTCGTGCCGACCGCCTTTGCACTGAACAAGACCCCTGACGTCAACTATCTCGAAGCCTACAAGGCCGCTTCCGCGCAGGTCGAGACCGCGCTCGGCAAATACATCAAACCCGGTGTCGCCGTTCCGGCTGATCCGAAGGCTGTCGTCAGCGCTGCCGTCAAGAACAAGACCTGGACGGACGAAACCACGCCGGCTCTCCAGGCCTATATCCACTCGACCAGCGCCGAAGTCGCCGCCTATCCGACGGTCGAAGCACTACCGAGCACGCTGGTCGGAAACATCCGCAACGACATCTATCTCATCGGTGAAGCGCTGAAGCTGATCGACAAGCAGAAGCTGCTGCCGATGGATGCAGCCGATCTCAAGGCCGTGACCGCCTATCACGCCTCGGTCGACAATGCGACGAAGTTCATCCCGCTCTGGGTGAAGGTCGCGGTCGCTCTGGCGCTCGGCCTCGGCACGATGGTCGGCTGGAAGCGCATCGTGGTCACGGTCGGCGAAAAGATCGGCAAGACGCACCTGACCTATGGCCAGGGCGCAGCTGCCGAAGTCGTCGCCATGATCACCATCGGCATGGCGGACCATATGGGCCTGCCTGTATCAACGACCCACGTCCTTTCGTCGGGAGTCGCCGGTACCATGGCTGCAAACGGCTCCGGCCTGCAGTGGTCGACGGTGCGCAACATGATCATGGCCTGGGTCCTGACCCTGCCGGCCTCGATCGCGCTCGCCTTCGTGCTCTTCATTCTTCTGCGTCACGTTTTCTAAGATTGCAGACTACGGAATAAACAGAGGCGCCGGAGCAATCCGGCGCCAATTTTCGTTGGCGAATATCGGTGGGACTCATCCCGCCGCCGGAGACCGTTCTAGCGACGGGACGCCTCGCTGGTCCGGGCCGCTAGCGCCGTGACCAATAGTCCCAGGGGCAGCCGGCGCAGAAAGCGGGCAGCGACGAAAGTTCCGGCAAACGCGGCCGCGAGCTTAATCCATGGATAGTTGCCGAGCTGCGCACGGGCGCTAGCATTGGCCCAATGCGCCTCGGCACGGACGACATCTCCCGATTGCTCGGCAAATTCCGATAGCCTGATGCGAAGCAGGGCGATCTGTCGCCGTAGCGCGTCGATCTCACCCTGCGCCCTTGCGCGAGCGAGATCGGCCGAAAGATCCGCCTCCGCATTGGCCTCCGCACCCTCTTCTTCCGCCCAGTCGGTCGGCACGAAGCCATCCTTGTTCACTCCTGTCTGCATTTGTCCCTCCCGGGTGCAATCGATCCTGATGCTGCGATAACGCGCGCCCGGCGGAAAAGATGCAGCAGAAGATGCGTTTGGCGGGGGATAAGACCGGATTGAACCGGCAGTATCCTGCCGATTTCGACAAAGACGCCGATTGCGCGCCGATTTGGTTGCCGGTAAAGCACTGCCATGCTGCGCATTACCGAATTGAAGCTGCCGCTCGATCATGCCCCCGAGGCATTGCCGGCGGCGATCCACCAACGCCTCGGGATAGGACCGGATGAGCTGATCTCCTTTGAGATCGCGCGCCGGGCCAATGACGCGCGGCGTAAGTCGGCGATCCTGATGGTCTATTCGGTGGATGTGACGCTGAGCGACGAGGCCGGCGTGCTTGCGCGGTTTGCCGGCGACCACCATGTTCAGCCATCCCCCGATACCAGCTACCGGTTCGTCGGCACCGCGCCTGCCAAGAGCGAAGGACCGCGGCCGGTCGTGATCGGCGCAGGCCCCTGCGGGCTGTTTGCAGCGCTGATCCTGGCACAGATGGGTTTTCGTCCGATCATCCTCGAGCGGGGCAAGGTCGTGCGCGAGCGGACCAAGGACACATGGGGTCTCTGGCGGCGCAGCGAACTCAACCCGGAATCCAACGTGCAGTTCGGCGAAGGCGGTGCCGGTACGTTTTCCGACGGCAAACTCTACAGCCAGATCAAGGATACCCGACATCTCGGGCGCAAGGTGCTGACGGAATTCGTCAAGGCCGGCGCTCCGTCGGAAATCCTGACCGAGGCCCATCCGCATATCGGCACCTTCCGGCTGGTAACGATGGTCGAGCACATGCGCGCGACGATCGAGGCGCTCGGCGGCGAATATCGCTTCAGCCGACGCGTCGAGACTATCGACATCCAGGTGGCGCCGGATGGCAGCCGCCGCGTGCGCGGCCTTCATTTGCACAATGGCGAATATCTGGAAACGGACCAGGTCGTGCTCGCCGTGGGGCACAGCGCCCGCGATACCTTCCGCATGCTTCACCAGCAGGGCGTCTGTATCGAGGCAAAGCCCTTTTCGATCGGCGTGCGCATCGAGCATCCGCAATCCTGGATCGACAAGGCGCGCTTCGGCGCCTGCGCCGGCCATCCGGATCTCGGGGCTGCGGCCTACAGCCTGTCGCATCATTGCAGCAACGGCCGGACCGTCTACAGTTTCTGCATGTGCCCCGGCGGCCGCGTGGTGGCCGCGACCTCGGAGCCCGGCCGCGTCGTCACGAACGGAATGAGCCAATATTCGCGGCAGGAATTCAACGCCAATGCCGGTTTCGTCGTCGGGATCGATCCGGAGCGCGACTATCCCGACCATCCGCTCGCCGGCATAGAGCTGCAGCAGCGGCTGGAATCGCTCGCCTATGTCGCGGGCGGCTCGAACTACAAGGCTCCGGGGCAGAAGGTCGGCGATTTCCTGGCCGGGCGGCCTTCGGCGGAATTCGGCGAGGTCATTCCTTCCTACAAGCCGGGCGTTCATCTGACCGATCTCAACCGGTGCCTTCCCGATTTCGCCATTGCCGCCATGCGCGAGGCATTGCCGGTCTTCGGCCGGCAGATTGCCCGCTACGACCATCCCGACGCCATGCTGACCGGCGTCGAGACGCGGACCTCATCGCCCGTGCGCATTACACGCGGCAAGGATTTGCAGAGCCTCAACACGTCGGGTCTTTATCCGGCCGGAGAAGGTGCGGGCTATGCCGGCGGCATCCTCTCGGCGGCTGTGGACGGCATCAAGGTCGCCGAAGCGGTTGCCCGGGAACTGATCAGCGTCGCTGCCTGATTGCTGCCCGAAAGGCGGCGCACTGCTTTCGCCGGCGCATTTCTACAGCGAGTGAAAAGTGGCGTGGCCTAGTGAACGTGCAACCAAAGCCCGGCGAAACGGTTCTTAACACCGTAACGTCTTTGGTCTCGATCCTGCGTTCCGGAGGTGCCTTTATTGATTAGCTCAATATACCTTCGTCCCCTGGATCGGATTTGCTGTAGGTTTGCCGTGAAGCTCTTCAGGGGCTTGGGAGGAAGCAAAATGGCTCAAGAATGGCCGATGTATATCCTGCAATGTATTGCACTGATTGGTTTGGCGGGCGTTGTGGTAATTCGATAATCGCCTGAATAGACCGGTGAAAACCGGATAACCCCTTGTAAGAGCTGGTTTCGCTGACGAAACCGGGCCTTTCCATATTGCGCATGAATTCGGCGTGAGCTGCGCGCATCCCGCATTTCCGGCGTTGCATTTCTGTCGGTATCCACAGTGCTCGCACCTCCGGAAGCCCTGCGGAGAGCGGTTTATTAACCAATCCTTAACCGTGGTGCTAAAGGTTTTCACGTATGTTGAGGCCTAAAGAATGATGGCTCTCGACCATTATCAACCTCGCTTCCCGAACTATTCGGGCAGTGCAAACTTCCAAAAGGAGGCAGGCTGACATGTCGACCGCTTTTATCCTGTTCATTGCAAGTTCTCTGCCGCTGGTGCTTTTTCTGGCCGTCAGTCTTTCCTCAATTCAGACTCACTAGAATTTGGCGGACTGCGGATTTGCCTTGCTCCCAGCAAGGTAACCGCGTGTGCCCGGCAACTGCGATAACGAGGATATCCAGGGTCAGCGGTGGCCAAGCCGGGAACACGAAATACAAATGGATTGGGCGGCCTTGAGCCGCCCAATTCTTTTATGGGCGGCCGTTGCGCCACCCCGTTGCGCCAAGGCGATGAACATTAACGGCTTTTAACTTTCTTGACTTTAACCACCCCTTAAATCGCCGCATTTAAAGTCCAACCGATGGACAGGGCAGTCGCGCGATACGGGCGACTGATATGACTGGCGTAACCATGGCGCCGGATTTCAGATATATCGGCACATCATCGGGGGTACGACCGGTCCGCAATGGCAGGCAAAAGCAGATCAGGCCACAGAATAGAACCCTCCTTTGCCGGCGACCGCGACCGTGATGACGATGAAGTGAGCATCGACGCCGACGATCGCATCGGTCGCGGCCGTTCTTCGCGTCGTGACGAACCCGAACAGCGCCGAGCCAAGCCGACCAGGGGCCGCTCCTCCGGCCGCCGTCGCAAACCGCCACGCCGCGCCGGCGGAGGCTTTTTCGGCTTCATCCGCTCCCTGATCTACTGGTGCCTCGTCCTGTCCATCTGGGTCGGTATCGGCGTTGCGGGCCTGGTTTTCTACTATGGATCGCGCATGCCGAGCGCCAGCACCTGGGAAATCCCCGCGCGGCCGCCCAACGTCAAGATCAATGCGCTCGATGGCTCGACGCTTGCCAACCGCGGCACGACCGGCGGCGAGGCAATCGCTCTTGCCGACATGTCACCCTATATTCCCCAGGCGATCGTCGCGATCGAAGACCGGCGCTTCTATTCGCATTTCGGTGTCGATCCGCTCGGACTTGCCCGCGCGCTCGTCACCAATCTCCTGACCGGCCATACCGTCCAGGGCGGTTCGACCCTGACGCAGCAGCTCGCCAAGAACCTCTTCCTTTCGCCAGACCGCACCCTGGAACGCAAGGTGCAGGAAGTGCTGCTCGCCCTCTGGCTGGAGCACAAATACACCAAGGACGAGATCCTTGCGATGTATCTCAACCGCGTCTTCTTCGGCGCCAACGCCTTCGGCGTCGAGGCGGCATCGCAGCGCTATTTCGGAAAGTCGGCGCGCGACGTCAATCTTGGCGAAGCTGCAATGCTCGCCGGTCTCGTCAAGGCGCCGTCGCGCCTGTCGCCCAATCGCGATCCGGCGGCGGCCCAGGCCCGCGCGCAGGTCGTGCTGCAGGCGATGCGGGATCAAGGCTACATCACCGACGCCGACATCAAGACCGCCATGTCGCAGCCGCCGACCCGGGCCAAGAGCTATTGGAACGGCGCGCAGAACTACGTCGCGGACATGGTCATGGACCAGCTTCCCGGCCTGATCGGTGGCGACATCAAGGAAGATCTCGTCGTCGATACGACGGTCGACACGAAACTTGAGGCGAAGGCCGAGGAGATGCTTACCGACGCCCTCGATCATGACGGCAAGAAGGTCAACGCATCGCAGGCATCGCTCGTCACAGTCGATGGAACGGGTGCAATCCGGGCGTTGGTCGGCGGCAAGGATTATGGCGAGAGCCAGTTCAACCGCGCCGTCAAGGCGAAGCGCCAGCCCGGCTCCTCGTTCAAGCCCTTCGTCTATGCGGCCGCACTGGAGATGGGCCTGACGCCCTATTCGATGCGCAATGACGCACCAGTCAAGATCGGCAACTGGACGCCCGAAAACGACGAGCGGAAATATATGGGGCCCGTCACGCTCGCCGTGGCGCTCGCCCATTCGATCAATACGGTCGCCGCCCAGCTTGCGATGGAAGTAGGTCCTGACAACATCATCAAGCTCGCCCACCGCGTCGGCATCGATTCGGAGCTGCAGCCGAATGCCTCGATCGCTCTCGGCACGTCGGAAGTGTCGCTGCTTGAGCTGACCTCGTCCTATGCCGCCTTCATGAACGGCGGGTACAAGGCGACGCCGCATGTCATCACCAAGGTGACCACTGCCTCCGGCAAGATCTTGTATCAGGCGAATTTCGCCGACCCGCCGCGGGTGCTCAGCGAAACCGTCGCCACTAATCTCGATGCCATGCTGGCCGGCGTTGTGACAGCGGGTACCGGCCGCGCCGCCCGCATTCCGGGATGGCAGGTCGCGGGCAAGACCGGCACCTCGCAATCCTATCGCGATGCCTGGTTCGTCGGTTTCACCAGCAACCTGACGACAGGTGTCTGGTTTGGCAATGACGACGGCAAATCGATGAAGCGGGTCACCGGCGGCTTCCTGCCGGCACGGACCTGGAGCAAGTTCATGACATCAGCCAGCAAGGGCCTGACGCCCACGCCGATCTTCGGCGGCGGCGAGATCATCGACAACGGCCTGCCGGTTGCCCAGGACGGCAGCGGCCAGACGCTGGAAAGCATTATTTCAAATGTGCTGAACGGCAACAGCGCGAACAATGCGCAGCAGCAACCGGAGACGCAGGTACGAACTGGCACGCTGCCGCCGCCGACGCCGGCAGAAGCGAAGGCGCAGATCCAGGCGCAGGCAAGAGCGGCGGCTGCAACCGACGGCCAAGAACCGGTCGACATTCCGCCTTCTGTACCGGATGACGACAGCAACAACCCCTATGCTTCGCAGCGCGGCGACATGGTGCCGCCGATGGATGTCGGCGAGGCTCCCCGCGCTCCGCCGCCGAGGCGGCATCGCACGACGCTTCTCGACCTCATCATGGGGCAATGAGTGGGCTTTTTTTGGTTGCCGCTTGCATGCCGGACGCAAGGCTGGTCTGATAGCTGGCTTTCCGGATTTCGGGCGATTGGCGGGCTTTTTGTGACAGTGGGACATTTCGGCTGCAAACCGTTTGTTTTGCTGGTTTTCAGCGCATTTCTCGCCTTGCAGTCAGAAAAACCGCTACTTATATACGCGACATCACCGCAGTCATGACTGCGCAATTCAAGACCATCCCGTAAGGGGCTGTCAGCGGAATGCCCGATGGGGGTTCCGACAGCTTGCTTCAAGGAGAGAAATGACATGGCAAAAGTAATTGGTATCGACCTCGGAACGACAAATTCCTGCGTCGCTGTCATGGACGGCAAAGACGCTAAAGTGATCGAAAACGCCGAAGGCGCCCGCACTACCCCCTCCATGGTGGCCTTTTCCGATGATGGCGAACGCCTCGTCGGCCAGCCGGCCAAGCGCCAGGCAGTCACCAACCCGACGAACACCCTCTTCGCTGTCAAGCGCCTGATCGGCCGCCGCTACGAAGATCCGACCGTCGAAAAGGACAAGCACCTCGTTCCGTTCACCATCGTCAAGGGCGACAATGGCGACGCATGGGTCGAAGCCAACGGCAAGCCCTATTCGCCTGCCCAGATTTCCGCGATGATCCTTCAGAAGATGAAGGAAACCGCCGAATCCTACCTCGGTGAAAAGGTCGAAAAGGCCGTCATTACCGTTCCCGCATATTTCAACGACGCACAGCGCCAGGCAACCAAGGATGCCGGCCGCATCGCCGGCCTTGAAGTTCTCCGCATCATCAACGAGCCGACTGCTGCAGCCCTCGCCTATGGCCTCGACAAGAAGGACGGCAAGACGATCGCCGTTTACGACCTTGGCGGCGGTACATTCGATATCTCGATCCTTGAGATCGGCGACGGCGTCTTCGAAGTGAAGTCGACCAACGGCGACACCTTCCTCGGCGGTGAAGACTTCGACATGCGTCTCGTCGAATATCTTGTTGCCGAGTTCAAGAAGGACAACGGCATCGACCTCAAGGGCGACAAGCTTGCCCTGCAGCGCCTCAAGGAAGCTGCTGAAAAGGCCAAGATCGAACTGTCCTCCTCGCAGCAGACCGAAATCAACCTGCCGTTCATCACGGCTGATGCAACCGGCCCGAAGCACCTGACGCTGAAGCTGACCCGCGCCAAGCTCGAAAGCCTGGTCGACGATCTGGTCCAGCGCACCATCGCTCCCTGCAAGGCAGCGCTGAAGGATGCAGGCGTTACCGCTGCTGAAATCGATGAAGTGGTTCTCGTCGGCGGCATGAGCCGCATGCCGAAGGTCCAGGAAGTCGTCAAGCAGCTGTTCGGCAAGGACCCGCACAAGGGCGTCAACCCGGATGAAGTCGTAGCCCTCGGCGCAGCCATCCAGGCCGGCGTTCTGCAGGGCGACGTCAAGGACGTTCTGCTTCTCGACGTGACCCCGCTGTCTCTCGGCATCGAAACGCTGGGCGGCGTCTTCACCCGTCTGATCGAACGCAACACGACGATCCCGACGAAGAAGAGCCAGACCTTCTCGACCGCCGACGACAACCAGTCCGCCGTCACCATCCGCGTTTCCCAGGGCGAGCGCGAAATGGCGCAGGACAACAAGCTGCTCGGCCAGTTCGACCTCGTCGGTCTGCCGCCGGCACCGCGTGGCGTTCCGCAGATCGAAGTCACCTTCGACATCGACGCCAACGGCATCGTGCAGGTTTCGGCCAAGGACAAGGGTACCGGCAAGGAACAGCAGATCCGCATCCAGGCCTCCGGCGGTCTCTCTGACGCCGACATCGAAAAGATGGTCAAGGATGCCGAATCGCATGCTGCCGAAGACAAGAAGCGTCGCGAAGGTGTCGAAGCCCGGAACCAGGCAGAAAGCCTGATCCACTCCAGCGAGAAGTCGCTGAAGGAATATGGCGACAAGGTAACCGAAGCTGACCGCACCGCGATTGCCGATGCGATCGCTGCTCTCAAGGCAGCAACCGAAGCGTCCGAGCCGGATGCAGAGGACATCAAGGCCAAGACCCAGACCCTTATGGAAGTGTCCATGAAGCTCGGCCAGGCCATCTACGAAGCCCAGCAGGCGGAAGCCGGTTCCGGTGATGCCTCGGCAGAAGGCAAGGACGATGTCGTCGATGCCGACTACGAGGAAATCAAGGACGAGGACGACCGCAAGCGGTCTGCATAAGCACGAACCTTAAACGGTTCTGCGGAAACTTAGATCCGGCTGCCGATGGCAGCCGGAAATCCATTTCCGGGGTCTATTCCTTATATGGCAAAAGCGGACTATTACGAAACTCTGGGTGTTGGCAGGTCGGCGGATGAGAAGGAGCTGAAAAGCGCTTTTCGCAAGCTGGCGATGAAGTTCCATCCGGACAAGAACCCTGGCGATCATGAAGCTGAACGCAAGTTCAAGGAACTGAACGAAGCCTACGAAACGCTGAAGGATCCGCAGAAGCGGGCAGCCTATGATCGCTACGGTCATGCGGCTTTCGAGCATGGCGGCATGGGCGCCGGTGGTGGCGGCTTTGCGGGCGGCGGCGGTTTTTCCGATATTTTCGAGGATATATTCGGCGAGATGATGGGCGGCGGCCGCCAGCGGCAGCGTTCGTCAGGCGGACGTGAGCGCGGCGCCGATCTTCGCTACAACATGGAAATCTCGCTGGAAGAGGCCTTTGCGGGCAAGACGGCGCAGATCCGCGTTCCGACCTCGATCACCTGCGACGTCTGTTCCGGCTCCGGCGCCAAGCCGGGCACGCAGCCGAAAACCTGCGGCACCTGTCAGGGCTCGGGCCGCGTCCGCGCTGCCCAGGGCTTCTTCTCGATCGAGCGCACCTGCCCGACCTGCCATGGCCGCGGCCAGATCATTCCCGATCCATGTGGCAAATGCCATGGCCAGGGTCGCGTGACCGAAGAGCGTTCGCTCTCCGTCAACATCCCGTCAGGGATCGAAGACGGCACCCGCATCCGCCTGCAGGGCGAAGGCGAAGCTGGTCTGCGTGGCGGTCCCTCCGGCGATCTCTACATCTTCCTGTCGGTCAAGCCGCATGAGTTCTTCCAGCGCGATGGGGCTGACCTCTATTGCGCCGTGCCGATCTCGATGACGACGGCAGCGCTTGGCGGCACTTTCGACGTGGCGACGCTCGATGGCACCAAGTCGCGCGTCAGCGTCCCCGAGGGCACCCAGGCGGGCAAGCAATTCCGACTGAAAGCCAAGGGCATGCCGGTGTTGCGCTCCAGCCAGGTCGGCGATCTCTACATCCAGATCCAGATAGAGACGCCGCAGAAGCTCACCAAGCGCCAACGCGAATTGCTGCAGGAGTTCGAGCAGATTTCCTCGAAGGACAACAATCCTGAATCGACCGGCTTCTTTGCCCGGATGAAGGATTTCTTTGATACGCTAAGCGATTGACAGGGCGCCGCAGACGCGGCTGCCCCTGAAACATTGAAAGCCGGAGCGGGTGTCGCTCCGGCTTTTTTCGTTCCCTTAGCTCCGACAATTGCCGGAGGGTATGCCTGCGATCAGAGCAGTCCCCGCGTCGGATGTCCCTTGTAGACACCGAGGATACGGACTTTCTCCGAGAAGAACCGTAGTTCCTCCAGCGCGCGGCGCACATTCGCATCGGAGGGATGTCCCTCGATATCGGCATAGAATTGCGTCGCGACGAACTTGCCGCCGAGCTGGTAGCTTTCGAGCTTCGTCATGTTGATGTTGTTGGTCGCAAAACCGCCGAGCGCCTTATAGAGCGCTGCCGGAATGTTGCGGACGTTGAAGACGAAGGTGGTGACGATCTTCTCCTCGTCCGTCTTGCGCTCGGCCCATTCCTCGTCGCGGGCGAGCACGACGAAGCGCGTCATGTTGTTTTCGACGTCCTCGACGTTTTCCGCGATGATCTCGAGCCCATACATATCCGCCGCCAGGCGCGGAGCCAGTGCCGCCATGCTGCGGTCGCCCGTTTCCTTGACGAGCTTTGCCGAACCCGCCGTGTCACCGGCGATCACAGGCTTCCAGCCGTTGGCGCGCACGATCTTGCGGCATTGGCCGAGCGCGTGGATATGACTGTGAACCGTGCGGATCTCCTCCTTCTTCACGCCCGGCAGCACCATGAGCTGAAAACGGATCGGCATGAAATATTCGCCGACGATATGAAGGCGCGACTCGGGCAGAAGATGGTGAATATCGGCCACTCGACCGGCGATCGTGTTCTCGATCGGGATCATCGCAAGATCGGCGTCGCCATTGTCCAGCGCGATGAAGGCGTCCTCGAAGGTCTGGCACGGCAGCGGCTCCATGGACGGAAACATATCGCGGCAGGCCATATCGGAATTGGCGCCGAAGTCGCCCTGGAAGGCAATTTTGTTGGTCAGCTTGATCATGGAAGACAATCCATCAGAGGGGCGTCAGAGGGAGGCGCCGGAAAGGATAAGGCGGGCCTTTTCAAGGTCGGCGGGAGTATCGACACCGAGCGGAACGGTGTCAACGATCTCGACATCGATACGCATGCCGGCTTCCAACGCCCGCAACTGCTCCAGTGATTCGCGCTTTTCGAGCGTCGACGGCTTGAGGCTGACGAATTTTTCGAGCGCGCTACGGCGGTAGGCATAGAGCCCGATATGGTGATAGAGCGGGCCGTTGCCGTAGGGGGCGGTCGTGCGCGTAAAATAGAGCGCATGCAGGCGGCTTTCCGAGATGGGCGAACCGACGATCTTGACGATATGCGGCGCGGTCTTGTCGGCTTCGTCCTCGATCTCCGTCGTCAGCGTGCCGATATCGACAGCGGGATTTTCCAGCGGACGCAGCGCGGCGCGCACGGTTTCCGGATCGATCGTCGGCAGATCGCCCTGGACGTTGACGATGAACTCGGCGCGACCGTCCGGATCAACCTTCAACAGGGCTTCGTAAATGCGATCGGAGCCGGATTGATGGTCCTCGCGGGTCATGACGACCTCGAATCCCGCCTTCGCCACCACATCGAACGTGTCCTGATGGTCGACGGCAACAACGATGCGACCGATTGCCGCCTCCTGCGCTCTTTTGGCGACTTGTACGATCATCGGAAGGCCGCAAATATCGGCGAGCGGCTTGCCCGGGAGGCGAGTTGAGGCCAAACGGGCAGGAATGAGCACGAGCGTATTGTCGATGTGGGGATGAGTCATTGTCTTGGCCTTCTGTTCCCGCCGCAAAAGTGTCAAAAAGTCTCATGGGTGAGACGATTTAGAGAGTTGCAAGGAAAAGGCAAAAGACATAGGTTTCGGCCGAATTCAAGATGGGCCGGCAGTTTCTGTCGGAGGCGAGGGGAGCATAGCAGATGAATTCATCCTACGTGAACATGGGTGTGGGAGCACTTTTGGCCACGCTTTTCGTGCTGAAGTCGGTCTCGCTCGTGTCGGGCGCGATCTTCAGTTCAGAAGCGCCGGAAAAGCCCGGTTTCACCATTGTTGCGGATGAGAGTGCAGGATCCGGCGGAGCCGGCGACAAGGGCGCGGCGGCAAAGCCGGAAACGCCGATCGCACAGCTGCTGCAGAAGGCCGACGCCAAGGTTGGCGAAACCATCTTCAAGAAGTGTCAGGCCTGTCATGACGGGACCAAGGGAGGGCCGAACAAGGTTGGCCCGAATCTCTATGGCGTCGTCGACCGTCCGATCGCCTCGCACGAGGGCTTCGGCTACTCCTCAGGCATCAAGGACTTCTCCAAGGGCAGCACGGAAAAGTGGACCTATGACCACCTCTACCACTTCCTGATGGCGCCGAAGAAGTTCATTCCCGGAACCGCCATGGGCTTTGCCGGCCTGCCGAAGGAAACAGATCGCGCCGACGTCATCGCCTATCTGCGCACGCTCGCCGATACGCCGGAACCGCTGCCGGATGCGAATGCTGCTCCGGCCGCCGCACCTGCCGCGACGAACTGAGCGAACTGTACGTCCAATCCTCGAAAGCCCGGCCACAGTCGGGCTTTTTTGTTGCTCCGTTCATCAGAGCAGCGACAGAATTGCATTCGCGAATGCGGCCGGCGCCTCCTGCGGCAGATTGTGACCGATGCCGTGAAGGATACGCCTTTCATAGCGCGCCTTGAAATGGGAAGCCACGGCGTCTTCAGCTGCTGGCGGATCCACACCGTCGGCGTCACCCTGCATCACGATTGTCGGCACCATAATGTCCGGCTGTCGCGCGAGCAGCGACTCGATGGTATCGAACGCGGGATCGCCGACCGCCAGACCGAAGCGATGCCGGTAAGAATGGATCACGACATCGACAAAATCCGGATTGTCAAATGATGCGGCACTACGCTCGAAAGTCGCCTCATCAAAGGCCCAATTCGGCGACCAGAGCTTCCAAATCAGGCGGCACAAGGCGCGGCGATTGATGTCGAGGCCGATGCGGCCGCGCTCGGAATGAAAATAATACTGATACCAATAGCGATACTCTTCTTCCGGCAGAACAGGCATGCCCGCCGCGGCAATATTCTGAATGTTGTAGCCGGCGCCGCAACTGACGAGGCCCGACACTCGCTCCGGCCAAAGTGCCGAAACGATGCAGGCCGCGCGCCCGCCCCAGTCGTAGCCGGCCAGAATGGCTTTCGGGATCGAAAGCGCGTCCATCAGTGCCAACAAATCCGCGCCGAGCGCGGCTTGTTGCCCTGAGCGCGGCGTTGCCGCCGCAAGGAAGCGTGTATCGCCGTAGCCGCGTAGGGACGGAACGACCGAACGCAAACCGCGATCACTTAACCTTCCGCAAACGTCGGCATAGGCGTTGGTGTCATAGGGAAAGCCGTGCAGCAGGATGACCGGAACGCCATCCCGTGGACCGAATTCCGCATAGGCAATATCGAGGACGCCAGCTTTGATAGACTTCATACCATCCTCCCATCCATGAATGCCCATGGAGCCCTGGCTTTGAAGGATGCCACGAAAGCGAAACCGCAAACGCAAAAAAAGCGGGCCCTGCCCGCTTTTCCGCATCCGGCTTTGCCGGACTGCTCCCGGTTGCAGGCTGCCAGTTCATCCGTGGTCAGCGTCGCATACCGATGAGATAAAGGACATCATGTCCCCGCCGCCGACAACGAGAGATTGCTCCGCTGCATGCCGGTTCGCTTGATTAAAAATTTACAGTTCGAAAGTGACAGGGAAATGACTATTGCGAATTACCTATTGGGCTAGCGCAATGTTTTTCTTTCAAACTTCGCAAAAATAGATATTACCGGATACCGGCTATCACAGTTTTCCGGGATCCCTTCTTGATGACACGTTTCGATGTACTGGCCGTTGGCAATGCCATCGTCGACATTATCTCCCGTTGCGATGATCAGTTCCTGATCGACAACAGTATCACCAAAGCTGCAATGAACCTGATCGACGCCGAGCGCGCCGAGCTGTTGTATTCGCGAATGGGACCGGCGCTGGAAGCGTCCGGCGGCAGTGCCGGCAACACGGCGGCGGGCGTTGCGAATTTCGGCGGCAGAGCTGCCTATTTCGGCAAGGTTGCGGAGGATCAGCTCGGCGAGATCTTTGCCCACGATATCCGCGCCCAGGGCGTACACTATCAAACCGAGTCGAAGGGAACGTTTCCGCCCACGGCGCGGTCGATGATCTTCGTCACCGAAGACGGCGAGCGGTCGATGAACACCTATCTCGGCGCCTGCGTCGAGCTTGGACCGGAAGACGTCGAGGCCAACGTCGTGGCTGATGCCAAGGTCACCTACTTCGAAGGCTATCTCTGGGATCCGCCACGCGCCAAGGAAGCCATCCGCGAATGCGCCCGCATCGCCCATGCGAATGGCCGCGAAGTCTCCATGACGCTGTCGGACAGTTTCTGCGTCGATCGCTACCGCGGCGAGTTCCTCGACCTCATGCGGTCGGGCACCGTCGATATCGTGTTTGCCAATCGCGAGGAAGCGCTTGCGCTTTATGAGACGCGCGATTTCGAAGAAGCACTGACGAAGATCGCGGCCGATTGCAAAATCGCCGCCGTCACCATGAGCGAACACGGCGCCGTCATTCTGCGCGGCAACGAGCGCTACCGCGTCGACGCTATCGAGCTCAAGGAACTGGTTGATACGACCGGAGCCGGCGATCTCTTTGCCGCTGGCTTCCTCTATGGCTATACGCAGGATCGCTCGCTGGAAGATTGCGGCAAGCTCGGCTGCCTTGCCGCCGGTATCGTCATCCAACAGATCGGCCCGAGGCCGACCGTTTCGCTTGCCGACGCGGCACGCGAAACGGGCCTTATTTAAAGGCCTCTCCGGGATAGGCGCCCCAGATTTCTGATTGCGCCACCCAGCCCTCGGACGAGTCGGCATTGACGAAGCACCAGTCGCCCGTGCATTCGCGGATATGCATCATCACGCCAGGCTCCAGCTTGGCGATGATCGAGCTCGAAGGCTGCGGATCGCGGCGCATGTTGACGTAGATATTCTTGCCCTTGCCCTTCATCCACGGGGCGGCCAGCGCCGAACGCTGTCCTGACAGCAGGGACTGGTTGACCCAGCCCTCTGTGCCATCCGAATCACGGACGCGGCGCCAATTGTCGTATTCCTGGATGATCTCGACGGGCAGACCCTGGCGAAGATAGAGCCAGGAGACCGCATAATCGGAACTCGGTCCGATGCGCAGGTTGACGCGCTTCGATTTCAGCGTGACGAATCGCGGAAGCGGCAATCCGCTCGGACCCTTTGCGGCCTGAGCCTCGGCAAGATGGGCATTGGCGGCAGCGAGCATTACGCCGATTGCCAGGACAGCGCAGGACTTCAGGACTTTGCCACGCATGGGGATTTCCGTTCGCTCTTCGTTTCCGGCAATCCCGAACGCAAAACTGCCGCGCACTTTTGCTGGGATCGCTCGTAGTGACCAAGGTGGACTGATGAAGTGCGCACCCCTGCCCCTGCAAATCGGCCAGTGCTCGCGAGTTTTATTTGTCTTCGCCGGCGGGTCTGGTAGAAATGCCCGGAACGGTTAAATTATCGTTCTTGTTGGTTAAAGACATCTAAACAAGGCATCGCAAGTCGCCATGACGACGAAGAAAAAGCCGAAGGTCTACATCACGCGCAAACTGCCCGACGCTGTCGAAACACGGATGCGCGAACTCTTCGATGCCGAACTCAATATCGACGACACGCCGCGCTCGAAGCCGGAGCTGATCGAAGCCGTCAAGACTGCCGACGTGCTGGTCCCCACGGTGACCGACCGAATCGACGCCGACATGATCGAGCAGGCCGGGCCACAGATGAAGCTGATCGCCAGCTTTTCCAACGGCACGGACCATATCGATGTCGACGCTGCAGCCCGCAAGGGCATTACCGTCACCAATACGCCCAACGTGCTGACCGAAGACACGGCCGACATGACGATGGCGCTCATTCTCGCCGTCCCGCGCCGGTTGGCCGAGGGCTCGCGGGTTCTGACCGACAAGCCCGGCGAATGGGCCGGATGGTCGCCGACCTGGATGCTCGGCCGGCGAATCGCCGGCAAGCGGATCGGCATTGTCGGCATGGGGCGGATCGGCACCGCGGTTGCGCGCCGCGCCAAGGCATTCGGCCTGTCGATCCACTATCACAACCGCAAGCGCGTCAGCCCGGCGACCGAGGACGAGCTGGAGGCGACCTACTGGGACAGCCTCGACCAGATGCTTGCCCGCGTCGACATCGTCTCCGTCAACTGCCCCTCGACGCCGGCAACCTTTCATCTGATATCCGCCCGCCGCCTCGCGCTGCTGCAACCGACGAGCTATATCGTCAACACGGCGCGCGGCGACGTGATCGACGAGGCCGCCCTGATCAAGATCCTGCGCGAGGGCAAGATTGCGGGCGCCGGGCTCGACGTCTTCGAAAACGAGCCGATGGTCAACTCCAAGCTGATTAAGCTCGCCAACGAGGGCAAGGTCGTTCTCCTGCCCCATATGGGCTCGGCAACGATCGAGAGCCGCATCGACATGGGCGACAAGGTGATCATCAATATCCGCGCCTTCATGGACGGGCATCGGCCGCCGAATCGAGTCCTGCCCGGCCGCTGATACGGCGCGATTGCGGCATAAGCCCTATACCGCAGCGTGCTACTCAGAGGTCCGTCGATCGATGATGGCTGCGGCCAGCGCCGCCGACAATGCCAGCGACGCTATCGTGAGCATGATGCCGAATAAGACCTGCACGGCATGCTGCTCTGCCAGAAACAAACCTCCGATAGAGGAAATGAGCGCCCCGCCGGCAATGCGCATCGCGGCCGCCAGCCCGACGGCTGTTCCGGCGAGGTTGGCGCGAACCGCCATGACGCCCGTATTGGCTGCGGGCATGGTCAAGCCATTGCCGATGCCGATGAACATGCAGGGTCCGAAGAATGCCAGGATGTAGGTGACGCCCGACATCGACAGGGCAAGCCCGACAAGCAGCCCGATGCATGTGAGGGACCGCGCCGCGACGACGACGCTGCCCCGCTGAAATCGCGACGCGTAGCGGCCGGTCAGATAGCTGCCGAGAATGAAGCCTGCCGGGACCATTCCCATGTAAAGGCCGAGCTGCGTGCTGGATCCATTGAGCGAGTTGCCGACCGCCAGAGGCGCTCCTCCCAGGAAGACGTAGAACGTTCCCATCGAGCAGATCATGCACAGCGTGTAGGCCCAGAATCGCGCCGAGCCCAACAGTTGCCTGTATGACGCAAGATAGTTTCGCCGAGGCCCGGATACACGCGTCGCCGGTCCTTTCAGTTCGCGGCTGCAAAGGGCAAGTGCTGCCGCACCAAGGAGAGCCAGGGCAAGGAAGCATGCCCGCCAGCCGAAGAACTCCTCCAGCAGCCCGCCAAATGTCGGGCCGAGCAGGGGCGCAATTGCCCATCCGACTGCGAGGTAGCCGAATTTGCTGGCGGCTTCGCGCTCACCGGAGGTTTCCCTGGCAATGACGAGGGAGATGGAGAAGCAGGCGCCGATTGCTGCCTGCAGCATCCGAAACAGGAGAAAGGTGCCGATATCGTTCGAGGCTGCGCAGCCCAGGGAAGCGAGGACGAAGATGGAGATCGCGGCCAGCGCCACCGGCCGGCGCCCATATCGATCCGACATCGCACCGGCCACAAGCTCGGTCAGAGCGGAAAAGATCGCAAAGCCGGCAACCGAAAGATTGATGAGCGCGAGATCGGCGTGGAATGTGGCCGCGATATTCGACAGCGCCGGCAAGGTCATGTTGACCGGCAGTACCGAGAGGGCTGACAGCAAAATCAAGGTGATAAGCCGAGGCGCGGCAATGGGAGAGGTCGCGGCCGACGCCGCAGTCATTTGGCTGCGCGATGTCTGCGCGGCGTTGTCGCCAGTCATGATCGTATCCGTCTTGTGAGGGTGTTGAGGAAATCTGACGAGGCGCGGCCCGAATTCAGGGCATAAAAAAAGGCCCCGTCAGGAGCCTGCTTACCGCGCATGGGTGCTTTCGCCGGACGGTTAGACCATCCTGCCCATGCGCGCGATCACCACCACAAGAATAGTTGCGATTTTCATGGAATTACAACTAAGCCGGAAATTTTTCGCCGTCAATGCCTTCGGCGCGGGCCGAGCTACAAGGCGGACAATGTCTTTTGCATTTCGATCGAGGTCGTCTTGCTGAAACCGGGATGGGTGTTTTCGGCCGTCTTGACGAAGCCCCAGCGCCCAAAGGCGGCGTGATTGCCGGTCAGTTCTATGCGCGTCTCCAGGCGCAGGACGGACAGGTCCAGTCGGCGGGCGGTTTCCTCCGCAAGCCCGAGCAGCATTCGGCCGATACCCCTGCCCTGCTCTGCCGGCAGGACGGCGAGCTTGCCGATATAGAGGCATTCCGGCTCCGGGCGGCAGAAGCTGCAGCCGAGCATCGCATTTCTTTCCAGCACGACATAGCCGATCTCGCGCTCCGCCTTTTCCCGAAGCGATTGCGACGTCAGCTTGAGGGCCGAAGATGGCGGGGCGATGCGGCCATCCATGTAAGCGAAGGATGCGAGAATGAGATTGAGCAATTCATGCCATCGCTCGAAGGATTGATCGAGCCGCACCGTCTCAAGCCGTGTCATTCGGCGGCGGCTTTCGATCGCTTGCGTTTGTATCGTATACTATCGAAACGTGCCGACAAGGCATCGTAGAGTAGCAGACGGCCGATCAACGGCTCGCCAGCACCTGTGATCAGCTTGATCGCTTCCATCGCCATCAATGTACCGATGACGCCGGTCAGCGCGCCGACTATGCCGGCTTCGGCGCAGGAAGGAATGAGGCCGGCCGGCGGCGGTGATGGAAAGAGGTCGCGATAGGAGGGGTTGAGAGCGCCGTCCGCACTGCTCTCATAGGGCTTCAGTGTCGTCACGGAGCCATCGAAGCGGCCGACAGCGCCCGTTACCAGCGGGATTTTCGCCACTTCCGCGGCATCTGCGGCTGCATAGCGGGTATCGAAATTGTCGGAACCGTCGATCAGCAGATGGAAGCCCGCGAGCAGCCGCGCGGCATTCGAAATCTCGAAACGCTCCTCGAAGCGGACTGTGCGCACATGCGGATTGAGGCGCGCCATGGCGTCGACGGCGCTTTGTGTCTTCAACTCGCCGATCGTGCCGGTGTCGTGGATGACCTGACGCTGCAGATTGGAGAGCGACACGCGGTCGTCATCGACAAGCCCGATCGTGCCCACGCCGGCTGCCGCCAGATATTGCAGGACAGGCGCACCGAGGCCGCCGGCACCGATGACAAGGACGCGCGATGCCTTCAGCTTCTGCTGTCCGGCACCGCCGATCTCGGGAAGCAGAATATGGCGCTGATAGCGGGCGATCTCGTCTGTGCTCAGAGGTTCCATGGCGCCATGCTAGCACTGTTTGCGGCCATGAAAATCATGATTCCGCGATACCGCCATGCGCGACGGTGAAGAATTGCGCGCGCTCGCCAAGCGCTGCGAACATCGACCGATCCGTTCCCGTCATGAAGGCCTGACCGCCGAGCCCGTCGATCAGGTCGAAAAGGGCGGCGCGCCGCCCCTCGTCCAAGTGAGCCGCGATCTCATCGAGCAGCAGCACCGGCGCATGGCCCGTGAGATTGCCGACGAGACGGGCATGGGCGAGCACGAGGCCGACCAGCAGCGCCTTCTGTTCCCCTGTCGAGCAGCGCTCGGCCTCCATGTTCTTCTCGCGGTGGCGGACGAGAAGATCGGCGCGATGGGGGCCATCAAGCGTGCGCCCGGCAGCGGCATCCCGATAACGACCATCGCGCAGCATGCCGGCATAGTCGTCTTCCAGATCGACAGCCGGCCGATCGAACTGGCCGTCCATGAAACCGGAGAGTTCGAGCGCCGCCGAGGGAAAGGGGGTGGCCTCCCGGCTATCCGCAATCAGCCGGTCGAGAAGGCCGAGCATCTCCTGCCGCGCCAGCGCCATGGCGATGCCGAGGCTTGCCATCTGTTCCTCGATGCCAGAGAGCCAGGCCGGATCGAAGCGGTTTTCGGAGAGGAGCTTGTTGCGGCTGCGCATGGCGCGCTCGAAATCGCTGGCGCGCCTGCCGTGCGCAGGATCGAGAGAGAGGACCAGGCGATCGAGAAAGCGGCGGCGATCCGAGGAACCGCCGGTAAAAAGGCCGTCCATGGATGGCGTCAGCCAAAGCACACGAAGATGATCGGTCAACTCGTCGGCGGTCTTGGCCGGCGTTCCGTTGATCCGCAGCTTGCGGACGGCAGCTTCGTCCGTCGTGTCGGCTCCGGTGCCGATTTCGACCTCGCCTTCCATTCCATCCAGCTCAGCAAAGATCGAAAAGCCCGAAGTGGCGCCGACGCGCGTCACATCGGCATAGGCGGCGCGACGCAGGCCGCGGCCGGGGGAGAGGAAGGAGACCGCCTCCATGAGGTTCGTCTTGCCGGCACCGTTGTCGCCCGTCAGGACAACATGTCGGCCGTCAAGCGACAGCGCGGCCGCCGCATAATTGCGGAAGTCGGTGAGCTTCAGACGGGACAATGAGACCTTGTGGGGCATTCAGCTTCCGGATTCGTTCGAAGCCTGAGAGCTAGGCCCTGCATGACGGCTTTGCAAGCCATGTGTGCGATCGACAGCCGTTGTGGTGATGCTCGGTGATGGATGCGCATATGATTCGGCCCTCGCCGCCCGGAAGCGGCAAGGGCCCGGCGGTCAGTATGGGAGGCGACGTTATTTATCCGGCTCACAAACCCGGAGCCGATGGCCATCCGGATCGAGGACGACGAAGGTCGGTCCGAAATCCATGGTGGTCAGTTCCTGAGCGATCGGCAGGCCGCGATTGCGCCATTGCTCGTAATGGGCGGCAACAGCGCCTTCCCCCGGCACCATGAAAGCGACTTCGCCGCGATTGCCGAGTGCGGAGGGCTGCGGCTCGACGGTGCTGCGACGCCAGAGGCCGAGCGTGAAGCCGCCGTCCAGCGGAAAGGCTGCGAAATTCGGCGATGCCACCGCAGGCTCGCGCCCGAGGATATCGCTGTAGAAGGGCACGCTCTCGGCTGGGTCCTTAACGTAGAGAATGATCATGTTCGGGCTGGCCATTTCGATATTCCTCTTTGCGTGGGTGGGATGAATATAATTCCGCATGCTGACAGATTTTGGCAGCATCGTTTGCCTGAAGAACCGGCGCGATAATCGCGCCGCTCTTTCAGTTGCAGTGTGGTTTGGTTAGGCGCAGCCGCGGATCCACCCCGTCGGCGGCTTACCGCATCAGATTGTCTTCGTAATGTGGGCTTTGCCCATCCAGGAAACCGAGATCGCGCTTCATGTGATCCGGCATCGCGTCGAGGTCGAGCCGGGGATCTGGCCGCTCCATCTGCCGCAAGGCATAGGTGAAGACATGCAGCAGGCGGGCCACGACCGAACGCGTTTCTGCGACGGTCATGTGGCCAGCGAGATAGGGAATTGTGAGGTTGGGGTTTGCCATGATCGGTACTCCTTCCTGCCTAAATTGGCCTGCTTGGAATGGCATCGATCATAACCGCACCTGCTGACAGTTTATGGCAGTAGTGTCAGGGCTCAGAAGGAATGCCCTGCTGGTCGCGCCATTCCTTGAGCAGAACGTCGCGCCGGCGCGGATAGCGCACTTCCGAAGGCGCCATCTCGATGATGCGGTCGGTCCGGAAATGGCGAAAATCCTGCCGCAGTTCGCACCAGGCGACCATGACCCGCACCTGCTCGAGATAGGTGAGCGCGAAGGGCCAGACACGGCGCACGGACACGGCGCCGCGCTCGTCGCCATAGGTCAGTTCCAGAATGCGCTCAGTCCTGATCGCCTTGCGGATAGCCGGCAGGTCGGCCTTGTCCTCGCTGCTGACGCGCGGGCCGACGAGCAGAGCGGCCGATTCGATCGTCTCGCGCATGTCGTCGGGCAGGACCGCCGCGATCTTGGCCAGCGCATCGGCGCCGGCGCCCGCAAGCCTCGGTTCGGCAGCGCGCGCCACCCAGCGGGAGCCGAGGACAAGGGCCTCGATCTCTTCTTGCGAAAACATCATCGGCGGCAGCATGAAGCCCGGCTTCAGCACATAGCCGACGCCGGCCTCTCCCTCGATGTCAGCACCCTGAGCCTGGAGGCTGGCGATATCCCGATAAAGCGTGCGCAGGCTGACGCCGGTTTCGGTCGCAAGCGCCGCCCCGCTGACCGGGCGTCGATAACGCCTCAGGGTCTGCAGCAGCGTCAGCAGGCGTTCGGCGCGTGCCATGGCATGGGGCCTATCGCTTCCATTCCACCCAGTCGCGCATCAGGCGATGGGCGATTGCGCCCTTGGGCGGAGAAGTATTGCCCGATGGCGCGACGCGATCCAGCATGGCGAGCGTCTCTTCCCGCGTAAACCAGCGGCAATCATCGAGTTCGGCGCCATCCATATGGATATCGGTCGATTTCGCTTCGGCATAGCAACCGATCATCAGGGAATGCGGCATCGGCCAGGGCTGCGAGGCATGGTAGCGGACGCGCCCGATATGGATGCCTGACTCCTCGAAGGTTTCGCGACGTACGGCATTCTCGATCGTCTCCCCGGGCTCGAGGAAACCGGCAAGGCACGAATACATGCCCGGCGCGAAATGATGGCTGCGGCCCAGAAGGCAGAGCCCCCGCTCCTCGTCCACTGTCAGCATGATGACAACAGGATCCGTGCGCGGGAAGATCGTGTGCTCGCAGGCAGTGCAGACGCGCTTGTAACCGCCGATCTTGCTTTCCATGGTCGACCCGCAGCGGCCGCAGAAGCGGTTGTCGGCATTCCAGCGGATGAGGCTCATGCCTTGGGCGGCCTCTCCGAGGATTTCGCCTTCCAGCAGCAGTTCGCGCCAGAGCGCCCGCATGTCGGCGGGTTTGTACTGGCTGGCGAGATCGTCGGCGGCAACGCGAACCGGCACGGCAAGCCGCGGTTCGCCGGTCTTGCGATAGCCGAGCAGAACCGTGGCATCCCAATCCGGATCGAGTTCCTTCAGCTCGTAGCGGGCAAACAGCGGATCAAGCACCTGGCCGTCATGCTTCAGCACCAGCTTGTCATTGGCAAAGGCAAGGATATGGGTGCCTTCCTTGGCGAGCGCCTTGTCGACCGATTCCTCGTCGCGATGCTCTGCCTGGCGATCAAGCTGGTTTTCGGCAAAGGCGGTCAGAAGGCTGGCCTCGGGATGGGGCGCATCTGACGAAAAAATGGAATGATTCATGGTGAAATGGCTTCCCGCAATTTGGCTATGAAGGCGTTCATGTCTTCGTCCGAATAGGGTTCCGCCTTGCCGTAGCCCCAGACGGGTCCCGGCCAGTTCGGATCGCCTTCGAAGCGCGCAATCACATGAACATGAAGCTGACGGACGATATTGCCAAGAGCCCCGACATTGATTTTTACCGCGCCCGTCGCCGTCTTCAACGCTGCGGCAACCTTATCCGTCTCGAATGTCAGCAGCACCCGGTCAAGCGGGGTCAGTTCGAAAACCTCCGAAATTCCGGGCCGACGCGGAACGATAACCAGCCACGGCCAGCGGCGATCCCTAAGAAGCCGCACTTCGCAAAGGCCCGTCGTTGCGACCGGAATGGTGTCATTGGCAAGGCGTTCATCGAGAACGAATTCGTGCAATTGGGTAATCCTCCAGTGTTTTCATGATATTTAGCAGTTTTTTTTGGTGTTGGCTTGCTTTTGATGGCGATATTGCCGATATGTGCGGCGGGAGGTTGGTGGTGGACGAGCCACTCGCCAACCGGGTCAGGTCCGGAAGGAAGCAGCCCTAACGAGCCCGGCACGGGTCATCGTGCCAGCCTCCCACCCTTTTCCAGCACAATGCCCGGCTGCGTCAGGGCAAGACCAAGCAGGGCGATGAACGACACCGAGCCAAAAGCACCAGATGCCGCCCCGACGGGCACCGGCTACCGGGTGCTGGCCCGCAAGTACCGCCCCAAGGACTTCACGGACCTGATGGTCGGCCAAGAGCCGATGGTCCGTACGCTGACCAACGCCTTCGAGACCGGGCGCATCGCGCAGGCCTATATGCTGACCGGGGTTCGCGGCGTCGGGAAGACGACGACGGCGCGCATTCTCGCCCGCGCACTCAACTACAAGACGGCTGAAATCAACAAGCCGACGATCGACCTTCGCATCCCCGGCGACCATTGCCAGGCGATCATGGAAGGCCGGCATGTCGACGTCATCGAAATGGACGCTGCCTCGCATACAGGCATCGACGATATAAGAGAGATCATCGAGCAGGTTCGCTACCGTCCGGTTTCGGCGCGCTACAAGGTCTATATCATCGACGAAGTGCACATGCTCTCGACGCAGGCTTTCAACGGCCTGTTGAAGACGCTCGAAGAGCCGCCGGAACATGTGAAATTCATCTTCGCCACGACGGAAATCCGCAAGGTTCCGATCACGGTCCTGTCGCGCTGCCAGCGCTTCGACCTGCGCCGCATCAGCGCGTCGGATCTCGTCGGCCTGTTCACGACAATCGCTTCCAAGGAAGGCATCACGGCCGAGCCGGACGCGCTCGCCATGATCGCCCGCGCTGCGGAAGGGTCGGCGCGCGACGGGCTGTCGCTGCTCGATCAGGCGATCGCCCATGGCAGCGGCGTGGTCGAGGCGGATGCGGTGCGCGGCATGCTCGGCCTTGCAGACCGCGCCCGGATCGTCGATCTGTTCCAGCATATCGTCAAAGGCGATGTGGCGGCCGCCCTTGCGGAATTCAACAGCCAGTATGAGGCCGGCGCCAATCCCGTCGTCGTGCTGACCGATCTTGCCGATTTCACCCATCTCGTTACTCGCCTGAAATATGTACCCGATGCCGCCGACGATCCGTCGCTCAGCGAGGTCGAGCGGACGAAGGCGGCCGAATTCGGGCAAGGGGTGGCGGTGACGACGCTTTCGCGCATCTGGCAGATGCTACTCAAGGGCATCCCCGAGACCGAAAATGCTGCGCGCACGGCGGGTGCTGCCGAAATGGTGCTCATTCGTCTTGCCCATGCCGCCCATCTGCCGGCACCCGAAGAGGCGGCGCGCCGGCTTGCGGAATTTTCAGGCGATGCCGGCAATGGCAATGGCGCTCGTCCCTCGCCTGCCCCGTCCTCCGGTAATGGTTCAGGCGCGGGTTCCGGCACGCCCGTTGCCTATCAGGCAGGCATTGCTGCGCGAGCGACCGAAACGGTGCCTAACGCACGCCCGACGCCGCAGCCGGCACCAACCGCCATGCTGCGCGCAGTTCCGAATACCCAGCCTGACGCAACGCCGGTCGGACGCATCGAGACGAAGCCGGCCGAGGCGCCGAAACCTCTCGTTCCCGTTAATTCGATCGCCGATATCGTCGAACTCGCTGCGCAGAAGCGCGACGCCAAGATCAAGGCCCTGGTGCGCACCTTCGTGCGACCCGTGAAGCTCGAGCCAGGCCGCCTCGACGTCAATCTGACGGAGGGCGCACCGACCACGCTGCTCGGCGAACTGTCTGTCAAACTCAGGGAATGGACCGGCATCCACTGGATCGTCAGCCTCAGCCGCGAGGAAGGCGAGCCGACCATGGTCGAGGCCGAGGCGCAGGCGCAGCAGCAGCGTGTGCTCGACGCGCGGCAGGACCCCGATGTCGCCGCGATCCTCTCGCAGTTTCCCGGCGCCAAGATCATCGACGTGCGCGTGCGCGCGCCGGAGCCCGAGGAAGAGGAGCAGGCGGCACCGCCGGCTGCTGCCGAATCCGAAGAAGGCGATATCCTGCCGGGCGACGACATAGAATTCTGACATAACCGACTGAACCAGACACAAGAGAAGGACCGAGACGATGCGCGACATCATGGGCATGATGGGCAAGGTCAAGGAAATGCAGGCCAAGATGGAGACGATGCAGGCAGAGATCGCCGCGCTCACCGTCGAAGGCAAGTCCGGCGGCGGCCTCGTTACGGCAACGATGAACGGCAAGGGCGAGCTGCTCGGCCTGAAGATCGATCCGTCGCTTTTCAAGGAGGACGACGTCGAAATCCTCGAGGACCTCGTCGTCGCCGCCCATAAGGACGCGAAGGAAAAGGCCGAAGCCGTGGCTGCGGAAAAGACCAAGGCGCTGACCGCCGGCCTGCCGATCCCGCCCGGCTTCAAGCTGCCGTTCTAAGATCGGGCACTGGCTAGACTGGGAGGATAGGATGAGCCTGACGACTTTGCTGGTTTTTGCCGGCGCGCTCTTCGTGGCCGCCGGATCGCCGGGGCCGAGCATTGCGGCGCTGGTTGCGCGTGTGCTGAGCAAGGGCACGCGCGATGTGCTGCCGTTTCTCGCCGCCATGTGGATCGGCGAGGCTGCTTGTCTGACCTGCGCGGTCGCGGGACTTTCGGCTGTAGCCGAAACCTTCCACTTCGCCTTCGTCGCCATCAAGTGGATCGGCGTCTGCTACCTGCTCTATCTTGCCTGGAAAATGTGGTTTGCCCCGGCGGCCTCCGCCGAGGAGGCCCTGCCCGATGTACAGTCGCCGGCCCGCCTGTTCCTTGCCGGGCTGACGGTCACGATGGGCAATCCTAAGATCATGATGTTTTACGTGGCGCTGCTGCCGTCGATCATCGACATTCACGCCGTGACCATCGTCGGCTGGGCCGAATTGGTGGCGACGATGTTTGCGGTGCTGATCTCGATCGATCTTGCCTGGGCACTGCTTGCGGCCAAGGCACGCGGTTTCCTGAAAAGCCGCCGCGCCGTGCGAATCGCCAACCGCGCCAGCGCCGGCACGATGGCGGGCGCGGCAGTTGCCATCGCGATGCATTGAGCTCATCGGGTTTAGGCCGGATCGGATTGCGATTCCAGCATGGCCCTGAGCTTGTGGTGAAGGGGGGCCGCCAGATAGCGCGCGCGGTCTTCTTCCGTCAATCTGCGGCCGAAGGTCTCCATCAGTTCGGGCATGGTCACCTTTTCGCCCGCATAGGGAATGTATTCGACCGGAGTGCCGGACGAGACATAAGCAACGCTCAGAACGCGACAATAAATGCCTGGACGCCCGGCCTCAGTGTAACGCTTCACGAATCCCGGATCGCCGATCTTGGCGGCGAAGGTCGCGCAGGGAATACGGGCCGAAGTGACTTCGAGAACAAGATCGCCGGCTATGAAACGATCACCGACCGAGACAAGCCTGTTATCCAGGCCTTCGATCACTATATTTTCGCCGAAGGTGCCGGGTTCGATGGATCGGCCGAGTTCAGTCACCCACCAGTCGAGCGTGATCGAGCCTTCGACATAGACGGCCTGATCGACGCCGCCGTGATGCTTGCGATTGCAGATGGCGTCGCCTAACAAGCCCTCGGCATCGACGAGCACCGCACCATGGACGGGATGCTTGTAAATGCCGGTCTTGTAGCTCTTGCCGAGCAGCTTTTCGGCATTGCCTGTGCACACGGCCAGAATTTTCATGAGCCAGGCATTCCTTCCGCGATTCCGTTTTTCCAGCATATGAGATAAAAGCCGCCTATGGCAAAGCGAGTCACCGGCCCCGAAATCGAAAAACTCATCCAGCTTCTCGCGAAAGTGCCGGGGCTCGGGCCACGCTCGGCCCGGCGCGCGGCGCTGCACCTGATCAAAAAGAAGGACCAGCTTCTCGGGCCTCTCGGCCACGCGATGGGCGAGGCCTACGACAAGGTGAAGATCTGCTCGCGCTGCGGCAATGTCGATACGATCGACCCCTGCACCGTCTGCACCGACGACCGGCGCGACCAGTCCGTCATCATCGTGGTCGAGGACGTCTCCGATCTCTGGGCGCTGGAGCGCGCGGGCGCGATGAACGCCGCCTATCACGTTCTCGGCGGCGTGCTCTCGCCGCTCGACGGCGTCGGGCCGGACGATCTCAACATTCGCGGGCTGATCGACCGGGTCGGCGAAGGCGGCATCCGTGAAATCATCCTCGCCGTCAACGCCACGGTCGAGGGGCAGACCACAGCACACTATATAACCGATCAGCTCTCGGGGCTGGAGGTGAAGATCACCCGGCTGGCGCACGGCGTTCCCGTCGGCGGCGAGCTCGACTATCTCGACGAGGGAACGCTGACGGCCGCGCTTCGGGCGCGAACGGCGATTTGAGGGGGCGGAGCATGTTGCAAGATACCCCCCTCTGCCCTGCCGGGCATCTCCCCCTCAAGGGGGGAGATCGGCTGAAGGCTTGCTCATCCATCCCTCTTTGGCGTCGTTTAACTTCTTTTCCAGAGCGAAAAGTGGGACGCAGCCCGCGCCACAATTCGATCTCCCCCCTTGTGGGGGAGATGTCCGGCAGGACAGAGGGGGGTGTCGCCCGCTATGCGCTGGCGATCCTGCTGGCATGCGCCACAGCATCGCCCTCCCTCGCCGCCCCTTCGCAGGCAGCCGTCGAATCCCAATTCGAAAACTGGCTCCAGACCGACCTCTGGCCGGAAGCCAAGAAAGACGGCATTTCGGAAAACACCTTCAAGACCGCATTCTCGGGCATCCAGCTCGACTGGACGCTGAACGACCTGGCGCCGCCCGGCTTTCCACCGGCGAAGGAACTGAAGCAGACGCAGGCCGAGTTTTCTTCCCCCGCGCCATATTTCAACGAAGGCCGGCTGCAGCGGCTGGCGACGACAGGGCGCGGCTTTGCCTCGCAATATGCCTCGACGCTGAAGCGGATCGAGAAGACCTATGGCGTGCCGGGATCGATCGTGCTGGCGATCTGGGGCCGCGAGACCGGGTTCGGCGCGGCCAAGATGCCGGAATCGGCGATCCAGGTGCTGGCGACCAAAGCCTTCATGTCGACGCGGAAAGATATGTTCCGCAACGAGCTGATCGCCGCATTGCGCATTCTCGAACATGGCGACGTCACGCCCGATCAGTTCAAGGGATCTTCGGCGGGCGCGCTCGGCCAGCCGCAATTCATGCCGACCAGCTATTTCCAATATGCGGTCGATTTCGATGGCGACGGTCATCGCAATATCTGGACTTCAGTGCCGGATACGCTGGCCTCGATCGCAAACTATCTGGTCAAGAAAGGCTGGCAGCGGGATCGGGGTTGGGGTTATGAGGTCACCATTCCGATCGACGTGTCCTGCGCGCAGGAGGGGCCAGATCTCGCCAAGCCGATCGCCCGCTGGGCAGGCGTCGGGATCACCCGCATTTCGGGCAAGCCCTTCCCGTCGGATGAACTCAAGGCATCGGGCATGATGCTGGTTCCGGCCGGCCGCGACGGGCCGGAATTCATCGTCACGCCCAATTTCTATGTCATCAAGGAATACAACAACTCCGATCTCTATGCGCTTTATGTCGGCAATCTGGCTGACCGGATCGCAAACGGATCTGGCGCATTCCAGGGTCCTTGGGGCGATGTCGGCAAGATGCTGCGTTCGGATGTCGCCTCCATGCAGAAGACTTTGGAGAAAAAGGGTTATGATGTCGGCGGCACGGACGGACTGCCCGGCTACAAGACACGCCGCTCGATCGGCCAGTGGCAGGAAAAGACCGGCATGAAGCCGACCTGCTATCCCGACAGCTCGATGCTGGGCACGCTGAAATAGCCAAAGCTGCACCCGAGCTTGCAATTTGACGGAAACCGGCATATATCGGCTTCAAATTCTTGATCGTGTGATGAAGAGTGGGCCGCAAGGACCCGCTCTTTTTTATTACCGCGATCACCGATGCATACCTATATGCGAGGAGCGCACCGCTTGTCGGATTTGACAAACGCAAACGATATCAACGAACCGCGGCTGATCACCGAGACCGGCCTTGACCAGCGTCTTGCCGCCATCATCGAGCCGGTCCTGCTCGGCATGGACTACCGCCTCGTCCGCGTCCGGCTCTTGAACCAGAACGGCGCAACGCTGCAGATCATGGCGGAGCGCGCCGATGGCAGCATGAACGTCCAGGACTGTGAAGCGGTCTCCACGGCGGTTTCTCCTGTCCTCGATGTGGAAGATCCCATCGATAAGGCGTATCATCTGGAAGTGTCGTCGCCCGGCATCGATCGTCCGATGGTGCGCAAGTCGGACTTTATGCGCTGGCAGAGCCACCTGATCAAGTGCGAGACCTCGATCCTGGTGGACAATCGCAAGCGCTTCCGCGGCAAGATCACCGACGTGACCGAAGATGGTTTTACGATCGAGCGCGATCAGGTCGCCTATGGCGAAGAGCCGAGGGTGACCATTCCGTTCAGCACGCTGGCCGATGCCAAGCTTATCCTGACGGACGACCTTATTCGTGATGCGCTGCGCGCCGACAAGCTGGCGAAAGCCGAGGCAGCGAACCAGAACGACGAAGTCGAAGAAGACGAAGAATAACCGATCAACGAACCGCCCGACGAAACGGGAACACGGGCAGGAAGACGGAGACTAAAGACAATGGCAGTCAGTGCGAACCGGCTTGAACTTCTGCAGATCGCAGATGCAGTGGCGCGCGAAAAGGTCATCGACCGCGAGATCGTGCTTGCCGCAATGGCGGATGCGATCCAGAAGGCCGCGCGCTCCCGCTACGGCACGGAGTCCAATATCCGCGCCGACATCAACCCGAAGACCGGCGAAATCCGCCTGCAGCGCCTGCTCGAAGTCGTCGAGAAGGCCGAGGACTATTCCACGCAGATTCCGCTGGAGCTTGCCCGCGATCGCAACCCGGACGCAGCCCTTGGCGATTTCATCGCCGATCCGCTGCCCCCGATGGATTTCGGCCGCATTGCCGCCCAGTCTGCCAAGCAGGTCATAGTCCAGAAGGTGCGTGAAGCCGAACGCGACCGCCAGTTCGACGAATTCAAGGATCGCGTCGGCGAAATCGTCAACGGCACCGTCAAGCGTGTCGAATACGGCAACGTCATTGTCGATCTCGGCCGTGGCGAAGGCATCATCCGCCGCGACGAAATGATCCCGCGCGAAAACTTCCGCTATGGCGACCGCGTCCGCGCCTTCGTCTACGACGTCCGCCGCGAGCAGCGCGGCCCGCAGATCTTCCTGTCGCGCACGCATCCGCAGTTCATGGTGAAGCTCTTCACCATGGAAGTGCCCGAAATCTATGACGGCATCATCCAGGTGAAGTCGGTTGCCCGTGACCCGGGTTCGCGCGCCAAGATCGCCGTCATCTCGAACGACTCGTCGATCGATCCGGTCGGCGCCTGCGTCGGTATGCGCGGTTCGCGAGTCCAGGCCGTCGTCGGCGAGCTTCAGGGCGAGAAGATCGACATCATTCCGTGGAGCCAGGATCCGGCGACCTTCGTCGTCAACGCCCTGCAGCCGGCCGAAGTCGCCAAGGTCGTTCTCGATGAGGATGCCGAACGTATCGAAGTCGTGGTTCCGGACGAGCAGCTTTCGCTCGCCATCGGCCGCCGCGGTCAGAACGTCCGCCTCGCATCGCAGCTGACCGGCTGGGATATCGACATCATGACGGAAGCCGAGGAATCGGAACGCCGCCAGAAGGAATTCAACGAGCGCACCAACCTGTTCATGGACGCGCTCGACGTCGACGAAATGGTCGGCCAGGTTCTGGCTTCCGAAGGCTTCGCAGCCGTCGAGGAACTGGCCTATGTCGATCTCGACGAAATTTCCTCGATCGACGGCTTCGACGAAGACACCGCGCAGGAAATCCAGACCCGCGCCCGCGAATTCCTTGAAAAGCTCGAAGCCGAAATGGACGAAAAGCGCAAGGCGCTCGGCGTTTCCGACGAGTTGCGCCAGATCAACGGCATGACCTCGCAGATGATGGTCGCGCTCGGCGAAGACGGCATCAAGACGATCGAAGACTTCGCCGGCTGCGCAGCCGACGATCTCGTCGGCTGGTCGGAACGCAAGAACGGCGAGACGAAGAAATTCGAAGGCCTGTTCTCCAAGCTCGAGATTTCGCGCGTCGAGGCCGAGCAGATGATCGTGCAGGCGCGCCTTGCGGCCGGCTGGATCACCGAAGACGATCTCGCTGCCGAGGCTGAAGGCGAAGAGCCTGCCGAGGCTGAGGCCGAGCAGGAAGCATGATGGCCGAACTCAAGCCGGACGCCGGGACCGAAGACGATGGTCCCACTGGCGACGGTACGAACGGCCGCATGTGCATTGTGACAAGGGAAAGCGGATCGCCGAATGAGCTGATCCGCTTTGTCGCCGCTCCCGACGGGACAGTCGTTCCCGATCTGAAGCGGCAGCTGCCGGGTCGCGGTTGCTGGGTGAAGCCCGAACGCGCAACCGTCGACAAGGCAGTGGCAAAGAGGCTTTTCTCCCGCGCCCTGAAAGCGGAGGTGACGGCGCCCGACGATCTGGGCGCCCGAGTCGACCGTCTGCTTTCGGCGGATTTGACGGGCATGATGAACATGGCGCGCAAGGCGGGCCAGTTCGTCACGGGCTCGTCGAAAGTCGATGCCGCGATCAGGAGCGGAGCAGCGCTTGCTGTCTTCCACGCAACTGACGCGGCGGACGACGGCGTTAGAAAAATCGACCAGGCCCGCAAGGCCTGGCATCTCGGAATGGAGACCGAGAGCGAAATACCTTCTTTCCGTCTCTTCTCGGAGGCGGAAATGGAGGCACTGATGGGCCAGAACACTTTTATCCATGCCGCAGCGCTTGCAGGGCAGGCGGGTGAGGGTGTAGTGAAGCGCGCAAACCTGCTCGAACGGTACCGCAACGGCGGTCAGTCCCGGGCAACGGGCGGCGCCGGCCGGCGAAAACAATGACGCGGTCACCGGCCCATGCCGGACGCCTCATTAAGGTACATGTATTGAACGACAGGGTCTGATGGACGTCATCCGGCCCTCGTCCGAAGGGAACGGAATGACCGACAACAATGACGACAAGACACTGAGCGTAGCGGGTAAGAAGACCCTCACCCTGAAACCGTCAGGCGTGAACCAGGGCACCGTGCGCCAGGATATGGGTCGCGGTCGCACCAAGGCGGTCGTGGTCGAAACACGTAAACGCCGCCCCCTACGTCCTGAAGATGAAAAGCCAGTTGTGACGGCGGCAGCGCCAGCTTCCGTGACGCGCATTGCTGAACCCACCCCGCAGCCGCCGCGCCCGCCGCAGCCGGCTCCGCGCATCCACCAGCCCGGTGGCCAGCAGCAGCATCGCCCGCAGCAACAGAACCAGGGTGGCCAGCCGCAGCGGCCCAACCAGGACCGGCAGTCGCGTCCCGTGGTGCTCAACCATCTCTCCGCCGGAGAAATGGACGCGCGCCGTCGTGCGCTCGCCGAAGCCCAGGCTCGTGACGCTGCCGATGCAGTTCGCCGCGCCGAAGAAGAAGCCCGCCGCAAGGTAGAGGAAGAACAGCGCCGTGCCGAAGAGGCCGCCGAGGCTGCACGTCGCGCCGCGGAAGAGGCTGCTCGCGTTCCCGAGCCGGTCGTCGAAGCCAAAGCCGAGCCGGCACCGGCTCCTGTTGAGGCCAAGGCACCCGAAGCGCCGCGCCCGGTTCCGGTCGTGCGCCGACAGGAAGGGGCAGCTCAGCCTACGCGTACCACGCCTGCGACCGAAGCCCCGGCCGTTCGCGGTCGCCGCAACGAGGAAGAGGATGATCGCGGCCCGGCACGCGGCGCTCCGGCACGCGGCAAGATCGTGCGTCCCGAACCGGCCAAGGCCCCGGCACGTCCGAAGACCGAAGACGAGCGCCGTCGCGGCAAGCTGACCGTGACGACGGCCAATGTCGATGGTGAGGACAATGCACGCGGTCGCTCGCTGTCGGCCATGCGTCGCCGGCAGGAGAAGTTCCGCCGCAGCCAGATGCAGGAAACGCGCGAAAAGGTCGTCCGCGAGGTTATCCTGCCGGAAACCATCACCATTCAGGAACTGTCGCAGCGCATGTCCGAACGCGCGGTCGACGTTATCAAGTACCTGATGAAGGAAGGCCAGATGATGAAGCCGGGCGACGTCATCGACGCCGACCTCGCAGAACTCATCGCCAGCGAATTCGGCCATACGGTCAAGCGCGTTTCGGAATCCGACGTCGAACTCGGTATCTTCAACGTGGCTGACGAGGGCGGCGATCAGGTATCGCGTCCGCCAGTCGTCACGATCATGGGTCACGTCGACCACGGCAAGACCTCGCTGCTCGACGCCATCCGCCATGCCAACGTGGTCTCCGGCGAAGCCGGTGGCATCACGCAGCATATCGGCGCCTACCAGGTCGAGCAGAACGGTCAGAAGATCACCTTCATCGACACGCCGGGACACGCTGCCTTCACGGCAATGCGTGCCCGCGGTGCGCAGGCGACCGATATCGCCGTTCTCGTGGTCGCGGCCGACGACAGCGTGATGCCGCAGACGATCGAATCGATCAACCACGCCAAGGCGGCCGGTGTTCCGATCATCGTCGCGATCAACAAGGTCGACAAGCACGAGGCCGATCCGCAGAAGGTGCGCACGCAGCTTCTGCAACACGAAGTCTTCGTGGAATCCATGGGCGGTGAAGTCCTCGACGTCGAAGTATCGGCAAAGACCGGCCTCGGCCTCGACAAGCTGCTCGAAGCCATCCTGCTGCAGGCGGAAATCCTTGATCTCAAGGCAAATCCGAACCGCACGGCGGAAGGTACCGTCATCGAAGCCCAGCTCGACCGCGGCCGCGGCGCCGTTGCGACTGTGCTCGTGCAGAAGGGTACGCTGCGTCCCGGCCAGATCATCGTTGTCGGCGACCAGTGGGGCCGTGTACGCGCGCTGATCAACGACAAGGGTGACCACGTCAAGGAAGCCAGCCCGGCGACCCCCGTTGAGGTTCTCGGACTTTCGGGCACTCCGGCTGCAGGCGACAAGTTTGCCGTGGTCGAGAACGAAAGCCGCGCACGCGAGATCTCGGAATATCGCCAGCGTCTCGCCCGCGACAAGGCCGCTGCCCGCCAGTCCGGCCAGCGCGGTTCACTGGAACAGATGATGACGCAGCTGCAGACCTCGGGCGTCAAGGAATTCCCGCTGGTCATCAAGGGCGACGTGCAGGGCTCGATCGAAGCCATTGCCGGCGCACTCGAAAAGCTGGGAACCGACGAAGTCCGGGCACGCATCGTGCATTCGGGCGCCGGCGGTATCACGGAATCGGATATCTCGCTCGCCGAAGCGTCGAACGCTGCCATCATCGGCTTCAACGTCCGTGCGAATGCGCAGACGCGCACCTTCGCAGAGCGCGAAGGCATCGAGATCCGCTACTACAACATCATCTACGACCTCGTGGATGACGTGAAGGCGGCAATGTCGGGCCTGCTCTCTCCGGAACGGCGCGAAACCTTCCTCGGCAATGCCGAGATCCTCGAGGTGTTCAACATCACGAAGGTCGGCAAGGTCGCAGGTTGCCGCGTCACCGAAGGCAAGGTCGAGCGTGGCGCAGGTGTCCGCCTCATCCGCGACAACGTCGTCATCCACGAAGGCAAGCTCAAGACGCTCAAGCGCTTCAAGGACGAAGTCTCGGAAGTGCCGGTCGGTCAGGAATGCGGTATGGCCTTCGAAAACTACGAAGACATCCGCGCCGGCGATACGATCGAGTGCTTCCGCGTGGAACACATCACGCGCACGCTCTGAGCGGATCGAGATTGAAATTCTGGACGGGCGCCGGATCAACCAGTCCGGCGCCTAATCCTTTTTGGCTGTAGGGGCCTTTTTGGCTGTAAGGCCTTTTGGAGTGTAAGAAATGGCCACAAGACCGACATCCTCAGCGCCGTCGCAGCGCATGCTGCGTGTTGGCGAACAGGTTCGAGCCGCCATCACGCAGGTTCTGCAGAGGGGCGAGGTGCGCGACGACGTTATCGAGGCAACCGTCATTTCGATCTCGGAGGTGCGCATGTCGCCCGACCTGAAGATCGCGACGGCCTATGTGACGCCGCTCGGCGTTTCCGACCACAGCGTCGTCATCGATGCGCTGAACCGCAACGCGAAATTCATCCGCGGCCGTCTCGGTCCGCAGCTTCGGCAGATGAAATACATGCCGGAAGTGCGCTTCCGCGACGACACGAGCTTCGACAATTACAAGAAGATCGATGCACTGCTGCGTTCGCCCGAGGTTCAGCGCGACCTCGACGACGGCAGCGACGAAGACCAATAATAGAAGAGACTTGATGTCCAAACCACGCAAACCCAAGGGCCGGCCGGTTTCCGGCTGGCTTATTCTCGACAAGCCGGTGGATTTCGGCTCGACCGAAGCCGTTTCCAAGATCAAGTGGCTGTTCAAGGCGCAGAAATGCGGCCATGCGGGCACGCTTGATCCGCTGGCATCCGGCATGCTGCCGATCGCTCTCGGCGACGCGACCAAAACCGTTCCTTACGTCATGGACGGCCGCAAGATCTATGAATTCTCCGTCGCCTGGGGCGAGGAGCGCGCGACGGACGATCTCGAAGGCGATGTGACGCAGTCCTCGGACAAGCGGCCGAGCGAAGAAGATATCCGCGCGCTGCTGCCGAAATATACCGGCGTCATCGAGCAGGTGCCGCCGCAGTTTTCGGCGATCAAGATCGCCGGCGAGCGCGCCTACGATCTGGCGCGCGAGGGTGAGACCGTCGAGATCCCCTCTCGCGAAGTAGAAGTCTTCCGCCTGACCATGCTCGGCGCGACGTCCAATCTCGCCCATTTCGAAATCGAGTGCGGCAAGGGCACCTATGTCCGCTCGATCGCTCGCGATCTCGGACGCGACCTCGGCTGCTTCGGCCACATCGCCTCCCTGCGGCGCACCTTCGTTGCGCCCTTTGCCGAGGAGAGCATGGTGCCGCTCGCAAAGCTCGTGGAGCTTGAGGCGATCGAGGACGCGGATGAGCGGCTTGCCGCCCTCGATGTTTTCCTGATCGACACCAGCGAGGCGCTGTCGTCGCTGCCGCATCTTGTCGTCACCGACGACCAGGCACACCGGCTGAAGATGGGCAATCCGATCCTCGTGCGTGGCCGTGACGCTCCGGTTGCCGAGAGCGAGGCCTATGCGACCGCACGCGGCAAGCTGATCGCCATCGGCGAGATCGGCGAAGGCGAGTTCCGGCCGAAGCGCGTCTTCGCCTAAGCCGGCAAGACTTAGGGCCCGAGCGGATATCAACCGGCTGCCCGCCTTGCGTCGCGGCCGGAACGCTCGGGTGATTGTCAATCATCGATGGCGCCATATTCTCTGCAGATCACACGGTCCGACAGGAGGTAAATGATGCGCCGGATTATGCTTGCGACGATCGCTTTGTTTTCACTGATGGCAACGATATCAGCCGCCCGGTCTGCCGAGCGCTGGGCCGAGCTTCCGGCCTTTCCCTCCATGCCGACACCCAATGCCAGCGGCATGGCGCCGGTGAACGACATCAAGATGTACTATGCCGAGTATGGGCAGGGTGATCCGATCCTCTTCATCCATGGAGGCCTCGGCAATGCCGATGTCTGGGGCAACCAGATCAAGGATTTCGCCAGGGATCATCTGGTCATTGTCGCAGACAGCCGCGGCCATGGACGCTCGACCCGCAGCGAGCAACCCTTCGGCTACGATCTCATGACGTCCGATTACGTCGCCCTGCTGGATTATCTCAAGCTCGACAAGGTGACCCTGGTCGGCTGGTCCGATGGCGGCATCATCGGTATCGATATGGCGATGACCCATCCGGAAAAGCTGAAGCAGGTGGTTGCGCAGGCAGCCAACGTGACGACGGATGGCGTCAAATCGGACGTGATGAACAACGCGACGTTCAGCAACTACATCAATGTCGCCGGCGAGCAGTATAAGAAGCTCTCGCCGACGCCGACCGAGTATGATGCCTTCGTCAACCAGATCTCGGCCATGTGGGCGAGCCAGCCGGCATGGACGGCGTCCGATCTCTCAAAGATCACCGTTCCGGTGACGCTCGCCATCGGCGATCACGACGAAGCCGTCAAGCTCGACCACACAGAAATGATGGCGAAGGAGATACCGGGTGCCAAGCTGGTCGTCCTCAAGGACGCGAGCCACTTTGCCATGCTTCAGGATCCGGAAGGCTATGACGCCATGATCCGGAACGCCATGTCGGGAAAGCAGTGAATCCGCTGCTTCGGGCTGCCCCTTCCCATTACGAGCTTAATAGTTTATAGGCAGCCCAGCATTTGGCATAGCCCTGTGCATTCGCGGCCAAGGCTGGACGACATCCCGGCTTCTGGCGACTTATCTCCTCTTATGAAAGGATTGTCCGATGTCGATCACTGCCGAGCGCAAGTCTGCGCTGATCAAGGAATACGCAACTGCCGAAGGCGACACCGGTTCTCCGGAAGTTCAGGTTGCGATCCTCACCGAGCGCATCAATAACCTGACCGAGCACTTCAAGGACCACAAGAAGGATAACCACTCCCGCCGTGGCCTCCTGACGCTCGTTTCCAGCCGCCGCTCGCTTCTTGACTACCTCAAGAAGAAGGACGAAGGCCGTTATACCAAGCTGATCAACAGCTTGAATATCCGCCGCTAATAGTTTTCCGGCGGGCGTTCCTGCGAACGCCCGCCGGTCGTCTATCCAGGGTTTGAAAACCCTATTAAGATGTCTCTGCTGCGCGCCTCTTCTCGGTGCGCCATGAGGCAAAATTGGCAGACCGGATGGGCCGGTCCCGCCAGAACCAACCGTTGACCTGTCATGGGGCAGGATTGCCGGATGCTTTCGGCCAGGGTTTCAAGCCTTGGTCAACGTTGCAAAGCCTCCCGTTGTCTTGCCCATGATGCGTCACATTGATTGCGGTCGACGTCGCGTTTCCCCTTGAAGGGCGAGGACGCGTCATCCCGCATTGAAGGACAAGACATATGTTTGACGTTCATACCGTGGAAATCGAGTGGGCAGGCCGCCCGCTCAAGCTGGAAACCGGCAAGATCGCCCGCCAGGCCGACGGCGCCGTCATGGCAACCTACGGCGAGACCGTGGTACTCGCGACCGTCGTTTCGGCCAAGGCGCCGAAGCCGGGCCAGGACTTCTTCCCCCTCACCGTAAACTACCAGGAAAAGACCTACGCAGCCGGCAAGATCCCCGGAGGCTATTTCAAGCGCGAAGGCCGCCCGAGCGAGAACGAAACGCTGGTTTCGCGTCTGATCGACCGTCCGATCCGCCCGCTCTTCCCTGAAGGCTACAAGAACGACACGCAGGTCGTTGTAACCGTCATCCAGCACGATCTGGAAAACAACCCCGACATCCTGTCCATGGTTGCGACCTCGGCTGCCCTGACACTTTCAGGCGTTCCCTTCATGGGCCCGGTCGGCGGCGCACGCGTCGGCTACATCAACGGCGAATACGTCCTCAACCCGCATCTCGACGAGATGGACGAGTCGGTTCTCGACCTCGTCGTTGCCGGCACGCACGATGCCGTTCTGATGGTTGAATCCGAAGCCAAGGAACTGCCGGAAGACGTCATGCTCGGCGCCGTCATGTTCGGCCACAAGGGCTTCCAGCCGGTTCTCGACGCGATCATCAAGCTCGCCGAAGTGGCTGCCAAGGAGCCGCGCGACTTCCAACCGGAAGACTTTTCCGCGCTTGAGACCGAGATGCTCGGCATTGCCGAAGCCGAACTGCGCGAAGCCTACAAGATCACGCAGAAGGCCGACCGGTACGCCGCCGTCGACGCCGTCAAGGCAAAGGTGAAGGCCCACTTCCTGCCGGTAGAAGGCGAAGCCAAGTACACGGCCGAAGAAGTCGGCGCGATCTTCAAGCACCTGCAGGCGAAGATCGTTCGCTGGAACATCCTCGACACCAAGAGCCGTATCGACGGTCGCGATCTCGAAACCGTTCGTCCGATCGTCTCGGAAGTCGGCCTCCTGCCGCGCACCCATGGTTCCGCACTGTTCACCCGCGGTGAAACGCAGGCGATCGTTGTTGCCACGCTCGGCACCGGCGAAGACGAGCAGTTCGTCGACAGCCTGACCGGCATGTACAAGGAGCGCTTCCTGCTCCACTACAACTTCCCGCCCTACTCCGTTGGCGAAACCGGCCGCATGGGCTCCCCGGGCCGCCGCGAAATCGGTCACGGCAAGCTCGCATGGCGCGCGATCCGTCCGATGCTGCCGACGCCTGAGCAGTTCCCCTACACGCTGCGCGTCGTCTCCGAAATCACCGAGTCGAACGGCTCGTCCTCGATGGCAACCGTTTGCGGCACCTCGCTGGCCCTGATGGACGCCGGCGTTCCGCTGGCCAAGCCGGTTGCCGGTATCGCCATGGGTCTGATCCTGGAAGGCGAGCGCTTCGCGGTTCTCTCCGACATTCTTGGTGACGAAGACCACCTCGGCGACATGGACTTCAAGGTCGCCGGCACCGCCGACGGCATCACCTCGCTGCAGATGGACATCAAGATTGCCGGTATCACCGAAGAGATCATGAAGGTCGCTCTCGGCCAGGCCAAGGGCGGTCGTGCCCACATCCTCGGCGAAATGTCCAAGGCGATCACTGAAAGCCGTGGCCAGCTCGGCGAATTCGCTCCGCGCATCGAAGTCATGAACATCCCGGTCGACAAGATCCGTGAGGTCATCGGCTCCGGCGGCAAGGTCATCCGCGAAATCGTCGAAAAGACCGGCGCGAAGATCAACATCGAGGATGACGGCACGGTCAAGATCGCTTCTTCTTCCGGCAAGGAAATCGAAGCGGCCCGCAAGTGGATCCACTCGATCGTTGCAGAACCGGAAATCGGTCAGATCTACGAAGGTACTGTCGTCAAGACTGCCGACTTCGGCGCCTTCGTCAACTTCTTCGGCGCCCGCGACGGCCTCGTCCATATCTCGCAGCTCGCCTCCGAGCGTGTTGCGAAGACCCAGGACGTCGTCAAGGAAGGCCAGAAGGTCTGGGTCAAGCTGCTCGGCTTCGACGAGCGCGGCAAGGTCCGTCTTTCCATGAAGGTCGTCGACCAGGCCACCGGCCAGGAAATCCCGGCCGACAAGAAGAAGGACGAAGCGGCCGAATAAGCCGCGCCTTCATCGCATCCACAGGGCGCGGAATGATTTTCCGCGCCCTTTTTCTATCCGCTTTCCGCTAGGGCATCTCCGCTTTTCCTCGAATCGCGGAAGCGCTCTATCTCCTTGATTTGACGCAATTCCGGACGCAAAACCGTGCTACACTTTTGCTGGAATTGCCTTAGGGAATCCGCCCATGAGCCGCGACGCATTGAAAACCCTCCTCCATCCCTTCGCATCCGGCACGGTCGCCACGCCCGGCGAGGGCGAGCGCATCCTCTTTCTCGGTGCCGAGGCGGGCTTTGCCCTGCCCAACGGCTTTACAGCAAGCCTTTCGGCGGTCCAGGATTTCCGGCCGCTCTATCGCCAGCTGCAAGCACAGCGCGTCAACGCGACGCCCGAGATCGAAGGCGAAGATTTCGACGGTGCATTGGTGCTCTGCACCAAGCACAAGGGTGAGAACGAGGGGCATATCGCCGAGGCGGTCGCTCGCGTTAAGGCCGGCGGACTGATCGTCGTCGCAGGCGGCAAGGAAGACGGCATACAGCCGCTGCGCAAGCGCGTGGAAGGCCTGGGCGCCGATATCGAGCACATGCCGAAATATCACGGCGTCGCCTTCTGGTTCAGCCGCCCAGCCGATGTTACCGCCCTGCTCTCCGGGCTCCGAAAGCCAGCGGTCCGCGTCGAGGATCGGTTTACGGCATCGGCCGGAATGTTTTCGCACGACCGCGTCGATGCCGGCTCCGAACTGCTGGCATCGCGCCTGCCGACGGATTTTACCGGCGACGCTGCCGACTTCGGCGCGGCCTGGGGTTATCTCTCCATTGAGCTCGCAACACGCTCGCCGCGCCTCGGTCGGCTCGACCTTTATGAGGCCAGCCACGCAGCCCTGGAAGCCGCCAAGGCGAACATGGCGGAGAACTGCCCCGATATCGCCGCGCGCTTCTTCTGGCACGATCTGGCGGCTGAGCCGGTCAGGGACAAGTACGATCTCATCATCATGAATCCGCCCTTCCACGAGGGCCACGCGGCGGAACCCTCGCTTGGTCAGGCGATGATCAAGACGGCAGCGTCGGCCCTGCGTGGCGGCGGCCGCCTCATGCTCGTCGCCAATCGCGGCCTGCCCTATGAGCCGGTGCTTTCGGCGCATTTCAAGGAGAGCGGCGAGACCTGCCGGAACGCCCGTTACAAGGTGCTCTGGGCGCGCAAGTAGACGCCCGGCACGGCAGAAGCCTCTCCTCAGCGGCTATCCTCAGAGAAAATCCGCTCGACAAGAGGAAGGAACTACATTTATCTTCCGGCGACGAATGCTTTACACTTGGCGCCAGAGATTAAATGTCTAATCAAACGGTGAGTGATGAGCTTACGGCGGTCGCCGGCGTTGGTTCGGCCATCGCGCGGCATGCCTTGTCCTATGGAATCGATATAGAGCCCATCTGCAAGGCTCTGGATATCGATCCCGTCGACCTGCAGAGCCTGACGGCCCGTCTCAGCCTCGATCGGCTCTGCCGCCTTCTGGAAGCCTGCACGCTGCTGACCAATGACGAGGCCTTCGGGCTGAAAAGCGCTCCGGTTTTCGTCCTCGGCTCCAGCGGCGCTTACGGATATGGCGTCATGGCTGCGCCGACGGTTCGTCATCTGGTCCAGTTCTTCAGCGATCACATGCCCTACGTCTCGCAGACGAGCTATTGCAGGCTGGAATTCAACGATACGGAGGCGGTGGTCTCCTGGAGCTTTTCACCGCTGATCGTCAAGCGCGACCAGTATGTGGACATGATGATCGCTCTGCACATGCGCCATTTCAGGCGCATGCTCGGCGACGATGCGGACGCCGTCACGATCGGCCTCGAACGTCCTAGGCCGAAAAATCCGGCCATTTTCCGCGAGCGGCTCTCGCGGCACGTCAGTTTCAACATGCGCCTCAACAGCATACGCTTTCCCAATCGCATCCTCGACAAAGCGAATGCCAATGGCGACGAGAACCTGTTCAAGCTGATGGATATGCAGTGCCGCACCCTCGCCTCTGATGAGGCGATGGACGAGGAGTTCCTCGAGCAGGTTCGTCGATATATCCGCAAACGGATCGGCGAGCCGGTGCTGGCGCTGAGCGTGATCGCGACCTATTTCGGATTATCGGAGCGGACGTTTCAACGGCGGCTCGCGGATGTCGGCATGACGCTGAACGACGTCCGCGACGAAGAACGGCGGCACCTCAGCCTGACATTGCTGACGCAAAGCGACCTTTCGATCTCGGCCATCTGCTATCGCCTCGGATATTCGGCGCCGAGTGCCTTTACCCGCTCCGTGCATCGTTGGTTCGGCGTATCGCCCAAGAATCTTCGAAACGGCACCAATGAGGCGACGGAAGTTGAGCCTAAGGACGAACTCTTGCGGCAGCGGCCTTGACAAGGGTCGCAAAATTGTTGAGATTTTTGCAATTCCTGCTCGTTATTCATACTTAAATTTGCGCTTTTCGCGCCAAAGGTTAAGATTTTGGCGCCTGCCGTTAAAGACAATCGGCGAAGACTAATATATTTGGCGCCTCACGAAATAGGGAATGCCAAACGCCTTTTCGGCGACACACGAGGGATGTGGGCCTAGTCCACTCCAGCCAGTTCCCCCATTGATCCTCTCATACAAAGAAACGTCCATGTCGGTGATAATCGAGGTGGGTGGATCGGCCGTGTCCGCGCCGTATCTCTCACCCTGCGAAAAAACGTGTCTGCTCATGATTGCGGAAGGGCAAACGCTTGCCGAGATCGGCCTGGCGCTGGATTTGCGCGAGTCCGAGGTTGAAAGCGTGCTTTCGGCTGCGGGGGAAAAACTGGGCGCACATAGCAGACTACATGCCATCAGCCTTGCGATGCTGAAAGGCCACCTGGACTACGAGAACGCAAAGCCGGATTAAGCTGGTAAGGCCATGACGGCCTGCTCCAGCGGCGGACCATTCCGGTTCTCGGGGAGACTGACGCGGATTGAATGAGGTCGATCCGCGTCAGTTGTATTTTAGGCCTTTTTGTTTTTTAGGCCAGGGGCCTTACTCTACATCCGCCTTTGTCAACGCTTCGAGCGTCGGCATGGAGGTGATGTTATAGCCTGCATCGACATGGTGGATTTCACCGGTCACACCAGCCGAAAAGTCCGAAAGCAGGTAAAGCGCCGAGCTGCCGACATGGTCGATGGTGACCGTCTTGCGCAGCGGTGCATTGCGCTGGTTCCACGACAGGATCGCGCGTGCATCGGAAATGCCGGCGCCTGCGAGCGTGCGGATCGGGCCTGCGGAGATCGCATTGACGCGAATGCCGCGCGGACCGTAATCGGCCGCCAGATAGCGTACGGACGCTTCCAGCGCCGCCTTGGCGACACCCATCACGTTGTAGTTCGGGATGACGCGCGACGAGCCATTGTAGGTCAGCGTCAGCATGCTGCCGCCGTCTTCCATGAGGCTGGCCGCCCGCTTGGCGATCTCGGTAAAGGAGAAGCAGGAAATGACCATGGTACGCGTGAAATTCTCGCGCGTCGTGTTGGCGTAGAGGCCCTTCAGCTCGTTCTTGTCGGAAAAGCCGATCGCGTGGACCATGAAATCGATCTTGCCCCAGCGCGTCCGCAATTCCTCGATGACGGTATCGACGGATGCGATGTCCTCGACATCGCAAGGAAGAAGAAAATCCGAACCGACTTCGGCTGCGAGCGGCTTCACCCGCTTGCCGAGTGCTTCGCCCTGATAGGTGAAAGCGAGTTCCGCGCCCTCAGCTGCGAGCGCCTTTGAAATGCCCCAGGCTATGGAATGATTGTTTGCGACGCCCATGATGAGGCCGCGCTTACCCTGCATTATTCCCGTCATTGGTTTATCCGTTATAGCGCTGGAAAACGAGCGTGGCGTTGGTGCCGCCGAAGCCGAAGGAGTTGGAAAGAACGGTGTCCATCTTTGCGTTGTCGATGCGCTTGCGCACGATCGGAACGCCTTCGAACTCTGGATCGAGATTGACGATATGAGCGCTTTCGCCAATGAAGCGCTCCTGCATCATCAAGATCGAGTAGATCGATTCCTGAACACCCGCTGCCCCCAGCGAATGGCCCGTCAGCGACTTGGTCGACTGAATATGCGGGATCTTGTCTGCGAAGATTTCTCTGATGGCACCGATCTCCTTGCTGTCGCCAACGGGCGTCGAGGTTCCGTGCGTATTGATGTAGTCGATATCGGTCTTAACAGTTGCAAGCGCCTGGCGCATGCAACGAATGGCGCCCTCGCCCGAGGGAGCGACCATGTCGTAACCGTCGGACGTTGCGCCATAACCGACGATTTCGGCATAGATCTTGGCGCCGCGTGCCTTGGCATGCTCCAGTTCTTCCAGAACGAGAACGCCAGCGCCGCCTGCGATCACGAAACCATCGCGGTCCACGTCATAGGCACGCGACGCGGTATCCGGCGTCGAATTGTACTTGGAGGACATGGCGCCCATGGCGTCGAAGAGGTTCGACATGGTCCAGTCGAGATCCTCGTGGCCGCCAGCGAACATGATGTCCTGCTTGCCCCACTGGATCATTTCAGCAGCATTGCCGATGCAGTGCGCCGAGGTCGAGCAGGCAGACGAGATCGAATAGTTCACGCCGTGGATCTTAAACCAGGTGGCAAGCGTCGCCGACGCCGTCGACGACATGGCCTTCGGCACGGCGAAGGGGCCGATACGCTTCGGGCTGCTGTTCTTGATGGTAATCTCGGCCGCCTCGATCAGGGTACGGGTCGAGGGACCGCCGGAGCCCATAATGATGCCGGTGCGCTCGTTTGCGCTGTAGTCCTTTTCCTCAAGACCGGAATCGGCGAGCGCCTGCTTCATGGCGACGTGGTTCCAGGCGCCGCCCTGTGACAGGAAGCGCATGGCGCGCCGGTCAACCAGCTCGGCCAGCTCCGCAGAACCAAGCTTGGGACTGCCCCAGACCTGGCACTTGAACCCGTGTTCCGCAAAGTCGGAGGAAAAAGAAATGCCGGACTTGGCTTCGCGCAGCGAGGCGGTGACTTCGGCGGCATCGTTCCCGATCGAGGAGACAACGCCCAGACCTGTGACAACTACCCGTCTCATTTTGTTTAACCTTTTCCTTGGTTATCGTCTTTTAAAGCGCCGGACGATCCGGTCGTCCGGCAGCGATCAGGCTGCCTTTTCCTGGAAAAGACCGACGCGAAGGTCGCTCGCCTTGTAGATTTCCTCACCATCGGCCTTCATCCAGCCATCGGCAATGCCGAGAACGAGACGGCCGCGCATCACGCGCTTGAAGTCGATGCCGTATTCGACAAGCTTCGTCTTCGGCGTGACCATGCCGGTGAATTTCACCTCGCCGGTCGAGATAGCGCGGCCCTTGCCGGGTTCGCCAAGCCAACCGAGGAAGAAGCCGGTCAACTGCCACATGGCGTCGAGGCCGAGGCAGCCGGGCATGACGGGATCGCCGAGGAAATGGCAAGGGAAGAACCACAGATCGGGCGTGATATCGAATTCGGCGCGGATAAAGCCCTTGCCATGCGGCCCACCATCTTCAGAAACCTGCGTGATGCGATTGAACATCAGCATCGGCGGGAGCGGCAACTGGGCATTTCCCGGACCAAACAACTCGCCGCGACCGCAGCTCAGGATTTCCTCGTAGTTGAAGCTCGATGGTTTTGTCGTCATAAAATTCCATTTCCCCCGCTGAACGCCGATGGACAAGTGAAGCTTTAGTGCAAGATCGACAGAAAATGAAGTCTAAGCACAGGCTACTCCATTTGACCGACCGACTGGACACGCATCACCAATATGTGGTGGTCGCATACAGTAAGGCCAAGGCCGCTGCCAGTAGTAAAAGCGCCAAAACCCCGATTTTGCGGTACTTTACCGCGCCCTGTCCTCACTGCCGCTATTGAAAGCCGTTGGCGTAAAAGTTATATGGCTAAATGAATAATTGTATCGAAGTCAGAAATCCGGAGCTTCCGAATGGCGGCTGAAGCCAATATCGCGATAGAGACCAGGCTGCGTAGCGCCGGCCTGAGGCCGACCCGACAGCGTGTCGCGCTCGGCGATCTGCTCTTTGCGAAGGGTGACCGGCATCTGACCGTCGAGGAATTGCACGAGGAGGCTGTTGCCGCCGGCGTGCCTGTTTCACTCGCCACCGTCTATAATACGCTGCACCAGTTCACCGAGGCGGGCCTTATCCGGGTTCTCGCCGTCGAAAGTGCCAAGACCTACTTCGATACCAACGTCTCGGATCATCATCACTTCTTCGTGGAAGGCCACAACGAGGTGCTGGATATCCCCCTCAACAACCTGACCATCGACAATCTGCCAGAGCCGCCAACGGGCATGGAAATCGCCCATGTCGATGTTGTCATTCGCCTGCGCCGCAAGCGCTGAGCCCCGCTTTCCCATATTGAGATAGCCTGCCCTGCTTGATATCCCCAGGCGTTACATGACGTCGTCCGGATGCCGGCCAGGCCGCGCCTTGTAGCTGGGGAAAGTCCAGCCGAACCAGAGCGCGCCGCCGCGAACGGCAAAGGCAGCGGCAACGCCCAGCGCAGAGCTGCCATAAAGCGGCAGGAACGTCGCGTTTGCCGCAACGAAAACGCAGGCGCCGACAAGGGCCGCCGTTACGTAGATCTCGGGGCGCAGCAGGACCGAGGGTTCATTCGCAAGCAGATCGCGCAATATGCCGCCGAAGGTCGCCGTCAGCGCGCCCGTCACGATGGCGATCGTCGGCGAGCCTGTGGCCGCAAGGCCCTTTGCAGCGCCCATCACGCAATAGGCCGAGAGCCCGATCGCATCGAGCCAGATCAGCAGGCGGTAGCGTGATTCAAACAGATGCGCCGTGAAAAACACGATCACGCCTGCGACCACGCAAACGAGGATATAGGTCGGATTAAGAACCCAGAAGACCGGTACGCGACCCAACACCAGATCGCGCAGCGTGCCGCCACCGATACCGGTCACGGCAGCGAGGAAGAGAAAGCCGATGAGGTCGAGTTCCTTGCGCGACGCCGACAGGGCGCCGGTCGCGGCGAAAACGGCAACGCCGGCGTAGTCAAGAAAAGCAAGAAGCGACATGAAGCACTCCGGGGACAGGTCGGCGAGGATATTTGCCGGAATGGATCACGTCGGCAAGGGCCGCGCAAGCAGGCAGGCACTATGATGAGCACCGATCGCCTACCGATTTGCGGAGCGGTCTGCCGATGGAAGAGGTGCCCCCGTGAGACTGCTCATCGTTATCATTCTGAATGTACTCGCCCTGGTCATCATGCCCGTCGTGGCCGTGGCGCAGCAATCGCTCGTGCAAGACCCCGTTGCCTTCGAGAAGGAGCATTTCACCAAGCGCTGCGAAGGCCAGGCAAGCTTCGGCGATCACTTCTCCACCGACCAGGACATCAACAACGACAAGCTGATGGACGTCGTCATCAACGAAGGCGAGATCACCTGCAAGGGCGAAAAAGGGCCCGACTGCACCGACGAGGGATGCACCTACAATTTCTATATCCGCGTCGAGGACGGGGGCTACCTGCTCATCGCAACGGCACGGATCTACGGCTACGACTTCATCCAGCGCTTCGGCAACATGGTGTTGGTCATGAAGATGCACCCAAAATACTGCAATCGTACCGAGGGCGATCCCTGCCTGATGACCGTGCGCGTGCGGGGGACGCAATTCGTGACGATCTCGACGAAATAGCGCCCGCCCTATCTCGGGGTGAGCCCTCAGGGTCCGGGATAGAGCGCCGAGGTACGCCCGATGGCATAGTAGGCCACCATGCCGATCCACTCCCTTACGGCCGTGGAGAGAAGCTGGACGTTCAGCGAGGGCTGGGTGAAATCGAGGCGAAGATACTCCTTGCCGGTCGTGTTGTAGTCGACAACCCATGGCACGACCTCGATGCCAAGCTTGCGGAAGATGCCGATGGAGCGCGGCATATGAAAGCCCGAGGTGATCAGCAGGCAGTTCGACATGCCGTTGCGATCGAGCAGCTGCTTGGTGTTGATCGCGTTTTCGAAAGTCGTGCGCGAATCCTTCTCTTCTACCAGGCGATCCCTGGGAATGCCGAAGGCTGAGAACATCCGCTCCGAGACAATCGCATCGCCGAGATATTCCTGGGTGATGGAGCCATCGCCTCCCGACACCAGAATACGAGCCTGTGGGTATTTTTCCGCCAAGCGCATCGCCTCGACAAAACGGTCTCCCGCGCCGTTCAGGCTATAACCGCCGCGATAGGTGTCGACGTCGCTGTCGAAGCCGCCGCCCAGAACGATCATGCATTTCAGATCGGCCGGATCGCCTTGAGGGCCGGGAAAGCGATCCTCGAGGTTCTGCACCATCAAGGCGCCCGTGGACGTGAAAAGCGCGACGAACAGGATCGCGATCGACACGAAGACGGAAACGAGGCTCGCCCCTCTCCAGCGGAGCAGGCCGGTGACAAAACCAAGGACACAGAAGAAAAAGGCTAGGGAAAGAGGTTGGCCGAAAATCCAGACAAGCTTCGAGAGTATAAACACCGATATAATCCTCCGGTCGCGTCACATCCCTCCTAGCAGATTTTTGTGCGATGCGAAGGACGGCTAATCCTGTTGCCGCGAGGCGGCCCGCGCCAAAGCGAGGTTCTGGTTGAACCGGCGGCGCAGCGGCCTTGGAATAAATATCGTTGCAAGGGCGGCGCACAGGCACAGCAGGGAGACGACCCAGAGCGCCCGGGTGCCCACGGCGCCGACGAGCAGCGCGCCGAGGCTTGCGCCCAATATCATGCCAAGCCAGGGCACGATCTGGATCCGCCAGGCAAAATCCCGGTCCCCCATCAGGAAACGCCCGATGCCTCGGCCGAAGCGCGACAGCGCCCCGGTCACATAGGTAAGCCCGATCGGCAGGCCCTCTATATGTTCGACGGCCGCGTTGATCATGCCCATGGCGAGCGCCACGAGATAGAATTGCAGGAAGAGCAAGCCGGGCACCGGCAGCATCGACGCGATGCCGATCAGGATGCCGACGCTGCACAGGACCGCAAAGGCGCGGCGCTCCGTCTTGTGGGCGACGATGATGCCGAGCGCATTGCCTGCCACGAAAAGAAAGATCGCCGTTAGCAACGTCGCGGCGTGACCGAAATCGGCCTCGCCGATCGCGATTGCCGCGCGTGTGGTATTGCCCGTCATGAAGGACACGAAATTGCCGGTCAGCATCAGGCCCACGGCATCGGTCATGCCGGCGATGAACGAAATCGAGGCGACGAGCAGCAGCCCCGTGACGGTCCGTCGGGTCCTGACGATTTTGCGGCGACGTTTCATTGGCTTCAATCGCGAGCGTTTTGGGATAAACCGATGCTAGCCGCCCGGGGACGCCGACGGCTAGAGCGAAAATGCGGCAAGGGCGTCATGCCGCATCCGGATCAATCCTGCTGGACACGCACCGAAGACGCCACCAGCCTAGGCAACACATCCGCTTCAGGCAGCTTCATGGCTGTGTGGCCTGCCGGCTGATCCAACTGCTTCGGCTTGCGTCCGATGATCTGCTTGTATCCCTTTTTCGAAAAAGGCTGCACGACCTGTGCCAGGAACCCCTTTGCCACGCGACCGGTAATGCCGATATCGATCGAGGAAGGACGGGGCGGATTATAATAGGTTCCCAGAAGCTGATCCCAGAGAACGAGGTTCTCGCCATAATTGGTGTTGCCCTCGGACAGCAGGCGGGAATGATGCCAGCGATGCAGCCGGGGCGTGCTGAAGATCCAGTCCAGCGGTCCTGTCCGCACCTCGATATTGCAATGGGTGAGCAGGCCGATAAAGGCGGTCACCGCGCCGATCCAGAGGAAAACAGGCAAGGGCGCACCGAGCAGATAGAGCGGGATCTGGCTGAAGGCGATCTTGATCAGCGAATCCATGAAGTGAAAACGGCCGGTATTGATCACCCAGAGACGCTCGACGCTGTGATGCAGGGCATGGAAGCGCCAGAGCGACAGGTTCTCGTGGGCAAGCCTGTGGGCCGCGTAAAGGCCGAGTTCGGCAATGATCAGCCCCAGCACGACCTGGAGGGCAAGCGGCCAATGATCCGGCCAGACGTGGGATGGCGAGACGAGGGCCGGCTGCGCAATGATCGCGACAACCATCGGAAACGATGTGCCGATCGCCGCGGCGATCTGGACACCGCCCTTGCTCACGAGCGAATGGGCAATATCGTTGAAGGTTTCGCCGTCTCTCTTCAGCCAGGTCTTCTCATAGGGCATCAGGCGTTCGAAGAGTGCGATGGTGGCAACGACGCAGACATAGACCACGTTGAACCAGAAGAGCCGAGAGGGAGACTGGAATGCGAAATAGGCACCCACGAGACCGCCGCAAAAAATTCCAGGCCAGATCAGCCATGATAGAAAAGCGTAAAAACGCGAACCGCTAGAGTTCGTCATACGTCACCTTATGGGAATGAGGGATGCTTGGGAGAGGCACCCGTACAAGACTTTTAAAGTTGAATAGCGCGGTGGAGATTGCCGACAGGATGATTTCGCGTCAATAGCCGCGATCCCCGGGATGGCCAATATGATTTGTTGGCGCCGGCATCGCGCCAGCCCATGCGACGCAATGGCCGACGTACTGGCGTCAGCCTCGTGGGCGCCCACCCTTACTGTTGGTTTTGCGCGCTCAATGGATTCTTGGGTTGTTCGGGCTTATCGAGCTTGGAGAGTTCCTCGACGATGCGGGCGGCGACGACCTGGTTTCCTAGTACCGTCAGATGCGTGCCGTCGTTGAAATAGGCGTGCATATCGGGCTTGGCCTCCCATTCGGGGGCAAGGTTTATGATCGGCAGAGACAGGCTTTGCACAATCTGGAGAAAGCGGGCGCGGTAGGGTTCATAGCGGGTAAACCGCTGCGCCTCGGGAAGCAGCTCTCCCTCGCCAGGCACAAGCATCACGACCGGCTGCGTGCCCTGCTCCCGCACGAGAGCAACGAGCCCCCTGAAATGATCCATGTCGACGTTGAACTGCTTCTCCCGAGCTTCGGTCGAGACCGGTTCGTTGTCGAAGGGATCCGGAAAGCCCAGCGCGTCTTTCACACGCGGAATGAGGAACCGTGTGAACACCTCTCCGATCGCGCTTACGGGCGGCTTCGAGGGTTGAGCGGGGTTGACGTCGATGGTCGCCCCGGTGCTGGACGGCTGCAGCAGGTCGCTTGATCCGATCTCGAGCACGATGAACTTGCTGCCGAAGGTTCCGAACCGGGCGATATAGGCGCGCTCGTTGCCGATGCCCCAGGAAACGGCCGAAGCATTGGCAACTTCGATGCTTTTTCCGGATTTGCGAAGCGTCGCGCCAACGATTTCCGGGTAGGTCTGGGACTGATCGACATTGGCGATGCCGAAGGTGACGGAATCACCCAGAAACATGACTCGCTCCGTTCCGGGAGCCGGCTTTTCCGCAAGCTCCTCTGAGCGCTGATGGAAACGGTTGATATAGATACGGCGCCCGAAGCGATCGATATTCTGTTCCGGTACCATCATGTAACCGATCTCGGGATCGGCCTGAAAAAGCGGCGGGGTTGCCACACCGACAATGCGGAGACTAACCTCCAGCGAGACCGTGATCACGATCAATGCCAGGACGATCCAAAATGTCTTGCGTTTCATCATCATAAGGAACTCGGCTGTTGGCGGGGTCGGGTGGAGAAGGCACCCGGGCGAAATAAAGCGCGGGGAACATGAACGCTGCGAGATGGATCCAGGCGATGACGATCTCGTTGGTGAAATGGGTGATGGTCAGCATCGAAGGGACCACCGACATCATGTAGACGAGCTGCATTGCCGTGTTGCCCCGCATGGCTGCGGCGTAAATCCAGCCCATGATCCAGGCGATGATCAGGAACTTGACGCAGCCAAAATACCAGAAGGATGCAAAGGCATCCGTCATGCCTGTCGATGTCGATCCGACCGAGGTTTCGTATCCGAGCTGGAATACCGATGGGACGGGAATGGCAAGAGATTTCTTGAACGGGGTGCCCACGAGCTGGGCCGGAACAAAGGCAAAGACGATCGAGTTCCAGTGCTCGATCCCATAGTCGAAACCCTTGTGCTCATCGATATTGTTGATAGCCGTGACCGCGTTCGTCATTTCCGCGCCGCCTTGGGCTATCAGTTGATTCCAGTTTTCCTTGAGGTCGATATCGAGAACAGCCGACCAGTTGGTCGTTCCGTTGTTGAATGTCGCGTCCCGGTATTGCCCGGCCCCGATCATCGCGATGACGGCGAACATGAGGCTGGCGACAACGGCATATCGCGGAACGGCCCAACGCCGCTGGAACCAGTAAGCAAGCCCGATGATCAGGCAGAATTCAGCCGCATCTCCCCGTCGTCCGGCGATCACGATGCGTTCCAAATAAAACATCGTGTCGAACAGTATGATCGAAAGCGCCAGATAGGATGGCCTACGCGCATAACAGAGGACCGCAATGGCAAATCCGTAGGCCAGCAGCTTGGCAAAGAAAAGATAGGAGACGGCAGCACCCGTCAGGATCCCCCTCAGGCGCTCCTCGTCAGGCAGATGATCGAACTGGTAGAAGAAATAGGCGCCGGAGAGCGACAAGACCGCAGCGCCAGCCAGCAATCGGCTTTCGCTGAACCTGAGGTCGCGTATGCTCTGGCCACGCATCCCCCAGCCCCAGCCGATGACGCACATCGCCAGACAGAGAATTGAGAAGAACAGCGTTTTTACGACCGCGTCCTCACCAATAAACCGGCTGTTGATGATGCCTGGCATTTGCGGGGTGACAAAAACGACAAATATCGCCGCCGCCAGGAAGGAAAAATGGAAGTAACGCCCGCGCACAAGCAGATTGTACACGACAAGGACGATACTGAACGCTGTCGTCAGGGCGAAAAAAAACCACGCCAACTCGAAGTCCCCAATGTTCGGGGACAGTGTTCATCGCGGGCGGGAGGAATTCAATTACGCTAATAGGCGTAGGGATGCAGGGATTCAGATAACCTCGGGGAAAGTCGCCAGCGCCTGCAAATGCAACGTCCCGCCGTCTTTCATCTCCTCGCTTTCCCACCTTCCGCAATGACCTTGATCTGGCCGTTCATATTCAATGAGTAAAAGAACGATGCAGTTCCGCTGAGACTCTTGGCACGCTGAGGGCTCAGCACTTGCCAATCAAATTCTCCATCGACGCGGCAGAGAGTGTCGGAACAAGAGACCACAACGGTGCCTGGTCGGATTTGATAGTTTCTTATAGGCCAACGATCGAAGAATTTGCGCTTGTCGAGCAGAATCTTCGCAAGCGTCTCCTGTTTTCCATAGAATTCGACTTCGTCGGCATAGGCGGACGACGCAAACGCTATTGCCTGTTCGGGTGCCAAGCTGCCAGCATTGACTAATCCTGCTACAAAACTGGTCGCCACCGACTTTTCTTGCTGTAGGGCATTTACCGACGGAGGAGCCGACTGAATTATCGGGGTGCTTGACGAGGGTGTGAGCGCTGTCACCGTTACGGGCATGTCCGGCCCTAACCGCTCTATTCCATATTGCTTGATTTCATCCGAAGAAAAGAAATGGATGTCATCAGCTGACGTTCGAAACATGATGGGAAATATGCGTTGATCGACGCCATATTTGTTGAGCGTATCCAGGATATCGGAAATATTGAGTTGCGCGTTTTCAAGGCTCGCGCTCCCGCTAATTTGGTGAACACCCAGTTCGCCCTGAACAACGCGGTTCCTTCCCGCGAAAAACATATAGGCGCATGCTGAAGCGCAGACCGAGCCTTTTGGGACAACCGTACTCATTCCACGCGTATAGATATCGTCTGCTATAAGCAGACCGTTTTGAACATCGCCACCGGGACTATCCAAAACTAAGACCTTTGCTTGGGGATTTGCCGCCAGCACGCGACGGAACGATAATGCAGATCGCGCATCGATCATCCCTTGGAGCCGAAGGGCGTTTGGCCAAACAGGGGAAACCAAAAAGGATGAGCCGGCCTCTTGCGTCATTGCGCTACCTGCCATCATCGATAAAATCACTGCAAACGCGACCCCGTTACGCTTTGACACGTCCCCACACTCCCCAGACCATGACGGTTATGCTCTAAGAAAATCGCGCAAAAGTCGAGTGCGATGATAGCGCTGGATCGATATTAGATTTCAGCGGCCGGCGCCGAAAAAGCCTGTACCAACGCCGCTGAAATAAACAACCCGACGTCCGATTTCCGGAAGGTTAAAGGTTATCGGAACGTAGGAATGCAGCAACGCAGGATCGCATTTGCTTGTGGCTGACAGGTATGCGAATCCGCATAGAAAAGCTTTGGTGGAGCTAAGCGGGATCGAACCGCTGACCTCTTGCATGCCATGCAAGCGCTCTCCCAGCTGAGCTATAGCCCCATCTGATGGGTCCCGGCGAACCGGTCCTGGGTTCCCTTCGGCGCTTCGTCCGTCGGGTGGCGGCTTATTACTTGTGGTTTTTCAAGATAGCAAGCCGAAAAATATCGGCTCGGGAACTTTTATCGTTTCCCGAGCCGAACATGCGGGGATCAGACTTCGTCGTCGTCGCCGGTTACGCCGATGATGCCGCTCATATCGTCGTCATCGTCATCTTCGTCGGCTTCGAGGAAGGTGTCGTCGTCATCGTCGCCATCGATTTCGACGTCGTCATCGCCGATGTCGGGGATATCGTCGCCGGCAGCGCCATCCTCGGCGTCCTCGAGCGAAACCAGTTCGACCTCGGTGTTTTCGGTATCGACTTCAGCAACCTCGTCCTCTTCCGGAACTTCCTTCGAAGCGGAGGTTTCTTCAAAGAAGGACAAGGGCCAGGACTTGCCGCTATAGGGGGAAACCACCGGATCACGGTTCAGGTCGTAGAACTTCTTGCCGTTATCAGGATCGGTACGCTTAGTTCCAAGTTCCGCTTTCGCCACTGTCAAAGCCTCGTGTATGGCCGAATCAATCTTCGGCAATGCCGACCAAGCCGGCGTTATAGGGGAAATTTATAAGCCGGTCCCCTTAATCGTTGCTGCCCTATCTGTCAAAGCTAAACTTTGCAGCCATGCCGCGCCGCCTATATGATGGGAAAGATGACGGCCGGAAACCTTTGTGTTAACGAGCCGGCTAGCAAGGGAGGGCCGGAGCAGAAAGCATGTATCAGCCGCCGCATTTTCGCGAAACCGATCTCGATACCCAGCACGCGCTGATCCGTGAGAACCCGCTCGGGCTGCTGATCTCCTCAGGCAGCGACGGCCCGGTTGCCAATTCCATTCCTTTTTATCTGAATGCCGGTCTTTCGCCGAAGGGTACGCTGCAGGCGCATGTGGCGAAGGCCAATCCGCAATTGCGCGATATTGCCGGCGGCGCTCCCGTTCTCGTCGTCTTCCAGGGCGTCAACTCCTATGTGACGCCGTCCTGGTATGAGACCAAGCAGGAGACCGGCAAAGTGGTGCCGACCTGGAACTACGCCATCGTCCAGGCGCGCGGCCCGGCGCGGGTGATCGAGGATGCCGCGTGGCTGTGGACACAGATCGAGGCGCTGACGCGGAGCCAGGAAGGCCAGCGGGCTGCACCTTGGGCCGTCGATGACGCGCCTGCCGATTTCATCGCCTCGCAGATCAAGGGGATCATCGGCATCGAAATCGAGATTGCCGAGATCGACGGCAAATGGAAAGTGAGCCAGAACCGCCCGGAAGCCGACCGGAAGGGCGTTGTCCGCGGGCTCGAGGACAGCAATGGAGCCGCAGATACCGCCGAGATGGCGGAACTGGTGCGCCGATACGGCAAGCTTGATTGAGCAAGCGGAACGGAATTTTTGACATGATCATTGCCATCGATGGACCGGCGGCCGCCGGAAAGGGAACGCTGTCGCGACGGATTGCCGAGGAATACGGCTTCCATCACCTCGACACCGGTCTCACCTACCGCGCCACCGCAAAGGCGTTGCTCGATGCCGGCCTGCCCTTCGATAATGAAAAAATCGCCGAGGGCATGGCCCTCAAGGTTGATCTTGCCGGGCTCGATCGCAATATACTGTCGAGACACGAGATCGGCGAGGCCGCCTCGAAGATCGCCGTCATGCCGGCCGTTCGCCGGGCGCTTGTGGAAGCGCAGCGCGCCTTTTCAAAGAAGGCCCCGGGCGCGGTGCTGGATGGCCGCGATATCGGCACTGTCGTCTGCCCCGATGCCGTGGTGAAGCTCTATGTCACAGCCTCTGCCGAGGTCAGGGCTAAGCGGCGTTATGACGAGATCATCGCGGGCGGCGGTTCGGCTGATTTTGCAGCGGTCCTGCAGGATGTTAAGGTACGCGACGAACGCGACATGGGGCGAGCGGACAGTCCGCTGAAACCCGCTGATGACGCGCACTTGCTTGATACCTCGGAAATGAGTATAGAGGCGGCGTTTCAGGCTGCGAAATCCTTGATAGACGCCGCCCTGAGCCGAAATACCTGAATTGACGCGGCCTTGCGTGCCTCCGGCACGGGCCAACGTTTTTAAGGCAAGCCTGAAATTCCGTCCCCGCGCCGGATTGCCCTCTGATCAAGAGGGCGGATGGAACTCAGGCCGTTCAACACCAACCCACCGGCGCATTCGTGTCTGATGCCCAGAGCTGGACACGCCAGGAGATTTTATGTCTGTAGCTACCCCCTCCCGTGAGGATTTTGCGGCCCTTCTCGAAGAGTCCTTTGCCAAGAACGATCTGGCAGAAGGCTATGTCACCAAGGGCATCGTAACGGCCATCGAGAAGGACGTTGCCGTTGTCGACGTCGGCCTCAAGGTCGAAGGCCGCATCGCGCTGAAGGAATTCGGTGCGCGCGCCAAGGACGGTTCGCTGAAGCCCGGCGACGAAGTCGAAGTTTATGTCGAGCGCATCGAAAACGCGCTGGGCGAAGCTGTTCTGTCGCGCGAGAAGGCTCGCCGCGAAGAAAGCTGGATCAAGCTCGAAGCCAAGTTCGAAGCTGGCGAGCGCGTTGAAGGCGTCATCTTCAACCAGGTCAAGGGCGGCTTCACCGTCGATCTCGACGGCGCTATCGCCTTCCTGCCGCGTTCGCAGGTCGACATCCGTCCGATCCGCGACGTCACTCCGCTGATGCACAACCCGCAGCCCTTCGAAATCCTCAAGATGGACAAGCGTCGCGGCAACATCGTGGTTTCGCGCCGTACGGTTCTCGAGGAGTCCCGTGCCGAGCAGCGTTCTGAAATCGTTCAGAACCTCGAAGAAGGCCAGGTTGTTGACGGCGTCGTCAAGAACATCACCGATTACGGTGCGTTCGTTGACCTGGGCGGCATCGACGGCCTGCTGCACGTCACCGATATGGCTTGGCGCCGTGTCAACCATCCGTCGGAAATCCTGTCCATCGGCCAGCAGGTCAAGGTTCAGATCATCCGCATCAACCAGGAAACTCACCGTATCTCGCTCGGCATGAAGCAGCTCGAGAGCGATCCGTGGGATGGCATCCAGGCCAAGTATCCGGAAGGCAAGAAGATCTCCGGTACCGTTACGAACATCACCGACTACGGTGCATTCGTCGAGCTGGAGCCGGGCATCGAAGGCCTCATCCACATTTCGGAAATGTCCTGGACCAAGAAGAACGTACACCCCGGCAAGATCCTGTCCACGAGCCAGGAAGTCGAAGTGGTCGTTCTCGAAGTCGATCCGACCAAGCGCCGTATCTCGCTTGGCCTGAAGCAGACGCTCGAAAATCCGTGGCAGGCATTTGCCCATAACCACCCGGCCGGCGCTGAAGTCGAAGGCGAAGTCAAGAACAAGACCGAATTCGGCCTGTTCATCGGCCTCGACGGCGACGTAGACGGCATGGTGCACCTCTCCGACCTCGACTGGAACCGTCCGGGCGAACAGGTCATCGAGGAGTACAACAAGGGCGACGTGGTCAAGGCTGTCGTTCTCGATGTCGATATCGAGAAGGAACGCATCTCGCTCGGCATCAAGCAGCTCGGCAAGGACGCTGTCGGCGATGCCGCTGCTTCCGGCGAACTGCGCAAGAACGCTGTTGTTTCCTGCGAAGTCATCGCAGTCAACGATGGCGGCATCGAAGTGAAGCTCGTCAACCACGAGGACATCACGTCCTTCATCCGTCGTGCTGACCTGTCGCGTGACCGCGACGAGCAGCGTCCGGAACGCTTCTCGGTTGGCCAGGTTGTTGACGCCCGCGTCACCAATTTCTCCAAGAAGGACCGCAAGATCATGCTGTCCATCAAGGCTCTGGAAATCGCAGAAGAGAAGGAAGCCGTCGCTCAGTTCGGTTCGTCCGACTCCGGCGCTTCGCTCGGCGACATCCTCGGCGCGGCTCTGAAGAACCGCGGCGGCGAATAAGCCTCGCAACGCTTCGAGCGCTTCCGCTTTTCTTCGAATCGCGGAAGTGCTCTATCGCTTTGATTTGACGCAATTCCGGACGCAAAACCGCGTTACACTTTTGCTGGAATTGTTTTAGAGACAAAAAACCCGCCGGAACGATCCGGCGGGTTTTTTATTGCCTGCTATGGAAATGATTATTCCGCCGCCATGCGCTGGTAGAAATCATAGGCTTCCTGCTGCAGGCCCGTCAGAGGCGCCGGCATCGGCAAAGCGAGCGGCTCCTGCGCGGCATCCTCTGCCACGACATCGTCAGCGGAAACCGGAAGCGCGTCGGAGGCATCGGCCGACTGTTTGGGGGCGTCTTTCGCCTGCTCCCCGGCGTCGTCAGGCTGCTCTTCGTCCTCAGCCCTCTCCTGCCGGCGGCCCTTGCCTTCCGCTTCATCACTGACAGCCTCGACGCGGTCCACCCCAGATTCATCCTTTTTGCCGACGACATCCGGCGCTGGCGGGTACTGCACGATGGCGAAGGGAACGCCGAGTGGCAGCTGCGCCGGCGGCGGAGTGGAAACGGCGGCTGCAGCTGCCTGAGCCGGCGTCAATGGCGCGCTGTCGCTCGGCGGTGGCGGGTAGCCAGACGAGAAAGGTGCCGCAGCATCGTCAGCGGCCTCCTGCCACGCCGGGACAGGTATATTTGCCAGCGGCAAGGGCAATTCGCCGGCGCTACGGGCAACATCCTGCTGATGCAGTTCGGCGGCATCCAGAACGTCGGCAATCAATGCATTGGCGATGACTGCATTTGCGACTTGTTCGCCCTCGGCTCTGATGGTGTCGATCTCGGGACCGACAGCCTCCATGGCAAACTGGATGGCCACTTTCAGCCCCTCCTGAACGTCGGCGGCGATCTCCTTGAGTTCCGTGGGCAGGGCATTCTGCATGATCTGCGGATCAAACGTGACGGCATCCGAAGGCTGATTGTCGGCGACGGCTTCCAATGCTTCGGCAACGCTGGCCGCAACGAATGCCGCCGCTTCCCCGGACGCATCGGCCGGCGCCTGAGCCGGTTCCTCCTCGACAGATATTACGGTGGCGATCAAGGGATCGGAAACCAGTTCTTCCGCTACATCGACCTGAGTAGACTGGACGCTGGCCTGTATTTCCTCGGCAATCTGCTTTTCTTCCGCCGGCGCAGCCGCCGGATTGGAATTCGTCCGGTCCGACGTCGTTGTTTGCTCGATGCGAGGCTCTGCGGACGTGGCTTGCGGAGCGGCAGAGGTTGCGGGATGAGCCTCGGGAGCTGCCGCGGTCTCTTCGCCTTTCGACAGACCTTCGTTTTCGCCATAGGATTCGATAACGGCTTCGGCCACCAGATCTCGGCCTTTGAAACGGGCGGTCTCCAGATAAGCGATGATATGTGCGGCTTCCGGGCCTGCGGGATCCTTGAGCGCCTGGGCGACGAGCTGCAGGGGAAGCGTTTGGCCCTGCGCCTGCAATTGCTGCTGCACGGTCGCCAATTGCTTCGGAGTAAGCCCCTGAATGACATCGGCAAGCCGCAATGCATGTGCGACATTGCTCTCGTCAGCTTCGGGGGGAGACCCGAGCGATTCACTGACGGAATTCATAATATCCAGCAAGCTCTGGACCATGCTGTCGCGGATCGCCATGAGCATGATGCTCAGTTTGCCTTCCACGGTTGCGCTGGCTGCATGCGATAGCGCCGCAGTCGCGGTCGCGGCGGCGCTGGGACTGGCAACACCCGTGCTGACAGTGACTGCCTGCTTCTGAGAAGCGGCGATTATGTTGGATATGGCTGGGACCGGCTGCAGCATGATGCGCTCCTTTCTCGGCAAGTGACGATGGAAGCAGGTGACATGCGAGCCGCTCATGCGGTCGGTCGCGCTCCGAGGCAGTGCCTATGACTGCCGGGCGCTTCATGACGCCCGTCGAACGCATGGAATCATTAAGGATGATGTAAGAATCGCTTTAAGAAATCCTTAAACGCGAAGAGACCGACGCTGTGCGGCGCGGCATCGGTCGCCATTGTCGGCCAGAAAAATCCGGAAGTGACATCGGCGTTTGATGAAATACGTCAGATTCCTATGTCGCGGGTCCGAAAGCGCCGAGGATCCTCGCAAGTGCGCCTTCGTCGCGATAGGGGAAGGTTCTTCGCACCAAGTCCGGGCTCAGTTGTGGCTGGAGGCTACGCGCCTCGCCCTCGCTGTACTCCCGCCGCACTTCGTCACCGCGCAGAGTATGAGCTGCGGCGAGCAAAATCAGGGTTCGCCATGACTTGCTCGGAACATTCTCGAAATCCTCGACAGCAGCATCCGGATGGCCTTGCTGAAGCCGGATAATCCCCCTGACTGCCCAGAACCACACAGGCGGATACTTCGACTTCCTGAAGCATTCTTCGATTTCGGTTGCGGCCTTTTCCAAATCACCGATGTAGTGAAGCAACTCGGCATGATCGGCGCGAATTTCCACATCGCTCGGCGCCAGATCGCGTGCTTTGGCGTAATGGGACTCAGCGCCATCATAGTTTCGCATCGCCAATTGAACCAAGGCCGCCGCATAGTGGGAAAAGGCATGGTTGTTGTCGAGCCGCAAGGCAATGCGCGAGATTTCTTCGGCGCGGTGCAGTCGCTCGATCACTCCTTCCGTGAAGAAGCAATAGCACAGCGTAATAGCGTACATCGCATGCGCGTCGATGAAGGCTGGGGCGAGGTCCGTCGCTCTCTGGAAGAAGCGTTCGGCCTCCGGCAACAGGTGTTTCGCGTCGAGCATCCTGCCGTAAAGAAAATTCTCGTATGCAGACCAGGAAGCCTCCGGCTTCTCCGCAATCGTCTTTGATGCGCTGGAAAGCACCTTGTCGACGACGAGCGACACAATCTCCGCCGCCGCCGATTCAATGGCGTCGATATCCCAATCCGCGGGAAGATCGAAGGCCCTCGACCAGAGGATTGAAGTAGCCGAGGTGTGCAGGAACCTGACGCCCAACCGGAACGGACCTGCCCCATGAACGCCGATGCTGACCGTGTAGTCGTGGGAACGGCTACCGATTTCAGCGGTCGAAGTAGAGGCGACGTCGATCCAATGCCGATCCGAAAGGAATTGTTCGAGGCCGGAAGTTACCAACCCCATGACCTCCTGCTGATGGGGAAGGGCCGAAGACGTGCCCCCAACTCTGACCAGGACTTTTTCCGGCTCCGGCGATCCCACCGGTTCACCACTGCGCAAGGGCTCCGCCTTTGCGATTTCGGCGTGAGGCGGTTGCCAGTGCCAGACGCGAACCGGCCGCTCGATATTCTTCAGGCGTTTTTCCCCGCCCTCGGCGAACTCGCCGCCTATCCGCGCGGCGATCTGATGGTAGACACCATCGGTGATGCAAATGCCGCCGGGTATCGCGCTTGCCTCAACCCGGGAGGCGACGTTTACGCCATCGCCGAACATATCCGTGCCCTCGACCAGCACGTCGGCAAGGTTGATCCCAATTCGGAGAACGATGTGGGCGCCTTCTCGCTCGCGGCGCGCCAGTTCGCCCTGGATCGCCATCGCGCATTCGACTGCCCCGGTGGCGGAATCGAACACCGACAAGGTTCCGTCGCCTATCAGCTTGAATATGTTGCCGCCGTTGCGCTCAATGTTCGGCGCGATTACGTCCGCCTGCAACGCCTTGATAAGAGCAAGGGTCGCCTCTTCGTCACTCTCCATGAGGCGAGCATAACCAACCACGTCAGTGGCCATGATTGCTGCCAGCCGTCGCTTGACAGGAACGCTCGCCATTCGCCCCCCGAGTGGTTCTGACAGATCGCATCCACCACGTTTGGACACACTATCACAGAACCGTTCCTCCGTCTTCGGAAGGGGCGGGCAGACACGAGCAGGGATGACGCCTTGCTATCCGGCGGTCACTGGGAAAATCTCAGCTATGGGCGAAAATATCCGTTTCCTCCCAGCCGAGCAGATCGAGCTTGGCGCGGGTGGGCAGGAAGGTGAAGCAGGCTTCCGCATGCTCGATGCGGCCATCGCGGACGAGGCGCTCGGTCAGCCGATCGCGAAGCGCGTGCAGATGGAGGACATCGGAAGCTGCATATTCGAGCTGCGCGGGCGAGAGGGTCGCCGCCGCCCAGTCGGAGGATTGCTGTGTCTTGGAAATATCGACATCCAGCATTTCCTTGAGATTGTCCTTCAGGCCGTGGCGGTCGGTATAGGTACGGCTCAGCCGCGAGGCGATCTTCGTGCAGAAGACCGGCGTGGTCGTCACCCCGAAAGTATGAAACAGGACGGCAATATCGAAGCGACCAAAATGAAAGATCTTCTGGCGAGCCGGATCAGCCAGCATGGCGACGAGATTGGGCGCTTCTTTCTGGCCGGCTTCAATGCGGATAACGTCAGCCGTGCCGTCGCCCGGCGACAGTTGGACAACGCATAGCCGATCCCGGCGCGGCACCAATCCCAGCGTCTCGGTATCAATCGCGATGGCGCCGGTATAGCGCGCAGCATCTGCGGCGGAAATGTCGCCTTCGTGATAGCGAATGGTGGCAGCCATGGAACTCTCCAGTCTCGGTCTTCGGATCGATTGCTTGTCTTGCCCGCTATAGCGCACGGAGGCAAACAGCGATACTGCCCAGCGACTTTTCTGGAACGAATAGCTAGCGGGATGAAGGGCGGATGTCCGCCCGCCACATGATTGGCTGCTTCGCGCTTCCGACCACAGTGCCGTCGCTGCCAAATCTCCGGGTTGCGATCAATATTTGCTGCATCTGCGAAATACTTCGCAAAGACTTCCGTCGCACGCATGGAGTAACAGAGCTTAGGCGGAGAGGTTCGCGTTTCGGAGCCGGCAACCGTCTTGAGAAGGACGCCGGCAATGCGTGGCCGCCCTTGGATTTTTAGGGACTGATTCGGCCTCCAAGGTGCTCCCTTACCTTACGGGCTGCCCATTTTCCCGGCATTTTTGGCTGCATGCAACTTTTAGGCTTGCGGTCTGGCGTAGCTCCTCAACCAGCGGGCCATTTCCAGTACAAATGAGGCTCCTAACGGCAATATTTGTTTGAATGCGTCATCATTCCGAAATATAGTTAACATGAAACCGCGAGGGGGAGCTCTGGGGTTTCAATTTCTTCTAGTAACGACCACTCTGTGCGAGGTGATGTCATGGGAGCGCCACGCGTTTTTGTGGGTATGTTCAGTACGTTGATCGTGTTTGCGATAGCGAGCTATTTTATCAACGGATCCTTTATTACGACTTTCTTCGAGACAATCGGGGCTGCAATCCTGTTGCAGGTCGGCTATTTCGCGGTCGTGCTCTTTATGGTCTGGCAAGCGGCCGAAACGCGGCATTCGTTTCTGGAAAGCGAGCAACCGACCAGAACCGGCCTGCCGTCCGACGATATGTCTCGGCCAGCGGTCGGATTTGAGCAATCTCCGCCGATCGGTTCCTGACGATTTTTCGGCTGCACCAGGTCAAGTCGAAAAGACATGAACGCGACCGTTCCACAGGCGGGCGGCTGTCAGCCTGCCCGTGTGGAAGGCGCCTGTGTCGAGGTTCAGGCGCAGTCCGCGAGCCTTCACTTCCTTTATCGGCGTGTGCCCATGAACAACGAGCTTCGGCAGCGGCTGTACGCTGTCGAGGAAACGAGACCTGATGAAGACGAGATCTTCGTCCACCTGATCTGCGATCGGTACCTCTGGATCGATCCCGGCATGGACGAAGAGCGCATTCGGCGTATCCAGAAGGATCGGAAGCTCGCGCATAAACGTCACGTGACTGGCCGGCAGGGATGATCGGATGAATTCATCGAGCTTCTTTTGCGAGGGATACTGGCGTGCAAGATGCGCCGCATCGAGCCCATAGGAATGCAGCGTGACATCGGCTCCCATGGCGAACCATTGCGAGAGCGATATATCGTCATCGATGTAGGAGAGCATTGCCAGCTCATGGTTTCCGGTCAGGCAGACGCGGTCAAAATTCGGCGGAGGCGGCGCCATTAACCGGCTGATCACCCGCGCAGATGATGGCCCGCGGTCGATGAAATCTCCGAGCATGACAATCAGCTTGCGACCCGGCAGCCGCGATGCGTCGGCAACGATGGTCGCCTCGACTTCAGCCAGGAGATCATGGCGCCCGTGAACGTCGCCGATCACATAGGTCGGGGTTTCCGAATTATCGATATAGGCGCGGCGGCGCGACCGGTCGAACCGGGCAGACAACTGCCTGCGCAATGAATTTCCAGCCATGCAATCCTTTCGCCTCATGCATTCAAGGCCTAAATGCCGCATCTCCAAGGCCCCGCGGAGATGCTATCGGCCTTGCCGAGATGCTGTTAGCAGGATTTATAAGGAAGTGGTAATCCTTTGAGGGCTTGGAATAAATGCGATTTGGGAATGTCTACCAACTATGTTGCAGGCAGTGAATCGACGTGAAACGGATGCGTGTTTGCGATAAGGCAATTGCATCGCTCGCACCTCACCCAAACCGGTATCGAGTCTGATCCTGATATCCATGAAAGCGATGTAATTTCATTTTGATATCCGCCGTGCGGCCAGCAGGTTGAATTTCCATAGCAACGAGAAGCAAATGCGCAAAAGGATCATGATTATCGGCCTTGCCGCTGCCCTGATTGCCCTTGCAAGGCCCGCCTTTGCGCATGCGGAACTCACGACGTCCTCGCCGGCGGACGGGTCTTCAGTCTCCGCATCGCCGACGGAGCTGGATCTCAGCTTCTCGGAGGCCCTCAATCTGAATTTCAGCGGCCTGACGATCACGGGATCGGACAAATCGGCAATCGAGACCGGCGACCCCATGCTCATGGATGGAGACAAGGTCCTGATAGTGCCGGTGTCGCAAACGCTTTCCGCCGGCGCTTACACCGTCTACTGGCACGTTCTTTCGACCGATGGTCATAAGAGCAGCGGCAGCTACAGCTTTACCGTGACGCCTTGATCACTCCCGATACAGCATATCAGGCGTGCCGCTTTCTGCACGATACATCGCTCATGCTCCTGTGGGGCTGCTCGGCGTTCCTTTCCGCTCTTGCGCCGGCTTCCATATCGAGGCGCGTCTGGCCGAAATTCACGGGCTTTGTGCTGGCTGCTGCAATCGTTTCCATGCTCACGACCGCAATTGCCTTGCCTCTGCAAACCGGGATAATCGGCAATGGCTGGGTGGATGCGGTCAATTCCGCGACGATCCACGATGTGCTCTTCGAGACGACGGCGGGATGGGCATGGCAGGTCCAGGCCGTGAGCAGCGTTCTTCTTCTCGTGGCATTCCTTGCTCCACGCCACCTGAGGCCGGCAGCACTTGCTCTGACCGCAGGGCTTGGCCTTGCGTCCCTGACATTGACCGGCCACGCCGCGATGCACCAAGGCTGGTTTGGACTAGCACATCGCCTCAACGATATCGTCCATCTTCTTGCCGCAGGCAGCTGGTTCGGAGCGCTCGTGCCGCTGATTCCCATCCTGCGACTGCTTGAGGTAGAGGAATGCAGGCGGGATGCGGGACGCGCACTCAAACGGTTCTCCAATATCGGACACGCAGCGGTCGCCCTGGTCATTCTATCGGGACTGATCAACACGGCGCTGATCCTGGGCCGCTTGCCGACGAACTGGGCTTCTCCCTACCAGGCGATGCTGGCGTTCAAGATTGCCGTCGTCACCTGCATGACGATGCTTGCGATCATCAACCGATATGTCTTCGTCCCGAGGATAGGCCGGCAGCCTCAACGTGCACTGGCCGCAATCCGTACAGGCACGATTGTAGAGATCGCACTTGGCATTGTTGCGATCGCCTGCGTGGCTGTTTTCGGCATGCTGGAGCCTGCTTGAGGGTTGGAGCCACACTCTTGGTCCGCTGGTCGAGAGCTGGGAGCGAAGCCAGCGAACCGCTGTCTCATTTCTGCTCAGACCAACGTCCTATGCCCGGACAGACCTATCTCCCAGAACGCAAATCTTTGGTCCTAATGCCATAGAATTACGCCTTCTCCTGCGCCAGTTTTTTCCAGCGCCGGAAGTGGCAGGGTATCTGACCATTTTTGTGGGGCGCGCGGAGACGATTGATGAACATGGACGGCTTCCTGAAAAACGATCCCATCGCCGTGATGCTTGCCGCAGTTCCTCTCCGCGGCGGCGTCGCGGAATTGGCTTCGAGGTAAGCGGCCATGCGGCAAGCCAAGCGAATCCTCGTGACAGGCGGTGCAGGTTTCCTCGGGTCGTTCCTTTGCGAGCGACTCTTACAAGAAAAGCACGAGGTTATTTGCGTCGATAATTTTTTCACCGGGCGGAGAGGCAATGTCGCGCATTTGCTCGACGACAAGTCTTTCGAAATCATCCGTCACGACATCACATTCCCGCTCTATGTAGAGGTCGACGAGATCTACAATCTGGCTTGCCCCGCAAGCCCGGTTCACTATCAGTTCGATCCGGTACAGACGACCAAAACCAGTGTTCATGGCGCGATCAATATGCTGGGCCTTGCCAAGCGAGTCGGCGCAAGGATACTCCAGGCTTCCACGTCGGAAGTCTATGGAGATCCGGAAATCCATCCCCAACCGGAGGGCTATTGGGGCAAGGTGAACCCGATCGGCCCGCGCTCCTGTTACGACGAGGGAAAGCGATGCGCCGAAACCCTGTTCTTCGATTATTGGCGCCAGCACAGTCTCCGGATCAAGGTCGCGCGGATTTTCAACACATATGGTCCGAGAATGCAGGCCGATGACGGTCGCGTTGTCTCGAACTTCATCGTTCAGGCACTGCAGAACAAGCCGATAACGGTCTATGGCAACGGTGAGCAGACGCGCTCGTTCTGCTACGTCGATGACCTCATCGGCGGCCTGGTTGGCCTGATGGGAACGAAGGACGAGGTTACAGGCCCGATCAATCTCGGCAATCCTGTCGAGTTCACGATGCTCGAGCTTGCCAATCTCGTCATCGAACTCACCGGAAGCCGATCGAAGATAAAATTCCTGCCTCTACCTGCCGATGATCCCAGGCAGCGGCGACCGGATATCGGGCTGGCCACCCGCGAACTCGGCTGGAAGCCCAAAGTTCAGTTACGAGAAGGGCTTGCCAGAACTGTTGCCCATTTTGAAGACCGGCTTTCGCTATGCGCTTCGCAATCGGTCGCCGCGGAATGACCACTGTCCTCGTCACCGGTGGAGCCGGTTATATCGGATCGCATTGCTGCAAGGCGTTCGCCGAAGCGGGCTGGACGGTCGTCACCTACGACAATCTTTCGCGCGGCCGGCGCGAGGCGGTCAAATGGGGGCCACTGGTCGAGGGCGACATTGCGGACGCCGAGACAATGGCTGCAGCGCTGCGCCAGTACCGACCGGATGTGGTGGCGCATTTCGCTGCCTATGCCTATGTCGGCGAATCTGTCGAGCGCCCCGAACTCTACTACCGGAACAACAGTTTCGGAACGCTGGTGCTGCTCGAGGAAATGCTGAAGGCAGGGGTCGACAAGCTGATCTTTTCGAGCACCTGCGCTTCCTATGGCATTCCGGTGCAAACGCCGATCGATGAAGAGCATCCGCAGTGGCCGATCAATCCTTATGGATGGTCGAAATTCATCATCGAACGGATGATAGACGATCTTTCGCGCGCTCACGGTCTCAACGCTGTCATGCTGCGCTATTTCAATGCGGCAGGCTGCGATCCGGATGGAGAGATCGGCGAACATCATGAGCCTGAGACGCATGTGGTTCCGCTTGCCATAGAGGCGGCGACTCGGCCCGGCCGGTTTTTCACCGTCAATGGCACCGATTTCGATACACCCGACGGAACGGCTGTGCGCGACTATGTCCATGTCAGCGATCTGGCACAGGCGCATGTCCTTGCGGGCAAAATGCTGCTGCAGAGGCCCGGCGTGCATGCCTACAATCTCGGCACGGGCAATGGAACGACGGTAAAGGAATTGGTCGACGCCGTTGCTCGTGCTTGCGGACGTGAGCTTCCCGTTTCCTATGGCCCCCGCAGGCCGGGCGACCCACCGGCTCTCGTCGCTTCGGCGGCCAAGGCTCAGCGGGAGCTTGGATGGGTGCCCACGCAATCCGGCATGGACAGGATCGTCGACACGGCACTTGCCTGGTATCGCAGCCGGATGTGATCCTTACCTGCGGGGCGTCGTCAGAAAATCATCGAGAGCGGCGCCGACCGCTTCGAACGAGAATTTTTCCGTCACCCGCTTTCTGGCGGCCGCACCGAGCCGCGCACGAAGGTCTCTGCCGTCTTTCAGTCTCGTCAAGGCTTGCGCAATTTCCGCCGGCCTCTCCTTACGCACCATCAGGCCGCCGGAGGCTTCTCCGTCCAAGAGAATGTCCGGCAAGCCTTGCGCGTCCGTGGCGATGACAGGAAGCCCGCAGGCCATCGCTTCCAGCGGCGCGACCGGCATGCCTTCGATGCGTGAGGCCGTGACATAGGCGTCTGCCGCCGAAAGCCAGCGCCGGATCAGAGGCCGATCCGTGGTGTAGGTGGAAAGCCAGTGCAAATTCGACAGGCCGCTTTTTCGCAGGAGTTCCGCGAATGCCTCGCTGTCCTGGCCAGAGCCGATGATTACCAATTGGCAGGCCGGATCATTGGCGAACTCCGCCCAGGCATTCAGGAGAACATCGAGACCCTTGCGATGGATATCGATACGTCCGTGATTGACGACAATGAAGCCGTCCTGCGGCAGGCCAAGGCCGGCTCGTGCCGCGCTGCGATCCATCGCTCGCCATTCCTCGGTGTCCAGCGGGTTTGGGATATCGGCGATGTCGAGCGCAATGCGCGGATAGGCATTGGCGAGGCGGTCCCGCTCCGCGGAGGAAGCGACGATCAGGCCGCGGCAGGCGCGAAGGGAGAGCTGTCTTGCAACGGCTTCGATCCAGGAAAGCGTGCGATCTCCGCCCTGGAAGCTGGCATAGAGGGGAATATTTAGCCGGCGCGCCAACCATGCAAGCGCGTCGAAGCGAACATATTCATATTCCTGGGCGAGCAGCACGTCGCATCGGGCGCGCGTGAGAATCTCCTGAAAGGCGGCAAACGGTATCGCTGCCCAGCGGCGCAGGCTATGGACGGCAGGAGAATGGCTGAACCGAGGCCGTCTTCCCGGTGCAACCCAGATCGACACGCCCGCGCCCGAATGCTCGTAGCACTCGGTTCGGGTCACGCGTTCGGATGCGCAGACGATGACCGGCCTGTGCCCTACCGCCTTTAGCGCGGCGGCATAGCCGAATAGCCAGCCTCCGGTCATCCGCTCGACGAAATCCTGTAGCTCCAGCCCTATCGGCTCGAGAAACTCCTCGATCACATCACCCCATGGAAAGAGGGCGATGACGCGCGGCGCCTGGCGACCGTTCATTTGCGCCAAGCGAAGGCTGTCTCGGTGCCGCTCGTTGTGGGCCGGTGCATCAAATAGCCGATAACCGTAACCGGAGCCGCCAGCGCATAGAGTACCTTGCGGCGTCGGCGCCCGAGACGGGAAAACGAGATGTCATGGAAGAAGGCCGTGGCGGGGTTGATGAAAGTGGCGCGCCGTTCCGGCGGCCTGTCGAAAAGGGCTGTGAGTTCCGGATCGCGGTATCCCCGTCGGACATGGCCCCATTCGCGCATCAGTTCGCTCTCATGCGGACAATGGGGTTTCATCACACTGAAATAGGGATAATGCCACTTCGCTTCAGGAGTTGAGACAAGGACATATCCGCCCGGTCGCACCACCCGTAACGCCTCGCTCGCGGCGCGGCGATCGTCTTCAATATGCTCCAGCACGTCGAACAGGGTAACGATGTCGAAACTGCCATCGTCGAAAGGCAGCGTACATGCATCGCCGCAAATGAAAGTCGATTTCGCCCAGGAAGGCTGATGCGCGGCCAATTCCGGGTCGATGTCAAAGGTGATGATATCAGCATCCGGGTAGAGGATGCTCGCAAGGCCGCTACGGCCGCCACCGATTTCCAGCACCCGTCCCGAACCTGCCGTTTCAGTTGGGGCAATACGATGGATGGCGCGCATCTTCTCCCGATAGAACAGGCCATCCGTCAGACCATTGGGATAAGGGTTCCTGGACAAGAACCGGCCGAGTGGCGCTTTCTTGATCATCGTGCTGTCTCCTTGGCAATGGCAGTGGCTGCGCGCATCGGGACCTGCTGCTTTCTCCAGCCGAAGCGCAGAAAAAACTGCAATCCGGCGAGCCACCCCTTAATTTCCGCGGCCAGAATTCCGAGCCTGCCCGGCGAACCCTTAATAAGCGTCTTGAGGAAGGTCCTCGCAAAATGAATCGGTAGCTGCGTCCAGACGCGCACAATATTGCCGCGATCGCCGAAATTGTCGTATTGCACGATCAGCGCCGCCACATGACCCTTCATGTAAGCCTTCATTTGCCGCTTGAGCCCCGGCCAATCGCTTCTGTGATGGTGGAAGACAACCGCCCGCGGTTCGTAGAGGCACTCCCCGCCAGTCGCCAGCAGCCGATACCAGAGTTCCGAATCCTCGGAACATCCTGCAGCGCCTGCCCCGAGGCGTTCATCGAACAGGCCGAGCCGCTCGAATACGGATCGCCGAAAGGCCATGTTGGCTCCAGCACCGATCTTCCAGACATGCGCCCCATGCGGCCGGGTCTCTTCGAAGAACTGTCTTCCGAAAGTGCGCGGTATGAAACTGGTCCCGAAACCGCCCATGGCGAACTCGAAATAGCATTGCGCGCCGGTGTCGAGGCGTGCCGGCAGCACCAGGCCGGTCATCGCTTCGACATCCCGCCCGGCAAAGGCGCGTGCGATCTCGGCGGTCCAGCCCGGATGGACTTCGACGTCGTCATCGGTGAAGGAAATAATGTTCAGCCGGCTTGCGCGGATCCCTGCGTTTCTCGCACGGCTCAACCCGGCGCGCGGCTCATGCACGTAGCGGATATCAGGAAATTCGGTGCAAACGCTCCTGGCATTGCAGTCTCTGGAATTGTCGACGACGATGATCTCTCCCGGAGTGCCGCGCTGCGCCACTACGCTGCGAAGGCATTCCGCCAGCGCCGGACCCCGATCACGGGTGCAGATCACTACGGAAATATCATCCGCGGCGACTGAAGATGCGGTTGCGAACTCATCGAGGCTCTCGATCAGATTTTCGGCTTCAAGTGCGGATGCAAGCGAGATCGCGGGTTTCGCCCATCCTTCATAGGTGGCTCGCAGCGGTGCGCCGAGCATCACGGCACGCGCTTCCAATTGCCTCGCCGCATATTCGGCGGTGAGCTGGCGCAACAGGGAGATTCCGAAAGGCAGCTCCTCCTGCAGGGATGCGCGCGTTCCAAGCGGCAAGTCCTTCCACCAGAAGACGGACAAAGCCCGCCCACCCGGCGTGCCGGCGTCGGCGTCGGCGATTGCGAGATCGATATGCCTTATGTCGAAGCGCTCCGTCATGGATTGCGCTCCCGGATCGACCGGATGCGGGCAAGCGAGCGATCGTATTCACCCGCAAGGCCGTAGATGCCGCCCCATAGTTCCGCGATGCCGAAGCGCAGGTCTTGGCCACGACGCCGGGCTGCAGCGCGAGCGAGCGCCTTCAACTGATCGAGGAACCACCACCGGACCATGGCGCGATGCCGCGCACGCATTTCACTGTCTGCGCGGTAACTTTTGACGAGGAAGGCCATCATGCCGAGGCCCCAGGTCCAATATTGTCGTCGGAGCTGCGGGATGGTTTCGCGGTGCTCGTGATAGACCGTGTATTCCGGCTCATAGATCATCGGACTGCCGGATCGCAGCACGCGGTAAAAAATGTCGAGATCACCGCCCCCAGGCAATGGCGCGCCCGTATCAAGAGCTTCGTCGAAACCGCCAAGTTCGATCAGCAGCGCACGATCGAAGGCCATGTTGCAGCCGGCGCCAAGAATGCCTGATCCCACCGGGTGTAGCGGATTGTCGAACCGCGCATTGTGGAATTCCCTTCTCGCAAAACCACGGCCAAATCCTCCCCGTCGTTCGAAAAAGATCTGTGCCTCGGTATCGAGCCGATAGGGCAGCACTAGGCCCGTAAAGCCGCCGGCACGGGGATTGTCACGGCACGCCTTGGCAAGGCCTGCGAGCCAATTGCGGTCGACCACCACGTCATCGTCCAAGTATGCAATGATATCGCCGGTGGCCGCGTGAAGGGCCGCGTTGCGGGCGAAGTCGAGCCCCGGCCTCGGTTCAAAAACATAGCGGACATCCCTAAAACCGGTGACGGCCTCGCGCGTGGCGTTGTCCACCGAGGCATTGTCGACGACGACGATTTCGACGGACGGGAAGGCATGCTTTGCCCGAACCCGATCGAGCGAACCCAGCAGCCGGGAAAGACGCTGCGCGCGATCCTTGGTACAGATCGCTATGCTAAGGCTCGGCAGCTTCGCGGCCTTCGCCGGCCGTCTCTCTGCAAGTGCTTCTTCCATCTTTGCGGCAAGAACGCGTCCGGCAAAGCGCTGGTCGGCGAGGGCTTTCAGCCTATCGACCGTCAGCACCGATCCGGCGGGTAGCTCGATCATTTCGAATGCGATTAGCCGGCTTTGCCAGCGGACGATGAGACCGACGCCGTTCTGCCCGGCGGTGAGTTCGATCGGCATCAGAGGTTGCGACAGCTCAATTTCAGCAAGCTTGTAGCTCATCAGCCAATCCCACCCATGACAGCGCGATTGAGCTGAAACTCGTGAAGCCTGGAAAAATGACCCTGCCGCTGGAAGAGTTCGCCCGGCGAGCCGGCTTCGATGACGCGCCCCTTTTGCATCACGATGATCTGGTCGGCAGCCTGAACGGTCGAGAGCCGGTGAGCGATCACGACCACGGTCCGGTTATGGGAATATTCGTCGAGCGCGAGCTGGAACGCCTGTTCGGTCTCGACATCGAGCGCATTCGTCGCCTCGTCCAGGAGGAGAATGTCGGGATTGCGAAGTATTGTTCGGGCGAGAGCGACGCGCTGCCTTTGTCCACCTGACAGACGCATCCCCTGGTCGCCGACACGTGTCTCGTAGCCACCCGGCAGCTGCCGGATGAAATCATGCGCCCTGGCAATCTCTGCGGCTCTGCGTATCTCGGCCTTGCCGGCTTCCAGGTCGCCATAGGCGATATTGGCAGCGATCGTGTCGTTGAAGAGATGGACCTCCTGAGACATCAGCGATAGGCGCTTGCGCCAACTGCGGAGATCGAATTCAGGAAGGGACACGTCGTCCGCAAGAACATTGCCTGACGTGGGATCGATAAAGCGAAAAAGCAGCGCCATTATCGTCGACTTGCCTGCGCCCGACTCGCCCACGATCGCCGTGGTCTTGCCTCTTGGAATGCTGAAGGAGACATCTTGCAAAGCGAGTGGCTGATCGGGAGCATAGTGGAAGGAAACATTCCGGAATTCGATGGCGTTGCCGAGCGCGGGTGCAGGCAGATGCCCCTCAGAGAGAAAAGGCCTTTCCGTCTTGCGCAGAAAATCGTCGACGTCGTCAATGCTGCCGGTGAGGCCATCCAGTGCGACCTTCGACTGCAGCAGTTCCCGCGTCGGACCTTGAAGCCGGTAGAGCAGAGATAGAAATGCGGCCAGTGCGGCAATGCCTATATCCGTCGACTGGGCGATGAGGACGAGCGCGCCGATCAGGATTGTGATCGAGATTTCCGAAACCGGTCCAGGCGTCGCCCACAGCATGTCGAGTTTCAGAAGACGTTTTCGCACAGTATCCGACGTCTGCCGAAAGCGACTGCGTTCGTAATCCTCCTGAGCAAAGGCCCGGATCAATTGCAGCCCGTTGATGCTTTCCCACATTCTGAGGCCAAACTGCTTGTTTTCTTCGACAACGGCCTTGCCTGTCTCATCGGCGCGGCGCGTCGCCAGACGAATGGCCATGGCGCCGAGGAACAGAAACATCATCGAGACAAGGGTCAGCTCGATGGAAATCAGCAGCATCAGCAGAATGAAGACGGTGAAGGTGCAGAAGCAGATCATCAATCGGTAGGCGAGGCTCAAGCCTTGGCTGACCTTCCAGGTGTTGTTGGCGATTGTCGTGATGATGTCCGAACGCTTGTTTTCAACCCGGTAGTCGACGCAGGAACTGATCGTCTGGTCGAAGACCCTTGTTCGCAACCGATGTGCGACAAGACCGTCCACGTATCGGCTCACCCAGGCGTTGACGAAATGGACCGCATTCTTGAGCAGGATGCTGACGCATAAAAGCGCGACCAGAAACGCCGTCAAATGACTTTCGGGGACCCGCATCAGAAGTCGGTCGAAAATCGGCTGCCATCGACCCTGCTGGGGCGCTGCTGCCCCGAGACTCTGGATCAGGGGGATGAAGAGGAAAAGCCCTGCTCCCTCGAGGACCGCCCCGGCCAATCCAAGCCCGACGATCGTCGGCCCAGCCCAGGCAGGCGCCGCCGCCAGGCGAAAAAGCCGCCGCAATTGCGTAAAGACGGGCGCGATCAGCGTCACAGGATCGTCTCCGCATAGAGAGGCCGGAACTTGTCGTTCCTGTTTCGCAAGCGCTTTACGGGAGCCTTGATCCAATTCGGAACCAGCCGTGCCCGGCAATAGACTTCCAGCATGTGCGGCAGGCAGGAGATTGTCCGCCGTGGCTCCATTGCGAAGAATCGCCTCAAGAGGTGGCAGCCCTCGAGCGTTCGCCCGCCGACGAAACCTCTGACGGCCAGCCAATGGATCATGTCGAGCAGATGACCATCGAGATCGGCGCCATATTGAGGATATTTTTCGCGATATTCGGCAAGAACGATTTCACATGACCGCAGCATCTGCATGACGTCGCTCGACATGTTCGTGTTCGTCACGCGATAGCCGACAAGATATTCAGGTATGACGCGAAATTCATAACTCTCCGCAATTCGCAGACACATCAGAAGATCCTCGCAGCCCTGGGCGCTACGCCCCCTTAGTGAAGGTTCGAACCGGCCGGCCTTTTCAAATGCGGAACGACGCAGGAGCATCGAGCTGCCGTTGCCGACGAAATTGTTCCTGCACAGCTGCTGGAGCACGCGTCCTTCGGCGATCGGGCGGTTATCCTTCGAGAATACACGGCTATCGCCGTCGATAAGGGCAAACCAGCAATAGGCCAATCCCGCCGATGAGCCGCCTGCCTCCAGCGCCTGCAACTGAAGAGAGATCTTTGACGGAGCCCATAGATCATCAGCATCGACAAAGGCCAGAAACGCCGCGTCGGTCGCAGCAACGCCATGGTTGCGGGCTGCGGCGACGCCACTGTTCTGCTGTTGAAGTGTCCGAATCCGGCGATCCTGCTTTGCGTAGGCGGCCGCGATCGATGCCGAATTGTCCGACGAGCCATCATCGACGACTATGATCTCAAGGGCTTGATGGGTTTGCCGGCAGATGCTGGCCAGGGTCGCACCGATCGTTCGCTCGGCATTGTACATTGGCACGACAACCGCGACGGTCGCACTTCGCTCGCTCTTCACTCTCAATGCCACCCTTCGCCCTTCGCGGGGGCATTGGCACATCGCGTGCTTTTACGGATAGAAGCGACGACGGGAGTTGCGGCAATCATGCCCATTTTTGACAACCCCGCCATGCTCATCGAACCACTCCACCGCCAAAAATAGCCGGATATTCCGACGCTTGCATCGACAAGAAGCTGGCGCAGCAGACGTCCAAATCTATGGCACTAGGACCAAAGATTCTTGCCCTCGGACCTGGGTCCATGCTGGTTCAGACGTTGGTCTGATGATGCGTCGCACGATTTGGAGATCGGCAGCATCGCCCTCGCCTTGCTTCCGGGACTCTTCACGGTGGTTTGGGCTTTTAGTTCTGGTGCTTGGCCGCTGGGCTATCGTTGCCGAGGAAGATGCCGTCTTGGCGCCAGGGATAGGGGCTGTTTGGAACGCAAAAGCCCGCCGTGGGGCGGGCTATTTGTGTGGATTTGGTTGCGGGGGCAGGATTTGAACCTGCGGCCTTCAGGTTATGAGCCTGACGAGCTACCGGGCTGCTCCACCCCGCGTCCTCTAGGTAAGCCGCTGAGCGGCTTATCCGGTGTTGCGCATTCGGCTTTGCCGAATGTCGCGATAACGTCACCGCAAAGCGGTGATGCTTTCTGCCGGAGCCAATTGCGGATCAATTGGTCTCCTGTAATGGACGCACCATTATAGTACCGGTGCGCCGATCTTTCATTTCATATGTTCTGCGGCAGGCCCCAAAAGCAAAAGGCCGCTTTCGCGGCCCGATGATTTCGGCTTGGGCCGAGGCGTGTCGAGAAGATTGTTTGTTGCGTTTG